>JAXDJH010000013.1:0-393777 GCA_034663635.1 Actinomycetota bacterium | reverse complement strand
CGTTCAACCTGATCCGCTGGGGGCCGGGGAGACGCATCGCGCGCCGCCTCTACGACATCTTCAAGCTGCACGGCAAGATCTCGATCCCGGCGAGCCCGATCGACTGGAGCAAGTCCAAGGCCTACACCTCCGTCGTTTCAACCGGCGAAGGCGTGAGCGTGAACCTCAAGGGCCGCGAGCCCGGGGGCATCGTCGAGCCGGAGGACTACGAGAAGGTGCGCGACGAGATCCAGGCCGCGCTCGAGGGCTTCCGCGATCCGGTCACCGGAACGAACCCGATCGGCAAGATCTACAAGAAGGAAGAGGTCATGCACGGCCGCTTCTTCGACATCGCGCCGGACCTGCTCTTGGTCCCCGCCCCCTTCTATTCGCTCACGCACGCGAAGGGCATGGTCGAAGAGGCCGACTGGCTGAGCGGCGACCACCGCCTCGAAGGAGTCATCGTCGCGACCGGCCCCGAGGTGACGCCCGGACCGCTGAAGGAAACGGCCGAGCTCATCGATCTCGGCCCGACCTCGATGGCGGCGCTGAACGTCCCGTCCGCGGTCAACCGCGACGGCAAGGTCCTCGAGTCGTTGGTTGGCTCCGGCGTCCAACTCCAGGTCCTGGAAGGTAGCGAGCAAGCAGCAGAAGCCGCGGCCACCGAAGGGCTAACCTCTAGCGAGGAAGAAGAGATCGAGGGCCACCTCCGTGGCCTCGGCTACGTCGAATAACTCAGCAACCTTTGGCCCTCAGCTTGAAAAGCTAAAAACACAGGAGGACGAACAGTGGGTCAGCTTCGAGCACGCAGGTCGTGCCTTTCGGTTCCGGGTTCGAGCACGAAGATGCTCGGCAAGGCCCCCGGCCTTCCCGCGGACCAGATCTTCATGGACCTCGAGGACTCCGTCGCCCCCCTCGCCAAGGAGGAGGCGCGCGGCAACGTCATCGATGCGTTGAAGAACAACGACTGGGGCGACAAGACCGTCGTCGTGCGGATCAACTCGGTCGACACGCAGTGGGCGGCCGACGACTTGAAGACGGTCGTCGAGGCCGCGGGTCAGTACCTCGACTGCATCATGATTCCGAAGGTCCAGCACGCGCACGAGGTCATGTTCGTCGACCACATGCTGCGGATGATCGAGACGAAGACCGACCTCGACAAGCGGATCGGCATCGAGGCCCAGATCGAGACCGCCACGGGGCTCAAAAACGTCCACGAGATCGCGCACGCGTCCGACCGCACCGAGTGCCTGATCCTCGGCCCGGCCGACATGAGCGCATCGCTCGGACTCCCAACCGTCACCGCCGGCCTCCCGATGCCCGGCTATCCCGGCGACCACCTGCACTACGTGCTCGAGCGGATCCTGATAGCGGCCCGCGACGCGGGCCTGCAGGCGATCGACGGGCCCTATCTCCTCATCAAGGACCTCGACGGTTATCGCGAGATGGCGATGCGCGCCCGGGCCCTCGGCTACGACGGCAAGTGGGCGCTGCACCCCGGACAGATCGACGTGCTCAACGAGGTCTTCACGCCGACTCAGGCCGAGTACGACAAGGCCGAGGCTCTGCTCGAGGCCTACAAGCACGCGACCGAGGTCCAGCGGACGGGCGCGGTCATGTTCGGCAAGGAGATGATCGACGAGGCGTCGCGCAAGATGGCGGTGCAGTTCGCCGAGAGAGGCCGGGCCGCGGGCATGAACGTCGAGAAGAAGCTCGCCGACTTCGAGAAAGAGTGGGCCGAGTAACTCCGATGCCGATCGAAGCGGATCTCACGGCCGCGGCAGCCGCGGTCGATGTAGCGAAGAAAGTCGTCGACGGAGCATTCGCCTCTCTCGCTGCCACCGGCAACGCCGACGAGAACCAGGTCGTCGCCTACGACCTCGCGCACGCGGCCGCTGCCGTCGAGATCGCACGAGGCCTCCTCGACTACGGAGCCAAGGGCGACGTCGAGGCCCGCATCACATGTGCGTTCGTCGCCGACGCGGTGCACGACGTCGCGACCCGGCTGATCGGACGCGAGGAGCAGTGGGGGACGAACCCCAACGCGCTCCAGGACGCACTCGGATTCGTGCGCACCTACCGTGCCCCCGAGTTTTTGAGCGAGCTCGCCGGCGAGCAGGGCCCCCGCCACCTCGACGAGGACCTCGAGATGGTCGCCGACACGTTCCGCCGCTTCGCCGAGAAAGAGATCGTCCCGGTCGCCGAAGAGATCCACCGAAAGAACGAGGACATCCCCGAAAAGATCATCTCTGGGTTGGCTGAGCTCGGCGCGTTCGGGCTGTCTGTGCCCGAGGAATATGGCGGCTTCGCGTCAGGCGGCGAGGGCGAGTACCTCGCGATGGTCGCAGCGACCGAGGAGCTGTCGCGCGGCTCTCTCGGCGTTGGCGGAAGCCTGATCACGCGGCCCGAGATCCTCACTCGAGCTCTCGTCAAAGGGGGCACCGAGGAGCAGAAGAAGGAGTGGCTCCCGCAGGTCGCGAGCGGAGAGGTCATGTGTGCCGTCGCGGCGACCGAGCCCGACTACGGCTCCGACGTCGCCGGCTTCAAGGTGACCGCGACCGAAGACGGCGACGGTTACCGGATCAACGGAGTAAAGACGTGGTGCACGTTCGCGGCTCGCGCCGACATCCTCATGCTGTTGGCCCGAACCGATCCCGACAAGTCCCTCAACCACAAAGGTCTGTCGCTGTTCATCGTTCCGAAAGAGCGCGGCGAAGGCCACGGCTTCGAGTTGACTCAGGACGAGGGCGGAAAGATGGAGGGCCGGGCGATCGACACGATCGGCTACCGGGGCATGCACTCCTACGAGGTTGCGCTCGACAACTGGTACGTGCCGAAAGAGAACCTGATCGGCGGCACCGACGGGCTGGGCCGGGGCTTTTACCTCCAGATGGAGGGTTTCGAGAACGGCCGGCTCCAAACCGCGGCGCGGGCGCTGGGCTTGATGCAGGCCTCCTACGAGGCCGCGTACGACTACGCGATCAACCGCAAGGTGTTTGGCAAGGAGCTCGTGGATTACGAGCTGACGCGGGCCAAGCTCGCGCGCATGGCCGTGATCATCCAAGCGAGCCGGCAGTTCAGCTACAACGTGGCGCGCCTGATGGCCAAGGGTGAAGGCACGATGGAAGCGTCGATGATCAAGGCGTACGTGTGCCGGGCGGCGGAGTGGGTGAGCAGGGAAGCGATGCAGATCCACGGGGGGATGGGCTACGCGGAGGAATTCCCCGTGAGCCGCTACTTCGTTGACGCGCGAGTGCTATCGATCTTCGAGGGGGCCGACGAGATCCTGGCCCTAAAGGTGATCGCCCGCCGACTATTGACGCGCTGAGTATCGAACTGCCCCCTTGACGCTGTCCCTAGGGTCAGGAGAAACGCCCTAACTTCTTGTTTGGTTCCTCCGCCGAACCAGCCCTTCTATATGACGTGCGCTTTTGTTGGGATCCTCATGTTCCCATATGCGGATGACAACCCACCCCGCGTCTGTCAACGCCACATCTTGACGTCTGTCTCGCTGTTTGTTCGCGCCGATTTTCTCAGACCAGAAAACGCGATTCGTCTTGGGAAGGGGTCGGTGGAGGTAACAGCCATGCCAGAAACATCCATCTACGAAGATAGCGACCTTGCTCTTCGGAAAAACGATGTCCACTTTCCCAGACTTTGTTCCCGGGACGGAAAAGTTCACGCGAAATCGAAGACCTAGTCGATGGAGCTCTGAACGAAGCCTGAGTTCCGGCCGAGTGTCTCCGACCTTCTGAAGACGCATTCTGCGAGAAACGCCCTCTAAAGTGTCGCTGGACTGGTTTTGATCAGACAATTTCGTTCAGGTCCGCCCGCTCGCGATCTGGTCTTTATGGGCATTCTGGCGCCTACCCTGTTGTTCCGCTCTAAGTTGAGCCTTTATTGTCACACCCCACTTGGATGATTCGGAAACGCAACTGTCGGCCGGGGGGCGGGGTTGAGTAGGCGGATTGTGTCGGCTCGAGGGGAAAATGCGAAAAAGACCAAAGCTCCATTAGTCGGGGTGGTGGACTTTTTCGCCGGTTGTGGTGGAACTAGTCTGGGATTTCGTCGAGCCGGCCTCTCAATTATTGCTGGACTAGACAGCGACCAGTACGCTGGCGCAACCTACCGAAGAAACTTCCCTAGAGCGACTTTTCTTGAGAGTCGAATTGAGGATGTGGATCCTCAGATCATCAAGGAAATACTCAGAAATAGAAAGACGCGACACGTCCTCCTCTGTGGGTGCGCCCCGTGCCAACCATTTAGCAGAATCGGATCGAGATCCTCGACCGACAAGAGAACGGCTCTTCTTGATCACTTCGGTCGAATGGTTGACGCCATAAAGCCCAGTCTCTTATTCGTGGAAAACGTGCCCGGCCTTCAGCAAACGAATCTAGAACGAGGGCCTCTCAGAAGACTTATTTCGATTCTTGAGAGGTCGGCCTATGACTACTCAGTTGGTGTTGTCGCATCTCAAGAGTATGGCGTGCCTCAAATGCGAAGGCGTTTGATCCTTATGGGAAGTCGATTGGGTCCGATCGCCTTTCCTAAGCCAACGCATGGGCCGGGCCGACCCAACCCGCAGTTCAGCACAGTATGGGAATGGATAGGCCATTTGCCGCCTCTGGAAGCCGGCCAAGAACATCCAACCGTGCCCAATCACCGGGCTGCAATTCTCTCTGAAATCAACTTGCGCCGAATCAGTTCCACGCCTGTCGGTGGCGGCCGCGACGATTGGCCGAAGGACCTGATTCTTGACTGTCATAACAACCATGACGGTCACACAGACGTCTATGGACGAATGCATAAGGATCGACCGGCTAGCGCCTTAACAACAAGGTGCATTAGCCTCTCGAACGGTCGATTTGGACATCCTGAACAAGATCGAGCGATCAGCGTTCGCGAAGCGGCACTCCTTCAGACTTTTCCCGACGACTTTGTCTTTGAGGGTACGTTCCACTCAACTGCCCAACAGGTGGGAAACGCTGTTCCAGTCCTACTAGCAGAGCGTTTCGGCAAGGCGATCATGCGCCATGTCCGATCGTTTGAGCTCCGGAAGGTCTGATGGCAAGGTTCAAGACGCGGGCGAGGACCGTCGACATGTTGGGGCGCCAACAAATTGCCGGTATTCCTACTGCCATAAGCGAACTGTTCAAGAACGCACATGACGCTTATGCGACACAAGTGACTGCTCATTACCTTGAGGCTGAAGACCTCTTCGTCCTTAGGGATGATGGTATTGGGATGACCCCAGACGAATTCGAAAAAGGCTGGCTCACCCTTGGGACAGAAAGCAAGGTAGGCGGGCAAAGGCACCCGAGGGCAAAGGGCGCTTCCCGCGCCATTCTGGGCGAGAAAGGGATCGGTCGTTTGGCAATTTCCGTAATCGGTCCCCAGGTCCTTGTTTTGTCTAGGGCTGAACAGAATGGCGAAGGTAACTCTCTGGTAATGAGCTTCATCAACTGGGGTTTCTTCGAAATCCCTGGTGTGGACCTTGAAGATATTGACCTGCCGTTGTTGCGGTGGGAGAAGAATGAGTTACCCGGTGCCGATGAGGTTGATCGACTCATCAACCAGCTTACGAAGACGCTCGATAACCTACGACCGGCAGTGTCACCCCAGCTGAATTCCCGGATCCGCAATCAACTTGAGTCTTTCTCCTTAAATCCTCGAGAAGCGGATCTTCAGTATCCCGGCCCCCCTCTGTCGGAGAGAGGTACCGGAACTCATTTCTATATCAAGCCAACAGATGAGTCTCTTCGAGATCAACTGTCGGATTTGGGATCCGATCAGGGGTCCCGACTTCAAAGGATGCTCATCGGATTTACGAACACGATGACCCCCAATCATGCGACACCACCCGTACGGACACATTTCTGGCACCAAAGATCCTCGGACGATGTTGTGGACCTGATTGAAGAACGGGAGTTCTTCACGCCTACAGATTTCCTTAACTCGGATCACACAATTTCCGGGCGCTTCGATGAGTACGGTCAGTTCGACGGAGAGGTCTCGGTCTTTGGTGGGGCCCCCGTCAACCACCAAGTTAGTTGGCCGCCTGCTCGAGGTCAGATGACACGCTGTGGACCCTTTGACATACACGTGGCTTATGTCCAAGGACGGCTAGCTCATTCGCGTCTACCCGCAGACGAATGGGCCCGCATGGATCAGAAGTTAGCCAAAGCGTCTGGCCTCTATGTGTACCGTGACGGCATCCGAGTATTGCCTTACGGCAATAATGACTATGACTTCTTGAACATCGAGCTCAGGCGCACGAAGAGCGCGAACTACTACTACTTCTCCTATCGCCGAATGTTTGGAGCAATTGAAATCACCTCCAGGGCCAACCTCGAACTGCAGGAAAAGGCAGGACGTGAAGGCTTCCGTGAGAACACTGCGTATAAGCAATTCCGGCAGATTCTCGAAAACTTCTTTGTTCAAATCGCTGGCGACTTCTTCCGAGAAGGAGGAGCTTTCTCGGATGATTTTGTTGCCACCCGCACAGACCTTGAATCGCAGGAGAGGGCTCGCCGACGGCGTGAGGGCTTGGTCTCGACTCGACGTAATGAGTTCAAACAACGACTTGATGTCGTTTTGCAACAGATCGCGGAGGGGGTTCCACTTAGAGAGGCCGACGAGGTCAAGAGCGGGCTGATTTCGGCTATCGCTGCTGCGGAATCCATCGAGGATCCTGCGGTTGCCACCGAAAGAATCATCGACGCCGAGGTAGAAGCACGTCAGAAACTAACTCAGTTACGAGAGGGATATCGGGTCGTAAAGCCCCGCGGAGTGGGTATGGGTCGAGAGCTTGCTCGGGATTTTGTGGCCTACGTCTCTGAATATGAAGTGCTTAAGCAGCAGGTGTTTGCACACTCAGAGTTGGATCTTGACTTAATTATTGCGGATAGTGCGCGCAGGATAAGCCCACTAGCAGACATCAGGCGCCGAGTTGAACGATCACTAAGCGAGACAATCGCGAATGCCCGGGCAGAAACGAACCGACTGATTCGTACATCTACTGAAACCATGAGCGAGTTGGAACGCGCGGTGAAGGAGACGCAGAGAACCATTCGCTTATCCATCGAGAAAGTGATCGGAGGAGTTGAAGGCAGACTGGCCTCTTCCGATGTTTTAGGTATGTCGGAGGAACAGGTAATTGATTTGAGGTCGCTACTTGAAGATGAGGTTGAGTCGATTGCCCAAAAGGGATGGGACACTCTTGGCCGAGTCCACGACCGCCTTGATGCCGCCAGGGCCTCGCTGACCTTTCTGGATGAGGACTTGGACGCCGCCGCAGATGAGGAACTTCTTGCTCTCAGAGAGCGTACGGAGCTTGATTTAGAGCTTGCCTCACTTGGTATGGCCGTTGAGGTGATCAATCATGAGTTCGACAGTTCCTTGAGGGCCATTAGGACGTACTTGCGCCGCCTCAAGTCGTGGGCAGATCGAAACCCCCCGCTTCAGAAACTGGAGGAGGGTCTCCGAGACAGTTTCGATCACCTTGATGGCTACCTCACCCTTTTCACTCCTCTGCAGAGAAGAGCACAGAGGAGGAAGATTGAAATCAAGGGCGTTGATATCTACTTGTTTCTTAAGGACCTCTTTCGTACGCGATTACATCAAGAAGCAATCGAATTGAAAGTGAGCGAACCGTTTAGGGATGCCGTAATAGTCGGATTTCCATCGTATTTCTATCCGGTCTTCGTCAACCTCATCGACAACGCCGTGTTTTGGCTCAAGGATGCGCCCGATCCTCGACTGATTGTGCTTGACGCAGACGGTGGTGACCTCTTGGTGAGAAACACCGGGCCTTCAATTCCCGCACGAGACTATGAAGCAATCTTCGAGCTCGGTTTTACGCGGAAACCAGGTGGACGCGGGATGGGGCTTCATCTCTCTCGTGAACTCTTGGAAAAGCAAGGCTGGAGCCTATTCCTCGACGAGAAGACTCGAGAAGGTGTGACGTTTCGACTGAAACGGCGCAGTCTGGATGACGAATGAGTGATTCTGCCGTAGTGGACAACGAATCTTCATTCAGCGCCCACGTTCGATCTGTGGTTGAACGCTTCTTGCAGACGGTTGTACTCGTTGACGACTTAGCCTCTTTCTCGACTGAAGAAGAGATCGGACCCTTGGATGAACCCACTCCTGAAACTGCCGTTCAGTCAGCAGTCGAGGAAAGCGGCGATGCGCCATCTAGACCTAAAGAACCGCTTGATGCAAAGTCCTTGGTGGAAGCCTTCGGCCGTAGAGGATTAGTTTGCTCAGTCCTAAGGCCCACCCGAGACGATGTCTCAGGTGAAGAGATCAATGAATTCTTTCAGTCATTCCTGGCTGCATCTGCCGCTGCGGATGTTGTCGTCCTTGATTGGGTCATTCACGATGACCAAGGGTCAGCTGCTATTTCGCTTTTGAAAGAGCTAATAGAGCGGGATCAGCAAGGTGGTCGTGGTCGTTTGCGACTGGTGGCCATCTATACGGGGGAGCCGGACCTAACACACATCTTCGACAGACTGAGCACAGAGTTGGAATCCTCGGTTGAGGAGAGCTCCAATGATAGCGAGAAGGGGATATGGATTCGTTGCGGCGGGCTGCACGTAAGCGTTCTCGCCAAAGAAGGCGTCCATGTTGATGCTGAGTTCAACGAGCTGCGAGTCTCGGTTGAGAATCTGCCCTTCCGTATCGTTCAGGAGTTTACTAGGCTTACGCACGGACTGATTCCGGCCTTCGCGCTTAGCTGCCTAGCCATAGTTCGAGAAGACGCGCATTATCTCCTCAAGAGATTCAATAGTCGTTTAGACGCCCCGTTTCTGACGCACAGAATCTACACATCGGACGACGACGCTCAGGATTTCGCGGTTCATCTTCTGGCTTCGGAATTGAAGGCTTTGCTTGACGCGAGCGAAGCTTCGAAGGAGCTACGCGCAGAAGTTATTGAGCTGTGGCTGGACGAAAGGCTTGCGTCGAGCCCCCACGTTTCTGGGGGTGATGGATCTCCTTCACACCAGCAGATACGGGACCTTGTCCGCAAGGGATTTGAGGATGGTCGCCCCGAAGGGATGAAGAAGAGCGTGACGAGCGTGACGGGCCTCTTCTGCGACTCAACGGAGGTCCCGGAGGATCTGGATCATGAATTTGGCCGTCTCTCATGCCTTGCCCGCAATTACCCAGAGCCTTACCCTCGAGCCCGACCTCCCCTTTTGACCATAGGGACGGTCATTGCGCGGCAACGTAGCGAGGATTGGGAATACTTCCTTTGCGTACAGCCTGCCTGTGATGCAGTCCGACTTACGGACATCACACAGTTCGCATTCTTGCCCTTAAGAGAGCACTCTCAAAGCTTCGACATAGTTGCCCTCGGTCCGAATAACGCAAAGCTTTATCTGAAACTGGCCGTCGGTGTTCGGGATCTCCTGTTGACCGATTTCCAACCCTCCGACGGGAAGGTTCGTGCGACACAGTCAGAACTCGGATATCAATTCAACGATTCCAATTCCGATTCCTACGTGTGGGTAGGGCAGCTTCGTGACTTCCAGGCACAGCGGCATGCCTCTCAGATCTCTGGAGAGATTGGTCGACCGGGTGGGGACGATTATGAGTGGCTTAGAAGGAGTGCTCGTTAAGGCACGTGTCCTAGGAAGGCGGTATCCAGGCCGGCTTTTTGGTGGGTCTGATATTCAAGATGTGATGAGTGAAGTTGTTTGCGAGTCCCCACTCGGCTTGGGCGCGAAGCTCCTCTGATGTAACCACGGGGGGAGACTCCGAAACATACGTTCTCCACGATGATTGATCTTGATCGTCGCTCCTCCAGGCGAGAAGTGCCGGGAGAGCTCGGTGCGCGAACTGTATTTCCGCGCTGTCGCTAACGGCAAAGCTCTGATGAACGATATCTTCGAGAAACACACTTTCGTCTTGGAGATGCGAGCCCAGCAACAAGGAAAGCAATGGACTGTTGATCTTGCTATGCCGACGACCCGTTCCGTCCGTTACGAACGCATCCGTGACGGTAGCTTCCCATGTTTCTTCCGAGCCTTCGGACTGGAGCAGACGCCCTTTCTGCAGCTTGAAATGGACCCCAACTCCCTTTTCAAGGGAAAAGGCAAAGTCGCCTAGGAGCAATCCCATTAGGTTTGCGCGAAGAGCCTCCTCGAGGCTAATAGCGAGGTTCTGATGGTTTCGTACCATCGCCTCGATGTCGAAAAGGGACCAGATGTTTGCTGATTTGTACTTCCAAGCAACAATGACGGGCAGACCAACGGCCGCCCCATACGCCTTCAACCCGTCGAAATATGCAGGTGTCCAGGAGAGCTTTGGCTTGAGCGTGGCCTTCACCTCAACTAGAACGGGCAGTTCGATCTCTTCTACGCGCGTTATCGCCAATAGATCGGGGATAGCGTAGTTCTTGCCCGTGCCCGTTGGATGTTGATCGAGCTTATGTACTAGAGCGCAGTGCCCCAACCACTTAGCTATGACGCAGAACTCGTCTTCCGCCGGAAGCCCTCTTTGAAGGGCACGAACTCGTTCCGCGAGAACTTGGGGGTCGATCGATGGCCCTAATTGTGCAGCAGCTTCGTAGATGTGTCGACCTAAGTCATCAATGTCCCCGGACCATTGATTCATCTCAGCGAAAACGTGTTGACAGCTGTGTGCAAGCTCTTTCCTGCTTCTGCGACATTGAAGAGCGATTATCTCCCATCATGTATCTAGTCGTGTCGTCTTTCTTCTCCCGGCCCTGAATTTGCGACGTGACCCTTTGACGAATTCGGGTCACGCCAGAACATCCCAGAACAGCCTGGATTGACGCGCGCCACAGACAACCCGCTGGAGATTTGATGTCTTAGCACTCTCAAGGACAAGCGTGCCCATAGTTGTTAGCACCTAGCTCTTCAGCACCGAGGCTCATTCGTACTCAATGCGCTACGGCCATTGCACGTCAGTCTTCGCGCTTCGTATAGCTGTCGCGCCAGGTGCAAAGCCCAGAGAGTTAAGGGATAGAGAAATGGAGAAGGTGGAAGTCTCAAGGACCGAACGTCTGAGGATCGCTCACGACAAGCTCCAGACTGCAGTCGCTCAGATTGCCTCTGGAGATGACTGGAAGAAGATGCTGAGGGTCGTATCCCAGTTCCACAGGTACAGCTTCAATAACCATCTGATGATTTTCGTGCAACGCCCAGACGCAACGATCCTCGCTGGATTCAATAAGTGGAAGTCCCTCGGACGCTTTGTGAGGAAGGGCGAGAAGGGCATCGGAATCTTCGCTCCGTGTCGGTACAAGACCCCGATTGGAGAACTGAGCGGTGATGAGCCCAACCTTTATCAGATCCGTGGCTTTCGAATCGTGCACGTATTTGACATCTCACAGACGGAAGGCGACACGATTCCCGACCTCGATGCAGTCCGGCCCAAGCTGCTGGAAGCTAACGCGCCTGAGGGGATCTGGGACGCGCTCGTCACTCGAGCCAACGCCGCCGGATTCCAGGTGATCCGCGATCGCCGCGGAAGCGAGAACGGTTACTGCGACTTCTCAAACAAGGAGATCGGGGTGCGTGCGGACGTCGGGTCTGGACAGGCCGTCAAGACCCTGATCCACGAGCTAGCGCACGCCCTTCTCCATAGCGACGGGTTCCGAGAGCCGGAGGTCGCCGAGATTGAGGTCGAGTCCGTCGCATACGTCGTCTGTGACGCGATAGGACTTGATTCGAGCGAGTACAGCTTCACCTATATCGCTCATTGGGCAGAGGGAGATTGCGATCTCCTCAAGACATCTGCTCAGCGCGTAACCGAGTGTGCGACGGGCATCCTCAGGGTGCTGGAGGGAGCTGATGGCATTGCCCGTCAAGAAAACTCAGAGGCTTGTGATAGCGATCGTTGCCAATAAAGGTGGAGGCGACGAATGACGCGGGCGATCCACTACAGGTTCGGGAATCACAGGGTGTTAACCAAGCCGAGAGTCGTATCTTGCAGAAGCCAGCCTCTTGTTTGGCGATGACGCGTATCTCATAAGACCCATGGTTGGCTTTAATCCAGTGATGCTCATGGCGGGGCAGTCAGGTCCCTCCACGGACCCACAAGCCTGGCGGAAATTCACGGTCGGTAACTTGGAGAGCGGCAAGAGCGCCCGCGATCGGTTGTAGGGCAGTCGCTGAGGTCCTATCCTGACTTCATGGCGGGTGCGCAGTCCACGGAGATCGTTCTTAAGGTCGACCTCGCAACCAAGCAGGTCAGCCCCATCTCGGAAGTCACGCTGGCGTCAGTGGGACTCAGAGAGCGGGAGGACCTCCAACGTTGGATTGCGGAGTATCCAGAGGTCGTTGGACCGGATCTCCTCCTCATCACCTCGGAGTTCAACTGGTTTCAGATCGGCGACCGCAAAGTGTCAGATCGGCTTGATCTGTTGTTCCTCGATTCTCTTGGCCGTCCCGTAGTTGCGGAGCTCAAGCGCGATCGGGCCGAGGACACGGTTGATATGCAGGCTCTCAAGTACGCCGCGTACTGCTCAACGCTAACCGTGGACGAGCTGGTCGAAGAATTCGCTCGCTTCCATAACGTGGATCCCGATGAAGCGCGACGAACGATCGAGGAGCATGCGCCAGCAGTAAGGACTGAGGAGTTGGGGCAGGTCCGAATCCGCTTAGTGGCTGGAGCTTTTGGTCCATCTGTCACGTCCGTAGTGTTGTGGCTGCAGGACGTTGGCCTTGACATCGGTTGCGTGGAGGTTACAGCACGGAAGACGAGCGACAAAGAAGCGGTCATAAGCGCGCGACAAATCCTGCCCTTGCCCGGTGCTCACGAATTCATGGTCCGCAAGCGTCGGCGTGCCGCTGAAGAGGAGATCCGGGAACGGACAGCGCGTCGTCGCAATGCTGTGACCATTCTGCTTGAGAGCGGTGTACTAGTTGAAGGCGAAGAAGTGCGCTTACACCTGCCGGCATTCACCATCGAACAGCGCGAACAGGTCGAGAAGCTTCTGTCGGTTGACGCCGACGTGGGCATCGCCTACTGGACAGGGAAGTCACTGCTGCGAGCACTACGCTGGAAAAGGGATGGTGAGGAGTACAGCGCAAGCCGCCTCGTTGAGTCGGTGCTTACTGAACTCGGGGTTTATGCACCCGTAGCGGGCCCCCAGTACTGGGTCACGTCTAAGGGGAAAACGATCGCCGACCTCGCCATCGAGATCGAGCCGGATAGTCGGCCCGCCTAGAGTCTCGTAGACATGGCTCTCAAGAAGTCGGATCTGTATGGCTCGTTGTGGCGTAGCTGCGATGAGTTACGCGGTGGGATGGATGCCAGCCAATACAAGGATTACATCCTCACGCTGCTATTCGTGAAGTACGTGACGGATAAGGCCAAGGCAGATCCCGACAGTTTGATTGACGTCCCCCAGGGGGGGTCTTACGACGACATCCTTGCGTGTAAGGGCGACAAGGAGATCGGCGAACGGATCAACAAGATCATCGGCAAGCTGGCTGAGGCCAACGGCCTGGAAAAGGTGATCGACCTGGCCGACTTCAACGACGAAGAGAAGCTTGGCAAAGGCAAGGAGATGCAGGACGTCCTTTCCAAGCTTGTCACGATCTTCAACGAACTCGATTTCCGCGGTAGCCGCGCCGAGGGTGACGACCTACTCGGTGATGCCTACGAATACCTGATGCGGCACTTTGCCACCCAGTCGGGCAAGAGCAAAGGCCAGTTCTACACGCCGGCCGAGGTTTCGCGCGTGTTGGCAAAGGTCGTTGGCATCGGTCCCCTTACTCGCCAGGACCAAACGGTCTACGACCCGGCCTGCGGTTCCGGCTCTCTGCTACTGAAAGCTGCCGCCGAAGCACCTCGAGGCATAACAATCTACGGACAAGAGAAGGACGTTGCGACTTGGGCATTGGCCAAGATGAACATGATCCTGCACGACAACGAGGATGCCGAAATTGCCAAAGGCGACACCATCACGAGTCCGAAGTTTACGAAGAACGACCAGTTGCGGACCTTTGACTTCGTGATCATGAACCCTCCGTTTTCCACAAAATCGTGGAGCAACGGCCTGGAAAACGAATACGGTCGCTTCGAGTTCGGCAGACCGCCCGAGAAAAATGGCGATTTCGCATTCCTGCTACACGTAATCAAGTCGCTCAGGAGCACTGGCAAGGCGGCTGTGATCCTTCCGCACGGGGTCCTTTTCCGTGGCAACGCCGAGGCTGTGATCCGCAAGGAGCTACTCAAGCGCGGCTACATAAAGGGCATCATCGGTCTGCCCCCCAACCTCTTCTATGGCACCGGCATACCAGCCTGCATCGTGGTCATCGACAAGGAGAATGCCCAGGCCCGCGCCGGCGTGTTCATGATTGATGCATCGAGAGGGTTCATTAAAGACGGACCGAAAAACCGACTTCGCAGCCAGGACATCCACAAAATCGTCGACGTCTTTACAAATCAGATTGAGGTTGATCGCTACGCTCGCATGGTCCCGGTGGCCGAGATCGCTGATCCGAGGAACGACTACAACCTCAACATCCCCCGTTACATTGACTCCTCCGAGCCTGAAGACCTTCAGGACTTACACGCCCATCTTCATGGTGGCATCCCCGACCGAGACCTCGACGCGCTCGACGGCTGCTGGGATGCCTTTCCCCAGTTGCGGGGACAGTTGTTTGAGGCGAATCGCGCCGATTACAGCGACCTGATTATTGAAATCGACCAAGTCCAGGAAGCCATCCTGGACTCACCCGAGTTTCAGAAGTTTGCCTCCGACGCTCGCGCCCTAACCGCCGACTGGTTCGCTGACCATCGTGAGCGGGTGGCCATCATCGATGGAGATACGAGACCAAATGAGCTGATCGCAACGATGAGCGACGATCTGCTCGCCCGATTCAAGCCGATTCCACTTCTCGATGAGTACGACGTGTACGAGCAGCTAATGACCTATTGGCATGAGGTCATGCACGACGATGTCTTCCTGATCATGAGCGACGGCTGGGTAGGAGCCGCTGGGCCTCGACCAGCCCGCATCCTTGGCTACGACAAGAACAAGAAGGCGAGGTTCGAGGACTGCCACATCCAGTTCGGAACAGGTCCGAAAGCCGAGCGATACGTCATGGACCTGATCCCTCCTTCACTCGTCGTCTCGCGCTATCTGGCTGACGATCAGGCCAACGTGGAACGGCTCAGCGCTGTCGCAGAAGAGGCAACGCGAGCACGAGAGGAATACGCGGAAGAACATGCAGTGGAGGGCGGCCTCCTCTGGGATGCCCTTGACGACAAGGACAAGATCACTAAGAAGTCAGCTTCGACGGCGATTAGGGAAGCTCGAGCTACAGACGATGATGGAGCAGTTGAGGCACTCACGAAGGTCCTTCAGCTGCTCAAGAAGGAAGAAGCGGCAAAGAAGGCAGCCAAGGACGCTCAAACGGCGCTCGACTTAGAGACGCTTAAGAAATATGGCAACCTCGCCGAGTCGGATGCCCAGTCGCTCGTGCTCGACAATAAGTGGCACGCCACTATCGCAGCACGCATATCCAGCGAGGTAAATTCGCTCACCCTCTGGATGGTTGCTCGTATCCAACAACTCGGCGATCGCTACGCGGAGACGGTGGGCTCACTGGATACTGAGCTCGACAGGCTAGAAGCCGCGGTTGCTCGTCACCTCGCCGACATGGGCGTGCAGTGACGGCTCTGGAATCGACTGCAGAAGTGCGTGCCACTTTGGGTCAAATCTCAAAATTCATAACCAAGGGAGCCACACCCACGACCTACGGTTTTCAGTGGGAGTCCAGTGGTGTGCGGTTCCTCCGCAGCGAATGTGTCTCCGAACACGGACTTGATCTTCGTCAGTCCATGTACATCTCCGAGGCTGCGAACCAGGTACTTCAGCGGAGCCAGGTGTCGGATGGCGACCTCTTGCTAACCATTACCGGCAACGTTGGGCGTGTGGTTCGCGTTAGGGGTCTTGGAAGGGCGAACATAAACCAGCACATCGCGCGAGTGAGGGTAAGAGACTCACGATTCGACGCTGGTTACGTTTATCACTTTCTTTCGCAGCGTTCGATGAGACAGCATTACGAGAAGATCGTGACCGGGTTGGCATACCCGCAAATTAGTCTCAGGCAGGTTCGTGAAACCGAAGTGATCGGGCCGGCTACCGACGTTCAGCAAAGGATCGCCGCCGCCTTGGATGAATCCGATGATCTGATCGCGACGCTGGAACGGCTGATTGCAAAGAAGCGGGCCCTCAAACAGGGCGTCATGCAGCAGCTTCTCACCGGGGAAACTCGCCTTCCCGGCTTCCATGATCCATGGGCCGAAACAACACTGGGTGTGCTTGGGACGTTCTTGAAGGGACGAGGGGTCAAGCGTGACGATGTGTTCCGCGCAGGCATTCCTTGCATCCGCTACGGCGAGCTGTACACAGCATTCAATGACTACACAACGGTCACTAGGTCCTTCGTAGAACCGTCGGTTGCTGCTACAGCGCTTGAGATTCGTTCAGGCGATCTGCTATTCGCTGGGTCGGGCGAGACGCGTGCAGAGATTGGGAAGTGTGTGGCATACATTGGAAACACTCCTGCAGTCGCTGGCGGCGACATCATTGTTCTTCGTGGCTCGGAGTTCAATCCCGTCTATCTCGCGGTCCTCGCTAACACTTCACCCGTCCTAAATCAAAAGGCACGGGCAGGCCAGGGCGATGCGGTCGTCCATATCAGTAGCCGCGCACTTGCGGAGGTTCGAGTCATCTTGCCCAAGCGCCCAGAACAAGATGCGATTGCTGCGGTGCTGATGGATGCAGACATGGAGATTCGTGCCATGAGGAAACGCTTGGCAAAAGCTCGGTCAATCAAACGGGGCATGACTCAAGAACTGCTTACGGGAGGGAGTCGCCTTGGGATTCCGGAGGAAGCTGCGTGAGTGACGTTGGGCAGCTTGAGCGTCTCGCGCAAGATCGGGTGGTCAAGCTCTTCGGAGATTCGCTCGACTACAAGTATTTGGGAAATTGGGAATATCGGGCGAGCAATTCAAACGTTGAGGTCGACCTGCTGGTCCAGAACCTCCGGGACCGCGGCTACAACGACAATCTGATCGACAGAGCGATTGACAAGCTGAAGTCTGATGCATCGCTCGGTGGTGGGCGTGACCTGTACGAGGCAAACCGCGACGTCTATAGCCTGTTGCGTTACGGCGTGAAGGTGAAACCTGGCGTCGGCGAGCAGTACGAAACGGTTTGGTTGATTGACTGGGCCAATCCCGAGGCCAACAACTTCGCAGTCGCCGAAGAAGTAACGGTGCTTGGGCAGCACAACAAGCGGCCCGACATTGTCCTGTACGTCAACGGGATCGCGCTAGTGACGCTCGAACTAAAGCGCTCTCGCGTCGCCGTCTCCGAGGGAATAAGGCAAACGATCGGCAATCAGCGCCCCGAGTTCATCAGACCCTTTTTCACAACCGTCCAACTTGTCATGGCAGGTAACGACGTCGAGGGGCTTCGCTACGCCACAATCGACACACCGGAGAAGTATTGGCTTGTCTGGCGCGAGTCTTTGGATGTCGAAGACCCACTGGACCGTTCCCTCATCCAGCTCTGCTCTAAGCAGCGACTCATTGAAATCATTCACAACTTCATCGTCTTTGATGCGGGGACCAAGAAGGCGTGTCGGCATAACCAATATTTCGCAGTCAAGGCAACACAGGATCGGATCGCTAAGCGAGAAGGCGGCATCATTTGGCATACGCAAGGTTCCGGTAAGTCGTTGACGATGGTCTGGCTCGCCAAGTGGATCCGGGAGAATCAGCCCGATCCCCGCGTCCTGCTTATTACCGACCGTACGGAACTAGATGAGCAAATCGAGAACGTATTCAACGGTGTAAACGAGACGATCTACCGCACGAGCAACGGGCTGAACTTGCTAGAGACCCTCGACAAGTCGACCGAGTGGCTAATTTGCTCGCTTGTTCACAAATTCCGCAGTTCTGAGAGTGATGCGGACCGCGATGCGGCCGAGGAAGATTTCCTCAGAGAGCTCCGGACGAAAGTGCCGAAGGGATTCGTCGCCAAGGGCAACATTTTCGTGTTCATTGACGAGGCACACCGAACGCAGTCGGGGAAGATGCACGATGCCATGAAGGACCTGCTACCGGGGGCGATGTTCATCGGCTTCACCGGCACGCCGCTACTTCGAACCGATAGGGCAACCAGCATCGAGACATTCGGGAGCTTCATCCATACCTACAAGTTCGATGAAGCAGTCTCGGATGGTGTCATCGTCGATCTACGTTACGAGGCTCGCAATATCGAGCAGCACCTGACCTCTCCTGCTCAGATCGACAAGTGGTTCGAGATCAAGACCAAGGGCATGACCGACCTGTCCAAGGCTGAACTGAAGAGGCGCTGGGGCACCATGCAGAAGGTCGTCAGTTCCGAGCCCAGAGCAAAGCAAATTGTCAACGACATCCTCATTGACATGGAAACGAAGCCGCGATTGATGGATCGGCGCGGAAACGCGATCTTGGTGAGCGCCAGCATTTATCAGGCCTGCAAGTTTTTCGAACTCTTCTGCAACGCGGGGTTCAAGGGCAAGTGCGCGATCGTTACCAGTTACGAGCCGCAGGCTGCCGACATCGCCAAAGAGGACTCTGGCGAGGGCGCCACTGAGCGATTGCGTCAGTACGAAATTTATCGGCAGATGCTGGCCGACCACTTTCAGGAGCCTCCTGACCAGGCAATGAATCGAATCGAGCAGTTCGAGAAGGACGTCAAGCATGAATTTGTGAACAGTCCAGGTCAGATGCGCTTATTGATTGTTGTGGACAAGCTCCTTACGGGCTTCGACGCGCCACCTGCCACATATCTGTACATCGACAAGAAAATGCAGGATCACGGCCTGTTTCAAGCCATATGTCGGGTCAATCGGCTCGACGGCGACGATAAGGACTACGGTTACGTCGTCGACTATCAGGACTTGTTCAACTCCTTGGAGTCCGCGATCACGGACTACACCGGTGGAGCGCTGGATGGTTTCGAGAAGGCCGACGTGGAGGGTTTGCTTACCGATCGCATAGAGCGTGCACGCGAGGATCTGGATGAAGCCCTCGAAAAGATCCGGGCAATCTGTGAACCGGTTGTGCCGCCAGGCAACACGCTTCAGTACCAGCAGTATTTCTGTGCTGCGGCCACAGGCAACGCCGAGCAGTTAAAGACCAACGAACCGAAAAGGGTCGAGCTGTACAAGGCAGTGGCCGCCGTTACCCGCGCATACGGGAACCTGGCAAACGAGATGGAAGCCGCTGGGTACACGGTGGCCGAGGCTGCCGCGATCAAGGCTGAATTAGCCCATTACGCGGCGGTACGGGACGAAGTGAAGCTTGGCGCCGGAGAAGATATCGACTACAAGAAATATGAAGCCGGGATGCGCTTCTTGCTTGATACCTACATTCAGGCGGACGCGTCCGATGTCGTCGCAGAGTTCAAGGACGCTGGGCTGGTCGAACTAATCGTGAAATTAGGCGCGGGGGCGCTAGAGAAGCTCCCGAGTGGAATCAAGAATGATCCGGAAGCGGTCGCCGAAACAATTGTGAACAACATGCGCAAGGTGATAATCGACGAGCGCGCGATGAACCCGAAGTACTACGACAAGATGTCGGAGCTCCTTGACGCGCTCATTGATGAACGGCGTAGGGGAGCGATGGAGTACAAGAAGTACCTTGAGAAACTAATCGCTCAAGCCCAGAGACTCGGCACGGGTGAGTCGGATACCGCTTACCCCGCTTGGGCAAACAATGGCGCACGGCGAGCACTGATCGACTTCGGGTTGCCAAGCGAGGCCCTAGCTGTACCGGTTGACGATGCGATTATGAACACCAAACCTGACCAATGGATCGGCAACAGCATCAAGGAAAGAAAAGTCAAGCGGGCGATCCGCAGGGTCCTACCTCAGGACTACGAGCGGCTTGACGAGCTCTTTGAGCTAGTGAAGGCACGCAGTGAGTATCGCTAGCGGTTTCCTGACTATCCAAGGGATCGAGGTTGATGTCCTTTACAAGGACATCAAGAACCTGCACATCGCCGTATATCCCCCCGTAGGCCGAGTTCGCGTAGCAGCCCCAACCCATCTAGACGAGGAACAAGTTCGGCTGGCCGTTATCCAACGCCTCGGATGGATCAGACGACGTCGTCGGGAAATGCAGGATGCAGAGCGCCAGTCGCTTCGCGAGATGGTCACCGGTGAGTCTCATTACGTTTGGGGTCGCCGAACGCGACTTAGGGTTGTGGAGCGACCTGGCCGTGCTCAGGTAGAGCTCGACGGTCAACGTCTGGTTCTGTACGTGCCCGAGGGTGTCGATGAGCGGGCCCGTCGCGAGAACTTGAATGATTGGTATCGACAAGAACTGCGAACCAGAGCTGCCCAATACTTAGATCGGTGGGAGCTGATTGTCGGCCAGCCAGTTAAGGCCTGGAGTGTTCGCCGGATGAAAACGAAATGGGGATCATGCAACCCCGAGACGAGACGGTTGACCTTCAATACCGAGTTGGCCAAGAAACATCCAGGATGCCTGGAATACGTCGTGGTTCACGAGCTCGTGCACCTAGTCGAGCGGCGTCATAACGATCGCTTCCATGAGCTTATGGACACCCATCTTCCTCAGTGGCGAGCTCACCGAGATGAGCTCAATAGAGGCCCGCTCTCCCATGAAGAATGGCAGTACTAGATTCATCATCCGCATACGATCTCGCGAACTTGGTTAAGAATCTCCGCGGCTCCGCCCGAACTCGCCTGTCGTAGTTCTTCATCGTGGTCTTCCGACGGCTCAAGCACGGCATCGATGAAATCCGCAATCGGGCTTCCCAGTCTGTACAGTCGGATGTCGGCATATTGCGAATAAGGAAGAAGTTCACCATCTGGCCCCCGCTCTGGAAAGTGACCCAACCCCATCCCTTTTAGAGCCCGACTGATGCTTGCCCTCACGTGGACACCAAGGCGCTGCTTGCCGTATGCGTCACGTAGCTCCCACATAGGCATAGTGAGCACGCCGTCAGCTTCGTCGACCTGGGCACGGATTTTCTCCAGCCCCTTGGTATTTGCCACCTTAAGCTCCCTTCTGACCGACTAACTAGAGCGTAAATTAAGACATAAATAAGGTGTTAACGTCAATATAATTGTCAAGTAAGCGGAAAAATGAGCGGGACCCGCGTCGGATTACAGAACCTTGCAAAGTAGTTTTCTCGCCTGTTGATCTAAGCCGGAGTGGCCGCTCCGAACCAGGTCGCTAGCTCTTCAGGCAGCTCTGGGTCCGTGAGGTCTCCGGCCCAGGCCACATACCCGTCGGGTCGGATCAGCACGGCCCGGGGCGCAGTGACCTCGCCGATGACTGGGAGCTCCCACACGCCATCGTGCGTGGCGTCGACCAACCGGACTCGATCCGCCCAAGGAGAGATGTCGAAACCGCCGGGTTCACCGAGATTGAGGAGCACGGGCCGCGCGTCGTGCAGCAGGATGAATACGCGTGTGGGACCGTCCGCGGTCTGCAAGTCGAGGTCGGGCATGCGCCGCCCGAGCAGCGGGTGTCCCTCGCCGAGGTCGTAATGAATGTCGAGACCTGACAACATCCCGGCGAACCGCTTGCGCGGCTCGTCCATGCTCAGCAACTCCGACACCGTCTCGCGCAGGGCCTCGAGGCGCGCATCGGCGGGGCGCATCAGCGCGGTCTGCGCCATCGTGTTGCGCAGCACGCGGGCCGCGACCGGGTGGCGTTCGGAGTGATAGGTATCGAGAAGACTTGGTGGCGACACCCCTTTGACAACCTGGGCCAGCTTCCATCCCAGGTTCACCGCATCCTGCACACCTGTGTTGAGGCCTTGTCCACCCGCGGGGGAATGCACGTGTGCCGCATCGCCGGCCAGCAGCACCCGTCGTTCCCGGTAGGTCGCCGCTTGCCGGGTCATGTCGGTGAACCTGGAGATGAACGTGGGACTGTGGATCCCGTAGTCGGTCCCGTAGACGGTGATGAGCGCATCGCTGAGATCGCGCAGAGTCGGTTCGCTCGTGGGTGCGGGCTGGCGTTCGGTCACCATGACCCCTACCGGTCCCTCATCTGCATAAACGACCTCGCCGTCGCGTATCTCGTAGTCCACCCGGCCGAAGGCGTGGGTTCCGAGGTCGTCTTGGCGGATGCCGAGTTCCGGCTCCTCGGCCATCTCGACTTGGGCGATCAGGGCGCTGGTCGTCGGATCCCAGCCGGGGAACTCGATGCCGGCCGCTTTACGGACCAGACTGCGTCCTCCGTCGCATCCGACTAGATATTCCGCACGCAGAGACCGACCGTCGGACACCTCGACGTCAACGCCGGTGTCGTCCTGTACGAAACCCGTCACCTCACGTCCGCGATAGAACGTCACAGCCAGCTCGTCGACCCACCCGGCCAGGATGCGCTCGATGTGGTTCTGCCATAGTCCGAGCCCGTAGTTGTGCCGGGTGGGAAAGTCGCTGATGTCCAAGCGGTTGAACGCGAATCCCGCGACCTGCGCCACTTGTCCCTCCGCCAGGAACCGATCGGCGATCCCACGTTGATCGAGAACTTCGATGGTCCGTGAATGCAGCCCGCCCGCACGCGAGCCGGCGAGCTCCTGGCTGGCGCGCCGTTCGACGATAGCGACGTCGATGTCCGCCAGCGCCAGCTCGCCCGCCAACATCAGCCCGGTCGGGCCGCCTCCTGCGATCACCACCGCGTGTTGGGTCATGTAGGAAACACACTAATTACCGCTAGTCGAAGCAGAAATCAGGCCGCAAAAAGCCGCGACGCCTACGAGACGCTCTAGCCAACAGGACTCTTCCCATCCCTGCAGAATCTCTTTTCGCGGATTCGTATCCTGGGGAGGAGCTAGGTGAGGCACTGGCGAGCGATCGCTCTAGTCATGCTTGTCGTCACGGCCTCTTTTCCGGCCGCCTCATCCAGCGCGGCCCAGCGGTTGTTCCCCATCAAGACCGTCAACGACATCGTCGTGGATCCCGAAACCGGAAATGTCTTCGTCAGTGGGGCTCAGGCCAAGGTCTGGGTCTTCGATCTGGAGGGTGGCGTCGTTGGTTCGATCGATTTCGAACCTGATGCCCGGCCCTGGGGTTTGGCGATCGACCAGGGGACCCTTTACGTGGCGCTCGCCGGAGCCCGATCGATCGCCGCTTACGACACCGCCACTCTTGCTCCCGGGAACACCTATCCGGTCGCTCCCAACGGTCCCGAGTCACTCGAGTTCGCGGGCGGTCGCCTCTGGTTCGAGAGCGACTGCACCTCGTTCGTCGCCGTTCCGACCGCCAGGCTCGTCGCTCTCGACCCTGCAACCGGTGTGGCGACGCAAGCGACTGGCGACAGCGCAGCGAAGAACTGTGGACCGATCACCGTCTCTCCCGCCGATCCGAACCTCCTGGTCGTCTCCGATGCGACCGAGGACGCGCTGTTCACGTACGCGATCGACCCGACCAGCCCTGCTCCCGCTGTGAGTCTCCTGCATCAGCGAGAACTCGGAGTCGGTTTCCTCAACGACTTCGATATCTCACCCGACGGCAAGAGCGTGGCCGCCGCCCACGACAGCGCGCTCAAGAACCTCGACATCGCGCTCGAGGATCGAGCCGGGTACGCGTCGGCGAAGAGCTCAAGTGTCGCCTACTCGCCGACCGACGACGTCATCGCGAGCTTCAACCCAGAGGCGAGCAAGATCGAGATCTATACCCGCGACAGTGATGAGCGCGCCGGCACCATTCCGCTACCTGCAGATATCGGGGGAGCGAAGGTGCTTCCGAATGGACTCGCCTTCACGCCGGACGGGAACCACCTCTTCGCGGTCGCATCCGACGGATACAACGATTCACGGGTCGTGAGTCTCGATGCGCATCAGCTCGAAACGAGCTTGGGATTGTCGGTCTCCAAGCACAAGGTCGGAGTCGGCGACCCTCTCATCCTCACGGCTCATCTCGACACCGGCGGGACCGCGTCGGCCGGTGCGAAGGTCACTTTCTTGGTTCGCAAGTTGTACGGGCGAAGGTGGTTCCTGGCGGGCAGGGCGACGACGAATACCGAGGGCATCGCGAGGACGCGCGTCTTTCCGGCCGAAAGCATCGTGGTCCGGGCCGTCGTGGAGGCGAGCAGGGGGTTCCAGAAATCGATCTCGGACGACGAGTTCGTGCAGGCACGCGCGCTGCTGCGATCGAGACTCTTCGGTGCCACCGGAGAGAGTGGAGGCTACAAATTGGTTCGGTCGAACTCGGATGCCGCCTTTGTCGTGCAGGTGATTCCCCCTGTTCGGGGTACGTGGGTCGCCTTTACGGTGGAGGTCCTAAGGAGGGGACGCTGGCGATTCTTCGCTGAGCCCGATGGTTTCACCAACAACCGCCATGGCGTGATCGGGCTCGGTCTTAAGGGTCTACCAAATGGTCGGTATCGGATCCATGCCGAGGGTGGAGCTTCCGACCGAGCTTTGAGCGGACGCTCGAAGACAACGCTCTTCCAGGTGATCTAAGGGCCAGGAGTACGCGGCCTCAGGTCACTCGGGTGGTTCGCAGAAACCGCCTTGAGGATTCACTATCGGACCGCCCGTATAGATGTAGTCCTTGATCATCGCCTGAACGCCTTTCTGTTCGGGCAGGGCTGAATGCTCAATGCGGCACACGTAATGCACGATCGAAGTGTCTTCGACCCCTTCTGCTGAGCTGAGGATCGGAACCGTTCCATCGCCGTTCCCGTAGATGTAGGTGGGCTTGGCCGAGTCCTCCTGGTAGACGATCCCGGTAAGGGTCTTCACCCCGGTGCCCACGATCATCTGCCACGGCACGTTCGGGTTGCTGTAATAGGTATCGAGGTAGCTCGTGTGGTAATCGAGGGCTTGCTTGTAGAGAGACTTGTTGCCCAAGAACTGCCGGACCGCGCTGAGCGTCTGATCCTGGGTGAGATACGTGATGCCGCCGCTGGTCCCCGAGAAGCTGAGCCAGCCGCCGATCTGCTCGTAGTAGGCGGGGCTGGGGTAGAGGTTGTATGCCCCGGCCGCGTTTATCGCGAATAACTGCAACTCGTCATTGGGGATGAAGGTGTCGAGATCCGGCCACCAGCTATCCGTCGGAGGGCCCGTCAGACCGTGCGCGAGCGCGAGCCACGGCATCGCGGCTCCCCAGTAAGGGGTGGCGATGGTTAGAACCCGCGCCACTTTCTCGGAGTGGCTGTTGATGTACGCCCGGGCCACGAGCCCACCCATGCTGTGAGCCACCAGAACGACCTTGTCTCTGCCGGACGCTTCGAGGGTTTTGTCGACGAAATTGTCGAGCGCTCTTTGGGTCCCCTGATATCCGGGCGACTTACGCCAGTCGTAGGCGAAGTAGTAGCTCCTCAGATCGTCGATCGATCTCAGGAACTTCTTGAAGCCTCCATAGACATCGAATCCGTAGGCGGATTCGATCATCCCGCCATGCTCCGCGTTCTTGTTGCACTTGCTGCCGTCGTAGTTGTCGTTGCCTTTGCGCGTTCAAGCGCATGTTGTCCATCTCGGGCTTCGGGTCGTTCGGCCACACCTCGCCACCGTGGCCCGGACACTTGATGGTCGACCCGAGGAACCCGGGGAGGAAGATGACCGGGTCATTACAGTCCGGCTCCGCGGCCGAACGTGAGCCGGAGTACTGCGGCGCCGCACAGGACTGAGTTTCGACCTTCGTGCCTCGCCAAAGGAGGTAGGCGAACTCGCCTCTTGGATTGAAGGTTGCGGGGGAGTAATTGCCCTCCCATTTTGCAGGAGACCCGCCTTTGTAGTTCATGTCCGCCTGGCCCCATGATCCGTCGTTCTGGTAATACTCAAGCGACAGCTTGTAGTCGAACTCCGAGCTCTCACATCCGATGATGGTTCCGCCACCGCCGTACTGATAAGTCCCGCGGTAATCGCGATCAGACTCCTGGCATGGCCAATCGGGTTCATAGAGATTCATGGACCCGTCGGTCACCAACTCCAATTTGAGGACGCCCACGTGCTCGAAGATGCCGTCTTCGTTCGAGTCTTCCTCGATGTCCCACTTGCCGCTCCAGCGATCGCCGGCGGGAGGCGGCGTTTGGCCGACTGCATCGACAGGCAGGCCGAGGAAGAGAGTGGCTGCTGCAAGGAGGGCCGCGAGGATCACCCTGGCCATCGGCCGGTGCCTTGAACTCGATGTGTTTCCTACGATCGCCGCGCCCACGTCGTCACGGTGCCATCGTCACATCAGGGGAGCAATAGTCCAAATAGGTCATTTAGCTACACGTCGACGGAGAGCCCATGCAACACCGGCGATGAGGAGCACCACCAGCCCCGCCCCCAACAGAACTAGCACAGGGAGACCCGATGACGGCTGTTCGGTCACGGCCGCGATCTCTCGCCCGGCCTCACCCGGCGAGAGCGTCCATACGAACGTCGTCGACTCGTCGCCCTCTCGCACATCGTCTGCGTTGGTGTCGCCGGCCTCACCCGGCATCGTGACCGAGAACTCCATGTCCATCCGGTCCTGCAACTCCGAGACGTCGATCGGCAGTTCTCCTTCAGCCCCTAGGTTCGGCGCCCCCACCGCACCGGTCAGGTTCCAATGATCCTCGCCGCGGTCGAGCGTGATCTCCTGCAGAGTCTGCTGGCCTTCGCCGCCGGGCTCGCCGACGTTCAGCTTGTCTTTCAGATCGGCGACGCTGTCGAACTCGAACGTGAGACGGAACCCCTTCAGCTCGTCGGTCTCGTAGCGCTCGAGCTCGACGGGGAAGTCACCCGCATCCACCTGCTTTTTGACCTGCTCGTAGGGATCGGCGGCGCCGAGTTGATCGAGGAATTCCTTCTCGAGTCCGACGAGATAAGTGAACGACCCGGAGCCGTCGGAGTTGAACACGACGTCCTGACGGATCTTGCACCCGCTGAACGCGACCAGGACGACGACGAGCAACAGCAGCGCCCGAAGGCGCGGCCCCCAATGGGCTTTCATCATTGCGTGAACATCTTGGCGGCCTCGGGGAGCTGACCGATCAACTGCTCGATGATGTCCGCTTCCGCAAGGTGAGCCTGGAAACGCTGCTCGATCCCGGCGAAGTCGATGTGCGCTGGTGCGTTCGGGTCCTTGTAGGAGCTAAGGGAGCAATCTGTCAGCACATCCAGCGAGGGTGAACCGCCCTCGTCCCATTTGACGCCCACGCCGAACTTGCCGGCCTCGAAACTCGAGATCTTGGAGCTCGCACAGCCGGCCGCTCCGATGGTCGAGATGACCGCGTTCAATCCCACGTTGCTGTCGAAGACGTGCAGTGCTCCCGTGCCTTGAACCTGGAAGTTGCTGCTGGTCGCGGAACCGTCAAGCGATGCGTTCATCCCAAGCCGGCCGAGATCGAGCGTGCCGATGTCGCCGCCGAAATCGATCGAGCCGAGGCCGACCGAGTAGTTCCAGTCCATCGTGGCGCGCGCCCCGCCGCTGCCGGCGGTCACTTTGGCATCGGCGAGCGGACCGATGACGCCCAACAGGTACATGGTTCCCCGGGCTCCGATCCGCTCGTTGTCGTAAGCGAGTACGCCGTTCATCGTCATCAGCGAGTTGGGGGCTCCGGACTCCGCGCTCAGGAGCTTGAACATGTCCGCGCTGACCTTCCCGAAGACGACAGGCCCGTCCTCGATCATCAGCTGCGCTTCCTTCAGATTCACGTACGGCGGGACTATCGGGATCTCGACCTGGCCCGGCTTCATCTTGGCGATGATCCACTCGGGCGTCCCGCCCGATTCGAACTTCGCGCCGAACTGGAATCCGCCGACCTTCGGAACTCTGGGGAAGCCGACGCTTCCGTAGAGCAGGCGTTCGCCCGTGTCGAGGTACTGACGGTAGATCGCATCGGAGAAGGTCAGGATCTTGAGGCCCTCGATGTTGAGCGTTCCGAACTCGACCTCGACGTAGCGCGGGGGAGGTGAGCCGAGCGTGAACGGCAATTGCGCGGGCGCGCCCGTGAACGAGTCCGGCGGCGGCACGGGAAGGTCGATCTTCGGAGTGCCGTCGCTCTGCCACGTCAGCACGTGTTTCCACGATTCCTGGGTGTTGGTCGGCAGGCGGTTGCCGAACACGTAACCCCATGGCTCCTGGCCCAGGTGATTGACGTTGCCCGTCAAGAGATATTCGCCGGCGGACAACCCGAGCGGCTCGCCCACGTATTGCACCCCGCTCCTTGCGCACGTACTGGCGCCGTTGCGCCAATCCTCGGCCAGGAGGAACTCGCCGCACAGAGTCTTGACGACGCCGTCGAGCGTGACGGGAATCTTGACCACCGTGTCGATCGCGTAGTCGGCGAACCTCAACTCGGCTTCGTCGGTCGCCAAGGTCTGCTTGTTCTTGTCGATGATCGCCGGAGGTCCGAAGAGGCTGAGCTCGACGCCATTCAGATCGAGGGGCTCCTGGCTCAGGTATCCGGTGTCGGTCTTCATGATGCAGTCGCCCTCGATCTGAACGACTCCGACCTTCACCGAGGTCTCGTCGCACGAGATGATCGCGTTCGTGACGATGCGGGCGGCGTCGGGCTCGCCCTGAGGTCTCGTGGCCGAGTTCACTGTGAGCGTGTTGGTCAGACGCGCGCCCTCCCGCACCTTCTTCGTCGTATTGACGATCATCGAGAGGTCCCTAACGCCTCCTGCCGGGAGCGCGACGCTGTAGCTCCCATCGCGCAGCTTGGAAGTCACGTCCGTCGTGCCGTCCATCACCTTCACATCGAAGCCGTCGGTCTTCCCGTCGAGCGAAGCCTTGAGAGTGTCGCCCACCGGAGCGTCGTTGGAGAGCTTCAACAGGTATTTCTTCGTGTTGAGGATCTTGGCGTCGACGCTCAGCTCCTGGTTACCGACGAGCGGGTCGTAGATGCCGTCGCCCACGACGGGACTATTCAGGACCGGCCCCGTGTCGAGCGCGACCGCCGCGTCTGGGCGATAGACGACCTTCAGCAGCGCGCCGCCGACGTCGATGGGACCGGGCGTGCCTATCGTTCCGCTATTGGTGGACGTAGAGGAGTGCGAGGTCGCGGTGAACTTGAGCGGCCACGATGTCCCCGGCGTTGCTTTGCTCGGGCTCGTGACGACCGCCTTGAACGTCTTCACCTCTCCCTGTGCGAGCCTCTGGTACCAGTTGCCGGAGGTGATGTCGCTCGTGATGTCTCGGCCGGCGGAGTCGAGGTACTGGACCGCGAACCCATTGCCGCCCGGCGATCCGATGAGCGTGATCAAGTCCTTTTGTTGCACGAGATGTCCCGCGGCGTCGTTCTCGACCGTGAACGTGAACTCCTGGGTGTCTTTCGACGCGAAGTCAAAGTTGAGAGTCTGCGCGTCGGAGTTTCCGTAGAGGTTGGCGCCGATCCGACGCCCCGAGCTGACGACCTCGACGTCGGGGCGGAACTTCACGGTCCGCAGGTTCATGATGACCATGTCCTGGAGCTCGGGCTTGCCGACCGCGTAGGTCCACATCGACAACTCGAGGGTCGCGTCGATCGGCGCGGTTGCGTCGGTGGCCACCTCGACCCATATCCGGTCGGCGAGGTTCCTTGCCGGGGCCTCGTAGTCCTGGCCCCCTAAAACGGTTGAAGTGATCTCCCTGTTGCCCTCGGCCACTGTGAAGTCGCGTGGGTTCAGTTGCCAGAACCTGACGTGGAATCCGTAGTCGGCGGCTGCCTTGCAGTCGATCCCGAGACAAGCCCGCGCCCTGTAGACCTCGAGGTGGTCGAGCGAGGCGAAGTCGGAGTCATTCTCGAGCTCGACCGCGTAGACGTTGCTCGAGCCGGCGTGCACCGCCTCGTCCAGCGACTGGCCCGAGCCGTTGAAGCTGTAGCGGTCGTTGCCCACTCCGCCCGATACGCCGAACAGACCGCTGTAGCGCTGGTCGGACTCGACCTTCAGGTCGGGCTGACCCGCGCCGAACGATTCGAGGTTGACGATCGCGGTGTCGGAGTTCCCCTTCGCGACCGAGGTCGCGGTGAGGTGATACCCCTTGGTACCCTTGGCTCCGTCCGGCACGTTGTAGACCAGAAGCATGTCGGCGACCTGGCCCGGGAAGAGATCCTCGACAACATAGGTGCCCGCCTCCACTGCTGAGGTGACGTCGGTGTCGTTCGAGATCTGTCGCAGCCACTTAACGCCCGGCCCGACGTCTCCCTTGATCAGGAAATCGTCGACCGCGGTGCCGTCGTTCTCCACGTAGAAGTGGGTGTAGACGATCTGTCCTGTGGCAGCGCGCTGATCGACCGTCTGGCCTGCGCCGGTGTCGTTGTAGGTGTTGTCGCCAAGCGCATTGCGCCGGCCGCCGTCGGCATTCACGAGCACGTCGGGCTGGAACGTCCCCGACCTGATGTCGGCCGCGACCGCGTCCGAGTTGTGGTCCTCGCCGGCCGACGTCGCGGTAACGAGCGCCTTGAACCTCTCGCCGGACTGACCCCCCGGGGTGACTCGCATCGTGAGCTGCAGGAACTGGCTGGACCCGACCTCGAACTCCTTGCCCGCAAACACATCGGACGTGACATCCGCCCCTCCGACGAAGTAGCGGATCGTCCAACCCTGCGGCGCCCTGGGGCCCTGCACCAGGAACGTGTCTTTGAAGAAGCCCGGGTTGAGGATGTCGACCGCGATGTCTGTCGGTACCCCCGGCGGTGCGTCGACGGCGAGCGTCTGTCCCGCCGCGTCGGTGTTGAAGATGTTGTAGCCCAAACGGGTCGAGGTCGAGTCGCTCGCGAGACTGATCATCGCGTCTGGCTGCTCGTTGGTGACTTTGATCTCGACCGTGCCGAAGCCCGTTTGCCTGCCGTCACTGACTTCGTAGGCGAACGACGTGTGCCAGCCGTAGTTGGGGGCCGTGTAGATGAGGTTCGGCGGTGTCCCCGTCAAGACGCCCACCTGTGGCTGATTGAGGAGCTTGAACGTCATCGGATCCTGGTCGGCATCGGTCGCTTCGAGCGTGATCGGCATGACCTGCCCGGGTCGCATCGTGATGACTTGATTCTTGGCGACCGGCGCGTCGTTGATGTTTTGGACGTTGATGATCCCTTGTTGGTAGGAGCTCTCGAACGGCGCTCCATCGATCGTCGCTTTGGCTCTGAATAAGAAGTAGTCGGGACCGAAGTGATCCTTCTTCGGCACGTAGGTAAGGGTCGGCGAGCTGACCGTCCTGCCTCCGGTCGGGATCAACACGCCGTTGTCGAACAGAGAGCCAATCGCGGCCGGACCTACTTCCCACGTCAGTGGAACGTTGTCTTTGTTCGACACCGGCGTCAGCGTGATCGTCTTGGTCTGCTCTTCGATCGCGGAGAACGTCAGCGGCCCGATCACCGGCGGATCCGTGATCGGAGTCACCGTTATCGAAACGGTTCTCGGGAAACTCGTGAGCTCGGCATCCGACGCGGTGTAGGTAAAGCTGTCGCTGCCGACGAAGTCGGGGTCGGGCGTGTAAGTGCGGAGCGCCCCCGAGCCGGATAGGTGACCGTGTGCCGGCTGCGTCTCGATCGCGAACGTCAGGGGATCGCCATCGGGATCGTCTCCGATCAGCGATACCTGTGCGGAGCTGTCTTCGGACACCGTCATGCTTCGGTTCTCGACGGTGGGCCGGTGGTTGATCGCGCCGATGTTGATGGCAATGAGCTTTTCCGCCGACTTGGCGCCGCCGAGTCCGACGTTGCCTTGGTCGTCAATGACGAGCCTCAGCGTGTCGTTACCCGTGTAACCCGCAGCGGGCTTGTAAACCGTTCCTGCGCTCAGAGCGCTGTCGATCGCGAACCACATTCCCGTGAAGGCCATCCGCTGGTCATCTGTCCCGTCGCCCTCGGAAAACGTCAGCCCGGCGGTGTTGCCGAGCGAGAAGGTGCTTCCGGCCGCCGGAGTCGTTTCGATGATCATCCGTAGCTCGTAACCCGTCGCCGACGGAAATCCGGGGGCGTCGTCGGACACGCCGAGCGGAACATCCGGGGTCGCGCTACAGCCGACGTTCGTGCAGGTCGCGCCCGAGACACCATTCGAGAACGTGAACCACGGCTGGTCTTCCAAGATGGATGCCGAGTTGGGGCCCTCGACCACCGGGGCATCGTTGACCGCGGTCATGTCGATAGTGACGGTGGTCTCGTTGCTGTCGAACTCGCCGTCGTTCACTTTGAACTTGAACTCGTCTCCTCTAAAGACGTTGCCCGCCGCATTGCGCTCGCCGTCGAAGTTCGGGTTCGGCGTGTACTTGAGCGACATCCCTCCCGGGAGGAACTCGACATCGGAGATCGATCCTTGGAACGGCCCCGACGTCTGCACGAGGGTCAGCGGGTCGCCGTTGGGATCGTTGAGCTCGCTCGCTGGGAAGTGAAGCGTCTGTGGAGTGTCCTCGGTGACGTTGAAGTTCTTCGTCGCGGGCGCGACGGGTGGATCGTTCGGCGGAGGGGCTGCCCCGTCACCCGACACCACGATGTTGTCGAGCTTCACGGTCGCCGCGGCCATCGTCGCGTCCTGACCGAACCCGAAGCGCAGGCAGTAGGGGTTGGCCCTCACGGGCAGGTTGATCGACTGGTGGCTCGTGGTTCCCGAGTCCACCGATGGCGTGTGGATTTGACCTCCGGGCATACCGTCGATCCCGGCGCAGTCAAACGAATCGAGGACCGTGAAGGACATCGCCCCATCTGGGTCCGCGATGTAAACATCGAAGTCGATCTTCGGGCTCGTCAGGCCGGCGGTCGAAAACGACGGAGTGACGAGATAGAAGCTGCCGATCGCGTCCGCCCCTCCGGAGATCGACGCGCACGCGGACGCGGACAGCTCGGCGCAACTCGCCTCGCGTGCCCAGCGGTCGTTGATCGTCGACCAGCCGGCCGGCGGAAAGGTGGCGCTCGTGAAGTCTTGATTCAGGCGCTGAACCGGCACAGCTTGGGCGGGGGAGATGAACGTGATCGTCAGCAGCAGGGCGACCGATAGCAAAGCGGAAAGAAGGCGCGCAGACCGAGGAGTACTCACAGCCACCCTCGATTAAGACGGGAGAGTGACCGGGGCGAAATACGCAAAATGACCTAGACGATGCAGGCGTTGCTACGCCTCAGATCTGGAGCCGGCTAAGGCTCCGCCCTCAAGTTCGGGTTAACGAACCCTTAGGGAGCCGGGATCGTGGCCGTGGCGGTGAGTTTGAAGGTGGCGTTCGCTCCGACGAAGAGATTGACGACCGCCCACTTCGCTCCGCCATTGATCGCTCCCGATGGGTCGGCGCCCTCGGTCAGGTACGGATCCATAAGCGTGCAGCCTGCGTCGTAGAAGTAGAGGTCCAGGTCGTAGGCACCGGTGGTGTCGGCCCCTTTTACCTCGATCGTCCCCGTGCCCATCGCGTACTCCGCTGGGAGCTCGATCACATAGCCGTCGTGGCCCTGGCTGACGGGAGGCGTGGCACAAGAGTTGGCGAGCGTGAACTCGGCTTCGGTGACGCCCTTCAGTGCAGCCCCGGTAGGTCCTGCGACGCGGATGGCGCCCTCCTCGGAGAACGTCACTGTCTGAGTTGTGGGCTTCTTCTTTTTCTTGGCAGTCGCGGCCGGCATCCCGATGGTGCCGAGGACGAGCATGGCCGTGAGGGCTGCGATCAATGACTTCTTCACGTAACACCCCGATTTCTCAAGGGACCCCTGGGCCGTCCGCCCGAGATCGTTAAGGGGAGGTTCCCCGCGGGCGGTTGATGTCCTTCTCCGGTGCGGGTGGGGTATCTGGGATTACAAAGAGGCGCCAGGGCTAGCTAGTCGAGATCGCCGGCCTCTACGCGCTCGAGCCTCACGTCTCGCACCAGCTTGTGGCCCGTCAGGTGGGTGATGTGCTCGGGCTCGACCATGCCCTCGGCCACCACGTTCAAGAGATCGCGCAGCGAGATGATCCCAACGATCTTGCCTTCACCCGTGACGACGGGGAGGTGACGGAACCACTTCTGGAACATGATCTCGGCCGCGTCTTTGAGAGAGGTGTCGGGCCTGGTCGTGACGACGTCGGTCGTCATGACTTCTTTGAGGGTCACCGTGTGTGGGTCCGTGCCCTCGGCCACGACTCGCATGATGTCGCGCTCGGTAACGATCCCTTGGAGGTTGTCGCCCTCCGTGATCAGGAGCGAGCCGGTCTGCTGCTGCCACATCTTGGCGGCGGCGTCGGCAAGAGAATCCCCAGCGGAGTCGGTAAGAGCGGCGTCGGTCATGACATCTGAGACGTTCATGAACGGAGTCTACCGAAAGGCCCTCGGGTCCCTAAACTGCCTTGATGCGCTTCGGTTTGGGCCTTCCTCATTACGACACGAGCCTCGCAGGCGGCCCGGTCAGCTGGAACGGCGTGAAGGCGGTCGCCCAAACCGCCGAGGCGAGCGGCTTTGATTCCGTCTGGGTCTCGGATCACCTCTTCTTGGACTGGTCGAAGTACGGGGGGCCCGACGAACCCCAGGGCTCACTCGAGTGCTGGACGACGATGGCCGGGCTCGCAGCCGCGACTGAGAGGGTCCGCATCGGCTCGATGGCTCTGTGCAACGACTTCCGCAACCCGGCCTTGCTCGCGAAGATGATCGCGACGCTCGATCAGCTCTCCGGCGGTCGGGTGGATGTCGGACTGGGGGCCGGTTGGTACGAGGCCGAGTATCGAGCCGCCGGCATCGACTTCGATCGACCCGGGGTTCGCATCGAACGCCTCGGCGAGAGCCTCCAGATCATCGCTCGGCTCCTCGAAGGCGAGGAGCTCATCTTCAAGGGCGAGCACTACTTAATAGACGGTGCGATCTGCAGGCCCGGGCCCGTTCAATCTCCGCGGCCCCCGCTCTGGGTCGGCGGCAAGGGCGACAAGCTGCTCGCCACCGCGGCCGCACACGCCGACGGCTGGAACTTCTCGTGGATCGGCTCGATCGAGACCTACAAGGAAAGAGCCAAGGTCGCGGATGCGGCCTGCGAGAAAGCGGGCCGCGATCCCAAGTCACTGCGCCGCTCGGTCGGCGCCTACGTCATGGCCGGAACCGACGAGGCCGACCTCAAGGCCCGCTTCGAGAACCTCATCGCCCACACTCCAGATGGAGTTTTGCGGAGTTCTAGCGGGGGCCCGGCAGTATCCTGGGATGAGTTCCGGGCCGGCCGGATCGCCGGGACTGTGAGCGAAGTAGTCGATCAGATCGGTTCGCTCGCGGAGCTCGGAGTCGAGGAAGTGATCGTCGGGCTCGGCGCGCTGCCGTTCCAGATCGCCGATGAAGAGGACGTCTCTTTCGTCGGTGAGGAGATCATCGCCCGCTTGGCGGGCGACCGAGAGGAGAAAACGCCATGAGTTTTCCAGGCGGCGGAGAGATGCTCATCATCCTTCTGGTGCTGTTGCTTCTGTTCGGAGCAACCAGGTTGCCAAAGCTCGCCCGCTCTATGGGCCAGGCCGGCAAAGAGTTCAAGACTGGACTGAAAGAGGGCTACCAGGCGCAGCCGGTCGAAGGGCCGTGTCCGTTCTGCGCCACCGAGATCCCGGCCGACTCGAAGTTCTGCCCAGGCTGCGCGAAGAGCGCGGCCGAGATAGTGGCCGAGAAGGAAAAGAAAGCCCAAGCAAGCTAGAGGCCTCGGTCGAACTCTCCGTCCGCGATCCCCATCGTCGAACGGATGAGCATCAGGAACTCCTGATCTCGGACTCGATCAACGAATGAGTGGTCCCCTGACACGGTCAGAGGATCGCCGGCAACCCGCCGAGCGATCTTCCTGTCGGTGAATCCCCGCCTGATCGCGTTTGCAACGCCCATGTCATCCCCGAGTTCTAAGAGTGAACTTCGTCCACTGAAGGAATCGGCAAACGAGGGCGCGTTCTGGTTACGCACTTAGCTTGGTCAGCTGCCTAGAGCTATCTCCAGCGGTTGGTTAGAACCTTCCAGAGCGTTGCTATTCGCCGATCGAGACTTTCAGCGTCATCTGATCGGAGCGGCCGCTCGAGTCGGTAACGGTGAGCACGACCTCGTAGTTCCCATTCTTCGAGAAAGCGTGGTTCGTAATCTGGTCGCTCGATGTCGTTCCGTCGCCGAAGTTCCAGCTGAACTTCAGGCCGCTCGCGTTGACCAACTTGTCGCCGACGTAAGCGCGGCTTCCAGTTGCATCGAACGTGAGTGCCTTGCCCGGCTTGAGCGGGGCGGGATCGTCGTGCAGCGCCTCGAAGTAGGCGACCGGCCCGTTGGTCTTGGGCACCGCGCCACCCATGTTGGGCTGGAGCATGAACCACGAGTGCATGTGCGCGCAGAACTCGAGGCCCTTGTACCAACCCTGCGAAGCGGTCAGTCCCGTCTGGTCCGGTCCGGTCAATGCGTTCAAGTTGCGAAGATTGTCGTTCGGCGTGTGCAACAGCGCGATGCCGTCCACGTGCCAACCCGGGTCTTTGGTCGCGCCGCCCGCGTGCGCACCCAACATGTCGGGGAACAGGTTGATGATCGGAACACCGATCTCTTCGAACCTCGCGTAGTCGCTCGAGAAGATCGCCAGACCACCGAGGGCCGGAACGACCATGTCCTCTTGCGACGGCACGCCGAGCTTCTTCGCCTCTTCGTCCGAGATGAAGACCTCGGGCGAGGTCGGAACATCGGTCAGCTTGTCGTCGAGGTGGTTCATGACGTCGCCGAGCACTTCGCGCGCCTGCTTGTTGAACGCCTTGATGCGCTCCGCGGCCTCGGGGATCACGCTCTTGGCGGGATCGCTCAACTGCATGACCATCTTCACCTGGTAAGCGGGGTTGCCGCGGTAGAACGCGGGGTAGGCGCCGGCGCAAGGGTCGAGGTTGAAGTAGCCGAGAGGACGAAGTCCGGAGAAAGGCAGGATGTTGTCGCGGATGAAGGCCTCGGAACCGTTGGTGCCCGACTCCTCGCCGGCCCAGGCCGTGAACTTGACGCTCACCGCGGGCTGCGTTCCGGTCTTCTTCCAATAGTCGGTCATCAACTTCGCGATGCGGAAAACGGTTGCGTGTCCCTCGGCGGAGTCCCAGGCCGAAGCCGGACCGGAGTCCGTCTGGTCGTAGTGGCCCGACACGATGACCATCTGCTCGGGATGAACGGCCCCCGGGATGGTCGCCTGAAGGTTGTAGGCCTTGCCGCCCGGCGTTGCAAAGACGTAAGGCGGGATGTCGCTGGCCTCGTTCTCGAACGGATACGCGTGGACGGTGCCGCCCATCGGTGCGACGAGGGATGCCATCGACTTCTTCCAGAACTTCACGAACTCGAGCGAATGGTTCCCGCAACTCGTCGGAGTGCAGGTGCCGTGGGAGATCGCGCCACCCGGAGCATCGTCGTCGGTCGTGTCTCCGGCTTGGCGATGCGGATACCAGAGCGTCTCGAAGGCGTTGAGGTCGTAAGCGTTCCAGTTCCCCAGCGGGTTCGCCTTGGGCACGCTCGCGGGGTCCGGCAGTGGGTTGATCGACAGATTCGAGGGCTCGGGCTGGTAGGCGAGCTTGCCGATGTCTGGCCCTGCCACGGAGCGGGCCGGAGCCGCCGGCGCAGCAGACGTCAGTGCCGTCGCGGCGATCGAGGCGGAGGCGAGCAGTAGGGCGATCTTGCGCAACATGGATATCTCCTAAGGGTTTGAGGTTCGCCCCTGGTAATTAGGGATATCCGGCCCAGTTCCTCTACGGACCCTGTGGTTCGACCGAACGCCTAGTCATCCAGGCCGTCCGAGCGCCGTGAGCTGCGGTGATGGCTCCGAGCCGCCAAGTCCTCGGCGGTGTAGCGGATCCACCGGCCCGCGGCCCCGACTGCCCGGACAGGCCGCGTGATCGCCTGCCACGCGAAGCTGGGGTCCTCGGGCAGCTCGGGACTGACCTCGACGCTTCCCTCGGCGAGCTTGGCCTTGCGCAGGCCGTACATCGCCCAGATCCCGCCCGCCAAGGTGGCCATACCCGGCACGAGGAACGCGATCCGCGCGTTGAAGGCTTCGGCCAGCCAGCCGACGAACGGACCACCGATCGGGGTCGACCCGAGGAAGACGACCGAATAAAGAGCCATAACGCGGCCCCGCATCGCATGGCTTGAGTTCAGCTGGAGCGTGGCGTTCGCCGTCGCAACGAAGACGATGCTGACCGCGCCGAGGGGAACGAGCGCCACGAGTTCGAGCCCGAGGTTCGGCGCCAATCCCGCGGCCATCATGAAGACCCCGAACAAGATCGCGGAGCCGACCAGAAGAGCTCGCGTCGGACGCGCCCTGCGAGCGGAAAGAAGCGCTCCGAACAATGTGCCGATTCCCATGACGGATGAAAGAAGGCCGTAGACGCCGGCGCCTCCCGAGAACTCCGAATCGGCCATCAAGGGAAGCACGACTCTGAAGTTGAAGGCGAGCGTCCCGACGATCGACATGAGCAGAAGCGTCGAGCGCAGCTCGGCGTTCGCCCACACGTAGCGAAGTCCCTCGCGCACCTGACCCTTGGACCGGGGGACCTTCTTAACCTGACGAAGCTCCGCGGGATTCATCATCCTCAGTCCGGCGATCACTGCGATGAACGAGACCCCGTTGATGAGGAAACACCAGGCAAGGCCCACCACCGAGATGAGGACCGCGCCGATCGCGGGCCCCACGATGCGGGCGGATGTGACGATCGTCGTGTTCAAGCCGATCGCGTTAGGCACGTCTTTCTCCGGCACCATCTCCATGACGAAGCTTTGGCGAGCGGGCACGTCGACGACCGCCACACAGCCGAGCGCGAACGCGAAGACATAGACCATCCAGAGCTCGACGACGCCGATCGCCACAACCAGTCCGAGCGATAGTGCGAGAGCTCCCGCGATGACTTGCGTCCACGTCGCGAGCATCCGTTTGTCGAAGCGGTCGGCGAGCGTTCCACCCCATGCTCCCGCGATGAGGACCGGCAGGAACTGGAGCGCGGTCACGAGACCGAGAGCGACACCGCTTCCGGTCAATCTCAAGACGAGCCACGACTGCGCGACCACCTGCATCCAGGTGCCGCTCATGGAAATGATCTGGCCGATGAAGTAGAGGCGATAGTTGCGGATGCGCAGGGAGGAGAACGTCCCACCCCACGCGCGTTTCAACAGATTCACTTAAGCGTCAGCCTCCAGGATCCGTTCCAGCGTCCCGACGGCTTTCTCGAGCGCGTCGATCTCGTCGCTCGGAAGCGAGCGGAGCTTCTTGGACAGATACGCGTTCTTGCGGGTTCTGATCTTCTGGATCGCTTGCCGACCCTCGGTCGTCAATGCCACCCGGAACACGCGGCCGTCTTTCTCATCTGGGCTCCGATTCACCAGGCCCGATTCCTCGAGCTTCGCCACGATGCGGGTCATCGAGGGGGGCCGAACCCGCTCTTTAGCCGCCAGTTCGCCCAGGGTGAGGGGGCCGCGCTCGATGACCGCCAGGGCCGAGAGCCCCGACGGCGTGAGGTCGGCCTCCGCCTGCTGCCTGAGGCGGCGAGCCAGACGTCCCACGGCCAGCCGTAGGCGGGCCACGAGCTCGATATCGATGTCGTGCTGGATGTCTGTCATGCACTTAGCATAACTAATTAGTTGTGATAACTATTCCCGGGGCAAGGAGGCGAGCGATGAGCCCGATCGATGGAAGGCTTTCGGGTCTGCCATGACCGACGCCCCGAACCCGATCGAGGACTATGCGTTCCTGAGCGACATGGAGTCGGCCGCGCTCATCTCGCTCGATGGATCGGTGGATTGGTTGTGCTGGCCGCGCTTCGATTCCGCATCCTGCTTCTGCTCGATCCTCCACGACGAGAGCGCCGGCCGATGGTCGATCCGGCCATCCGACAACGTGCAGACGATCGAACGGCGGTATCGCGGAGACTCGCTCGTGCTCGAAACGACCTTCGTGTGCGAGAGCGGAACCGTTTCCCTCATCGACTGCCTCGTTGTGGAGGATGCCGCGTTCCCCGACACCAAACGATCGGATCTACCGGAACACCTCTTCGTCCGTCTAGTGGAGGGCATCGAGGGCGAAGTCGCCATGATCATGGATTACCGGCCCCGCTTCGACTACGGCTCGATCGTGCCGTGGTTCCGGAACCACGACGGGATCATCGAGGCCGTGGGGGGCCGTGATGCGCTCGACCTTTCGTCACCGGTCGAGTTGGAGGTGGCTGACTCAGCCGTGCGCGCTGAGTTCACGGTGCGGGCGGGTCAACAAGTGCCGTTCCTGGTGTCGTATCACCCGTCGCACAAGGCTTCTCCCGCGGTTGAACCCCATAGATCCATGGCTCTTATCGAGCGCACCGAGGAGTTCTGGACGGATTGGGCGGACACGTACTCCCACGAGGGCCCTTGGCGAAACGAGGTCATGCGTAGCCTCCTCGTTCTCAAAGGGCTTACTTACGCGCCAACGGGTGGTGTTGTCGCGGCCCCCACGACATCGCTTCCCGAGCAACTGGGGGGGCCGCGCAATTGGGATTACCGCTACTGCTGGCTGCGCGACTCGACGTTCACGCTCGACGCATTGCTGGACTACGGATACACGGACTCCGCTGCGGCGTGGCGAGATTGGTTGCTTCGTGCGGTCGCAGGAGATCCCGAGGACATGCAGATCATGTACGGCGTTCTGGGTGAGCGCCGCCTTCACGAGTACGAGCTCCCGCTCAACGGTTACGCCGGTTCGCGTCCGGTCCGAGTCGGGAACGCGGCGCACATGCAGTTCCAGTTGGACGTGTACGGCGAAGTCATGGACTCGTTCCACTCGGCCAGACGGGCCGGGTTCGAGACTCCCGATCATGCGTGGGAGATCGAAAAGACGATCGTCGAACACGTTTGCGCGCGCTGGACCGATCCCGACGACGGGATCTGGGAGGTCCGATCCGGTCCCCAGCACTTCGTTCACTCAAAGGTGATGGCGTGGGTCGCCGTCGATCGTGGCATCAAGGCGATGGAGATGTTCGGCGCGAAGGGACCTTTGGATCGGTGGCGCCAGACTCGGAAGGAGATCCACGCCGACGTCATGGCTCAAGGGGTCGACCACGACGCCCAACGCTTCAAGAGGGCCTACGACAGCTCGGAGTTAGACGCGTCCTTGTTGATGTTGCCGTTCGTCGGTTTCGTTCGAGCCGACGACGAGGTCATGCGCAACACGATCGAAGCCATCGAGCGCGACCTCGTGATCGACGGGTTCGTTCATAGATACAGAACTGAAGAGGTCGACGACGGACTGCCGCCCGGTGAGGGAACCTTTCTCATGTGCAGCTTCTGGTTGGTCGACTGTCTGGTCCTTCTCGGTCGCCAGGATGAGGCTGAAGCGATGTTCGAGCGTCTCGTAGCGACATCCAACGATCTCTATCTGTTGTCGGAGCAATACGACCCGCGCACGGGTCGACTCCTCGGGAACTTCCCGCAGGCGTTCTCGCACGTCGCACTGGTGACATCGGCCGCGGCCATCAGCTCGGTGGGAGAGGCGCGCTCGATGCGCCGAGGCGGCACCTGATAGCAGGAAAGGGGCCCCGTCTCCGGGGCCCCCTTAGATGCTTCTTGCCGTTCGGCTCAGGTCTTGGCCGAGATCGCATCCCTGAATTGGTTGTACATGAGCGAGCATGCGAGCAGCAGACCGCCGAGGCCCACGAACACGAGCATCCGGTAGAGCACGCTCAACTGCCAGACATCGACGGTCAGCATCTTGGCGATGACGACTCCGAAGAGAGCGACCCCGAAGTAGCGGGCCCATGGGACCTTCTTCAGGATCCCACCCGCCAGGAGCAGCGCTGCGATAACCGACCACAGCGCGGAGTAGGCGAACTGCACCGCTGCGAGCTCACTCTCCGGTCCCGAGTTGCGCAGAACCTCGAACGACGCCTCTCTGCTTAGCCAAACGATCGAAAGCAACGTCACCATCGTCATCAACCCAACCCCGACGAAAGGATGTATGTCGCCCTTCTCCGACGCACGCCGGGAAACAAGCCAGGCGACCGAGAAGAATGCAACCAGATGACCTGCGGCCACCGCTCCGCCTCCGGTGAGGAACAGGGCATCCGGTCGATATGAAGCGATGTGATCGACCGCTCCGACGAGTCCGGCCCCCAGAAAGACAACCGACAGGGCGATGACTCGGTCATCTGCGATGCGACTACCCAGCCACGCGAGCAACGCCCCTTCGACCGACCACACAAGAGGAACCGTGAGGCCGTTCAGCGCGATAGGTCCTGCCAGTGTGAGCCATGCGATCGCCTGCGCGGCCATCACGTCGCGTAGCAGCGGTCGGGTCCGGTCGTCTGTGTGAGCGATCGCCGCGAACCCTGCACACGCGAGCCCGAGACAAACTGTGAAGACACCTCTGGATACGCTGGAGTCACCTCGTAACAGATGCATGCCTGCTGCGAAGTAGAGGCCCGAGACTGTCACGAGCATCCCCGCCTCAACCATGACTCGACGCGTGCGGTCGCTCAGCACCTGCAGGAACGGGACGCAAGTGAAGATGATCCACATGACAGATGCGAAACCGACACCATCGACCGTCCCCGGCCCAACCGTTACGAAGATCAAGGCCGATCCGATCAACGCGATCTTGTTGAGAACGTTCCATTTCCCGGCGTAAGCGAGATAAACGATGCCCACGTCGATGGCTACGGCATAAGTGAGAGCAGCGGTGGCATTGGGTTCGCCTGACGAGATCAGGAAGGGGTTTGCGAATGCCCCGACCGTCGCGATAACCGATAGCGAAAGAGAGTCGTAACGGATCGACAGCACCGCACTCAATAGAGCGATCGATGTCAGCGCCATCAATGCAGTCGGCGGCGTTATCAACTCGAAGCGAACCAATGCGGCAAGTGTTGAGAGATACAGGATCGCGATCCCGCCGCCGCTCATCGCACTCGCGACCGGATACCACTTGCGATCCCGTGCGGAATGGCCTCCGACCAAGAAACCGATGCCGACTAAGACACCCAAGAGCACTCGACCTGCGGGGCCGATCCAGCCCTGGTCGACCGCATACCGGTAACCGAAGGCGGCTCCGATCAGGACCGCAAGAACTCCGAGGCGAGCGAACCACGTCCCGACGACACTGTCTTCGATGTTGGCGCCGTAGAGCGAGACGTCCTCTGGCTCCTTCACTGTGTAGTTGACCTGGGTATCGGACGGGCCGGTCATCGAATTCTCCTTTCGATACGAGGCCGCTCGGCGAGACCGAGGACGGCGCCGGTGACGAGATGCAGCACTGCGTTCGCGCCGGTGATCGGAGCGAAGTTGCCGAGAACGTCTGCAAGAGGGCTGAGCTCGGCGACACCGAGCAGCACGAGGGAAAGCGCCATGGAGCGACGACCCCCTCCGAGCAACAGAGCAGCTCCAGCGCACGTGTGGAACGCGCTCAACAATGGGTTGGCCGTAAAGAACGCAAGCTCGGTGCCGTGGGGCGAGAACAGACCTGCGAAACCACCTTGAGCGAGTCCTCCGAGTCCGACGATCAGCAGAGTGATCCCTGCAACCACCTGAGGAGTTCCCAGCGGTGGCCGTTCGACCTCACGGGTCTTGACTCGCGGCCGCTCGAAACGAACGAGAGGTGCAACGAACACTGCGAGCACGGCACTCGCGGCAGCCCACCACAGAGGTCTGGTGATCCACCATGCAAGCGTCCCCACGTCCGGCTGCGGGAAGCCGAGCGGATAGAGAACCGCGACCACGACGATCAAGGCCGTCAAGTGCCAGAGGAAGACCGTCATGATCATCGAGTTCGCTGCGACGACAACCGCCCACGGCTTGGGCTTCGCGAGCCTGCGATTCACGGCTTCCCGAACCGCCATGGCGATCCCGATCAGGCCCAGAGAAAGCGCGATCAGACAGATCGTCGGGGGATCGTTATTCGACAACAGGTCCGTCGACTTCGTTCCGACCAAGCTCCTGCTGTAGACGCCGATATTGGTGAGCACCACAAGAGCTCCGAACCCTCCCGCTGCGAGCATTGCTGCGAATCGTTTGCCGAGACGCGGGAGCGTTCCGTCGGCGTAGAAGAAGCCGAGCTGGTGGGGGAAGAGCCACACGAACGCGAAGTTCAAGTAGCCGAGGTTCGGGATATCAAACAGAACCCTGGCGATGTCGATCGACGCTGCCGCGACGGCCATCGCGATCGGCACCTTGAGCCGGTAGCGCTTGTGCAGCGACAGCATCGCCGGTGACAAGGCAATGACGAGCACGTAGACCGACAGGAACCAAAGCGGCTTTGCAATGTGTGGAGTTGCGGCTCGCACGGCATCGCTTCCGAACATCACGTCGGCGACCGTCGCGATGACTACCCACGCGCCCACGAAGACGAGGGTGGGTCGCATGATCCGCTCGATCCTCGATCTCAGGAAGTCGCCGTAGGTGGCCCCGCGCTTTCGCATCGAGGCGATGCTCACGGAGTTAGAGAAGCCGCCGACGAAGAAGAACAGCGGCATCACCTGGAGGACCCAGGTCAACATCCAGGCCCACGAGATCTCATCGAGTGCGCTCGTGCCGCGGAGCGTGTGGCCGTCCCAATAGACGACGGCCGCAAGCCAGTGGCCGAACACGACAACAACGATGCTCAGCGCGCGTAAGAGATCGACGAAGCGATCCCTCGACTGTGGTGTCGCTTTCACCATCTCTGAGATCGACGGCTTGACTCTCTTCTCACTGACCGCGATGGCCATCTGCCGGCTCCTTTCCGAAGCTCTTTTCCTTGCTTGTTGAGCATCGGGAATGGGCCGTGTCGCAACCAGACGAGTAAGTGCTCAGATCGGCGGGCATATCGCCCTAGATCCGTCTGGGTACATCCGGCAATCGACTGGGTAGTTGCGGTGATGGCGGCGGACGCCGGGTCGTGTCAACCTGCCGGTATGCGCGTCGCAGGGATAGACATCGACGATCCGGAAGCTTTCAGGCGGACGCTTGCTCGCGGCGTCCTGCTCTTCCGCTGGATGTGGTTGGGCTGGATGATCGTGCTGGCGGCGACCGCGTCCGAGGAGTTCAGACACGAATGGCTCGCGTGGGCCTCGATCGCCCTTGCCGCGGCCTGGACCGTCTGGCTCTCCGTCACGGACCACTCGTGGACCCCGGCCGCGCTCTACGGCGACATCGTGCTGTGCGTATGGCTTATCTGCGCGTCGGGTCTGGTGATCGAACATGGTGGAGTCGTCTCCGGCCGACCGTTCTTCGCCACCGGCTACCCGTTGAGCGCGGCCCTGTTCTGGGGGGCTGCAAGAGGATCATGGGCGGGACTCGCGGCCGGGGCCACGCTCGGTCTCGCACAGGTCGCGTCGAGGCCCCTCAATGGGGTGCCGTTAAACGAGCTCACCTCGGCACAGGTTCAGAACCTGACAGGAGCGGCCCTCAACTACATAGTCGCCGGCGTCGCTATCGGCCTCGTGTCGAGGATCCTCGTTCGTTCGGCCACGGCTCTTCGCGAAGCTTCGCAAGAGGCGCTTGTGGCACGCGAACGCGCGGCGCGGCTCGAAGAGCGAGAGACCCTCGCGCGCCGGATCCACGATTCCGTCCTCCAAGCGCTCACTTACATCCATAAGCGCGGGCGCGAGCTCGCTACCGCGCCGGTTGCCGATCCCGCCGAAGTCATGCGACTCGCAGAGATGGCAGCCCAGGAAGAGGTCGAGCTGCGCTCGTTGATCCTCCGCGATCCGGACGATGCTCCGACCGGGCTCGCGTCTCTCCGTGAGGCGCTCGAAGCATCAGCCCGCAAAGTCGGAGGTATCGACGTCACGGTCAGCTCGGTCGGCCCGCTGCACTTGCCTGCCGCGATCGTGGGCGAAGTGGCCGCCGCGGTCGGTCAAGCGCTGACCAACGTCGCCGCACATTCGGGGGCCGAGGGCGCGACGGTATTTGCCGAAATCGACGGACCGTCGCTCGTTGTCACGGTGCGAGACAAGGGCCGCGGCTTCGAGTACGACGAAGCGAAGATGCGAGAGGCCGGCAAAGCGGGCATCCTGCGAAGCATGAAAGGGCGAGCCGAGGACCTCGGGGGCCGGATGACTATCGACTCGTCACCCGAGACGGGCACAGAGGTGGAATTCAGGATCCCCCTGAGCGAGGGAGACCAATGACGGAGACGATCAGGGTCCTCATAGCCGACGACCATCCGATGTGGAGGGATGGAGTCCGAAGCGATCTCGAAGCCGTTGCCTGGGCCGAAGTCGTCGGCGAGGCATCCGACGGCGGCGAGGCCGTGGAACAGACCCTGGCCACGATGCCCGACGTCGTGCTCATGGACCTTCAGATGCCAACCGTGTCCGGGGTCGAAGCGACTCGCTTGATCGTCGAGCAATCTCCGCACGTTCGCGTCCTCGTGTTGTCCGCGTCTGCGGAAGAGCAGGACGTGCTCGAAGCCGTTAAAGCCGGTGCATCCGGCTATCTCCTGAAGAGCTCAACAACTGAGGAGGTCGTCGAGGCGATTCGACGTGTTCGCGATGGCGAGCCCGTCTTCACTCCGTCTCTGGCTGCCATGGTTCTGGATGAATTCCGTCGAGTAGCTACACCCGCGGCGGCCGAACCCGGCCTGACTCCGCGCGAGAACGAGATCCTGCGACTCGTCGCGAAGGGCTACTCGTATCCGGAGATCGGAACGAAGCTGTTCATCTCGACGAAGACCGTTCAGAACCACGTTCAGAACATCCTGACCAAACTGCAGCTGCGGAAGCGCTACGAACTGATGCGCTACGCGATCCAGAAAGGTCTCGATCGGCTCCCCGAGGAGGGCTAGCGGCGTCTACTGCTGGAGGACCGACATGATGTTGCCTGCCGGATCCTTGAACCACGCGATCTGAGGCCCCTGCTCCGGAGTCTCGGGCCGTGCGATGCCTTTCTCGTCCTGCTCGAAGCCGTCGTAGCGCTCGAACTTCAGACCCCGCTCCGTCAGTCCATCCACTGCGGCATCGATGTCGGGAACCGGGAAGTTGAGGATCGTGTAGGTCGCCGGCTGGAAGTCGGGCTTGGGATAGATGAAGACGTCCCGGCCCCCTCCGAGGTGGAGCGTGAGCCCCATCTGTTCCTGCATCTCCACATTGAGCCCGAGCGTCTCTCCGTAGAACTTCTCTGCAGCGGCCACATCGGGAACTGCGAACCCCTGAAATGCCTCACTCGATCCGAGCATGTCTGCCTCCCTTGGATATCCGCCTCTATATGTATAGACGGCCCGGAGCGCGAAACTCATCGGCAGTGCAAGCATCAGAACCTCTAGCCAAGGCGTCTTCTTGATATGGCCCCTTCTATGAAAAGCGCCCTGATCTGTGCGCTCGTGACGAGTGCACTCGTGGCTTCCTCCGCTCCCACGCAGGCGGCCTTTCCGGGGCACAACGGGCGGATCGTTTTCGGCGGGTGCGGTGGTTGCGAGCGAGGCGATGAATCCGAGCTATTCAGTGCTGACGAGGACGGATCGCATCTAGTGCGACTGACCAGAAACGCTCGGTGGGACGGCGAGGCTGAGTATTCGCCGGACGGTCAGCAGATCGCCTTCGGTTGTCACGGCAGCTTCCGAGCCGGCAGTCCCGGCCGCGAGATTTGCAGCATGAATTCGGATGGCTCGGATCGTATTCGCGTGATGGACAACGACGTCGATGAGAACAGCCCTACCTGGTCCCCCGACGGCGAGAAGATCTCTTTCGTGCGTGGCTATTGGAATGACTCGGAGATCTGGATCGTCGACTCAGACGGTACGAATGAACGCCAGATCACGAACAACAGCTTCCAGGAGTTCGAGCCTGCTTGGTCGCCGGATGGCGAGTTGATCGCATTCATGAGCTACCGCCATCAGAACCAAGACATCTTCGTTATCTCTCCCGACGGAACGGGTGAGGCGAATCTGACCAACAGCCATGTCCATGAAGGAGAACCGAACTGGTCCCCGGATGGTTCGAAAATTGCCTACGTGCACTCCTTCCCTCGCGGGTGGGCCATCTTCGTTATGCAAAGGGACGGAAGTCATCCGCATTGGATAAGGGTTGGACTCAATCCCGCGTGGGCTCCCAACGGCAGATGGATCGCGTTCGACCACAACGGCATCTTCAAGGTGCACCCCAATGGAAAGCGGAAGACCCTCATGGTTGCGAGATCCGATGAGCGCAGCTACTTCATGTCCGACTGGCAGTCGCGCTAGAGCTCGAAGACGACTTTCAGCGCTTCGCGCGATTTGAAGAGCTCGTAGCCCTTTTCCGCATCGTCGAGCGGAAGACGGTGGCTGATGATCTTCGTGGGCTCGAGTTCGCCTTTCGCTATCGCCATCAACGCGTCGTCCCAGTGCGCGTGGATGTTGGCCATGCCCGAGAATCTGATGTCTATCCCTCGCACCCACGCGACGCCCATCGGGAGCTCGTAGCGTTCCTGCCCGTACACGCCGACCACCGCGACCCGGCCCCCATCGCGCACGCACTTCATCGCTGTCTTGACCACTTCGACAGCGCCGACCGCGTCGACCGCGACATCCGCGAGACGTCCCTCGGTCGCCGCGTTCACTTCCGCCGACGCATCCGACGACGAGACGTCGATCGCATCGAGGCCCATCTGCTCTTTGGCGAACTTCACGCGGCCCGCGTCCTGGTCGAGCACGATGACCCGTGCGCCCAACCTGACCGCGGCCGAAGCGCAGAACAACCCAACCGGACCGGCTCCGATGACGACGACGGTCTCGTCCTCGCCGGCACCGGCCAGCGTTGCCGCATAGAAACCGGTGGTGAGGATGTCGCCGGCGAACAAAGCCTCTTCGTCCGATAGCCCGGAGAGCGCTCCGTGCAGCGGCTTCAGGTTGAGATCGGCGTTGGGCACCCGCACGAACTCGGCCTGGGCCCCATCGAGGTCGCCGGTCAGCGTGCCCAGCCCGAGGGCTCGCCGGTTGGAACAGAAGTTGAACCTCCGGGCGGTGCAGTGCGCGCAGGTCCCGCACGCGATGAGGAACGAGCCCAGGACCCGAGAGTCCTCGTTGTGCTTGTCCACTCCTTCGCCCATCTCCCGCAGGATCCCGACGAACTCGTGGCCGATGACTCCGCCCTCTCGCATCCCAGGCGTCTTGCCGTCCAGAACATGGAGATCCGAGGCGCAGATGGCCGAGCGGCGAACCTCGACTATGGCGTCGCCGGGGTCCTGGATCTCGGGCTTGGCCACGTCGTCGACCCTGACCTTGCCCTCGCCCGCGAAAACGACGGCTTTCAAGTGGCCTCCGGAGGGGAATCGGTATCCATGACGGGACGTTAGCTAAACACGGACAATGGAGCCTGAAATGGAATCGAAGAGGGTCACGATGTTCTCGACCACCTGGTGCGGTCACTGCCGGCGCCTTAAACGCCAGCTCGCCGAGGAGGGGGTCTCTTTCGTCGAGGTCGACCTCGACGAGGATCCGACCCACGATCGGCGGATCATCGCCGCCTCAGGCGGCTACCGGACGGTGCCGACGATAGAGATAGGTGACAGGCTCCTCGTGAACCCGACGGCCCGCGATGTCCTCGCCGCCCTGGGCTAGGACTTAGCACTTATTGTAAGGTATATAGATGACTAACTTCCGAGACATCCTCAAACAGCTCCGGACGGAGCTCCCGAATATCGATCCCGAGTCGATCAAAGAGCGGCTCGACAATAAAGACGCCCCAGTTCTGCTCGACGTCCGCGAGGACGAGGAATGGGCCGTCGGGATCCTGCCGGGGGCCAAGACCCTCTCTCGAGCCCACTTCGAGAGCCGTGTCGAGGACGTCGTTTCCGACAAGTCGGCCGAGGTCGTCGTCTACTGCGCCACCGGAGTTCGAAGCGTGTTCGCTGCGCGCACGATGCTCGAGCTCGGCTACGAGAACGTCGTCAACATGCGCGGTGGGTTCTCTCGCTGGAAAGACCTCGGCTTTGAATTCGAAATCCCGAAGGTTCTGGATCCGGACCAGCGAGATCGCTACGCGCGTCACCTGATCCTCAAGGAAGTCGGAGAGGTCGGACAGCAGAAGCTGCTCGACGCGAAGGTGCTGTCGATCGGCGCGGGTGGGCTCGGCTCTCCGTCGCTTCTGTATCTCGCGGCGGCCGGCGTCGGCACCCTCGGCATCGTCGACTCCGACGTCGTCGAGGCGAGCAACCTCCAGCGTCAGGTGATTCACAACACCGATCGCCTCGGTGTCTCGAAGGCCGAATCCGCTAAGCAGACTCTCGAGAAGCTCAACCCGGACGTGAAGGTCGAGATGCATCCGTTCCGCATGGACGCCAACAACGTCAAAGAGCTCATCAGTCAGTACGACGTGATCATCGACGGCTCCGACAACTTCGAGACTCGCTACGTGCTCAACGATGCGGCCGTCGATCTGCGCAAGCCCGTCGTGCACGGCTCGATCTTCAGGTTCGAGGGCATGGTTTCGACGTTCATCCCGTTCGACGGCCCGTGCTACGCCTGCCTCTACCCCGAGGCCCCGCCGCCCGAGCTTGCTCCTAACTGCTCGGAGGCCGGCGTTCTCGGTGTGCTGCCGGGCATCGTCGGGACGCTCCAGGCCAACGAGGCGCTCAAGCTGATCATCGGATACGGCCAATCACTTTCGGGCCGCCTACTTGTTTTTGACGCCCAGTCCACTACCTTCTCGGAAGTGAAGGTAAGGCGGGACCCCAAGTGCCCCGCCTGCGGAGGCAGGGACTAGGCAAGGAGCGTTCCCAACGATCGGGTTCATCGTCCAACGGGCCTGGGGAATCATCGGCGTGTGCCTGTTCGTCATCGGCTTCGCCATGACGATCGGCGCCCCGTCCGACGCGCGTAAGGCCCAGACCCTGGTCGATAGCGGCGTTCACACGACCGCGACGATCACGGGGGGCAGCACAAGACGATTCGGCCCTGGACGCGTCGAGTCCTTCACTGTGGACATCGAGTTCCAGGACGACATCGGATTCACTGTCACGGACTCTTTCCCTTATTGCGGGGACCCCGACACCACGCAGGCAGGGGACAAAGTCGAGATCGTCTACGACCCGGACGACACCGAGAACGTGGAGTTCGCCCAATGCCGTCACTCAACCAATGAAACTGTCGCGTTTTTCATCGGACTCGTCACTCTCGTTATCGGCACGTTCGCGATCCTTTGGCGGTGGCGAACTGGGGGCTGGAAGCACCGGCGCTGGGGGATCGCGCTAATGGTCCTCGGCTTGTTCTTCGGAGCGGCCTCGTTCGCTGAAAACTGCGAATGCAAGGAGCTCGTCTACTCGAGCGCGGCCCTCGTGGTCCTCGGAACGGTGCCCCAGTTTGGGCGGCGGCCCGACTCGGTCGAGGTTTCGGCCCCCGGTCAGCCCCCACCGACCGCCCCGTGAACTCTCGTCCTTCGGCTGCCCCCCTCTAACTCAGGCGGCTTATAGGCAGGAACGCCCCCTGAGCGGCAGAACCCTCAGGGAAGGTTCGCTGGTTCAAGGAGGGGGCTGAGGTGCGTCGATCCATCGCTTTGATAGTCGCCGTTGTGGCGCTGTCGAGCTTGACCGCGCCCATACCGGCCCAGGCCACCGGTCCTCCCGCGGTCTCCGATCGAGAGATCGACGACGCGACCGTCGTCGCTGTTATCGACTTCACCTTCGCTCCCTACCACTGGGACTTCGCGGCCTCGAAGATGCCGCAACAGCTCGACAGCGAGAAATCGAACGACCTTCCTCTCGACACGGCCCCCGACAAGTGGCTCCCCGGTTTCCCGAGCACTAAAGAGTTCGCGTCGTACGAGTCGATCGACCTCAGCCTCGACGACCGCAACGAGATGACTCCCGTCGAGGGCCTCGACGCGAAGGACAAAGCCAAGTGGGACGCCGTCAAGCAGAGCACGGGCGACGAGATCCACTACTACTGGATGCCCGACACGAAGGTGATCGGCGCTATCGATTTCGGCGGGACCAAGATCCACGGCCCGACGAGCGCGCACGGAACCGGTACGACGAGTGTCTCCGTCGGCAACATCCACGGGACGTGCCCCGAGTGTCTCCTTGTTTTCGTAAACATCAACGCGCAGGCCGACGCCGAACAGGCGATCGATTGGGTCATGTCGCAGACATGGATCGACGCGATCTCGAACTCGTACGGTTTCGGCACAACGCCTGTTGGGCGCGAGCGTGTCTACGCGGGCTCGAACACGCAACTGCAGAAGCGAGCCAGCGACAGAGGCCAGACGATCTTCTTCTCGGCCGGCAACGGCGTCGAGAACGCGTTCCTGTTTCCGAACCAGACCTACGAGTCTTCTCAAGAAGGGCCCGACTGGATCGTGACGGTGGGCGCGGTCAGTCCCGGCGCGCACGCCTCCTACACCGGCGCCGGTAAGCCTGCCGATATCGCCGGCATCGGGAGCAGTTATCCCGCCGCCTACGGATCTCCGACCGTGGGTGGAACCGGGCCGGGTGGATTCAGCGGAACCTCGAACGCGACTCCGACGATCGCCGGCACCTATGCGCGCGCCTTGTACCTGGCTCGACGCGCGTTGCGGGGGCCGAGCCGGACGCAGGATCGCGGCGTGATCGCGAAGGGCACTCCTTATCCATGTGGCAGTACACGACCCGACTGCGAGCTGGGCGACGGGAAGTTGACCGCGGTCGAGCTCCGTAATCGTCTCTTCCACGGAGCCGTTCACACCGAGGCCGGGCTTACTCCCGGCGGGGTGGGGGCCGCTCCGCGCATCGGTGAAGAGGACTTCCTTTCGGAAGGCCACGGCAGCTACTTCGCTCGAGAGACCGGGAAGGTCGGCGAGTGGTTGAAGGAATTCAGCCGCATCATGGGCCCGTTGCTGGGCGACGCCAAAGAGCTGAAGCGCCCGAAGGGCGAGAAGGATTGGATGGTCGTCGACTCGTATTGCCGCCAGCACCTCTGGGGAGCGTGGAGTCACGGCTACTTCAAGGACGGCAAGACGAAGCTTCCGGGCGACGACTCCGCCTATCCGACGCGCTCGATGATCGAGAGGTCCTGCCCGCTCCTCCAACCCCCTCAATAACTCCATTCTTTTCCACGCTGCGAGCCCTGAGGTCTTGCACTGTGGAAAAGAACGGTGTGTGTGGGGTTAGTCCACGCTCGGGATCGAGCCGTGATACGTGTGCAGGAGCCAGCGACCGTCTCGTTTTAGGAAGATCATCGTGACTCGGTAGGGCGCGCTTTCGCTTGCGCCGTCCGTCAGCACACTGGCCAGGCCGAGCGCATTGACCCACCCCACGTCGCCTTCGATCCGCACCTTCCGCTCATCCCACTCGAAGCTGATCTGGCCCGGAACCTGCGTGATGTATTCGGCGAACTTGCGGAATCCGGCCGACCCGGCGAATTGCTCCGAGGCGGCCGACCCCCACCATGAGATGTCCTCGTCGGAGCCGAAGTAGCGAAGGAGCGCTTCGATGTCCCGCGCGTCGCAAGCCGCCGCATAGACGCCATCGAACGCAGCGAGAACCTCGGCTTCGTCGGTCACCGGCCCACCTTAACCATGCCTTTAAGGTCGCTCGTATGAAGGTCGCCGTCGTCGCCGACACGCACACCCAGGGGATGTCGCGCACGATCCCGATGGGGGCGTGGCCATATCTGGAATCGGCCGATCACATCCTTCATGCTGGCGACGTCGTGGATCCGGCAGTGATCGTGGAGCTGAACGCGCTCGCGCCGACGACCGTCGTGATGGGCAACTGCGACGCGATGGACGTCAGGGACGCGGGAGCGACCGAAGAGGTCGAGCTCGAGCTCGGCGGGGTCCGGATCGCGATGCTCCATGACTCCGGCGCCAGCGGGGGCCGGTGGAACCGCATGCGAAAGCGTTTCCCCGCTGCTCGCGTCGTCATCTTCGGCCACAGCCACATGCCCTTCAACGAGGATCGCGACGGTCTATTGCTCTTCAATCCCGGCAGCCCGACGTGGAAGCGCCAAGCGCCCTTCACCTCGATGGGCCTGCTATGGATCGAAAACGGAACCGTCGAAGGCGAGATCTTCCCCGTCTAACCCCGGGGGGTTATTGGCGGTTGAAGGCCGGCGGGTATTCGACCAGCGCTACCGACTTTCCGGCCCCCGCCATCGCTAGCGCATCTTTCACGGTCGGCGCGGTCTCGAAGCCGCAGTGCTGTGGGATCGCCGGGTCCTCGGCGTGGGCCACGATGACGCGGGCCGCGTGGCGCAGTCGTTTCAACGGATATAGCGCCATGATCCCGTGCACCGGATGGAAGCCATTCTCGAAGCGGTACTTGTGGATGAGATCGGCCCGGTTCGCATAGTCGGGCTCGAAGCGCGCCCGCGCCTCGTCCGGATCGCGGGTCTCGGGGATCACCGTTTCCCACACCTCTCTATAAGAAGGGTGGTGCCGGTCGTCCCAACGATCCGGGCACGGCGTTGCCAGGATCACGGTGCAACCGGGCTTGCCGAGCGCCTGGATCATCCCGCCGAGATAACCAAGCCCCGTAGAGATCAGATCCAGCATCGGATTGTTGTGGGAGTAGGCGGCATAGGGGCTCCAGTCCGGAACTCCGTAGACGACGACATCGACGGGTTCGGGGATCAGGTCGCGTCTCGCGCTCTGATGAGCTTTCGTTTTCTCGACGATCTTCGCTCTCGTCGCGCCGACGCTGCCCGAATAGATGTCGTGAACTGCGATCGGGTTCGCCAGAAGAGTCTCGAGCTTGAAGATGCGATCGTCGCCGAGCTGATCCTCGACGAGGGCTCCCATCTCGTCGAGCATCTCGTGCATGCGATTTCGGTCGAGCGACATGCTCATGATGTCGGGGGTGTGGTGATGATGGATCGACCGGTAACCGGATAGCCCCACGCACACCGACTTCCACCCACCCGAGAAGCCACGCGTCGTCGAGCAGTTCAGATAGATCGTCAGGTCGGCGTCCGTCACCGACCGGCTGAGCTCCACATCCAACCCGCTCGGCGTCCGACCGAGATGAACCATCGCGTCGGAATCCTCCGCATCGTGCGACCTGAGCCGGGGGGCGTGTCGCTTCACGACGTCGGCCCCCAGGATCCCCGCCAACTCGTCGTGGGTGAACTGCCGGTGCAGGGCGTTGGCGCAGACGAGCTCGATGTCGCGCTCTTTGACCCCGGCCCCGGTGAGTTCCTCGACGATCATCGGCACCGCGACCGCCCACAGCGGTGCATAGCAAGGAACCGTCGGATCATCGAATGCGAGAGTCACCCGCGAGCCCGGCCCGACTTGATCCCTCAGAGGTGGCCGGTCGAGCGGCTCGTCGAGCGCGCGACGCACAACGGACTCAAGATCACCCGCGGCCTCGAGGGGCAATGACATCCCCGGCCCCACGATCTCGGCGTCGTTTGGAAGCTCGGCGGTGACCCAGCCGCTCCCGCAGACGATCTCTTTGTCGATCACTCCTCGACGAGGATGCGTTCCATCCAGGCGAATGGATCCTTGATCTCGTCCATCGTCGGGAGGTTGTCGGGTGCGTCCCAGACCTTGTTGAGGCTGTCCATGCCGCGCATCTTCACAACCGCGGCGCAGAACGTCGAGCCGGCCGTCTCGAGCGCCCGGTCCCTCTCGATCCCGAGGATGCCCGCAAGCATCCCGCGGCCCTCGCTCGGCTCGGCCTCGTAGCGCGCCATCCCTTCGGCGATCTTTGCCTCGTCCGCGACGAGGTGCCGGGCCACTGCGGAAGCCGCGTGATTCCCGTAGCCGTCGAAGATCGCATTGAAGCTTCGAAGCCGCAGAGCCGCTAGACGATGTCGTTCGTTCGGCACGAGCGGCATGAATCGCTCGCCGCCGATCCCTTCTTGGAGCGCCTCCATGCTGCCGCTCTGCAACTCGACGAGACGCCGCTCGAGGTCGCTCACGTCGATCTCGATCGCCGTCGTTAACTCGACGATGAGACTGCGGAAGTACTTGATGGTCCACGGCCTCGATGTCGCAACGACGTGGCGAGCGGACTCGTTGAGTGCGAACCACTTGTGGAATGACGACGCTTCGAACTGGTACTTATCGGCTACCGCAGCGAGGTTCGGCGCGACGAAGAACAAGGTGCCGTCATCTTCGCGAGGGATCGGAAGGTCGTAGCGGCCCAGCGCCTCGTTCGCGAGATGGCCAACGAGCGTTCCTGTCTGAATGCCCATCAACAGGGGAGTGATCTGCTTCATCACCGCCCCCATCGCATCGGCCCCCTCACCTTCGGCGGGGGCCATGCCCTCGGTCAGGCGCTCTGCAAGCGCGTCGAACAGCCACTTCCATCCGTTGAGGGTTTCAAGTACCCATGTCGCGCGGCCCATCGCCGTTGAGCGCAACGGTTCGTCAAGCTGCAAACGCGTGTAGCCGACAAGCAACTGCTCGGATGAACGCACGGCTTCGGCCATCTCGTTCTTCAGCTCAGGGGTCGGCGAAGGGTCCTCTCGCTGCGTGGCGATGGTTCCGGCGATCTGACGCGCTATCTCGTAATTAACGGGTCCCTGGTCGGAGGACAGGATGCGCTGGATCTCGCGGAACAGCGGGATGTCCCCGAAGGGGTTCTGACTCATCTCCCTATGGTCGCGCTCCGGGCGATACAGCGAAGTACTCTCCGCCGATGCCCAGAAAGGGTTCCTCCAAGCCCCTGAAAGTCGCCGTTACGGGCGCCTCCGGCTATATCGCCGGGCGCCTGATCGAGCAGCTCACGGCCGATGACCGGATCGAGAGGGTTATCGGGTTCGACGTCCGGCGTCCGGCCTTCTCCCACCCCAAGTTCGTTTTCGATGAGGTTGACGTCCGAAGCCCGGCCCTCGAGGCGCGCTTTACCGATGTCGACGTTGTTGTGCACCTGGCTTTCATCATGGATCCGATCCACGACGAGCAAGAGATGCGCGACGTCAACGTGAACGGGAGCCAGAACGTCTTCAACGGAGCGGGGAAGGCGGGGGTCAAGAAGATCGTCTACACATCTTCCGCCGTCGCTTATGGCGCGCATCCCGACAACGACATCCCGTTGACCGAAGATGCGCCGCTCCGAGCGAATCTTGATTTCTCGTACCCGGCCCACAAACTCGAGGTCGAATACGTGGTGCGTGAGTTCCGTCAGGAGTTTCCCGACGTGACGTTCACGTTGTTCCGCCCCGCCATCGTGTTCGGCCCCCACGTCGACAACGCGTGGTCCCATGCGCTGCAAACTCCGGTGCTCTTCGCGGTTCAGGGATACGCGGCCCCCCTCCAGTTCGTGCACGAGACCGATGTCGCGCGAGCGCTCCACGAGGCCGTCTTTGCCGATTGGGACGGCGCCTACAACCTCGCCGCCGAGGGTTCACTGTCGCCCGATCAGATGCTCGAGATAGTCGACCGCAAACGCTTCGAGCTGCCCGAGCCGATCGCGTTCGGGCTCGCCAAGCGGATGTGGTCGATGGGCCTGGCAGAAGCCCCGGAGGGATTCCTCCACTACGTGATGCATCCATGGGTCGTCTCGACCGAGAAACTGTCGGGGGCCGGCTTCACCTGCGAGGTCTCCAACCTCGAGGCCTTCACCGAAACCGTCGACCTGAGCCGAGGCCTCGTGAGGGTGGGTAAGCGCTCCGTGAAACGAGGGGATCTGGCCAAGGGGGCGGCCGTCGTGGGTCTCCTCGGAGCGGCCGCCGCCCTGAGAACCGTCCGAAAAAGGACAAAGATCTAGCCCCGGCAGGATGCCCATCGGACCCGGAGAACCCCTTCAAGGGGCCTCTGCTACCCTGAGGCTCGTTCGGCTCGGCTGCGCCCACGCGGGCAACACGAGGCGCCTTTGGCCGGGGCCGCAGATACGACCGAAAAGGGAGTCGCAGCTTGATCTATCTCGTCATCATGTTCGCGGTCGGTGCCGTCGGCATCGGCAGCTTGCTCGTCCAGCAGCGCCGTGAGCGCGCCCACATGGGAAGCGTCGAAGGGTTCAGCAACGCCCTTTCCAAGATCGCTCCCAGCGCCTACCCGGGTGCGTTCCGCAAGGCTCGCCCTCAGCGTCGCCCCGACCCCCATCGCGTTCCTGGTCGTCCAGTTCCCATGACCGAAGCCCAGCGCGTGGCAGCTCGCCGTCGCGTTGAAGCTCGCCGTCGCGCCCGCACCGAGGGGCGTCACCGTGCTCGCTCTGCAGCCGCTCGCCGAGTTTCTTAATCCCAACGCTCTAAGCTGTTCGTGTGGCTCGCGACCTCGCGATAGATCTCGGCACGGCCAACACTCTCGTCTACCAACGACAGAGGGGCATCCTTTTCTCTGAGCCGACTGTGCTCGCGCTCAATAAAGAGACGGGAGCCGTTCTCGCGATGGGCGACGAGGCCTGGCAGATGATCGGTCGCACTCCCGGCTACATCGTCGCCATCCGGCCGCTGCGGTCCGGAGCGATCTCCGACTTCGAAGTCACCGAAAAGTTGATCCGCCTGATCCTCCAGAGATCGGGCGTCACCCGCCTGTCCCGCCCCAGAGCGCTCGTTTGCGTGGCGAGCGCGCTGACCGAGGTCGAACGTCGGGCGGTCGAGGAGGCCACCCTCTCGGCCGGGGCCCGAACCTGTCACCTGATCGAGGAGCCGCTCGCCGCGGCGATCGGAGCGAACCTTCCCGTTCACGAACCGATCGGAAACCTCGTCGTCGACGTGGGCGGTGGAACGAGCGAAGTCGCGCTCATATCGATGGGCGGGATGGTCACCAACACCGCGGTGCGCGTCGGCGGGTTCGATCTCGACGCGGCGATCCAGAACTGGGTACGTCGCGAGTACACGATCGCGATCGGCGAACGAACCGCGGAGCGCATCAAGATCTCGATCGGGTCCGCGTTCCCGATGGCGAACGAACAGAAAGCCGAGCTGCGCGGACGCGATCTCGCGAGCGGTCTACCGAAAAACATCCTGATCACGTCCGAAGAGATACGCGAAGCGATCGCCGAGCCGGTCAACGCGATCGTGAAAGCGGTCATCGATTGTCTCGGCCAATCGCCACCGGATCTCGTCCAGGACGTGCTCAACAACGGCATCACCCTGACGGGCGGAGGCGGGATGCTCGCCGGCCTCGACATGCTGCTCTCCCAGCAGACTGAGGTGCCCGTCCATGTGACTCCTCAGCCCCTCGAGGCCGTGGTTCTGGGGGCTGGGAAGTGCCTGGAGGCCTTCGATAGCCTCAAGTCGATCTTCGTCGGCGCCCGCTAACCACCTAGCGCGACTAGCGGTTCGAGCCTTCTACCCTTAGCCGTCCATGCTCTCAGGAGACCTCGGACCACCCGACCCCCCAGGCGTAAAGCCGGTGAAGTCCGCATCGATGCTGCGGGTCATCCTGACCGCGGTTCTCGCGACCGGCCTCGTTCTGGCCGCGTTCTTCGCTCCCATCCCCGTCTTCTATCTCTATCTCCCGGGCCCGGTGCGCGATATCGAAAGTCTGATCCGCGTCTCGGACGCTCGAACCTACTCATCCGAAGGAGCCCTGTTGCTTACGACCGTCAGCGTCGATCCGCAGGTGACGCTCGTTGACGTCATCAAGGCTCAGTTCGACGACACGAAAGCGCTCGTCATGAAAGACGACGTCACCGGCGGCCGACCTCTCGACAAAGTGATCGAGGAGCAGAAAACCGAGATGGAGGATTCCAAGCGCCACGCGCAAGAAGTTGCTCTCGCCGAGCTCGGCTTCGGACACCCAACCGGAGACGGAGCGCGCGTCACCGACACGGTTCAAGGCGCGCCGGCGGAGGGCGTCGTCGAACCGGGCGATGTGATCGTCACGATCGACGGACAGTCTGTCGAAACGACATGCGATGTCGGACGTCTGATCGACCAACACGAGATCGGTGAAGAGGTGGCGGTCTCGGTGAAACGCGAGGGAAAGAAAGTGGATCTCACGATCCCAACCGCGGAGAACCCGCAGGAGCCCGGTGCGCCGTTCCTTGGGGTCTTCATGGAGGATGTGCACTACCGGTTCGACCCCGGCGTCGACATCGAAGTCGATACGGGAAAGATCGGAGGCCCGTCGGGCGGGCTGATGATGACGCTGTCGATCTACGACCTACTTACCCCCGAAGACCTCACGGACGGCCGGCAGATCGCAGGTACCGGCACGATCGCGTGCGATGGGGGCGTGGGTCCGATCGGAGGGATCCAGCAGAAGATCGCGGGAGCCGAGCAGGCGGGGGCCACCATCTTCCTTGCCCCCGCTGCCAACTATGACGACGCCGTGGCCGTCGCCGATGACATGGACGTGGTGAAGATCTCGACATTCTCTGACGCGGTCGACTACCTGGAAGGGCTCGACTGACGCCGAACATGGCAATCGGCGGGGGCAAAGTGGGACACTGTTCGCGATGTTCGACAGCTATATAGCCGTCCCACTTCACTTCACTATCGAGTTCCTCGGCTTCCTGGTCGCGGCGGGGGGAGCCTTGATGGCTTTCACCCGCCCTTCACTGGTTCCGGGAGACGTTTCGAACCGCGTCACGGTCGGGCTGGGCTTCGTCTCTCTCGCGGGGGCCCAGGTGCTCCACGGAGGCGGCTTCTACGAAGCCGATGGTGACCCGCTCCTGATCGGACTGCGCGCGCTCGGCTACGCCTTCATCCTGGTCGGGATCATGGGCGGCATCCGCCTCGGCTCCGCAGGTTCGGCGGCCACCGCGGCCGCGGCCTACAGGGTCGAGGAGCCGTTGCTCTTTGCGCCCGCGGGGGCCGCGTTCGTCCTTGCGATCGCGGCATTGTGGGGCTCGCTAACGGCCGGACCCAGGACCCTGCGACGACTGGCGATGGCGGCTCTGCTCCTGAGCGTGTTCGAAGTGATGACCGCCGCCAAGGGAGCGGTCGACGCAGACTTCAGCGCGAAAGCAGTTCCGATCTATGCCTACATCGGCCACGGCGCGAAAGCCCTCGGTTTCTTCATGGTCGCTGCGTGGGTGTGGACCGCCGTCCGTTCGAGCATCCGTACGCGGTTCGTTGCCTCGTTCGCCGCGCTGCTCGTCGCCGTCGTCCTCGCGCTTTCAACGTCGCTCACCGGTGTCCTGTCCAACAGCGTCGAGAAGGACGCCCTCGAACGAGTGAAGCAGCAGCTCGCTTCAACTGAGACCGACATCGAGGTCACCCAGCCGCTCGAGGTCCTGAAAGATGTCGGGATAGTCGCGAGTCTCAGCGATTCCATTCAAACTCCGATCGCGGCTCACGCGGACATGAACGAGACCGCGGCACTCCTGCGGACCGGAGACGAGACACCGTTCGAATTCGATTTCCTGATGTTCACCGACGAGAAAGGCAGCGTCCTCGGCTTCGATGGCGTCGAGTCGATCAAGGGCGCCGACGTCTTTCGGATAAATGGGTCCAAGCTCGTTACGGAGATCGTCGATGAGGTGAGCCCGAGGGCCTCGAGCCCTATCGACATCGGGCCGCGGCTTGTTTTTGTGATGGCGGCCGAGAAGGTCGAGGATCCTCAGGTGCCGGGCCGAATGGCAGGCGTGGTCGTTGCCGGCAGGATCTTGAATCACCTCGATATCGAGAAGCTGTCTGAGGATCTTTTCCTTAACGCGACATTGGTCGGCGAAGGGGGAAAAGTCATCGCCACGACGCTTCCCCCCAGCGCCCTCAAAGAACGGATCGTGCCCCGCAAACTCAACACAGAGATCGTTTCGTCCGAGGTACCCGTGACGGAACGCCAGGTCCTCGGTGACGACGCATATTTCTCGGCCTTCACCACGATCGACACGTCGACGCACGAGTCGGTTGCCACCTTGGTGTTCTCGTCGCCCGCGACAAGCATCGTCGCGACCCGACAAAGCTTCATCCGGACGCTCTTCCTCGTCGCGATGGCGGTTGGGACCGCCGCTCTCGGTCTCGCGTGGCTTTCGGGCCGCCGCATCACCCGCCCGATCCAACTCCTGACCGATACCGCCCAAGCCGTTCGGGAGGGAGACCTCAACGCGCAGGCACCCATCGAGGGCGACGACGAGGTTGGCCGCCTGGGCGAGACGTTCAACGACATGACGTCTTCGCTGTTCAAGATGACGAAGGATCTGCGCGACGCGGCCAGGGAAGAGCATCGTCTGCGCGCCCGTATCGAAACCATCATCCAATCGATGGCGGACGGTCTCGTGGCCACCGACGCCGATCACAATGTCGTCGCGTTCAACCGGGAGGCCGAGGCGCTAACCGGACTGAAGGCCAAGCACGCGCTCGGGAAACAGGTCACGACTATCCTCGACGCTCGCGATTCGCAGGGCGACGCGGTTCCTCTCCCGATCTTCGACCTGTCGGAGGGCTTCGTCGACAACATCTATATCGCTCACAAGAACGGGGACCGAGTTCCCATCGCTGCTGTCGGCGCCGTCCTAACGGATGACGATGGAGAGGTCAACGGTGGTGTGACCGTTCTCCGTGACATGACCCGTGAGCGCGAAGTGGAGCGGATGAAGTCCGAGTTCCTCGCGAACATCTCGCATGAATTGAGAACCCCACTCACACCGATCAAGGGTTACGCCGAGATCCTCGGGCGGAAGGACCTTCCGCGTGACAAGACCGTGAAGTTCGTCGCGGGGATCCTGGAGTCCACCGGTCGCCTGGAACGGATCGTCGAGCTTCTTGTTGACTTCTCCGCGATGGAGGCCGGGAGACTGGCTCCGCGTGAGAAGCCCGTAGACATCGCCGAGATGCTCGAGTCCCTTGCTAGCGATTGGCAAGTGAGAGCCCCGAGTCACACATTCGAGATCGACGTGCCCGGGAAGCTGCCGATGGTCGCGGGCGACGAGCGTTTGCTGCGCCGGTCGCTGCAAGAGGTGATCGATAACGCGGTGAAGTTCTCGCCTCGAGGGGGCCGGGTCGTGCTCGCGGCCAAGGGGACGGGAACCGACGACGACGGTCGACGCCAGCGGTCGGTGAAGATCGTCATCACCGATGAGGGGATCGGCATCAATCCCAAGGACATCTCGAAGGTCTTTACCGATTTCCATCAGCTGGACGGGTCCGAGACGCGGAGCTATGGGGGACTTGGCCTGGGTCTGGCTTTCGTCCAGAGGATCGTCGAGGCTCACGGCGGGACGGCCACGGTCGACAGCGTCGTGGACCGGGGCACGACCATGACGATCACGCTTCCTGCGGCCAGGCAAGGCGGGCAGACCGAGGAACGGGCTCCCACTTTGGAGGTTGGGGAGGCAGCGGGCCCCGTGGCAGCGCCCGAGGAGGATCCGGGCGTAAAGAGCGAGGGCGGGAGTGGCGCTGGCGCTGCTTAGCTAGTCCTCGAAGGGTCCAAAAGTAGCCCAAAAGGACTATTCAAGAGCCAGGTGGAATGGCGGAAACTGGTCGTATTCGGACTCAAGGCGGATAAGTCGCCCGTCGAAACTCTTAAAGGACTAATGAAGCGGACTGCTCTCGCCCTCATCGTGGTGCTCCTCGCAGCTGGAGCTTGTTCCAGGCCGGACGCCTTGAGCGGCATGCAACTTCGTCGCGATGGCGGGGGAGACGTTCACGTTCTCCGCGATGGGAAGTCGATCTCCGTCGGCAGCACGATCGAGATCGAACCCGGCGACATCATCGAGACCGAGAAGGGTGCCCGAGCGACCTTCGCTCTTGAAGGCGGCGAGGACGATCGCAAAGCGACGCTTCAACCCGACACCAGAGTCGTCGTCGCTTCACCCACGGAGTTCGAAGTCGAAGCCGGACATGCTCTCGTGGAAGTTAAAGCAACTACGACCACGCAGTTCGATGACGTGACGGCTTCTACTTCGTCTGCGAGCTACCGCATCGACCGCGACTTCGGTTCAACCCGTCTCGGTGTCTACGTCGGAGGGGTTGGGCTCGACGCGACCGGTCAAGTTCCGCTCGACGTGAACTCATATTTCCAAGCAACCGTCGTAGCGGGCGACCTTCCCAGTGTGGCGATCCCTTACCAACTCCGTCTGCAAGACGCGTGGGATCAATCGCTCCTCAAAGAGCAAGTGACGCTGGAAGGTGACCTCGAGCAACTGGGGCAGGGTCTGGAGAACCAACTCGGCCTGCAGCAAAGAGTGCCTCTCGATTATTTCTCTGAACTCGCCGGCGGCAAGCCGGTCGGATTCATGAAGGAGTACCTCAAGCGGAAACCGACCGACCTGCTCATCGGCTTCACGATCGCCCGCAACGCGTCCGGCAGCCTGGAGGATGCCTTCACCGATGCCTTCGGCTACTTCGACGATGGCGCCAAATGGTCGATCGCCTCGGCCATCCTCGACGTCAAGTCCAAGCCCATCCTGGCCTCACTCGAGAGCCTGCTCGTTGCGACTGGGGTGATCGCGGCCGACGGTGGGACCACGGGCGGACAGGCCGAGTTCAGCGTCGCGACGGCCGAAGCGGCGAACAACGGACAGCCCTCAGCGGATTCTCCGAACACGGCTTCGGAGCAGCCCACGGGGTCGGATCCCGGCAGCGATCCAGGCGGAGAGGATCCTCCGCCCAACAAACCTGACAAAGACCCGCCACAAGAGTGCTCGAGTTCGGCAGAATGTGGAGTGCAGGACGTGATGGACCAGATACCGGGGCCCAGCCCGTCGCCGACCGGCGCGTCAGACCTGATCGACGGAGAGCTTTGAGCTGAACGAAACAGCTAAGACCAAGGTCCTCGTTGCAGAGGACGATGCCAGCGTGCGCATGACTCTGGAATTCGTCCTCGAGGACGAGGGCTTCGAGGTCATCCTCGCGGAGGACGGCGAGCAGGCTCTAGCGCTCGCGCTGTCGGAGACTCCCGACGTGATCCTTCTCGACCAGATCATGCCGAAGCTCGATGGCAAGCAGGTCCTCACCGCGCTTCGCGAGGCTGTTTCGACCAAAGACATCCCAGTACTGGTGCTAACGGGCATGTCCCGAGGAGCGCCCGAAGATTGGCCAGGCGCTCATTTCGTGGGCAAACCCTTCAGCCCCGACGAACTCGTCGACCGGATAAGGAAGGTATTGGCACTGCCCGCCTAGTACATCCCCACCGCTTACTCTGCGATCGTGGCTGTGAGAGAGGTCGGAGAGGGGCCCCCCGCGAGGCGGCCGCCGAGGCGTCGTTTCATCATCATCGGGCTGATCATCGCCGTTCTCCTGAGCGCAAACTTCATCGCTTACTTCTACACGGACCTGTTGTGGTTCAAGGAAGTCGGATTCCAATCGGTCCTCTACAAGAGCTTGGGGACGCAGTTCGCCGTAGGCGCAGCCGTCGGCGTCGTGGTTGCGGTCTTCATTTGGCTCAACCTCTGGTTCGCGAGTCGCGTGGCTCCGGCATACGAGTTGCGTCGGGAACCGATCGACCAGTACCGCCACTTGATGACCCCGTACCTCGGCTGGATCCGGCTTGCCGCTGCAGTGGTCTTCGGATTCTTCGCCGGAGCGATCGCGAGCTCGCAATGGCAGACGTTCCTGTTGTGGGCGAACCGTGTCGATTTTGGGGTGAAGGATCCTCAGTTCCATAAGGACATCGGCTTCTACGTCTTCTCTCTTCCGTTCTTCAACGCCGTCGTGGACCAGCTCTGGTCGATGCTCTTCCTGGCCTTGGTTGTAGCGTTCGCCGCGAACTATTTCTATGGATCCTTCAGGCCTCAGCGCGGGTTGCGTGGGGTCACGCCCGCGGCCCTCGCTCACATCTCGGTCTTGCTGGGTCTTCTAGCGCTCGTGAAAGCCGGGCAGTACTACCTGGGCGCATACGGTTTGAACTTCTCGCCGCGGGGAGTGGTGACGGGGGCGAGTTACACCGACGTGAACGCTCAGCTCCCCGCTCTGAGACTGCTGGCGATCATCTCTGTTGTCTCGGCCGGTCTGTTCCTCGTCAATATCCGGGTTCGACGCGTCTATCTGCCGGCGGCGGCTGTAGGGATCTGGATCCTGACGGCGGTACTCGCCGGCGGCGTGTGGCCTGCGGCGGTTCAGCGGTTCTCGGTCGAGCCACAGGAGTTCCAGAGGGAGCAGCCCTACATCGAGCGCAACATCTCTTCGACCAACGCTGCGTACGGACTGACCGATGTCGTGGTGAGGACGTTCCCGGCCAACGCCGATCTCTCTACCGACGACGTTCGAGCGAACGAAGGACTTCTCCAGAACGTTCGCTTGTGGGATCCCGCGGTGCTCCAGACCGCGTACTCGCAGCTTCAAGCGATCCGGACGTATTACACCTTCCCGGATGTCGAGGTCGATCGTTACGACATCGCGGGGGAGCGCAGACAGGTGATGCTCGCAGCGCGCGAGCTGTCGGTGGACGAACTCCCGGAGGAATCCAAGAAATGGTCCAACGTTCATCTTCAATACACGCACGGGTACAACCTCGTCGCGTCTTTGGCGAACGAAAGCAGCTCTGCAGGTCAGCCGAGCTTCCTCGTCAAGGACGTTCCTGGAACGGTCGCGACGGGGGCAGAAGCCCTGAAGGCCGACGAACCGCGCATCTATTACGGCGAGCAGTTCACCGACGAGCAGTACTCGATCGTGAACTCCGGCCAGGATGAACTCGACTACGAGACCGAAGAGGGGCCACAACGCAGCAACTACCAAGGCACCGGCGGCATCGAGGTCGGGGGAATCCTCAGGAAGATCGCATTCGGGATCCGCGAGGCGGATCCGAACTTCGTCCTATCGGGCCTGATCAAGAGTGACTCGCGCGTCCTCATCTATCGGAATGTGCGCGAACGCGTCTTGAGGGCCGCACCGTTCCTCAAACTGGATCAGGATCCTTATCCGGTAGTCATCGATGGGCGGATCACCTGGGTGATCGACGCTTACACGACGACTCCCTGGTATCCGTACTCGCAGCGGTTCGATGCCGGCGATTTCGTCTCTACGGATAAGGCCGGCGGTCTAGACGGTGACATCAACTACGTCCGCAACTCCGTGAAGGTTGCGATCGACGCCTATAACGGCACGATGACGTTCTACGTGGTCGACGACACGGATCCGTTGATCGAAGCTTGGGTCAACGCCTTCCCGGATCTCTTCACCGACGCGCCCCCACCCGAGGAGCTCGTGGCGCACTTCCGCTATCCGGAAGACCTCTTCAAGTTGCAGACCGAAGTCTTCAAGACGTATCACATCGCCGATTCGCAGGCGTTCTATTCGAAGACCGACCAGTGGGCCATAGCCGAACGCGTTCTCATCGACTCCAGCGGCAAGGTCACGACCGAAGGTGTCCTCGATCCGACCTACCTCTTGTTCCAACTGCCCGGGGAGACGTCGCAAGAGTTCGCCATCACTCGCCCGTTCACTCCGTTCAAGCGCCAGAACATGATCGCGATCATGGTGGGACGCTCCGATCCTGGTAGCTACGGCAAGGTTGAGACTCTGCAATTCCCTCGAACCGTTCAGGTGCCCGGCCCGGTTCAGGTCGACAACCTCATCAACCAGGAGCCCGACATCTCTCGGGACCTGTCGCTGTTGCGCACGGGTGGCTCGAGGATCATCTTCGGCAATCTCGTGAACCTGCCGATCGAGGATTCGATCCTGTACATCCAGCCGTTGTTCGTCGTTGCCGAAGGTGGAGGTATCCCCGAGCTCAAGCGAGTGTTCATGGTGCTCGGTGAAGAGGTCGTCGCCGAGAACACTTTCGAGGAAGCACTCAACACCATGTTCGAGCTCGACCAGGTCGTGCAACCCGAGGAGCCGACGACTCCGGAGCAGCCCGGCAAGCCGACGGAACCGCCTGCGAACCAATCGAAGCTCGAGCGGCTCGTCGCCAAGGCGGGACGCCTCTACGAACAAGCGCAGCAAGCACTGGCCTCCGGCGACTTCGGTCTCTACGGCGACCTCATCGAGCAACTGGGCCGGGTACTAGACCAAGCCGCTGCCGCCCGCTAGCGCCCCATAAACGCCCGGTTATCATGGCCGGGCAGGGTGGAGCAGTCTGGTAGCTCGCCGGGCTCATAACCCGGAGGTCGCAGGTTCAAATCCTGCCCCTGCAACTCAAAAGGGCCCCTTCGGGGGCCCTTCTCATTTCAAACTACGAACGAACACCTCTGAGGTGCTCAGAGGGAAACGTTATGGGTTAGCAGGCCACGTTGCCCGCCAGGTCCCAGGTCGCCTGATTGCGAGGTCCGACGGCTGGGGATAGTGGCTATGTAAGGCAAGCCAACCCCTCAGCAGGAGGCTCAATGAGGACCATCGGAGGGATCATCTATCTCGTCATCGGCGTAGCCGTGGCCGCCAACAGGCACTACCTCGGCGACATCGGCAGCCTTGGAGACATCATCAACCTGTTGCTCGCGATCTTGTTATGGCCCTTGGTCCTCCTGGGCGTGGACTTCAATCTCCATTTCGGAGGAGGAAAGATCGGACACAGGCACGGCTAAAGCAAAAGGCCCGGGTCCTAGGACCCGGGCCTTTTTGGAAACTCCTTCGGCTTACTGACCGCCTCCGGGTTGTTTCACGTTGTTGACGTTGAGCGTGTACGGCGCGTACTCGGTCACGCTTTCGGTCGGCTCGTCGTAGGTGACGATGATGCCGACGTTCTCGGCAACGTCGCCGATGATGTCGCGCAACGCCTGACCCTGAAGCGATCCCGCGTTGCCGCTCCCGACCGGAAGCCTGCCGACCCAAACCTCGGATCCGTCGGTCTTCCAGGCGACGATCTGGACGGTGAATCCGGCGACCTCGATCGGGTTCACCTGAGTCCTCGACTCCCAGTCGCCGATGTCATTGCCATCGCTAATCACCGTGTCGTTGATCTTGACGTTGTCGACCCACCAACCCGGGTTGGAGACTCCGCCGTCCGACATGTAACGGAACGACAGCAGCACCGTTTGCCCGGCGTAGGGCGAGAGGTCGAACTCCTCGTTTACCCACGTGGCTTCGCCTCCGCCGCCCGAATTGCCGTTGAGGCCGGGCAGGTTGTCGCTGATCGGCGGACCAGTAGCGGTGTCGGTGATCGTGTCTGCATTCGCGAGACTCGTCCACGTGTCACCGCCGTTGGTGCTGACCTGCACGAACGCGTAGTCATAGAGCTGCTCGGTGTTGTACTTCGTGTCGAACGTCAGCTTGGGCGAACCTGCCGGCACCGCGACGGAGTCGATCATCGCTCTGTCGAAGTTGTCGCCTGACCCGGAGAACAGCGCCGGATCGCCATCGTGGCCCGTCGAGTCGACGACCCACTCGAGCGCGTGAGGCGGCAGTACATCCGCCCCGTCGAAGTCGATCTTGTTGATGCCGGACGCCGGAACCGCCGCTCCGTTCGCATCGCGAGCGAGGAGCCAGTCGGCGCCGTTGGGCGGCGCACCAGGCGATGAGTACGCGTCGTCGTTGTTCCAGTCGATGCTCGCGTTCAGCGTGGTGACTTCGAGGTCCTTCGTGCTCCCGTGCAAGGTCGCACCGTCATCGAGCCACTTGTCGACCGCGATCATCAGCAACCAGTCGTGGATGACTTCCTGAGCGGTGTCGCTCGAACCCTCGCGAGTTAGGAGCGCGGCAAGGGCATCGAAGCCATCCGACAACTCGTTGTGGAGGAAGGTCATCGAGTCCGCGCCGTACCGGTCGACCAGGAACTCCATCATCGAGTAGGCGGCGCCGTAGTCGGCGAGGATCTCGATCTCGTTATCGACTTGGTCGCCCCAGAGGTTCAAAGACTGCTCGGGGCCACAGTTGTCCGCGGCGATGGGGTTGAACTCCGTGACTTGCTCCAGCCAGCCGAGGTAGCACTGGATGTGCGAGTCGCCGAAAACCGAATCGTTCGGCTCCCATGGACGGACGTAACCGGTAAGGGTCTGAGCCCAGTCGGCCATGCCTTCGTCAACCCAAGTGCTTTCGCCATCCGGGTCGGCATAGGACTCCATGAGGTGCTGGAACTCGTGCGCGAACGTCCCCTCGTACTGGAAGGGGGCCGCCGCGTAGTTCAAGCAAGGGTCGGTCGACGGAGTGTGAGGAGGAGTTTCGGTGGTCTTGCCGAGCCAGTCGAACGAGTCGATCGACATGATGTGGCGGTCGAGCAGCTCGCTGAAGAAACGCGAGTAGAAACCACCGATACGAGACAACGTGTTCGCGTTGTCGGTGTCGTAGTAGTTGTCGTCTCGAACGTTGTCTACCAGGATGACGATCCGCTTGCCGCTTCCGGCCCAGTAGTCCCTTGCCAGCTTGAGGTGGAACAGCGGCTTCAAGAGGAAGCGCAGCTGAGCTTTCTTCGGGTTACCGGCTCTAAGCGGCGGGTGCGAGAACGCCTTTGTTTCCTTCGGATACATGTTCTTCTCGAACTGGTTCAAGAAGTACTTCACTTGCGCGTTGGTGATCTCGGTGCGACGAGGGTCGTCGTTACGACAGTCACCCGCGGGGAACTTCAAGCCGCTGGCGACATCGTCGCTGCCGGCTCCGGTCCAGAACTCCGCGTGGGGGCTGAGACCGCGCAGCTTGTACTTCTTGAAGTAAGCCCCACCCGACTCGGTGGCGCTCTGCGTGTCGTCGAGTGCCGGCCAAAGTCGCTTCTTCCCAACCGGGGGCGTGGAGTTGGCCGCATACGAGTGAACTGTGTAACGGTTCGTGTAGTCGGCCCTCTTGAACTTGGCGATGTTCTTGTCGAGCTGCTTCGGTGTGTAGAAGGTCTCCTGCCCTCTGCTCCGATGCGACTCGCTGGCTGAAGACGATGCAAGCGGAGCGAGCATCACCGTGAGCGCGGCAAACCCCGCGCAGATACGTTTTAGCTGCAACGGACCCTCCTCGTGAGTGGCCGGTTCCCCCTCAGAACCGGCCCCGATTTGTACGACTTACAACATACGTATGAAACGCTCTGGGGGGAAGGGGAACGAATCGGACTTGAGCAACTCAACGCCCGAATCCTGGGCTCGCATTCCGATCGAGTCTCAATATTCGCCTACCGACGCCGAAGGGTCGTAGTGACCTACGAACCTGACGGCTCGCAAGCAATCCGACCCCAAACGGGTCCGATCAAGATCGCGATCGCGGTCGGGTTGGGCGCGTTGTTTGGCTTCCTGATCTTCAAACAGATGCTGGGGCCCAGCCCCGCCGACAACCTCACGCCCGGCTCGCTCGATGATCGCGGTTTCCGTTTCATGAGCGTGGAGGCAGGCACCGGAGAGCCGGTTCGTTACGACGCCTGCGAGCCGATCCACTACGTGATCAACCCAAGCCTCGCACCCATCGACGGCGTAGCGGATGTTCACAAAGCGATCGAGGTCATGGGCGAGGTCACGGGACTCAAGTTCATTTACGACGGCGAAACCGACGAGGTGTTCACTCATGACAGGCAGCCTTATCAGCGGGATCGGTACGGCGATCGTTGGGCCCCGATCCTCATCGGGTGGTCGGCCGAGCCGTTGCAGATCGAGGGAACGGCCTCGGCTGCACCCGGCCAGCCGATCGGAGTAGGGGGCAGCATCGCCTTCATGAACGGGGCCGGGCATCCAGTGTTCGTCTCGGGGGTCGCTCAGTTCGATCCGAATCAGAAGCTCGCTTCGGGGTTCGGTGGCGAGACGTGGGGTCAGGTGATGCTGCACGAGCTTGGTCACGTGGTCGGGCTCGACCATGTCGCCGACCCGAACGCTCTGATGAATGACTTCTTGCGCTTGCGCCCAGCCACCTGGACGATCGGCGAACGAGCCGGACTGTGGGAGCTCGGCATCGGAAATACGTGCCTCGCGCAGCCCCCCTTGCCCTAGCCGTATCCGTCGGCGCTGCCGCCGGGGAGCGCTTTAGGCAATTCGTGCCTAATCGCCAGGAATTACCTCTTTGGTGCAGAACCACCTGAAGCCACTTGCCTCAGGGCGAGGGTCTATTGGGTGGGTTCTAACTTCGGAGGCTTTCCTTGAAGCGCGTTTCGCTATTCCTTGCCCCACTGCTCCTGCTCCCCGCCACGCTCCCGGCCTCGGCCGGCCCCCTCGACCTCAAGACGGCGACTGCCGCGGCTCCACTGCCTCTGGCCGTGAACCGCGATGCGGCTCCGGTGGTCCTGACCGGCAAGCAGCTCCCGGAGCTCTCGGCTCCGGCCCCGATCCCAGTCCGACCCGTCTACACCGATCCTGAGAACGCCGATGAGGTCACTCCGCCGGACTCGAGTGACGGAGCCAACGTCGATGTGGAATCGATCGCGGTGTTCACCTACCGTGACGGCGCCTTCTCGGAGATTCCGTCGCAGGTCGACGAGCGCTTCTGGCGCTACCTGTCCAACCCGGGCGGCGAGAGCGGCGGTCTCTCCGCCTTCGACCCGGAGTTGACCTACGTCTTCGACGAGGAGGGTTTCCGCAAGACCGCCGGGGACTGCTACGCGAAGTACCCCGACGGCGAGGCGATCACCACTCCAGACAACGTCTCCGGCTTCGACGACGATGACGAGGTCGCGTTCATGGCCCGCGACGCAGGGGCTCAGGCGCCAGCCGGCGCGAAGCCGGTCGATGGAGCCGAGTCTTACGAGATCGCCATCCAGGACCCGGTGACCGAGGGCATCAGCTATGCCTACGTCGTCTCGGCCCCGGAGCGCGAGCACACCTTCGGCGCCGGCTACGTCACCTATGCGCGTGACAAGTATGCGGACCGCTACATCGGCGCGCGCAGCGGCGAGGGCATCCCCGATGGCATGCGTTGCTCCGGACACGACGAACCCTTGTTCGAGGGAGATCCCGAGTATCCGCCGGTCCAAACGAGCTCGGGCGCACGTCGTCCGCGCGACACCGCCACGTTCCAAAGCGCGACTTACTCGTTCCACTGGGGCGGTCGTTGGATCCCCGACGAGATCCACCTCGCGAACTCCGAGGGCTATGGGCCGGACCTGATCGACCAATGGAAGGGCCGCGCGTTCCAACAGACGAAAGAACAAACCGTGTCGGTTGGATTCATCGGCGACAAGGCGTGGGAAGAATCGAGCGTCACCCTCGGGGAGAAGAACGGGCCGATCCGCGCTCTGCGCGAGACGTGGGGCGCGAAGAGCGGCACGAACGTCACGCGGCTCTACGTGCTTTACGACAAGGTCTTCCAAGACACGTTCAACCTTCGGGTGCACCCGATCCCGCCGGACGGCATCTACTCGATGTGGGACCACAATCAGGGTTCGGTCTCGACCTTCTACAGCCCGGTCGCAAGCGACGGCGTCCCCATCGACGGTCAGAACGACGAGAGGGTCGGGAACATCGACATCCCGTCACAATCCCCGATCAAGGGTCACTACGACATCGCGGACCCGACCCTGCAGGCCTTCACTCCGGTTGAGATGTGGGAAGAGGTCGCGGGTCCGAATGGTTCGATCGTCTACTACACGAAAGAGAATCGGCCCGGGCCGGGCATCCTTACGTCCTACTACCGCGACGACGCGAACTTCGACGATGGAAGCGGCAGCGATCCCGTCGACAAACAGGGCTCGTTCGGTGCTCACGGCATCCACTTCTATGCGACGGGAGATACCGACAACACGCCGTTCGGTTTTCCGTTCAGCGAGATGGGCGTGACCCAGGCGCAGTACATGATCCCGGGTAACGCGGGCAATGTCGGTGACGTATACGCGACGGCCGAGCGTTTCCCGCTCAAGATCACGACGAAGCTTCTCCCGTGATGAAGCGCCTGTTGGTGGCCGCGACAGCGGCCGCGTTGATCGCCACAGCGGCCCCCGCGGGGGCCGCGGTCGACCAGATGTTGCCCGGCAGCGCTGGTGCGACTGCGCCGGTCATCGCGCTGGGCCCCGAAGGCGAGGCTTACGTCGTTGCGCGTTCCGCGACCGGCGGCACATCGTTTTGGAGCGTGAACGACGAGAGCGCAACGGCTCTGGCTCCGGCCGGATTGTTCTCCAACCTTCCAGGCGGAGCTCCGGGCGGTCTCGCCGTCGACACGGCGGGTTATCCGCACGTCGCTCAGAGGAACATGCAGACGTCGAACGTGCGCCGGTCGATAGACGGCGGCTCGACCTGGGATCGTGGGACGCCCATCGCGGCTCCCGGCAAGATCCAGTCGCTGGCAGCGACCAATTTCAACTCGATCGTTGAGGGAAGCACCCTCTACGCGCTCAGCGTTTTCCGCAACAACATCATCGTCTCGATCTCCGACGACGGGGGACTCACATTCCAAGACCAGGAGATCATCGAACAGCAGTGCGCCATCTGTGTCGACACGCTCAGCAATATGGCAGTGACTCCGGATGGCAACGTTTGGCTTGCCTATTCCGACCCGATCCAAGGCTTTGGTTTCCGGAAACACGACTTTGAGGGCTCATCGATCTCTTACACGTTCATGCTGCCGGCTCCGGTCCTGCGTGAGCCTGCAACGCTGAGCGTCGGTCCGGATGGTTCGGTCTACGCGGCCCTCGCTCTGGCCGATGGGGGATTCGAGGTCGTGCGGCTGGATAACGTGCCGCACGACAACGGGTACATCACCGACGCGGAGGTCACCTCGGCGCAGGTCGCGGTCGGGGACGGTTCGGTCGGGGTCTCGTGGATCCAGACAGATGACGATGGGGTCGATCGCGTTTACTTCAGGTCGGGGCCGGACCTTGCGAACCTCGACGATCCGATCGTCGTTGGCCCCACCACCGGAGCTAAAGTAGCCCTCGTCACCGACACGTCGAACGTCTACAGGGTTGCCTATCAAACAGAAGAGGGCTTGCGTTTTCAGACGTTAGGCGGGGTTCTGTAACCCTCCGTTACAGCTGACGGTGCGTCGAGGAAGTGTTGCCACACGCGGTTGAGGCCGCGGGTCCCATGCTCCCGAACGGTAGCGACTCGATCCAGATCCATCACTTCGGGGATCAGCTCTTCGTTCTGACCCGCTTCGAATAGAACGCGGCCCTCCGGATCGACCGCGATGCTTCGGCCTCCGCCCAACGTCGCAACCGCATTGACGTTGACTACGAAACACTGGTTGACGATCGCGTGGGCCCTAGCGAGGACGAGTTCCTCGGCGCGATCCGGCGTCGTGGTCAATGACGGCTGCACGATCACCTCGGCCCCCTTGAGGGCAAGGCCGCGCGCGATCTCCGGGAACCAGCCCTCGTAACAGATCATCAGCCCGATCCGCCCGATGCCGGGAATGTCGAACACGCTCGTCTCGCTGCCCGCGGTCGTCTTCTCGAATGGAGCCCACGGCATCAGTTTTCTGTGCCGAGTGACGAGTTCTCCTTCGGGCGAGAAAACGATCGCGGTGTTGAAGATCTCGTCGCCGGCTCGTTCGAGGATGGATCCCGCGACTATCCAACGTTTCGACCGCGCTGCGATCTTTCCGACCCGTTCGGTTAGCGGTCCAGGGATCGCCTCCGCGATCTCCCTCTCGTAGCCCGGCGGCTCTAGTGGCGTGAAGGGGTCCTCGGCATTCAGATAAAGCTCGGGGAAGACGATGAGGTCGGTTTTCGGAAACGAGCTCGCGATGATCTGAACCTCGTCCTCGAACTTAGTGAGAGTCGCGCTCGGATCAAAGGCCACAGGACGGGTCTGGGCGGCGAGCACCGTGAGGAGACGGCTCGTGTTGACCTCCGAAGTCGATTGTTTACCGCGTCCGAGAATCGTAGCCTTGCCTTGCTGCGACAGGAAGGTCGTGAAGAAGATTGGGACCGGCTCGGGACCGTTATGGCCCACGACGTGAACTTAGTCGTAGGGAATGGCTGCGCCTTGCCGGTCGGACGGGAGCCGGCGCTGCAGCCTTAGCTGCGCTTGCTGCTTGTGGCGTGGATGCTCAAAAGCCGACGGCCCCGACTGCGAAGAGCAGCGAATTACCTCCTCTGGCCAACGAACTTCTCATCGCGCAGTGGCCGCTTTATATCGACAAGAAAACGGTCCCGCGGTTCGAGAAGGCCAGTGGGATCGAGGTCAGCTACAAAGAGGTGATCAGCGACAACCAGAAGTTCTACTCGACCATCCGCGAGCCGCTGGCCCAGGGACAGGCGACGGGTTGGGACTTGATCACGCTGTCGGATTGGGTCGTGGCGAAGATGAACCGCACCGGCTACCTCACCGAGCTCGACCATTCGCTCCTTCCCAACGTCGAGGCGAACATCGGTGCCGCGTTCAGCGATCCGACCTACGACCCGGGCAACGCGCACAGCATCCCGTGGCAGGGCGGAATGACCGGGATCGCCTTCAATCGCGATCGTGTACCTGAGGGATTGAGTTCGTTCGAAGACCTCTGGGATCCGTCCTTGAAGGGACACGTCGGGATGCTGACCGAGATGGTCGACACGATGAACCTCACGATCATGACCCTCGGCGTCGATCCACAAGACGCGACGGTCGATGACGCCTCGCAAGCGCAGAAGAAACTGATAGAGCAGCGCGACAAGGGCAACGTGCGCGGCTACTACGGCAACGAGTACGTCGACGGACTCGCTAGAGGCGATCTGTGGGCTTCGATGGCGTGGTCGGGCGACATCTTCTGGCTTGGCCAGCCCGAGATCGAGTTCGTGGTTCCGTCTGAAGGCGGCCTGCTGTGGGTCACGCCGATGGAGGTCCCAGTGGGGGCCGAGCACCCGCGCGATGCCCATGCCTTCCTCGATTACGTCTACCAACCGGAGGTGGCAGCGGACATCACCTCTTACGTCGGCTACATCACCCCTGTGCCGGGGGTTAAGGAGATCCTCCAGCAGCGGGCCGACGCGGCCGAGAAGCCGGGCGACCGTAAATACCTCGAGGGCCTGATCGATAGCCCCTACGTCTTCCCGCCCGACGAGATGCTGAGCCAGCTCCGCTCGTACAAGGTGCTATCCGAGGACGAAGAGAGCCAGTGGAACGATCTCTTCAGCGGGGTCGTCCAGGGCTGATCGGGAAGCACCTCCGACCCGGGCGAACCCCCTAGCCACCGGGCCCGTTGTGTCCATAGCATGGCTAGCGTCGGGATGGCGCGGTCGATGGGAAAGGGGTTCACATGGGCTTCTTCAAGGAGCTGAAAGACCTCAAGAAGAACGCGGACGAACTGACGAAGGGCCAGAAACGCCCGAGTCTTATGGACGGCATGAAGCAGGCGAACCAAGCGATGGAGGACCTGCAGGGTCAGCAGCAATCGGCGCAGCACCTGATGACGAGTGGTGTCGACGCGACGGCGACCGTGCAGTCGCTCATGAGCACCGGCAAGACCGTCAACATGATGCCCGAGATCCAATTCGTTCTTGATGTCAGCGTCGGCGGGGGAGCTCCGTACTCGGTAACCCACTCACAGGTGGTGTCGCCGGTATCTATCCCGATGGTCCAGATGGGCATGACCGTTCCGGTCAAGGTGGACCCGGCCGATCAGCAGCAGGTTTACCTATTGGTTCAGTAGTAACTCGGTCTTAACTCAGCCGTTCTTGTCCGGCGAAGGACGGTAGGAGCTCTTGTGCCGGTGCTTATGCGATGCGTCGATCAGCGCGTCTTCTACGGTCTTGGAAGTCACGTGGAAGTCCGGGTGATCGCTCGACATGTGTTCCTGCATCTCGCTGGAGAAGCGGAATCTGAGTTCACACTCGGGACACTGATAGACGTCCACCAAACACCTCCGGCCTCGGCTGCGGTTCCAGGTTAGTCGCGGCGAACGCTTACGTGAAGGGGATCACCAGGCGCCACCACCGCCACCTCCACCCCCGCCCCCTCCGCCCCCGCTGAATCCGCCACCACCGCCCGAAGACGACGACGGAACCGACGCGCTCTGGATCGAGTGAGAGATGTTGTTGATCGCCATGAACGAGTAAACCCCGTTGTTGTAACTGGGCACGCTGTAGACGGAACTCTGCGTTTGGAGCTCCGGCGGCGCGTACAACTGTGCGGCTTTCAACACGCGGTCCGCAACGCCGAATGCGATCCCGTAGCAGAGGAAACGCTCCCAGATCTCGATCGAGCCGGGAACGGCCTCTTTCATTCCGGCGAAGTCGGTTAGGAATCGTCGGAATGCCGTCCATTTCGCAGCGGCTTCCGCTGCTTCGACGCTGCGTTTCTCCCAGCCTCTTCGCATGACTAGGAAAACGATCATCACGAAAGCGTTGATGATCATGGCGCCGCCGATGATCGCCCAGACGATCGTCGCCCATGGGATCAAGAAAACGGGATCGAACGAACCGACCGCGATCACGATGGCTAACGCTCCGAGGGCGAAGAACGCCACCATCGCGAGTGCCGCCGGTACCGCGCCCTTGCCCGACCACCAGCTTTTTTCTCGGAGGGCCGTCATCACTCCGTCCTTGAATTCGTCGAACTTGCCGGCGTAATAAGCGGGGTCCTTTTCGATCTCGTCGTCTACTTCGTTCAAAGGCAAGCGTTCCTGGCCCATCGATGCCTTCGCGATGACTTGATTGACCGCCATCTCGTAGTCGGTCATTGGGTCCTCGGGTCGTTCTGTCAGCTTGAGAGCGACGTCGCTAACGTCTTCCTGGCGAAGGCCTCCCCAGGTTTTCTTTACGTAGGTCATCGGCCAAGCTTCGATGTGTTTGCGTCTGATCAGATCGAAAAGAGTGGCCGAGAACGCTGCACCGGTCGCTCGATTGCCGCTCGGTTCCAAGAGCGCCGCGACCATCGCGGGAGGCGTGTCGTCGGGCGGTTCGAAGACGTATTCCGCCTGGAAGGGAACCGTTGGCTCTTTCCCGTAGCGTCGCCAGATCAGCAACGCGATCAGGGCCGCGGGGATGAACGTCAGCAAGAGCCCCGATGGGACGAGCCAAATAGAGTTCCTCTTCACCCATTCGAGGCGCTCGCGATCACGACGTGCGTCCTGCTCGATGGCGTGCTCTTCGGCCAGGATCTTGTCCAAGCCGTTGCCCGACACCACCTTCGCCCCCGTCGGCGACGCGGCCAGGAGGGAGCGCGGGAACACCACCCGTATCTCGACCCAGACATGGGGCCGGATGTTCGCTGCGGAGAGCTGGGCGCCCCCTCCGCTGTCCTTCAAGGCGGTGACCCCGTCAACGGACGCAGGGTGGCCCCAAACCTTTACCTCGCCCGGCGCCTTGGCGGGAAGCTTCATGTCGGCAGATAGAGCGTCGAGACTGACGTCCCATTCATCACCCCACACCCTCAGGTTCACGTCGACGACGTCGTCGTAGGCGACCGCGAGATTCTCGAACGTGTAAGAGATGTCGTAGGTCCGCTGTTCGTTGAATGCGGAGTAGTGCCAGACGACTCGCACGCCACCGGAGATTGGGGTGGTGCCGAATGTTCCCGACGCGCCGGAACTGCCCAGCTCGGCCGACGCTCCGGGCGAATACCTCTTCCCGTTCTCACTCACCGAGATGTTCGTGATCCGCTCGCCGTCGCGGATAGGGATGTCGCGATAGGCACCACTGAAGGAGCCGGAATAGTCGAACGTGATCGTCTCGGTGATACGGATCGCCCCGGTGTCTTGAACCGTCGCCCGGACGTGTGCGTTCGAGATGAAGAAGGACTTTTCTTGAGCGCTCGCGGGGGCCGCGAGGATCAGCAACGCGGATAAAACGAGGATCGATAGTCCCAGCCGTCTCACATCCGCCTCCTGTCCGGTGTCACACCGGATGATAGAGAGGCGGTAGCGCCTATGGCAGGCCTATCGAGGAAAAGAGTTACTCGCAGAGGGAGGCGAGGGCTTCGGCCACCATGTACGGGTTGACCATCTCGCCTTTCTGACGGATCGAGTTGGCACCCTGGTACATCAATCCCGTTTCTTCGACCTCGGCTGCCGTGTAGACGAGGATCTTGGTATCGGGCGAGCTGAACTTGATCTGAGGGATCGCATGGAATCCGTCCATCGTCGGCATCATCAGGTCTAGGACCACAACGTCGGGCTTCTCCGTTCCGATGATCCGCATGGCCGAGCGGCCGTCGAACGCCTCGCCCACGATCTTGAAGCGGCTGTCGTACTGGAGGCTGTAGCGCAGCACTGCCCGGATGTCTTCGTTGTCATCGACGAGCACGACGCTTATCGGTTCCGACATCGCGCACTCCTTGGGGGAAGGTGGCTGGGCTACAAATGAACTTCGGCTTGGGAGAGCAAGCAATTCATACGTAGTAGTGCCTAAGTAACCTGCTCCGGGCGTTTCAGTCGAGCCCGATTGCACCCGATTGATAACTGGTGGACCCGGTCATGACCCTTGACCCCGAGCTGCGCCGCGCCCGTGTATCGGGCCTATTTGCGTTGCTCGGGTTGCTTGCGGTCCTGCTGGTGCGGGTGCCAGGAGCCTCTGCGGCGTTGCCGACGAATGGACGGATCGCCTACTCCGGAGACCAGGGGGGCGACAACGAGATCTACGTCTCCCAGCCCGACGGGTCTGGTCGGGTCAAACTCACCGACAACAACGCGTGGGACACCGAACCGGCGATGTCGCCCGACGGAACCCGAATCGCCTTCTCGAGCGACCGAGACGACACCGACGACATCTGGGTCATGGCGGCAGATGGCTCCAATCAGTTCAACATCACGGGCAACGAGAGCGGCGGCGACTCTCAGCCCGACTGGTCGCCGGACGGTTCCAAGATCGCCTTCCTCCGCGACGGGGAGATCTTCGTGGTGGCCGCCGACGGCTCATCGCCTTCGGTTCTTCTGAAGCCCGGTCACGCCCCAGCCTGGTCGCCGGACGGCACTCAGATCGCGTTCATCAGGCCTGCCGACTCAGAAGGCGATATCTACGTCATGGATGCCAACGGGACGAATGTCGTCCGTCTAACGACCGGTTTAGAGGCGGATTCGCCCACGTGGTCGCCCAATGGAAGACGCATCGCATTCGAGGCAGTGGATCCTGATGACCGGGGCAACTTTCACATCTTCTCCACGACGGCCGCCGGCGATGACCTGACCCGCCTGACCGACGATGAAAACGGGCAAGACTTCGATCCCGACTACTCGCCCGATGGCAAGAAGCTCGTTTTCACGCGGTTGGCCGTCGATACCGATCTCTACGTCTCCAACCCCGACGGCAGCGGGGCCGCGTCGATCACTCCGGCAGGCACGTACGAGTTCCTCGCTTCGTGGGGCGGTTGCGAGGGCTGTTCGACTCCGACTCCCGATCCATCCGATACGTCGAGTCCGAGTCCGAGCCCAAGTCCGAGTCCCACCGCGACCGAGGAGCCGAGACTTCCCACCCAGCTCTCGTTGAACGTCGTGAAGAGCGGTCGGCGCCTCAAGGCCGCCGGACATCTCGATCCGGCCCATCCCGGCTTCTCGATCACGGCCACCCTCTCGAAACGTCAGGGTGTGAGATGGAAGCGAGTCACGCGCAAGACGGTCGTGATGAATGGCGACTCCTACCGGGTTGCCCTCGCTCGGCCCCCGAAAGGCAGATCGTGCAGGGTCAAGGTCAGCTTCGCGGGCGACCAGGACCATCTGCCCTCGAGCCGCTCTAAAAAGACACGCTGCTAGCGCCGAGACCGCCGAACCTCCCTTGGGCGGGAGAATGCCCGTCGTGGAGAACACCAGGACGCTAGAGGTCGGGGGCCAGACGGCCCGCCTGCTGGAGCGAGGGAGCGGCGATCCGGTCGTCGTGCTCCATGGGTGGGGCGGCCGCATCGAATCGATGGCACCTGTCGTCGATTGCCTGGCCTCGAACTTCAGGGTCATCGCCTTCGACCTTCCCGGCTTCGGGGAGTCCCCGGTTCCGACCGGGGTGTGGGGCACGGCGGATTACGCAGCGTTCGTTCGCGACTCGCTGGGCGAGCTCGGTATCGAACGGGCCCATTTCGTGGGCCATTCGTTCGGCGCGAAGACCTCCATCTACCTGGCCGCGACCCATCCGAACCTCGTCCACAAACTGGTGCTGCAAGGATCGTCCGGGCTCCGCACACCACCGTCGTTGAAAGCTCGGGCGAAGCGCGCTGCATCCAAGACTGCCCGAGCGGCCGGCAAGCTCGGCGATCCCGGTCGACGCGTGCGGGACGCTGTTTACGAGCGGATCCAGTCGGCGGACTATCGAGATGCGGGAGAGATGCGCCCGATCTTCGTGAAGGTCGTCAACGAGGACCTTTCGCATCTGTTGCCACGCATCCAGGCTTCGACCCTCTTGATCTGGGGAACGGAGGACGATGCCGTCCCTGTGACTCACGCTCGGACCATGGAGAAGGCGATCCCCGACGCTGGACTCGTGCTGTTCGAGGGGGCCGGACACTTCGCCTACCTCGACGAACGTGATCGCTTCTGCGTCGTGGTTCGCCACTTCTTCGGAGTCAAGTGATGGGCCGAGCCGATCCGTTCACGCATTACTCGACGGTCCTCAGGATCGTTATCTACGGGCTCATCCCTGCATTCGGCGTTCTGCAGTTCTTCAGGCTGAGACGCGCGCTGCACGTCTTCCAGCTCGAGGGTTACAAGCGCGCCCGATTTCTCGAATGGTGCAAGCGGAACAAAGATCGGGCGCTCTTCATGCGCGCGGCAACGACGAAGAAACCGTTGGTGATGACTGGGAGGGCCTGGCGGATCCTCGTGACCGCGACGCTCGGCTCGGTGCTCCTCGTGTTCGGGGCGATGATGAGCGCTCACCTCGCCGGAGGGTTCCCGTACGACCTGACGACCTGGGCCGTAGCGACTGCAGCGGTCTTCTACTTCACTCCTCGCGTCCTCGTGTTGGCGGATGTCGTGATGAGCCCCATTCAAACGCTCGTCAATCGGAAGTACTTGAGGGCGGCGACGGCGAAACTCGCGCACATCTCGCCCACCGTTATCGGAGTCACCGGCTCGTTCGGCAAGACCTCGACGAAGTTCGCGATCCAATCGCTGCTGGGACCGCCCGACGAGGTTCTTGCCACTCCGGGATCCTTCAACACTCCGCTCGGCGTGTGCCGCACGATCAACGAGCAGTTGGAGTCGAGCAACCGTTTCTTCATCGTCGAGATGGGCGCTTACGGAGTCGGCGAGATCGCCGAGCTCTGTCGCTTCGTGCATCCGAGCATCGGCGTGCTTACCGCCATCGGCCCGGCTCATCTCGAACGCTTCGGGTCGATGGACGCGATCCGCAAAGCGAAATACGAGATCGTCGAGTCTCTGCCGGACGATGGAGTTGCGGTGATGAACGTTGACGACCCGGTCGTGCGTGAGCTTGCCGATGGGACCGAGCGCGTCCGTGTCGTGCGGTATGGACTCGATCCAGACGGTCGCCCCGACGTGACAGCGCGAGAGGTGAAGGTGTCAGAACAAGGCACGGAGTTGACGATCGCGGTTGGGGACCGAACGCTTCGAGCCACGACTCGATTGCTGGGCCGGCACTCCATAGGCCATGTCCTTGCCGGGGTCGCCGTGGCCGTTGAAGCCGGCAGACCGCTCGACGGTTTGCCGGACGCGATCGCGGCCCTCGAGCCGGTCGAGCACAGGCTCCAGATCATCAAGGGCGCCGGCGGCGTGACCGTTATCGACGACGCGTACAACTCGAATCCCGATGGCGCAGCGGCGGCTCTCGAAGTGCTCGAAGCGATCCCTGCGAAACGCCGAGTCGTGGTGACTCCGGGCATCATCGAGCTCGGCCCATTGCAAGCGGAGTCCAACGAGCGGTTCGGGGCTCACGCGGCGCGCGTTGCCGATGCTCTCGTGGTGGTCGCTCGGGTTAACCGCGACGCGATTGTCGCCGGAGCGCGCTCGGTGGAGGGGGCCGAGGTCATCACCGTCGATTCGCTCGACGACGCCACCGAGGAGCTCAAACGGCTGTTACGTCCCGGCGACGTCGTCCTGTTCGAGAACGACCTCCCCGACCAATACGAGGGCTAGCCCCGCCACTCTGTGCCGAAACTCTCGCTATGCGGGAGTTAGGGCACACCGTGCGGTCGACCAGGGCCCTGTCGGACCCCCTCGTTACACTCGGCCCCCATGGATCCGAAGCGGGTGGGCGTCATCTTTGGAAGCCGTTCGGTCGAGCACGAGGTCTCGATCGTCACGGCTCACCAGATCATGGAGGTCCTATCCCAAAAGCACGATGTGCTGCCGATCTACATAACGAGAGAGGGCCGCTGGCTGTCGGGCCCGGCGCTTTTCGACCTAGAGGTCTACAAAGGACAAACCTGGGACGAGGTCGGCGAGGAGGCCTTCCTCGCCCCCTATCCCGACGGCGGCCTCATGAGGCTGGGCCGAACTAGACGAGGCAAGCCCGGGGCTCCCGAAAAGATCGACATCGATGTCGTCGTGCCTGCCGTTCACGGCACGTTCGGAGAGGACGGGACGCTGCAGGGCCTCCTCGAATTCGCCAACGTTCCCTACACCGGCTCGGGCGTGACCGCATCCGCTGTTGGCATGGACAAGCTTGTGATGCGAGATGTGTTCAAAGCGAACGGGCTGCCGGTGGTCGATGCACTGATCGTCGAGGGGCTCGAGATCTCTTACACGCTTCCTGTCGAGGGCAATGGTCACGACCACGACCCCGAGCAGATCCAAGCAAGACACCGGACGTTCGAAGCGAACGTGAGTGCCGTAGACGAGCAAGTGCAAGAGCGCCTCGGCTATCCGGTGTTCGTCAAACCCGTTACGGCCGGCTCGAGCATCGGCATCGGAAAGGCGACCGACCGAGAGTCGCTCAGTGTCTCGCTCGAGGTGGCGGCCAATTACGACTCCAGGGTTCTCATCGAGCGGTCCATGGAGGGATGTGTCGAGGTGAACTGTTCGGTTCTAGGCGGCGCCGGTTTCGACCCGCGCGTGTCCCTGTGCGAACAACCGGTCGCGTGGACGGATTTCCTCTCGTTCGAGGACAAATACATGCGTGGCGGCAAGTCCGGTAGCGGGTCGAAGGAAGCGGGGATGGCTTCGCTCGACCGGCGGATCCCGGCCCCCATCGCCGACGAGCTGACGAAACAGGTTCAAGAGAACGCGCTCGAGGCGTTCAGAGCCGTCGGCGCCGCGGGCGTCGCTCGGGTCGACTCGTTCGTCAATGAGGAGACCGGCGAGACGTGGGTTATGGAGATCAATACGATGCCGGGCTCGTTCGCCTTTTACCTCTGGGAGGCCACGGGAATGTCGTTCGCGCAACTGGCCGATAACCTGCTCGAGATCGCACTGGAAAACCACAGAGGGAAATCGAAACTCATGTACACATTCGAATCCGGGATGCTCGAGGGGTTGGGGGGGCCGAAGACCTAGATGGCCGACACCGCCGTTCCCGTCGATCTGTCGTCGGACGACAAGAAGCGCTTCCAACAGGAGGCGCTGCCTCTCCTCGACTCGCTCTATGCGGGCGCGCTGAGGATGACGCGCAACCCGGCAGACGCGGAGGACCTCGTTCAGGAAACGATGATGCGCGCGTATCGCGCGTTCGATCGATTCGAACCGGGAACGAACCTCAAGGCGTGGCTCTTCCGGATCCTTACGAACGCGTACATCAACACCTATCGCAAGAAGCAACGCGAGCCGCAGAAGATCTCGACCGAAGAGGTCGAGGACTTCGACATGTACCAAGAGCTGAAGAACCACGACCCCGAGTTCACCAAGAGCCCCGAGCGGATCGTGCTCGACAACATCGTCGACTCGGACATCATCGACGCGCTCGACGACCTTCCCGAGCAGTTCCGAATGGCCGTTGTCCTGTCCGACGTGGAGGATTTCTCCTATGCCGAGATGGCCGAAATCATGGATGTCCCCCTGGGCACCGTCATGTCCCGGCTTCATCGGGGAAGAAAAGCGCTCCAGAAGAGGTTGTGGGAGCTAGCCCGAGAAAAAGGCATCATCAAGGGGGACGGTGCCCCCGGAAAGAGCGATACTTAGATGAACCAGGAATTGGATCGGGAGGACCTCCGGAGATGAAAGAGGTCTGTAGGGAGACTTTAGAGCGCGCCTATCTCTTCCTCGACGGAGAGATCCTCAGCGCAGTCGAGCGCCATCAGATCCAGGTCCACCTCGAGGAGTGTCAGCCCTGCCTCGAGCGCTACGGCCTCGATACCGAGGTGACGATCCTGGTGGCCCGCCTGAAGGGCTCGCACCGCTGTCCGGACGGGCTCAAGGCCAAGATCTCGGACCTCCTCGAACAGGCCTAGGCGCCCCCACCACCCCGACGACCCCGGAAACGGGGCCTTTTTTTATTTAGTAGCGGCTCGAACTGGTCGATATCCCCAGTACGGACAGACCGGACGGGAGGGACCCCGTGGGTATGGCACAGCCTCAGAGCAGCTCGACCGACGATTCGTATATCCGCACCTCGGAGGCGGCGAAGATCTTGCGCGTGTCGCCCAAGACCGTCTCGCGCTGGGCCAAGGAAGGCAAGATCCCTCACGTCATGACCCTCGGCGGTCATCGGCGATTCCCATCCACCGCTATCCGCGAGCTGGCGAACCGTCTAGAGATCGTCTGACCCGGTCGCACGACCGGGCCTTCAGCTTCCTTTAACCCAATCCCTCGTCCGCGCGATCAGGGATTGAATGTAGTTACCCGCTGCCCCTAGGATTGCTTCAGCGGTGGCAGGGCTATCAATCTAGGGCGATCAAGGGGTCGAGTGCTGTGGCTCGTACCAATCTTCACGAGCAGGCTACGCGCCTGCTCGAAAGCATCGATAAGGCTTCTTCAAACGGTGGGCATTTCGAGGGCACGCTTCGAGCGGTTGCCGTCGATGCAGGGTTGAACTCCGCCCGCAGCGCCGAGGCGATCAAGCTCCTCGAAGAACTCGGTCGGATCGAGGTCGTCCAGCGTGGCCGCCGGGATCGCAAGACGATCATCTCCGTCCGGTCCAATGCCCCCGTGACACTGCAGGACGCCGAGTCGATGCTCCCGAGTCGTGGCGGCAAGCGATCCGCCCGCCTCGACTACAACGATCTCGGACGGGCCGTCGTCGACCGCTTATTGGAACTGGGCAGAGATGACGCGCTGCGCTCGGCTCAGGTGGACGTCTTCGCCTCCCAGAACGAGAGCTCCCAGCGCCGCGTCGAGCAGCTCGAGGGCGCCATCGAGGAAGCCAACGAGAGAGAGACCGATCTCCGGATCAGGCTGAGGGCCGCGGAGGAAGCGTTGGAGCGCGCTGAGGAGAACCTTCGCAAAGCGTTCGGAGGGCCCCAACGCATCCCCACCGCAGCCGCTCCGGTCGAGGATGAGGACGCTCGCGCCGTGCTCGACATCTTGAGGTCCGGGTCTTAGTGCCTGAGGTGCCCGACGAGAAAGTGGTTCTCACCGCCGTCGCCGACGGCGTTGCGACCATCACTATCAACCGGCCCGAGCGCCGTAATTCGATCAACCCCGACGTCGTGACCGGGATCGCGCAGGCCCTGTTGGCGGCCGAGGATGACGGGGCAGTGCGCGCCGTCGTTCTAACCGGCGCCGGCGACAAGGCTTTCTGCGCGGGCGGCGATCTCGGCGGGATGACCGACGCGAGCCGCGTTGCTCAACATTTCCTTCGATCTGAGCTCGGCGACTTATTCATGCAGATGCGAAGATCCCGCCTTCCGATCGTCGCTCGCGTCAACGGACACGCGTTGGCGGGAGGGTTCGGCTTGATGCTCGCCTGCGACTTGGTCGTCGCCAGCGACGCCGCCGAGATGGGCACCCCCGAGATCAACATAGGCCTGTGGCCGTTCATGATCTCGACGGTCATCCAGCGCGACCTACCGAGGAAAGTGGCCCTAGAGCTCATGCTCACCGGCCGTCGGATGCAGGCGGAGGAGGCGCACAGGTGGGGATTCGTGAACCGGGTCGCGAGCCCCGACGACCTCGACAACGCCGTGAACGACATGACCGGGCATCTTCTTAAGAAGAGCCAGCTGATAACCGCGCTGGGCAAACGATCCTTCTACCGGGCCGAAGATATGGAAACCCAAGAGGCCCTGGACTACCTAGCCGGAATGTTGACCGTGGCCCTGGAATCAGAAGACACCGTAGAAGGCGTAACCGCCTGGCTCCAGAAAAGGGAGCCGGAATGGAAGAACAGATAGCCTCCCAGGCAGCGAGACCCCGGAAGACTTCGGCGTGACACGCCGGCGAAGGGTCCCAGTTGGAGGTATCCGATGTCTGACGCCTCAGAGGCGCCTCCCGTCGAGGAGCGCGCCAAGATCCAGTACAGCTACGAGGGCCCGGATATGCGCGGGCACGTCGAGGAGCTCAACAAGCGCAAAGACACGGCCCGCGAGATGGGCGGCGCCGAGCGGGTCGAGCGGCAGCATTCTCAGAGCAAGCTCACGGTTCGAGAGCGACTGGAGCTCTTGTTCGACGAAGACACTTTTCACGAGCATGGGCTTCTCGCTCACCATCAGTCGCAATCTCCCGCCATGCAGGGGAAGAACACTCCTGCCGACGGGGTGATCACCGGCGTCGGCGAGATCAACGGCCGAAAAGTCGGGGTGATCGCCTACGACTTCACAGTGATGGCCGGATCGATCGGGATGGTGGGAGAGATCAAAGCAGGGCGGATGCGCGAGCTCGTGCTGCGCGAGCGGATCCCACTCGTTTGGTTGATCGACTCCGCCGGCGCGCGCATCCAGGAAGCGACCGGATCGATGTTCGCCCGGACGGGCGATCTCTTCCGCGAGCAGGTGATCATGAGCGGAGTCATCCCGCAGGTCGCGGCGATGATGGGACCGGGTGCAGCGGGCACCGCTTACATCCCGGGCTTGGCCGACTTCGTCCCCATGGTGAAGGGCACCTCCAACATGGCCCTCGCCGGACCTCATCTGGTGAAGGCCGCAGTCGGTGAGGACGTGACCGCCGAAGACATGGGTGGCTCGAAGGTGCACACCAAGTTGTCGGGAGTCGCGGATCTCGAGGTCGCCGACGATCAAGAGTGCCTGACCGCCGTCCGCAAGTACCTCGGTTACTTCCCTTCGAACAACAAAGGCGAGATCCCGGAGCACGACACCGGCGATCCGATCGACCGTCGCAACGAAGCGCTTTACGACATCGTGCCCGCCAACCCGCGCCAGGCTTACGACGTTCACAAGGTGATCGCGGAAATCGTCGACGACGGCGACTTCTTCCCGATGAAGCCCGATTGGGCGAGGAACCTCGTGACCGGTTTCGCACGGATCGGAGGACGCAGCGTCGGGATCGTCGCGAACCAGCCGAAGTTCCTCGGAGGAGCGCTCGACGTCAACTCGGCCGACAAGGCGGCGCGCTTCGTCTGGCTCTGCGACGCGTTCTCGATACCCCTGGTGTTTCTGATGGACTGCCCCGGTTTCTTGGTGGGCAGCGCGGTCGAGAAGCAGGGGATCATCCGACACGGGGCCAAGATGCTCTTCGCGGTCGCCGAGGCGACCGTTCCGAAGTTCACAGTCGTGACGAGAAAGGGTTATGGGGCCGGGTATTACGTCATGAACGGGCGGGCTTACGAGCCCGATCTGATCGTGGCATGGCCGACCGCGGAGATCTCGGTGATGGGGCCCGAGGGGGCGGTGAACATCATCTTCCGTAAGCAGATCGAGGCGATGCCTGAGGACCAACAGGAGGAGGCTCGCAACAACATGGTCGGAGTGATCCGCGATCAGATCTCGCCGTACGTCGCTGCAGGTTGGGCATTCGTCGACGACTTGATCGACCCGGCCGACACCAGGCTGGTCCTGGCCAGAGGACTGGAGGCCTCTCGCAACAAGACGGTGGAGCGGCCCTGGCGCAAACACGGCGTCTTGCCCGTCTGATCGATGCCGAAAGACCGACAACCCACCCCGTGGGCGCCGCTCAAGTTCCCGGCTCTCTCAGCGCTCGGGGTGCTGTTTTATGGCGTGCTCGGCTACGTCGTGGTGTTCGGGTGGTCGGTCATCGATGCGCTCTACATGACCGTCATGACGATGACGACGGTCGGCTACACCGAGGTGCGAGCGCTTGATACCAACGCCAAGCTCTTCACGATCACGCTCCTGGTCCTCGGAGCTACCCTGCTAGTCCTCACGCTCAGCATCGCAGCCAGTGTGCTGTTGGAGGATCCCGTCCGGGAACGCATCAGGAGGAGACGCTTGAGTAAACGGGTCCGGGAACTGCAAGACCACTTCATCGTGTGCGGGTATGGACGCGTGGGTCGCACCGTCGCTGCAGCATTCGCGAGCGAGGGCGTCCCGTTCTTGGTCATGGATCGTAGCGAGGACCGCGCGCATGATCTCACCGAGGACGGATTTGCTCACCTGACCGCCGATGCAACGCGCAAGGAGGATCTGCAGGAAGCTGGGATCTTGCGTGCACGAGCGCTGCTCAGCGTGGTCGACGACGACGCCGAGAACATCTTCATAACGATGACCGCTAGAGCTGCGAACCCGAAACTATGGATCGTGGCGCGAGCTTCACAGGAGGAGTCCATCGAACGTCTCCGAACCGCCGGCGCGAACCGCGTTTACTCCCCGTTCGTAACGGCCGGCCGTGAGATGGCCGTCGCCGCGATCAATCCAGGAGTCGTGGACTTCCTGGAAGTCGAGACAGAGGGTCCTCCGTTGAGGCTCGAAGAGGTTCGTATCGAAGTCGGCTCCCGCCACGTCGGCCGCAAGCTCGGAGAGGTCAAGGGCGAGGCTCAAGCGCTGGCCGTCCGGCAGGCTGGAGGGGACGTCCTCGCGCCGCCCGACGATGACCTGGTGATCGGCGAGGGCGACGTTCTGGTTCTCCTAGGAGAGCGCGACACACTTAGGCCGTTGGAGCGTCAGTGAGCGACGGCTACGCAGTAACCAACGGGATCCGCCTCTATTACGTGTCCGAAGGCGAAGGCCCCCTCGTTCTTCTGTGTCATGGATTTCCGGAGTTCTGGTACTCGTGGCGGCATCAACTGGCCCCGATAGCGGATGCAGGATTCCGTGCAGTCGCTATCGACATGCCGGGATACGGCCGGTCCGACAAGCCCGCGGTCACTTACGACGTGAACTGGATCTCTCGTTGTCTCGCGGAGTTGATCCCCGCGTTGGGGCACGAGCGCGCAGTGATGGTCGGACACGATTGGGGTGGTCTGTTGGTCTGGCCGTTTGTTCTCGTGTATCCCGAGCGGACGGCCGGGGTGATCGGCCTCAATACGCCCGACCTCCCTCGTTTCGACATCCCACCGACCCAGGTCTTCGCGATGGCTTCGGACAAGCACAACTACATCACGATGTTCCAAGAGCCGGGCGTGGCGGAGCAGGCGTTCGATGCCGACCCTCGCGGGTTCCTGTTGAAGTTCTATCGAGGATGGTCGACGGTCCACGGCGAGGTCTTCAGCGATGCAGACGTCGATCGCTACCTCGAGCAGTTCAGTCCCAAGGGAGCCATCACTCCTCCGATCGAGTACTACCGAAACATGGATCGCAACTGGGAGCTGCTGGCGGACGTCGACGATCTGAAGATCGAAGTGCCGTGTCTCATGATCACCGCGGAGGGCGACCCGGTCCTACATCCCGGCCTCGCCCAAGGGATGGAGACGCGCGTTCCCGACCTGGAGACCGTGATGATCGAAGACTGCGGCCACTGGACGCAGCAAGAGAAACCGAAAGAAACGACCGAACACATGCTGCGCTACCTAGACCGCCTTCGAACCCAAACCGGCCCGTGGTAACTCACACACTCAGGGTAGGGGGCAGCTAACTCGAGCCTGTGATCCAGCCCCAAAGTGCCAGCACGGCTATCTGCACGAGGAACGCGAGGGACGTCCAAAGCATGAACATCTTCAGGCGACCGCGTTTCTCTCGCTGCTCCGGCGGCGTACGCCGGGTGTAGAGGATGGCTGCGATCGCTCCGACAATGAGAGGGACCGCGAGGAAAGACAGCGCCACTGCAGCGACGAGGATGACGAGATCGCCGGTGCTGAACTCGACGGGGCCCGCGGTCGGCACGAGGATCGCGTTAGGGCTCGGTGCCGAAGAGTCGATCGCCGAAGTCGCCGAGTCCCGGCATGATGTACGCGCTCGGGCTTAGTTCACGATCGACTGCCGACGTGTAGATGTCGACATCGGGGTGGTCCGACTCCAAAGCCTTGATGCCTTCGGGGGCGGAGACGATCGACACCATCCTCACCCACTTGGCTCCGGCGTTCTTCACCGAGCTGAGGGCCGCGCTCGCAGACCCGCCGGTCGCCAGCATCGGGTCGAGCACGAATGTGTGAGCGTCTTCGAGTCGCGGGAGCTTTGCGTAGTACTCGGACGGTTCGAACGTCGCTTCGTCCCGCTCGAGGCCGAGGTAGCCAACCCGCACCTCGGGGAACAGCTCGACCACCGCATCGAGCATCCCTAGGCCGGCTCTCAGGATCGGCACCGCCACCATCGGTTCGGCGAGTACCCGGCCTGTCGTCTCCTCGAGTGGCGTCGTGACGGTCGTCTCCCTGGTCGCGAGGTCTTTCGTCGCCTCGAGCATCAGGATCGTCGTGAGCTGTTTCGTGAGAACCCTGAATTGTTGGGGCTTGGTCGACTCATCGCGCAAAGCGAGAAGCAGATGCTGGGCGAGGGGATGATCGACGATGGTGACGCTCACGGCGGCAGGATAATGTCTCGCCCCGTGGATGCGTGCGTGATCACCTGTGCCATGAGCGGAGTAGCGGCCAACCGGGATCAGTGCCCCGGCATCCCTTACACGCCCGAGGACTACGCGAAGGAGGCCCGAAGGGCCTGCGACGCGGGGGCCTCGGTTCTCCATATCCACGCTCGTTATCCGGACGGGACCCCCAGCTATCGAGTCGAGGAATACAGGGCGATCACTCAGGCGATCCTGGCCGAGGTGCCCGACGTGATCATCAACTACTCGACGGGCGCGGTCGGGGTCCCGATGGAGGAGCGCGTTCACCAGATCGTCGCCCTGAAGCCCGAACTCGGCGCCTTGAACATGGGTTCGATGAACTACGCGAAGTACTCCTCGAAACGCAAGTCCTTCGTCTTCGAATTCGTTTTCGCGAATCCGTTCTCGGACATCACGTTCCTGCTCGAGAGGATGAACTCGGTCGACGTCAAGCCGGAATGCGAATGTTTCGACACGGGGCACATAGGAAACGTGATGCCTTTGCTGGACATGGGACTGATCAAAACGCCGATCCAGTTCTCTTTGATCCTGGGAGTCCTCGGCGGCGCCCCGGCGCGAGCCGAGACCCTTGCCCACATGGCGAGCCTTCTTCCGCAACCCAGCACCTGGGAAGTCATCGCGATCAGCCGGAAACAGTGGGAGCTCGTTGCGGCCGCCACGTCCCTTGGGGGCAATGTCCGAGTGGGTCTTGAAGACAACTTCTACGTCCCGTCCGGCGAGATGGCGTCTTCGAATGGCGACCTCGTCGACGCCGCGGCGCAACTCGTGCAACTTTCCGGCCGCTCCGTGGCTTCCCCGTCGGAGGCGCGCGCATTGCTTTCGCTTCCCAACCCACCAGACCGCAGCGGATTGGAGCAATAGATATGTCTGAAGAGGTCCTGGCCGAGATGGTCGCGAACGTATGGAAGATCGTCGTGTCCGAAGGCGACGCGATCTCGGAGGGGGACACCATCTGCATCCTCGAGTCGATGAAGATGGAGATCCCCGTCGAGGCGACCGCCTCGGGCACGGTTTCCTCCTTGAATGTCAAAGAAGGTGGTGTCGTACAAGAGGGCGACGTCATCGCGACCATCGACTAGCTCACGTTCGATGTCGCTTGTAGAGGTAGCACACGTCGACGACGTTGCCACGCTCACCCTCAACCGCCCGGAAGCACGCAATGCTCTGTCCACCGAGTTGTGCGACGCGATCGTGGATGGGCTCGAGTCGATAGACCAGAGCGGCGCGCGAGCCGTCGTTGTAGCGGGAGCCGGAAAGATTTTCTGCGCCGGCGCGGATTTCGCCGCCGTAGCGGGTCCCGGGGGTCTCGAATTCCTGCCGGCCTTCGAAAGGATGCTCGAGGCGGTTGCCCGATTCAGACTTCCGACGGTGGCTAAGATCCAGGGAGCCGCGCTGGGCGGGGGGTTTCAACTCGCGACCGTCTGCGATTTTCGCATCACCGCCGACGATGCGGCTTTGGCGATCCCCTCATCTCGGCTCGGCATCCTCGTCAACTTCGAGAACATCCAGCGATTAGTTCTGCTCGCGGGGATCGGGGTGGCAAAAGAGATCCTGATGGCGGGGAAGCGTTTCTCGGGGGCCGAGGCGGCTCTCGCCGGCGTCGTAACGAAGAGCGTTCCGTTCGATGAACTCGAGTCGGAGGTAAAAGACTTTGCTCGAGACGTCGGCGCCCTCGCGCCGCTTTCGATCCAGGGCGCGAAGCGGTCGATACAGGGCGTCGTGGATCATCTCTCCGCCCAAACGTCAGACGACTTGAGTCGACTTCTCGTCGGTGCCTATGAGAGTGCCGACCTCCAGGAAGGCATCCGATCGATGGCCGAGAAGCGGGAGCCGAGATTCGAGGGTCGCTGACCTAACCCTGGACGCAGCCGTTGAGGCCGTATTCCTGGGCGAGAGCGTTCGCGCGAATGTTTATCTTTCCAACTTTCCGATTGAGTGCTTGGGTGGCGAGTTCGCCGCTACGCACCGACTCGACGGTGAGCTGATCGATCGTGGCAACCAGCTTGTCCAGCGTCTTGAACAACTTGTCGAGGATGGGTTTGTCGGCCGACGGGATATCCAGCCCTTTGATCTTCTTGACCAGCTTGCGCAAGGCCTCGCCGGTGCGCGCGTAGTAGATGGTCGCATCGGCTGGGTTGACCGGCTGCTTCAGCTTCGCCATCTTCGCCGAGTTCTTTGCGCACAGGGCCTCGGCCTCCTCGATGAAGCGAGTCTTCGCAGTGGGTTCGCTCGGAACTGAAGTGCCCTGGTCGTTCGGTTTCGCGTCCTTGTCGTCGTCGCCTGAGCGCAGGGCCAGGATCCCTATGAGCGCAAGTGCGACGAGTCCGGCAACGATCAAGAGAAGTTTGTTCCGGTCGTCCCTGACCGGCGGCCTTGGTGGGACGTATCCGGGTTGAGTTGAGCGAACAAGAGGCTCTGTCGGCTCGCTGGACGGGTCGACCGGGGCGGGCAGCGATGGACCTGACGGCCCTCCAGGAACGGTTGGGGGTCCTTGCTCGTCCACATCGTCTCCTTACGAGGCCTAGGGTTCCGAGCACGTAACCAAGCCGTACGCCACGGCTTGCGCGTTAGCCTTTTCCGTCAATCGAAAGATCTTGTTGTTCAGTGCCTTTACCGCGAGCTCGTTGCCGGCCGTTACGAGGGCGGGCAACTCGCGTGTACCGGCGACTGCCTTGTCCAGCGTCGCGAACATCCTTTCGAGAAGCTTTCGACCTTCGGCTGGGCGTTCGAGCCTCTTTATCTGGGCAACGAGCTTTTCGAAGAGTCTGCTCGTTCGGGCGTAATACGAACCGAGTTCCGCCGAGTTGCCGGGTTCCGGCAGAGCCCGGATCTTCGCGTTCGTCACCGCGCAGAGCCTGTCGGCTTTCTGGATGTAAGCGGCCCGAGCCGGATCGACCGCGTTGGGATCGACTGCCTCGGGCGTATCTCCGACGTCGCCGCTCTCGCTTGGCTCACCAACCCCGGCCGGAGCTCCTTGCTTCTGGCCCTTGGGCTTGTCGTCGCTAATGAGTTGGATCGCGACGAACGCCAGCAACCCGGCAACTAGCAATACCGCGCCGATGATCACCAGGTTCTTCGTGTCTGTGTTGCGGCCCTGTGGGACGCGAGGCGCGACCATGTCGCGCGGCAGCGGTTCGGTGGGGGCGGTCTGACTTACGTCCGCGCCAGGAGGCTCCGGCAAGGGAACAGTTGGAGGTCCCTGCTCGTCCACATCTTCTCCTTACAGAGGCCGTCGACCTACGAACCCGTCTTCCTGCGAGTGCCACCACGCGATCTGATCCTCGCCGAGTCTCCAGCAGAAGTACGCGTCCTCCCCGTCGATGACTGTTGGGAAGTCTGCAAGACCGGTGGCGATATCCCGCAACTCGATCTGCCACTCTCCTATCCGCTCGAGAAGTTCCGAAACCCTTGCCAGGGTCCTGGACCAGTCCTCCCGATCGTGAGATCCGCCGTTCGAGGCCGCGGCGCGAGCGACCTCTCTTCGGATCCTTGCCGCTTCCTCATATTTTTCTCGCAGCTCGACGAGGGCGGGAGCGACGTACGGGAGTAAGGCGTTCGCTTCCTCGAGGCTGTAGAACTTACGCTCGCTCACGACGGCTCCTTAGTCCCTCGACGAACATCTTGCCCACCGGGCCGCCGATCTCCTTGCCCTTGGCTTCGGCCGCGGCGACGTCGAATGGGATCCGCCGGTGGCGAAGAGTGAGGTCCGGACCTTTCTGGTCGACCAAGAGGTAGGAAGCTTCGGGACCATCTTGCGGGAGTCCGACCGAGCCGGGATTCGCAACGATGGTGTCGTCGGGAAGCTTCTTCACGAACGCGTGATGCACATGCCCGTAGATCATCAGGCTCGCTTGACCGGCGTACACGTTGAAGTCGGCCGGTGGATCGTCGGGGAAAGGAGCGACGAAAGGCGACTGCGGCGTGGCGTGAACCATGAGGATGGCGCCGGGTCCATGGTGACCGAGCGGAAGGTTGACCAACCATTCGGCGTCGTCTTCCGAGATGTTGTGGGCCGCGGCGACCTCATTCATCTCGTTCCGCTCGTTGGGGTCCTCCACGGTCTGCGGGTCGCCAGCGATCCATATATCGGTGTTGCCCTTGACGGTAGTCCAACCAGCGGCGCGGACAATGGCGATGCACTCGCTCGCCCACGGTCCACCCCAGCCCAGATCTCCGGCACACCAGACTTCATCGGGCGATCGCTTCTCGAGATCGTCCATCACAGCTTCGAGCGCGGGCAGGTTGCCGTGTATGTCAGAAACGATGGCTATCCGCATGGCCGGCAATCCTATGGCCGTAGCATTGAGTTATGGCAACGCTCGCCGAACGCATCCGCGCGATCTCAAACGTGTCGATGGACGAAGCCGAGCATCTACGCTCGCTCTGCCGTTCATGGCAGGTACTTGCGGACCTTTCCTTCTCCGATCTTCTCCTTTACGTGAAGAAACGCGGCGAGGATGTGTTTGAGGTTGGCGCGCAACTTCGACCGTTCACGTCGCAAACCTTGTATCCGCAGGACATGGTCGGCACTCGTGTGACGCAGCCGGAACAGCCGATCGTCGAGCGCGCCTTCCGCGAAGGGCTCGTCTGGGCCCAGGAGGACCCGGTTCTCGTCGACGGGATACCGATACGGATGGACGCGGTGCCCGTTCGTTTCGACGGTCGAGTGATCGCTGTAGTGACCAAAGAGGGGAGTCCCGCGACCTCGCGCCGCCCCGGACGGCTCGAGCAGGTCTACCTGGATGCGGCCGACCATGTGTCGGCGATGATCGCGGAAGGTCTCTTCCCCTATGCAGACAGCCCGGTGTCCGACTGGCCGCGCGTCGGAGATGGTCTGTTCGTTTTCGAGGAAGGGGGCGAGGTCGTCTGGGCCTCGCCAAACGCGTTGTCGTCCCTGCGCCGGATGGGCATCTCGCAGAACATCCTGGGCCGCGGACTTGACGAGTTGGGACTCGGCGAAACGTTGGTTAAAAGCGCCATGGGATCGCAATCACTGGTCGACGGCGAGCTCGTTCGCGGCGACACGCACGTGATGATCCGTGTGCTCCCTCTCGTTCGGGATCACGCCGTCATCGGCGCTCTTGGTTTGGCCCGTGATGTCAGTGAGGTCCGACAGAAGGAACGCGTGATCTCGATCAAGGAGGCCACGATCCGCGAGATCCACCACCGCGTGAAGAACAACCTGCAGACGATCGCGAGCTTGCTGCGGCTTCAGGGCAGGCGCCTTCAGTCAGAGGAAGCGAAGGCGGCCCTCCAGGAGAGCGTGTTGAGGATCGGCTCGATCGCTCTCGTGCACGAAACTCTGTCGGAACAACCCGAAGACCTGGCCGACTTCGGCGACATCGCGAGACGGGTCGGCAGAATGGTCTCGGAAGGCCTTGTCCTGCCGGATAGCGAGATCGAGATCAAGGTGACGGGTCAGACCGGTCCGCTCGGAGCGGAATCCGCGACCCCACTCGCGGTGACGCTCGCCGAACTTCTGCAGAATGCCATCGAGCATGCCTTCCCCGATGGGGGCTCGGGAACCGTGAAGGTCGAGCTCTCACGCGAAGGGGAGGAAGTCGTCGTCATCGTGTGGGACGACGGCATCGGGATCAGCGGCGATCCGCTCGAAGGCGCGAGGCTCGGGCTCCAGATCGTCCGGTCGCTCATCGAGGAGATGGGTGGCACCTTCTCCGTGTCGTCGGAGGTTGGAACTCGGGTCGAGCTGAGGGTGCCGACTTCGCGATGAGACTCGCGGGTCTCCTCTGCGTCGTCGCCCTGACGCTCGCGGCGTGTGGGGCCGACGACCCGACCGTTCCCGCCGGAGCGGCGTCGCAGGCTGATCACGAGAGCGTGACGTTCGCGGGGCCGGGCGACGACATCGAGGCTTCGCTGTTCGGCGAGGGCGACGTCGGAGTCGTACTTGCGCATCAGAATGGCCTCGATCAAACGTCGTGGTACCCATTCGCATCGAAGTTGGCGGATGAGGATATACGGCCCTCACCCTTGACTTTCACGATGAAGATCTCGACGGCGAGATGGGCGCGGCCCTCGGCTTCCTCAGGAGTCAGGCCATAGACACGATCTATCTGGTGGGAGCGAGCAAAGGAGGGGCCGCGGCTCTCGCTTTGGCAGCGACCGATCCTGACATCGCAGGTGTCGTGACGCTGTCTGGAGTTGCGACATTCGGCGACATCTCCCTCAACGAGTCAATGGTTTCGAAGATCCACGCGCCGAAGCTGTTCATCGTTGATCCGGCAGACTCGGCGTCGCTGGACGCTGAGAACTTCATGAGCTGGGCTTCACCCCCGAAGGAATTGAAGACGTTCCCGAGCTCGGGCCATGGCACGGAGATGCTTCAGTCCGATAGCGCGTCACAGATAGAAAGAGCGATCCTCGACTTCCTTGCCGCGCACTCGGACTAGGACGTCGGCGTGGGGGAGGGCTCCGTCGAGGGTTCGGGACTCGGCTCCGGATCCGGACGCTCGTGCGAAGGCGACGGACTGGGCTCGTTGCGCGGACGGTCTTGGCCCCAGTGCGCGCCCTTCTTAGTGGGTGTCGGCGTCGGTGAGGAGTACGGCTCGTAACCGGGAAGCGTGTCGGTTCCTGCTGCGGGCACGGGGCAGTACTCACGGGGAACCTGTTCCCTGATCATCTTGACCCGCTCGCCGGGGCACCACGGCGCAGCAAGTAGACCGGACACCGGGTCGATAAGAACGTGGACGTATTGACCCGGAGGAAGGCTGAACTTGGTGGGCGGCACACCCTCAAGCGCCTTGAGCATGAACGCCTTCCAGATAAGCGCGGGGAACGTCCCACCGAAGACGCGGATCCCGTGCACGTTGGTCATGGGGATCGCGCCTTGTGGGTACCCAACCCAAACAGCTACCGCGAGCTCGGGCGTGAAACCGACGAACCACGCGTCGGCGTAGTCGTTAGTTGTCCCCGTCTTGCCGGCCGCCGGCCGTCCGATATTTGCGGCATGGCCGGTGCCGCGCAGTATCACTTGCTCCATTACCTTCGTGAGAGTGAACGCGTTACCGGGCGACACTGCCTCGGGCACGATCTTCTGGTGGGGCTCTATCGTTTCGCCGGCCGCCGTCTTGATCGTCCGGATCGTCGTCGGCTCGATCGCGGTTCCATGGTTGGCGAGCGTCGCGTAGGCCGTCGCCATGTCGAGAACACTGATCTGGCCGGTTCCGAGAGCGATGGACGGATAGATAGGGAGGCGCGAGCGGATGCCCATCAGTTTGGCCTGTTCTGCGATGGTGGACGCGCCCAAGTAGAGCGACAGACGCGCGAACACGCCGTTCACCGAGCGAACGAGAGCCTCGTTGATGGGAAGAGAGCCGCCGCTGGTGCCCTCGGAGTTGTGCACCGTCCAGGTGGACCCATCGGGAAGGGTGAAGATGCCCGGCCCGGCATCGAAGCGTGTATCGAGTGAGACGCCCTGCTCCAGAGCGGTGGCCGCGACTATCGGCTTGAACGAAGAACCCGCCTGTCGACCCGAGCCGCCGCCCTCGACGCCGAGGGCGAGGTTCACCTGCGACGCATTCCAGTCCCGGCCCCCGATCATCGCGACGATCTCGCCCGTTTCGGGCTTGATCGCAACGAGAGCCGCCTCCGGATCGCCCGGTAAACCGAGCGTGGAATCGATCGCCTCTCGGGCGGCCTCCTGAAGGTCGAGATCCAACGTGGTCTGGATCCGCAAGCCGCCGGAATACAGGGCCTTGGCCCGCTCGTTCTCGGTTTCACCGAAGCGCGGCTCCGACATGATCTCGCGCTTGACCGCTTCGACGAAGTAAGGCTCGCGCGATGGCGTCTTCGGTGGGTTCTTCTTGATCCCGAGCTCGTGGGCTATGGCCGCCTCGGACTCCTCCGCGGTGATCTTGCCGAGGTCGGCCATCCTTCGCAACACGTAGTTGCGCCGCTCTATCGCTTTGTTCGGATGAGCCCGAGGGTCGTAGAAGCTGGGTGCCTTGATGACCGCGGCGAGAAGCGCTGCCTCGTGAAGCTCCATGTCCTCGAGCCCGTGACCGAAGTAGTTCCTCGTCGCGACCTTGATGCCATACGCGCCGCCACCGAGATACACGGTGTTCAGATAGCGAGCGAGGATCTCTTCTTTCGTGAATCTGCGCTCGACCTCGATCGCAAGTCTCAGCTCGCGCGCCTTGCGATGAAGCGTGCGCCCTGGGTGCCGGAAGAACGTGTTCTTCACGTACTGCTGGGTGATCGTTGATCCACCCTGCACGACGGTTCCCTCTCCGAGGTTCACGAGGGCCGCGCGCGCTATCGAACGGATGTCGTAACCGGGATGTCTGAAGAAGCGGGCGTCCTCGGCCGAGACGACTGCGTCTTTGAGCACGTCAGGGATCACGTCGTAATCGACCAGAGCGCGGTTTTGGCTGTAGAGGCGGGCGAGAGTGCTTCCGTCGCCGGCCGAGATCGTGGTCCGGAGAGCTAGAGGTCTTTCCTTCTTGAGGTCGATCGGCGCGAGGGAGCAGCCGGCGGTGACTAACAGCATGGCCAGCAGTGCGACCATGCTCCGCCTCATCATTCCTCCTCGAGTGCCTCGCGCAAGCTCATCAACGTCCGGTTCAGCAGCCTGGACACATGCATCTGTGAGATACCCAGTTTGTCAGCGATCTCGGACTGGGTCATGCCTTTGAAGAACCGTAAATACAGGATCCTGCGCTCGCGCTCGGGCAATTTCGCCATCTCCGGGGCGAGCGAAGCGCGGTATTCGAGATATTCGAGGTGCTCGTCCTCGGTGCCGAGCTGATCGGCGAAGGACGTGGTCCCGCCGTCGCTGGTGTCGATCGGAGCGTCGAGCGAGGTGAAGTTGTAGGCCTGAGCGATCTCAAGACCTTCGAGCACCTCCTCCTCGGAGATGCTGGCCGCCTCGGCCAACTCGGCCACCGTCGGAGAACGTCCAAGCTCTTGTCCGAGGAATCCGACGACTTTGGTCAACTCGAGATGGAGTTCCTGGAGGCGGCGGGGAACGCGGACGGCCCAGCCCTTGTCTCGGAAGTGACGCTTCAGCTCGCCGACGATCGTCGGGGTTGCGTAGGTCGAGAACTCGACCTCGCGTTCCAAGTCGAATCGCTCGATCGCCTTTAGCAATCCGATGGTGCCGACTTGCACGAGGTCCTCGAGCGGTTCGCCACGGTTCCGGAACCGTCGTGCGAGGAACTCGACTAACCCGATGTGCTGATCCACGAGTCGACCGCGCAGCTCGAGTTTTTCACCCTCACTCGTGGCACTTTGATACGCAACGAAGAGGCTGCGGACCTCGTCTTTCGAGAGTGTCGCTCGCTCGCTCACTGCTTCCTGCTCTTTGTCAGCCGGAAAGTGGGAGTGCCGTCGAGTTGTTCGAGAGATGCTTCGTCCGCGACGGTGTCCAGGATCATCTGAGAAAATTCGGTGAGATCTGTCCTGACCTTCTGGCCGGGAGCGAAGTTGCCGGCCCCCCGGATCTCGATGTGATCGTCGTCGATCAAGAAGTCCACCTGGATAGTCCCGTCGCGCCCTTGGGCTCCGGTGAAGTAAGCGGACAGCTCGTCGACTGCGATCTTGAGGTCCTCGATGTCATCGAGCGTGAACTTCAAACGAGTTGCCAGACCGGCCGAAACCAGTCGAACGACCTGGAGGTAGGCGGGCGACGCGGGGATACGTATAGAGATCTTTTCCATGGTGTCCTGGTCGCTTAGGAGGCCGAAGCGCGCCGCTTGGCCGTCGTTTTCTTCGCAGTGGACTTCTTGGTGGTCTTCTTGGACGACGATCCGGAGCCTCGCCGCTTCTTGGCCTCTTCGACCGACGCCTTGAGTGCCTCCATGAGGTCCACCACTTTCGCGGGCTCCTCTTCGGGCGGGGGAGCCACCGTGATCTCTTGGCCATCGATCTTCTTTTCGACGAGCTCTTCGACCGCCTTGCGGTATGCGTCTTCGAACTGCTCGGGATGGAAATCGTCGGACAGTTGCTGGACGAGTTGCCGCGCCATCTTCACTTCCGTGTCGCGTATCTCGACGTTCTTGTCTAGCTCCTCGAACTCCGGCTCGCGGATCTCGTCGGGCCAGTACATCGTCTCGAGCATGAAGACGTCGTCGCGCAATCGGATGGTCGCCAAGTGCTCTTTGTCGCGGAAGGAGACCTTCGCTACGCCGACTTGCCCTTCCGCTTCGAGCGCTTCAGCGAGGAGCCGGTAAGCCTTCAGTCCCGACGGCTCGGGAGCCACGTAGTAAGTCTTGTTGTAGTAGACGGGATCGATCTGCTCGAGCGGGACGAACGCGACGACGTCGATCGCGCTAACAGATGGGACCCCGAGGCCTTCGAGTTCTTCATCGGTGAAGTCGACGTAGGTGTCCTTCGAGACCTCGTAGCCCCTCACGAGATCGTCCCAACCGACCTCCTTGCCGCACTTGGAGCAGGTCCGCGTGTACTTGATGCGGCCCCCGTCCTCGCCGTGCATGAGATGGAATTTGGGCCTCTTTTCGGACACGGCGGAGTACAGCCGGACCGGGATGGAGATCAGCCCGAAGGTGATAGCGCCTTTCCACAATGCCTTCATCGGACCCTGATTGTACGCAAGTGTGATTTACGCCTGGCAAATGCGGAAAGTAGTCAAAATGAGGAAGGGTGTTGACGCTCCGCGTCGAAGAAATGAGCATACGGTTACTGAAACAAGCGCCCCGGAGCCGCCTCAGGAAGGCGACCCCACTCCGAGCAAGGAGCCATCAAGGATATGAGCGACTACGCGCAGGCCCTCGGCGAGAGGCTGAGGAAGATCCGGATCCAGAAGGGAATGTCCCTCCAGGACGTCCAACAGGCCTCTCAGGGCAAGTGGAAGGCCGCCGTGGTCGGGGCATACGAACGAGGAGATCGCAACGTGACGGTCGCCCGCCTCTCCGAGTTGGCCGACTTCTACAGCGTTCCCGTTTCCGAGATCCTGCCCGACGACGATCGTCCTGTGAGCCCGGGCGAGCCCCTCGGTCGTCGGCGGGTCGTGCTCGACCTCGAAGGTCTCGACAAGGTGCCCGAGAACGACAGGGACCCGCTGTCTCGTTTCACCCACGCCATCCAGATCCAGCGCGGCGACTACAACGGTCGCGTCCTCACGATCAGGGAGGACGACCTGATGGCGCTGGCGCTGCTCTACCAGACCACTGCGCAGGAGCTTTCGGTGCGCCTGGCCGAGTGGGGCTTGCTCTCCAAGAACGGCAACTAGCCCTCTCCCAGCTCTCCTTAGACCGCGATCGCCGAGACGGCGATGGCGATCAGACTCAGCCAGTAAACAGCGGTGAACGCGTAGTCGATCCGTTCGGGCGGGAGAGGTATCAGGACCGCCAGAACCCAGACCGGCATGACCACGATCCCGAACACGACGGCGTAGACGAGCGCCGGCCAGCGCGGCCAATCCCCCCCGAGCCCAAGGCAGACCGCGAGACCCGCGAGGATCGTCCCGAGGATGGCCTGGCCGATCACGTCGCCCATCGGCCCCCCTTTGCTGAGGCGGTACACCCTGTAACCGAAGCCGAGCGAGGCGTTCAGAGCCAGCGCGGAGATGAGGACCGTGCGCCAGGTGTCGGGGTTCATCGGCCAGTCAAGATAGCCTGCTCGCCCGTATGGCCAAGAAGAAGAGAAGGGGCACGGCCCCGCCTGGGGTTGACCCCAACGAGCTAAGACGCCAGAAACTTGAAGCGCGACGCGAGCAGAAGGCCGCGGCGCTGCGCGAGGCAGAAAAACGCGAGACCCGAGAGAGGCTCGTGCGCCGGGTCGCTCTCTTCGCTCTCGCTGCGGTCGCCATCTGGTTCGTCTTCCTTCGCGGCGGTACTCCAGACGTGATCGCAGGACACGCGATCGAGAACTTCAGCACGGCTGGATCCGGCGATCACACGGCATCGAACGAGGTCACCGTCGATTACCCGATGAGTCCTCCCGTCTCGGGGCAGCACGCGCCGAACCCAGCTCCGTGCGGCGTTCAGGACACGCAGATCCAGAACGAGTTGATGGTGCACACCCTGGAACACGGAGCGATCGGACTTCTCTACAAGCCCGATCTCGAGATCGACTCGATCCGATCGCTAGAAAACATCGTGAGTGGCTACGACGATCACGTCTTCTCCGCGCCTTACGCGGACATGAGCACGCCCATCGCGATAGTGGCGTGGGCGCACACGATGCGTTTGGACTCGGTCGACGAGGCGGCGATCCAGGAGTTCATCGACACGTTCAAGACCTCAGGCGATGCTCCTGAGCCCGAGCAGGTTTGCGACAACACGCAGAACTCGCCATTCCAAGCGGCGGAGAGCGACCCGAGCAACGTGACGGTCCCCGACACCCCTCTGCCGGACGCAACGGCCACCGACGGGGGCTAAGGGGACAGACAAAGCGGAATTGAAAAGGGGCCGGGCTATTTAAAGCCCGGCCCCTCGTTGTTGCCTACTGAGTTACTTGGCCGGGCGGCTGTAGGTGTCCGTGGGCTCGCCGATCCAGAGAGAGAGCTTCATGCTCTCGCCGGGCGTGACGAAAGCCTGGCTCTCGAACGTGTAGCCGGCGCAGTTCGCCGCCGGGTAGCCGGGGATCGATTCGAAGCCGTTGCCGCCGTTGGCACCGTCGGAGGCGTCGAGAACGACGGCATCCACCGGAGCGATATTGATCGCACCGGAATGCGCAACCTCGGTTCCACCGTCGTACATGTACAAGTCCATGTCGCTGGGCGACGGGGTCGGCCACTCGATCTTGGCGTAGAGGCCGGGGGCCGGGTTGGCGGTGTTCAGTTGCACGTTGAAATACTTCGTGTCCTCTTGGACCGGAGTGTGAGAGGCACTCTCCCAGAAGGCGGGACCGTGCTCGTACTCGATGACGAGCGGAGCTTCGGCGGTGTTTGCGTCCGTCACCTGAACGACAGGAGCCTTGGCTGCATCTGCGCCCGTGGTGCCGCCGGAGGCGACTTCGACGGGAACGAAGGCCGGGCAAGTCGCGACGGTTGGCTTCTTCTTCTTTTTCTTCGCGTCGGCGGGGCCGACTGCGAAAGCGCCGATGATCATCGATGCCGCGGCGACGACGGCAAAGGTGCGAGTGATGCGTCCACCCTTCATTCGTTACCTCCAATGTCCAATTGACTGTCTTCTTTGGGTGATTGGAGGTTCTCCCTGGGTGGGTTCAGTCCTGCGGGAACGAAAAAGGGGGCCGGGCAAGAGTGCCCGGCCCCCTGGAACTAGAGCTGCGTTAGATCGTGGCCTCTCCCAGCCACACCTTGAGGGTGACGTCCCCTCCAGGGCTCGTGGCGGTGACCACGTCGAAGTTGTAGCCGGTGCAGTCCGCCGTGGTGACTCCATAGACGGCTTCGAACCCGGCTCCGGTCTCGCTGTTGTCGGCGTCTCCGCCTACCTCCGAGTCATCGACGATCAAGGTACCGCCGGAGACCATCAGATCGGTCCCAGCCTCGTCCTGGAGGTAGAGGTCGTAATCCCATACGGGCGTGAACTCGACCCGCCCGTAGAGCCCGGCTCCGGTGACGGCGGAGTCGATCTGTATGGGAACGAAGGCTTCGGCTACCGGTCCCACAGCGCCGTCGCCATGGCCGGAGCCGAGGCCCGGATCCGTCGGCACGGTGATCTCGATCGGCGCCTCTTCCGTGGCGGCGTCGGTGATCACTGTTACCTCGCCCCCTTCGGCGCTACCGGTCGGAACGTACGGCGCGCATGCCTTCGGCGGCTTTGGCTTCTTTTTCTTGGCGTCGGCCGGAGCTGCGATGAACGCGCCTACAAGCAGGCCGAGCGAGGCCGCGACGGCCAGCGTCTTCAGCGTCTTTCCCCTCATGGATTGCCTCCTGGGATCGGGGTAGTCGTCGCCGGAACTCTTCTAGTCGCGCTCTCCGTTCTCCTTCCCACGGGCCTTGGCGATGGTTGGCAATGCAACCTTCTAGGGGGCGCCCCCGGTACACTGCGCCCGGACATGAAGGCAAAGACCTCGCTTGCCGTCGTTCTGACGGCGATCCAGATCGCAGGAACGCTATGCCTGGCCGCTCCGGCGCGGGCTGCTGCGACGTTTCCACCGAGCGAGTGGGTGATCGGCCCCCAGCGGCGCGTCGTGTTCCTCACTCTCGACGGCCAGACGAGTTCGCAGAACCTGCTCACCGTGCTCGAGGACCTCTCGACGCAGGGGGCCCGCGCTTCGTTCTTCATGTCTGGCTCGTGGGTTGCTCATCACCCCGATAAGGCACGGCTGATCCGGGCCGGCAACCACTCGATGGGGAACCGAGGCTGGAGCCAGGCGAAGTTCACTTCGCTCAGCGATTCGGAACTCCGAAACTCGATCACTCAAGCGCAAGAGGCGTTGAACGCGGCGGGCTTCTACCCGCGGCCCTTCCTTCGCGCACCTAAGGGCGATCGCGATCTGCGCGTTCTGCAGGTTGCGGGCTCGATGGGCTACCGCAATGTTAGATGGACGTACCACACGGGCGGGGGACTGGCTCGGAAGGTCGCGGGCAAGGTCATCCGCTCGACGAGGGCCGGCTCCATCATCTCGCTCGACATCTGGCGAAAGAGTCATCGCAAAGCGTTGCCGATGATCGTCGATGGACTCCGTCGTAAAGGATTCGAGTTCAGGACAATCGAGAAGCTCGAAGGCGCGCACGCGATCCGGTGGGATGTGACGTTGAGCTCGGGATCGACCGGGCCGGAAGTGCAGTACCTCACGAAGACTCTCAACGCGACGTCATACCCGGCCGGCGGAATGGACGGAAACTATGGCTACTCGGAGCTCGAGGCGGTCTACGCGTTCGAGAAGGTTCACGGACTCGCCCGAGACGGCGTCGTAACGCCGGCGCAGATGACGATGCTCGCCCTCAAGCCGCGTCCCGCGGTGCCCAAGCCGGCCGTCGGTGATCCCAAGAACTACATCGACGTCGATATCTCACGCCAGGTTCTTTTCGAGGTGAAGAAGCGACGGCTCGTCCACACGTATCCCGTGTCGAGTGGCAACGAAGCGACGTACACCTCCGAGGGCCAGACCCGCCAGGCCCACACGCCGCGCGGCAACTTCCATATCGAGCGCAAGATCCAAGGCGAGAGGCACGGGAGCCTCGGCACCCTTTACTGGCCGAACTACTTCATCGGCGGCTACGCGATCCACGGGAGCGACTCGGTCCCCACCTATCCCGCGAGCCACGGCTGCGTGCGCATCCCGCGCTACCTAGAGCAGACCTTCTACTACGCCAACCCGATAGGAACCCCAGTCTTCGTCCACGACTGACCCCCACGCACAATGTGCGGAAACTCTCGCTATGCGGGATTTTCCGCACAATGTGACGCCGCGCACGCGTTCAAGTTTCTAGGTGCCATAGAACAACAGCGTGCAAGAGCACGCCCTTCTCGGGTCCGACGCGCGGTGCGCTGTCATAGCGAGCACACAGCACGGACTTGTCACGCTGGCCCAAGCGTTGTCTGCCGGCCTCAGTCGTCAGGCGGTGAGTAGACGCGTCGCCGCGGGTCGGTGGTTACGTGTTGCGCGAGGTGTCTACCAAATCGCGGGAGTTCCAAGGTCTTGGCACCAGCGAGCTCTAAGCGTCGTGCTATCGCTCGACGGTTCGGTCCTTTTCGGCCTGAGCGCGGCGGCCGTTCATCGGATCGATGGGTTCGCTTTTACGCGAGATATCCATGTCGTGGCCACCGCGAGGTTCAAGGCGAGACCGGGAGTGGTACCGCACTTTTCGAGCGGCCTAACCCAAGCGGATGTTGCGATCGTGAGCGGTATCCCGACGACTGCTCCGGCCCGGACGGTCGCAGACCTTGCGGGCCTTATCGGATCGAATCAACTGGAGGAAGCGTTCGAGGACGTTCTTCGCCGTCGCTTAACGACCAAGGCTCGGATCCAGCTTGAGCTCCTGCGCCGCCCGAGAAATAGTTCAGGAGTTGCGCATCTGCGCGAGCTGCTGGCGCGTTCATCAGACGTCGTGCCGACGGAGTCGGGACTGGAGACGAAGGTGATCCAACTACTCCGTGAGGCCGGCTATCCGAATCCCGTCCGGCAAAGGGTGATCAACAGCGATGGTGCATTCGTCGGCCGGGTGGATCTTGCCTGGCCGGAGCGCAAGCTCGTCCTCGAAGTCGACAGTTTTCGATGGCATTCGGGAAGCGAGGCTTGGCACAAGGACATCGATCGTCGCAATGAACTTGTAGCCGCTGGACTGACGGTGGTCCACGCCACCAGCAAAAGTCTGAGCAGACCTGGGCACTTTCTTAGATCATTCGGGAAAGTCTGGCGCTCGCTCGACTGAGCGGTGTGCTCAAGCTCTCGCTATGCGGGAGTTTGCGCACACGATGGCCTAGTTAGTCCTGGATTACTCGGCGGCCCCAGGCCAGTTGGTCGTGCCACCACGAGTCCGGCCCTATGTCTCCTAGAGAGATCCCCGCTCGGCCCCCACTCGAGTGCACCATCCATCCATCGCTAACGTAGATGCCGGCGTGGTACACGTCGCTCGCCTTCGCGTCCTTGCCGGTTGCGGCGAAGAAGACGAGGTCGCCGGGCTCGAGATGCCGGTAGGAGATCCGCTGACGCCGCGGGATGCCGCCGGCCATGTCGTAGGAGGAACGCTCGTCGAGCTTCCAGCCCTTGTAGGGCCGATCCACCGGGGTCCATGACGAAGTCTTCGCTCGCAGGACGTACCAGGAGAATCCCGAGCAATCGAATCCGCCGTGCATCTGCGCGCCGTAGGGATATCCCTCCGGAGTCTTGGTCGGCCACTCGCCACCCCAGACATAAGGAGCGCCAACGAGCGAGAGCGCGTAGCGAACGACGGCCCGCTGAGACTCCGAGTAATCCCGCAGCGCGAAATCGCTCAGCGCGTCGGCCGACCACGTGTCCGGCGAAGTCTTCGCTTGCCAGATCGCCCATGCGATGTCGGCCTGCGACATCGACTCGGTTGCAGAGGACTCGAACGCGTCCTCCGAGGTCGCTCGGTCCCGCCGAAGCCCCAGCTCGCGCGACACGATCTCGGTGCCGAAGAACTTGGAGACGCCCGGCTCCCAGCCATCGGGCGACTGAACCATCTCGAGTTGTTCGGCGAGAGCTCCTCGATCCAGCTTGCGAACGAGGGCCGCGGAAACTTCGGAGGCGGTGACCTCTCCCCGAGATCGGGAGAACCCGCCGCCGAACGCTTTGGTCATCAGTGCGGTGAACTCGGCCCGGCCCATCGGTGCATTGGCATCGAACGCGGCCCTCTCGATGTATCCGCTGTCGACGAGGTAGTGAAGAGCGGGCTTGACCCATTCAGGCGCCGGCGAACGCTTCGGCCCCGCCACCGCAGCGGACGGCAGCAACACGGCCCCCAGCACGAACGCCAGAGCCGTCCACATCGACAGGATTGACCGCCTTGTCCCTTTCACTCTCTAAGCTATCGGCCCCGGTCGACGAGGGCCTTGATGAATGACGCGTTTGGAATTCGAGCGATAAATCGGTCATTAGCAACATGAGCAACAGTAGTTAACAAGCAGGAGCCGTTGGGGCCGCGCAGAACCATTCCATCAAGACGTCGAGCACTTCCCAGGAGGTCACGTGAGAGGGACAAGGTTGTTGATGGTGCCGGCGCTTCTGGCCGCCCTTCTGCCGCTCGGCGGCGCCGCGGGATCGTCGACCACATCCTGCCCTTCGGTGAAGCCACCACCCCTCAAGTTCGACAAGCCCGTTTACATCGATGAGAACCGAGCCGGCGGCGAGCCCGTCAGCATCACCGCGCAAGACGGGTCGATCATCGTCTCCGCACACGCGGGCACGACTCACCTCTACAAAGATCCGAGCGCGGCCCCCGGAGCGGGCGACTTCGCGGCCGGTTACTCCAACCAGACTTTGAACTGGCGCTCAGCAGACGGAGGCAAGACGTGGAAGTACGTCGGTCTCGCCGGTCTCGAAGCCGGTCCGCATAGCGCGACCTCGACGGGTTTCTCGGACCCCGACCTTTCCATGGACGCCGGCGGCAACATCTACAACGTCGAGATCGACCTCGCGAACGTCTCCGTTTTCGGCAGCCCCGACGATGGTCAGTCATGGCCGACGGCGAACCCCGTCGCCGCTTCCGGCGACCGTCCGTGGGTCACGGGGGCCGAGGACAAAGAAGTCTTCCTCTACGTCAATCTTCCGCAGCAGATCTGGCGTTCGACCGACGGTGGTTTGACCTTCACCCTCGTCACGACGAGCCCCGGCACCGACGGCAAGATGCTCGTCGACCCGTTGAACCCCAAGCACGGCCTTGTCGGCCCCAGTGGCCAGGGCGTCGCGATCTCAGCCGACGATGCAGCGACGTGGAAGCAGTACCCCGTCAAGCTCGGATCCTCGACTCAGTTCTTCGGAGCCATCGCGGTCGATCGCAAGGGATGGATCTACTCGGCCGCCGCAGGCGGTTACGACGGCTCAGACGACACGACCGCCAACGGGGACGTCACCTTCAGCTACTTCAACCGCCAGACCAAGAAGTGGGCAGACGCGGTGCACATCCCGATGGATCCGGGCGACGCGATGTGGCCATGGATCATCGCAGGCGATGATGGGCGTGTCGCGGTGGTCTGGTTCCAGAACCACAAAGGCAAGCCGAACGAGTTCTACGCCTATGCGGCCTACACGCTCAACGGCCATGGCACGACGGTCACGTGCAGCGATGGATCGAAACGCTTCATCCCGCCACAGTTCGCTTACGCAAACGCATCGGGCCGCCCGGTCCACAAGGGCAAGATCTGCTTGAGCGGAACTGCCTGCAACGCGAGCGCCGACTTCGAGGGTGGCGACCGCCGGTTGGGCGACTTCTTCACCGTCAACTTCGACGCCAACGGCACGATCTACATCGCGTCGGGCGACACCATGCTTCAGAACGCCCTCCAGGGCGAGAAGCCCGTCGGCAACCCGATCTTCATCAAGGAGTCGAGCGGCGGCAAGCTTCTAGAGAAGCCGGACAAGACGCGCAAGACGCGCTGTCTCTTCCCGACGCCTACCTGCTGATCGAGGGCATAAACGGGGTCGTTTAGTCTCGACCTTTCTCAACGGTGAGGAGGGTCGATGGCACCGCCGGGTAACGGCCAAGCGCCTGATCGCAACCTCGCGCTCGAGCTCGTCCGCGTGACTGAGGCCGCGGCTCTCGCAGGAGCGCGCTGGCGCGGCCGCGGTGACAAGGAAGCCGCCGACCAAGCCGCCGTCGACGCGATGCGCACCCTCATGGATACGGTGTCGATGGATGGCGTCGTCGTCATCGGTGAGGGCGAGAAGGACAACGCCCCGATGCTGTTCAACGGCGAGAAGATCGGCAACGGCGAGCCTCCCGTCGTCGATGTTGCGGTCGATCCGATCGACGGCACGACGCTCACGGCAAAAGGGTTGAACGGCGCGATCGCCGTCGTCGCGCTGGCCGAGCGCGGCACGATGTTCGACCCCGGCCCTTGCTTCTACATGGAGAAGATCGCCGCCGGCCCCGAAGCTCGGGACGTTCTCGACCTCGACGCGCCTCTATCGGAGAACCTCGAGCGGTTGGCGAAAGTGAAGGGTACCGACGTCGCCGACCTAACCGTCATGATGCTCGAGCGTGAGCGTCACGACCAGGCCATCAAAGAGGTCCGCGAAGCCGGGGCTCGAGTGAAACTCATCTCGGACGGCGACGTCGCGGGCGCCATATCGGCCGCCCGAGGAACGACGAAGGTCGACATGCTTTACGGCATCGGTGGCACCCCTGAAGGCGTGATCGCAGCTGCAGCGATCAAGTGTTTGGGCGGTGTGATCCTGGGGCGTCTCTGGCCGCGCAACGACGAGGAACGTCAAGCTGCGATCGAGCAGGGTTACGACCTCGAGCGAGTGCTCACGACAGACGATCTCGTTGCCGGCGAAGATGTGTTCTTCGCCGCCACGGGTGTCACCGACGGGGACCTCGTCAAAGGCGTGTCCTACCGAGGCGAAAGCGCGTTCACGCAGTCGATCGTCATGCGTTCTCGGTCGGGAACGGTGCGAGTCATCGACGCGTATCACCGCCGCACCAAGCTCGCACAGTTCTCCAAGCTCTACTAATTGTCGCGCCGACCCTCTAACGAACCAGGTTCGTCCCGGCGTTTTCCCGCGGCACGCGATCTCTTCATAGACATCGGGCCTCTTCGGGAGTCGGTCGCCTATCGCGCCCTGTGGATCGGTCAGATCGTCTCGCAGGTCGGTTCGCAGATGCGGATCGTCGCGGTGTCGTTGCAGATCTTCGACATGACCGGCTCCACCGTTGCGGTGGGGATCCTCGGTTTGGTCGAGCTTGTCCCATTGATCGTGTTCTCGATCGTGGGGGGCACCGTCGCGGATCGCGCGGAGAAACGACGCGTGATCGGATGGACGCAGATCGGACTGATCGTCTCGTCGGGCGCTCTGTGGGTCCTCGCTCTATCCGATGCACCGTCGTTGCTCGGGATCTACGCCCTGTGTGGCCTCGCCTCCGCATTTCAGGCGTTCGATCGTCCGGCCCGCACGTCGTTGATGCCCCACCTCGTGCGAGAGGAGTTGATCCCGGCGGCGCTTGCTCTGCGCCAGGTCGTCTACCAGGTGACGATGATCGTCGGCCCTCTGATCGGCGGCGCTCTTCTCGCAGCGACGGGCGGAGATTTCGCCACCGTCTACTTGGTGGACACCGTTTCGTTCGTGTCCGCACTGATCTCCGTTTACTGGCTGCCGCGCGTAGCTCCCGCAGATGACATCACCGAAACGCCCTGGCAGTCCGTGAAGGAAGGTCTCCGCTACTCGTTCCGTACCCCGATCATCTTTTCGGTTCTGGTGATCGATCTGATCGCCATGATCTTCGGCATGCCGAGAGCAGCATTTCCGGAGCTGGCTCGCGTGACTTTCGGAGGAGACGCCTCGGTTCTGGGCCTTCTATTCGCGGCCCCCTCGGCCGGCGCATTGCTCGCCGCTCTTTCAACCGGCTGGGTCGGTCGCGTCCAAGAGCGCGGGAAAGCCGTGGTGTTCTCGGTGCTCGTGTGGGGGGCCGCGATCGCACTCGCGGGACTGTCCGTCTTCTCGCTCTGGCTCACGCTGTTTTTCCTGGCGGTCGCGGGAGCTGCCGACGTGATCAGCGCAGTCTTCAGAGGAACCATCGTTCAGACGGAGACGCCGGATCAGCTCCGTGGACGTGTCAATGCCGTCAATCTCATGGTTGTGACGGGCGGACCTCGCCTCGGTGATTTTGAAACCGGCTCGGTCGCCGGCCTATTCGGCGCACCTGCATCCGTGGTCATCGGAGGGGTCGCCTGCCTGGTGGGGACGGGCGTCCTCGCAACATCCAATCGCGCACTCCTCGACTACAAAGCGCGCGCTGGCGATCAAGCTGGAGAAGACACCGCCCCCTGATCCTTGAGCCAGAGCGCCATCAGGCCCCGGTAGTGCGCGATGAACTCGTCATGCTCGTGGGCGGGGAACGCTGCCTTGACGGTCCCGACTAGAAGATCGTCGAACTCCGAGCTCCCGATGTAATCCACCATCGCCTCGTCCGCCTCCGGAAGGTGCTTCTGGATGAACTCGTGATAGCGCTCTGCTTCGAAATGGGCTTCTGTCAGTCGCGAGTACTCGGCGAGTTTTTCCTCGTACGAAAGGTCGTCCCGGTCGCCTATCTCGAAGTAGCGCTGCATGGTCATGTCGATCTGCATCTTGCGGTCGGTCACGCTCGAGAACATCGCCCATTTGGCCAGCGTCTTGATCGCCCAAGGGAAGTAGTAGTGAAGGCTGATCAGAGAGACATCGGGGCAGGCGTTCGCATAGTCGATCGGGAAAACGTCGTTGCCTCGAACCAGCGTCTCGCATGAGTTGAACTCCCACAAGAAGAACGCGTTGATGAGGCGGCCGATCGTGACGATCTCCGAGCCCAATTCAGGAGATAGGAAGCCGTGCTCGACCTTGTAGCGACCGTGGAGCGGTTGGTCTGGGTCGTAGCGCATCACCATGGTCTCGGCGCCGATCGACAAGCTGCGCGCGAATACCTCGAAGTCCTCGACCGAGGATTGCAGATGCATAAGGCGTTCGCCCGATTCGTTGTATCCCTTCTGCAACTCGTCGATGTCGCTGATCCGCGTCACGCCGACCCACGCGCCACCGTCGAACGGCTTCATGAAGAGTGGGTATCCGATCTCTTGAGCGATCGCGTCGAGATCGAACTGACGGTTGTACTTCGCTGCCGTGTAGGGGAAGCGTGGGTTGTCTGGCGGAGTTTTGTACGGGATCAGCCATGTGTCGGGGACCTTCAAGCCGAGCCGGATCATTGCGCAGTAAGCCGCGTGTTTCTCCATCGACTGGAAGGTGAACGGGTTGTTCATCAGGTACACGCCGTCCATGAGGGCTACCTTTTTCAGCCACTCGCGGGGGTGGTAGTACCAGTGAGACAAACGGTCGATGACCACCGAGTGGCGTGGGACGGCTCGCAGGTTGAACGGCTCGATGGTGACGCGCTCGGTCTCGAAATCGTGTCGCTCACCCTCGTGATCGACGGGGCCGAACCTGCGGATCATCGATTCGAAGGCGGAGGGCCAGTCTTCCTCGGTCCCCAGCAGCATCCCGATCAGATGGTTGGCCATCCTGTAACTATGCCCCTTCTCGCGCTAGCGGAATCGTTAGCAGAATCGGGGGACGTGGTAGCCGATCTGGTTCCGCCACGAGGGCCAGTCGTGCGGCACATCGTGGCCCCAGAGGTCGAGTTCGTGGCGGATGCCCTTCGAGCCGAGCAGTCCGGCGAACGTCTTCGTGGACTCGAGGGCCCCGGTCGTGTCCTCCCACTGCCCCTGGCCGCAGACGAGCACGAGGTTCACCTGGTTCCTTAACCAATCGAGGTGATCGCCGCCCATGTGTTGCACGTAGTCGACCGGATTATTGAAGTAGGTGGATTCGCCTCGCTCGCCCCAGCCGAGGTGGTTCACGTCGTAAACACCGCTTAGACATATCGCCAGTGGAAAGAGGTCCGCTCTCTTAAGCGCGAAGTTGGCGGCGTGGTACGCCCCGAAGGAGCTGCCGGTCGTCATGATCTCTTGGTAGCCGCCGCTGTCTTGGTGGATGAACGGAACGACGCGGTTGATGATCCAGTCTTCGTATCCACCGTGGATCCGAGCGCGCTCCTCCAGCGGGATGTCTTTCCGAACCCAGGAGCCTGCATCGAAACTGTCGACGCAGTAGACCTTCAAGCGGCCCGCTTCGATCAATGGGGATAGGACCCCGATCATCCCGTTGCTCTCGTAATCCCAGGCCCGGCCCTGTTCGCTCGGGAACACCATCAACGGCCTGCCCCAATGTCCGTACGCGATCACGTCGCCGACCCCTCCGATGGAGGGGGCCTCTAACCCGATGTGATCTCGTCTCATGCCCACATCCTCGCGATCAGATCGATCAGATAGGGATCAAACGTGTCGCGCCATCCGATCCAGTTGTGCCCATCTCGATTCTCGTGGAGTGCGACTTCGTAACCCTGCCGCGCCAGAGCGTCGCGCGTGGCTCTGTTGTTCCACAGGTTCTCTTCGATGGTTCCACAGGTCATCATCACCGGGATCGGGTGCGGCCAATCCTCGGCCGTGAGCACGCGGCCCATGAACCGCGAGATCCGTCGGAATCTAGGAAACGACGACTCCTGTTTGTCGTAACGCTGGCGGAAGAAGCTGCCCGACTGCAAGAAGAGAGCGCCGAAAGCGGCAGGGCTGTGGCGATGCAGATGCAGCATCGAGAGACCCCCAAGACTCGCGCCCATCCCGATCCTCATGCTGCGTCCGTGCGGCACGTTCGCGAGTTTCTCTATGCCCGGCAGGATCTCGTAGGCGAGAGCTCTTGCGTATGCCGCTGAGGCCGAAAGCGTCTCGTTCCGTTCCACGGGAGCGACGAGAGCCGCTCGCATCGATGGGATCCGGCCCTCGTGGTGAGCGACTTCGAGGCACTTGATGAGTCCCGAGAACTCCGCGTACTCCGGCCCATCATGCGCAACGAGCAACGGAAGGGAATCGTCCACGCTCGCGCCGGGCGATGCCCAAACGATCGTTCGAAGGTCGGAGCGCAGCGTCCTGCTTCGGATCGACGTGTCGACGAGATCGCCGGAAGGTGCGTCGGCGGCCACCCAGTCGGGGGGCGCGTACCCGGACCACTCGATAACGGACTTGTAACCGAACGGTCCGGGCGCGACCACGGGATTGTTCGGGTCGGGGATTGTCTCCTCACCGCCGTCCCGATGTCTGAGGTGAAGCATGTACTCGATGCGATCCGCGTTGGGCCGCGGCACCGTCAGCACCCAATCGGAACCGTCGAATTCGAAGGGGGGGCCGAGCCGAGGACGTCGGATCTCCTGGATCAGGTTCACCTCCGCCATGCTCATCACGGGATCTGGCAGCCTGAACACAACCCGATCCGGATGGATGTCGGGCGTGGGATTTTCGACTTGTTCCTCGGACGCGCTTACTTGCGTGGTTCCCAAGTGAAGAACCTCACCGCCAGCGCGAGCCCTACAACTCCCCAGATAGCCACTATGAGGAGATCATTCCCCTTGAACTCCGGATCGAACGGGTTGAACGGACCTTGCATCGCTTGGGCGAGGTGATAGATGGGGAAGAACTTCGAGATATTGACGATCCAATCGGGCGCATTGTCGAGCGGGATGAAGATCCCCGAGATGAACTGGAGCGGCAACACGGTTGCGTTCACGATTGCGGGCGACGCGTCCGCGTTTGGGATGATCGCTGTTAGGGCTAGGCCGAGCGCGCAGAATGAGGCTCCTCCGACGAGGACCGTAAGGATGAATCCGCCCAGAAACTCCGTCGGGAGATCGACGTCGTAGAAGAAGATCCCCGCAAGGACGACGATCGTGATCAAGATGATGCAAACGAACATCGCGTGGACGATGCGGCTCAACATGTATGCCCCAGCGGGCAACGGCGTTCCACGGATGCGCTTTAGCGTTCCCATATCGCGCGAGAACGAGATGCTGATCGCGAGATTCACGTAGGTCGCGGTGATCACCGAGAACGCTCCGATGGCAGGAACGTAGAAGTAATTGGAGTTCACCTTGCGAAAAACCTCGGGGGAAATCTCTATGTTGATCGTGCCCTTGAAGAGACTGTTGAAGATCACCAGGAACATCAACGGGAACACGAACGTGAAGAAAGCGGAGGCGGGATTGCGCCAGAAAGCTTTGTTCTCGTAACGCACTTGTTTGAGTGTCATCGCCGCGGTGCTCACGCCGAGTTCACCTCCGCATCCTTCGTCAGCTCGAGGTAGATGTCCTCGAGGGAGGGACGAGCGACGGACAACTCTTCGAGTTCGACCCCGTTGTCGATCGCCCATCCGGTCAAGCGGTTGAGAAGACGCATCGGCTCCGCGGTGGACATCACGATGCGATCTCCGGATTCGTCGTGGCCGAGGTCGGACGGTAGGGCCGGCGCGCCGGACGGAAGCGCGAAGGTCACGCGGGTGTCGCCGCCACGCTCGGCCATCAAGCTGTAGGGGGCGCCTTCCGCGACGATGCGTCCGGCGACGATGATCGCGACTCGGTCGGCAAGGTTTTGCGCTTCGTCCATGTAGTGCGTTGTCAGAAGCACGGTCTTCCCGAGCTCCTTGAGGTGCGTGATCATTGACCAAGCATTGCGGCGGGCGGACGGGTCGAAGCCCGTCGTCGGCTCGTCGAGGAAAAGGAGCTCGGGATCTCCTGCGAGCCCTACTCCGACGTCAAGACGGCGCTGCTGGCCGCCCGACAACTTCTTGACCCGGGCGTCTGCTTTGTCTTGCAGCCCGATAACTTCGAGGATCTCGTCACGCGGTCGAGGGTGCGGGTAGTAGGACCGGAATTGATCGATCGTTTCGGCCACCGTCAGATAGGGATTGACGCCGGTCTCCTGGAGGACGATCCCTATGCGCTCCTTGTAAGCCTTCTCGCTCTTACCCGGATCGTGGCCGAGCACGGAAATCTCTCCGGCCGAGCGGGTCCGGTGACCCTCGAGGATCTCAACCGTCGTGGTTTTTCCCGCTCCGTTGGGTCCAAGGAGGGAGAAGATCTCGCCCACTTGAACCTGCAGGTCGACGCCCTTGACGGCCTCGAAGCTCCCGTAGGACTTTTTGAGCCCGCGCACGTCTATCGCGAGTTCTGACATGGGGGCGAGAATAAGCTCTGGTTATGGACCCATTCCTTCAGATGCCGCCCACCTTGCCCGACTCCTGGGCGTCCGACCGAGCCCTTAGGGAGTCGGTACGGTTTCACGCGGGTGAGGAGATCTACGCCCTAGCAGAAGATCTTCTTGGTCCCATGGGAAAAGTCGCGGTCGATCCAGAGACCCTCGCTCTCGCGGCGAGGGCCGAATCGGAGCCGCCGAAACTCACTCACTACTCGGCCTGGGGCGAGCGAATCGACGACATCCGCGTGTCTGACGCCTATCTTGAGCTCGGGCGGATCGGCGTAACGGCCGGCGTCACTGCTCTGCCGTATGAGGACTTCGGCCTGGGAGAGTCTGCTCGCGTCGTATGGGCGGGGTTGATGCTCCTTTGGGGCCCGTCATCCGCTCTTTACAGCTGTCCCGTCGCGATGACGGATGGAGCCGCTCGAACGCTTCTGCTTCACGGCTCGGCCGAAGACATCGCCGTGGTCGAACGGCTGACCACGCGCGATTCCTCGTCTGCGTGGACGAGCGGGCAGTGGATGACCGAGACCGCCGGCGGCTCGGATGTCGGTCGAACCGGCACCGTCGCAACGCCGGAGGCCGATGGGACGTGGCGGCTCTGGGGGATGAAGTGGTTCACCAGCGCCACGACGTCCGAGATGGCTTTGACGCTCGCACGGCCTAAAGGTGCGGTCGAAGGATCGAAGGGTCTCGGACTTTTCCGGATCCACCGTTTCCTCGACGACGGATCGCGCAACGCGATCCTCGTGCGTCGCCTGAAGGACAAGCTTGGAACTCGAGCTCTGCCCACTGCCGAGCTCGAGCTCGAAGGAGCCCTCGCATACCCGGTCGGCGATCCGACAGATGGCGCCGGGGTCCGGCGGATCGCAACGATGTTGAACATCACCCGGATCCACAATGCGCTCGGAGGAACGGGCGCTCTTGCCCGCGGTCTGTCGTGGGCGCGTTCTTATGCACGCGTTCGTGAGGCGTTCGGCCGGCGGCTCGAAACGCTTCCAGCGCACCGCGCCACACTGACCGATCTTGCAGTCGATTACGCCGCGTCCCTAGCTCTCACGATGCGTTGTTGCGAATTGTTGGGACGAGCCGAACGCGGCAATACCTCGCCGGAGGAAGACGATCTGCTGAGAGGGCTCACTCCGTTGGCGAAGTTAGCCACAGGGCGTTGGTCGATAGCGGGCGCAACGGAAGTAATGGAAGCGATAGGTGGGGTGGGCTACTGCGAGGACTCGACGATCCCGACGCTCGTTCGCAACACGCACGTGATCCCGATCTGGGAGGGCACCACGAACGTGATGGCTCTCGACGTGATGCGAGCGATCGTTCGTTCATCAGCACTCGAACGCATAGTCGCCGACGCGCGCGCCGCTCTCGCATCGGCCGATGGGGCCTCGTCCTGTGCCGAGGCGATCCCGATCGTCGAGGCGGCGCTTGAATCCCTCGTGCAGCGCGCTACTTCGGTTCTCGACGACGAGACCCGTGCGCAAGCGGAGGCTCGCTCACTCGCGATGGGGCTCGCCACTACCTATGCATGTGCCCGGCTTTGTGCGCAAGGCGCCTGGTCCGAGCGTCAGGGAGACGCTCGGACTTCTCAAACGGCCCTGCGCTTGGCTCGTCGAGGGTTGGTGCCTCCGCCGGCGCCGGATCATCTCGAGCTCGGCATGGACGAAGCCCCTCACGAGGCTGGACTAGCGTGATGGAGGCATGAGCGACGACGGGGACGCAACTGTTCTTGTAGTCGATGACGAGGAGCCCATTCGAAGGATGATGGCTCGGATCCTTGATAGAGCTGGGTATCACTGCATCACCGCGGGGAATCTCGAAGAGGCTCGCCAACGGCTCAAGGAAGAGGACTTCGCTCTCGTCATGACCGATATGGACATGCCGGGAGGCAGCGGCCTCGATCTCTTGTCTGAGATCTCCCACGAGCATCCTGAGGTCGCGACGATGCTCCTCACCGGCGTCGAGGATCCCAAACTCGCCGACTCCGCCCTCGACATCGGGGCTTACGGCTATCTGATCAAGCCGCTCAAACCCACCGAAATCCTGATCCAGGTCAACAGCGCCATGCGACGAAGGCGGGCCGAGATAGAGAACCGCGCCCACCGCGAACGGCTCGAGCAGATGGTCCGAGCCCGCACCGAGGAGATGATGGGTTACATCGGGCGGCTCGAACACGCAGAGCGCGAGATGCGCCAGCTCCAGGATGAGACGATCCGCCGGCTATCGCTGGCCGCCGAGTTCAGAGATGACGACACCCCTCGACACGTTGAGCGGATGTCGCGCTACTGCTCGTTGATGGCCGATCGATACGGGATCGAAGCGGACCGCTCGCAGCTCATCCAGGTGGCGAGCTCCATGCACGACGTCGGCAAGATCGGGATCCCGGACAGCATCCTCATGAAACCTGGGAAGCTCACCGAGCAGGAATGGACGTTCATGAAGCGTCATTGCGAGATCGGGCACAGGCTTCTGTCGGGGACACAATCCGAAGTGCTGAATCTCGCAGCCACGATCGCGCTCACTCACCACGAGAGGGTCGACGGAAGTGGATATCCGACCCAGCTGAAGGGCGAGGACATCCCGATCGAGGGACGCATCACCGCCATCGCCGACGTCTTCGATGCGCTCACATCGAATCGCGTTTACAGCAAGGCAAAGCCTCTGGCCGAGTCCGTCGAGATCATGAGAGCAGGGCGCGGCACCCAATTCGATGAGACTTTGTTGGACATCTTCCTCAACTCGATGGGCCAGATCTTGGGCATCAAGGAGCGTTACGCGGACGCGGCCCCCGCGGAAGGCGAAGCTTCCTTCGACCCCGACATCGACTGATCGGTTTAGGTGGCCTGACCGAACCCGGGTTCGAACTTGGCTGGATCGGCGAGGTACTCGCGCAGGCTCGTCGCCAATCGCGCCGCATGGAAACCGTCGAGATAGCGATGGTCCATCGTGGCGCTCACCGTCAGCATCGGGCGCGGAACTACGGCGCCGTCCACGACTACCGCTTTATCGGCGACCTCTCCGACAAGGATCAGGAACGGGATCCTGTAATACGGCGACAAGGGCGCGTAAGCGTGTTGGATCCCGAACATCCCGACGGAGCTCACCATGACGCTGCCGAATGCCTGACGGGGAAGACCTTGTTTCTTGAGATCCATGTCCCTGTCGGCGGTGAGCCATGCTGCGGCCTTCATCGATAGCCCAAGCAACCTGCGGGGAGTTGAAGACAGCATCTTCTTCGTCTTGCCGTAAACGGCGTCATCACCACCTCGGATGCGGCCGGCCCGGTCCGCCAGCTCCCGCGCGATCTCGACCACGGACTTCTCATCTGCACGTTCGACCTTCACGCCGGAGAGTTCGTTTCCTTGCGACATCGAAACGATGAAGAAAACGTCGACCGTTGGTCGCTGGATGAAATGGCCCCGGTACAGACGGACGTTCAGATCAGGGTGATCGCCGAGCGCTTTCCCCACCGCTTTCCCCGCAAGGTGAGTGACGCTCAATTTCACGTCCGCCTTTTCCCGCGCCAAGCGGATGTAGTCGAGCATGTTCGTTGCGTCGATCTCGAGATCTCCATACATCTGAGGATCGTTCGGATTCCCCCAGGTCGCGGCGGCGATCTTTCTCCACCCGCTGATCTTCGTGCGCTGCGTCATGGTTCTCCCTCCGGCGGTTGCTCTAATTATGATGAACGGCCTGTGAGGTATAGCGCGTGACCGAATTCGACTCCAAGAGCGCCCTTATCGTCGTGGACGTCCAGAACGACTTCGCCGATATCGACGGAAGCCTTTACATAGCCGAAGGAGAGAAGGTCGTGCCCTTCGTCAACGAAGAGATCTCCAGGGCCCGTGAGGCGGGGGCCTACGTGGCCTACACCCAGGACTGGCATCCGGAGGTCACGGCTCACTTCCAAAAGGATGGAGGCATCTGGCCCGTCCATTGCGTCGCCGATTCGTGGGGCGCTGCATTCCATCCCGACCTGGAGGTCGACGGGGACGTCGTGCGGAAGGGAACCGGCGGCGAGGACGGTTACTCGGGGTTCACAGTGCGTGACCCGGATTCGGGGGAAGAGTCTCCGACACAACTGGAGACGATGCTTCGCGAGCACGGGGTCGAGCGGGTGGTTGTCGTGGGCCTCGCCACGGACTACTGCGTGAAAGAGACCGCCATCGACGCCGTCCGCAAGGGCTTCGCGACCGAAGTGCCGGCTGAGGGCATCAGGGCCGTGAACCTAAATGAAGGGGACGGCGATCGGGCGATAGAGGAGATGGAGCGCGCCGGCGTTCGCGTCTCCTAACTTAGTCCCATGCCCTGGGTAACCGATAGCAACGCCGCCCTCCTTACTGACCTCTACGAGCTGACCATGGCCGCGAGCTATCACCGCCACGGCATGAATGGGCAGGCGACGTTCGACCTGTTCGTTCGCGATCTGCCGAGGCGTCGCAACTTCATGGTCGCTGCAGGATTGGATCAGGCCCTCGACTACCTCCTGAGCCTTAGGTTCGATGACGAATCACTCGATTACCTCGCTTCCCTCGGGTTCTTTTCAGATGATTTCCTCGGATACCTCGCGGGCTTTCGTTTCTCTGGAGACGTCTGGGCGATCCCGGAAGGAGACCTCGTCTTCGAGACCGAGCCGCTCATCAGCGTCACCGCTCCATTGATCGAAGCCCAAGTGGTCGAGACGTTTCTTCTTAACTGCCTGACTTTCCAGACGATGATCGCTTCGAAAGCGGCGCGAGTGAAGCTCGCGAGTGGCGAGCGCACGTTCCTGGACTTCTCGCTACGTCGCGACCACGGTGCTGACGCCGGATTGAAGGCGGCAAGGGCGGCCTATATCGCCGGCGCGGCTGCGACGTCGAACGTGCTGGCGGGCAAGGAATTCGGCATCCCCGTGAGCGGCACGATGGCTCATTCCTACGTCATGGCGTTCGACACTGAGATCGAGGCCTTCCGTGCTTACGTGAGCGACTTTCCCGAGCGAGCGATCCTTCTGATCGACACGTTCGACGTGGAGCAGGGAGCTCGCAGGGCCGTCCAGGTCGCGGAAGAGATCGCGATAGAGGGCCTCAAGCTCAATGGCGTGCGGATCGACTCGGGCGATTTCGACGCGCTTTCGCGTTCGGTAAGAAAGATCCTCGACGATGCAGGACTTCACGATGTGAAGATCGTCCTTTCGGGCGACCTTGACGAGTACAGGATCAAACAATTGCTGGACGACCAGGTCCCTGTGGATTCGTTCGGCGTGGGAACTCAGATGGGAACCAGCGCGGATTCTCCATACCTCGGCGGTGTCTACAAGCTCGTGTGGGATGCCGAGACGGGGCCGAAGGTGAAACTGTCGACCGGCAAAGTCACCCTTCCGGGTCGGAAGCAGGTGCACAGGTTCATGCGTGACGGCAAATACGAACGTGACGTCATGTCCCTCAACAAAGAGGAGGTCGACGAATCCACTCCGATACTGCAGAAGTTCATGATGCAAGGGGAGCGGATCATCGGCCCCGAGGGGCTGGATGCGAAACGCGACCGTTTCCTCGAGTCGATGACGCGTCTACCCGACTACGCGAAGGTCCTAGGTGAACCCGAGAAGCGTTATCCGGTCGAGCTATCGCCCGATCTAGAGAGTCTCGCGGCCCGAGCTCGGGCCACGCATCGCTGACTCAGCAGGAGATCCCGCGCGTTTCGCAGACTCCGTCGAGTAGACCCCAGATCGCTTCGGCCCCCGCCCGCGCACCCGCGGCCACCGTTTCGGCCGCGTCCACGCCAACCTCACGATTGATCGCCTCGACAAGCTCGTCGGCGTGCTCCACATCTAGCTCTCCATGAAGCTCGAAGTAGGTGACTCCGTCGCCGTCGATGCCGTAGTGGCCCCGGAGCCCTTCGACTTTCGTCTGTGCGACTTCCGGCGTCTGAGACTCGTAACCCCACAGCATGCCGAGAGCGAATCCGACATCGGAGTTCGCACAAGCGTCGTCAAACGCCTTCACACACGACTCGGTATGAGGGTTTGCGGAGGACGCTCTCACTTCCGACTCGGCTGTGCCGAGAGCCTTCGCGAAGTCGAGCCAGAGCCCTTGGTGGTCTCCGTCGATCTCGTCACCCAGGTTAGAGGCGATGATGCCTCTCGCTCGATCGTCGGAAATGCGGCTGCCGACTTTTTGGAGGTAGCCGGGGAACGCTTCGACCTGACGCCAGTACTGCTTGGAGTACTCGCGCAGATCTTCGACCGTCAGAGTGCCTGCCGCCCACGCCTTGTAGAAGGGATGGTCGAGCAAGCGCCGGTCGGAAGTCGCGGCGACAAGGCGGTCGGGTTTGATCGAAGTCATCGTTTCCTCCTGGGGTGGCTGGCCGCTTGGTCCGCTGAACCTTACAGGCTGGATCTGGCCTAGAGGGAGACGGTGGGTACCTTCACGCGCCCCTCGCGCAACGCGTCGAGGAGTGCGGTGACTATGGCTAGATCCTGGATCGCCAGTCCCGTCGAATCGAACAGCGTGATCTCGTCGTCGGTGGCTCTGCCCGGCTTCTCACCAAGCAAGACGTGTCCGATCTCCGTGACGTCGGAGCGGCCGACCGCGCCAGATTCGATCGCGGCGTGGAGCTCGCCACCGTGACTCGCCTGGGTCCACTCGTCGCAGAAGAGCTTGCACCTTGCAACTGCCGGGATCGTCAGTTCCGATTTGCCCGGCCCGTCGGCACCCAATGCATTCAAGTGTGAGCCGGGCTTGAGATCGTCCGCATCGGCGATCGGGGCGGAGCCCGGCGTGACCGTTGCAATGACGTCGGCCGCCAATGCCTCGCGCAAGGAACCTGAAGACCAACCGAGCTCTTCGGCGAGTGCGCCTGCAGCATCGGCGTCGAGGTCGGAGCAGATCCCCGGCCCGAAACCCGCGGCGGCCAGACAGCGAGCCGCCCACGCGCCGTGCAGGCCGCAGCCGATGATCCCGACCGTCCGAGCGTCAGATCGCGCGAGCGCCAGGCTCGCCACAGCTGCTGAGGCGCCGGTCCTCAACGCGGTAACCGCCCTCGCGTCGACGATCGCAAGTGGCCGGCCCGTCGTTGCATCGTTCGCGAGGATCGTTCCCATCACTACTGGGAGGCCTCGCGATGGGTTGACCGGAAAAGACGTGACCCATTTCACGAGGGCGACTCCGTCGCCAAGTGCCGGCATGGCCCGGAAGTCTCCGTCGGGAGGGCTCTCCAGATAGACCTTCGCGGGCATCTTCCACTCACCGCGCGAGTGACGCAGGAACGCTTCACGCACGCGATCGATCGCTTGTCTGGGACTGACGGTTGAAAGGACCGTGTCGTGGTCGACGACGGGGATCGGCTCCATCGGCCGGACCCTAAGTCAAAGTACTTGTTCGGCCGTTTCTGAGACCAGCCTCAACGCTAATGGCGTCCGATCTCTTGCCATCGGCCCAGGCCAGGGCGAGTCCGACCGCGTCGTTCATGCTCAATCGCCGCCCCGCGTCCCACGCGAGCTCGAACCCGGCCCCCATCTCAGATCTGAGTCCGTTGAGGAAATCCTCGAAACGCGGGACGAACATCGGAACGATCCGCGAGTTCATCTTCTCTCGGATGGCGTCCGTGGCGGCGAACAGTCGAACGGCGAGGTCTGGGTTGCCCTCTTTCGCAGCGATCTCTGCGAGGGCCTCTAGCGTGTACGACGAGCCTCCATGGACGTAGCCTCGCCACAGTCGCCGGAGCGCCTTAACCAGCAATCCCTTGGCCTCATCATTGTGACCCTCATCCGCCCGCCGAGTGCCGAGGTTGCGCAGCGCCATCCCCACGTCCAGTTCAGTTCCGAGTTTCTCCGCACGGGCGAGCGCTTCTTCGAAGACCTCGTCTCCAACTCCGAGGTCCAGGGCAACCGCGGTCCAACAGAGTGCGTTCATCGCGAGGGCGGTGCCCCATTCGTCGTGGACCTGCTTGAACGAGGCGACGCTCTGCTCGAGACGTTCGCGCGTGGCCTCGGGGGAGCCCGTGGTCCCTTCGACGAAACCAAGAGGCAACTGGCACAGCGCGACGCCGGCGAGATCGTGATGCTCGTGGAAACTCTCTAGCGCCGCGGCCAGAAGTGGGAGGGCATCTGGATAGTCGCCCTGCCAGAAAGCCATGCATCCTTTGACGGCACGAGCCTTAGCAAGGCCGACTCCCGAGAGACCACCGCGCTCCAGCGTTTCGTCCATCAGCTGCTTACCCTCGGCGAGGTGCGCGTTCAACCACCAGAAGAGCCAAAGGGTCCAACCCGCTTCAGCTACCGCCTCGGCTTGGTCGTGGTCTAGGCACCAACGCAGCGCGGTGCGCAGGTTGTCGCAGTCGCGCTCCAGTCGTCCCAACCAGGCGACCTGGCCGGCCGACCTAAGGCCATCGTGGGCAGCCGAGATGAGCGTAAGGAAGAAGTCGGAGTGAGCCGAGCGGATGAGGTCGTTGTCGCCTCCCTCGTTCAAGAGCTCGTTGGCGTACTCCCAGATCGTTTTCAGCATCGAGAATCGCGGTTCGCCGGACCGGAGCTCGTGTTTGATCAGACTCTTCTCGAGCAACGAAGTCATCAGTTCGAGGAGATCGAGGTCACCTCTCGGATTGCAAACCGCTTCGGCGGCTTCCAGAGTGCACCCTCCCTGGAACGCGGCCATACGGGTGAATAGAGTTTGTTCGGGCTTGCTAAGGAGCTTGTAGCTCCAATCGATGGCGGATCGAAGCGTCTGATGACGTTGCGGCACGTCACGTGACCCACTGGTGAGGAGATTCAGACTGTGGTGCAAACGATCGAGCATCGCGTCCGGTCCAAGCAATCGAGTCCGTGCTGCCGCGAGCTCAAGAGCTAACGGCAGACCGTCGAGTTGACGGCAGATCTCCGCGATCGCCTTCGCATTCGATGAACTCAAAGTGAAATCCTGATTGATCGCAGTGGCCCGATCTACGAACAGACGGATCGCGTCGCTCCTAGCCAAGCCTTCCAGCTCGTCCGTTTCGGGCACGTTCATCGCCACAACCTGGTATTCGCGCTCGGCCCGCAGGTTGAGGGTCGAGCGACTCGTGATCACCAAAGTGAGGTTGGGGCACGCTTCCGCGAGCCGGGCGATGTCGGTAGATGCCGGAAGAACTTGTTCGAAGTTGTCGAGCACCAGAAGCAGATGACGGTCTGAGAGGAAGCCCATCAACGCGATCAATGGGTCCACCGTCGACCCCTTGACGTCAAGCGCCTGCACGATCGTCGGGATCACAACCTCCGGTTGAGTGACCGAAGACAACGGCACGTAATAGATGCCGTCCTCATAGGTGTCGTTCGCGCGCCTAGCTGCCTCCAGCGCGAGTCGTGTCTTACCGATGCCTCCCGGACCGGTCATCGTGATCAAGCGATCCGACCCGTTGGCCAATATCTGGGACAACTCGAGAAGCTCGACCTCCCGGCCCACGAAGCTGTCGAGTCTGGTCGGCAAGCTTGCGGCGTTCCGACGTTGGTTCTTCTCGTTCTCGGTCGGTAGGTGAACGCTTTCGAAATGCTCCGTGAGCAGAAGGGCGAGATCGTTCTCGATCAGTTGCTGAAGCTCATCCGGCTCGATGAACTGTTTGTAGGAGAGTCCTTCGTCGTTGCGGATGCGGTCGAGTAACGCGTCGAGGGTGTCCTGCCGGTCCGGAGCGGGCGTCTTTATGTAGAGGAGCTTCGGCTTGTCGGCGGCAAGTTGGTATTCGTCCTCGAGACCCGAGATCGACATCCCCGGCCCTTTCCACCCGTAACTCTGCCAGTAGATGCCCACGAAGATCTGACTCTGCTCCAGGTATGCGCGATAGAGATCCTGCGGGGGGTGTGGTCGAGCGCCGAGCTCGAACAGGATCGGGGAGAGTCGCATCGTTTCGATCGCGCGCCGCGCTGCTGCCCTTTCGGGTGCGAGCTCCTGCAACGTTGAGCTGACGAAGACCCGGAGCCTTTGGTCCGGAGTCTTGATGGTCGACATGACTCCAACGCTACGGCGCGGCCAGGACCTTAGCTAGGGGAGAGCGCACAAGGCCTAGAGCTTGGCGGGCTCGGTGGGTTCGGTCTGAACCGAGCCCGCCGAGCTCTACGACCACCCACAACTCTGGGGCACCAAACCCGCCACGCCCATAGCTATTTGGAAGGAGGAGGCGTTGAGGTATCTCAACGGTCGGTCTCGTCCTCGATCAGTCGAAGCGCTTCGGCCCGGCTGTTCACCTTCAGTTTCTTTAGGATCGATGAGACGTGGGTCCTCACCGTCACTGGAGCGATCAGCATCTGTTCGGCGATCTCTTCCGTCGTTCGACCCTCACGGAGGAGATCGAGCACCTCCCACTCGCGAGGGGTCAGTGTTGCTCCGCCGGCGCCTCCCAACGGCGTCCGTCGCTGCTTCGCCTGTGCTCGAAACTCGGCTACGAGTCGCGCTACGAGATTTCTGGGTAGCGCGGCCTCACCCGCGAGAACTCCGTTCAACGCAAGTGCCAGCTGATCGGGATCGATGTCCTTCAGCAGGTAGCCGGAAGCTCCGGCCTTCAGCGCGTCGAAGAGGTCGGCGTCGTCGCGCGAGACGGTAAGCATGACGATGGCCGTCCCCGGAAGTTCTGATCCGATCCGGGCGGCTGCGACTATCCCGTTGCCCGGCATGCGGATGTCCAGGAGACAGACGTCGGGTCGTTCCTCGAGCGCGAGTTGCACCGCGCTGTCGGCGCTGTCCGCCTCGCCGCAGATCTCGAACCCGTGTTCTTCGAGAGTGGCGCGCACTCCCGCTCGCGTTGGCGGATGATCGTCGGCAAGGAGAACACGGATAGGTGGTGTCATCGCCGGCCGTAAACCCGCTTCATGTTCGGGCACTTCCTTGTCCATCCATCGGGATCGTGAGTTCAACGCGAGTGCCGACCTTCATCGTGGAGGTGATAACAAGCTCGGCGCCGATCGCTCGAGCTCGTTCTCGCATGAGGGCGAGGCCGAACCCCTCCATCGCTGCCTCCTCGACAACAGGGTCGAATCCAACACCCTCATCCACCACGGTGATCTTGAGGATCGAATGATCGGTTGAAGCAACCCCAACATCAACAATGCCGGCCTGACTGTGTCTCAAAGAGTTGGATACGGCTTCCCAGACGATCCGCGTGAGCCCTTCTCGTGTATGAGGGTCGACATCGACGGAGTTGTCGACGTCAAAACGAGAGCGCGAGCCTACGCGACGGCAAAGTTCCTCAGTGATCTCGATGACCGCATCGCCTATCGACTGCTCATCCGTACGAGTTAGGGCCGCGATCGCGCGCCGCGTCTCAGCTGCGGCTCTTTCAGCGGCCCCCGCAAGCCGTTTCGTCTCGAGGTCGGACGGGGCTTTCTTCATGATCCTGCGCGCTTGGGACGAGAGAAAGGTGAGTTCTTGAGCGATGCCGTCATGGAGCTCATGCGCTAACCGGCTGCGCTCCCTCAAGACGGCCGCCTCGGCAAGTCCCGACCAGTAGGAACGGATGACGCGAGAGGCTCCGTAGAGAAACATCCCATACGAAGCCAATCGCGTGAGATCCCCGATGTAGACGTAGTCGATCGAAAGGGTGGGAAAGACGACGTAATTCCATCTCGCGACTGCGGCGAGGGCGCTTCCAGCTCCAAACCAACGGAGCAACACGTCCCCCGTGCGTTGTGCACTGTGGGTGAAGCCGATCGAAGCTGCCACCCAGATAGCCATCGACAGCACCTGCAGGACAAAGACCAACGAGTGGTCCTCGATGCCCGGCGAGGGCTCGCCGGCTGCAAGGGTCGCTTCGAACGTCGAAGGAAGGTGGGGCAGCAAGACCATGGCGGCAACGGTCACAACGGCTAACCCGGTGACCGAAGCGAGGATCGCCGCATCCGTGCTTCTCCGCACGTCGGCCCTCCTATGTGGCGGCGCGAAAGCCGCGTAAGCGAGAACCGCCGCGCCTATCAGACGTCCCAGCAGCGGCGCCCAGATCGAAAACCGCTCGGCGTCGTCCGGTGCCAGAAGGTTCTGGATCCCTGCGAACAACGGGTAGGAGAAGGCGAGGATCAAGAAACCGGCAACCAACGCGGCGTCGCCCACCATGGCCTCTTGTCTCAAGCGGCCGAAGGCAAGGTAGGCGATCAGGAGGGCGATGAGGGACTCTGCGGTCTCAAAACCTACGTGAGCCCCGGGGCTGAAATAGGCGAACTGAAGGAACGGCAGCGTGGTTACGGCGATCGTGACCGTCAACGCCACCAAGGCCGTCGTCAAGGTCAAGGTTCGGGGTCGCACCGTGCCCCCGGCAGGATTCGAACCTGCGCACCTCGCTCCGGAGGCGAGTGCTCTATCCCCTGAGCTACGGGGGCCGAGGGGTTTCTAACCTTAGAGCAGCAGCAGGCGTCCGATAGCATCCGTCCCCATGGCGGAGCCGCAAAGGATCCTTATCTGTGACGACGATCCCGCGATCCTTCGCGTGCTGGAAGTGAATCTCGAAGTCGAGGGTTACGACGTACTCCTGGCACATCACGGTGAAGAGGCCTTCGACGTCGCGTTCGCCGAAAAGCCCGATCTCATAATCCTCGACATCATGATGCCGCGGCTCGACGGCTACCAGACCTGCGAGAAGCTGAAGGCAACCGAAGAAACGAAGGACATCCCGGTGGTCTTCTTGTCGGCCAAGGCCCAGCAATCGGACATCGACAAGGGACGCGAGTACGGCGTCGCCGATTACCTGACGAAGCCATTCGACCCCACGGATCTCCTCGACGTCGTGGAGCGCCTCGTCGGCCTGCCGCCGTGATCACCGATCAACTCGAGGATCTACTAGCGCGCTCTCTAGATGTGGTCGCCGAACGCGGATTGATCGAGACGCCGGTCCCCGAACCCAAGTTCGAGAGACCGCGGAATCGCGAGCACGGCGACTGGGCCACGAACGTCGCTCTTGCCGCGAAGCGCGCGGCTGGAGTTTCGCCGCGCGATGTCGCTCAGGCGATCGTCGAGGCGCTGGGTGAGTCAGACCTTGTCGATGCCGTTGAGGTGGCGGGCCCTGGATTCCTGAACTTCCGGTTGTCGCAACGGTGGCTGCACGAGGTAGTCCGGAGGGCGGCCGACGACGCGGTCGAGTTTGGACGGAGCGATGGAGGGTCTGGGAAGCGCGTGAACGTCGAGTACGTCTCGGCCAATCCAACCGGGCCCATCAACGTGGTTAGCGGACGACACGCCGCCGTCGGCGACACGATCTCGAACTTGCTAGAAGCCACGGGGCATGAAGTCGTTAGAGAGTTCTACGTCAACGACGTCGGCAGACAGATCGAGTTGTTTGGGGCGTCGATAGCCGCCCGCTACATGCAGGCACTTGGCCACGAGGCGGAGTTTCCCGAGGACGGCTACCACGGCGACTACGTAACGGATCTCGGCGGCGCTTTCGCCGTGGAGTTCGGCGAGAAACTCGTCGCACTGCCCGAGGATGAACGGGTTGAGCGTTTCGCCAAGCTCGGGGTCGAGCGGATGCTGCAGCAGATGAAAGCCTCACTAGAGACCTTCGGTACGAAGCACGACCTCTGGTTCTTGCAAAGCAGCCTGTTCAAAGACGATCTCGTGGACCAGGCGATCGAAAAGCTGCGGGCTGAGGGATTCATCGAGGAAAGAGAGGGCGCTATCTGGTTCCTCTCCTCGAAATTCGGCGACGACAAGGATCGCGTCGTCATCAAGGCCAACGGGGAGCCCACGTATCTGGCCTCGGACATCGCGTACCTGAAGAACAAGTTCGATCGTGGTTTCGAGCGGCTCATCTACCTCTGGGGAGCGGATCATCACGGAACGATTCCTCGCCTGCTTGCGGCGGCGGAGGCCGAGGGATACGAACGAGATCGGGTGGAGATCAAGCTTCTGCAGATCGTCACCGTCTCGACGGGAGGCGAGTCGGTCAAGAGCTCGAAGAGGGCGGGCGTGATCGTTCCGTTGGATGAGCTCGTGCGGGAGGTGGGAAAGGACGCGGCCCGCTACGTCTTCTTGACGCGATCGCTGGACGCGCCGCTGGACTTCGACATCCAGTTGGCCAAGGAGCAGGCTCCCGAGAACCCGGTCTATTACGTGCAATATGCCCACGCACGCATCTGCTCGATCCTTCGAAAGGCTTCGGGCGAGGGTCATGTCCCGGATCCATCCGGGGCTCCTCTTGAGTCGCTCCATCATCCAAGCGAGGACGAATTGATGCGCAAGCTCGCCTCATACGAGGAAGTGATCCCCGATGCAGCGCGATTGCGAAGTCCACAGAAAGTGACGCGCTATGTGGAGGAGCTTGCGTCGACATTCAGCGCTTTCTATCGAGACTGCAAGGTGGTTACGGACGATGCGGATCTGACCAAGGCCAGACTCTCTCTGTGCGTTGCGACGAAGCGAGTCGTGGCCGATGGTTTGGGTTTGCTGGGGGTTTCCGCACCGGACAGGATGTAGTCGATGGACTTTCTCCAGGTCGACGTTTTTGCGGATAAGCCTTTCACCGGCAATCCTCTTGCCGTATTTCCCGATGCGGCAGAGCTGACGACGACGCAGATGCAAGCGATCGCCAAAGAGATGAATCTTTCAGAAACCGCCTTCGTGACTGAATGGGACGCGGAGTCCTACAACGTTCGGATCTTCACGCCGGTTGAGGAATTGCCTTTCGCGGGCCATCCCACGATCGGAACGACATGGGCGTTGTTGCATCTGAGCCGAGTCAAGGAGCTGCGCGTGATGCAACACTCCAAAGCCGGCTCGACCTGGGTCACTGCAGAGGGCAATGAGCTGTGGTTCGGCCGAAATGGAGTCGTCGGCTCCGATCTGCTCGACAGGGATCCCCACGCGAACGGGAGATTGGCGGCCGCTCTCGGCCTCGATGAAGATGAAGTCGGCCAAGAGGCAGGCGAACTGGGGCGCCACGGGAGACTCGAAGCGGCGTTTTCGGATTGCGGCCTCGAATGGTTGATGGTGCCGTTGCGGGACGAGAAAGCTTTGTCTCGCTGCCAACCGGATCCCGGGCTCCTCAAGGAGATCACGCCTTTCGGCGCGTACTGCTTCACCGCGATGAAGCCCGGAAGCGTGAGGGCGCGAGCGTTCTTTCCGGGGTCGGGCGGCTTCATTGAGGACCCTGGTACGGGTTCGGCGGCAGCCGACCTGGGTCTTTATCTCGCCGATCGGATCGGTCCGATCGAGCTCGAGATCCTTCAAGGAGTTGAGCTGGGGAGACCGTGTCGTCTGTTCGTCAAGGGGGCCGAAGACGAAGTGCGCGTCGGCGGTCGGTGCGAGCTGGTTTTCAAGGGACGACTCGAGAGACTTCCCGAGGTCTGAGCTGCGGGCCGAAGCTCGACCGTGACCGTGTCGGTAAAGTTTGTTCATGACTGGAGTGCTACCGGATTCCGCGCGCACCACATCGGGCCACCTCGAGATAGGCGGCCTCGACTGTGTCGATCTGGCCGAAGAGTTCGGCACCCCGCTGATCGTTTTCGACCGAGCGACCTTCGAGTCCAGAGCGAAGGCCTATACGAGTCACATCGACTCCAGCCGGATCAGCTACGCCGGCAAGGCGCTTTGCTGCGTCGCTATCTGCGAGCTGGTCGAAGGTCTTGGTCTCTCTCTCGACGTTTGTACCGGTGGCGAACTCAATACGGCGCTCGCCGCGCGATTCCCCGCCGATCGCATCACGTTTCACGGCAACAACAAGTCGGTGGCCGAGCTCGAGGCAGCGCGAGAGGCCGGGGTCGGCCGCGTTGTTGCCGACTCCTTCGACGAACTGGATCGGATCCGATCGGCAGGGCTCCGCACGAAACTGCTCGTGCGCGTCACTCCGGGCGTGGAAGCTCACACTCACGAGTTCGTTCAGACGGGTCAAGAGGATTCCAAGTTCGGATTCACGCTCGCGGAAGGGATCGCGCTTGAGGCGCTTCGTAACGCGAGTGAGATCCCCGGTTGCGAGTTGGTGGGGGTCCATGCGCACATCGGATCGCAGATATTCGAACTGGCTGCCTACGACCTCGCGGTGGCGCGACTGGTCGCGTTGTTGAAGGAAGCCAACGATGCGTTCGGATTCGAGGCGACTGAGCTGAACCTTGGAGGCGGGCTGGGGATCGCTCACACGGCTGACGAACTGACCCCAGATCCCGCGGAGGCCACGGCCCGCGTGATGGATGTCGTTTCACGCGAATGCGCCCAGGCGGGCTTGAAGGTGCCTGCGGTCGCGTTCGAACCCGGCCGATCGCTCATCGGATCGTCGTCGGTGACGCTTTACCGGGTGGGCACCATCAAACACATCCCCGGAGTGCGGACTTACGTCGCGGTCGACGGGGGGATGTCGGACAACATCCGGCCCGCCCTTTACGGCGCGCGCTATGAGGCGTTCCTGGCCAATCGAACGAATGCTCCGCACGGTCCCCGAGTAACCGTCTGCGGCAAGCACTGTGAGTCCGGAGATGTCTTGATCAAGGACGTCCATCTCCCCGAGGACGTCGCTGCTGGAGATCTGCTTTGCATCCCTGCGACCGGCGCGTACACGTACTCGATGGCGAATAACTACAACCGGATCGCGCGGCCCCCGATAGTCATGGTCGACGACGGTCGAGCTACCGTCATCGTGGCGAGAGAGTCCAACGAGGACCTCTTACACCTCGACCGCCGCCTGGATGGAACTTCGATTTAGGTCGCCGAGCAAGGCACATCTCTGAGAGACTCATCTCACGGTGAATGAACCGCGGACTCCACCTCCACCTCCACCTCCACCTAACGATCCTTCGAGCCAATATCCGGGCGCTCGAACTGGGGCGGGGCGCCGGAGGGCAGTCGTTCGGATGCTGGTGGTCGGGATCCTCTTGCTGGGCGTGGGACAAGCCATTTGGTGGAAGAGGTTTGTCGATCGATCGGAATACTCAACAGGTGACGGCTCGACGACGATCTCCCCCTCGCCCCCCGCCTTTGATCTCTCGGACGTTCAGCACGCATTCAAAAGCTGGCACGAAGCAAGGAGCCCCTCTTTCGAGGGCGACCAACACTTTGTATATGTCGTCGACATCGTTTCGCCGGTGGGGGACCAGTCCTGGACTGCCGCGGGATACATCGTGAATCCGAGCGGAAAGCGGACTCCGACGGTGTGGACCTCGGCAACGGGCAGACGTTGGAAGCGGGAATCGTTACCCGTCGAGAGACGCTCGCCCGACGCACGTCCGACTGCGGTGTTGGTTACGGATCGATCGACCACGGTATTTGGGTTCAGCACGGGAGCGGGTTCATCGGCCCTGATCTGGACGTCAACAAAACCTGGAAAGTGGTCCCTTCAAAGAGGTCCGGAGAAGTCGGCGGAGGTGAACGATGCCGTGTCTACTCCCGCCTTTGATCTTGCCGCCGGCAATGTGATCAGTCGAGCGGGGAGATTCATCCCGGCGATTTGGCGAAGCTCCGATGGCGGCGCTTGGCAAAGGGTCGTAGGTCCTGCTTTTGGAAACTCGAGTCTCAATGCGATCGACGCGAATGGCAACCAGGTCGTTGCAGGTGGCTACGCGTTCGAGCCGGCGCCAGAGATAGAGGCTGCGATTCTGACCTCGTCTGATGGGGGCAGATCGTGGATGAGCTTGACTCCAACGCAGAAAGTCAACTTAGGGATGAAAGGTGAAGGCACACAGTCCGTTCTTGACGTGATCGTCCAGGGTCAAGAACGCATCGCGGTTGGCACTATCAACGGGCTCGGACCAAAGCGTCCGGCTGTGTGGAGATCGGTCAACGGCGGCCCGTGGACGAACCAACGAATCTCAATCCCTGAGTTAGATCAGCAGCAGGACATCTCATTTCTGCAGATAGAGCGCACTGGGAACAGGTATCTCTTGTCTGGCCTTGTAGGCAGAAATCCGGCGACGTGGATCTCGAGCGACGGAGTGCGCTGGTATTCGATACCCATGCCCGCAGGGCTGGAGGGGGCAGCCGATGCGGAGGACTTCGAGATGTCTCTTGCCGGAGGAAAACCATCACTCTTCGGCATGCGTCTCACAACGACGAGCTATATCTGGCGGTTAGCGGGAGATGTGTGGCGATTGGTCTCTAACGAGCAATCGGCGTTCCCCTCGGGGGGTCAGGGCTTCCAGATCACTTCCATTGCTTCCGATCGCGATCTCATTGTGGCCGTCGGGCAAGCCATTTCTGATGCGCCGAATTCGAGATCGCGCGGTCTGGCGTGGCGTTCTAGTGACGGCCGACGATGGACCAGTGTCGACGTTTCTACAGAAGCCACACTGGTGAACTCGGTCATCACTCACGACGGTGGCTTCTTGATCGGAGGGGCCGCATTTCCGAATGGCTCACCTGAGGTCAGTTTTTGGGAATCCAGCGACGGCGCGTCCTGGGTTAAGAGTGAATCCAGCCCGCCGGGCGTCTTGGGGGCGGTTAAGGCGATGGTTGAGACTGGAGGAGGGGTCTACGCGCTCGTACAGGAGATTGGTTCAGGCGCGATTTCCGTTTGGAAGCTCGCGCATCCGGGGCTCTGGGCTAGGCAGGAGACGATTCCCACAGCCGCTGTCCCCGTCGACATCTGTGGAGACCGAGACGAGACGTCGGTCATCGCCAACGGAACATCCCGCGACGGCATCGCCCAGCTGGAGATCTGGACGCGCGCTGGAGCAGAGTGGAAAGAGAACGCCTTACCTGGTGCGGTAGGGAATGCGTGCGGCGTGGGGGTCGGCACAGCGGTTGTGGTGGGAAGTACGAATGGGCAGCCTGACGCTTGGCATCGGGATGAGTCGGGGCAGTGGCAGGAGGGAGGGACGCTTCGCAGCGGAGTATTCGGCGGTCGCCTGCCACCCGGAGAGCTTTCCGAGCTACTGGCAACCCCCGTGGGGTTCTTTGCGCTTGGCGCAAATTCTTTCGCCGCACAACTCGACATCGGAATCTGGCATTCGAGCGATGGCGAGTTTTGGCAGTGGATCCCCCCCGGCGATCTCTCCCATTCGCCGGGTTTCCAACGAGTGACTGCGGCCGCGTTCGACGGAGAATCGATATACCTGTCGGGAGTAGAGGGTTCTTCTAATCGCGTCTGGTCGGCGAAGGTCAGAGATGACCCTTGAACAGGGTGGTTGACGGCGTAGCCCCAAGTAGCCTGGGGGCATGAAGGAGACGCGCACGGTTCGGGTGGGCCTTCTTGGCCTAGGCATCGTCGGGGGAGCCACCGCCCGGATCCTGATCGAACATGCGGACGATCTCGCTCAGCGGTCCGGAGCTCGAGTCGAGCTGGTGACCGTTGCTGTGAGGACGCTCACCAAACCTCGGGAGGTCGAGTTGCCCGACGGTGTGCTGACCAGCGACGCGTGGGCGGTGGTCAACCATCCCGAGGTAGACGTCGTGATCGAGGCGATAGGAGGGATCGAGCCCGCCCGCGACCTCATCCTCGCGGCGATCAAATCGGGCAAGCACGTTGTCACCGCGAACAAGGAGCTCATGTCCACGCTCGGTCGCGAGGTGATGGACGCTGCGGAGACGGCCGGGGTCGACGTACTTTTCGAGGCCTCCGTAGGCGGCGGCATCCCGATCATCAGGCCGCTCAAGGAATCGCTCGCGGGGGAGCGTGTACGCCGCGTGATGGGCATCGTCAACGGAACTACCAATTTCATCCTCACTCGCATGTCGGAAACGGGGGAGTCCTTCCCCGAGGCACTCGCGGAGGCAGAGCGTCTCGGTTACACGGAACTCGATCCCAGCGCCGACATCGAGGGTTTCGACGCGGCCGCAAAGCTTGCGATCCTTGCCTCACTTGCTTTCAACGCACGCGTTGTGGCAGGCGATGTGGATCGCGAAGGCATATCCAGCGTGACGGCTACCGACATCAACGCGGCGCATGAGCTCGGTTACGTCGTGAAGCTCCTGGCGGTGGCCGAGGAGGACGGCGGCGAGATCTCCGCTCGAGTGCATCCCGCGATGCTTCCGCAAGCTCATCCACTCGCGGCGGTTAGGGATGTTTTCAACGCAGTGTTCATCGAAGGTGATGAAGTGGGCGAACTGATGTTCTTCGGTCGTGGGGCGGGTGGTGGCCCAACCGGGACCGCCGTGGTCGGGGACCTGGTTGAAGTCGTGCGAAACATCGTCGGCGGTGGGCGGTCTCCCGGCTGTACCTGTTATCGGGACGACGCTCGGATGAGGCCTCGTGACGAAGCCAAGGCTCGTTACTACATCGTTTTATCTGTGGCGGATCAGGCCGGAGTTCTGTCGAGCGTTGCAGGCGTGTTCGCTCAGCACGACGTCTCGATAGCGAGCGTCCGGCAAGAGGGATCCGGAGATGAAGCGACTCTCGTTCTGATCACTCACGTGGCCACCGAAGGTCAACACCAGCTCACGTTGCGGGATCTTTCGTCGCTCTCGTCGGTGAAGAACGTCGATTCCACGATGCGAGTGGTTGGGACGTCGGAAGCGTGAGCACCGGGCCCCTAACCATCGCGGGAAAGCGCGGGATCATCCGTCGGTACTTCGAGCATCTTCCGGTGACCGAGTCGACGCCCATCGTCACCTTGGACGAGGGAGACACCCCGCTGATCTTCTCGGATCGGCTCTCGACCGAGGTCGGCGCGGAGGTCTGGCTGAAATACGAGGGCCTTAACCCAACCGGCTCGTTCAAGGACCGAGGCATGACGCTCGCCATCTCGAAGGCTCTTGAAGAGGGATCGAAAGTGGTCGTTTGCGCGTCCACCGGAAACACAAGCGCGTCGGCGGCCGCGTATGCGGGCCGCGCCGGGATGATCTGTGCAGTTCTGATCCCTAAAGGAAACGTCGCGCTCGGGAAGCTCGCGCAGGCCCTAGTGCACGGGGCTCGCGTACTCGAGATCGAGGGCAACTTCGATCAAGCGCTGAACCTCACGAAAGAGATGGCGCAGGAGCACCCGATCACGTTGGTCAATTCGATCAACCCTTTCCGGATCGAAGGTCAAAAGACCGCCGCCTTCGAGGTCGTGGAAGCGCTTGGGCGAGCTCCCGATCTGCACGTGATGCCGGTGGGCAATGCCGGCAACATCACCGCCTACTGGAAGGGCTACAAAGAAGCAGTAGAGGCCGGATGGTCGTCATCGCTTCCTCGGATGCACGGCTTTCAAGCCGAGGGAGCGAACCCGATCGTTCGAGGCGAGGTCGTGGACGACCCCAGGACTGTCGCAACGGCCATCCGCATCGGCAATCCGGCGAGCTGGCAAACGGCGACCGAAGCGGCCGACTCATCGGACGGCGAGATCGCCTCGGTTAGAGACAAAGAGATCATCGAGGCTTATCGCACGCTCGCGTCGGAGGGCGTATTCGTTGAACTCGCGTCTGCGGCAAGCGTCGCGGGCTTGCGACAGATGAAAGAGCGCGGCCTCATCCCTCCCGGCTCGACCATCGCATGCGTTCTGACGGGCCATGGGCTCAAGGATCCCGACTGGGCAATTTCGAGCGCGTCGCGTCCGAAGCTGGTGCCTGCGGAACTGGGCCGGATCATCGAAGAGTTGGACCTGGGTTGACCCACAGGGTGGGGTCGGGTTTCCTTGGCCTTTCGGCGAGCGAGTTGAGGAGGCTGGAGTGCCTGCAGCGGTAAAGGTACGCGTGCCCGCCACGGTTGCGAACCTGGGCCCCGGCTTCGACGCGCTGGGAGTCGCCATCAGGATGCATCTCGAGATCGATATCGAGCCGCGTCGCGATTCCATCGACATCACGGTGGAAGGGGAGGGGGCCGAGCAGCTCCCTCAAGACGAGACGAACCTCGTGATCCGTTCGATGAACGCATTCTTCGATCACGTCGGGCGTCGTCCTCCTGGTTTCGCGGTGCGCGTCAAGAACCCGATCCCTCTGGCTTCGGGTTTGGGATCATCGGCCGCCGCGGTCGTCGGAGGGTTGTTCGCAGCTCGAGCCGTAACGGGGCGCACCGTTCCTCAGATCGAGATGATCCAGCTCGCGACTTCGATCGAAGGTCATCCCGACAACGTTCTTCCGGCGCTCTTGGGGGGTCTCGTCGTTTGCTACCGCACCGACGAAGGCGAGTTGCGCTACTTCAGACTTGAACCCAGCGAGCGATTGGTTCCGATCGTCGCCGTCCCTCGGGAGGGATTCCCGACGTGGCAAGCGCGGCAAGCGCTTCCAGACGACGTTTCCTTCGCGGATGCCCAATTCACCGCATCGCGCGCGGCCCTCTTGGTCGCGGCGATCTCTATGGGAGCCGGATCCGACGTGCTTGCGGATGCTATGAGCGATCGGCTGCACGAGCCGCATCGCCTGCGGTTGATGCCGGAGAGTGCGGCGGTCCACGGCCAGATCCACGAAGCGGGGCTCCCGGTCGCTCTGGCGGGGGCCGGCCCCTCCCTCCTTGTCGTCGTGCCTAAGCCCGAGGCGCAAACGCGCGCGGAGCAAGTGCGACGCATCTGCCGAGAGCGGAATGCGGGCTGGAGGGTCTTCGTTAGCGAGTGGGAGCCGCAGGGAGCGCGCAGCGAGCCGTAGAAGCGGCTACTTGATCTGGATCGCTCCGAACATCCCGTCGTGGGTCGAGCAGTAATAGCGATAGAGACCCGGCTTCAGGTGCGAAGTGATCACGAGGCTCGAATCGCCGGGCGACTCGAGTAACTCCGATTGGAAGAGCGGGAGCTGCGTCTTTCGGTTCCGCCTGAAAGAAACCATCTTGTGTCCGTTGGCGACGGCGGACTCGTCGAGCATCACGAGACTCACGTCGCTGCCCTTCGCGACGTCATAAGGGACGCCGGTGTAGGCGGTCCCGTCGTAGGTCTGAGTCCCGGGGAAGAAGAGTCCGTTCGTGAGTGGCGTTCCGCCGCCGACGAAGATGGTTACCTCCGCGGCGCCCGCGGTCCCAGAGCCGGGGATCAACGCCCCGACGAGCACCGCGCTGAGAAGAGCAACGAAACTCTTTCGCATACCTAGACGGTTCTCCTTTGCCGGGTGCCCTCCTGCGGCCGCAAAACGCCCAAAAGCCCTATCGAGCAAGAAGGCCCCGGGCGTTTAACCCGAGGCCCTCCCTGGAGCTTGCTTCGTTGGATGGTTGTCTAGGTCCGGTCGGTTCTGAAGGCGGGACCTGCCGATATCGGCGTCTCGTCGTCGGGCACCGTGCGTACCGTCGTGTTGGGGGCAACCGGCGTTGGCGTCGCGGGTATATCGCGCAGGTCGACCTCGCGATCGGCCACCTCCCGCTCGTAGACCTGCTCTTCGAGAAGGGCATGCCAGCGGGAGCCTGAGTAGCCACCGATGGCTCCGCCCAAGAACATCGCGACGAGGCTTGCGATGCCGATCGTGACGCCGAAGTCGATGAGGAAGTTGGTTTCGACGGGCAGCCGTGTCACGGTGAACGGCATGTTCAGACCAGCGGTCTGTCCGAGAGTCGTGGCAACGCCGGCCACGATCCCCGCGACGACGATCGCGGCGAACGGAACGAGAAGTCCATTGGCGATCCCGGCCCCCCTGCTCATACGACCGGCCGTGTAACCGCCCCATAGGTACGCAAGGAACTGCGCCAGCACGAGAGCCAGTCCGGCCCCGATGCCGACGTCGATCGCTTGGCCCGAGAGCGCGCCGGGTTCTGCAAGCCCGAGGGTGGTGATGAGTCCGGCGACCAGAGCGGCGAGCAGGAACATCGCTCCGAACGCGACCACGACCCCGGTGAGGATCGCCGACAACGACAATCCGCCGCGTGCCAGCGGAGCACGAGTGACGATGGTGTCGGTCGTGCGCACGTTTCCGTTCGCATCCGTGTAGGAAGTTGTAGGTGTTTCTCTGCGTCCAAACACTTTGAGTCCCCTCCCATAGTGGAGCGATTCGCTCACGTAGAGTTACCCCGAAGTCACCTCTCCTAACCATTCCAAGCAGCCGGGAGATCCCAATCCGTTACCTCGTGGTCATCGACGGCGAGCACTACCCTCCCGTCACGAAGTCCGCCCTTGACGAGCTAACCAAGCGCGGAGACGAAGTCGTCGGAGCCGTACTGGTCGGCGGCAAAGAGAAGCTCTCGAAAGCCGGGCTCGACAAGCTCGGCGATCTCGTCGTGCATTCCGGGGACAGCGCCGCGAGCGCCCTCGACGAAGCGATCGCCGATCTTCAGCCCGAGCGGATCTTCGATCTGTCGGACGAGCCGGTGCTCGACTATCGGAAGCGTCACTTGCTCGCGTCGGTTGCTCTTTACAGGAACGTCGCGTACGAGGGGGCCGATTTCCTGTTCACGCCGCCCCCGTTTCCCGACGTCGCACGCACCCCAGTCGTCGCGACGATCGGCACAGGCAAGCGGACCGGGAAGACCGCGATAACCGGCTTCTGGGCTCGGTTGCTGAAAGAGGACGGCCGTAGCCCTGTCATCGTCGCGATGGGACGAGGGGGTCCGCCCGAGCCAGAGGTCCTGCGTGGCGACGAGATCGAGCTGCTTCCCCGAGACCTTCTTGAGCTCGCCGATTCAGGCAAACACGCGGCTTCCGATTACGTCGAGGACGCACTCCTCGGCCGCGTTCCTACCGTCGGCTGCAGGCGGTGCGGTGGCGGCCTCGCTGGAGCCGTCGCGGTTTCCAACGTGCGCGAAGGAGTCGAGATCGCCAATGGTTTGGGGGGCGATTTCATGCTTCTCGAAGGATCCGGGTCCGCCATCCCTCCTGTTCGCGCTGATTCAACCGTTCTCGTAACTCCCGCGAACGTTCCACTCGAATATCTAGCGGGCTATATGGGTCCGTACCGCCTGTTGCTATCGGACGTCGTCCTGATTACAATGTGCGAAGAACCGTTCGGTTCGCCTTCCCACATCTCCGACATCTCTTCCGAAGTCCGTGGTTCATTCCGCGGAAGCGATCCGGGGAATGAGATACAGGTGGTCCGGACGGTATTCCGGCCCTCTCCCACCCGCAGTGTCGAGGGGGCGAACGTGTTCGTTGCGACCACAGCGCCCGAGGCGGCCGGGGGATCGATCAAGCGCCACCTCGAGCGTGACCACGGATGCCGGGTTGTCGGCATCAGCCATTCCCTATCCGATCGAGAAAAGCTCGAAGAGGAGATCAAGGACATCAAAGACTCCGCAGACGTGTTGCTGGCAGAGATCAAGGCCGCGGCCATCGATGTCGCTACCCGTCACGCGCTCGACCATGGGCTCGACGTCGTCTACATGGACAACGTCCCCCACGGCGTGGATGGAGACGATCCGGCCGAAGCGCTCCGGTGGGCCGCGGCTCTCGCAGACGAACGGAGCAAAGCGAGCTGATGATGGCCGAAGGATCGCAGCACATCCTGATCGCAGGGGAGGAAGAGGGGGGCCTTCCATTCTCGAAGGGCCTCATGGCTTCCTCTCTGATGATCACGGGGCTAGGGCCGGGGAAGTGCTTCGCGATCGCGAACAAGGTCGAAGAGGAACTCCGACGTCGCCAGGTGCAAAGCGTCACCACGGAGCAACTTCGTGAATTGACTCTCGACATCGTCAGGACGGAGGCGGGTGACGAGTACGCCACCGCTTTCATCAAGTGGCAGTCCGTTCGCAGCCTCGATACGCCGCTGATCATCCTCATCGGGGGAGGCACCGGCGTCGGCAAGTCGACGATTGCGACGCTTCTAGCGTCACGGCTCGGCATCACGCGCGTCATCTCCACGGACGCGGTGCGCGAGGTGTTGCGCAGCGCTTTGACCCAGTCGGTGTTCCCAACTCTCTACGCGTCGTCATTCGAAGCGGATGAGGCCGTCAGGCAACCGATCCCGCATTCAGGGGACAGATTGATCATCGGGTTCAGAGAGCAAGCCGCCGCGGTGGCGGTCGGCGCGCAGGCATTGATCGAAAGAGCGATCAACGAAGGCACCGACATGATCATCGAAGGTGCACATCTCGTTCCCGGTTTCCTCGAGACGATCGAAAGCGGGGACGCGATCATCGTGTCGCTGCTCGTGACGATCGAGGACGAGGATCTCCATCGCAGCCATTTCCAGTGGAGGGGTCGGGAGGCGAGCCAGCGGGGAAGTGATCGCTACCTGAATGCGTTTAAGAAGATAAGGAAGATCCAGAAGTACATGATCAACTCGGCCCTCATGCGCGGCGTGCCGGTGATCGCCCATTACGACCTCGACTCCACCCTCTCTCAGATCATCGATCACGTGATCGAGAAAGCCCTCGAAAGCGTGGAGCGCGGAGTGCTCGTCGAGTCGACGGACGAAAAACTATTAGAAGAAGCGGTCGGCGCAGTGGGCCGCGAACGGAAGGGAGCCGCATCTCATGAAACTGTTTCTTGACACCGCGAACCTCGACGAGATCCGAGAGGGCGCTCGTTGGGGAGTCCTTCGCGGAGTGACCACGAACCCAACGTTGGTCTCGAAAGAGGAACAGGACTTCCTTCCTCTTATGAAAGAGATCTGTTCGGTGGTTGAGGGCGACGTGTCTATCGAGACGATCGGTGACGACACCGAAAGCCTCACCAAGCAAGGTCGCGAGATCATGCAGATCGCCGACAACGCGGTTGTGAAGATCGCGATGACGGCGAACGGGCTCGCCGCGACCAGGCGACTCGCCGACGAAGGCATCAGGGTCAATATGACCCTCGTCTTCTCGGCTACCCAGGCGATCCTGGCCGCTGAGGCGGGTGCCTACATCGTTTCGCCTTTTTTGGGTAGACTGGACGACGTCGCTACGGACGGACTTCGGCTCTTGTCCGACATCTGCGAGATTTACGCGGTCCAGGGATATGACACTCAGGTGCTCGCCGCGAGTCTCCGCCACCCTGTGCATGTAGTTGAGGCGGCCAGGTTGGGTTCGGACATCGCGACGATGCCGTTCAAGGTTTTCGAGCAGTTGGTGAAGCACCCACTCACCGACTCCGGATTCAAACGATTCTCAGATGACTGGGAAGCGGCGAAGCCCAACCTGGGTGAGCTTCTTCCCTCGATGCAGGAGGCATAGCAAGTGGCAACAACCGATCGCTCGGTGCTCGAAGGTAAGGGCGTAGCCGAGCTCAAGGAAATAGCTAAGTCCCTTGACCTAAAGGTCAGCGGACTGAAGAAGGCCGACATAGTTGCGGCCATCGCAAAGAACGGGAGCGGTTCGGCTTCGGCCCCCGCGACTCCGAAGAGGGAGTCCGCGCCACCACGCGAGACGGCCCCTACGGCGACTAATGGCCAGGAACCCGCGGAGCGCAATCCGATGCGCGACGAAGGTGCGGTGGACGATCGCGACAACCGCGATAACCCACAGCGTCGGCGTCCGCCCCAGAATCGCAACACGGGCAATCGTCCGCGGGAGAAGGCGGAGCCTCGCGATGGTCAAGGTGGCCAGCGCGGTCGGCGCCGCCGTCGCGGACGCGGCGGACAAGGTGGAGGCCAGCCTGGACAGGGCGGCGGCGTTCCTCACTACATGCGTGAAGAGCGTTGGGAGGAAGAGGACGTCGACGATTCCGATGCAGAGGTACGGACCGGCATCCTCGATCTTCTCCCCGAAGGTTACGGATTCCTCCGCACCAGCGGATACCTGCCCGGCGACAAGGATGTGTACGTGTCCGTGTCACAGGTCAGGCGATTCCACCTTCGCAAAGGCGACGAGCTCGTGGGCTCCGTCCGTTCTCCGAAAGAGTCCGAGAAGTACCAGGCTCTGCTCAAGATCCGCACGATCAACGGCATGGAGACCGAGGCCGCGCAAAGCAGGCCGCGTTTCGCGGACCTAACCCCGCTATACCCGGAGGAACGTCTGACCCTCGAACAACCCGACGCTCCGGGGCATGTGACCGCCAGGATCGTCGACCTGATCGCGCCGATCGGCAAGGGCCAGCGAGGAATGATCGTGAGCCCACCGAAGGCCGGTAAGACGACGGTCATGAAGGAGATCGCTAACGCGGTCCGTGCGAACAACCCCGAGACGAAGCTCATCGTCCTGTTGGTAGACGAGCGTCCGGAAGAGGTCACCGACATGCAGCGTTCGGTCGACGGCGAGGTCATCTACTCGACGTTCGATCGTCCGTCCGACGACCACATCCAGGTCACCGAGCTCACCCTCGAGCGCGCGAAGCGTCTCGTCGAGATGGGCAAGGACGTCATGATCCTGCTAGACGGGATCACGCGGCTCTCGCGTGCTTACAACCTCGCGACGCCGGCGTCGGGGCGGATCCTCTCCGGAGGTGTCGACTCGACGGCGCTCTATCCGCCGAAGCGTTTCTTCGGTGCCGCCAGGAACATCGAGAACGGCGGCTCGCTGACGATCATCGCGACTGCCCTCGTCGAGACCGGTTCCAGGATGGACGAGGTCATCTTCGAGGAGTTCAAAGGAACCGGTAACTGGGAGCTCAAGCTCGACCGGAAGCTCAGCGAGAAGCGGATCTTCCCGGCCATCGACATCTCGGCCTCGGGGACCCGTAAGGAAGAGCTTCTGCTCACTCCGGAGGAGCTCCAGTTGGTCTGGCGTCTTCGCCGAGTGCTGCACGCTCTGGCCGATGGTGGGGCCCTCGAGCTGCTGATCGACAAGATGAAGGCAACCCAGGGCAACGCCCAGTTCCTTCGAGAGATAGCCAAGGCCCCCGTAAAAGGGGAATAACTAGGGCCTACCGTGACGTTCCTGGGTTTGGGTTTGCCGGAATGGCTGCTTATCATCGGGTTGGTCGGAGGTTTATGGCTGACCTTCAAGATGATGGCCCGAGCCTCGGTCGCTTACGAAAGGGCCAGGCAGGCGAGAGAAGCCAAGGCAAGCGAACAGCAAGTCACACAAGACGAGGAAGGTCAGACATGAAGGCAGACATCCATCCGCAGTACATGGAGACGAAGGTCACCTGTTCCTGCGGAAACACGTTTACGACCCGTTCGGTGAAAGAGGAGCTGCACGTCGAGCTCTGCAACCAGTGCCACCCGTTCTACACGGGCAAGCAGAAGCTGGTCGACACCGGGGGCCGCGTGGAGCGCTTCCAGAAGAAGTACGGCAAGAGCACTAGCGCGCCGAGCGCCTAGCTCTTTGTCTCACCAAACCAACAAGCGTCCGTCGATAGGCGGCCAGGCCGTCCTCGAGGGCGTGATGATGCGTGGTCCCGCGTCGTGGTCGGTGGCATGCCGCCGGCCCGACGAGACCATCGCCGTCGAGAAGCATCCACTTCCGACGCTCGCCGATCGCCATCCGTTCCTGAAGTGGCCGCTGTTCCGCGGCGTGCTCGTGCTCGTCGAGTCGCTTCAGATCGGGATCAAGGCTCTGATGATCTCGGCGAACCAGGCGCTCGAGGACGAGGAGCAGCTTTCCGAGAAGCAGCTCGGCTGGACGATGGGCGTATCGATGCTGTTGTTCTCGGCAGTGTTCATCGTCATCCCGGTCTTCGGAACGCGGCTCATCGAAGAGTGGATCGGCGAGCTCTTCGAGAAACGCTCACCTTTGTTGTTCAACCTGATCGAGGTGACGATCCGCCTCGGGATGTTCGTGGGTTATCTCCTGGTCATCGGGCAGTTCAAAGACATCAGACGTGTCTTCCAGTACCACGGGGCCGAGCACAAGACGATCTACGCGTACGAGAACGGCGACCCACTCGACCCGAAGCTCATCGATGACAAGTACCCGACCCTGCATGTGCGGTGTGGCACGAACTTCCTTTTCATCGTCTTGTTCCTGACGCTCGTCGCCCACTTCCTGATCGATCTTTTGCTTCCGATCGCACTGGTCCCGCGCGTCCTGGTGAGGCTCGCAGCCGTGCCGCTCCTTGCCGGGATCTCGTACGAGGCGATCAAGCTCGCATCCCGAAATGAGGAGTCGCTCTTCTTCCGTGTCTCGATGCTGCCCGGCCTCCTACTCCAGAAGATCACGACGAAGCCGCCGTCACTCGATCAGATCGAGGTGGCGATAGCCGCGATGCAAGCGGTGGCTGAAGACATCGACAAGCCGACCCCCGAAGGCGAAGAAACCCCGATCTCCTGACGAGGCTTCACCGTCTGCGAGTGTCAGGATTGCGCGCATGACGGATCTCAAGGATCGTGTGGATGCCCTTCGCTGGTGGCACGCAATGGATCTCGGGCATGGGATCCGCACGCCGGGACATGTAGATACGGGCAAGTGGCTGCCTCGGATGCACCTCCCGAAGAGGCTCAATGGGATGAGCGTTCTGGATGTCGGGGCCTGGGACGGGTTCTACTCGTTCGAAGCGGAACGGCGAGGAGCCAGCAAAGTCCTGGCCACCGATTCGTTCTCTTGGGGCCGGGGGGGATGGGGGAGCAAAGAAGCGTTTGAACTCGCCCGCTCCGCTTTGGGCTCGAATGTGGGCGATCTGGAGATCGATGTGTTCGAGTTGAGCCCCGAACGCGTCGGCACTTTCGACCTCGTTCTTTTTCTCGGAGTCCTGTATCACATGAGAGATCCTCTTGGAGCGCTCGAGCGCGTCCGTTCCGTCACCGGCAAGCAACTGATCCTTGAAACGACGGTTGGGATGCTGTGGACGCGTCGACCCGCGTCGGCATTCTTCCCGGACTCGGAGTTGGACCAGGACGCGACGAATTGGTGGGCTCCAAACATTCCCGCTCTGATGGGCATGCTCGAAGCGGTTGGATTCGCCAAAGCGAAGGTCATGTGGGGGCCGCGTCGATTCCCGAGGCGGATCGTGGGAAAGGCGCTCGGTCGTGGGCGCGCAGATCTAAGCAGGGCGGTCGTCCATGCCTGGACGTGACGGTCGAGTAGCCGAGCCGAGCTAGATCCCCAGCGGGAAGAGGCCCACTCCTCGCACGATCGCGTAGCTGGCGGTCCAGAAGGGACTCCCGTCGGCCGTTTTCACGGCGGTGAGTGTCAGGGTTCGGGTCTTCTGGCCTCCGATGTCTTGCTCGGCCCCCAGTTCGACAAGTCCGAAACCCGAGCCTTTCGCTTGTTTGAGGATGAACTCGGGGTCGGTTTGGTTCGGGAATTTGTTCTGTTCCGTTCCGGCCGAGACGAACTCCACGATGCGTGGGACGTTCGTCTGAAGGTTCTTCTGCGGATACTCGTGGAGCCGATGTCCGTGTGCATCGCCCGAAACGATCAGAACCGGCGCGTTCAGCGAGTCGAAGAAATCGATGAGTTCGGCCCACTCCAGGTCGTAGCCGCGCCGCCACGACTCTGCGCTCCGGTCGGAACCGAACGCTTGGGGCGACGCAACAACGAGTAGACCCATCTGCTGGTCGGCCGCCGATTGCATCGATGACTTGAGCCACGCCTTCTGATCGGCTCCGAGCTTGGAGCGCTCCTCCGGCGGCAGGTCCTTCCCCGTCGAGAACCTGCGGCAGTCGAGGCTGAAGAAAGCCACGTCGCCGTAGCGGCTCTCGAAGTAGGGGGCCGGGTTCGCGCTCAGCTCCGCGTGGGCATCGATCGTGAAGGGGCGCAACGTGTGGCTGTCCGCGAGGTTGCGGCCGTAGTCCGCGTCGTCTTGATAGAACGCAAAAGGGACCTCCGTCAGCAGCTTCGATACGGCTGGGTCCATGAGCATCCGGACCCAATGGTCCTGATAGGTGTCGGGGGCATGGTCGATGACCCTGTGCGGTACGTAGCCGAAGTCGCCCTGGTGCAGGAAGAAGTTCGGCAGCTTCAGTTGCGCCTGTTCGAACGAATTGTGTGGTGAGGTCTGCCACCTCGTGCACGCTCCGAACGCGAAGCGAACCGGAAGACCGACTCCGGGAGGACTGTGCATATTCGAGACGGGCCCGTACGCGATGGCTCCGCGTCGCTCGGCCCGCGCTCGCCAGTAGACGGGCGTCGAAGAGGAGTAAGCGCCGTAGTCAAGGATCGTGCTCGCGGTTTGAGCCCGTCCGGTCTCGCCGGCGAAGAACGTGGTCACGCTCTGGGTGAAGGTCGGCTCGGGGCTCATCTCGAAAGTGATGCGAGACGGGACGGCGGACTTCGCAACTGCATGCATGCTCGGCAGCACGCCGATGGATGTTCCGACGAGCGAGTATGCGATCGTTGGTGAAGTCGTAGCCGGTCGCTCGCCGGAGCGAACCGTGACGTCGGACACCCTGAACGACGATGCCCGCCTGTCGGTGGCGTGTTGCACGAGGATCCCGAACGGCCCGGCGACGCTTATCGCTTCCGCGGCAACATCGAGCTCGTCGATCTGCCATGCGGAGGGCTCGGGCAAGTCGATCGTCCACGCCTTCGCTCTCACTTTCACCGGGCCGGTGTCTTTGACTTGCAGCCTCACCCGGTACTTGCGATCCGCTTCGAACGGGATCTTGAACTTGCCGATCAGCACCTCGTCATGTGAACCGCATCGGGTGAGACGAAGAACGTCGCCGGGTCCAAGGTACGCCGCGTAGTAATCCGCGTATCCCGCGGCCCGCGCGCAAACTCCCGCTCGACCTGTTGTATTCGAGGCAGAGATCGTCGCCCTGATGTCGACATCCACGACGTCGTGATCCAAGACGAGGATCGGGTTGGGTCGGTAGAAAGCTCGGTTCTCCGTCGGGGGCAGCCGGTAGATCGCTCGCTTGCCTTCGATCGACCAGGTGCGGTCATAGCGCTGGTTGAACCAGGCCCGGCCCCATCCCTGCTGGTTCTTGCGTTTGAAAGCGTCGTGGAAAAGTGGTTGTGACCCTGAACCCCGCTTCCGTTTGGCCAGGGCGCGCGCGGGCGCGAAGCGGGTCGCAACGGAGAGCGCGCCCGCGAGAGTGCCGCCCAGAAACCTTCTGCGTGTGGTGTCCACTGCCCTGACCTCGACGAACTTCCCTATAGGTCTCGTCGGGAACCCCGGTTGTATCCTTTAACGAGGTTCCCGAAGATACCGTTCGCGCATCTACGCGCCCGGCTCCCACCCTCAAGGATCGGTCACATGCATCTACCCGAGACACGCCTGAAGGAGATGGAGGCCCGGTTCGAGCAGGTCGAGCTCGAGCTGGCCGATCCATCGGTGGCGGCGCGCCCCGACAGGCTCCGCGACCTGGGCCGAGAGCACTCCGAACTCAAGCCGACGGTCGAGGCTTGGCGTGCATACAAGCAAGCGGAGTCGGACCTCGAGGAGGCGAAGGCGATGCTCTCGGGGTCCTCGACCGACGATCGCAAGTACCTCGAGGACGAGATCGAAACCCAGCGTAAGAAACTCGAGGCTTTAGAGGCTCAGATCGTCGAGGCCCTGCTCCCGAAAGATCCCAACGACGATCGAGACGTGATCGTCGAGATCCGAGCGGGCGCCGGCGGCGACGAGGCAGGCCTCTTCGCCGCGGACCTCTATCGCATGTACTCGCGCTACGCGGAGGAGCACAGATACAAGACCGAAGTGCTGTCCGCCAACGAGAGCGGGGTGGGCGGCTACAAAGAGATCATCTTCGCGGTGAAAGGGAAGGGCGCCTATTCCCGGCTCAAGCACGAAGGCGGAGTACACCGCGTGCAACGTGTGCCGGTGACTGAGTCGAGCGGCCGCATCCACACGTCTGCGGCCGGCGTGTTGGTCCTTCCCGAGGCCGAAGAGGTCGAGGTCAATATCGATCCGAATGACTTGCGCATCGATGTCTATCGGTCGAGCGGGCCGGGCGGTCAGTCTGTCAACACGACCGACTCGGCGGTTCGAATCAAGCACATTCCGACAGGAGTCGAGGTCGCGTGCCAGGACGAGAAGTCGCAACTTCAGAACAAAGAGAAAGCGATGCGTATCTTGCGCGCCCGTTTGCTTCAGCTGGAACAGGAGAAACAGCAACAGGAGCAGGCGGCCGAGCGCAAGTCCCAGGTTCGCGGGATGGATCGATCGGAGCGCATCCGCACCTACAACTTTCCAGAGAACCGTGTCACCGACCATCGCATCGGATACACGGTGCACCGTCTTGGCGAGATCCTCGGAGGCGACATCGACGACCTCATAGATGCGTTGAACGCGAACCGTCGCGATGAGGATCTCACTGGGGATGACGACTGACGATCTCGGAGGCCGCGGTCGACGCCGCGCGCTCGCTGCTGACCGCAGCCGGGATACACAATGGGGATAGAGAAGTGCGCTGGCTGATGGAGGTTGCGGAAACCGACGATCGCCTGATCGAGCTCGCGAATCGGCGTGCCGCAGGCGAGCCGTTGCAATACCTGACTGGGACCGCGGCTTTCCGCTATTTGGAGCTGGCCGTCGGTTCGGGAGTTCTCGTTCCGCGTCCGGAGACCGAAAGCGTTGCCGAACTCGCAATGAACCTCTTGCCGGAGGGAGGCAGGATCGTTGACGTGGGCACGGGTTCCGGCGCGATTGGACTCGCAGTCGCGGACGAGAGGCCCGATGCAGATGTGTGGGCGACGGATATCTCCGATGAAGCGCTGGTTTGGGCGGAACGGAATCGGCAGGCGCTGGGAAAGTCCGTTCAGATCGTCAAAGCCGACCTTTTCGACGGGCTCGAGCCTGCTCTTCGCGGCACATTCGATGTCATCGTCTCTAATCCGCCGTACATCGGCCCCGAAGAGCGAGAGTCATTGCCGGTCGATGTCGTCGATCACGAGCCGGAGGTCGCTCTCTTCGCCACCGGAGGGGGCACCTCGATCATCCAACGGCTGGCGAATGAGGGAACCGGGTGGCTAAAGCTGGGGGGATCGCTGGTGCTCGAGATCGGCGCGACGCAAGGCGAGGAGGTTGCCTCGATACTCGACAAGGCCGGCTACCAGGATGTGCGTGTGCACCCCGATCTATCCGGCTTACCTCGCGTCGCGGTGGGGAAGTTGGGTTCATGAACAGCATCGACCAGGCGGTTGAAGCCCTCGCCCGCGGTGAGTTGATCGTTTTCCCCACCGACACCGTCTACGGCATCGCGGCCCGGCCGGACAATGCGTCTGCTATCGAGCGGATCTTCGCGGCGAAGGGAAGGCCGGAGACCAAGCCGCTACCGATCCTCGGTGCCTCGCTGGCCGCGCTCAAGTCCGTAGCGGCTTTCGACGATCGCGCCACGCGTCTCGCGTGGGAGTGGTGGCCGGGTCCCTTAACGCTCGTCCTTGGTCGTGCGCAGGGTTTCGATCACGATCTCGGCGGCGCCGACCCGAACATCGCGGTGCGGGTGCCGGCGTCGGGTGTCGCTCTCGAACTACTCGATCGCGCGGGGCCTTTGGCGGTGACGAGTGCGAACCGATCCGGCGAACCAAGTGCCGCGACCGTTGAGGCCGCCGAAGCGGCGTTCGGCGATTCGGTGGCCGTGTATCTGGACGGCGGTCCTAGCGAGGGAAAGCCCTCAACGATCTTGAATCTTGCGGCGTCGGAACCCGAGTTCCTCCGCATCGGTCCGATAACGCTGGCGGAACTTGACGACCTGCTACGTCAGATATCGAGTCCGTAAACCTCCGAGTACTTCTGCTTCAGGTATTCGATGAATGGATCGGCAGACAGCGACTCTCCGAGCACGGCCTGCGCGATCTCTTTGGCGGGACGAGTGTTCGCGGGTCTGTGGACCTTCTCGCGCAGCCACTCGAGAAGCGGTCCGGTTTCGCCCTTGCGGAGGTCGTCGCTCAACTCCGGCAGTTCCTCTTCGGCCTTTCGATACAACGCCGCGGCCCAGAGCGTTCCCAGGGAATAGGTGGGGAAGTAGCCGAGCGCCCCGATCGACCAATGCATGTCCTGGAGAACACCGTTGGCGATGTCGTCGGGCCTGATGCCCACATGCTTCTCCATCGCCGCGTCCCATGCCTCGGGGAGGTCTTTGACCTCGAGCTCATCGCGGAAGAGCGCTAGCTCCAACTCGAAACGGAATGTGATGTGGAGGTTGTAAGTAACGGCGTCCGAGTTGACCCGGATCAAACTACGGCGGGGGTGAATCACTCCCCGGTAGTAATCGTCGGGGTCGATGCCCGAAAGCTGCGAAGGGAAACGATCCTTCAGATGAGGGAGCAGGAATTCGGTGAATGGCCGCCCGGTGCCGACCATGATCTCCCACAAGCGTGATTGAGATTCGTGCAGGCCGAGAGATCGTGTCTCGCCCACCGGAAGGCCGAGGAACTCCTCTGGGATGCCTTGCTCGTACAGCGCGTGTCCGGACTCGTGGATTGTTCCCTGGATCGACATCATGAGATTGCGTTCGTCGTATCGAGTCGTCTGGCGAACGTCGCCCGGCCCGATGTGGATGGTGAATGGGTGCGGTGAAACATCCAGGCGGCCGCGCGTGGTGTCGAAATTAAGGACCTGGATCAGCCAGTGGCAGAAATCGGTCTGCTTATCTATCTCGTAGGCATCGGTGAGCCATTCGGGACGGTCCCCAGCTTTCTGCAGGATCTGCTCGGCGAGTGGCCGCAACTTGTTAACGAGATCGGTGAAAAGCGCTTCGACCTCGCTCGTGAGCATCTCCGGCTCGTACTGATCGAGAAGAGCGTCGTAACGCTCGTGCTCCCACCCGAGCGCATCCGCCTCCTCTTTCTTGAGAGAGACCATGCGCGCCAGATGTGGCTCCAAGATGCTGAAGTCGGACGCGGCCCTCGCTTCCGTCCAGGCTTGGAACGCCAACCCTTGTTCTTCGGCGATCTCACGAACCACGCGCTCGGGGACCTTCGTCGCCTTCTCGTGATCGCGCTTGAGGACACGGACCGATGCGGCCCGCGTCTCGTCGAGGGAGCCGTCCACCGAAAGCTCTTCGAGGATCTCTCCGAGCCTGGGGTTCGTGAGCCGGTCGTGCGCGATCGCCTGCAGCGTCGCCATCGCCCCGGCCCGGCCTCCGGCGCCGGCGGCGGGCATCAAAACGTGCTGATCCCAGCCCATCAAACGGATCGAGCTCGAGAGATGAGAGAGCTCTTGCACTCGCGGAAGAAGGTCTGCCCAAGTAGCGCTCATCGAAGATTGAGACTACCCGTGCCTCGATCGGATGGTCGCGCTGCCGCCCGCTCGGGTAGTAATAAGGCGTATGCAGATCCTCATGGTGTGTACCGGCAACCTCTGTCGTTCCCCTATGGCGGAAGCGCTGATGCGGCACGCCCTCGATCAAGCGGGATGTGGCGAGATCGACGTTGTGTCTTCGGGCACCTGGGCCGGTGTCGGTCACGGAGCCACCCGCGAGGCTTGCACTGCGCTTGAGGGCCGTGGGATCGATCTGACGAGTCATAGGTCGACGCCCTTGAGTGGGGCCGCGTTGAAAGAGGCAGATCTGATAGTCGCGATGACCAGCGTGCATCTGCGTGAGATCGAGGGGCTCGTCCCCGGAACCCGACGCAAGACGCTCCTCATGAAGGAGATCTCGGAGTTGAAGGAGCCGAGGTTCCCCGAGGGTGCGTCGCTGGCCGAGCGACTCGAGCTCGTCTTGAGTGCCAAGCGACCCGAGTACCGGAGAGCGCTGGATCTGGACGATCCGATCGGATTGCCTCAATTCGCGTATGAAAGGTGCGCTTCCGAGATCGAGACGGGCGTGAACAAGCTCGTCGAGAGCCTCTGCGGGTGATTCTCGGATAACCAAAGGTCGCGAAATCAGCCTCGTTATGCTGCCCTGGTGAGGATCGCCCTCGGCGCAGACCACGCCGGTTACCCCCTGAAGCTCGCCGTCGCGAAGCACCTTGCGGACGCGGGTCACGAGGTAGCCGATTTCGGGACGGACTCCGAGGAGGCGGTGGACTATCCGCCCTTCTGCGCCGCGGTGGGGCGAGCTGTTGTCAAAGGAGAATGTGACTTCGGCATTGTCATGGGAGGAAGTGGCCAGGGCGAGCAGATCGCCGCGAACAAAGTCCATGGGGTGCGCGCTGCCCTCTGCCCGGATGAGTTCACCGCTCGGCTGGCGAGAGAGCACAACGACGCAAACGTCCTCGCTCTCGGGGGCCGGGTCACAGGCGAACCCCACGCTCTTGCCATCGTGGATGTGTTTCTTGCAACGGAGTTCGAAGGGGGACGCCACTCCAGGCGCGTGGCGTTGATAGTCGACATAGAGAAAGAGGAGTGCGGTCATGAGTAATCCGGGATGGGCTGATTGGGCGGCGGTCGAGAAGGTCGATCCGGAACTCGCGGAAGCCGTCATGAACGAGGTTCACCGCGAGAACACAAAGATCGAGCTCATCGCGTCGGAGAACTTCTCTTCGACTGCGGTTCTGGCCGCCCTCGGAACCCCGCTGACGAATAAGTACGCGGAGGGTTACCCCGGCAAGCGCTATTACGGCGGCTGCGAGTTCGTGGATGTGGCCGAGAACCTCGCCATCGAGAGGGCCAAGGCTCTGTTCGGGGCCGAGCACGTGAACGTTCAACCTCACGCGGGGGCCTCGGCGAACGCAGCTGCCTATTTCGCGTTCATCGCTCCGGGCGACACCTTCATGGGGATGGAACTCGCGCACGGAGGCCACTTAACGCACGGCTCGCACGTCAACTTCACGGGGAAGCTCTTCAACATCGTGTCGTACGGAGTGCGTGAGGAAGACGAATTGATCGACCTGGATCGAGTTAGAGACATCGCGAAGAAGGAGCGCCCGAAGCTGATCGTCGCCGGAGCGACCGCTTACTCGAGGATCTGGGACTTCGCCGGCTTCCGCTCGATCTGCGATGAGGTTGGCGCGATCTTCGTTGTCGACGCCGCGCACTTCATCGGTCTCGTCGCCGGCGGTGCCCATCCGAATCCGGTCGAGCACGCAGACGTCGTGACGTGCACAACTCACAAGACTCTGCGGGGGCCGCGTGGGGCGATGATCATGTGCAAGGAGGAGCACGCCCAAGCGATCGACAAGAGCGTGTTCCCGGGCTGGCAGGGTGGTCCGCTCATGCACTCGATCGCAGCGAAGGCAGTCGCGTTCGCGGAGGCCGCGACCGACGAGTTCAAGGCCTACACCCACCAGGTCGTTGCGAACGCGAAGGCTCTCGCCGAAACCTTGACTGCCGAGGGCTTGCGCATCGTCTCCGGCGGCACCGACAACCATCTGATGCTCGTCGACCTGCGACCGGTCGGACTGACCGGCAAGGAAGCGGAGGCCCGGCTCGACTCCGTTGGCATCACCGTCAACAAGAACGCGATCCCGTACGACCCAGAGAAGCCCTTCATCGCATCGGGGATCCGAGTGGGCACTCCCGCGGCAACGACTTGCGGGATGAAGGAACCGGAGATCGCCGAGATCGGCCGCCTCATAGCCATGACGCTCAAAGACGACTCGGACGGGGTCAAGGAGGAGGTCAGGTCGAAGGTGGCCGATCTCACCTCTAGGTTCCGCCCCTATCCAGACGTGCAGTGACTCCTTATCTGATCGTCGGCTTCGCGGCCTTCGTCATCACGTATGTAACGACACCGCTCGTGATCTGGGGCGCTAAGAAGCTGGGAGCGATCGATCACCCGAACGATCGCAAGGTCCACGCGACCCCGACGCCGACGCTCGGAGGTATCGCGATTTTCCTCGCGGTGATCGGAGCGCTCGGGCTCGCGAGCTTCATGTCGGACTTCGACGGCGTCTTCCGGCAGTCGTCTTATGTGCTGGGCGTGGTTGCGGGGGCCGTGGTGATCTTCGCGTTGGGAGCGGTTGATGATCTCCGTGACTTGCCCGCTCCCGTGAAGCTCGCCGGCCAAGTCTTCGCTTCCGGCATCTTGTTTTTGGCCGGAGTGAAGATGCAATTCGTCATCGTTCCCGGCGGCAACACATTGATCACCTTCGGCGACGACGTTTCCGTGCTCGTGACCGTGATTTGGCTGGTGGTGATGATCAATGCGGTCAATCTGATCGACGGACTGGACGGTCTGGCGGCCGGGATAGTTGCCATCGCAGCCGCGGCTTTCTTCGTCTACACCTACCAGGTGTCTGCGAGCGGGGGACTCCCCATCGCATCAGCAGCCCCGGCTCCGTTGATCGCGATCACGTTGGTGGGGGCCACTCTGGCATTCCTTAGATACAACTTCCATCCGGCGAAGATCTTCATGGGGGACTCGGGCAGCATGATGCTCGGCCTCGTGCTCGGTGGAGCCACGATCCTCGGGACGAGCACGTTCACTTCGCCTATCGCGATCACGGACTCGAACGCGGCGACGTTCGTGGCTTACTTCCCATTGATCATCCCGTTGCTCGTTCTGGCGATCCCGGTTCTCGACGCCGCCTTCGCGATCGTTCGCAGGGCCCGCCGCCGCCGGAGCGTCTTCCATGCCGACAAGGAGCACATCCACCATCGGCTCATGGACCTCGGCCACGGTCATCGCAAAGCCGTGGTGGCGATGTATCTATGGTCGGCGCTGGCAGCCGGCGCCGGCCTGGCCTTCACGTTCTTGGACCGCGCGGAGATCGTCTTTGCCCTGCCCATCGCTGTTGGGGCGATAGTGCTCTACACCCTGTTCCCGATCCTCACGAAGGCCGCCCAAAACCGCCTCCACCCCTAACCCAAATCCCGTTCTGAGCGCGTCAGGTGGCGGTATTCGCCACTAAATGACCCGAGAAAATTTGGGTCGAGCGGCCAGTGCCTCAGCGATAATCCTCGCCACCCATTCGGGACGTTCCTTCAGATCGCGATATGTGAACTGAAGAACCAGCCAGCCCATCCGACCGAGATTCGTTGTTCGCTCCATATCGGATCGCCAAGCGTCTTCGTTGAAATGCCATGCAATGCTTTGAGCCTCGATAACGATCATCCGGTCCAGGTAGGCGAAGTCGACACGAGCCACGAAGCCAGCCTTGTCTCGAATCGTGTGTTGTCTCTGTGGCATCGGTAGATCGAAGTCCCGAAGAAGTTGAACGAAGAGGGTTTCGAAGTCACTTTCCGTTGGAGCCACAGCACCCCGAGCTTCAAGCAGCTTCCTCCACTGGGCGGCACCGTTCTTGCCCTGCCGCGTCCACCGAAGGAATCGTGAGCTCAACAAATCAAAATGAGTAAGTCCTCTGTTTAGCGCCCTTTCCATCCACCGCTCTAGAGGCTTGATCCCCATATATGCGCTCAGATCCAAGAGGGTCCGTGTCGGGTCGGTGACGATGATGCCTTCTTTTCGACTGAGCTCATCTGGCCGGATGTCGTATCTGCGGTGCACCTTTATCCCTGGGGCTGAGAGTTTCCGGCAAACGGACACGTGTACGTCATCATCAATCGTGCTTCCGAAAGCCCAGAGTCTTGCTGCCGTGAAGTGCGAGACGACTCCGTCCGGCTCTGCCCATGCAGAGGCAGCGGCAACGCGTTGATGCCATGTGGCGGGGGAGCCACCAATTGCGTAGGTCGAGGGGTGGATCTCGACGAGCGTGCCGTCTCGAAGTCGCCGAACTACCTGGTCGTGAGAGAGCCCGGCTGCCAGCAGGTCGGTTCGGGTGACGACTCCATGGCGAGCACCCGCCAGCTTCCGCATCGTTCGATCCACATCGCCCATGTCCAGAGCTAAGAAGACGCGGGGTATCCGCAATGTGTTCGCAGTCACACATTCGAGATTTCTAGGGTCGTCAAGTGGCGATTTCCGCCACCTGACGCGCTCAGAACGCCAGGGGGTGGGGGACTTTGTGAAACTTTTCACAAGCGAGACGATTTTCAGGTAGGATGCGGCCGCGTCCCGGACTTTGAGGCCTCAAAAGGCCGTTTCCAGAGGGCCGGGGGGCCGTTCCTACCGAGCGAGCAAAGGGGCACAGCACGGTGGAGAAGCGTCGTGGCATCGGCTCCGATTACGCGAAGGGCATGTCCCAGGCGTCGGACGGACTCTCCACGGCCTTCGGTTTCGTCGTCGTCGTGATGGTCTTCTGGCTCGGCGGTAGAGCGCTCGATGGATGGATCGGAACGGAGCCGTGGCTTCAAGTCGTTGGGGCCGTCGCCGGCTGGATCCTCGGAACGCTCTCGGTGATCTACTCGGCCCGCTACAGGAGAAAGAGTTGACGAGGGGTGGGATTGCCTAAGTGATCGAACTTCAGATGGTCAAGCGCATGATCATCAAGGGCGTCATCGTCGCCCCGTTCCTCGTGGCCGCCCTATGGATCTGGAACGGCTCCGAGTACGCCCTGTCCGGCGCCGTCGGCCTCGCCCTGACCATGGCCAACCTATGGATCGCCGGAAAGCTCATCGGAACGATCGCCGAACGCAACCCAAAGCTTCTGCTCGCCGCGGCCATGCTTGCCTTCATGCTCGGCCTCGGCGTCTTGAGCATCGCGGCCCTGGCCCTCAAGGCCACCGATGTCGTTTATTTTCCCGTCACCGGAGTGACCCTCGTCGTCTCCCACCTCGTGCTCGTTGGATGGGAAGCGGCGCTGACCTACAAGATCGATCCGAAGAAGTCCCAACTCCACGCGCAGAAGACATAAGGAGCGGCGATGGTCCTTGCTATCGAGCTAGACCCGATCCACCTTTTCAACTGGGATCCCCTTCTCTTCGAGGGCACTCCCTTTGAACTGAACAGAGTGAGCATCCTGACGCTGCTCGGGGCGGCACTCTGCATCGGTTTCTTCCTCTATGGCGCGGCGAAGAAGTCGTTGGTCCCCAAGGGGGCCGGCAACATCGCCGAGACGATGTACATGTTCGTCCGAGAGAAGATCGCGATCGACGTCATCGGACCGAAGGACGGGCCGAAGTTCGCCGGTTACCTCGCCTCGGTCTTCTTCTTCATCCTCTTCATGAACATCTTGGCGATCGTGCCGGGGATCAACTTCGCGCCAACATCGCGCATGGCGATCCCGTTCATGATGGCGATCCTCACTTATCTGATCTTCAACATCGTCGGAATCGTCAAGCAGGGCCCGCTGGGATATCTGAAGGGAACCCTCTTCCCACCGGGCGCGCCGAAGTGGGTCTACATACTCTTGACGCCGATCGAGTTCTTCTCCGTGTTCATCGTCCGGCCCCTGACCCTGATGGTCCGACTTCTCGCCAACATGATGGCCGGGCATGTGTTGTTGACCATCTTCTTCCTCTTCACCCACGACTTCCTCGTGACCAACCTCGGCCCGGCGGCTCCGCTCGGGCTCGTAACCATCGTCGTGGCCGCGGCCCTCATGATGCTCGAGCTCCTGGTCATTGGGATGCAGGCCTACATCTTCACGATGCTGACCGCCTTCTACATAGCCGAGTCCGTCCATGGACACGGCGCCGAAGACCACATAGACGCGGACCACGAACACGCTGGAGAACACAAAGAGACACCGCACGTCACCGAAGGAATAGCGGCTTAACAACGAACCGAAGGAAAGAGGAGGAAACGCGATGACGCACGAGATTCTGCAGCTGGCGCAAGCGGGCGGAGGAGTAACGGACGACGGTCTCAAGTCTCTGGCTCACGGCCTCGTTTACGGCATGGCGGCGATCGGCCCGGGCATCGGCATCGGCTTGGTCTTCGCCAGCGCGATCGAGGCGATGGCCCGTCAGCCCGAGACCGCCGGTGAGACGCGGACCACGATGTTCATCGGTTTCGCGCTCATCGAGGCCCTCGCACTGATCGGTTTCGTTCTGGCCTTCATCCTTTAGTAGACGGGAGATCGAGTTATGGGAGCACTTGCATCGATCCTCCTGTTCGCAGCGGAGGCGCCGGCGAAGGAGCCTGATTCAAGCTCGCTGATCCTTCCCGCCGTCGACGAGCTCATCTGGGGCGCGGTCGCGTTCCTGCTCGTCCTCTTCGTCCTGAACAAGTTCGCGTTCCCGGCCCTCAAGAAGACCGTCGAGGAGCGCGAGCAGAAGATCCAGGGCGATCTCGAGGCGGCCGAGCGCGCGAAGGCCGAGGCCGAACAGGAGAAGAAGCAGTACCAGGAGCAGATCGCTAACGCCCGCGGCGAGGCCAACCGCATCGTCGAGGAGGCTCGCCAGCAGGCCGAACAGGTTCGCAAGGACCTGATCGAGAAGGCCAATGCCGAGGCGCAGCAGATCGTGACTCGCGCACAGGAGCAGCTCGAGGGCGAGAGGCAGCGCACGATCACCGAGCTTCAGTCCACGATCGGTGACCTATCGATCGAGCTCGCGGAGAAGGTCGTCGGCCGCGCTATCGACGCCAGCGCACAGCGCGAGCTCGTCAATGCGTACATCAAAGAGGTCGTCGACATGCGGAGCGGCAACGGCGGAAGGAACAACTGATGGCGCACGTCGCGGGCGACGAGCTCATCCAGGGTTACGCGGAGGCTCTATTCCGCGTCGTCCAGGCCGAGGGCGAGATCGACCGCGTCGAGGACGAGCTCTACAGCTTCGGGAAACTGCTCGAGGCCAACCACGAGCTGAAACAGGCTTTGTCCGACCAGGGTCTGGACAAGGACCAGCGCGGGAAGATCCTCGACGAGCTGCTCGCAGACCGAGTGTCGCCACACACGCTCGGACTTCTCGAGTTCGTGGTCGATCAGGGACGCGGCCGCCAATTGCCCGAGATCCTCTCGCGGCTCTCGGCCCTCGCAGCCGAGGCTCGTCAGGCCGTCGTCGCCGAGGTTCGCACCGCGATCGCTCTCGACGATGAGCAGAAGCGCCAGCTTGCCGACGCCCTCTCGAAGGCGACCGGCAAGAAGGTCGAGGTCAAGGTCACCGTCGACGCATCGGTCATCGGTGGCGTTTACGCAAAGGTCGGAGACACGGTTATCGACGGCACTGTTAAGAGCCGTCTCCAACAACTCAAGGATCAGGTGAGGGGTTAGATGGCACAACGAGAGCTCAACATCGACCCGAAGGAGATCTCGTCGGTCCTTCGCCGGTACGTGACCGACTTCAGCCCTTCGGTCACCAAGGAAGAGGTCGGACGAGTCGACCAGGTCGGCGACGGGATCGCCCGTGTCACGGGTCTTCCCGGCGCGATGGCCAACGAGATGCTCGAGTTCGCAGGCGGAACAATGGGCCTTGCGATGAACCTCGAGGAGCGCGAGGTCGGTTGCGTCATCCTCGGCGATGACACTCACATCGAAGAAGGCTCGGCAGTTAAGCAGACCGGCCGCATCCTCTCTATCGGTGTCGGCGACGGTTACCTCGGACGCGTCGTGAACGCGCTCGGCGAGCCCATCGACGGCAAGGGCCCCATCAAAGACGATGCCCGCCGTAACCTGGAGGTTCAGGCCCCCGGCGTTACGCAGCGTCAGCCGGTGCACGAGCCGTTGCAGACCGGCATCAAGGCCATCGACGGAATGACCCCGGTCGGTCGCGGTCAGCGTCAGCTGATCATCGGCGACCGCCAGACGGGCAAGACCGCGATCGCCATCGACGCAATCATTAACCAGAAGACCTTGTGGGGCACCGAGAAGGCAGTGAAGTGCATCTACGTCGCTATCGGTCAGAAGGCATCGACAGTGGCCGAGGTCGTGGGCGCTCTCGAGGAGTACGGCGCGATGGAGTACACAGTCGTCGTCAACGCACCGGCTTCCGACCCGGCCCCCTTCCAGTACCTCGCACCGTTCTCGGGCTGTGCCCTTGGCCAGCACTGGATGGAGAACGGCGAGCACGCGCTCGTCATCTACGACGACCTATCCAAGCAGGCGATCGCTTACAGGCAACTGTCGCTGCTTCTGCGTCGTCCTCCGGGCCGCGAGGCCTACCCCGGCGACGTCTTCTACCTCCACTCCCGCTTGCTCGAGCGCGCCGCGAAGCTCAACGACGAACGCGGCGGCGGGTCTTTAACGGCTCTGCCGATCATCGAGACCAAAGGTGGCGACGTCTCGGCCTACATCCCGACCAACGTCATCTCGATCACAGACGGGCAGATCTTCCTCGAGTCGGACCTGTTCTTCTCGGGAGTTCGTCCCGCGATCAACGTGGGTATCTCCGTCTCCCGAGTCGGCGGTAACGCACAGATCAAGGGCATGAAGCAGGTCGCGGGCCGTCTGCGTCTGGACCTCGCTCAGTTCCGTGAGCTCGAAGCGTTCGCTGAGTTTGGCTCCGACCTCGACAAAGCGTCGCAGGCTCAGCTCGATAGGGGAGCCCGCGTCGTCGAGATCCTCAAGCAGAAGCAGTACTCGCCGTTCACCGTCGAGAAGCAGGTCATGTCGATCTGGGCCGTGACCAACGGACTCCTCGACGACGTACCTCTCGACAAGGTCACTCAGTTCGAAGCCGAGATGCTCGATTTCCTCGTGAGCCGCCACGGTGCGATCGGCGACGAGATCCGCGACTCGGGCAAGCTCGAGGACGCCACGATCGAGAAACTCAAAAGCGCGGTCGAGGAGTTCAAGAAGAACTGGGCCGACCACGAAGACCTCGAGCAGACGACCGCTTCGGAGGAAGGCGTGCCCGAGCCGACCAAGGCCCCCGCGGCCGAAGCGGGCGACGCGGCTGCGACGCAGCCCGTGGACACCGCGGAAGCTGAAGGCGAGGAGTAAGCACTAATGGGAGGCAAGCTCCGGGCGGTTAAGCGGCGGATCGGGTCGGTCAAGTCGACCCAGAAGATCACGCGCGCCATGGAGCTCATCGCCTCCTCTCGCATCGTCAAGGCTCAACGCCGCGTCGAGGCCGCTCGGCCCTACGCCGAGCAGATGAGAAACCTCATGGCATCGGTAGCGCGTAACGCAGGCAACCTCGATCACCCGCTGCTGAAGAAGCGCGAGGGCAGTGGAAAGGTCGGGATGGTTGTAGTCGCGGGGGACCGTGGCCTCGCCGGCGCTTACAACTCGAACGTCATTAGGGCGGCTGAGCGCGACATGCGCGACCACGCCGACACCGAATTGTTCCTGTCGGGCAAGAAGGCCATCAGCTACTTCAAGTTCCGCGGCTACGACTTCACGGAGTCGTGGCAGGGCTACTCCGATCAGCCCGGCATCGAGCACGCCAGGAAGGTCGCGCAGTCCGCGGTGAAGGCGTTCGCAGAAGGGAAGATCGACGAGGTTCGCCTCGCCTACACGAAATACGAGTCCGCCCTCACCCAGCGCCCCGTCGTCCTGAAGCTTCTTCCTGCAGAGACCGAGGACATCCAGGGCGACGAGGACAGCGGCTCCCACGCCAACTACGTCTTCGAGCCCGAGCCCGAGGACATCCTTGGATATCTCCTGCCTCGTTACATCGAGGGCGCGGTTCTCCAAGCGATGCTCGAAGCGGCCGCATCGGAGCACGCCGCCCGGCGTCGAGCGATGAAGGCCGCTACCGACAACGCGGACGAACTTATCGATTCGCTCACACGCGACTACAACCAGGCTCGTCAGGCCGAGATCACCACGGAGATCATGGAGGTCATCGGGGGAGCCGAGGCGCTCTCTGCAGCAGAGACCGAGTCGGGCCTGGACGAGGTAGTTCGATGAACACGTTTCCACTTGCTTCTAAAGCACTGACTCTCAAAGCACCGGGGTCGTCACACGACATCCCGCAATTAGGAGGTTGATGAATATGGCGATCGCGGAAGAAAAGCTCGACAAAGCACACGGCGGCACGACGACAGGCCGGATCCTCACGATCACGGGGCCGGTCATCGACGTCGAATTCCCACCGGATGGGCTCCCCGAGATCGGCAACGCTCTCACCGTCGAGCGAACGATCGACAAGCAGACCGACACGATCGTGGCCGAGGTCAGCCAGCACATCGGTCATTCCGTCGTAAAAGCCATCTGCATGAAGGCGACCGACGGTCTCGTCCGTGGCGCCGTCGTGACCAACACCGGGTCCCCGATCACCGTGCCGGTCGGCCCCGCGACGTTGGGCCACGTGTTCAACGTGCTCGGCGAGCCGCTCGACGGTTACGAAGTCCCCGAAGGGACGAAGCGCTGGCCGATCCACCGCTTGCCGCCGCTTTTCGAGGATCTCGAGCCGAAGACCGAGATGTTCGAGACCGGCATCAAGGTCATCGACCTTCTCGAGCCTTACGTGCAGGGTGGAAAGATCGGGATGTTCGGGGGTGCCGGAGTCGGCAAGACCGTCATCATCCAGGAGATGATCTACCGCGTCGCCGAGCAGCACGGTGGTGTGTCCGTGTTCGCCGGCGTCGGCGAGCGCACCCGTGAGGGCACGGACCTTCTGCTCGAGATGCAGGAGTCCGGCGTCATCGAGAAGACCGCTCTCGTTTACGGCCAGATGGACGAGCCCCCCGGCGTGCGCCTCCGCGTCGCGCTGAGCGCGCTGACGATGGCCGAGTACTTCCGGGACGAGGAGCGCCAGGACGTGCTCCTGTTCATCGACAACATCTTCCGTTTCACCCAGGCCGGCTCCGAGGTCTCGACGCTTCTCGGCCGTATGCCTTCAGCGGTGGGGTACCAGCCCACGCTGTCCGAAGAGATGGGCGAGCTCCAAGAGCGAATCACCTCAACGAAGGGTCGTTCGATCACGTCACTGCAGGCGATCTACGTCCCCGCCGACGACATCACCGACCCGGCCCCCCACACCACGTTCGCTCACCTCGACGCGACGACGGTGCTTTCCCGAGCGATCTCCGAGCTCGGCATCTACCCGGCCGTGGACCCGCTCGACTCGACGAGCCGGATCCTGGACGCGAGGTACGTCGGCGAGGAGCACTACAACGTGGCGCTCACCGTTCAGAGGAACCTGCAGCGCTACAAGGACCTCCAGGACATCATCGCCATCCTCGGCATCGACGAGCTGTCGGAAGAGGACCGTTTGATCGTTCAGCGGGCCCGCAAGATTCAGCGTTTCCTCAGCCAGCCGTTCTTCGTGGCCGAGCAGTTCACCGGCATCCCCGGGAAGTACGTCAGCCGCGAGGAGACCGTGCAGAGCTTCAAGGCGATCACCGAGGGCGAGTTCGACGATCTTCCCGAGCAGGCCTTCTACATGGTCGGCGGGATCGAAGAGGCCCAGGCGAAAGCGAAGGAGCTCCAGGACTAGTGGCCACCTCGTTCAAGGTCTCGATCGTCACGCCGGAGGAAGCCCTCTACGAGGGCGAGGCCGAGCTCGTCATCGCGCGGTCTCCGGAAGGTGACTTCGGGATCATGAACGGACACGTGCCATTCCTCGCCGCGCTCGTGCCGGGACTAGTGACGGTCGTTCACGGCGGGCAGCGTGAGAGTTACATCGTGCCGGGAGGTTTCCTCGAAGCATCTGGGCCGCAGGACGACTATCACGTGATCGTGCTCGCGGACGATGCGGAAGAGGCGGGCGACATCGACGCCGCGGAAGCCAAGCGCCGCATCGAAGAAGCCAAGAAGAGCCGCGATGAAGACGTGGACCAGAGGGCCGAAGCGGAGATGCGAGCGGCCCTCGCTCGCCCCGAGCTCGGCCGCGACTAGTCTTAGGAACTAGCCGAGGAAGGGGAGGGGCCGGTTGTCTCAGCCGGAAGGGCTTCGCAATCGCGTCTATTGCTCGGAATGCGGGCGTTCAGAGTCGCGAAGGCGCGGGCTCGTGCCTATGGGCTGGCAAGAGATCCCCGACGCCAATAACCGGATGCTCGCCCTCTGCCCCGACTGCGTTCGGCGAAGCCTATGGATGATCGAGGCCAGGCTCGATATCGATCCGGCGTCGGGGACCTAGCTCGATCCGAACGCCGCCGACACCGGCACCTCGGTGAATGCGATCCGAGCGGCCCCCAGGCGGAACTCCTCTAGACGGGCGCGCTGACCTTCGGCGCGTTCTATCAAAGCGCTCCACTCGACCGTGGCGACCGCAGGATGCACGTTGCGGATGTCGTGGAGAACCCGATACATCCCCAATTTGCCCGTCACTCCCAGCACCAGGCCTTCGAGTTCGACGAGCCTCGAGAGGTCCGAGTAGCCGGTTATCTGGCCGTTCAGCTTCAAACGCCCGGCCTTCTCGGCCACCCATGCCGCCATCCCCTTCAGCCAGTCGGGTTTCCCGCCGAGTTCCTCGATCGTTCGCTCGACCAAACCCCGCTCTTCGTTGATCTCGGAGATGAAGGTGTCGAGGTAATCGCCGAGCGGCGTCCCTTCGTTACTCGAAGCCGCTCGTTTCGCGAGCTCCTCGCCGGCGATCGAGCCAGCGAGATGATCATTTAGATAGATAAGGAGGAACTTTGTCTCTGCCATAGGGGACATCTTCCCCAATGACGCGCAACTAACTCCTGTTCGATTTGTGCAATCCGTGATTAGTGGGTAAACACTAAGTAGTTGTTTTAAGAATGCAGTCAACGAAAGGGGACAAGATGGCCGAGGACAACCTCGTAAACAGAGTTCGAGAGGCCGCGGCGGGGGTCACCGAAACCGCGGCTGAGGTCGTCGCGCCGGACACCGACGCGACTGGACCGGTGGCGGCAGCGAGGAATCTCGCTGCGTCCGCTGCGGAACTCGGAGCGGGGGTTGCGAGACCCAAGCGCAAATCACCTGCCAGAAAGAAGTCGACAGGCAAGAAGAAGTCGACCGCTAAGAAGAGCACGGGCCGTAAGAAGAGCACGGCTCGCAAGTCGCCCGCACGCAAGAAGACGACGGCTCGCAAGTCGCCCGCACGCAAGAAGACGACCGGGCGGAAGAAGAGCACGGCGCGCAAGTCTCCGGCTCGCAAGAAGACGACAGGCCGGAAGAAGAGCACGGCCCGCAAGTCGCCGGCTCGGAAGAAGACCACCGGTCGTAAGAAGTCGACGGCTCGCAAGTCGCCGGCTCGCAAGAAGACGACAGGCCGGAAGAAGAGCACGGCCCGCAAGTCGCCGGCTCGGAAGAAGACCACGGGTCGTAAGAAGTCGACCGCGAAACGGGCGACCGGCAGGGCCAAGAGCACTGCGCGCAAGACGACTCGCAGGGCGAAGTCGACTGCCAAGAAGACCACGCGTAGGGCGAAGTCCTCTGCCAAGAAGACCGCACGCAGGGCCGGATCCGCGGCGCGCAAGACAACGCGCGGCGCAAGGGCCGGAGCCCGGACCGCGGCGAGAGGCGCCAAGTCGACCGCCAAGAAGTCTGTCGGCCGTGCCAAATCGACCGCCAAGAACACGGGTCGCAAGAAGAGCACCCGCAGGCGCTAACCCAGCGACGCAAGCTTCGAGGGCGGCCCTCTGGGGCCGCCCTCTGCGCGCCCTAACTAGGATGGTTCGGTGCGCTACTACGAGATGAGCGGCCCGCAACCACTCTCGGGCGAGGTCCGAGTGTCGGGAGCCAAGAACTCCGCGCTCAAAGCGATGGCCGCGTCATTGATGGTCCCAGGTGAGGTGGTTCTGTCGCGCGTTCCGCGGATCGCCGACGTAACTCTGATGTCCGAGGTGCTCGAGCGATTGGGCGCGACCGTTCGCACGGATGACGATCGGCTCATCATCGATGCCTCGGGAGAGATCTCCGAGGAGGCGCCGTACGAGCTCGTAACGAAGATGCGCGCTTCCATCCAGGTGCTCGGCCCTTTGCTGGCGCGGTTGGGACGCGCGAGGGTTTCGTTACCGGGGGGAGATGCGATCGGCTCCCGACCGATAGACCTTCATCTTCAGGGTCTCGAACGCATGGGCGCGAAGTTCGCGTCGGAGCATGGGTATATCGAGGGCTCCGCACCTCGCTTGACCGGGGCCCGAGTACTTCTCGAGTTTCCATCCGTCGGAGCGACCGAGACGTTGATGATGGCGGCGGTCACGGCGGAGGGAAGCACGACCATCGAGAACGCGGCGCGTGAACCGGAGATCCAAGACCTCGCTAGATTTCTGAACGGCTGCGGCGCCCGGGTTATGGGGGCAGGCACTCCAACGGTTGTCATCGAGGGGGTCAAGGAACTAGGTCCCACCACGCACGAGATCATCCCCGACCGGATCGAGGCGGGCACGTTCGCGATCGGTGCGGCGGCGACTCAGGGCGAGGTGAAGCTCGTCGATCTTCGGCCCGATCATCTTGAGCTACCTCTGCAGAAGCTCGAAGAGGCGGGCGCCGAGATCAGGCGGACGGCCGACTCGGTCACCATCTCGATGTCGAGGCGAGCCACCGCCATCGACCTGGTCACGCTTCCGTATCCCGGCTTTCCGACAGACCTCCAGCCACCGATGATGGTGCTGCTTTCTCAAGCGACGGGGTCCTCGATACTCACCGAGAACGTTTTCGAGGCACGGTTTCTATTCGTTGACGAGCTGAACCGGATGGGATCGCAGATCCGAGTGGAAGGTCACCACGCCGTCATCCGCGGGGTAGAGCGCCTGTCCGGAGCACCCGTGCGAGCTCCCGACATCCGCGCCGGAGCTGCTCTCGTGCTCGGCGGTCTATGCGCCGAAGGTGAGACGCGCGTTTACGACGTCGGCCACATCGAGCGGGGCTACGAGGACTTCGTTGCGAAGCTCAAGGGGCTGGGGGCCCAGATCGTCCTCGAGGGTCAAGCGTGAACGCGCCGAAGCCGGGACCTCACGTCGGGCTCGTCGTTATCGGATCGATGCTGAAGTGGTCGGGCCTGTTCGGCATGGTGTTCGGTCTCCTGAGCTCGGCGGTGGCCGTTCGGTTCCTCTTCAGCGACGTGCGACCCGGGCAAGAGGAACTCACGGACTTCGAGCCGATGATCGCCGGCGTCAACAAACTTGCCCTGGGCCTGCTGCTTGGCGCGATGTTCTTCACCCTCGCCGGTTCGGGCTTGTTGCTCATCTCCCGGCCGCTCGTCCCGGTGCGGTCCACTGAGGTCGTGCTTCGCTGGCCTCGCTTCCTCTCGTATCTGCTTTATGTCTACAGCGCGGCCGTTCTCGGACTTGCCGTCGTTCTCATCCGCGAACTCACGGGCGCTGCGTCCGGCAGAGTTGTCGGAGGACTCGTCGCTTACTGCGTCATGGTGGCGATCGGACTCCTGATCTCGTCGTGGGGTCTGAAGCGTTTCGCGGATGTCGGTTAGGAGAGCAGCGGCTCTCGTTCTACTCGTTTGCCTTGCGGCGGCCGGGCCCACCTCCGCAGCCAAACCGGGTAGGCATATCGGGGCGGTCGAGGGGCCACTGCGTCTGATCCCGATCGGCGACGAGCCGCTGACGGTCGCCGGCGGCCATCGTTATTTCGGCGAACTCGAGATCGCTTCAGCGGGCGATGGTCTCGTTTTGTCGGATCGACTTCCGCTGGAGCGCTACCTTCTCGGACTCAACGAAGTGCCTACGTCGTGGCCGGCCGAGGCGTTGAAGGCCCAGGCCGTCGCGGCGCGAACCTACGCGCAGTACACCCTCGAACAAGGGCCGGGAGGCGACGCGGCGGTTTACGGCTTCGACATCTGTGCGTCTGTGCAATGTCAGGTGTTTTCCGGTGCAGATGTGATCGATTCGATAACCGGCGCGAGGTGGATCGCTGCGGTTGAATCCACCGCGGGCCAAACCGTTCTCTACGACGGCAGGCCGATCCTCGCGCGCTACCACTCGACCTCAGGCGGACGGACGCTAAACAACGAGCAAGCCTTTCCGGAAGAGGGCGCGTATCCGTATCTCGTCGGCGTCGACAGCCCTACGGAACAGGGTTCGCCTTTGTTCCATTGGACCGTGGAGATCCGGCTCGACCGCTTGACGAAGCTGCTTCGAAACGCTGGTTTGTGGGAGTCGGGACGCATCACGGACGCGCACTCGGTTCCGTCGAGCTCCGGCCTTCACTATCCAGACCTCGTGTTCGAGAGCAAGAAACGACAGACTGCTATGACCGCGGAGGCGTTCCGAGATGCCATCAGGGAACTCGCTCCCGACCTCTATCCCAATCTCTATCCATCTCCCTCCAATACTGCGAGCGGCCGGCTGCCGGAGACCCTGCCGTCCAATCGCATATCGATGTTCACGCGCGATGGTGTCGCGATCATCGCCGGGCGCGGGTGGGGCCACGGGGTTGGGATGTCGCAGTGGGGGGCGGAGGGCCTCGCGTTACAAGGCGCGGGATACGCCGACATCCTGGCCCACTACTACACCGGCGTTTCCATCGGCAGTTATCCCGATCCGGGACCGATCGAGGTGGGGCTCGGCTGGGGACTCGCGCAGACGACGATCTCGGGTTCGTTCCGGATCGTTGATGCTCGCGGAAAGACGATCGTCAAGCACGCGTTGGGCACCTGGGATTTCCGGTGGCCGGGTTCCGGAGCTGTTTCGATCGAACCGCCGAAGGGTTACGGCCTGCCTTTGAACGTGGGAATAGTGCGGGCTCCGAAGAACGTCGGGATCGGTGAACCCACGTTTCTCACGGTCGCCCTATCGCGACCTGCACGAGTCACTACGAAGACGGCGGCAGCGCCCACGGGTTACGCGGACCCGGGCACCGAGGTGAAAGAAGCGGGTCGGAAACGGATCGTCTGGCTCGCGCCGCTGGAGCCTGGGACCTACGACGTTCGAGTAACAGCCAACACGGGGGCGGTTCAGCGCCGGAGCGAGCCAGTCCCGATCACGGTATTGGCGGCCACGGAACAAGATGATGGCCATCCGGGCCTTGGGGTGAGCCTCACAACCGAGGACGGCCCGCCTTACTGGGTCTACGTCGGCGGGGGTTTGCTGACCGTCCTCGTCCTGGTGTTTCTCGCCAACCATCTCGCCCGGCGAGGGAACCGGGGCGACGACGGCCCTCCCAGTAAACTGATCCCATGAACGCTGCGACCACCGTCGAGGATCAGGTCCAGGAGGCGCTCGCCTTGATACGGCCCGCGATCCAGGCCGACGGTGGAGATATCCGCCTGGAGGGGATCGCCGACGGCATCGTGACGATCCAATTCTTCGGCACGTGCGGCACCTGCCCGATCTCTCCGGTCACCCTCAAGCAAGGGGTCGAACGCATCCTTCGGGAGCGGGTCCCGGGCATCACAGAGGTCGTAGCGCACGAGGCGTAACACCTAGATGGACACATCCACTTTGATCGAGCGCGCCCTCGACGGGCAGAAACTCGCGATCGGACGGCTCATCTCGCTCGTCGAGGACGGCGGCGCAGACCTAAGCAACGTGATGAGCGAGCTCTATCCACGCACGGGGGGTGGCTACTCCATCGGGATCACCGGCGCACCCGGCGCCGGCAAGTCGACGTTGACCGAGAAACTTGTGGGCCGGGCCCGCAAAGACGGGCACAAGGTCGGAGTGCTGGCGGTCGATCCGTCGAGTCCGTTCTCCGGCGGAGCGCTGCTTGGCGATCGCGTCCGGATGCAGAACCATGCCACCGACCCGGATGTCTTCATCAGATCGATGGCGACGCGAGGGCATCTCGGTGGGATCTCGCTCGCGACCCCAGAAGCTATGCGGGTACTCGAGGCGGTCGGAAAAGACATCGTCATCATCGAGACAGTTGGCGTAGGCCAGGCCGAAGTCGAGATCGCCGACGCTTGCGACACCACTCTCGTCGTTCTGAACCCTGGGTGGGGCGACGCAGTGCAGACGGCGAAGGCCGGGCTCATGGAGATCGCCGACATCTTCGTCGTGAACAAAGCGGACCGACCCGGCGCTCGCGACACGGTGCGCGAGTTGAAGCAGATGCTCCAGATGTCGAATGCGGAGTGGAAGCCGGAAGTAGTTCAGACGGTTGCCACGAAAGGCGAGGGGATCAACGAATTGTGGACGGCGATCGAGAAACACAGGGCGCACCAGGAGGAGAAGGGGTTGCTCGAAGCTCGAAGGCGACGCCGGGTCGAACGAGAGATCAAGGAGATAGTCGCCGAACGTTTCCGGACACGAGTGGCGGATGAATCAGGTGATCTGCTGGGCCAACTGACCGACGACGTCATCAGCCGGAAGATCGATCCCTACGCCGCGGCCGTTCGGTTGATCGACTCGCTCCACTAAGTCGCTAGTTCTCGATCCGGGAGAGGTCCTTCTCCGACACGTTGATCCGGATCTCTTCGCCATCGGTCGATTCGATCGCCGTCCAAGGGATCCGGTAACCGCGCAGTCGATGCGCCAGCATCCGAAGCCCGACGGGCCCTCTTAGGTGGCGGTGTTGGAACCCCAACCGAAGAAGCACTGCCGCGCCACCGACCAAGAGATGCTCTACGCGCCACGCTCGTCCGAGACGATCATTTACTTGAGGGCCAGACTGCTCGGCCTCGAGTTCGAACACTCGCCCGACCTCTTTGCCGTCGCTGTCGATCACTTTCTTCCCAAGGATCTCCGATGCTCGCATCTAGGCCCCCGGTATCCGCTCGATGAACTTGCGGGCCCAGCTTTCGGAGAGGACCAAGCCCGCTACCGTTCTGCCCACATTGAGGTGGAGGGCGTAATCGATCTTCTCGACGTCGCTCCATTCGATGCGATTGGAGTGAGGATCCTTGTTCGGATGAAGTCGGCGCCAGACCGTGACCATCGATCGACCCACGATGCCGCCCAATCGTCTCCCGAGAGCTTCAGGGGACGTGAAGATGGCCGTGACAATTGGGCCGCGCCCATCGTCGCCGAGCACCAGCTCTAGGTCGTCGACCTTCCCGCACGGAAAGTCCTGAACGTCCAATATCTGTTTGTCGAGAAGTTCGAGGCCAATCTCAAGCGGAGCGTTCATCAGGCTCCCATCCTCGTCCAGATCATCAACGGTATGGCCGCTACGCTCGTGATGATCAGAAGAACCATGTAGACACTGCCGAGAGCGTTCGAGAACTTCCCGTTCACCAAGTCGCCCATGTATTCGTGATCGTTCGCGACTATCAACACGGGCAGGTACGTCAGTGGAAGTCCTAGGGCCGAGAAGACGACCGCCAGTTCGGTCACCTTTACAGGATCGACGCTCGTAAGAACGAGTCCTGCGGCGAGCAGTAGGACGATGATCATGGCGAGGTGGAAACGTGCAGCCTCGCGTGGCTTGAGCCGTTTCCCCCACGGCCATCCGAAATACTGCGCGAGCGCGTACCCGGTCGACAGCGTTACTTCGAGCGCGGCCCCAAATGTCGAGGCGAACAAACCGATGAGCACGGCGATCAACCCGATGGTTCCCAGTGCGGTAGCCGGACCGAGAGTTATCTGAGCCAGTTCGTCCACGCTGATGCCACGGGGGAGGAACACGATCGCGGCCACGCCGATAGACGAGATCGCGAGGAGGCCGCCGACCGTGAACCCTACGATCGCCGTGCCCTTATTGACGGCGAGGTCGTCGGGCCCCCACTCCTCTTCGACGGCGCCGGAAGAGAAGAAGAAGACCTCGTAAGGAGTCATCCCCGCCCCGAAGAGAGCGATGGCGAAGTACCAGTAAGTAGCGAGCGCTTCGGTCTTTGGTACATCAGGCCCGAATATCGACTTCGCAACGTGGGTGAGATCCGGGCCGAGTTTGAAGAAGGCCACGGCGAACACGATCATCGTTAGACCGAGGATGCCGAAGACGCGTTCCATCAACTCGAACTGGACCTTCCAGATAACTATGAAGATAAGCAGCACTACTAGCGGCACCCAAAGGTAGTAGTTGATCCGCGAAGCGAGCTGGAATGCGATCGCAACACCGGCGATCTCGGCTACCAACGTCACGATGTTGATGAACATCGTCGCGATCAGGTTGAACATCCCGAAGCGGGCTCCGATCCTTTCCCTCACGACGTCGAAGACCGGTCGTTTGCTCAGCGTGGCGATCCGTCCCGCCATCTCTGCGTAGAGGATGATCCCGATCGTTGCCAGGATGAGGACCCAGATGAGCGAATAACCGAATCGAGCGCCCGTCTCGGCCGTCATGACGATCTCGCCCATGTCAAAGAAGCCACCGATGGCAGACAGGATGCCGAGCGTGATGGCGAGAACCTTCTTCACGAGTAGCGCTTCGCTATCTCGTCGAGTGCTTTAGAGATGTCCTCGATCCCATCGATGCTCTTGATTGCCTCGCCGACGCGACCTCTGCGCAGTTGGATTCGTGCCTCGGCGATCTGGTCCTCCGCTTGGCCGAGAAGGTCCAGCACCTGGGTCCTTACCTCGTCGAGGGCAGCGTTGGGCGGTTGCACGCTTGCGAACGTTCCGGTGACGGCCCCGATGCTGTCTTCTTGGCCGCCGATCACAATGTCCATCGGGTTGAGGAAGAGGTTGTGGCGTTCCGTTTGGGCCAATGTGAGGCGAACCGTCTCGATCGTAGAGACGGCTGGTTCGATCGCGTTGACAACGGATGCTTTGTACTGGGATTCGGTGAGGGTGGGGGCCGTGCACGCAGAAGCGAACGCGACGGCGATCAGGAGGGCGACGAGCTTGACCTGGCTACGCACGGAAACGCCTTACCCATCATCGCGGCAACTCAGCCGTGACCCGACGGGACCCTAGGGCGCCCTAGGTAGAATCGGGTCATGGCCGATGACCTGCAAGGACGCTGGCGGATCGCCTACGACGGTGCGAAGTTGCGAGACGACGTCGATTTCGACACGCTGTCGAGCGAGCCCCTAGAGCCGCTGTACGAGCCTGCCGGCGGGCCCGATCCACGAGTGGGCGTCCCCGGCGAGTACCCCTACACCCGGGGGATCTATCCCTCGATGTACCGGGGTCGCCTATGGACGATGCGGCAGTTCGCCGGCTTCGGCAGCCCCGAGCAGACGAACGAGCGATTCAAATTCCTCGCCGAGCATGGCCAAGTCGGCCTCTCAGTCGCGTTCGACATGCCCACCCTGATGGGGCGGGACTCGGATGACTCGCACTCGTTGGGCGAGGTTGGGCGATGTGGTGTGGCGGTCGACTCACTTGCAGACATGGAGATCCTTTTCGCAGATCTCGATCTCGAGAAGCTCACGACGTCGATGACGATCTCCGGGCCGGCCCCCATGCTCTTCGCGATGTACATAGCTGCGGCCGAGAAACAGGGCGCCGACACCACGAAGCTGGGCGGTACATGCCAGACCGACATCCTCAAGGAATACATCGCTCAGAAGGAATGGCTCTTCCCACCCGAGCCGCATCTCCGGCTTACCGCCGACATGATGGAGTACTGCGCAAGGGACGTGCCCAAATACCACCCTCTCTCGATCTCCGGCTATCACATCCGCGAGGCAGGCTCCACTGCCGTTCAGGAACTTGCGTTCACGATCGCGAGTGGATTCGCCCACGTCGAACTCGGTCTAAAGCGTGGACTCGATATCGACGAGTTCGCTCCGGGCCTCTCGTTCTTCTTCAACAGCCATATCGACTTCTTCGAAGAGGTCGCTAAGTTCAGAGCAGCCCGCCGCATCTGGGCTCGGTGGATGAAGGAGCGTTACGGCGCGAAGAAGGAACGTTCGTGGATGCTCAAGTTCCACACGCAAACGGCCGGGTGCTCGCTCACCGCGCAGCAGCCTTATAACAACGTTGTTCGCACTGCCACCGAGGCGCTTGCTGCGGTACTCGGCGGGACGCAGAGCCTTCACACCAACTCGCTGGACGAGGTGCTCGCGTTGCCCACCGATGAGTCGGTCGAGATCGCGCTTCGTACGCAGCAGGTCATCGCTTACGAAACCGGCGTCACGAACGTCATCGACCCTCTCGGCGGATCGTGGTTCATCGAGGAGTTGACCGACCGCTGCGAGGCCGAGGCCGAGGCCTATTTCGCCAAGATCGAAGAGCTCGGCAACGGCTCGATCCTCGACGGGATGCTCGTCGGCATCGAGCAGGGTTACTTCCAGAAGGAGATGGCCGACGCGGCCTTCCGTTACCAGCAGCTCCTCGAGCAGGGCAAGAAGGTGATGGTCGGAGTGAACAGGTTCACCCAGACGGTTCAGCAGATGCCCGAGGTTCTCGTGATCTCGCCCGAGATCGAAGAGCGCCAAAAGAAGGCCGTCGCTGAGGTCCGCGCGAACCGAGACGCGAAGAGGGCCGAGGACGCGATCCAAGCGCTACGCGTCATGGCACACGATGAATCCATCAATTCGATCCCGGTTCTTATCGAAGCGTCGAAGGCTTACGTCACCTTGGGGGAGATGGTCGAGACGCTCAAGGAGGAGTGGGGCGTCTACACCGAGCCCCCGATGTTCTAGCTGCAGGGTCCGCTCTTAGCTTAGGAAGCACCGACCCGGGGTAATGCCTCGTTCGATGAAGCGTTTCTTTCGGGACAACGGCCTCACCGTCGTCTTGTTCTTCCTCTTCGGTCTGTTTCTGGTGGGTCAGACGGCGACGGGATACCGGACCTACAACCACGATCAACGCGATCATCACTCGCCGGCCGTTTCTTTCGGCGAATACCTAACATCGGGGCACTTCGGCGAGGCCGTGTTCGAGAACTGGGAAAGTGAGTTCCTCCAGATGTCGGGCTACATCCTGCTCACGATCTGGTTGCGCCAACGAGGGTCGGCGGAGTCCAAGAAGATCGACCAGCCCGAAGACGTCGACAGGGATCCGGCACCGTCGACGAAGAAGAACAAGCCGTGGCCGGCCAAGCGCGGGGGGGTGGTCCTCAAGCTCTATGAGAATTCCTTGAGCCTGGCTTTCGTGTTGCTGTTCTTGATGTCGTTCTTCCTGCACGGCCAACAAGGAACGAAGGTTTACAACGGCGAGCAGAAGGAGCATGGGGGCAAACCGGTTTCGATGATGACCTACATGCGCACCTCCCAATTCTGGTTCGAGAGTCTCCAGAACTGGCAGAGCGAGTTCCTCGCGACCGGGTGCATCGTCTTCTTCTCGGTCTACCTCCGCCAGAAGGGATCGCCCGAGTCCAAGCCCGTGGACATGGCCAATGAGGAGATGCCCTAGGCGTCCAGACCAAGCAGAATTACGTATTTCGACTGATGGTCTCGGATGTCCCATTTGGTTTGAATTGAGGTATGTCAACCATGGCGCGGGTCCGTGCCTTGCTTCCTGCCGGGATGGGGTTGCCCGACGACGTCTGGGATCGCCGTCACAAGGGCATGGTCCTCTTGCTGTCGCTGAACGCGGTGGGCCTCGTGATATTCGGCATCGTCCGCGGCTACGGCATCGCGCATACTCTCGCTGAGGCCGGCATAGTCGGCGTCGCCGCTCTTATCGCTTGGGCACTGCGAAAGAATCACATCATCGCTTCGGTCGTGGCGACGCTGGGCCTGATGACCGCCTCAGGGATCCTGGTTCACTTCTCACACGGAAGTATCGAGGCCCACTTCCATTTCTTCGTGATGGTGACCATCATCATCCTGTATCAACACTGGGTGCCGTTCCTTCTCGCGATCGGATACGTGGTCGCGCACCACGCGATCTTCGGTCTGGCAGACCCCCGGTCGGTGTTCAACCACCAAGCCGCGATCGACAACCCAGTCAAGTGGGCTGTGATCCACGGGTTGTTCATCCTCGGCGCAACCATCGCGGGACTCACCGTTTGGAAACAGAATGAAGCTTTGCAAGGCTCCTACCAGGAAGCCGCTCGCCGATTGGCCGAAGCCGAGACCCGCCAGCGCGATGCCTTGAACCTCAACGACAACGTTCTTCAGAACTTGGCGATCGCGGAATACGCATTCGAACTAGGCCTGCCCGACAAAGGCCGCGAGGCCCTTCAGCAGTCGCTCGCAGAAACCCACAAGATCGTGGCCGATCTTCTAAAGACCAGCGTCCCCGATGTTGAACCTGGAGACCTCGTCCGACGTGAGTCTCTGCCGAAGGCGGAGGTGACAGCATGATCCGCGTTGCACTTGCAGACGATGCCGATGAGATGCGTTTCTTAGTTCGCATCGTCCTCGAAACGGACGGTCGTTTCGAAGTCGTGGGCGATGCCGCCGACGGGATCGAGGCGATGGAGTTGCTCGAGCGCGAGAGTCCGGATGCTTTGATCTTGGACATGGCCATGCCGAACATGGACGGGCTTGAGGTTCTCGCAGAGATGAAGGTCCGCGGCCTCCACCCGAAGGTCTTGGCCTTTTCTGGTTTCAACGGTGGCGTAGAAGAGGCCGCGACTCAGCTCGGCGCCGATGTCTATCTTCGCAAGGGCGCGTCAACCATCAAGCAGCTGGTCCCCAGCCTCATCGCCCTTTTCGCCTAGAGCGCGCCGAGTCCCCGGCAACCGCCGGTCCCTGATAGAACGGTCGGATGGCTTCTGCCGGCGACCACGATCTGATCGTCATCGGGATGGGCGTGGGCGGTGAAGAAGTTGCCGGCCGGGCAGCCGACGCGGGACTCGATGTCCTGGCCGTCGAACGCAAGCTGGTCGGCGGCGAATGTCCTTACTGGGGATGTATCCCCTCAAAGATCATGGTGCGCGCCGGTAACAGCGTCGCGGAGGCAGCGCGCGCTATCGGATTGGCCGGGGGCCAGCCGATCTCGACCGATTGGGCCCCAGTTGCCAAGCGCGTGAGTGAAGCGACGGCGGACTGGAACGACGAGATCGCCGTCGAGCGACATCAGAAGAAGGGCGAGACCGTCGTCAAGGGCGAAGCCACGATCGTCGGCCCCAAAGAGGTCGAGATCGATGGACGGCGTTACGCAGCCAAGAGAGGCATCGTCATCGCGTCGGGGGGCGAACCCGCTATCCCTCCGATCGACGGTCTTAAGGACGTCGATTTCTGGACCAATCGAGAGGCCATCGAAAACACCAAGCCTCCGAAGTCGATGATCGTCCTGGGCGGCGGAGCGATCGGCTTGGAGTTGGCGCAGACCTTCGCCCGATTCGGAACCAAGGTCACCATCGTTGAGGCGGCGCCGCATCTGCTTCCGCTCGAGGAGCCGGAGAACGCCGCAGCGGTCGCCGAGGCGCTTCGGTCCGAGGGGATCGAGGTTCACGAAGGTGTGTCGGCCGAGTCGGTCGCGAAAGCGGCAGTAGGAGTCGAGGTCCGGCTCGCGGATGGAACGTCGCTGCAAGCCGAACGGCTCTTGGTCGCGACGGGGCGGAAACTCAATCTCGATCTCGGCCTCGAGCACGTCGGCCTCGACCCCAAAGCTCGATCGATCGAAGTCGACGAACACATGCGCGCGGCCCCCGGGGTATGGGCGGTCGGCGATGTCACCGGGAAGGGCGCGTTCACTCACGTAGCCGTCTACCAAGGTCGCATCGCCGCGGCCGACATCATCGGGACGGAGCACGCTCCGGCCGACTACAAGGCGGTCCCGCGTGTCACGTTCACGGATCCCGAGGTCGCCAGCGTCGGCCTGTCCGAAGCCCAGGCCAACGAGAAAGGCTTCGGCATCAAGATCGGAGTGTCGACCACCTCGTCGTCGGCCCGAGGCTGGATCCATGGGCCGGGGGCCGAGCATGGCGTTACAAAACTGATCGCCGACGCCCGTAGCGGAGTGCTCCTCGGGGCATCGACGATGGGGCCGGCGGCGGGCGAGGTTCTCGGCCTTCTGGTCCTCGCGGTGAAGCAGGAGCTTCCCGTCCAGGTATTGCGTGACCTCATCTACCCCTATCCGACCTTCGTCCGAGGCATCGAGGACGCCCTCCGGGACATGGGCTAACAGCTGCTTCTCGCTTGACTATCGAACATATGTTCGTATATAGTGTCGAGCAAGACGAAAGAGGCGGAACCGCGCACCGCCCTTTAGTTAGGAGCCTTATTTGTTCGTGCGCGGAACACCTCGTCCGGCCGAGACCGACGTCTGGGCCGGCACCAATACCCCCAGGAATCGGGTCTTCGAGGCCTATGCCGGCGTCGGCTCCTCCCAGCGGAAACTCTTAGCGGAACTCCACGCCTACTCAGAGTCGGAGCCGTGGATCGCCGATGACTGTCGCGATATGGCCCATTGGGTCTCGCTCAATCTCGGCGTCACCTATTACCGCGCCGAGCGGTGGTTGTTCGCGGCTCGGGAGCTCGAGAAGCTCCCTCGACTCTCGATGGCCCTGGAGAACGGGACTCTGAATCTCGACAAGGTCGTCGAGCTCTGTCGGTTCGCGACGCCAGATGAAGAGCTCAAGTTGATCGAGTGGGCCCGGCGCAAGTCGGTGACCGCGATCAAAGAGCGAGGCGACGAGCTTCAGAGGATCTCGCTCGAAGAGTCGTCGACATCGGGGCGAGCCGGAAGCTCGAGTGGTGGTGGATGAGCGACTCGCGGCTCGGCTTCATGGGTGCCCTCTCGCCCGAGGAGGGGGCCGCGTTCATCAAGTCGATCGAACGACTGATCAAGGACATCCCCTCCTCTCCGGCCGACGACGAACTTATCGACCCGATTGCGGCCCGGCGGGCCGATGCGCTTGTGGCCATGGCCAAGGCCGCGATCGCGACCGACTGCGATCCTGCTCGGGCGACCGTTCTCGTCCACGTTGGGGCCGACTCACTCATCTCCAGAGACGGTGCCAACGGGTTGAGCCCGACCGGGACCGTGATCCATCCCGAGGTCGTCGGGCGGCTGTGTTGCGACGGACGGATTGAGACGGTGCTCGAGGATCCACACGGCAAGCCGATCGGGATCGGGCGGGCAAGCCGGGTCGTTCCCCATCACGTCCGCAGACTCGTCGAGCACCGCGACCGGTTCCGCTGCACGTTTCCGGGTTGTGGGGCGAAACGATTCACCGAAGCCCATCACATCTGGCCTTGGGAGCCCGGAGGGCCGACGGATCTCGACAATTTGGTTCTGATCTGCAGCTTCCATCACAAACTCGTCCACGAACATCGCTGGAAGGTCGCACTGAATCCCGATGGCTCGACGGACTGGCGAAGGCCGGATGGAGCGCCGTACGTCCCAGGCCGGGCCCCGCCGCCGACCATCAGACTGCGACCCGCTTCGTGGCCGGTTCCGACCGGGACTGGAGATGGAACCTTCTAGCGACAAACGCTTCTTAGTTCTTGGGGCGGCGGTAGGGTGCCCGAGTCCAGCTCATCCTCTTAAGGAGCGCGGTGGCGGAGTCCGGCTCGCTCATGTCGCGGTGGCCGTTCTTGCGGCAGATCCGCGACCGCGATGTCAACGCTCTCGGATCAACCGCCTTCTCTCCTCGAACGGAATCACTGGGCGCGCGCATCTCGTCTGCGGACAAGGTCGCCAAATCGGTCTGTCCCTACTGCGCGGTTGGGTGCGGGCAGCTCGTCTACGTCAAAGACGACAAGATCACCGACATCGAGGGCGATCCCGATTCGCCGATCTCGCGGGGCCGGTTATGTCCCAAGGGGGCCGCGACGTTCCAGCTCGTCACCGGCGCTCACCGCGTCCACGAGGTGCTCTACAGGGCGCCGCACTCAACCAGATGGGAGGCGATCCCGCTCGAAACCGCGATGGACATGGTGGCGGAGCGGGTCCGCAAGACGCGGGACGCCACGTGGGAGGACACGCGGAAGGAAGACGGTGCTCCGCTTCGCAGGACGCTCGGCTTCGCTCATCTCGGCGGGGCGACGCTCGACAACGAAGAGAACTATCTGATCAAGAAGCTGTTCACGGCCCTAGGTGCGGTGCAGATCGAGAACCAGGCCCGCATATGACACTCCTCCACGGTCCCCGGTCTGGGGATCTCGCTGGGTAGGGGAGGCGCGACCACCTTCCAACAGGACCTTCAGAACTCCGATTGCATCGTGATCGAAGGTTCGAACATGGCCGAGTGTCATCCAGTCGGGTTCCAGTGGGTGATGGAGGCGAAGAAGCGCGGCGCGAAGGTGATCCACGTCGATCCTCGATTCACGCGCACGAGCGCTATGGCGGACCTGCACATCCCGATCCGGGTGGGCACGGACATCGCGTTCCTCGGCGGCCTCGTCCGCTACGTGATCGAGAACGACAGGTACTTCAAGGAATACGTCACGAGCTACACGAACGCCGCGGTCCTCGTGTCGGATGACTTCGTCGATACAGAAGATCTGGATGGGCTGTTCTCGGGCTGGGACTCCGACAGCGGGAGCTACAAGAAAGAGTCGTGGGCCTACGCGAACGGCGAGCCGAGGCCGGATGCTCCGCGAGATGACACGCTGCAAGACCCTCGATGCGTGTTCCAGATCGTTCGTCGGCACTTCTCACGCTACACGCCCGAAATGATCGAAGAGATCTGCGGCATCCCCCAGGATCTGTTCCTCGCCGCGGCCGAGATGCTGTCGTCGAATTCGGGCCGGGACCGAACGGCGGCCTTCTGCTACGCGGTCGGTTGGACGCAACACACGGTCGGCGTTCAATACATCCGGACCGCGTCGATCCTTCAGCTCCTGCTCGGCAACATCGGGCGGCCGGGCGGCGGCATCCTGGCGCTTCGCGGTCACGCTTCGATCCAGGGTTCGACCGACGTTCCAACCCTCTACAACATCCTGCCGGGCTACCTGCCGATGCCCAAGGCCGACCAGGACGTCGATCTCGAGAGCTACATCGACGCGAACAAAGCCGAGGCCGGATGGTGGACGGAGTTTCCCAAGTACATCGTTTCGATGCTCAAGGCGTGGTTCGGGGACGCGGCCACGCCCGAGAACGGTTTCTGCTTCGATCATCTGCCGAGGCTGACCGGAGATCATTCACATCAGACGACCGTTGCCGACATGGCCGATGGATCGGTCTCCGGTTACTTCGTCATGGGGGAGAACCCTGTGGTGGGCTCGATGCACGGCTCGCTGCAGCGCAAAGGGTTGCGCGAACTTGATTGGCTGGTTGTGCGTGACTTCGCTCCAACCGAGACCGCGGAGTTCTGGCGGGCGTCGCCCGAGATAACGGGCTCGGAGATACGCCCAGAGGACATCAAGACCGAGGTCTTCTTCTTTCCCTGTGCGGCTCATACAGAGAAAGACGGGACGTTCACCAACACCCAGAGGCTGCTCCAGTGGCACGAGGCCGCCATCGAGCCGCCGGGCGACTGTAGAAGCGAGCTCCACTTCATGTACCACCTGGGTCTACGGATGAAGGACCTCTATAGGTCGTCGCGGCGCAAGCGCGACCGGCCCATCAAGGACCTAACTTGGGACTACCCGACCAAGGGACCTCACGGCGAGCCAGACGCAAACGCGGTGCTTGGCGAGATCAATGGCTGGTCGGTCGACGACCGAACCCCGTTGTCGAGCTTCACCGAGTTGAAAGATGATGGTTCGACTGCGGCGGGTGTGTGGATCTATACCGGCTCCTTTGCAGGGGGAGTGAACCAAACCGCTCGGCGTAGACCGGGTGACGAGCAGACTTGGGTCGCCCCGGAGTGGGGTTGGGCCTGGCCGGCGAACCGGCGGATCCTCTACAACCGCGCTTCGGCGGATCCGGAAGGCCGGCCGTGGTCGGATCGAAAGCGTTACGTCTGGTGGGATGAAACCGAGAAGAGATGGACGGGGGAGGACGTGCCCGATTTCATCGCCGATCGCCCCCCGGATTACGAACCGGCCGCAGACGCAGAGGGCCTCGCGACTATCGGGGGCCGCGACGCGTTCATCATGCAAGTGGACGGTCGGGGCTGGCTGTTCGCTCCAACCGGGCTGCTGGACGGACCTCTACCGACCCATTACGAGCCTCACGAGTCCGTGGTTCCGAACGCTCTCTACGGCCAACAGTGCAACCCGGCCCGCATGGAATGGCGGCGCCGGGATAACCCGTATCACCGCGCGTTCGACGATCCGCGCTACCCCTACGTTCTGACCACCTACAGGGTGACGGAACATCACACCGCGGGTCCGATGTCGCGTTGGCTCTCGTGGCTATCGGAGCTGATGCCGGAGATGTTCTGCGAGGTTTCGCCAGAACTTGCGGCTGAGAAGGGCCTTCGCAATGGTGAATGGGCGACGGTCACTACCGCCAGAGCGCAGATCGAGTCCCGCGTCCTCGTTACCGAACGCATGCCCTCTCTCAAGATCCGGGGACGGACCGTGCACCAGATAGGCCTGCCGTATCACTGGGGGACCGTCGGCTTGATCAAGGGGGACTCTGCCAACGACCTCATCTCATTCGTCGCGGATCCGAACGTCTCTATCCAGGAATCCAAAGCTCTTACGGGAAACATCGAGCCGGGACGCAACAAGTCGCGCTACAAAGGCCTCGCCCCAGACGAACCCATCTTGGACGTTGACCATCCCGCCCGTGACTTGCCCGTCGTCGGCCACCGGACGGGTGGAAGTCATGGACTCGTTGGTGGAGAAGGGCATGAGGGAGACAAGTCGTGACGACCGGATTCTTCACCGACACGACAGTCTGCATCGGATGCAAAGCATGTGAGGTCGCGTGCAAGGAGTGGAACGGACTCCCCGACGACGGGTTCGTCTTTAGCGGGATGAGCTACGACAACACGCTCTCGCTCGGGGCATCGACGTGGCGGCACGTCTCGTTCATCGAACGACCTGCGGCGATCTCAACGAACACGACCGGTGTCGGCGACTTCTCGTGGCTCATGATGTCGGACGTCTGCAAGCACTGCGAGAGCGCGGCCTGCCTCGAGGTTTGTCCGACGGGCTCGATCGTTCGTACCGAGTTCGACTCGGTATTCATCCAGCCCGACATCTGCAATGGCTGTGGGATGTGCGTGGCGGCATGTCCATTCGGTGTCGTCGACAGACGCGAGGACGATGGCCGCGCCTGGAAGTGCACGTTCTGCTACGACCGGCAGAAGGACGGGTTCACGCCAGCTTGCGCGCAAGCGTGTCCGACCGAGTCCATCCAGTTCGGGGATCTCGACGAGTTGAAGGAGCACGCGCGAGCTCGCGTCGAAGACCTTCACGCGCGCGGCCTCCACGACGCCTATCTCTACGGCGTGGATGCCGAAAGCACCCCGGGCACCGGCGGCCTAAATGCGTTCTTCCTGCTCGTAGACGAGCCGGAGGTCTACAACCTCCCCCCGGACCCTGTGTCCTCGACGAAGAAGGTCGGCCGGTCGTGGCGGACCATGGGTTTGGCGGCCGCGGGGCTACTCGTTGCCGCTATCGCGTCGGTGGCGGCGGACAGACGGTGAGCCGGGCCGAGGGCACCACCTATTACGACCTGCCGGTCATCAAGGAGCCGGTGTGGATCTGGGCGGTGCCCGCCTACTTTTATCTCGGAGGCGCCGCCGGAGCGGCCGCCGCGCTCGGGAGCGCCGCACAGCGCAAGTCCAACCTGCGGGGCCTCGTTCGAAAGTGCCGCAGGATCGCATTCGCGGGGTCCCTGACGGGGGCCGGGCTTCTGGTACTCGATCTCGGCCGACCCGAGCGGTTCCTGAACATGTTGCGCGTTTTCCGTCCGACCTCCGCGATGAGCATGGGGTCGTGGCTGCTCGCGACTTTCAACGGACTCGCGGGCACGGCGGTTGTGTTCGACGGACACGGGATCGGTGAGGTAGCCGGCCTCGTCGCGGGAGTCGCCGGCGCTCCCCTGACCGGATACACCGGCGTGCTTCTCTCCGATACAGCGGTGCCCTTGTGGCAGAGCGCCCGGTCGACCTTGCCCGTCGTCTTCGCTTCGTCGGGCGTGTCGGCCGCCGCGTCGCTTCTCGACCTCACCGATCTGAACGAGCGCGAGCGGCGCGTCGTCTGGAGGTTCGGGCTCGCCGGTCAGGCGGTCGAGCTGGCCGCGATGACCGCCATGGAGCGAGAGGCCCATCGCGTCGAGAGCGTGGGTCGCCCCTTGAAGGAAGGGTTGGGCGGCAGTCTGTGGAAAACGGCGAAAGTCCTTACCGGGCTGAGCCTCCTGCTCTCACTGGTTCCGCAGTCGTCGAAACGCCGGAAGCTATCCGGCGTAGTCGGCAGCGCCGGCGCGATCGCGTTGCGGTTCTCGGTCTTCCACGCCGGTAAGGCTTCCGCTCGCGACCCCAGGGCGACCTTCGACCATCAGCGAGCCGGCCTCGGCGCTCGCGAGGTCGTCTGACGAAGCGGCCCCTAAGGCGACGCGCTCGGCCCCCGCATAGATGTTGAACCTGCCATCGCGTACGAATCCGATCAACGTCATCCCGAACCTCTCGGCAGTCTCGATGGCGAGGCTGCTGGGGGCCGACACCGCGCAGACGATAGGGATCCCGGCCACCGCCGCTTTCTGAACGATCTCGAAACTCGTGCGACCGCTCACCATGAGGATCGTGTCCGAGAGGGGCACGCGCCCTTGCAACAAGGCCCAGCCGATCAGCTTGTCCACCGCGTTGTGACGCCCCACATCTTCTCGGATGCCCATAGCCGCTCCGTTCGCGTCGAACAACCCAGCGGCGTGTAGCCCTCCGGTCTTCTCGAAGAGACCCTGTTTAGCCCGGAGCTTGTCGGGCAGCGACTCGACCAACTCTCGAACGATGATCGGTCCTTGGCTCGGGATGACATCGACGCGCGGCTCCAGCGCGTCGATAGACGCCTTGCCGCACACGCCACATGCGCTGGAAGTGAAGAAGTGTCGCTCGAGCGACGCGACATCTGGGAGGCGGCCGGAGTTCAGATCGACCGTGACGATGTTGTACATCTGCTCCGCGTCGACGGCCTCATCGTCGCAGTATCTGATCGCTCCTATCTCGTCCGCGCTGCAGACGACTCCTTCCGAATGAAGGAAACCCGCGGCGAGCTCGAAGTCGGATCCCGGGGTTCTCATCGTGACCGCGAGCTGCGCAACCTTGCCACCGGCGCGTAGCCTGATCTCGAGAGGTTCCTCGGTCGCGACGCGGTCTGAACGAGTGGAAGAGGAATCCCCCTCCACTCGGACCACTTCCGTGCGCGTGTCGCTCGACGGTCTCGGCTTCATGTCCGTAAGGTGCCTAGCATGCCAGTCCAACTAGCCGGCGCAGTCCTGTGCGGAGGCACGAGCGAGAGGATGGGCGCCGACAAAGCGCTGATGGAGCTCGAAGGCGAGCCGATGTTCGTTCGAGCCGCCCGGACCCTCGGGGCCGTCGCCGATCCCGTCGTTCTGGCCCGTGGCCCGCGGGAGCTCCCGAACCTCGGATGGCCACAGATCGATGACGCGGCCCCCGACTCCGGCCCTCTAGGCGGCCTGATCGCGAGCCTCAGATGGTCGCCACACGAGCTCCTCGCCGTCGTGGCTGCCGACATGCCGTTTATCTCCACCGGCTTATTCGACGAGCTGGTCGAGGTTTGGGATGGCCAAGACGCGGTCGTCCCGTTCAACGAGGACGGAACTCAACCATTGCATGCGCTCTACGCCCGATCCTCGCTGGGACATCTCGAGCGCAAACTCGGATCCGGGCGGCTGAGCTTGCGAGGTGCCGTCGAGGAGATGAGTGTGCTGATGATCGATGGCCGAAAGCACGATCGATTCGGCGCGAACGTGAACCGTCCGGAGGACCTAGGGCTCCTCGACCTTCGGAAGCATCGAGCGCGCGATCTCTAGCGCTTCCACCAGTGCGGCGTCGTCCGGCTTCGGGCTGAGAGCGGCATAACGTCCAACGATGTAGGTGGCGAGGGGAGCGTTCTTGCGCTCCGTCGCATGAGCGACATCCCGAGCGAATTCGAGCAACAGGTTTCGGTTCTTCGTAGCCACGCCGGTTTCTTCGGAGACCTTGTTGTCCAATTCCGCGGCAAAGTCGTCTAACCAATCGCTCATCGTTCCTCCCGTTCAGTAAGCAAGGGTGTTTTTCGGCGCAACACGTAGAGCTGCGGGCTGCCAATCCCTTTCAATCGCCGACGCGGCACCGGCTTGAGCAGATAAGTCTCATCGTCGGCGAGCGCCTCGCCGACGCTCTCTGCGACCAAAGCCGTCCCGGGCAATGCAACGCTCGCGGCGCGGCTCGCTAGGTTGACCGTCGGTCCGAAGTAGTCGCCATGATGTGCCGCTACCTCGCCGTACGCGACGCCGGCCCTCACTCGAGGTTCGCGATCTGGGTCCGAATAGGCGTCCGTCAATCGAAGCACCATTTCGGCAGCAGCGCGAGGCGTGTCGGCCACGAACATGACCTCGTCACCGATCGTCTTAACGATGCGTGTACCGATCTCGGTGGCCGCGTCCTGAGCCGAGGACTCGAATTCCTCCACCAAGCGAGCCAGGTCGTTTTCATTCAGCTCTCGGCTTAGACGCGTGAACCCAACGATGTCGACGAAGCCGATGGCCATAGTGACTTCAGACTCTTGAGGTTGGAAGACCTGGGCCCGTTGTAGGGCACTAACGAGCTGCCGTTTCCACACGTATACGAGGAATTCCTCGAGCGGCTGGATGACCTCTTCGTTCAATTGTTCTTCCGTCCGCGAGATCACATGGTCCAAGAGCTCCGGTGACGTTGCGAGCCGATTTCGGATCGCTTCCGCCTCGGATTCGGCAATACGGGCGACGCTTAGACCCATCACCCTGGTGACGCCGAGAACCAGATCGATGTCCGTATACCCGGCGTCCATGAAACGGGTGAGCGACTGGAGGATCGCGAGGTCCGCGTCCGTGAAGAAGACCTCGTCATCGGGAATGAGCACGAATCCCATCGCTCGCCACAGCCGCCGCGTCTGCTCGATGTCGAGCCCGGCCTTCTCAGAAACCTCCAACGCGGTGTAGCGGGGGTCGCCGAGACCCAGGAGCTTGTCGATCGTGAACGGGGACTCCAGAGGCTCGGCCATCCGGAGGAAGGCTAGTAGGTGACGCGGTCTCCCACAGAGATCTCGCCGTCGGACAGGATGTCCGCTCGAAGGCCGCCTCTGTGGATCAGAGGTTGCTTGACGCCTTTGGCGGTAACCCGCTCTAGGTGGCCACAGGGCTCGCAGAGCTTGACTCCACGCATGCGCACTCCACCCACAGTGAACTCTTTGTCCAACAGATGGTTGAGAGGGACATCCCGCGTGACGATGTTGCGACGAGTCTCGGAGGAGTGGAAGTCAACTTCGTATATCGCCGAAGCTTGCTCGACGGCCTCGGCCTCGATGAGCGTGACGTCGCGACCGGGCCCTTCCTTTCGGGAGAAGGTCCCCTCTTTGGCGAAATAGCGATCGCCTTCCAGGCCCCGGCCCGAAACGGCTTTAACGCGCTCCACAAGCTGCATCGGCTGCTCGGTGTCAGGGCCGATGTAGATCGCTTCGACCCGAGGATTGGTCATGTTGAGAAGCCTAACTGTGACTCGCTTCGGTTAGGTCTTGCCTCAGTTCGGGAAGCTCCCCGCCTCCTCGTTAGGGACAGAATCGAAAAGGTAGTGAGTGGTCCCGGCGAGGCTCTTGAACCAACTTGAGCTCGCGTACCAGTTGAAGGCTCGCGGGCCGTCGAGGAACGTCCAGGGGACCTGGATAACGATCGAGTCGCCCTGGATCTCGAAGCTGCCGGGGAACTTCGGAGCTTCGTTCCGCTTCGCGGCGAAGGTCTCCCAGCCTTCCTGGGAGCCGCGCGCGCTGAATGCGTAGTTCTCTTCGTCTCCCATCGACATGGCCCACCCGATCACCATGTAGGTCTTGTCGTCCTCCATCTTGTCCGGCACCTGGCCGTTGAACTTGAGAGTGAAACGGACGTCATCCCCGAGCCCATCGATCGAAGCGACCATCACCTCCGAGTAACCCGGTGCCAGGCCCTCTTTCTCGCCGTCTGGTTGAGGCTCCTCGACGACCGCCGACTTGCGTGCGAGAGAGGGATCGACGGGGCTGGGGGGGCCGTGCGAGACGAACGCTCCGCCCGGCGGAGGTGAGGGGGTCGCCAGAGGGTCCCGCGAGCCATCACCATCGGAACCGTTGCCTTGGCCTTGCCCGTTGGCACCGGAGGAGGAATTGTCGCCCTTGCCGTCTTTCTTTCCGTCCTTGCCCGAAGACTTCGATCCCCCCAGGCGCGACCCGTCGCCTTCTGCCCCCGGATTCGTGGGCTGCGAGGAACAGGCCGCGACGACCAGAGCGAACGTGAACAGCAGTGCTCCGATCCGTTTCAAAGTCCTCGTCCCCCTCGGATGATCCTGTAACCCAGTATGGCGGCGGCCACGCACAAGACGATGGCGATGATCGCTCCGGCCGCTTGCAGCGGGTCGGCCGGCGGGGCTTGGAAGAGGGTGGGACTGGGCGACGGCACCACCTGGATCATGTCGCTCCGTCCGGCATGCGAGGCGGGGGAGGACCGGTCCACGAATCCGTCTCTCCAGGGAGATCGATCAGTCCGGCCTGGCCGAGTCGTTCGAGGAGAAGCCGCAGCAGCCGCGCAGTGACACCCCAGATCACGTAGTCGCGCCAGACCCAGGCTTCCGTCGGATAAGTCATGCCGCCGTGCGTAAAACCCGGCTCCCGTCTGATCTCGTCGGTCAGATCGTTGAGGGGGATCTCAAGCACTTCGGCGACCTCGGCGGGATTCGGCGTGAGGGTGGGCTTGGAGTCAAGCAACCCCACGACAGGGGTTACAAGGTAGCCCGAGACATAAGTGGGAGTCGTGTCGAGTTCGCCGACGACCGTTACGAGGTCGGGATCGAGCCCTATCTCCTCTTGGGTCTCGCGCAGCGCAGCATGGATCGGGTCTGAATCGTCGGGGTCGATCGAGCCTCCGGGAAAGGAGATCTGGCCCTTGTGACTGGACAACGTGTCGGTCCGCACCGTGAAGATCACCGTCGGCTCGGGATCCGCGTAGAAAGGGATCAGCACGGCAGCGGGGCGCGCGTCCTCCACCACCGGCCTGTTCGGGGAGTGATCCGCGAATGCGTTCCGCAGCTTCGTGGCGAAATCTTCCTGCATGCCCTCGCATCGTAGCCTTGGCTTTCCCCGACGCTTACAGACCAAGGAGGCCCCGATGGGCGAGTTCGTGAAGCTCGAGGTATCCGACGGCGTCGGAACGATGAGGCTCGACCGGCCCAAGCTCAATCCCCTCAACGATCAGGTCTCGGGCGAGATCGGCGAGATCGTCGGTCAGGTCGCCGCGGACGAGAACGTGCGGGCTCTCGTTGTGTGGGGTGGCGAGCGCGTCTTCGCTGCGGGAGCCGACATCAAAGAGATGGCGGGCCGCGACACCGTGACGATCTACAAGTACATCGAGCGATTCCAGGGGGTCTTCACGAAGCTCGAACAACTCCCGATCCTCACAATCGCAGCGGTCAATGGTTACGCGCTCGGTGGAGGATGCGAACTCGCGATGGCGTGCGATCTTCGGATCTGCGCGGACAACGCGATGTTTGGCCAGCCCGAGATCCTCCTCGGCGTGATCCCGGGTGCAGGTGGAACCCAACGGCTTCCACGCCTAGTCGGTGTCGGTCGCGCGAAGGAACTCATCTATTCGGGACGGTTCGTGACCGCCGAAGAGGCGTATCGCATCGGCCTCGCTAACGAAGTCGTGGCGCCCGACAAGGTCTACGAGCGCGCCAAGGAACTTGCGAGTTTGTATGCGTCTGGCCCCACCGTCGCGCTGATGGCAGCGAAGCAGGTCATCCAGAACGGGTTCAACGCGGACATGGCGACGGGCCTTCTGTTGGAACGACAGGCGTTCGCGGCCCTTTTCTCGACCGAGGACCAGAAGATCGGGATGGAGTCGTTCGTCGAGCACGGGCCCGGCAAAGCGAAGTTCGTAGGGAAATAAGGCCTAGGCCTCGATCGAGTCTCGATCCAAGACTTGTCGCACAGCCTGTAGCAGCGCATCGGAATTGAATGGTTTCTGGATGAGCGCCTCGCCGTCGATGACCCCATGTTCGGCGATCACGTCATCGGTGTAGCCCGACATGTAGACGGTGCGCGCGCTTGGTTTCAAAGAATGGATCGTGGTGACGAGTTGTCGTCCGGACATCCCAGGCATGACGACGTCGGTGAGCACTAGGTCCACGGTCTCCGACTTGAAGATCTCGAGAGCTTGCTGCCCTGATGACGCGCCGAGCACGCGGTAACCGGCGCCCTCGAGTATCCGTATCGCAACCCTCCTGACGCCTTCTTCGTCTTCGACCAGGAGGATGGATTCGCCATGACCCCCGTTGCTTGTCGCTGGCGCAACGTCGAGCACAACAGAGCTTTCACCCAGGTCACGAGGGAGGCAGATGGCGAACCTCGTGCCTTGGCCGAGGCGTGATTCGACGTTGATCGCACCTTCGGCTCCTTTGACGATGCCGAAGACCGTGGACAGCCCCAGTCCGGTGCCCGAGCCGCGCGGTTTCGTGGTGAAGAAGGGCTCGAAGATCTGTTGCAGCTTGTCCTCGGGTATGCCCGTGCCGGTGTCCCGGACCTCGATGACGACGTACTCGCCATCTTTAGGCAGATCCTTCACGTCTTGAACCGAAAGGGTCGCGTTCCGGGTGGTGAGAGACAACTTCCCTCCCGAGCCCATGGCGTCGCGAGCGTTGACCGCGAGGTTCATGAGAACCTGGCCCGCCTTGCCTGGATCGATCCTTACGGGCCAGAGATCCTCTTCGAGGTGAACGTCAACCTCGATGTCCTCGCCGATCGTCCGGGTAAGCATCGTCCGGGTCTCCTCGACGACTTCGTTGAGGTCGACGCGAAGCGCCTCATCCTTTTCCTGCCTCGAGAACGTCAACAATTGAGATACGAGCAGCGCGGCCCTTCGGCTCGCGGTCTGGATCTCGTCAACATCGCTCTTTAGCTCAGCATCCTCGGCCAATTCCTCCGAGAGGAAGTCGGCCGTGTTGGAGATCACAGAGAGCAGGTTGTTGAAGTCATGGGCGATGCCGCCCGCGAGTCGCCCGATCGCGTCCATCTTCTGAGACTGATTCAGCTGCATCTCCATCGAACGACGCTGAGTGATGTCGTGGAAGTTGGCGACGATGCCCCCGACCGGTGGGTCGTCGAGAAGATTGGTGTAGGCGATGTCGAGCCAGGCCCAGTTCCCACCTTTGGTCAATGCTCTGGCTTCGATCCGTTCGCTGGAGCCCGGGTTCTGGACGACTCTCTGGAAGGTCGCACCAACGCGCTCGAGGTCGTCGGGATGCACCATGGTCGGGCCCATCAGTTCCTTGTATTCGTCGGGCGTGTATCCCATGAGGTGCTTCACCGCAGGCGAGACGTAGACAACGTCTCCCTCAGCGCTGAATACGCAAACGCAATCCGATGAATGCTGAACCAGCGAACGGAATCGTTCCTCGTTGCGACGAAGCTTCTCCTCGATCACCTCTTGCTTGGCGAGGTGAATCTCGGCTTCCGCGAATCGCTTCCGCTCTTCAACGACCGTGCGCCTTTGGGCGTCCTCGCTGAACTTCCACGCGGCGAGTCCGGCTCCGCTCATGCCCAGGATGAAGAAGCCGTGAACGGCCGCCCATGTCCATGGATGTGCGATCGCAGCCGGGTGGTTGAAGACGTTTTCCGGAGAGATGCTTCCCATCACCCCGTGGTGCACCACCACGTACGCGATCGCGAACAGGAAGGGTGACCACGACTGGTAAAGGGTGACGATGCCAACCATGACGAAGAAGTGGAAGTGCATCTCGATCAGCCCACCGGAGAAGTGAACGAGCAGCGCGGATGACGTTATGAGAGCGAAGACTGCCGAGAGCATGCGGGTATTCCGAGAGAGGTCCGCGCGACCGGCCAGCCATGCGGCAACTGCGACCACCGAGCTCTCGGCGAAAGCGTGAAGCACCATCTTCCCGTTCGCTATACCGACGATCGGAAGGACGGCAGCGTGGGCCCAAGCGATCCAAACGATGACTCGGTGACGAACTTCCCAACTCGCGTCGGAAAGACCACCACCCTGGGGAAAGATCCGCCGGAGGTGGTTGAGCGGGCTGCTTCGCTCGGATTCCTTCTTAGGCCGGCGCGTGGCGCCGGCGACTTGCATGCCCATCGAGCCTGTGCCTTTCAGTCTTTCCGCCCACTTAACTATCGGCTCTTTTTGCTTGTCCTGTATACGCAATCCGGGAAGTTTGTCCTCAAAAGGGGCGTATCCCAGCGGCTAGGGTTCGGTAAGTGTCCCCTCTGCCGGTAACCACGATCGTGATGCCGACCCCTTATGCGGTGGGTCCGGTCAACGCCTATCTCCTGAAGGCCGAGCCTTTGACGCTGATCGACTGTGGGATCAACACGCCCCACTCCCAGAACGCCATGCTGCTTGGGCTGGCGGGGGCCGATGTCTTCCCCGAAGCCATCGAGCAGATCATCATCACCCACGCCCATCCCGATCACTATGGGCTGGTCGGCTTCATCCAGGAACGTTCGGGCGCGACCGTCTACTTCCCGGAACGAGAGATCGCTCGAGTCCGCGACCGTCAGATGCTGTTCGAGGTGGGGCGGCTCCTCCTCGAGGCCGGCATGCCTTTGGACTATCTCTTCAAGATGGACCAGCAGCGTCGCAAGGATCCTCGGCCCGGGATCGATCACGATCAGGTGGTGCCGATCAACGAGGGCTTCACGTTCGAGTTCTCGGCCCCCGACAGAGACTTCACGCTCGAGACCTTGCACATGCCGGGACACACCGGCGGCCACGTCGTGTTCCACGAGCCGGAGTCCCACTCGCTCTTCGCCGGCGACCAGCTCCTGCCCGACGTTTCACCGAACCCGCTGCTCGAACCGAGCCTCGACGAGCCGGGGGAGCGTCGCCGATCACTGAAGGAGTATCTCGGCTCGCTCGAACGGATGGGAGGCATGGGCCTCGAGCTCGCCTATCCCGGTCACGGCGGTCTCATCGAGGATCCGCCCGAGCTGATCGCCTCGACGATCGAGCATCACCTGAAGCGGAAAGCCCAAGTCGCGGCCCTCATGGGGCCCGACGGCAAGACCCCGTACGACCTGGCCAAAGAGGTGTACCCCAACGTCTCGGGCTACGACATCTTCCTGGCCGTCTCCGAGGTCGTCGCCCACCTCGACCTAGTGGTCGACGACGGCGACGCGGTGATCGACGACGTCGAAGGCATCTCCCACTACCGAGCCCCCTAGCCCCGGCGTTCTGAGCGCGTCAGCCCGCACTATGTCCGGTCAAATGACCCGAGAAAGCTCAGGGTCGCTCAGTTCTCGCAGTCGGTCAGCTTCTCTCCGGCCGTACATGTGTCGTCATCCGGCCCGCCGTCGAGCTCGTCAGTCCCATCGCCGCCGTCCAGCTTGTCGTTTCCTTGATTGCCGAACATAAGGTCGTCTCCACCCTCTCCGAACAGCTTGTCGCCCTTATCGTGGACAGTGCAGGGTCCGCCGATGCCACCGTGGATGACGTCGTCGCCTGGCCCGCCACGGATCTCATCTGCGCCATCGCCATAGATCGGAATCACGTCGCCGAACTGGCAGCGCCGGAGCCCAAGCCACCCACCCCAGATGACATCGTTTCCACCGCGCCCGTCGATCACGTCGTCGCCGTCGACCCCAAGGATCCGATTCACGTCATCGGTGCCCCTGATCACGTCGGCCTCGTTCGATCCGACGACGGACTCGATGCCTGAGAGCAAGTCGGACTGCGTGCCGAAGTCCGCGGTGCCGGCCGCTAGGTCGACGTCGACCCCACGGTCAAACGAGATCTTGTCGGTCCCGCCCCCGCCATCGACGCTGTTATTGCCCAGACCGGCGTTGAGTCGATCGTTTCCTCCGGCCGAATCGATGATGTCGTCACCTCGAAGGGTCGCTATGTCGTTGTCGTTGGCGCTGCCCACGACCTTGTCGTCGAAATTCGTGGTGGTGAGGTCTTCGATATTTCGAACGATCTCTGAGTCGGAGCCGTCGGCCGTGCCCGCTTGCAGATCTACGTGGACTCCGACGTCTTGCGAGACGAGAGCGGTGTAGTCGCGGCCGGTGCCTCCATCGATTTCATCGGCGCCGAGGTTGCCTAGCAGTTGGTCGTCTCCCTCACCCCCATGCAGGACGTCCGCACCGTCGTTCCCCTCTACGAAGTCGTTGCCGCCGAACATCTCGGCTTTGTCATTTCCGCCATGCATGTAGAAGACGTTTCGGCGTTCGGTGCCGGTTAAGTCGTCTTCGAAGCGGGTCGCGTCGATGTCGGAGATGCTCTTCAGGGCGTCGTTGCCCGAGCCGTAGACGACACCCGTTCTCAGATCGACGAGAACCCCCTGCTCCGCGCGGGAGAAGCTGATCTGGTCCCGTCCTTTTCGCCCGTCGACGATGTCGTCACCCGGCCCTGGGTCGAAACGGTCGTATGCCCCTCCGCCGGTAAGCCGATCGTTGCCCGGCCCACCTGAGATCACTGCGACACCATGGGTGCCGATCACGTCGGCGCCGGGCCCGCCGTCAGCGGTCCCCGGCCCGATCGGGCATGGGATGCAGATGACGTTCGAGCCGAGTCCGATCACGTCGTCGCCCTTGCCGCCCAGCACATGGTCCTCTTCAGAGCCGGTGCGCACCGCGTCGTTCCCGGCGCCCGAGCAAACGAGGTCCTCCCCGGCTCCCGTTTTGATGACATCCCGTCCAGCGCGTGCGACGACGACGTCATCGCCATCGGACCCGGTCAGGACGTCGCTTCCCGAGGTTCCGACCAGCGTTGCCCGATGCCCCAGGCATGTCGGCTCACCTGCTCTGGCCGGGATGACCATGGATATCCAAGCCGAACAGATCGCAAACGCGAGAAGCACCGCCCGCCGCTTCATCCGGCGATTATGGCGGGATTGAGCGACTGTCATGGGGGGATGATCGTTTTGGTAATGTGCTTGCTATAGCTAGCAGAGCATCTGCGGCATCCCTTTCTTTAGGAGGTTTCCCTCTTGAACATCGTGGTTTGCGTGAAACACATCCCAGACCCGAACCTGCCTCCCGCCTTGGACGGCAATCGTCTCAAGCGTGAAGGCGTCCAGGGAGTTCTCGACCCGGGCGATGAGTTCGGAGTCGAGGCCGCCCTTCAGTTGAAGGAGGCGCACGGCGGCGAGGTCACCCTCGTATCGATGGGCCCGGCCCCCGCGGCCGAGGCCATCAAGCGCGGTCTCTCGATGGGGGCCGACAAAGGCGTCCTCATCACCGACGACGCTCTGCAGGGCTCCGACGCACTCGTGACGGCGAGGGTCCTTGCCGAGGCGATCAAGCGTCAGGAGTTCGACGTCGTCATCGCCGGAGTCGAATCGACCGACGGTTACACCGGAACAATGCCGTCGACACTCGCCGAGTTCCTCGGTGTTCCGCAGGTTACGTTCGTGAAGCACGCCGACTGGAGCGAGGGCTCCGTGAAGGTCCAACGCCAGACGGCCGACGGCTACCACGTCGTCGAGGCTCCGCTTCCGGTGGTCATGACCGTGACGGCCGGGGTCAACGAGCCCCGCTACGCGTCGTTCAAGGGAATCATGGCCGCGAAGAAGAAGCCGGTCGAGACGCTTTCCTTGTCCGACCTCGGGCTCTCCGGTGACGATGTCGCCATCAAGCAAAGCGTGTCGAACCTGACCGCCGCCGAGGAGCGCAAGGCCGGCGAGGTTATCGAGGACGACGGTACCGGCGCGGCGAAGATCGCCGACTACCTCAAGGAGGCCAAAGTCATATGAGCACCGTCTGGGTTTACGCAGAGGTAGACAACGGCAAGCTCGAGCCGGCGACCTTGGAACTCCTCACGAAGGCGCGCGACCTCGGCAATGTCGAGGCGGTCGCGCTCGGCCCCGGCTCCAACGACGCTGCGAAACAACTGGGCGAGTACGGCGCCGAGATCGTCTACGCATCCGACGACGATGTCTACGGCGATTACATCGCGCAGCCGCACGTGCACGCGCTGGCCGAGCTCATCGGCGAGAACGCTCCCGACATGATCATGTTCCCCATGACTTACGACTCGCGCGACATCGCGGGCCGTCTGTCGGCGCGTCTCGGCTCCACCCTGATGAGCAACGTCATGGACATCGAGTCCGTAGACGTTGCCAAGACTGCGATCTTCGGTGGTTCTCAGATCGTCGACGTCGCTTTGGAGGGGACGCCCAAGCTCGTGCTCGTTCGGCCCAAGTCGTTCGTCGCCGAGCCGAGTGGCGGAGAGGCGACCGTCGTCCCGGTCGAGGTCGAGATCCCCGAAGAGGCGAAGAAGGCGAAGCGGCTCGAGCGTCACGAGGAGCAAGCCTCTGGTCCGAAGCTCGAGGACGCGCCCGTCGTGATCTCCGGGGGCCGCGGCCTTCAGGAGCCCGGCAACTTCGAGCTTCTTGATCAACTGGCTTCCGCCATCGGTAACGCCGCGGTCGGCGCGACCCGAGCTGTCGTCGACGCGGGTTGGGTTCCCTACGCCTACCAGATCGGCCAGACCGGCAAGACCGTGAAGCCCGGCGTCTACATCGCTATCGGCATCAGCGGCGCGACTCAGCACATCGTGGGCATGAAGGGCGCTAAGAAGATCATCGCCATCAACAAGGACGAGGAGGCTCCTATCTTCCAGATCGCGGACCTCGGCATCGTCGGCGACGCTCTCAAGATCGTCCCTCAGCTCATCGAAGAGGTGAAATCCCGCAAGGGCTAACCCTCACGACACGCCGAGTGTGCGCACGCCGACAACCATTCGCGTCTGGCGCACACTCGACGAGGGGTTGGGGCGTTAGATTCGGCCACGATGGGGCTCGGCGATCGGATCCGTGGGTTCTTCTCGAAACGTGGGAATCCCGCGCTCGAGGAGCTCGAGGCGTGGGCTGCGGATCGCAAAGGCATCGAGGGTTACATCGAGCCCCAAACGGCGACGAGCCCAACCACCCTGCTGTTGGTCGATCGGTCCGGCGAGCACATCCGCGGCCCTGTAAAGGATCCGAGAGACGCGGCGGCTTTCTGCGAGCGGATCGGGGTCCCCGTCTACGACGCCCAGGTCATGGGCTATCCGCAGCGGATGAAAGATTTCGAGAAGCGCCGACGCACGATCAACTCCGACGACCTCGACAAGGACATCGAAGAGCTGGAGAAGCGGCTGACGGAGAGCGACCCGCCCTCCTGACAACCGCCGGCGTCGAAGCTAGGCCGCGACTACCGACTTGCCTTGGTCTAGATCCAAAGCGATGGCGAATCTCTCGTGAGCTTCGGCCACCAGCGATCGCCGCTCGGACTCGTTCAGCTCGGCCCAGTGGAGAAGGATCGTGTCCGTGCAGCGATCGATCACCTCGAGGGGGTCCGGCAGAGACGACGCCACCCACTCGATGTCGGCCAGCACGATCTCGACTGTCTGCGACTGCTGCCTCTTCTTGCTCATCTCTTGTCCTCCCCAGTTCCGATCCCGGCGGAACGACTAGCCCCTCCTAGTTCTTACTGACTAGTCACATGAGGTATCGGCGGCTTCCCGAAAAAGCTTGAGCGGAGGGTCCCGGCCCCCCTGGGCGGCCCAGCCCAGCCTCGTATCCTGGTGAGATGCACTACCTCGATCACGCCGCGACGACCCCGGTTCTCCCGGAGGTCAAAGACGCCATGGCCGGCGCCCTGGACGTCGATTTCGGCAACCCCTCCTCCGTCCACGCGGCGGGTCGGCGGGCTCGCCAGCTGGTCGAGGACGCCCGTGAACGAGTCGCCCTAGCGATCGGAGCAAGCCCGGCCGAGATCGTGTTCACAGGTGGAGGCACCGAGGCCGACAACTTGGCCCTTAAGGGGGCGGTGGAGAAACTGCGAGGGAACGGCGACCACGTGGTCGTGAGCGCGATCGAGCACCATGCCGTTTTGGATCCGGCCGCGTGGCTCGGCCGCCGGGGCTTCGAATTGACTGTTGTTCCCGTATCGCCCGACGGCCTCATCGATCCCGAACGTGTAGCGGAAGCCGTTCGACCGAGCACCCTGCTCGTGTCGACGATGGCCGTGAACAACGAGATCGGAACGGTCCAGGACATCGCAGCGATAGCGGCAGCGGTCAAGAAAGCCAATCCGCACACCCTCGTTCACACCGATGCGGTGCAAGCGCTGGGCAACATCCCGGTCGACGTCCACGCGTGGGGTGTCGACCTCGCTGCTTTCGCGGCCCACAAGTTGGGGGGTCCGAAAGGGGTCGGCGCGCTCTTCGTTAGATCGACCGTTCCCGTCGAGGCGATCGTGCACGGAGGTGGACAGGAGCGGGGTCTGAGGTCCGGAACGTTGAACGTCGCCGGCATCTCTGGGTTCGGCGTTGCCGCCGAGATCGCTGCCAAGGAAGTCGACGAGAAGGCCGACAAGATCGGCCCCCTGCGCGACGAGCTTCTCGACGGGATCCGCGGAATGGTTCCCGACCTGGTGGTCAACGGTTCGATCGAGCACCGAGTCGCGGGCAACCTCAACGTCTGCATCCCGCGAGCAGAGGGCGAGACGATGCTTCTGCTCTTCGACGAGGCCGACATCGCGGTGTCTTCCGGCTCCGCCTGCGCATCTGGAGCTCTCGATCCATCCCACGTGCTCCTCGCTCTCGGCGTCTCGAAGGATCTTGCGAAAGGAAGTCTTCGATTCAGTCTCGGCCGAGCCTCGAGCCGATCCGATGTGACCGCCGTCCTCGATGTCTTCACCGACGTTGTCGCCCGGGCTCGGAGGGCTTCGTGACGCGCAAGAAGGCCGTCGTCGCGATGTCCGGAGGCGTCGACTCGTCTGTCGCGGCGGCGCTTCTCGTCGAAGCCGGTTACGACGTCACCGGCATCATGCTGAAACTCTGGCGAGGCGAGGCGGCCAACAACGACTCGGGCTGCTGCAATGTGGGGGCCGCGGAGGACGCAAGACGCGTTGCCGACACACTCGGCATCCCCTTCTACGTTCTGAACTTCGCTGAGCGATTCGAAGAAACGGTGGTCGCCAACTTCCATGCCGATTACGCGGCGGGCCGCACGCCCAACCCGTGCGTTCGATGCAATCAGTGGGTCAAGTTCGGCTCGCTGATGGAACGAGCAGAGGCCCTGGGAGCGGATGTCCTTGCGACCGGGCACTACGCGCGCATCAACAACGACGGTGATAGACCCAGGCTCCTGCGCGGGGTGGATCGCGCGAAGGACCAGTCCTACGTTCTGTGGATGCTCGGCCCCCATGACCTCGCACGCACAATGTTCCCCGTCGGCGAGCTCCAGAAGTCCGAGACCCGACGCATCGCCGCATCTCTCGGCCTGCGCACAGCAGCGAAGCCGGACTCGCAGGAGATCTGCTTCGTACCGGGCGGAGACTTCGGCGCCTACGTGGACGAGTCGATCCCCGATGCGGCCGCGCCGGGCCCGATCCTGCAGACCGATGGACGAGAGATAGGCACGCACAAGGGCATCGGTCACTACACGGTGGGACAACGGAAAGGGCTGGGCATCTCGCTCGGGCATCCGGTTTTCGTCAACGCCATCGATCGTGACCGCAACGCGATAGTCGTCGGCGACCGCTCCGATCTCGCCGTCGCGGGCTGCACGGTCCAAGAGGTCGGATACGTCCAGACGTTGTCCGATGGCGACCGGGTACTCGTCCAACACCGCGCCCACGGCGACGCGTTCCCGGCCACCGTCTGGGTCAAGCGCGACCGGGCCGAGGTCCAGTTCGACGCTCCGGTCGAGGCCGTTGCTCCAGGCCAGTCTGCCGCTTTCTATTCGATCGATGACCCAGAAGAGCTCCTCGGAGGAGGGGTGATCGCGGCCACTCATCCGGTGGCCGTAGCCGTTTGATGAGTGCGTCCGATCGAGAGGTCCTGAACGAGGAGTTCGAGCGGGCGGCCGAGAAGTTCGCCGAACGCACCGTCGGTCGTTTCGACAACATGGACATCGTGGAGTTCTCGCGGCTCCAACCAGGACAGTCCATCGCAGAGATCGGAGCCGGCACCGGCAATTTCCTGGCGTTGTTCAAAGATCGAGCGAGCCTCTCGGTCGCGATCGATCTGACCGATGGCATGTTGCGTCAGGCGGCCAAGCGCCACCCGCACGAAAGTCTCCTCGTCGGCGACGGAGCCCGGCTTCCACTGGGCTCGGCTTCCATGGATGTGGTCGCCTCGGCCCAGATGTTTCATCACGTCCACGAACCGATGCCGATCCTCAGGGAGATGCGGCGGGTCGCCGGCGATCGCGGAGCGGTCCTCATAGTCGACCAACTCGCCACCGAGAACTTCGAGGAGATCCAGAGGCTCAACGAGCTCGAGATCCTGAGGGACCCATCTCATGCGACCTCGCGGCCCCCATCAGCTTTCAGGGTGATGGTCATGGCCGCGGGCCTCGAGGTCGTCGACGAGAAGATCGTGGAGTCGCAGCAACGCTTGTCGAGCTGGATGTGGCCCGGCGAGTTCCCAGACGAGCGGATCCAGGCGGTTCGGAGGTTCATCGAGGCCCACGGGCACGAGACGGGGAAGGGTTTCGAGCCAGACGGCGACGACTGGGTGTTCACGAGGCGCCGGATAGCGATACTGGCCCGGCGGGTCTGATCGTCATACCCATTTGAGAAAATGGAACCGTGAATAAACAGCAAGCCAAAACACGCGCGAAAGAGCTGCGCGACACGATCGACCACCACTCCTACCGCTACCACGTCCTAGACGAGCCGGAGGTAGCCGACGCCGAATACGACTCGCTCGTGGCCGAGCTGATCGACATCGAAACGAAGCTTCCCGATCTCGTCACGCCGGACTCTCCGACTCAGCGCGTCGGCGCTCCACCGTCGGACATGTTCGCACCGGTGCCGCACCGCTCGCCGATGATGTCTCTCGACAACGCGTTCTCTCTGCTCGAGCTTCAAGCGTGGGGGGCTCGCGTTGTACGGGGACTGGGGGCCGAGCCCGACGGGTTCGTCACCGAGTTGAAGATGGACGGCGTGGCGGTGAACCTCATCTACGAGGATGGCGTCTTCGTCAAAGGCGCTACGCGTGGGGACGGGCGAACCGGCGAGGACATCACCGCGAATCTGAAGACGGTGCGCGCGGTTCCTTTGAAGCTCCGTGGGAAGCCGCCAAAGGTCCTCGAGGTGCGTGGCGAGGTCTACATGCGCACGGACGATTTCGAGAAGCTCAACAACGGCCTGGGGGAGCAGGGGCTCAAGACATTCGCTAACCCGAGGAACTCTTCCGCGGGCTCCCTGCGCCAGAAGGATCCGAAGGTGACTGCCAGTCGGAACCTGTCGCTGATCTGTCACGGCGTGGGTTACGTCGAAGGCAAGCGATTCAAATCACATTCCGAAGCCCTTGAGGCCCTGAAGGGATGGGGGTTGCGCGTCAATCCAGAGACCCGACAGGTCGGCGACCTCGACGCGGTCTACGACTTCTGTCAGCACTGGGAGAAACATCGCCACGACGTTGGATACGAGATAGACGGCGTCGTAGTGAAGGTCGATTCGATAGCGCACCAAGAAGAACTGGGATGGACCGCGAAAGCCCCCCGTTGGGCGATCGCCTACAAGTTCCCACCCGAGGAGCGCACAACGGTGCTGAAGGACATCCATGTGCACGTCGGCGCGACCGGAGCGGCGACGCCATGGGCTCAACTCGAGCCCGTCTTCGTCGGCGGCGTAACGATCTCGACGGCGACCCTTCACAACGAAGATGAAGTCAAGCGCAAGGACGTTCGCATTGGGGACACGGTCATCGTCCGTCGCGCAGGTGACGTCATCCCAGAGGTCGTCGGCCCCGTCGTATCGAAGCGGACGGGCAAAGAGCGCAAGTTCAAGATGCCGAAGAAGTGCCCATCGTGCGGCTCGGACATCGTCCGCAGAGAGGGCGAATCCGTCGCTCGGTGCATAGGACTCGACTGTCCTTCACAACGGGTTGAACGGCTGTTCCGGTTCGCTGCTCGTGGTGCGATGGATATCGAAGGTCTCGGTTACCAGTCGATCTACGACTTCGTCGAGAAGGGCTGGCTTCGCGATGTCGGGGACATCTATTACCTCGACCCTTCGAAGATCCTCGAGCTGGAGGGCTGGGGTCAGATCTCCGTCGACAATCTGATGAAGTCGATCGAGAACTCGAAGCAGCGATCGCTCGGAAACTTGTTGATCGGTTTGACGATCCCGCACGTCGGGGGCCGCGCGTTCGACCTGGCCGGAGAGGCAGGCTCGCTCGATCGCCTCATGTCGATGACCGTCGACGAGATCAAGGCGATAGAGGGGTTCGGCGAGGTGATCGCGACATCGATCGTCGAGTTCTTCGTTCAGGAGCGCAACCGGGAGATCATCCAGAAGCTGAAACAGGCCGGTGTGGATCCAACCGAGACACCGAAGAAGAAAGAAGGACCACTGCTCGGCAAGAACTTCGTGATCACAGGCACGCTCGAGAAGTACTCGCGCGAGGAGGCGACCAAGGCCATCGAGGATCTCGGAGGCAAGGTCGTCGGCAGCGTCAGCAAGAAAACCGATTTCGTAGTGGTCGGCACGAGCCCCGGCGGCAGCAAGTTCAACAAGGCTCAAGAGTTGGGCATCGAGATGGTGGACGAAAAGAAGTTCGCCAAGCTGCTGAAGGGCGCGTGAGCGAAAAGTAAGAGGCCCCCGGAAACCCGGGGGCCTCTCTTTGTTCGGCTCTGCGTCTCTCGTACTTCGCCGAAGCGTCCGGTGGACCTACCGGAACGAGAGATGTCGGTGAACCGGTTGGGATTCTGACCAGTGGCCTTGGATCTAAGGAAGTGGTCAGGATCCGTGGAGCTTTAGGCCACTAGCAGCCGGCCACCTCGCGAGGTCCATAACTACTATCTATCTGGGACCACCTCCTTTCTCACGTAGCCCAAATAAAAGCACAACCGTGAGCACTAATCGCGCATCGGCCAGGAAAATTTTCGGAAGCTTCATTCCGGGGTTTGGCTATACTCGCGGCCGAACTTGACCGACCGGTCAAGTAACCCCAAACCAGGAGGTTGACGGTGGCCTTCGACCTTCATCCGACCGAGGAACAGGTCGCCCTGAAGGAAACGCTCAATGAGTTCGCGCGAGAGGTATTAAGGCCGGCGGCCCGAGATTGCGAGTCGGCCGGCCGGACCTCTGAGGAGATCAGAGGTCAGATCTATGACATCGGCGTTGCGGCGCCGATCTCCGAGGAATATGGCGGAGGGGGGACCTTCGATGCCGTCACGTACGCGATCGCGGCTGAGGAACTCGCCTTCGGAGATCCGGGGATCGCCTACCACGTGCTTGGGTCGGGGCTGCCGGCGATAGTCCTCGGCCTGGCGGGGAGTGACGACCAGAAGAAGCGATTCCTGCCGGCCTATGCGGAGGATCGCCTTGCCGCTTCCTTCGTGGCCGTGGCCGAGAAAGTCTCCGCTGGGGATCTCGAGTCCCTGGAGACCACCATCGACACGACCAAGGTCAAGGGAACGAAATACGGGGTTCTCAATGCGGGCGATGCCGGGATAGGGATAGTCGTCGGTCGGTCTGCAGATGGTCTTGCTGCAGGGATCGTCTCTCCGGAGTCCTTCGAGATAGTGAAGCCTGAAGACAAGCTCGGCCTCGAGGCGGCCCCAACTTCGGTAGTTAGTTTCGACGGCGCTGCCGAGCCGTTGGGCGGCGATTCCCTCGAGTCGGCGCTCTTGTGGTCGAAGTTGATGACCGCCGGGATCGCCGTGGGGTGCGCTCGAGCCTCCTTGGAATACGCATCGCAATACGCGATCGAGCGCGAGGCGTTCGGAAAGCCCATCGGGGCCTTCCAAGGGATCTCCTTCAAGATCGCCGACATGGCGATCCTCGTGGACGCGGCGCGCATGTCCGTCTGGCGCGCGGCCTGGAAGATCGATCGAGGCGATGCGACTCTCTCCGATCTGGCTGAAGCGACAGGCCAGGCTCTCGAAGCGGCGTTGCTCGCAGGCGACGATGGGGTGCAGGTCCTAGGAGGACACGGTTACGTTCGAGACCATCCCGTAGAGAAGTGGTTCCGCGACGCTGTGACACTTTCCGTCTTCGACGCCCCCGACTTGATCGGCGACGTGATGGTCGCTCGAAGCGTGGAGGTGAGCAGCTGATGCCTATCGACTTCGAACTACACGAAACCGTTGCCGCGGTGCGCGACTTCGTTCACATGTTCGCGGAGTCGACGCTGCGCCCCATAGCGCGTGAGGCCGACGAGAAGGGCGTCCTCCCCGTCGAAACGATCAAGCAACTCGGACAGCTGGCCGGCAACCGCGCGTCGATGATGCCGGAGGAGAGGTCTGACGGGGACGAGGAAAGAAAGTCGATCGGCAGCATGCTCGGTGTGGTGGGCTCCGAGGAACTTGCATGGGGCGATCCCGCCGTGCTGTTGAACATCCCCGGCCCCGGCCTCGCTGCTCCTTCGATCCTCGCGGCAGGGACTCCGGAGCAGAAGAAAGAGTTCCTCGATGACGTCTTCAACGTCCAGTCCGATGAGCCCCGTTTCGGAGCGCTTGCAGTCACGGAGCCCCAGGCGGGCTCCGACGTTTCCAACGTACAGACCACGGCGCGGCGCGACGGCGATGAGTGGGTGCTGAATGGGCAGAAGGTCTACTGCACCAATGGCGCGAGGGCCGAAATCGTCGTCGTGAACGCAACGGTCGACAAGTCTCTCGGACGTCAGGGCCAAAAGTTCTTCGTGATCAAGAAGGGCACGCCGGGCTTCAACATCCTGAAGATCGAGAAGAAGCTCGGTCTCACCGCGTCCGAGACCGCCGCCTTCAGCCTGGATGACTGCCGCATCCCTTTCAACCACATCCTGGGCGGCGAGGCCGCGCTCGAGCCGCAGGGCTCCGGCTTCAAGGGGACGATGAAAACCTTCGACAGCTCGCGGCCCTCGGTGGCGGCGATGGGATTGGGCATCGGTAGAGCTTCGTACGAGTACGCACGCGATTGGGTTGCCGCCGAGCTGCCGATGACCACGAACTTCACTCGCAAAGCGGCGATCGAGCAGAAGCTCGGGACGATGAAGCGGGAACTGACCGCCGCCCGCGGGCTCGTGTGGAAGGCGGCCTGGATGGCCGACAACAAGATCCCGAACTCGAAGGAAGCCTCGATGAGCAAGGCTTACGCGCCACAGGCCGCGATGCGCGCATGCATCGGAGCGATCCAGATAATGGGCCCCGAGGGCTACTCGAAAGAGCACCTCGTCGAGAAGTGGTTCCGGGACATCAAGGTCTACGACATCTTCGAAGGCACGGGCCAGATCCAACGCATCGTCATCAGTCGCAGCATCCTCGGACGTCTAGATTAGGCAGCCAACCAAACACTCAGGAGGAAGAGGCATGGCAACGCTCGATGGGAAGGTAGCGATCATCACCGGCGCGGGCCGCGGCATCGGCCGGGAGCACGCGATAGCGCTCGCGAACGCCGGCGCCAAGATCGTGGTCAACGACCTCGGCGGTTCCACGGCGGGAGAAGGCTCCGACTCGACGCCCGCTCAGCAGGTCGCCGATGAGATCAAGGCCCTGGGCGGAGAGGCGACGGCGAACTACGACAACGTCGCCGACTTCTCCGCAGCGGAGAACATGGTCAAGCAGGCCGTTGCCGATTTCGGCCGGCTCGACATCCTGGTCAACAACGCCGGCATCTTGCGCGATCGGATGCTCGTGTCTATGACCGAGGAGGAGTGGGACGCCGTGATCGCCGTTCACCTGAAGGGCCACTTCGCGCCGACCCACCACGCTGCGAACTACTGGCGGGCCCAGAGCAAAGAGGGCAATCCGATCAACGGCCGTGTGATCAACACATCGAGCCCGTCCGGGGTCTTCGGCAACGTCGGTCAGACCAACTACGGCTCGGCGAAGGCGGCTATCGCTGCATTCACGATCATCTCGGCCCAGGAGCTCTCGCGTTATGGGGTCACGGTCAACTCGCTCGCTCCGAACGCTCGGACGCGCATGACCGAGGACATCTTCGGTGGGATGCCGAAGCCGCCCGAGGGTGAATACGACCCGCTCGGCCCCGAGAACATCTCGCCCGTTGTTGTGGCTCTCTGCTCGGACGCGGCCCAGAACATCACAGGCCAGTGCTTCTTCGTTTACGGGAGCACCATCAACGTCCTCAAGCCGTGGGACGTCGGGACTTTCATCAAGGGCGGCGACAGCCTCTGGGACCCCGACGCGCTTCTCGGCGAGCTGCAGAAGGCTTTCCCGAACGGCATCCAGCCCGAAGGCATGATGCCGATGCTCGGCAAAGCGTCGGGGCAGTAGGACCGATGGCAGAGTCGCACATCGACTTCGAGTTACCGGTAACCGCCGACCATGTCGGACGGTTCGCGGCCGCGGTCGGAGAAGAGAACCCCGTGCTCCACGATCCGGAGGCCGCCCACGCTCACGGTTTTCCGGACGTGATCGCGCCGCCGACCTTTTCTGTCACCCAGATCTTCCAGGTCCCCCGCGACGAACGCGAACGGAGGCTGGGGGCCAATCTCGATTACGGCCGGGTTCTTCACGGCGAGCAAGAGTTTCTTTACAACCGCCTCCCGGTCGCCGGCGAGACGCTCAAGGGGCGGATGCGGATCTCGAAGGACTTCACCAAGGAAGGGAAGCGTGGCGGTTCCATGAGGTTCGTCACCTACGAGTCGGTGTTTACCGATTCGGACGACGAAGAAGTCCTCACCGCCTTTTACACGTTGATCGAAACGGCGAAGGATCCGGGGGTGGGTACATGAGCCAGGTTCGCAGCGTTCGGCTCGCGGATGTCACGCCCGGCTCAGAGCTTGGCGAGGTGGCGTTCGGCCCCCTCAAGGTCGATGACTTTGTGGCCTACGCCGAGGCCTCAGGCGACGACAACCCGATCCATCAGGACGAGGAGTACGCACGAGCTCAAGGAGCGCCCACCGTCTTCGCGATGGGGATGCTCAACGCCGGTTACCTCGCTCACGCGGTCTCCGATTGGTTCGGAGGGCCGCAGCACATCAAGCGCTACAAGGTTCGCTTCACGACGCGGGTCTGGGCGGGCGACGAGCTCGTCTGCTCCGGTCGGGTGGTCGCGGTGGAGAACGGATTGGTGAAGGTGACTGTCGAGGCGAGACGGCGGGGGAGCGGTCCGGCCGAACTCGACCTCCCTGAAGAGGAGACGGCGATCGTCGGCGAGGCCGACATCGAGCTACCCGAATAAGGAGGACCGATGGGACTCAACGCAGATCTGGTCGGCAAGGAGTACGAGAGCGGCACGTTCGAAGTCACCACGGAGGGGATCGAGAAATACGCCCGAGCGACGAACGACCTGAACGAGCGCTACCTCGGCGGCGATGACGTAGTCGCGTCTCCGATCTTCCCGATAGTCCCCGCGTTCGAGTACCTCGGCAAAGCGGCGCTGGACTCGGAGCTCAACGCCGACGTCATGCGGCTCGTGCACGGCGAAGAGGAGCACGTGCTCCTCAAGCCGGTGAAGCCCGGTGACACGCTCACCCTCAAAGGCATCCTCGAGTCCGTTGAACAGAAAGAGACCGGCGAGACCTTCACCGTGAAGGTCGACATCACGAACCAGAACGCCGAGCCGGTAGCCGAGATCCGCGCGACATCGTTCATCCGAGGCTCCGGCGGTGGTGGGTCCAAGGCGCCGTCCGCCGAGACCGAGCAACGCGACGTTGTCTACGAGGAATCAACGAAGGTCGACGACGACCAAACGCATCGCTACGCCGACGCGTCTGGTGACCACAACCCGATCCACCTCGATGAGAACACCGCGAAGATGGTCGGCCTCCCTGGGATCATCAACCACGGCATGTGCACGATGGCGATCGCGACGAAGGCCGCCGTCGACGGGCTTGCGGGTGGAGATCCAACCCGCATCAAGAGGGTCTCGGTGCGCTTCTCCAAGCCGGTGCTGCCCGGCCAAGAGCTAACGACGAAGTTCTGGAAGCTCGACGACTCCGGCAACTACGGTTTCGAGACCTACAACCCGGACGGCCAAGCAGTGATCAAGAACGGCCGAGTGGAGATCTCCTAGAACTAACCGCCACCTATCCGCGAAAGCGGCGATATGCGCCACGTTCGCGGATAGGTGATGAATGTTTAGGCGGTTGCTGAGGTCTTGTTGCCGATCATTCCGCCGCGGCTCAGGGAGCCGAGGATGATCGCCACAGCTACGGGCACGCCGAGGAATGCCATCCAGAAGTGAACGGAGGCAGCGATCACAGCCCCGGCGATAGTCATCGTTGTGCCCAACCTTGGGTTTCGATGGACGAGATACACGCCGGCGATCATGAGCACGCCCGGGATCAACTCACCCGGGATAACCCAGATCATGTCCGTCGTACTGCCATTCAGAATGCCTCCGAATGAGTTGGCGATCAGAAACACGCCTATGAAAACAGTGAAGACCGTGGCTAGGCCCCCAAGAAATCGACTAAGCATTGTTCTTTCTCCGTTCGGAATGAAGCGCGCTGCTCTGTTGGGAGCCGAGCGCGCTATCGAGCGACGCCAGGAGAGATCGGCGGGGATACCGAACAACGTCCGCATGAGGATCTCGAAGCCCGTGTCGGCAGGGTTCTCACCCGCGTCGATGTCGAACTGCGTGTGCTCCCACAAGTCGGAGGCGATCTCGGCTCGTCGAGCCGAACGTTGCCCCTCCGGGAGCCCCTGCGTGTAGAAGGCCGTCCACCGCGCCGACAGTCGAGTCGACGTGGTGAGGAGGCTCACATGTGCTCCAGACCCAGGTTCCGCGCGGCCGCCGGGTTCGGGTGCGCAACCCGGTGCGCCGCCAGCGCACGTTCGCCCACGCCGGTAACCACATAGAAACGACGCCGGGGTCTCTGCTCGCCGGCCGCTATCTCGGGGTCCTCCCAACGGCTGTCGAGCAACCCGGCCTTCTCCATGCGGGCGAGGGCTTTGTACAGGGTTCCGTGCGAGGTCAGTCGGCGCGCTCCGTCGAGTTCCTGGATGTGCTTGGCGATGGCGAATCCATGAAATTCGTCTCGCCCGCGTCGCCGGAGGTCGAGGCCGGCCTCGAGGATCTCCAGCTCCAGGGGGATGAGCGTCCCCGCTTTCCTGCGCATGGGGAAAGAATAGGAAGATATCTTCTAATAAGTCAATAGCTAACCGAGCTCAGACTCCGAACGGCCCCGTCACCACTAGGGCTACCGAGACGCCGAACACGAGGACGGCGGCCGCCAGCTGTAGAGCCGGAGGCGACTTGGCAGTTGCCCCCATGCCTCGATCGAAGCCGTAGCCGAGCGCCATGCCCCCGATCAGGCCGCCGAGGTGAGCGACCCAATCGATATTCAGGCCGGGCAGGAACGCGATGAAGAAGTTCAGAGCGAGGAGCCCCAAGAGGTTCCGAAGGTAGTGGCCTATGAAGGTCTGAGCTCGCCGGTTGTAGAGATACACGAGCATCACGCCCAGGACTCCGAAGATCGCTCCCGATGCGCCCAGGCTCGCGACGTGCGGTGGGAACGCGAACGACGCAGCGCTTCCGGCCAAGCCCGCTATGAAATACATGGCCACGAAACGCCAGGTGCCGAACGCTTGCTCGATGGTGGGGCCGAAGAGATATAGCGCGTACATGTTGAAACCGATGTGCCACAGCGACGCGTGCAGGAACATGGCGGTGATCAGGCGATACCACTCGCCAGCGTCGACCGCTTGGGGGATCATCGCCAGTTTTTCTGTGACGTCGAAGCTCACCTGCTGGGCGATGTACAGCACTACGTTGATGGCCAACAAAGCGAACACGGCTGGGGCATTCGCCTGGAGGGCGGCCCGGACCTTCGGCGTCGACTTCCTCGCCTCGGCTACGCACTCAGGGCAGTGCTGGCCCACGGGCGCCGGGATCGCGCATCTGCCGCAGATCGGCCGATCGCAACGAGAGCAGCGAAGCTTCGTCGGTGTCTTGGGGTGCCCGTAGCAGTAGGTGACTTCGCCTGAGTCGCCCACCTGGGTGTCGATATCGGAGGAGCTCATCTCGCTCAATGCTCCCATGCGGGCGCGCCTATCCTCCCCGCCATGCAGGCCCTCACCGTCGCCACTTTCAACATCCACCACGGGGAGGGACCGGATGGCGTGATCGACCTTCAGCGCACGGCCGAAGCCATCATCGAAACCGGGGCCGAGATCGTCGCTCTTCAGGAGCTCGATCGAGGTCTCCTCCGGAGCGGAGAGGTCGACCAGCCCGCGATCCTCGCGGAGCTGACTGGGATGGCGGTCTCGTTCTTCCCGACGCTCGATCGAGCCGGGGGCGAGTACGGGATCGCTCTCGCCTCGTTCAAGCCGCTGGACCCGAGCTTCGTTCCTCTCCCACGAGTAGGTAACGAGGAGCCGAGGGGGGCACTGGTGGTCCGAGCCGACGGAACCTGGATCGTCGCCACCCACCTCGCGACCCAGCGAGCCGCCAGGATCCTTCAGACGACCGCGCTCGCCGACATCACGTCCCGACTCGAGGGGGAGATGACGGTTCTCGGGGATTTCAACCAGACCCGCAGGACCCTCACACCGCTGGTCGAGATCGGCCTGAAGCCGGTCGGCCCGCACCTCGTGACCCACCGGGGTCGCCTGAAAGGGCGGCAGATCGATCACATCGTGGTCAGCTCGGGCCTCCGGGCGACCGAAGTGTTCACGGTCGAGGCCGCAGCGTCCGATCACATCCCGCTCGTCGCCCGCCTCACCTAGCGCCGGCTCAGGGCTTCCGCTCGCCCCCTCTTGTTGCTATTGTTACTTCTGTTAATTTCTGAGGTTTAGAGACCACTGGGGATATCCGTGGGGGCCGGGGAGGCTCGTGTGACGATTCGACCCATGAAACGGGCGGCGGCCGGCACCGGCGCGGCCCTCGTTCTCGCCGCGGCTTTTCTATTTGCCGGGTGTGGACCGGGTTCCGATCAGCCGGCGACGGACGACCAGGCGAGAACCCTTGCCGCCGATGCGGCACAGGCGATCGCGCAATTGGAGGACGAGACGAAGGCACTTACGGATCGCGTGGCCGAGCTCGAGTCCACGGGCGACCGCGCCGGCGAGCGCATCGACACCGTCAGCGACCGCCTTTGGGCCTCACTCACGAAACTCAAAGAGTCTCTCAACGAGATGAAGGGAATCTCCGAGGACGCGGCAGCGCAGGCGAACTCAGCGCTGGCCGAAGCCCAGGCCGCAGCGCGCGACCTTGCCGTTTTAGACAGCCGGCTCGACTACCACTTGCGACAGCACGGAGGGGGCTAAGCCATGCGCGTGATGCGGGACCTCGTCGGCGAGACCCTTTCCAATCGCTATCAGATGATCGCTCGCGTTTCGGGCGGGGGAATGGGCGAGGTCTATCGCGGCCACGACCTTCTGCTCGATCGTTCGGTGGCGATCAAGGTCTTGCAACCGAGCCTCGCCAATGACCCCGACATCGTGGAGCGCTTCCGGGCCGAAGCTCGGGCCGCGGCTCGTTTGAACCACCCCAACATCGTTCACGTTCACGACTGGGGCTGCGAAGACGAGCGCACCTATTACATGGTGATGGAGTACGTGTCGGGCACCGACCTGCGCGACGTGCTCGTGACGCGCGGATCGCTCGAGCCTGCACAAGCCGTCGAGGTAGTCGCTGCGATGTGCGACGCGTTGTTCGTAGCTCACTCCGCGGGACTGGTTCACCGGGACGTCAAGCCGGAGAACGTGTTGCTGAATCGCGTAGGCCAAGTGAAGGTCGTCGACTTCGGCATCGCCGCGTTCACGGATGCCGAACGCACCCAACCCGGCGGATCCATGGCCGGGACCCTTCGCTATCTCTCTCCCGAGCAGGCGCGCGGCCAGGAAGCGACGTTCGCCTCCGACATATGGGCCGCTGGCGCGGTCCTCGCCGAGCTATTGACGGGTCTGCCTCCGCTGCAGGGCGCCGGCGGCGATCTCTTGCAGCGGCGCGCACACGAGCCGCCACAACCTCCCTCGAACTGGGATCCAAACATCCCGAGCGATCTCGACGACGTCGTTCTAAAGGCGTGCGCAGTCGACCCGGCCGACCGCTATGTCGATGCGTCGGAGATGTCGGGAGCCCTTCGTCGGGTCGCGGTCCGCTCGATGCCGGAGGCGCCACCCGTCTCGGAGCTCCTCGATCAGATCACGGGCGACATCGTGCTTCCCGACATGGAGCCGACCACTCATATCGCCGGACGCAAGCGGGGGCCGCGCCGAAAGGGCTCGCGGCTCAAGCTCGCTTTCGCACTCGTGCTGGTCCTGCTGCTGATCGCCGGCGGCGCGATGGCTTTCCAGACGTTCGTCCTTCCTCAGATGATCGAAGTTCCCGACCTGACCGGTATGTCGGTAGCTCGAGCGAACCGAGAAGCGTCGGGAGTGGATCTCGACGTCAGCGTCGCCGACCGCAAACGCGACCCGAGCATCCCGAAGGGATCGGTGATCAGCCAGTCGCCTAGCTCCGGTGAATTGGAAGAGGGGTCGGCGATCGAGCTCATCGTCTCGGCCGGTCCACCGAAGGTCGCGCTGCCAAAGATCATCGGGCTGACGGCGGAGAAAGCCGACAAGGTCCTGACTCAACATCATCTGGTGCTTGGTCACATCACGTCTGACTACTCGCTCGAGAAAGAGGGAGTAGTCATAGGGATGGACCCATCCGAGGGAAAGTTGACTTGGGGGACCGAGGTCAACCTCGTCACGAGCAAGGGACCGCAGCCGACGTCGATCCCTGCGGTGGAGGGGCTAAAGCTCGAGAAAGCGAAAGGTGAATTGGAGGCGGCCGGCTTCGCGGTCGTCGTGACCAACGCCTACTCGGACGACATCGAGGAAGGCCGCGTGATCGAGACCGATCCGCCCGCCGCCAGCGTCGCACCCGAGGGCTCGACCATCACGATGTACGTCTCGGTTGGACCTCAATACAAGACCCTGAAGATGCCGGATGTCCGAGGCATGAACGTGGACGCAGCCACCTCCCAGTTAGAGAGCAAGGGTCTTCGGGTTCACGTCGAACAGTCGTGCCCCGGCACCACCGTCGTCGAGACGAACCCGCCGGCAGGCACCACGGTCCAGGAACACCAACTCGTCGCGCTCTTCGTCTGCTAGCTCGGCTAGAGGGGGATGCCCCACTCTCTGAGTAGGTCGACCAGGTGGTCCGTGGTGTCCAGGGACTCCACTTCGGCTAGTGGCACCCAGCGCACCTCGGCCGCGTCGTCGCCTGCGACCGGCTCCTGGCCGTCGGGGGCCTCGGCTTCGTAGTCCAGGATCACGAAGTGGTGCTCGTCGATGACTTCGTGGATGCCGAGGAGCCAACCGACCTCGACGAGAAGCCCCGTCTCCTCGCGCACCTCTCGGAGGACGGCAGCCTCGATCGTTTCCCCATGCTCGATCCGGCCCCCTGGGATCGTCCACAGTCCTTTCGCAGGCTCATTGCCGCGACGGACCATCAGGAGCGCGCCGTCCTTGATGACGACGGCTCCAACGGCGACCTCGGGTGCGGACATGGCCCGTAGGCTACGGCCGATGAGCTCCACCCCGGCGGGCGCCGCGGCCCCCACGAAGGCCGGATGGATCCCCTGGGCTTTCCTCTGGGTCGGTGTATTGGCCGCCTCGATCTCGGCCATCCTGGTCCGCTACGCAGGATCCAAGTACGGAGGCGATGCCGAGCCGTTCGCCATCTCGTTCTGGCGTTGCGTGGGAGGCGCCGGCCTGCTCTTGCCGTTCGCCACAAGAGGGCTCCGCAAGATGAGGCCGGAGCAGTTCAAAGTTCCGATCCTTGCCGGCGTTTTCCTCGCGGCCCACTTCCTCACTTGGCTGACGTCGCTGGAGCTCACTTCGATCGCGTCTTCGGTCCTTCTCGTCACGACGACCCCCGTCTGGACGGCCCTCGCCGCTCGGTTCCTGTTCAAAGAGAGCTTCAAGAAGTCTGTCTGGATCGGCATCCTCGTGGCCTTGGCAGGCACCGCTCTGGTGAGCGGCGGAGGGGGCTGGAGCGGCTCGTCGATCAAGGGCGATCTGCTGGCTCTTCTCGGGGGCGCAACAGTTGCCGGATATGCGATCGGAGGTGAGATCGCACGACGAGAGCTTGGGATCCTCGAGTACGCAGTGGTCACTTACTCGGCGGCTGGAGTTCTGGTTCTCGTGATCTGTCTAATCGCCGGCGTGCCGCTATGGGGCTACGACGCGCAGACATGGTGGGCGATCGCCGGTCTCATCGTCGGCCCTCAACTCCTGGGCCACACCGTCATCAACTTCGTGCTCGGCGATCTCGACGCGACCACGGTCTCGGTCGCCATCATGGCCGAGCCAATCATCGCGACGGTTCTGGCGTTTCTGGTATTCGACGAGGTCCCATCGCTGCTCATCTATCCCGGCGGCCTCGCGATCCTGTTCGGCATCTATCTCGTTTCGACCGCACGGAGGACTCCGGCGGTGGTGTTGGAATGAGCCCGATCGAGCGATGTCTTGTGATGGGCATCGTGAATCGCACACCAGACTCTTTCTATGACGGCGGTCTGAACGTGGAACTCGACGCTGCGATAGCACACGGCCTCCGTCTCGTGGAAGAGGGAGCCGATGTTCTGGATCTCGGCGGGGTGAAAGCCGGGCCGGGGCCCGATGTCGACGAGGACGAGGAGACGCATCGGCTCGTCCCTCTCGTCGAGGCGCTTCGGGGCAAGACGACGGTTCCGATCTCCGTCGAGACAGCGCGCCCCAACGTCGCAACACGTGCGTTCGAAGCGGGGGCTTCAATCCTCAACGACGTGACCGGGCTCGACGATCCGGAACTCTGCGCGGTCGCAGCCCGGCACGACGCGCGACTCGTGCTTATGCATCACGGGGGACAGATCAGAGGTCGCCCTCTCCACCCTCGCTACGACGACGTGGTGAGAGACGTTCTAGGCACCTGGAACGAGCTGTCGGAGCGGGCGAAGGGCTGCGGTCTCACGGATGATGACTTGATCGTTGATCCCGGGCTCGACTTCGGGAAGAACACGTTCCATTCACTTGAGCTGATGGCGCGTCTCGACGAGTTGACGAGTGGCCCCTGGCCCGTCCTCGTTGCCGCCTCGCGCAAGGACGTGGTGGGCGAGACCCTCGGCCTTCCTCTCGAGGAGCGACTTGAAGGGTCACTTGCCCTCGTTGCGCTCAGCGTCCTCGGCGGAGCCGCGATGGTTCGGGTCCACGATGTGAAGGAATCGGTACGGGTCGTTCGGATGGTCGAAGCGGTCATGGGCAGGAGGCCCCCAGATGCTCCCGTCCGAGGTCTGTGGGAGTAGCTAGGGGACCCAGCTTTCGCCGGACTCGGATTCGTCTTTCAACTGCGCCAGGATGTTGGTCAGGTTCCCGTAGGCCTCTGTCTTGAGCAGACACTTGTTGGCTCCGGCCCCCAGCATCATCTCGGGGTAGTCGGCGAAGGCGGTCAGGCCGAGGATGTAGATCCGGGGCTGCATGTCCCGGACCCGCTTCGTCGCCTCGACGCCGTCCATATTCGGCATGGCGGCATCCATGATGACGAGATCGGGATCCAGCTTCCGCACTTGCTCGATCGCTTCATTGCCATCGGCGGCCTCGCCCACGACCTCGAACCCGGTTGTCGACTGGATGAGGTACTTGAGCATGTACCTCAAGTCCTGGTCGTCATCGACGATGAGGATCGTCTTCATGGCTCCAGGCTACCCACCCATCCGCTCGAAAAGCTCCACTTAGGCGGTTCTGCTGGTAGCTTTTCGCCTCATGAGCAAGACGATCCTGATCGTTGAAGACGAAGAGGCGGTTCGAGAGCTCGAGAAGTTCATCCTCGAGCAGCAGGGCTACGACGTCATGGAGGCCAGGGATGGGCTCGAGGGCTTGGCGAAGGCCGAGTTCCGGAAGCCGGATCTGATCCTTCTCGACCTCATGATGCCGGACGTCTCTGGGGGCCGGATGTTCGATGAGATGAAAAGGCACCCGACCACATCGGGGATCCCGATCGTCGTGGTCACGGGCAAGCCCGATGCTCACGAGATGTTCGACGATGAGATCGGACCCGACAACGTCATCATGAAACCGTTCGAAGCCGACACGCTGCTCGAGAGGATCCGGAACCACATAGGCGACCCCGAGTAGCCATCTTCGGATGACGCCCGACGCGTACGCCGTTTTCGTGGCCGCGGGATTCGGACTGATCTTCGGAAGTTTCGCGACAGCTTTCTCCTACCGCATCCCGAAAAAGGAATCGATCTCAACCGGTCGCAGCAAGTGTCCCAACTGCGGAGCACAACTTGGGGCGGCCGAGAACATCCCGGTCTTCAGCTACCTATTCCTCCGCGGCAAGTGCAGGCATTGCGGGCAGCGGATCTCGATCCGCTATCCGTTGATCGAATTAGCCACGTGCGCGCTGTTCGTGGGGTCTGTCTATAAGTTCGACGTGTCGTTCGAGGCTGTCGCATACGCAGCCTTCTTCTGGGTGCTCGTCGTCTTGAGCGTGATCGACATCGACACGAAGTTATTGCCCGATCGCATCACCGGGCCCGCTCTCATCGTCGGAGCGGTTGTTCTGGTCGTGGCCGCAGGGATCGACGATCAACTTCGGCTCAGTGGCACGGCGATATTTGGAGCCATCCTTGCGTTGACTATCGCGGGCCTCGAGTATTGGCCGGAGAAGAAAAGCGATGCTCCGATCGGCGACGAATCCGAAGAAGGCGCGGACCTTCCCGCTTACCCGATGTGGCTGCGCCTGCTTGGGATCGTGGCGTTGGCAGCATGGGCAACCTTGCTGGCTGCATCGATCGGCAGCGGGGCGCATTCACTCGAGGGTGCTGCCATCGGACCAGCGCTGTTTGCAGGGCCCTTCTTCGGGATCGCTCTCGCGTATCCGGAAGGAATGGGCCACGGTGACGTCAAGCTCGCACTTCTATTGGGGATGTTCGTCGGATATCTCGGAGTGCCCGGTCCGATCTTGGTGGCGATGTTCCTCTCGGTTCTATGCGGCGGCATCCTCGGCGCGATCCCGCGGTTGATGGCGGGGGGGGATCGAAAGAGCGAGGTTCCGTTCGGCCCGTTCCTCGCGCTCGGCAGCGCGCTCGCGATCTTCTGGGGCGAGAGGATCCTCGACGCCTACCTCAGGACGCTGTAGAGAGCTACAGGAGGGTCGTGCCGAAGAGCTCGAGCGGACTCTCCAAGAATGCATCTTCGGCGAGAGCGCAAAGCATCGGATCGAACTGGGTCCCGGCACAGCGCATGATCTCTTCCACGGCTTGCTCGAAGGAGACCGGTTTCCTGTAAGGACGCACAGAGGTCATGGCGTCGATGACGTCGGCGATCGAGAAAAGTCGGGCGGGGGCCGGGATGGCCTCCGCGGCTAGACCGTCGGGGTAGCCACTGCCGTCCCAGCGCTCGTGGTGGTGACGGATCACCTGTCCTACGGCGGCCGGAAAGCCAAGGGGTGAGACGACTCGTTCGCCGAGGATCGGGTGCGTCTGAAGCACTCGGCGCTCGGTGTCGGTGAGCTTGCCGGGCTTGTTGAGGATCGATTCGGGGATGCCGATCTTGCCGATGTCGTGAAGGAGGAAGGCGGCCTCCAAGGTCTGGCTGGGCAGCGCCTCCTCCCACATCGCGATCCGAGCGAGTTTCATCGCCATCTGGGTTACTCGCTCGGCATGGCCGCCGGTGTACGTGTCTTTGAGCTCGAGGGCGGATGCGAGAGCTTTTGCTGCGGCGAGATGGGACATGCTTGATCCCGGGTTCACGCTCTCGAACCGGGTGTGCATCTCAGCCGCCGCCGGCCCGTCGAAGTACATGCCGCGAGCAGCGACCTGCGTGATGGCTCGTGCCAGATGCTCCGGGGTAGCCCCTTTCTCGACATACCCTGCGACGCCGAAGAGAACGGCCTCGGCCGCAAGCCGCATGTCGCCGGGATCGGCGAGCACAACGGTTCTCTTCTGAAGTCCAACGCCGGCCACGATGTGCAACGGTTCGATGTTGTCCGAGGTGAGCACGACAACAACCACATCGACGCCGGCTGAGGCTTGGATCAGGTTCGCCTCGTCGATCTCTTTGGGAACGACTATCTGAGACGAGCGAACGCCGAACACGCTCGAGAGCCCGATCCAGAGCGAGGCGTCTGCCCCCACCATGAGGATCCTCAGCGGCTCTTCCGCGGCCGCCATTAGACCGTTCTCATCCCGAGTCGGTTCAACGCGCCGGCACGGTCGATCTCCTGCTGCCGGCGGATCTCTCTCTCTTCAGGGGTCAGTGCGATCAGATCCTCAACCAGGGTCGCGACGGCTGCTGGAGAGAACGGCTTGATGAGGTGAGCATGCGCGCCGAGCTCCATCGCCTCGATGGCGACCGACGGGGCGTTCTTCGCCGAGAGCACGATCACAGCCAGCTGATTCGTCAGGCCTTCCTCGCCCAAGGCGCGCAACACGTCGAATCCGTCGACCTGCGGCATCGCAAGATCGAGGACGCATGCTTCCCACTGGCCTTGCTTGATCGCTTCGATCGCTTCGGCCCCATCCCGAGCCTCGCCGAACTCCATTCCTCGAAGGCCGAGGTTGAGTCCGACGATCATGCGGATGTCGGCTTCGTCGTCGATAACCAGCACGCGCTTCTTTGAGTTAGCCATGCCTAGGCTCCGCTCGGAAGTCGAGTGACCAGGTCTCTGAAGTTCGTGCGCACGAAATCCGAGAGCCGGATGTCGGGCGCTACGTGAAGCTTCCGCCGGATCCGAGCTTTGTGACTCCGCACCGTTCCCCGAGTGATGCTCAGGCGACGGGCGATCTCTTGTTCCGTGCGGCGATGTGAAAGGTGAACGAGGATGTCCCACTCGCGCTCGGTGAGGTCCTCCGACAGTGCAACGGGGTTGATCCCGTGCCTACGAGGGTCGTCTGCACGCCAGGTCCGCGAGCCACCCGATTCTTTCGCCCGGAAGAGAGCGATCTCTGCGCGTGCGATGACCTCTTCGGCTGTGCGGCCGTTCGAGAACTGCGCCACACCGATCGATGCCCTCGTTTCACGGCCCGAGACGGAAACCTCAGCCAGAGCCTCACGGCAGCGCTCGGCGGCAAGGTAGGCAGTGCCCAACTCGGTGTCGGGCAAGATGGCGGCGAACTCGTCGCCGCCGTAACGGTAAAGCGTGTCTGCGGTGCGCAGAGTCGTCTTCAACGCCTCGGCCGCCTCAGCAAGGAGCTTGTCGCCGACCTCACGACTGTGTTGCTCGTTGACTTCTTCAAAGCCGTCGAGGTCTAAGACGAGAACGGATAGGGGAGCGCTGCTCCTCTCCGAGCGCGAGATCTCTTGTCCGAGTCGCTCCTCGAAATACTTCCGGTCTGGAAGGTTCGTGATCTTGTCGGTAGCGACGCCAGCCCTGATGCGATCCTGCCGGGCGCGCGTTCGAGCGGCGGCTCCGACTCGAGCGACCAGTTCGCGCGATTCGGCAGGTTTAGCGATGTAGTCGACTGCGCCTTGCTCTAGACCGGCGACCCGGTCCTCGGTTGTGCCGAGGGCCGAGAGGAAGATGACCGGGATGTCTCTGGTCTCGGGTCGGTTGGAGAGCTCGTTCAGGACCTCGGTCCCGTTCATCCCCGGCATCATGATGTCGAGGAGGATCACGTCAGGGGCCCGCTCCATCGCCATCGCTACGCATTCGGCGCCGTTCGACGCTTGGATGACGTCGTAGCCCTCGCTCAGTTGGATATTCGCGAGCATCCGTAGGTCGGGATCGTCGTCGACCACGAGGACGAGCGGTCGCCCGCGGTCGCCCGGCCAGTCCTTGCCGACAGGAACCTCTTTCAGGAGCGAATTCACCTTTGTAAAGATGAGGCATCGAGGCGATACAGCAAATGAATAAATAGGACTAATTCGCGTAGCCCATTGCGCCTAGTCGCCCCCTACGCGTCTCGTGCGAATACGATGCACCCAATGGCAGATGAGGAGCTGAGCCCCGAAGAGGAAGGGCCGCTGGATGAGGAGGAGCGCGAGCTTCTTCACCAGGACCTTGTCGATGTCCAGTCGCTGAAGGAGCTCCTCGGACCAAAGGCGATCAAGGGCGTCGTTTTCTATTGCCCGGACTGTGACGAAGACCACTATCTGGCCTGGGACCTTCTTGCCGGCAACCTCAAGGAGCTGCTGGCTGAAGGTGAATCCCCGGTACACGAGCCGGCCTTCGATCCGGATCCCGATGAGTACGTGTCGTGGGATTACGCGCGCGGCTATCTGGATGGTTACGAATCGTTCGAGACAGAAGAGATCGGCGATATAACCAACCGCTTGATCCTCGCGCTGCGCGATGAGGGCTGGCCGGCGGAGCGCGTCAAGGGGCTGCTTGCGACCGTCGAACTGGACGTTCCTGCCCCCCCGTCAGGGGAATGAGCGCGCGCGTAATCGCATTCGCGAACCAGAAGGGCGGGGTCGCGAAGACAACGACAACGTTCTCCATCGCCGCGGGGCTCAACGGACTGGGCAAGCGAGTTCTAGCGGTTGACCTAGATCCTCAGGCTGCCCTGACCTATTCCGCCGGCGTCGATCCGGATTCGCTTGCGGAGACCGTGAACGACGTGCTCGTTCGACGCCTGCCGGTCGACAAGGTCGTCATCACTCGCGAGGTGGACATCGTGCCCGCAAATATCGATCTCGCCGGAGCGGAGGCGGTGCTGCTCGCGAAGACCGGACGCGAGTACGCGCTGCAACGGGCGTTGCGCGACGTCGTAGAGGATTACGACTACGTCCTCATCGATTGCCCACCTTCGCTTGGGATACTCACTATCAACGGACTCACCGCGGCCCAGCAGGTCGTCATACCGTTGCAATGCGAGGCGCTTTCCCATCGCGGCGTTGGACAACTTCTCGAAACGTTGCAAGACATCAGACACTTCACGAACCCGAATCTTGCTCTCATCGGCGTTATCCCGACGATGTACGACGGACGCTCACGTCACGCGCGAGAGGTCCTTGAGGATGTCGGTAGCCGATACGGGGTAGAGATACTGGAACCGGCCGTGCGGAAATCGATCAGGTTCGCCGAGGCGAGTCAGGCCGGAGTATCGATCATGTCGTACGCGCCGGGTCACCCGGGGGCCGAGGCTTACCGGCAGCTGGCCTCGGTTATCGATGAGAGAGGGGCCGGATGAGCGTTCGCGATGATGTTCCGAGTAAGCACGCTCTGTATACGAAGTCGGATCGCAAGGCGCGAACCCTGACCGTCGAGTGCTCAACGTGTCGTGAGGAGACGCGCGTCTCCTATCTCGAGCTCGCGGCGCTCTTGTTCCCGGTTCATGTCCACGTGCCGCTCGTCAAATATCACCACTCCTGGATGCGGTGCCCCGCTTGCGGACGCCGAACCTGGGTACGTTTGCATCTGGATCGCTGACGATCGTTCCACCCGCTGAGGACAAAGTGCTCGGTTAGGGTGCGGGCACTTAGGGGACTGGAGGTCGTAATGGCAAAGAAATCCAAGAGGGATCTGAAGAAGGCTCGTAAGCAGATCGGCGACGCAGCCCAGAGCTTGGGGAAGGTCGGTAAGAAGGCGCTGGAGACCGCGTCGAAGACCGCCAAGGACGTCGCCAAGACCCGCGACGCGAAAGCCGCCAAGAAGCAAGTGAAGGCTGCACAGACCGCCGTGAAAGCAGCGGCCGGCGCGGGCGTGAAGCTGGCGAAGACCGCAGTAAAGGCCGGTCAGAAGAGCGCCAAAGGCCTCGGCAAGACCAAAGAAGTGAAGGTCGCGCGCAAGCAGGTTCGTAAGGCGACCGACGCCGGCAAGAAGGCTGCCGCGAGCTCGACGGCCCAAGCACGCAAGCAGGGGGCCGCGGCCGCCAAGACCGCCAAGTCGCGAGCTTCGGCCGGCGCGAAGACTGCTCGAGCTAAGTCGACCGCCGCGACGAAGACGGCGCGGTCGAAGGCCGCGGCTGCCAAGAAGAAGGCGGCGGGCTGATCTAGGTCCTTTGTCTCACTAAAGCGGTCGATTAGACCGATACTTGGGGCATGGGATCCCCCCCAACTAGGTCCCAACCTTCGCGGGCGCAGTGGCTCAGGCGGCTGGCCACTCGACGCCGCGACAAAGTCGCGTTCGTCTTTTCTGGTGGAGGCCCTCTCGGAGCCCTCCAGGTGGGCGCCGTTCGAGCGCTGATCGATCACGGGGTACGACCCGACCTCACGGTTGGTACATCGGTTGGGGCGCTCAACGCGACCTGGGTCGCCTTCGATCCGTCTCCCAATGGAATTCACAAACTCGAGTCCAACTGGCGCAACCTCAAGGAGTCGGATCTGTTTCCCGGAGGCCGGTTCAAGGCGTCGTGGGCAAGGATGCTCGTCAAAGGCAACCGCGTATTCGACAATTCAGGGATCCGCAAGATCGTCGAACGCACGCTTGGGGATGCTCGATTCGAGGATGCCCAGATACCTCTCGTGGTTACGGCGACAGATCTTGAAACGGGAGCGGAGATGCTTTTCACTTCGGGCCGAGTGCTGCAGCCTCTCCTTGCTTCGACCGCGATGCCCGGGATATTTCCTCCCGTCGAGATCGACGGACGCGTGTACACGGACGGAGGTGTAGCGAATAACGTGCCCATCGCGCCAGCTGCGGCCCTCGGTGCAACGACCATCTACGTGATGAATTCAACGTCGCATACGCGTCAGCGTCGGCCTTTGAACCGTCCCATGGACTACCTCCTTCATGCGTTCACCTTGGCCAGAGCCCAGAGACTTTCGCTGGAGCTCGCGTACTTGTCGGATAAGGTGAAACTGGTAATGCTTCCGGCAGTCGCTCTGGACTTCTTCGTCCCGTTCGCTTCTATGGAACACACGGGCAGACTGATCGAGTTGTCTTATGACCAAACCAGCAGGTTCCTGGAGGGCCGTACGGACATCATCGATGCCGAGAGCCCGGACGGCACAGTGGAAGTCATCGCTCCGGCAACGTAGCAACGCCGCAGTGGGTCGCTAGGAAATAATCCTCAAAGAGAAGGTGACATGAAGGAAGCTTTCTGCGGTATCTGCATGCGAACCGTTTATCTGGGGCCGAATGACGACGAAGGTTGTCCGGTCTGCTCCTCGCCGCTGGTCGTGACGAAAAGCACGGTTGCGCCGCCGGCAGAGGTCCCGGCGCCAAGCCGGCTGGTGCCCGCCGATGAGGAGCTTCGACTGGCAGCGGTCAATCGGTACGAGATCCTCGATACTCCGCCCGACGGCGCCTTCGATCGCATCACCGATCTGGCTTCGAAGATCTTCGAGGTGCCGATAGCGACAATCACGATCGTCGATGCCGACCGGATCTGGTTCAAGGCGACGCACGGGATCGAAGCCACCGAGATCGGCCGCGACCCTGGTTTGTGCGCCTCGGCCATCCTCGAAGGATCACCTTGGGTCGTGACGGATGCGAGCGTCGATCCCCGGACGCTCGATAACCCTCTGGTGCGTGGCGAACTAGGGCTGCGCTTCTACGCCGGCGCTCAATTGACCACAGGCGATGGCTTCAACCTGGGAACGCTCAACATCATCGACACGCACCCCCGCGAGATCTCAGACCAGAACCTCGAGGTTCTCAAACAGCTCTCGTGCGTCGTGGTGGACGAGCTCGAGCTTCGCCTGGCGGCCTTGCGGCTGTTCCGGGAAGCTGCCGACAAAGGCGTGCGGCTCAACTAGCTTCGTTCCGGGCCGGGTCTAGATCATTTCCCCCGATGGTCACATCGACGAGGTCGGCGGCGGTTGTCAGATCCTCGCCGAGATAGATGCCCGGCACTCCCATCCTGGCGCCCGGAGACGAGAACGCACGTCCGGCATAGAACACGCGCGCACGTCGAAGCGAACGTACTTCTCGTAAGGCATCGATCGCGGTGCGACGGGTGGTCGCCTGGTGAGAGGTGATGACAACGCCACCGGCATCTACTTGCCGGACCACTGCAGCGATCTCCTCGCGAGGAGTCAGTGCGCCGAGGGTTACGCAGGGCCAACCGCGATTCACAAGGAACAGCTCGAATGCCTCGAGCCCGATGCTGTGCATTTCGTCCGGTCCACAGGCCAGAACGACCGGGCGCCGTTCAACGGGAGCGTCCGTGGAGAGTTGCTCGGCCGCCAACCAGGCCCGGACACCCGCCGTCGCGGTGTGCTCGTTGGAAACCATCGCGGATCCCACGTCCCACCATCGTCCGATCTCCCTCAGGGCCGGAAACGCAACGGATAGCACCGCGGCTTCCGCGCCCATCTCTGAGGTCGCATCGATCAGAACATCCGAAACGGAACGGGAGCGGAGGCGCATCGCCGCCCGGAGGATCGCTCTGATCGGGCCCGCGTGCTCGGAGGAGATTTCGACCCTTCGTCGCACGGTGTCGATAGCCTGCGAAACCGGTTTCCCGGTAGTGAGTTCGTCTCGGAGAGCCCGTAACAGGGTGACGTCTTCAGGGGAGTAGCGCCTGTGTCCGCCGGAACTCCGCTGAGGGGCGGGGAAACCGAATCGACGTTCCCACGAGCGGATCGTGTCGGGGGGAAGTCCGAGGGACATAGAGACCGCCGCGATCGAGACCCCGAGGAGCGCTTCAGAAGCCGTGGCGGCGGCAGGCTTCTTCGGCGTCTGCACAGTTTTAGGACCCATAATCCGAGGATTGCACAGATTTACTTGGCTTCCAAGCCTTGCCGGGCAGGTCGCCCGTGTCGATGCTCTTTATATGACCCCTAAATCCCCTGCCGGCAGGCCATCGTTCAGTCGATCGATCGCGCGGAAGGGCCTTCTCATCCTGATCATCCCCGTGCTCACCATCGGGGGCTTCGCTCTCGCGTCCAGAGTCCTCGAGAGCGTTCAGAGCAAGGCCTCCGGCCGCCTTATCCATGCTGCCGAGACCCGTGGCGAGGTGTCCGCTGCCAAGGCCGCTCTTCTCGAGTCGGTTTTCAACGCCCGCTCGTTCGTCCTTTCGGGCGACACGACCTACGCCGACCTTTATCGAGCATCTCAAGCTCAGTCTCTAAACCTCCTCGAGGACATCGCGGAGTCTGAGAGCGCGGAGCACGCTGCGATCCTGGCTTCCGCTCGTTCGGCGGCAGATAGATCCTTCGCCACCCTGGACGAGATCGTGTCATGGAGCCCGACGAGCGAAACCAAGACGGAGTTGACTGATCGGCTCCGCGGCCCCCAGACCGACGTCGACGAAGCTCGGCGCCATCTGGATCAACTCGTCGCGCTCGACGAGTCGTCGCTGACAGCTGCAACGAACGACCTTCAAGCAACAGAGGCGATCGAGATAAAGCTTTTGATCGCTCTCGTAACGCTTGGGCTCGTCGGAGGGGTGTGGTCGTGGAGACGATTCACCGTCGACGTTACTGACCGTCTCGTGAAGCTGCAGCAGAACGCGTCGCTGTTGGCCACAGGGGAGGTTCTTACCCCCCTGCCCGAGTCCAAGGACGAGATCGGGGAGCTGGACAAGCTGATGCAGAACGCGGCCCAACTCCTAAATGAACGCGAGCGAGCTCTTCTGGACACGAAGAACCTCATGGATGAACGGTTGTCGGTCCTGCCCGGCGCGATCTACAGCGCACGCGTGGATGACATGACCGTCACATACCTGAGCCCGAGTTGGGAGCCGATGACCGGATATTCGGCGGCAGATAGCCAAACCGTCTTCGCCATGGACCGCATCCACCCAGACGATGTTCCGGCGTTGCTTGCAGAAACCCCCGCGGAAGATGGGGAGAGCAGCACGCTCGCATTCCGGTTCAAGCACGCGGACGGGAGCTACCGATGGATGGAGACCGTTTACACCTCTCACGACGGGATCGCCGTTGGCTACATACGAGACATCACCACGGCCAAGCTCACCGCAATCCAGCTCAAAGAGAGTCAAGAGCTGGCCCGCTCCATCATCCAAGCGTCGAACGATGGGTTCAATTCGGTCGATGCCGAGGGCACGATCGAGGATTGGAACCCTGCGGCGGAGAGGATGTTCGGCTGGAGCCGCGAAGAGGCGATCGGGAGAAGTCTTTGGGAGACGGTCGTCCCACCCGATCATCGCGAGGAGATGCGTGGCGAAATCCAGCGCTATCTGAAGGGCGCCGACGACACCTTCGTGGGCCGCCGGATAGAGGTAGAGGGCCTGCACCGCGACGGCTCACCAGTCCCGCTCGAGCTCTTGGTCATCCCGCTTGAGACGAACGGAGTGACTCGCTTCCATGCCTTCATGTCGGATATCGCCGACCGCAAGCGTGCCGACGCTGCCATCCGGGAAGCGAGGGATACGGCCGAGCGCGCGAACCGGGCTAAGAGCGAATTCCTGTCCCGGATGAGCCACGAGCTTCGAACTCCGATGAACGCCATCATGGGCTTTTCTCAGCTACTCGAATCGGAGCATCTCGATGCCAGCATGCGAGAGAGCGTCGGTCACATCTCGTCGGCGGGACGGCATCTTCTTGATCTGATAAATGAGGTTCTCGACCTCAGCAGGATCGAGGCGGGCAAACTTGCTCTATCTCTCGAGCCGGTTGGGCTGACTCAAGTGCTGGAGGAGGCCCTCGGTCTCGTGCGTTCCCTGGTCGAAGCCAAAGACATCACCGTCGTTGACGAGACGGCTTCCTTGGATGCCTCTGTTCGGGTCGACCGCCAGCGCTTGAAGCAGATCCTTATCAACCTTCTCTCGAACGCAGCCAAGTACAACGTAGAGGGTGGCCGGATCACCATCAGAGCTCGCCGCGACGAAAGTGTCCTCTTCCTGTCGATCGAGGACACCGGGAGGGGGCTGCGCAGCGAACAGCTCAGCGCCCTGTTCAAGCCATTCGAACGGCTCGGCGCAGAGACGACGACGGTCGAAGGAACAGGGCTGGGTCTAGCAGTAACTCAGAAGCTGCTGGAGGCGATGGATGGAACGATCTCTGTGGAAAGCGAAGTCGGAGTCGGCTCAACCTTCTCGATAAGGCTGCCCATAGCCACACAGGTTGACCCAGTCGTGGTCGCAGAAGCTACGGCAGAGGCGAGCATGGACCTCTCGGAGAAAGGCAGGCTTCTCTATATCGAGGACAATCCATCGAACCTTCGTTTGGTGGAACGCATACTCGCCTCGAGACCCGAACTCGAACTGATCACGGCCACCAACGGAGAGCTCGGGATCGAACTCGCAACCAGCGAGATCCCCGACCTGATCCTGTTGGATCTGAACCTTCCCGATCGTTCCGGCTTGGAGATACTTGGCGAGCTCAAGGCGGGCCGAGTTACCAAAGACATACCCGTCGTGATGGTGACGGCGGATGCGAGCCCGGGCCAGGACCGGCGTTTCAGGGCGGCCGGTGCCGACGACTACGTCACGAAACCATTGGACATCAAGCAGCTGTTTCGTGTGATCGAGACGCAATTGAGTCGAAGGGATGCAGCATGAGTCGCGCTCCGTTTCCACCAGACGAAGATCAACGGTTAGAGGCACTTCGAGCTTTCGAGATCATGGACTCTGCTCCCGAGGAAAGGTTCGATCGGATAGCGAAACTGGCTCGCGAGATCTTCAAAGTTCCTATCGCTCTCGTCTCCCTTGTCGACCAGGACCGTCAGTGGTTCAAGTCCTGTTTCGGTCTCGAAGTGACCGAGACAACCCGCGACGTCTCCTTCTGCGCTCACGCGATCCTTCACGAGGGGGTCTTCGTGATCCCGGACGCCACCTCAGATCCGCGTTTTGCGAACAACCCTTTGGTCACGGGTGAGCCGGGGATCCGCTTCTACGCGGGAGCACCGCTGCGCACGACGGGGGGATTCAACCTAGGAACGCTGTGCATCATCGACACGGAGCCTCGAACGATCGATCGAGATCAGCAAAGGATGTTGATGGATCTCGCAGCCCTAGTGGTTGACGAGCTTGAGCTTCGATCCGCCCTCCAAGAAGCAGCAAGTCGTGAGGAGCTGATCGAGCAGGCGCGGGCAGGGGCCGAGGAGATCAGCAAGGCGAAAGACCAGTTCCTGTCTCGGATGAATCATGCGTTTCGAACCCCACTCAACTCGATCCTGGGCTTCGGCCAATTGTTGAAGGATTCGCTCTCCGATGAAGAGCAGCGGGCCGATGTCGACGAGATCCTGACGGCAGCCGGACGGCTGGTCGACATGGCAGACAACGCTCTGGGCGTGTCCCGTGCTGTCGAGGGCAGAGCTCCATTGCATCTAGCCCGCGTCGAATTGACTTCGGTGGTTACCGATGGACTCGAGAAGCTGCTGCTTCAAGAGCCGGACAGGTTGAGTCAGATCCAGATCGATGTACCAACCGGCCTCAGCGTCGTTGCCGATCATGATCAGCTCGCTCGGGTAGTTAGGGAGCTCGCCGCTAACGCGTTTCATCACGGGACGGGCAAGGTCTCCATCCAAGGCATGCGCTCGGACGGGACGGTGTCTCTGCAGGTTTGGAATGGGGCCCCGTCACTTGACGAGGGGGAGCTCGAACGCCTCTTCGAACCGTTCGAGTCGGCCGACGGCCTTGGGCTTGGTCTGACGCTCGCGAAGGGTCTCGTCGAGTCGATGCGAGGCACCCTCGAACTCGTTTCGGACGCCGATCGCGGGATCGGCGCGATCGTGCGGCTCGACGAAACCGGCCAGCCGGCAGCATCCGGACGCGCGGGCGACCCTCTACGCGTCCTGTACATCGACGACAACCCCAGCAACCTTCGTCTCGTGGCCGGGCTGCTGGCGAAGCGCAACGACATCGAGCTCGAGATAGCCGCTGATCCGGTATCAGGGCTCGAGTTCGCTCGCTCGGAACTTCCCGATCTCATCTTGCTCGACCTCAACATGCCGGAGCTGAACGGCGAAGAGGTGCTGGCGCAGCTCAAAGGCGATCCGCGAACCGCGTCGATCCGGGTGCTGGTGGTGACCGTCGAGGACGACAAGGTCATCGAGAGAAGAGTCCTCGCAGCCGGGGCTGCGAAGTTCATACGTAAGCCCCTGGACCTCGCTGAGTTGATGGCTGCCGTCGAGGAGTCTTTCGAAATGATCGGAGCGACATCATGACGGTCGACGAATTGGGCTCCCAGCGGATCCTGAGCATCGACGACAACCCGGTGAACCTTCGGTTGCTCGAACGGATGCTGCTCGCCGCGGGATTCGACAACGTGCTTTCGATGGACGATGCCACCAAGGCTCTGGAGTTGGTACCCGACTACAAGCCCGATCTGATCCTGTTGGATCTACACATGCCCGAGATGGACGGCTTCGAGTTCCTCTCCCGCGTTACGCCCACGTTCCTCGATGAATTCATGCCCATCCTGGTGGTCACGGCAGACGCGACGCTGGAAACCCGACGTCGCGCGTTGATGGTCGGCGCGACCGACTTCGTCGCGAAGCCTTTCGACATGCTCGAGGTCACTCAGCGCGTCAAGAACTTGCTCGGTGGCCGCATGATGTACAAACGCCAGGCCGATCATCAGCTGGAGCTCGAACGCAAGGTCAGTGAGCGGACTGCGGACCTCGAAGCCGCGCACCTCGACATGGTCAAGCGCCTCGCCATCGCGGCCGAGCATCGCGACGATGACACGGGTGAACACACCCGGCGTGTCGCTGCCATGGCGGCCGCGATCTCTCGTCAGTTGGGAATCGACCAAGAGGAGGCCGCAATCATCTTTCGAGCGGCCCCCCTCCACGACGTTGGCAAGATCGGGATCCCGGATTCGATCCTGTTGAAGCCCGGCCGGCTGACCCCGGAGGAGTTCGATGTGATGAAGACCCACACGACCCAGGGGGCCGAGATCCTTCGAGATGGTGGGTCACATGTCCTACGTGTCGCTGAGGAGATCGCGATGACGCATCACGAGCGCTGGGATGGAACGGGTTACCCAAGGGGACTCGCGGGCGAGGAGATCCCATTGGTGGGTCGCATCGTTGCGGTCGCCGATGTGTTCGACGCTCTCACCTCGAACCGCCCCTACAAGAAGGCTTGGTCGGTGCGAGAGGCGGTGGGAGAGGTAAATCGGAGCGCGGGAACCCAGTTCGATCCGATAGTGGTCAATGCCTTCAACCACGTGACGTCCAACGAGATGGCCGCTTCAGCGTGACTCAGGCTGCAATCCTGGTATCGACGCCAACCAACTAGCCCCCGACCAGGGCTTTCAGTAATCTGACCCTCGGCGGAAAAGGGGGTCAGCGTGGCTGTTACCGAAGATAAGAGGGCTCGGCACGAGCAAGCGAAGGCCGCGGGGGCCGCTCCTCGTCCCCGCGTTGCTTCCGATGACATGTCGCCCTTCGAAGCGGCGACCTTCTTCTTCCACGGTTCGGCGGACAGGCTTGGGCTTAACGATCATCGGCGCGAGATCCTGGCGAGCTCCTACCGCGAGCTCGCGGTGCAGGTGCCCGTCCGGATGGACGATGGATCGATCACCGTGTTCCGCGGCTACCGCATCCAACACAACGGTGCTCGCGGCCCCTATAAGGGCGGAATCCGCTACCACGAGTCCGCCGACCTCGATGAGGTCAGAGCGCTCGCCGCTTTGATGACGTGGAAGAACGCTCTGATCGACGTCCCGTTCGGTGGGGCTAAGGGCGGGGTGCAGTGCGAGCCCGGCCTCATGTCTCCCGACGAGCTCCAACGGATGACGCGGCGATTCACCGCGATGATCTCCTACGTCATCGGCGTCAACCGCGATATCCCGGCCCCCGACATGGGCACTAACGCTCAGACGATGGCGTGGATGATGGACGCTTACGGACAGAAGATGGGCTACACACCGGGGATCGTTACCGGCAAGCCGGTAGAGCTCGGTGGATCGCCTGGACGCGAGGAGGCAACCGGGCGAGGCGTCGTGATGTGCACCCTCGAGGCCGCGAAGCGCGTCGGTATCAACTTCAAAGGCGCGACGGTTGCGATCCAGGGATTCGGCAACGTCGGTTTCTGGACCGCGGTTCTCGCCGCAGAGGCGGGAGCGAAGGTTGTTGCCGTCTCGGATGTCGGTGGCGGGACTTACAACCCCAAGGGTCTAGACATCGACGCCGTGGCGAAGCACCAGAAGGCGGAGATCTCGGTCAATAGCTATCCCGAGGGCGACGCGGTCTCGAACGAGGATGTTCTAGAGGTCGAGTGCGACATCCTCATCCCGGCGGCCATCCAAGGGGTCATCCACTCCGAGAACGCTTCGAAACTAAAGACGAAGCTGCTGATGGAGGCCGCGAACGGCCCGACGACTCCTTCGGCCGACAAGATCCTCAACGACCGAGGGATCCCGGTAGTGCCGGACATCCTCGCCAACACCGGGGGAGTGACCGTCTCCTATTTCGAGTGGGTCCAGAACATCCAACAGTTCCGCTGGGAGCTCGAGCAGGTGAATTCAGAGCTACAGAAACGGATGAGCACGGCCACCCAACACGTGTTCGCCCGATCCGAGGACGACAAGACAACGCTTCGCGAGGCCGCGTTCGACATCGCGGTGGAGCGGGTGGCTCACGCAGCCGAGATCCGCGGCTACGTCTAGAGCTACTTCTTGAGGGTGAAGAACTCCGGGTAGTCCTGGTATCCGGTCTGAACGATGTCCGGGCATCCGCCACGGTTGGTCCACTTCTGGGCGGAGATAGACGCGTACACCTTCCGGACCGGTTGACCACGGGTGAGCTTGACCTTCACGAGGGACTCGCCGTTCTGGTCGGTGACGCCACGGCCGAACACCGGTAAGTCGTTGTCGCTCGTGTAGAAGGTAGCTCCGGTCTCGACGCCCTCCGCCGGCACATAGGTCGGCGAAGTGAAGGGCTGCTCGGTCACAGGATCATTGGGCCCCGGCATCATGACCGTGATGCTGACCGGAACGGTCTCGCCCATCTTGTAGGTCGTCTTGGGGAGCTCCGCCGTCACCGTGTAGGTCCTCAGCTCGGTCGCGGCCCCGCAGGGCCGAGCTTCAGCGCTCGACGCGGCCGTCAATGAAAGCAGGCCGCTCGTGAGAGCGGCCGCGAGGGCGATCGAACGTCGAACCTTCATGACTTGATGGTTCTCCCTGAGGGCGCGTCTCCCTGCTCGAAATTCTTTCCGACGAATCGGACATAAGTACGCGTTTTGCCTGGTCAGAGCCCATTTTTTTCCTAAACGGGGGAAGGAACGTTCGGCGAGACGCAGAACCCATGGACCAGCGAATGCTTCATGGACCTCCCGAACGAGAAACAGACGGAAAGGACACCGGAATGAACAGCGACCGATCTTGCGCCTGGATGTCAGGGCCTCGTGACGCCGCTCTCAAGGTGTCCGCAGCCAAGTGGTGGCTTGCGATCTCTCACGACATCCTCGTGAAGGGCGCTCGCAAGCAGATGCGAGTAAACGCACGGACCAAGGCAGTTTGTCACCGCACCCCAACTTTTTCCTCCCCGATATCCCGTTCCCTGTAGCACCTGCTTCACCTCCCGCACCACCTGCTTCACCTCCCGCACCACCTGCAGCACAGCAGTTCCTCCTCCCTCCTAGGATGACCCCCTTCAACTCGAAGGGGGTTTTCCTTATGTCGGTGGAAAAGGCGCTCGATCTCACGGCAACGGCTTCCTCTATCGAAGAGGCGGTGGCTTCCGCGGTCCACAGGGCTAGCCTCACGCTCCAGGGCCTCACGACGTTCGAGGTGAAAAGCATCACCGGCCACGTCGAGGATGGTGAGCCCGTTTTCCGTGTCGAAGTTCGGATCAACTTCATCATCAAAGAGCGACTCCACGAGTGACGAAGCCGATCGAGCACCGGCGCCGCGAACCTGCGCCGGGCGTCTTCCGGCTCCTACTCCCGCTCCCGTTTCCTGGTCTAGACCGCGTCAACTGTTATCTGATCCAGGATCCCGGCGGGGCGACTCTCGTCGACTGTGGGCTGTTCTTTCCCGACGATGAGGCCGATCACGGCTGGGACCATGTGGTCGCCGAACTGGCTGCTTGCGACGTGGCGCCCACCGATGTGACCCGGCTGATCGTCACCCATGCCCACATCGATCACTACGGAATGGCCGGGCGATTCGTGAAGGAGTCGGGGGCCGAGCTCGTGATGCATGAGACCGCGCCCGAGGATCTCGAGGTCTACCGCAACCCAGAGAAGATCATCGAAGGACTAAAGGAGATGTTCGACGACCACGGTGTCGAGGCCCGGGTCGTGGAGGAGATCACTCGCTACGAAGATTGGCGGCCCTACGTCTCCGAGGTCATCGAGCCGAGTCGGACGGTTACCGACGGCGAAAGGTTCACGATCGGGGAGCGCACCTGGGAGGTCGTCTACACGCCGGGCCATGCTCGGTCCCATATCTGCCTCTGGTCGGCTTCGGACAAGCTGATGATCTCGGGCGACCACCTCCTTCCTTCGATCACGCCTCACATCGATTTCCGCAGGGGCGACCAGGACCCGCTGGGCGATTTCCTGAAGTCGCTTCAAAAGGTTGCGGAGCTCGCCCCCGAGGTGGTCCTCCCCGGACACGGCCGGCCATTCGAGGATGGGGCCGAGCGCGCCCGAGTGGTAGAGCGTCATCACGATCGGAGATTGGGAGCGATCTTGCAGGTGATCAGGCACGAACCGAAGACGGCAGAGCAGATAACCGAGGCCATCTTCGGGGCAGATCTTCTGGACTTCGCGCATCGCTTGGCGATCGGGGAGGCCCTGGCCCACCTTGCTTATCTCCGAAGCCGAGGCGAGATCGAACGCATCGAGCAGGATGGGAAGTACATGTATCTGAAGGTGCGACGCAAGCGCGAAGACGACGAGGACGACGAATGAGTCGTCTCGTGATCCGTGATGCGGCGCAGGTCGTTGTCTTTCCCGAAGGTCCGATCAGGGGGCCGGGTTTCGACGATGTGAGGCTGATCGAGAACGCCACGATCACCTGCGAGGACGGAGTGATCGTCTCCATCGGCGAAGAGGAGCCGGCCGAAACCGACGACGTAATAGATGCCACGGGATGCACCGTCATCCCGGGTTTCGTGGATTGCCACACCCATCTTCCTTTCTATGGCTGGCGCGCCGACGAGGACGCGGCCCGCCTGTCCGGCGTGCGCTATCAGGACATCCACGGGAAAGAAGGGGGGATCTTCCGCTCCGCTCGGCTTCTTGCCGAGGCGTCGGACGAGGATGTGCTCGCGTTCTCCCAGCAGCTCGCGACTTCGATGCTGCATAGGGGCACCACGACCCTCGAGCTGAAGTCCGGGTACGGGTTGTCCATCGAGGCCGAGCTCCGTCAACTAAGGCTGGCTCGACTGCTGGCGGATGCGATCCCACAGGAAGTCTCCGTCACGTGCCTCATCCACGCCGTGCCCAACGGCAGGTCCGCGGGAGAGTACGTCGGCGAGGTCTGCGACGTGTTGCTGCCGAAGGCGGTCGAGGAAGGCCTCATCGATGCCGTCGATATCTATGTGGAAACGATCGCGTTCGAATTGGAACATGCCGCGAGGGTTGCCCACGCGGCCGAGGCGCTGTCCTTGCGCAAGAAGGTTCATGCAGAGCAGCTGGCCGATAACCAGACCGGTTCGTTCGCGGCCCGCTGGGGCTTCGCGTCTGCGGACCACTTGAATCACCTGTCGAACGACGGCATCGCCGACCTGTGCGAGAGCGATACGGCCGCCGTGCTCCTGCCGGGGGCAACGTTCACTCTTCGACAGGAGAAGAAGCCTCCCGCCCGAGCGTTGCTCGATGGGGGAGCGATAGTCGCGCTGGGAACCGATCTGAACCCCGGCACTTCGCCGATCCACTCGATGCCAGTCGTCATCACGCTCGCTTGCCGGTTGTATGGCTTGCGTCCGGTCGAGGCTTTGGCGGCAGCTACTGCGAACGCCGCTCACGTGCTCGGATTCGCGGATCGAGGCCGAATCGCGGTTGGGGCGAAGGCCGACCTCGTCCTTCTCGACCTCCCCTCGATCGATCACATCGCGTACCGCCCCGATGAGGACCCCGTCGTTGGAGTCATCTGCGGGGTCGAGGGTCACACCGGGAATGGACAAGAGGTCGTCGGGCCGGACGAAAACCCCTAGGCTTTGACGCATGACGTCGGACCTCACGTTCACGCTTCAGATAGCGGTGACGAACGCGTTCGTTAGCAATCTCTTCGATGTCGAGTTGCTTAGGATCGGTGTGGAGCCGGCGCAGGCGGGCGTGCTCACGCTCTTAGCTCTTCATGAACCCGTGACTCCGACTCAGCTCGAGCACATCTCCGGGTTGCCTGGCGGGACGCTGAGGGAGCGGATCCGCAGCCTCGAGAAGGACGGCTACGTCGAGCGCACCAAGAACCCGAACGACGGCCGCTCCTATTTCCTCGGCACGACGGTGGAAGGGAAGCGTTTCCTCGCGATCGCGGAGCCGGTGATCCGGCGGATGGAGAAAGCGATCGAGAAGGCGACCGGTATGCGACTGAAAGATCTGAAAGAGCCCCTTAGGGCGATCAAGGAAGCCGCTTCCGCTCTAGCTCGCGACGATGTCGGGAAACTTGCCGACAAGCCGAAGCCGGCTCGAGAAGTCACCTTTAGCTAAGACGTAGGCTCCCCGACTGTGACCGAGCAGGCGGAGCGGATCGTAGACACCATGGGCGAGGTACACGGCGTCCACTCGGGTTTTCGGGCAGTGCACGCCAAGGGCATCTGCACTCGTGGCACCTTCGTCGCGACCCCCGAGGCGGCCGAGTTGTGTATCGCTTCCCATTTCCAAGGAACCGAGCTTCCCGTCACCGTTCGGTTCTCCAACGGCTCCGGCAGACCCACTCGAGCAGATGGTGCGCGCGACGAGCGCGGTATGGCGGTGAAGATCCATCTGCCCGACGGCAAGACAACGGACATCGTCAACCTGACGCTCCCGGTGTTCTTCGTGAAGACTCCGGAGGACTTCCTCCTGTTCCTCGAATCGCAACGCCCCGACCCCGACACCGGCAAACCCGATGTCGCGAGAGTAGAAGCGTTCGTTAAGGACCATCCCGAGACGCAGATGGCGTTCGGGTTCCTGATGTTCACGATGGCCCCGGCCAGCTACGCGAACTGCACGTTCCACGGGATCCACGCTTTCCAGCTCACGGCTCCCGACGGATCGAAACGATTCGTGCGTTACCGATGGATCCCGGATGCGGGGGAGTCGACTTTGCAGGACCACGAGACGCGCGCTCTGGGCAAGGATTACCTCTGGTCGGAGCTCGAACAACGTCTCGCGTCGGAGGCGATGAGCTGGGATCTGTTCTTACAGATCGGCGAGGACGGTGACGATCCCAACGATCCGACGACTCCGTGGCCGGAGGAGCGTCGGTTGGTCAAAGCCGGCCGAATGACGATCAACGAATTCGCGGGTCACGAATGCAAGGACATGATCTTCGACCCGGGTCGGGTCGTGGAGGGGGTCGAGCGCTCCGATGACCCCATCCTCCACATCCGCTCAGAGGCGTACTCGGTCTCGTTCGCGCGTCGCTCGGAAGCGACCGCTTAAAGACCTAGACCAACCGGCGGTCGGCCGCCCATGCGCTCAGTTCGTGGCGACTCGACAGCTGCAGCTTTCGCAGCACCGCCGACACGTGTGACTCAACAGTCTTGATCGAGATAGTGAGCTTCGTCGCGATCTCTTTGTAGCGGTACCCGCGCGCGAGGAGGCGCAGGACCTCCCGCTCCCGCGGCGTGAGCTGGTCGAGTTCCGGGTCCGCGCTTTGCGGGAGGTCGGCCGCGAATGCGTCCAAGACGAAGCCCGCAAGACGGGGTGAGAACACTGCATCCCCGTCGTGGACGCGGCGAACGGCCTCAGCCAGTTCCTCGGGCGCGATGGATTTCGTCACGTAACCCCGAGCCCCTTGCCTAACGGTGGCGATGACATCTTCGGGGGCATCCGAAACGGACAGCGCGAGGAATCGAACTTCAGGGTCGGTTTCGTGTACGGATTCGATGACGGCCCGCCCCCCGCCTCCGGGCATGTGCACGTCAAGAACCACGACGTCGGGATGCGACGCGCGGATGCCGGCTATCGCTTCGTCGACGTGTTCTGCACTCCCTACGATCTCGAACTCGTTGCCGAGCTCGGCCTCAACTCCCGAAAGGAAGAGACGGTGGTCGTCCACGACGAAAACCTTTATGGGGTCGCTCACGAGCTAGTCCGCGGCATGACGATCTTGACCTCGGTGCCGACACCGATCTCACTGTTCACCTCTGCCGTCCCTCCATGTCGCTGAACGCGCCCGATGATCGAATCGACGATCCCGCGCCGGTCCTCGGGCGTCGAGCCCACGTCAAAACCCTTGCCCTGGTCGCGAACGTAGATAGTTACCGACGCGGGCTCGACCTCAGCGTAGACGGTGACGCCCGCCGCTCCCGAATGTCGCGCGGCATTGTTCATCGCCTCGCCCGCTGCCTGCACCGCGGTGCGGAGGGTTTCGTCCAAGTCGATTTCTCCGACGATCACCGTCTCGATCGGAATCTGGTGCATCTCCTCGACCCGCGCGGCCGCCGCTTCAAGAGCCGAACGAAGGGTTCCTTCATGCGTACCGATCGGTCGACCGTAGAGCCAGGCGCGCAACTCCCTCTCCTGACGGCGCGCGAGGGCGGTCACCTCCTGCTGGGACTCGGTCCGCTGGATCATCGCAAGGGTCTGCAGCACAGAGTCGTGTAGGTGGGCCGATATCGCCGAGCGTTCGTCCGCGCGGATGCGTTCGCCGCGTTCCTCACCCAGTTGTTTCGTCAATCTGAGCACCCAGGGACCCAGCGCGAGGAGCAGGCCGATGATCGTCACGGAGATCGGCAACGCGACGCGGCCGATCCCTACCGGCGAGTACTCGTGCAAGACGGTGGCGGTTCCCGCGATCACGAGGCCGAAACCGATGACCAGTCGGAGGATCGCTGCAGGGCTGTCCCATGGGCGAGCGCGTTCGGCCGATTCCGCCCACCGCGCTCTCTCGCTCTCGTCGGCGCGGGCCCAGACGAACGTCGATCCCAGAGCGGCGGTTGCGAGCGGCCAAACGACGGCATCTCCGAACCACCATCCGAGACTTCTCATCACAAGCAGCAGCCCGGCCGTCACGCACGCCACTCCCATGATCTGGCGCGTTCCCGATCTCGCGGCGACCGGATGCGGCTCCTCCTCGACGCTGAGGGCCCAGGCAAGCAGATAGATAAGACCCCCCGCTCCTCGTGCGAGGAGAAGGACCCCGAATGCGACCCTGATCAGAACTGGGTCTAGCCGGAGCCGATGGGCGATCCCCGCGGCGACCCCCCCGACCATGCGGTCGGGCGTGCTGCGCGTCGGGCGCAAGGCTCCGCCGCTGCGGCTTCGGGGAAGCGCGGTGTCGGCCATGTCTATCGATAGTGGCACGGGGTCGCGAGGTAAACCATCGGGTTCCCTCCCCGGCTCCGTCCCCCACGGACTAGGGGGTTCTCTAGGGTTTTCCCCCATAGCGACGGGGCCGAGCTTTCCCGCATCATCGGGTCATGGACAACGAAACGGAACACACAGCACAGAAGCGGCTTACTCGCCGCTCGCACGACAAGGTCATCGCCGGCGTCGCGAGTGGGCTGGCGGACTACACGGGGATGGACCCCGTCATCTTCCGGATCATCTTCGTCGCCCTGGCGATCGCAGGTGGCTCTGGGTTGCTTCTCTACCTCCTTGCCTGGCTCGTGATCCCGGATGAAACCGAGAGCGAGCCGGTGGGGCAGCGCCTGATCGAACGAGTCAAGGATTCGCGCTGGCTCGGGATGGTGGCGATCGTCATCGGCGTGCTGATCGTGATCAACATGTTCCGAGCCGAGCTCGGCCCGTGGGAGTGGGCCGTCGGTCTGTTGGTCATCGGCTATCTCTTGCTGCGCGATGGGCCGGCCGAGAAGCCCGTGCGAGCTCCGCTAGCAGCGCCGAGTGAAACGACTTCGATGGCCACCTCCAGCGTCTCCGTGAGAGAGAGAACGGCGCGTGCCCGACGCCCGCGTTCTGCTCTCGGGATCATGACCCTGGGGGCCGCGCTGCTCGCCGTTGGGGCTGCAGTGTTGCTTTCAACGGCCGATGTTTTTTCGCTCGATATCGGTCAATACATCGCACTGGCGATCGCGGTGCTCGGTGTTGGTCTGATCGTCGGTGCGTGGTGGGGCCGCGCAAGGACCTTGATCCTTATCGCAACGGCGCTTGTTCCCTTCATGTTGATCGGAAGCATGATCGATCTCCCCCTGCGCGGCACGGTCGGCGAGATCCACCTTCGACCTCGGTCGCAGCTTGAAGACCAAAATTACGAGATCCTCGCCGGTGGGCTGAACCTTGACCTCACGCGCTACGAGTTCACCGATGTTCCGGTTGAGATCGACGTCTCGTTCGTGGTGGGAGGCACGGAGATCTACATCCCTCCGGGGGTGGAGGTCACTTTGACCGGCGAACTGGATGCGGGTGAAGCGGACTTGTTCGGCCGGCAATCCTCGGGGGCGCACCTGGATCTTGACGGGACCTATCAGCGGGACGGTCTCACCGATGGCCAACTCATCGTCAATGTCGATGGGGGTATCGGAGTGGTTCGGACGGAATGGGCCAGATGGGTCGACGACGAGAAGCGGGCTGCGCTCAACAACGAGCAAAAGCAACAGGAGGGGGTGACCGAGGATGGACGATCCAACGATGGAACCAGAAGAAACAAGTGAAGTGCCGACTAGGTCTGTTCACCGACACGAGCTCGATCCGATCTCACTTGCGTTCGGTGCGATCTTCGCAACGATCGGAATCGTTTTCCTCGTCGGAGACGTGGATGCGAGCCTGGTGAACGGGGCGTGGGGATGGGCCGCTCTATTCGGAGTGACGGGATTGCTGCTTCTGGCGGTGGGGGTGCGACTCCAGCGTCGCTAGGGGGCATCATTGCCCCGGTGGAGATCATCTTCGTCTCGCATACTCATTGGGATCGGGAGTGGTACCGCACCTTCCAGGCGTTCAGGGCGAGGCTCGTAGACACTGTCGATCGCGTTCTCGAGCTCATCGACGCCGATCCCGGTTACCGATTCCATCTCGATGGACAGTCGGTGATCCTCGAGGACTACCTGGAAGTCAGACCGGGTAGGCGAAAGGACATAGAGCGGGCCGCGCAGGCCAAGAGGGTCTCGCTCGGCCCCTGGTACGTGCAGCCGGACTCCCTGATGCCCTCGGGCGAATCGCACGTTCGCAATCTCCTCGAGGGCAGACGGGTAGCAGCCGAGGTGGGCCCCGTCTCCGACATCGCCTACACGCCGGATTCCTTCGGGCATCCCGCTCAGTTCCCGCAACTGTTCGCCGGCTTCGGTCTTAGCGCCTTCGTCTACGCGCGAGGGAGCGGGCTCGAGACAGAGGACTTGCCGGCCGAGTACCGCTGGGTCGCGCCCGATGGGAGTTCGATACTCGCCTGTCATCTCATGCGTGGTTACTCGAACGCGTCGCAACTTCCCCACGAAGTCGAGGATGCGATGGAACGCCTGCGTCCGCTCGTCGATGACCTTGTGGGCATGACGACGAACGATCGAATCCTGCTCATGAACGGCAGCGACCACACGCTTCCGGATGCGAACACGAGAGAGATAGCTGAGGCTCTGGCCGTCGAGGTCGATGCGAAGGTGATCAGAGGGTTGCTCGATGACTTTGTTGAGGGGCTTCCCGAGGAGTTACCCGAGTCGACGGGAGAGCTCCTCGGCGCCCGTCGCTCGAACCTGCTGCCGGGCGTTTGGTCCACCCGCACGTATCTCAAGATCCGAAATCGAAAGGCTGAGTCCGCGCTCGAGGGGTGGGCCGAGCCGTGGGCCGCGTTCGGCCGGATGCTCGGCGGCCCAGACGAAACACCTTCGTTGCGGCTCGCGTGGCGCTCGCTGTTACACAACCAAGCTCACGATTCGATCTGCGGATGTTCTCAGGACGCCGTTCACGAGCAGATGCTGGCTCGCTACGACCTCGCCGAGGAGCTTGCCGACGAAACGACGACGCGCGTCCTTGACCGGCTTACCGGGGGAGAGACGGAGCGCCGGCATCCTTGGAGCGACGAAGTTGACTTGGCGGTCTTCAACCCTTCGGCCCACGAGCGGACAGATGTCGTCAACGTGCCGCTGGATGCGTTTCCACCATGGCGCTACGCGGAGACACACAACATCCATCCACTGGTGTGGGCGAACCTTCATCCGGAAGGTTTCACTATCGACGGTGCCCCTGCGCGCCTGGTGCCGGCCAAAGGCAACCGTCGAGTGAGGCTCTCGCCGAACCAGATCGATTGGGAGCTGCAGTTCGTCGCGTCCGATGTGCCCGCGTTCGGATACAGAACCTTCAGACTCGCTCCCGGCGCCGCAGCTCCGGATGAGAGAGATGCCTTGCCGACGATCAGCTCGGATCGCGTTGAGGTCACGGCGCAGGCAGACGGAACGCTAGACGTCCGTCTCGGAGACACGGTCTTCGAGGGGCTAGGTGTTCTCGAAGACGTCGGCGACCGAGGCGACACCTACGACTTCGATCCCGTTGAAGGAAGCTGGGACGTTGAAAGCGTGGCCGTCTCTCGGGCGGTCCACCCCAGTGGGATACAAGAGCTTGAGGTCATTCGAACGCTCAGCGTTCCCGCGGGCGTCACGGAAAGCAGAATGGATCGTTCCCCGGACAGAGCCTCTGTAATTGTGATGACAACCGCCCGCATCGCGCCGGGGGTCGAACGGGTGGATCTGGACGTCGTCGTGGAGAACGCGGCGCACGACCACCGGTTGAGGATGCTCTTTCCTACGGGTAGCACATGCGACGAATTCCACGCAGCCACCACGTTCGACAGCGCCGCCCGTTCGACAGCGGCCATAGACGACTCCGAGTGGGTCCACCCGGCCGGTCGAACCGTTCCTATCCAGGGTTGGTTGTCCGCGAACGGCCTCGCGCTGTCGGCCCCCGGCCTCTACGAGGCAGAGGTCACACCCGACGGGGTCATCGCGATCACGCTTCTTCGAGCAGTGGGATGGCTCTCGCGACCCGACCTTCTGACTCGGCCGGGTGAAGCGGGTCCGTCGCTTGCGACACCGGGGGCCCAATGTCTAGGGACCACGTCGGCGCGCCTCTCTCTGTTCTCGCCGGGACCTGCGGGAACCAATCGCGACGCGGAGATCGGACTGCGTGGCGTGATCGCCAAAGACGAGTCGGTCCTGCCGGCCGGCAAGGCGCTCCTGTCGTTGGAGCCCCCAGAGCTGGTCCTGTCGGCGGTCAAGTCTGCCGCTGAGAGCGACGGCGTGATCGTCCGTGTCTTCAACCCATCGGACGACTCGATCGCTGGACACCTGGATCTCGGGTTCGACGTCGCGGAGGCGCACTCGGTCGAGCTCGACGAATCCCACGGTAAGAGCTTGAACCTTTCCAACGGTGGAATCGATCTCAAGGTCCCGCCGAGAGCGATCCGATCGGTCCTGCTCACCTAGACGGATTACTCTTCCCGCAGTCGACCACGGGAGGGTGGGCATGGTCTTTCGTAGTCCTTACGCCGATGTTGAGATCCCCGATGCGAGCCTTACGGACTTCGTTCTCGCCGGCGCGGCCGAGCGTGGAGACAAGCCGGCTCTAATCGACGGCCCGACGGGCCGGACGATCACTTACGCACAGCTCGCGGGCGGAGTGGAAAGGGTCGCAGCGGGTCTCGCTGCGCGTGGATTCAAGAAGGGCGACGTGTTCGCCATCTTTTCGCCGAACGTGCCGGAGTACGCCGTGGCGTTCCACGGCATCGCTAGAGCGGGCGGCGTTTCGACCACGATGAACTCGCTTTACACCGTCGAAGAGCTGGCATTCCAGCTGAACGATTCGAAGGCCAGATTCATGCTCACGATTCCGCAGTTCCTTGACCGAGCCCAGGATGCCGCGGCCAAGAGCGGGGTCGAGGAGATCTTCGTCCTTGGCGAGGCGGAGGGAGCCACCCCTTTCGCCGAATTACTTTCGAGTGATGCAGCTCCTCCTCAAGTCGACATCGATCCTGCCAACGATCTCGTGGCGCTTCCTTATTCGAGTGGCACGACCGGACTTCCCAAAGGCGTGATGCTCACCCATCGCAACATGGTGGCGAACATCGTCCAGGCCAGCGAGCCGCACTCGACAAGCGACCGCGACGTCATCATCGGGGTCCTCCCGTTCTTCCACATCTATGGGATGAACGTGATCATGAATATCGCCGTCAGTCTCGGTGCAACGATCGTCACGATGCCGCGCTTCGACCTCGAGGAGTTCCTCACGCTCATGCAGGACCACAAGGTCACGCGCGCTTATCTCGTCCCACCCATCATCTTGGCCCTCGCGAAGCATCCGATCGTGGACAAATACGACCTTGAGAGTCTTGAGGTGATCATGTCGGGTGCCGCCCCCCTTGGTCAGGATCTTCAGGACGCCGCTCAGGCACGCGTCGGCTCGGTCGTGATGCAGGGCTATGGCTTGACCGAAACAAGTCCCGTCACCCATATGAACTCCGATGTCGCGGGCGAGGGACGGGCGGGATCGATCGGCTTCCTTATCCCTAATACCGAATCACGCATCGTGGATCCGGCTTCGGGCAAGGAGCTAGGGCCGAACGAAACCGGCGAGGTGTGGATCAGTGGCCCTCAGGTGATGAAGGGCTACCTCAACAATCCAGATGCAACTGCTCACACGATCGATGAGGACGGTTGGCTCCACACCGGTGACATCGGATACGTCGACAGTGACGGCTTCTTCTTCCTCGTCGATAGGTTGAAGGAGCTCATCAAGTACAAGGGTTTCCAGGTTCCGCCCGCGGAGCTCGAGGCCGTCCTGCTATCTCATCCGTCGATAGCGGATTGCGCCGTGATCCCCGTTCCGGACGAGGAAGCCGGCGAGATCCCCAAGGCTTACGTGGTTCTCAAGGAAGAGATCTCGGCCGACGACATCATGGCTTTCGTTGCGGAACGGGTGGCTCCGCACAAGAAGATCAGGTTGGTCGAGTTCACCGACGAGATCCCGAAGTCGGCCTCCGGCAAGATCCTTCGCCGCGTCCTCGTAGACAAGGAAAGGGCCGGCTAGAGCTCCACGCGCCACACTGTCGACTCGTCGAAGTTCGCGATCCAGAGATCTCCGAAGCCGGACGCGATGACGGCGGCACCCGCTCCGGCTGGGAGCTCGCGTTCGACGCTCATCTTCGTCGGGTCGATGCCGATGAGATGGTCGTTCTGATAGAGCCCGACCCAGACTAGCCCGTCGGCGATGGCCATCCGATCGGGAAAGCTGAACGGGTCGATCTCTACCGATCCCACGATGTCGCCGGACTTATCCAACTTCGTGACGGTGTCGCCCGCGTCACCGGAGCCGACCCAAACGGCGTTCGCTTCCGCGAACAGCGAGTGCACGCCGCCGCCGACGGCGATGGTTTCCGTCTCGCCGGAATTCGGGTCGGCCATGACTACTTCCTTGGGTGAACTGGCGATCCATAGTTTGCCGAACGCTCCGACGACGTCTTCGGGCCTGCTCGCGTCGATCGAACCGAGGACCTTCATATCGATCGGGTCGATCTCGAAGACCTTGTCTGCATCGCGGCTCGCAACCCAGAGTGAGCCGAACGCGAGGTTGAGACCGAATCCACCGGCGGGCAGTCTGACCTTCGCCACGTCGCCGGACTCGGGGTCGACGCGCCAGACCACCCCCGAGGCGGTGCTCGTCACCCAAAGTTTTCCCTCGCCGCTCGATAGGAAGTCGGGTTCGTCACCAAGATCGATCCTGTCGACCACCTCGTTGGTGTCCGGGTCGATGCGCGCGAGGGTTCCCGCGCCGGTCTCGGTCACCCAGATCGAGTCGCCCTCGGCCACGATGAAGTTCGATCCCTCGTCCATCTCGATTACGGCCGCAACTCCATCGGGAAGATCGGAAGCCTGCGACTCCTGGGCCGGTTCTGATGGCGTCGGGTCGGCGCTGATCCCGCCGTCGTTTGAGGCGCAAGCGCCCACAGACAGTACGAGGGAGACCGCGATTAACGTCCTGCGGAGCGTCAATCGAGCAACTTCAAGAATCGTCGCGTCGTTTCACGGCCCGCTCTTTGTTGCGCGGCAAGGTGTTCCTTGGCTTGAGTCAGGAGGTCATCTTTCGTGATGCCCCACACGGCCTCCAACTCAGGGATGTCGTCGCACCAGCCCGCGATGATCGAATCGGTCACTTCGAAGTGGAACTGGATCGCATAAGCGCGCTTCCCGATCCTGAACGCGGGCACGCCGGAACCCTCATCCTCGAAGAGGAGCGTTGCCCCTTCGGGAAGGGCGCAGGCATCCTCGTGGAACAAAAGGACGCTGGAAGTTGGAGTGAAGGGCGACACGACCGGGTCCATTAGTCCCGCCGTTGTTGCGTGCACGTTGACGAATCGCGCCTCCTTTGTCTGGAGCCGATAAACGTCGCCTCCGAGCGCTCGGGTCATCACTTGGGCGCCGAGACACGAGCCCAGGACGGGGACGCCCGAATCGATCGCTTCCCGAGTGAACTCTCGAAGCGGTTTGAGATAGGGATAGTCGTCGATCTGGTCGACGTTCATAGTTCCGCCGAGGATGATGACCCCGGACACGTCATCGAGACTTGGGAGATCGCCGCCCTCCCAGCAATCGAAGTGTGTCCATCCGATGCGCTCGTCAGTGAGGACGTCTTCGATGATCCCGAGCGGGACCTTCTCCTGATGGCGAACGACGAGAAGTGGCTTCACGCCCGAAGTCTAGGAGGGGATCAGCCCCAACCATGACTTCAGCTCGAGGACCCTCGCGACCGCTCGGTTCAAGCGATCGAACGAGATCTCGCCGACCCGCACCGCTTCGCGGATCGAATTTGCGCATGCTCGCGCGACATCGACGTTTCCAGTGATCAGGGCGAGGTCGACGCCCGCTTTGATCGTCGCCGTGCATGCGGCGGGCACGTTGCCGTCGAACTTCCACGCCACGGCCTCGAGCGCATCGCTGATAGCAACGCCCTCGAATCCGAGTTCGCCGCGCAGCCGCTTGGACGCGATGTAGCGATTCACTGAAGCCGGACGTCCACCGCCGTCGTTGGGGTAGATGGCATGCGACAGCATCACGAGCTTGAAGTCACCGTTCACTGCAGCCTTGAATGGGACGGCGTCTATGTCATGGAGCTCGCGCTTCGTCCTGTTGACCTGTGCCCGTCCATCGTCGGTGTTTAGGGTCGCGCCTCCGAGACCGGGGAAGTGCTTGGCGGTGGCGGCGACACCGCGCGCCTGCAAGCCTTTTCCGAACGCCTTCGCAAGTCGAGCGACGCGGTAGCGGCTCGCACCGAACGAGCGATCGCGCATGATGTGATGGGGTGGGAGATCGAGGTCGGCAACGGGCGCGAGATCGATGTTCACTCCCGCTTCTGCCATGGCCCGCCCGGTGGATCTGCCTTCGTTGAACGCGACGACGGGGTCGTTGATCTCGCCCATCCTGGGGGCCGAGTAAGCGGGCGGCATGTCCGGGAATCGCTTGACCACGCCACCTTCCTGATCGGCTGAGATGAGCGCTCCGATCCCGTCCCTGTTGCCGCGGCCGACCGACGCTTGGATCTGGGCCGTGAGCGCGGCAAGCTGGGTGCGGTCGTCGTAGTTCTTAGCGAAGATGATCACGCTGCCGAGGTGAGCGTCGCGGATGACCTCCCTCTCGTGAGAGGTCAGACCGGTCCCGTTGACCGAGAACATCACGAGTTGGCCGACTTTCTCTCGGAGGCTCATGCGAGCTACCACATCGTCGATCGACGGCGCTTGAGCGGGCGCGACTCCGATCAGAGTAGTCATCGCCACGGTGAGACCAAGTATGAGTCGTCTCTTCACTGCGGAGGATGCTAGTCGGCGCAGTAACCTCCGCGCGATGCGGGAGGACATCTCACGAAACGAGTAGAGCTCAGACGACACACAGATGCCGTCGGTGACGCTCTGAGCGAGGAGGGCGTCTCGGCGGCTATCGAGATCGGTGAACGGCTCGCGGGCGGCTATCGCGTCGCGATCAGCTCGGGGGCCAAACGTGCGACCGAGACGATCGAGCGTTTCCTCGAGGGCTTGGGCGAATCGGTTCCGGATGGGCTGCGAGTGGACGAACGTTTCCGCAGCGAGATGGAAGATCGATGGCGATCCGCCTACGAACGAGCCGGGGCCGGGGACATCGGTTCGTTCCTCGCAGCAGATCCCGAGCTCGTCACGATGGAGTCGCGTCGCTTCGGCAACGCCTTAAGGAGCGTCTTCGAGGAACTGCGCGACGGAGAAGCCGCGCTCATAGTCGGCCACTCTCCGATGCAGGAGGCCGCGGTCTACGGACTGACGGGACAGATCGTCGAGCCCCTAGGAAAAGGCGAGGGCGCGATCGTTTTGGAGGAGAACGGCTCTTTCAGCGCGGAGAGGGCGCCCTAGGTCTCGGACGAGGCTTTGCTGTCGGGTCTATTCAGCCCCGTTGATGACGAGAGAAGACGGGTGCGTAATTGAGTCATAGAAGATGGTCGTTTGAAGGTCGGCGTCGAGATAGCGGCCGGCGATCTCGATCGCGACCGGGCCGTCGGCTGCGTTCACCCGCAGCGGCACTTCGTTCCCGTAGCCGTCCAGCATCGATGTGAACGTGTGCGTGATCCGGGTCGCATCGGCTGTTGATCCAGGGGCGACGAGCGAGGGCAGGTCATACGACTCGTCGCCGACCCACAGCCTGACGTTGTAGTTGGTGGTTTGGAGGATGAGCTCGTCGAGCGCCTGCTTCTGCCAGAAGTCGATAGTGAGCGAGCAGATATCCCCATCGAGAGCGCCGCCTCGCCAGATCGGGTCGAAGGCGGTCTGAGGGATCGGGTTGCGGATGACCACGGCGTCCTCGATCAGAGCGTCCTCGCCGCTCGTCGGCGCGGAAGGGGCGAGCGTCGTCTGCCCGATCGCGGCATCGACGTTTCCAACCCGCGTCGTCGAATGGAAGTAGAGGCGCGCGGAGGATGCAGAGCCGTCCTCTCCCGGCGCGCAGGCAGCCGGAGCCGCGTAGTTCGCCGAGAATCCCGATGGGAATTGCGTGGAGTCGTAGACGATGGCTCCGGCGTGATGGAACCAGTCTGCCCCGATGCTGACCGTCACCGGCTTGCCGGTCGTGTCGATGTTCAGCCATTCGAGATCCTCGGCCCCGTCTTCGTCGGGCCCGTCGGGGACGAGATAGTGACTGAACGAACGAGTGAGTCGACGAGGCACGGTGTCGGGCTCCGGGAGGCTTGGCGAGAACGCGGGGAGCCGATAGGTCTCGTCTCCAACCTTTAGAACGACGTGGAAGATCGGGGGCACGCCAACGCTCTCGGTGCTCTCATCCGTCGACTTCACCCAGAAATCGACCATGAGCGACTGAAGAGGGCCCTCAACCGAGCCGGACCATGATGGGTCGGTGCCGCCGGCGAACGCATTGCTTGCCCAGACCACTTGGGCGGCGGCTCCCGAACCGACCGATGGCTCGGTGGCGGAGAAGCCGTTCGTCCCGGCCGCCTTGTCGAGTTGGTTGGCCCGCGCCGTCGAGTGGAAGAAGAAGCGTTGCGACGGCCCGGGATCACCCAGCACCGGCGGAGGCTCGTCGGGGGGCCAAGTGGGGTCGGGAGTGGGGGGTTCGTCGGGGAGAAGGATCGTTTTCACCGCGGCAAGCGCGTCGACGAGCCCGTGGCCCTTCTCGAACGAGGTCGAGTCGTCTGGGTTCGTGGGATCGACTAACGCGTAGCGTGTTCCCCACGTGAACTTGTAGGCCGTGTCTTCGAGCAACTCCTCGACCGCCGCGGGGGTCAACGTGGGATCGACCTGCAGCACCTGAGCCACGATCCCGGCGACGTGCGGCGCCGCCATCGAGGTGCCGGTCATCGCCGCATAGGAGTTGTCGGGGTCTTCGATCGGCGTGCCCAGTGCAGCGCAGACCGGAAGAGTGTCGCGACAGGTCGAAACGATGTTCGTTCCGGGGGCCGAGAGGTCGGGCCAGGTGTCGATGAACGAGGGATCTCTCTGGCCGCGAGAGGATGAGCCGTCGATGTTGCCGGAGCGGCTCCCTGTGTCGCCGTCGTAGTAGTTGGCGACACAGATCACTCCCGGCGTGGGATTGACGCACTCAGGAGTTGTCGTTGCGGCAGAGCCATCGCCACCGGTGTTGCCGGCCGCCTGGACCACAACGACACCCGCCGCCACCAGTTGCTCTTGCAGCCTCCACACGACGGACTGGAAGCTGTCTGGCGCGGTGTCGTAGCGCGCGTGTGTGGACGTACCCCACGAGTCGTTCACGACTCTGATATCGGGTTGACCTTCCGGTTGGTCGTGGTTGTCGAGCACCCAGCGAAGGCCGTCGGCCGCGTTCTCAACCGTGACTGCGGTTCCGATGCTGACGCCGTAGAGAGACGCTCCCGGCGCTGCGCCGTGCCACCGTCCGCCGGAGGCCGCGCCCGTGCCGGCGACGATGCCCGAGACGTGCGTTCCGTGTCCGCCAGCCGACGGTGTGTCCGTGTCATCCATTGGGATCGCCGTCTTCGCCGGGGCCAGACACTCGTCCGGTTTCGTCAGCGGCTGCACGTAGACGCTGGTCGGATGCGTGGGGCAGACGAGCTTGACGTTCGAGACCACGCGATCCACGAGGTCGGGGTGGGTGCCCTCGATACCGGAATCGACGATCGCCACGCCGATCCCCGCCCCGTCGATGCGCGTGCCGTCGGGAAGCGTCACATCGCCGTCGAGAAGGGCCTGACTGCCGGTCGCGCTATGCGATGAGTCGGTGAAGTAGCTGAGTGGGTGATTGCCTTCGATCGCTTCGACAGCGGGGTTCTTCGCGATCAGGTGGAAAAGCGGCTCCGGGCCGTATGCGAGAAAGACGTCGACCTCGTCGTAGATGGTTCCGATCCCGAGACCGAGCGTTTGGGCGGCAGTGATGACCCGATCGAGCTCACCTCGAGATTCGACGTGAATGAACGCACTCGTGCTGCCGCGCGTCCCGAGCACGTAGGGATCGATCCACGCGCGGTGGCTCTCACCTGCGCTCGCCGGCGCCAGGGTCGCGAGCACCACGAGGCAAAGCGCGGCGGCGAGGCTCCGGGTGGAGACGAGCAAGGGATCCTCCAGGGCTGGGTAAAGGCGGCATGGCTCCGCCGTAGAGGCTTGGTTCGCTTCTCCCTGCCCTATTCCTGCCGATTCGAGGGGTTTGTTCCTCCAGAAAGGGCCCGACTGCCCGCTAGCGGAATCGAGCCTTCAAGGCCTGCACGGCGTTCACGTAGGGGCGCTGGTAGGACTTCAGCCTCCGGCCAACGTTGCCTGGGCCCGAGTAGTAGGCGGCGAGGCCTTTGCGCTCGGATCCGGTCAGGTCCATCACGTGGCGGAGATAGGTAACCCCGAGCTTCACGTTGTCGGGCGCTCGGCGGACATGGAGGTTGCCGGTCCCGAGCGAGTTGTTGATGTAACGAGCTGTCCCCGGCATGACCTGCATGATGCCGATGGCCCCAACGGCCGAGCGTGCACTCTGATTCCACCCGCTCTCCTGCCAGGCGACGGCCTTGACTAGGGATGTTTCGACGCCGTGAGCGATCGCCTCGGACTCCAAGAGGTACTCGACGTCGGCCGATCCGCCCGCCGGGATGTTCAATCTTTGTCCGACGACGATGAGGTTCGCGTTGGCCAGATTGTTGGCGTTCACGATCGAGTCGATGCTCGTTCCGTAACGCGCCGCGATGTCCGAGAGGGTCTCTCCCGACAACACGACGTGGGTTCGAGCGGTGGAGGGGACCGACGAGGCTCCGGCCGAATTCGAGCCGCCGATCCGCAGACGTGCGCCCGTCACGATCATGTTGGGGTCTGCGATGTGATTGGCGCGTGCGATGGCCAGCGCGGTGGTTCCGTAGTGGGCCGCGATCGCGGACAGCGTCTCGCCGGAACGCACGACGTGGACCGAAGGCGCGCTCGACCCACTCGATATACCGCCCGGGACCTTCAGTGCTTTACCGACGTAGATCAGGTTCGGGTCGCTTAGGTGGTTCCGCCTTGCGAGCGAGGCCACCGTCGTGTGATGAGCGGTGGCGATCCGGGAGAGGGTGTCGCCGGGGCGAACACGGTATGTGCCCGCGACGGCTGTGCCTTGAGATGACAGGGCAACGGCCGCGGCCGCCCCGACCACTATCGGGCCGTGCTTCTTGGGCTTGGGTTTGGCGTGCCTGGGCCGGTACTTTGCCAGCTTCATCATGTGCCTCCCTAATTAACAAAAGACGCATTTAAGCACAAAAACAACAGGCAAACCAGGCCCTTGCGGGGCCCCTTTCGGGGGCGGAGTATCGAACGAGGCGGGAAGAGAGAGAGGAGACGGTCGATGTTCACACCCAAGGGGGTCGGAGCGGCGCTGCCGGCCCAGGATCTCGAGAGGGCCAAGTCGTTCTACGCGGACAAGCTAGGTCTGAAGCCGACCGAGGAAACCGCGGGGGAGGCTCAATACGAGATCGAAGGATCCCGGTTCGGGGTATTCAAGACCTTCGGCAAGCCATCGGGCGACCACACTCAGATGGCGATCGAGGTCGATGACGTGAGCTCATCGGTGGCCGAGCTCCGTCAGAACGGAGTCGTGTTCGAGGAATATGACCTGCCCGGTTTCAAGAGCGTCGATGGGATCGTCGACCTTGAAGGCGAGAGAGCTGCATGGTTCAAGGACTCCGAAGGCAACTTGATCGCGGTGGCCCAAAGAAGCTCTTAGGTCAGTTCTTTTCCTTCTGCGCCATCAGGTCCAACAGGCCCTGACGGGGCGGATTGAAGATGTCCATCTCGAGGCAGGTCGATTCGTAAGTCCGCGCGGAGTGAGGAACGTTGGGCGGGATCAGGATCGCTTCGCCGCGCCTGACTATCTTCTTCTGATCGCCGACTTCGAACTCGAACTCGCCTTCCAGGACCAGCGAGATCTGCTCCTCGTCGTGCCAGTGGGTGGGCGCCTCCGTGTGCGGATCGAAGTGAACGAAGTTGGCCATGAGGTTGTTGCCGAGGATCGGTTGGAAATGGAGACCGGGCACTACCTCGATCGGATCCTGCGCATCCCATTTGAAGAACGAGCCCTCCCCTTCGGGTCGGGCGCCTTCTTGTTTCGCAAAGTAAGCGTCGTTAGTCATCGAGTAGTCCTTTCCGTTGAAGCGATAACTGAAGCCAAACGTCGGATCCCATCGTCGATCGCTGCATCGTCGACCTTGCTGAACGACAGTCGCAGGTTGTCAGAGGGTCCACCGCTCGGGAAGAACGGAGCACCCGGCACGACGGCGACGCCCTCTCCGATCGCCCGCGTGGCGACGACGGAGCCATCGATCCCGCGGGGAAGCGTGAGCCACGAGAAGAATCCGCCGGCCGGCCGCGTCCAGGTCACGTCGTCGGGCATGTGTCTTTCGAGCGCGTTCATCATCAGCATGCATCGACGACCGTAGAGATCGCGCGCTCGAAGCGCTTGACGCTCAAGACCGCCGGCGCGTCCGTACTCCTCGAGCAGCCTCTGACCCAACGCGCCGGCGCACTGATCGGTGTTCTGTTTTGCCCAGACCATGCTTGCGACTATCTCGGCCGGCCCGACACTCCAACCCAGACGAACGCCGGGCATGAAGGTCTTCGAGAAGGTGCCCGCTTGCAACACAACATCGGGGCCGAGCGCCCAAAGGCTCTCTAAGCGGTCCTCGGTGAATCCGAGTTCTCGGTAAGCGACGTCTTCGACGATCAGCAAGCCGTGCCGCCGCGCGATCTCGATCAGCGGGCCTCGTCGGTGGGCTTCGAGCGTGACGCCTGCCGGGTTCTGATGATCGGGGATCGTGTAAAGCAGCTTGGGGCGACCGTGGGTTCGGATCGCATCCTCGACCGCCTCGACGACGAGCCCACCGGCATCCGTCGGGATCGCGATCACTCGCGCCTCGAAGCTCTCGAAGGCCATGATCGCTCCGAGATAGGTGGGCCCCTCGACGAAGACGAGATCGCCCTTGTCAATGAGGCTCTTGCCGAGTAGCTCGAGCGCCTCGATCGTTCCGCTCGTGATGATCAGTTCGCCGTCGGTGGGCCGGCGGCCCTCAAGAGATTCGAGCCGGTCGGCCATATAAGAGCGGGGGCCGGCAAGACCTGCCACCGGCGCGTACTGCAGGGCGGTGGGGTCCGATAGGAGTCGTTCGAATATGGGCGCCAGCTCCGGCCCAGGAAACGTCGAAGGGTCGGGGAAGCCGCCCGCGAATGAGATGAGGTTCGGAACGTTCACCAACGCGAGGATCTCGGTGAGCCCGCCTCCAGCGGCGGCTTTGGTCCGTCCAGCGAAGACCTCATCCCATCTGATCGCGGTCTCGGGCTTCGCCAAGTTGCTCCTCCATCGGTAGTCGGGGCCCAAGGAAAGGCTACGGGTTGGTTAGACCTTCCGGAACGGGGATGCGTCAGGCGGGGATGCTCCTGTAGGACTAGTCATGGGCTCCAGATTCGGGCCTCAAAGCGGACAGGGGGCCCAGAAAAAAAATAGCTCAAATGCCCCCTATTTCGGACAACTCTCACGGTCGATAAAAACCTACGAAGCAAGCTCATTAGTCACCGGGAGGAGCAGCCATGCAGATTCAAGCGATAGGGAGTTGGATCAAGAGCGCGCTCCCGACCGGTGGGACTTTGGCTCTGGAGGATTGGCGCAGGCGTCACCGGGCGATCGTGGTTGTCCTTTGGCTGCACGTCTTGATCCTTCCGTTCTTTGGCGTAGCTCGCGGCCAGAGCCTCGTCCACTCACTGATCGAGACGTCGCTCCCGCTCGTGCTCGCTCTCGGCGCGATCAGCTCCGGTCTCGGTCGGATGACGAGATCCATCATGGCTACCATCGGCCTTCTTTCGTGCTCGGCGATCCTGACCCATTTCTCCGGCGGGATGATCGAGATGCATTTCCATTTCTTCGTCGTCGTCGCTGTGGTCACGCTTTATCAGTCGTGGTACACGTTCGGCGTCGCGATCGCATTCGTCGCCTTGCATCACACGGTCGGTGGATTGATCGACCCCATGTCGGTCTTCAATCACCCGGCGGCGATCTCTCATCCCTTCAAATGGGCTCTGATCCACGCCGGCTTCATCCTCAGTGAGAGCGCCGCCTGCATCGCGGCATGGAATCTCAACGAGCACGCGCTGGAAGGTGAAAGGTCGGCTCGGATCGCCTTGGAGCGCGCGAACGGCGATCTCGGTCAGGCTCAGCAGCTCGCGAAACTCGGCAGCTGGGAACTCGACATGATCACCGATGAATTCGCGTGGTCTGTCGAGCTCTACCGCATCATGGGCGTCGCCGTGGGAACCTTCGAGCCCACTCTCGCCGGGTCCCTAGCGATCGTTCACCCGGATGATCGTGAAGAGCTAGAGACCTACTTCACCCGGGTGATAGCGGAAGGGCTCGGCGTCGACATCGAATACCGCATCCTGACTCCGGCCGGCGTTACTCGGATCGTGCACACGATCGGAACCCCGGTTCGCGATGAGGATGGCGGGCTGCTTCGTCTCGTCGGTACCTGCCAGGACGTGACCGAGCGCAGGCTCCTGGAGCAAGAGGTTGAGTTCCGAGCGCTGCACGATCCCCTCACGAGGCTCGCCAACAGGGCGCTTTTCATTGACCGCGTAGGCCACGCGATCTCGTGGCGCGACCGCAGCGAGCGCGTCATCTCAGTGCTCTTCCTCGATCTCGACGACTTCAAAGCTGTTAACGACAGCCTCGGTCATGCTGCCGGTGACGAACTCTTGATCGAGGTCGGCAATCGGATCAGCGGAACCCTGCGGCCATCAGACACGGTCGCACGATTCGGCGGAGACGAGTTCGCGGTACTGCTGGAGAGCGCGGACGAGTCTGGAGCCCAGGAAGTTGCGAAGCGCATCCAGGAGTCTCTCAGTCATCCGGTCGAGATAGACAATCACGCGGTCGTTGTGCAGGCGAGCATCGGGATCCTGGTGGGAGAGGGCTACGACACTGCCGACGAGATGCTCCGCGATGCAGACATCGCGATGTACCACGCAAAGATGCAAGGAAAGAACTCAACCGAGACGTTCAACCCGAACATGCGTGGGACGCTCCTCGAGAGGCTCCAGCTCAAAGCCGACATGCGCAAGTCGCTCGAGGACGGAGACTTCGTCCTGCACTTCCAGCCGATCATCGCGATCGACTCCGGCGAAGTGCGCGGTATGGAGGCCCTGGTTCGCTGGAATCACCCAGAGCGTGGCCTTGTTCCACCGAACGACTTCATCCCCCTTGCTGAAGAGAGTGGCCTGATCGTTCCGCTCGGCACGTGGGTCCTCGAGGAAGCTACGCGCGGTGCGAAGGCCCTCCAGAACGAGCTCGGCCGTCACTTCTCGATCAGCGTCAACGTGTCGGCGAAGCAACTCACCGGCACCAAGTTCCTCAAGGTTGTGGACGACGCGCTGGCAAGCTCAGGCTTGGACTCGCAGGATCTCGTCCTCGAACTGACCGAGTCGGTCCTTCTCGAGGGTGGCGAGCACGTGCTCGACACGATGCGAGCTCTGCGCGATAGGGGAGTCCGGATCGCGATCGACGACTTCGGCACCGGCTACTCGTCTCTGTCGTACCTCCGAAGCTTCCCGGTGGACATCCTGAAGATCGACCGGAGCTTCATCTCAGAGGTTACGCAGGGTCCCGAGGAATCGGCGCTGACCGAGGCGATCGTGAAGATGGCGTCGATCCTCGCCCTCGACACGGTGGCCGAAGGTGTCGAGACCTTGGATCAGCTCGAGAAGCTTCGGATGATGGGTTGCAAGACGGCCCAAGGGTTCTTGTTCTCCCGTCCGCTGCCCGAGCAGGAGATCCAGGGCCGCGTCGAGGAACTGACGAGCGAGGCTTCCCCGAAGAAAGTGATCTCGCTGACCGCTTAGCTATAGGGGTCTTCGCCCGCAGCGATCCGCTCCGCCATCTTCTTCAGCGCCGTGTCCGCGGCCTGATGCAGGCCCGTTCCGAACGAGACTCGCGCCACGCCGAGTGAAGCGAAGGCCGAGATCGAAGAACCCGGCATGAAGACAGCGTTTACCGGCGCGTCGACCTGTTCGACGAATCGTCGCAACTCCTCGGGTTCGTTCAGGAAGATCGGATAGACGGAGTCGGCTCCCGCTTGGATGTAACGCTTCGCTCGTGCGACTGCTTCACCGAGACGCCGATCGGGCTCACCCCATTTGCGCAAGTGAACGTCCACGCGCGCGTTGATCACGATCGGCACACCTCGTTCGTTCGCAGCGGTTCTCACGCGCCCCAACCACTCGGCGTGCTCGTCGGTGGGGACCATCTCCTTGGTGGCTGGGTATGAGTCCTCGAGGTTGCAACCGATCGCGCCTGCGCCCACGAGTTGCGCCACGATCTCCTCGGGCTCCAGTCCGTAGCCTCGCTCGATGTCGGCGGTGACTGGAACGTCAACGGCTCTCGCGATCCGGCCGATGGCCGCGAACACTTCGTCCAGCGGAGCGTTCTCTCCATCCGAGTGGCCGAGGACCTGTGCCACGGCTCCGCTGCTCGTTGCGATAGCAGCGAAGCCGGCTTCGACGAAGGTCCGGGCCGAACTCGCGTCCCATGCGTTGGTGAGCACCACGGGATCGCCGGGCACCTGGAGCGAGCGCAGTTGCTGGGCCTTAGCCGACTGGTCTGTCATCCGGCGATCACCTTCGCGATGCGCTTCGCGTCGATCCCAAGTTCCCGAAACATCCCGCTGATGGGGTTCGTGTAGCCAGTGAAGTACAGGTTCGGCGCATGCGGATGTGTCTGAGCACCGTGCACCGTGGGATTGCCACGGTCGTTCAGCACGTTCAAGTGGCCCAGTAACGGATCCAGACCGCGACCGAACCCTGTTGCCGCCACTACGGCATGTGGCTCCAAGCGCTTCCCATCTCGAAGTACCACTCCACCTTCGTCGAACCGTTCGATCGGCGCGACCACTTGAACGCGTCCTTTCTTCAGCAACCCGATAAGACCCACGTCGAGGATCGGTATGCGTTCTTCGCTAACGGCAGTCATGAGCCCGTTCTTGGGGGCCGGCAGCCCATAGCGCGTGAGATCGCCGACGGTGAGTTTTGCGGTCTGTCGGGTTATCCAGTCGACGAAGCGAGGGGGAAGTTTCCTCAGCACCACGCCGAGAGCGTTGGTGGGAAGACCCAGCACGTCACGTCGCAGGATGTTGGGTCCCGAGCGGACCGAGAGCCACACGTTGCGAGCGCCCGACTCCACGAGATCGACCGCGATCTCGGCCCCCGAGTTCCCGGCGCCGACGATGAGAACGTCCTTACCCGTGTATCGCCTGCCTGTCTTGTATTCGGCGGAGTGGAACAGCTCGCCGGTGAAACCCGGCGCGCCCGCCCATTCCGGCATCATCGGCTCGCGGTTGTAGCCGGTCGCGATCACAACAGCGTCCGATGGGATGCTCCCATCGCTCGTTTCCAGAACCCACCTCGAGCCGTCCCGCTCTATCGACTTCACTTCGGTCGACAGCTGCACTCGAAGGTCATGGAAACGCGCGTACTCCTGGAGATAGCGGACGACTCCGTCGCGAGAGACCCACCTGCCTTCTCGGCGTGGGATTCGACGGCCCGGCAGTCCGGACAGCCACCTAACGGTATGCAGATGGAGGCGGTCATAGTGGGCCGTCCACGAAGAGCCCACCTCGGTCGCCCGATCGATGACCAGGGGATCGACGCCCTTGGACTTCAGGACCGCGGCGGCGGCCAGCCCTGCAGGACCGGCCCCCACGACCACCACGCGCTCTTGCCGTTCAAGGTCGATCGAGGGGGCAGTGCTCACGAGGTGAGGCTACTCCGCGGCCTGTGTTTGTATCGCCTTCGACATACCGATGAGAGGTGAACGATGGAAAAGGTCGCGGACGGCGTTTATCGGCTTGGAAGCTATTGGGTCAACTTCTTTCTGATCGAAGACGGAGACGCGTTGACGCTCGTGGATTGCGGCCTGCCGGGCTATGCGGATCAGTTGGCGCCGGCGCTGTCCGAGTTCGGCAGGAAACCTTCGGACATCAAGGCGATCGTGTTGACGCACACGCATACGGACCACATCGGAGCCGGGCCAACCTTCGTCCAGATGACGGGTGCGCCGGTGTTCGTTCCAAGCGGAGAAGCAGCGGTTGCAACGGGGGACGCGAAGCCAGTTAACCCGAAGGGACTGAGCTCCGGTCTCCTGCATACATCGATGTACAGGTTCATCGGACACATGATCTCCAACAAGGGTTTGAGCAAGATCAAGTTCGCCGAAGTCACGCCATTCGGCACCGACGAGGTTCTGGAGGTTCCCGGCAAACCCCGTGTCGTCTACACCCCGGGCCACAGCACCGCCCACTCGGCCTTCCTGCTCGAAGACCGCAAGATCCTGATCTGCGGTGACGCGATGGCGACGCTCGATGTCGGCTCGGGAGCGACGGGCCCGATGGTGCATCCGTTCAACCAAGATCGAGCTCAAGCGATCAAGTCCTTGGATGTTCTCGAAAAGGTCACCGCAGACTTGCTGCTCCCGGGGCACGGCGAACCCTGGCGAGGCAACGTATCGGAGGCCGTTGCCAAAGCGCGACGCGAGGTTGTTTAACGCCTCGCAACTCGTTCCGATAGCCTCGACCCGTAGGCAGTAGCGATCCGGCGATCGAACGGAGGATGCAATGGGAGAGAGTGTTTACAAGGTCATCGAGCTGGTAGGTACGAGCACCGAGTCATGGGAAAAAGCTGCGGCCGCTGCGGTGGAGAGGGCGTCGAAAACCCTTCGAGGTCTTCGTGTGGCCGAGGTAACCGAGCTCGACATGACTCTCGAAGACGGCAAGGTATCGACCTACAGGGCGAAGGTGAATGTGTCTTTCAAGTATGAGGACTAGTTCCCTCGCAGGAAGACCGAGCGCAGCAGGTCGTCGCGGCCTCTTAGGTCTTCGCTAGGGCCTGAGAAGCGGATCTCTCCTCGTTCTATGAAGTAGGCGCGTGACGCGACGTCCAGAGCGAGGTCGACGTGCTGGTCGACGAGCACCATCGCTACTCCTTCGGAGTTGAAGCGCTTGAGGACTTCGAGAAGTTCTTCGACGACTTTGGGGGCAAGGCCGAGCGACAGCTCGTCGATCAGCAGGAGGTCGGGATCCATCACGAACGACTTGGCCAGCGTCAGCATCTGCTGCTGGCCCCCCGACATCGATCCCGCAACTTGCTTGCGCCGATCCGCTATCGCCGGGAAGAACTCGAACACCTTCTCGATCATGTGCTTGCGCTTAGCTTTGTCCTTGCCGTAGAGGAAGCCGGCGATCTCGAGGTTCTCGAGCACGGTCATCCCTGGGAACACGCCGCGGCCCCCGGGCATCTGGACGATGCCCTTCTGCACGATCTCGGGTGGGCTCTGGCCGACTATCGACTCGCCCCTCCAACTAACGGTTCCGATCGGTTTCAGGACTCCGGAGATCACTCGCAGGATCGTGGTCTTTCCGGCCCCGTTCGTGCCGAGGAGGGCGACGATCTCGCCCGGGCGCACCTCGAGGTTGATGCCGAAAAGGATCTGGATCGGCCCGTAACCCGCGCTGACGTCGGTCAGCTCGAGGCCGCCTCGGTCCAATGTCGCAACCGACGACGACTCCGCGGAGTCGTCCAAAGTTTCGGAGGGGGTTACGTCGTCAGGCAACGGACTCCCTCCTCGTCCGGCCGAGGTAGCTCTCCAGCACCTGATCGTCGTGCACGACCTCGTCGGGCGTTCCCTCGGCGATCACCTTTCCGAAGTCGAGCGCGTAGATCCGCTCCGACACGCCGAGGAGCAGGCCCATGTCGTGCTCGATCAACACGATTGACGTGCCGTTTTCGTCTCGGATCCGCTTGAGCATCGGGCCCAGCGCCTCGACCTCTTTCTGCTGGATCCCGCTCGCCGGCTCGTCGAGCAGCAGCACCTTGGGCTGAAGCGATAGGACGCAGGCAAGCTCGAGGAAACGGGTTGTTCCGTAGGAGAGCTCGGTGGGAAGCGCCTCTCGCCATGGCGCGAGGTTGACCTGCTCGAGGATGGCGTCGACGCGTTCGCGTGCATCCTTCTCGTCGCGTTTCCAGGACGGGAGCCGAAGCATCGCCGCGAACGAGCCCGACGTGAGATGCCGGTGCTGAGCGACGAGAAGGTTCTCGTAGACCGTCATGTTCTTGAACAGCCGCACGTGCTGGAACGTCCGACCGAGCCCGGCCGCCACCCGTTCGTAGGGCAGGAGGTGGTTGATCTCTTCTTCCATGAACAGGATGCGACCGGTCTCCGGCTTGAGGAAACCGGAGATGACGTTGAACAGGGTGGACTTCCCGGCGCCGTTAGGGCCGAGGAGACCCACGATCTCACCCTCGTCGACCGAGATGTCGACCTCGTGCAGGGCGGTCACGCCACCGAAGGACTTCGAGATGTCGCGAGTGCGAAGGATCGGCATCTAACTCAACCTCAGGAAAAGGTAGGCGATGCCTATGTTCAGCCCGACAACGCCAAGCGCGATCGGGATCCCAACCAGCGGGCGAGTGCGGATAAGCCCCCACTGGATCTTCGCTACCTGAACGATGCCGCCGGGGCGGAACATCAGGAACAGGATGAGCAGGAGGGCCGAGTAGACGCCGACGAAAACGTAGAAGAAATCGGCGCCAGCGAACACTTGCTGTTGGACGACGAGCGTCACGGCTCCGATGAATGCGCCGATGGAGCGGTTGATGCCGCCGATGACAACGAGCGTCAGCAAGAGGATCGACGTTGCTTCGGCAAGCGGCGATTGGAACGCAGTTGGAGTGACGCTCGACAACAGAACGGCGAGGAACGCTCCGCCGACGCCGGCGATCATCCCGGAGATAGCGAAGGCGGCGAGCTTCGTCTTGTAGACGTTGATGCCGATCGCCTGGGCTTCGAGTTCGTTGTCGCGAACCGCCAGCATCGCTCGTCCCATCCGTGACGTCCGCAATCCTTCGATCATCCACACCATCAGGACGGCGACGACGAAACACAGGACGTAGAAGGAGAAGTCGGTCGTAAAGGAGAGGGGGCCGAGCTTCGGCTTCTGCACGAGCCATCCCGCGCCACCGCCCGTGACCCGCTCCCATTTGAAGAAGGTCTCTCCCAAGACGTTTGCGAACGTGAGAGTTGCGATGGCGAGATACAGGCGCTTGAGCCGCACGGAGACAACGCCCACGACCAGCGATACCGGAAGCGTCGCTACCGCCGCGAGCGGAACCGCGAACCAGAACGGCCAGCCCCAGGACGCCATCGCGAGCCCGGTGACGACGGCCCCGATGCCGGCGAAGGAGTACTGCATCACCGAGATCAATCCCGCATACCCGGTGAGCACGGTGACTGAGAGCCCGATCATTGCGTAGACGAGCGCGTACTGACCCACGAAGAACCCGAAGTTCCCGAACAGAGCCGGGATGCTGCCGACGAGCACGAGAACCAGAAGACCGATGACTTGGCCGCGCGTGAGGATCTTGGGTGTCGCGGTGCGGGGAGTCTCGATGACGGCAGTGTTCATGCCTCGAGCGCCTCCAGTTCTTGCTTGGTGGCGAAGAAGCGCTCCGTCCTCAACAACAACAGGAAGACGATGAGCACGGCGGCGGCGGTGCCTCGCATCTCGTTCCACGGCGCGGGGGCGAGGACGAGCAGTTCGCGCGTGAGCCCGAACAAGAACCCACCGGCGAGAGCCATCGGGAGATGCACGAGGCCGCCCAGCAAGGCCGCGCCGAACGCCGGGATGAGGAGCGTCCCAAGCGGGGTCGTATCGAAGGTGGTGATGAGCCCGCCGCGTTCGCCGCCGACGTGCGGCATCACCAACAGAACAGCGAGGGCGGCGAGCCCCGAGCCGATGCCCCACGCGAGGCTCGAGTACCTGATGTCGTCGATGCCCGCGAGCATCGCCGCCTCTCGGTTCTGAGCGACGGCCCGAAGAGCGCGGCCCGTTCGCGAAACTCTGAACCACACAAGGAATCCGAATGCGACTCCGATGGCGATCGCAACGGTGATGATTTCGGTCGTACGAACCGTGATGCTCCCGATCGTTAGATCGCGCACCGGCAGCCACGGCTCGAGCGGCGTGAACTCTTGGAAGCCGAGCACCATCGTCGCCAGCGATGAGTAGAGCTGCGCGATCCCGAGCGAAACCAAGATGACGATCACTTGGTTCGAGCGTGAGATGCGCCGGAACACGAGCCGGTAGGCGAGGACTCCCAGCGCGATCGCAAAGGGTATCGACAGCGCGATGCCGACCCATGGAGGTGCCCCGTGCGCAGTGAGCAGCGCATACGTGACTGCGGACATCAGTCCGATCGCCCAGTGGGCGAAGTTCATGATGCCGGTCGTCCGATAGATCAGCACGAGCCCTAGGGCCAGCAATCCGAAGACCGCGCCGGCCGCGAGACCGAACGACGTCACCTGTGCGACGGGCGCGGAGAGGATCATGTCTTCACGAAAGCCCGGTAAAGCCAGTCGATCGTCCTGAAGACCGGCAAGCGAACCATCTTGCGACCCCAGGCGAACCGCTGGAGCCAGCGCGACATCAGAAGGAACCACGCGAGGAATCCGCCGAGCAGGATCGCGGGCACTGCGCCGACCCCTGTCGGCATCTCGAAGATCTGAGTGCTCGTCGGGACGGCGGCCGCCACCGGGTCGTTCACGGTGCTCGGGGTGGCCGTGCCACCTCCGCCGCTGCCTCCGAGCCCGATCCCTCCAGAGGAACCGAGCCCGAAGCCGGTGTCTCCGCCCAAGCCACCAGACTCGACCGTGCCACCGCCACCACTGGGCGCGGGTTGGTTCGTCCCCGGCTTGAATTCGAATGGGACCTCACGACCGAAGCTCGCGTTTATCTCGGCCCCCCCGAAGAACGCGCTCTGCTGAGTCGAGCCGAAGTGCAGACCCGGTGCATTGACGACCAACTCGCCACCGTCGGGCGGGACACTGACGTAAGGCTCGGCCATTCCGACAGAGAACCCAGGAGCGGAAATGGTGCGTCCAGGCGGCAGCGCCACACTTTGATCTGCAAGCGTGACTCCCGATGCGGTGGACGACGCCGACCACTCCATGCCACCTTCGGTTCCGTCCGTCGAGAACTCGACATAGGTGACGAGTGAATCCACCTTGAATGCACCATCCTGCAGCGTGAGGCCATCGATCGACGCGCGCAGCCGCCCGTGTGCCATGCCGTCGGCTTGCCACATCTCCACGATCGTGCGAGCGTGCTCCGCCGTCGCGCCGCCGCCGAACTCGCAGGCTCGGTTGAAACACTCCGCGAGGTGGTAGGTGCCGGGCCTCTCATCCGAGCGCGACAGGAAGTGCTCGTAGTTGTCCTCGGACGGCTCCTCGCTGTCGCTCGCGCGGCAACGCTCCTCCCAGGCCGCACGGTTGTGCGAGAACGCCTCGGACTCCGTGTGCGCTTCTGGCTCGGAACGGCCCGACAGATCGACGTAGAGCTCAGAGGCCAGGCCGCCGGCCTCGACCACACCTGCGCCCAGATCGCCCAGTTTCGCGAGCGTCAAGAACTTGTTGATCCGGACGGGCGTCGACTGCGGTGGTGGTTCCTCGCCTCCCGACGTGTCGCCCGAGCCTCCCTTGATGGCTTCGTTCTCAGGGGGCTCCGGCTCGGGGACTTTGCCCTCGGGCCCGATCTCGACGGCCTCGGGACAGTTTGGCTTCTGGTTGTACTTGGACTCGTCGCACTCATACGGATCGGTGTCCGGGTTGCAAGCGCGCGAGGCGGCCTCGATCACTTCCTTGGACAGAGACGCTTTGTACGCGTAGGCGCGCGCCTCCTTGATCGAGTAGATGAGTACGTCACCCTTCGCTCCCGCGGGCAATGCGAGCGAGAAGACAAGGACGAGAAGCCAGATCGGAGCGAAACGTCTCATCAAGTCCTCGTAAGCGATTCTGGAACGCCGACCTGTTGCAACGTGACGAAATCACCGGTCACGTCGTCGAAGTAGGGGTTGCCGTTGTTCCCCGTGTACTTGATGATCCACACGCTGCTGGCGCCGAAGTGATTGTCCGGGGACATCGTGATGGTTGGGCCGATGCCCGAACTCCAGTTGTTGAGCGAGCTGACCGTTTGAAGGAACTTCTCGCGCGATAGGTCGGGCCCGGTCATCGTTAGCCACAGCGCGATACCGCTTGTGATCGCGGTCGGCGCATAAGTGAGGATGTCCTCGGGTTCTCGCGGCACGTACTTAGCGTGGAAGTCCCTGAAGTTCTGAACCGATGGGTACTTGTCGGCGCTCGCCCAAGGGACGCACGGAAGCGAAGCGCAGTTCGTCAGCATCCCTTCGCACGCGTCGCCGCAGAGGTCTGCGAGTGAAGTGATCCAGCACGAGAGCCCGGTGCAGTCCCACGTCACGTCGTTCGAGGCACCTCTCCACCCCTGGCTCTTGGCCTCGAGCGCTCCGAATACCGCGTTCAAGGCGTCGAGGGCGATCACGGCGTCAGGGGCCTGGGCTCCGCCGTAGCAGGTCCGGATCTGAGCGATTTCGGAACGCATGCCGCTCGATGCCTCCTGCGCCTTCTTGAGAACGACGCAGCCATCGGGGATCTCGTGATCGAAGTGAGCGGCCACGTTCTTCACTACTTGTACGAGCGTGTTCTCGACGCTTGGGTCGGCGATCACCGCGATGCGCTGCTTTTTGAGCTTGTTGATCAGATAACCGGTTTCGATCGCGGCCGCTACGTTCGGGTTGATGCCCGGCGAGTAGTTCCACGGAGCGAGGTTCGACTTCATCTCTGAGAAGTAGCACCAGATGCCCGGGACGTGTTGCTGGTTCTGGTACTGCACCGCAGGACCCATGAGGTTGGACTCGAGATAGCAATCACGCACCAGGAAGACGTTCTCGACGTCGATCAAGCGGCGCATCCCGGCGAGCGCTTCCTCAGGGGTGTTGTTCGTCAGAGAGAAGATCTCGAGCTCCAGCTTCCGTCCGAAGACTCCCGGGCGATCGGGGCAACCCCAAACGAGCGGGTAGGGGCCGGGGATCTTCGGCATCTCGTTGATGCGTTGCACCGCGGCCCTCATGACGCGTGCGGTTTGTTCGCCGAGTGGTCTCAACGCGCCCGTCAGCGGGATGATCGTCCCGAGCTTGAGCGTCTCGGCCGTGAAGCCCTCTTCGGGGTTCGAGTTAGTCGCGCAGCGTTGCTCCGCTGGAAGATTGCCGTTGGCGGCGCTCCCTGGAGCAGTTGCCGAGGAGCCGCCTGCAAGGTTCACGGCGCCGTTTCCACCCGAGAGGACGTCTTTGCGCTTGGAGTTGTCGGAGAGAACGTCTCCACCGGTCGTAGTACCTGCTACTCCGGTCGCAGTCGTTTCGCCCTCGCGGGTCTCGACCAGGATCGCGTGGCCGTTGCACGCCACCATCACTACAAAGAGGAGCGCAACGGCAATCATCCGGCGGACATTCATCTAGGAGAGCCCCCTTCGGACGTCGATCTCGCGCAGCACCCCGACGACGACGCCGAGCGCGAGCAGGACACAGGAAACGATCAACAGCCACGCGCCCCATCCGAGGCCTGCGTGGAAGGAGATGAATTCGGCCTCTGATGTCGCCGCGTCGGATGCCCAGCGCGTCGCCACCCGGTCGATAGCTGGAAGCTGGATGACGGCGACGACTACGGCTGCGATCGAAGTCACAAGGGGGAGCAGCTTGAGAAGCGTTCGGCGGGTCAGCCAGATCAAAGACGAGGCAGCTGCCGCTCCGCCCAGGATCGCGATGGCGATGCCGAAACTGGAGCTTCGGCCCATCCAGGTGGCGGTCTCCTCCGCGGCAAGTCCTTCGGACACCAACTGCGTTGCTCGCACCCACGAGCCGAGCCCGCCCGCCACGGCGAGGAGTCCGCCTATCGCCGTCAGTGATGGAGCCAACTTGATCGAGAACGTCTTGTAGGACGTGGGGGAGAGGGCTCGAGACTGAGTAACTTCTTCGCGCTCTTCTACGGTGGGCGCGCTCTTATTGCGACCCAGTAGGGCCGACATTCGCCCGAGGAACGCCCATCTGCCTTGCGGGCTAGATGGCGCCGCAGCCGTATCCGACACCCAGAGAAGCCCCCCAGCTTCTTAAGCGCTGCATGCCCGCCGAGAGGAAACTTCTTTGTCCCCGCTGGCAGTTCCTGCCTTTAGTAACAGAGCAGGCGAAACCCGGTCAAATAGGTTCTGTCTGCCACCTCCGATGGCCTCCGGGTCCCGGCTAGGGTGCGCGGCAGCCGTCAGCCCAGGAGGTCGAGATGGACTTCGAGCACAGCGCTCGATCGAAGGAGTTCCAAGCCAAGCTCCTCGAGTTCATGGATTCGCACATCTATCCGAACGAGAAGCCCTACGCGGACCAGCTCATGAGCCAGGACGATGTCCACGCGCAGCCGCCGATCATGGCTGAGCTCCAGGCCGAAGCGCGCAAGCGCGGGCTGTGGAACCTGTTCTTCCCCAACGAGGAGTACGGAGTTGGGCTGAACAACCTCGACTACGCGCCGCTCGCCGAGATCATGGGCCGCAGCCACATCGCGTCGGAGGCAACCAACTGCGCGGCCCCCGACACCGGAAACATGGAGATCCTCGCGGAGTTCGGAACACCGGAGCAGAAGGATCGTTGGTTGAAGCCGTTGCTCGAGGCCGAGATCCGCTCGTGCTTCGGGATGACAGAGCCGATGGTCGCGAGTTCCGACCCTACGAACCTACAGAGCACGATCGAACGCGACGGTTCCGACTACGTGATCAATGGACGCAAGTGGTGGACGTCGGGCGCCGCCGATCCGCGCTGCAAGATCAACCTGTTCCTCGGAAAGAGCAACCCAGACGCTGATAAGTACATGCAACACAGCCTCGTTCTGATCCCGATGGACGCGGAGGGCGTGAACGTGCTGCGAACTCTCCCCGTCTTCGGGTTCGACGCAGGCCATGGCCATTGCGAGATCGAATTCACCGACGTCCGAGTGCCTGCCGAGAATCTCCTCGGTCAGGAGGGCCACGGGTTTCTGATCGCGCAGTCGCGTCTAGGGCCGGGCCGGATCCATCACTGCATGAGGGCGATCGGCATGGCTGAGCGCGCGTTGGAGCTGATGTGCATCCGGGCCCAATCGCGTGTCGCATTCGGCATCCCGCTTGCGAAGCAGGGGATCATCCGAGACTGGATCGCCGAGTCCCGGGTGCGGATCGAGCAGGCTCGTTTGTTGACGCTGAAGGCCGCATGGATGATGGACACGGTCGGCAAGGATCAGGCGCGGATCGAGATCTCGGCGATCAAGGTCGCCGCGGCGGAGCTCGCGACGTGGGTTATCGACCGCGCGATCCAGGTGCACGGGGGGGCCGGAGTATCGAACGACTTCCCGCTGGCAGCGATGTACGCCTACGCGCGCACGCTTCACATCGTCGACGGCGCCGATGAGGTCCACAAGATGGTGATCGCCCGCCAAGAGCTTCACCGCTGGAAGCCGGAGTCCTAGGAGGCGTCGATGCGGTTTGGACTTTTCTACGAGCATCAGCTTCCGCGGCCCTGGGCCGATGACGCCGAGGAGCAGACGCTCAATAATGCTCTCGACCAGATAGAGCTCGCCGACCAGCTCGGCATGGACTACGTCTGGGAGGTAGAGCACCACTTCCTCGAGGAGTACTCGCACTCGAGCGCGCCGGAGGTTTTCCTCGCTGCAGCCAGCCAGCGGACGAAACGGATCCGGCTCGGCCACGGCATCGTGCAGTTGCCGCCGTCGTTCAACCATCCCGTCCGAATCGCCGAGCGGATAGCGACTCTCGACCTTCTATCTGGGGGCCGAGTGGACTTCGGGACGGGGGAGTCGAGTTCGCAGATGGAACTGGGCGGGTTCGGCATCCAGCGGTCCGAGAAGAGGGCCCAGTGGCAAGAGGCTCTCGATGCGATCACCCGCATGTTCGTCGAGGAGCCGTTCGCGGGCTACGACGGCGAGTTCATCTCGGTCCCTCAACGAAACATCGTGCCTAAGCCGAAGCAGAAGCCGCACCCGCCTCTGTGGGCGGCATGCAGCCAGCGCGAGACGATCCTGCTGGCGGCAAAGAACGGGCTCGGGGCTCTTTCGTTCTCGTTCGTCGAGCCGGAGGCAGCCAAGGAGTGGGTCGACGGCTACTACGAGATCATCAACTCGGACGAGTGCGTGCCGGCGGGCTTCAATGTGAATCCGAACTTCGCAGTGACCGTTCCCCTGTTCTGCCACGAGGACGAGGACACCGCGATCGCCCGCGGCATCGACGGGGGCCACTTCTTCGGCTATTCGCTAGCGCACTACTACGTCTTCGGCGAGCACCATCCAGCGCACACGAACATCTGGGACGAGTTCGAGGAGCACCGGGCCGAAGCCGGTTTCGCCCGCGACATCGTCCAATCGACCGGTGGGGGGATCGGCGTTCGGCTGTTCGAAGGCGGGCTCGGATCCATGCGCGGCGCTATCGGAACACCCGATCAGATAGCCGACCTCGTCAAGCGCTACGAGGCCGTCGGCGTCGATCAGGTCATCTTCGTCGCGCAGTCCGGCAAGAACGAGCACGAAGACGTCTGCGAGTCGATCGAGCTGTTCTGTCAGGAGGTCCTGCCTCGTTTCGCCGGAGAAGCCGACGCGATCGAAGAGGCGAAGCGACTCCGGCTTGCGGAGGCGACCGAGCGAGCTCTTCAACGTCGAGAGCCCGCGCGGGAGGTCGGGACAGACTACGTCGTTACTGCGAAGGGCGAGTCCTCGCCGGCCCGCACAGTGCGGTTCGAAGGTGCCCCTTCCGCGCCGGAGCCGAAAGCGCAGTCGGTTGACGACGGCGCCAGAGCCATGTTCGGCGAGATGGTGAAAGGCCTCGATGACTCGCAGGTTGCCGAGCTGTTCGGAACCACCCAGGCGACTGCGCCGATCTTCGAAGGTATGGCTGGGTCGTTCCGTCCGTCCGAGGCGCGTGGGTTCGCCGGCTCGATCCGCTATGTCTTGAAGAACGGTGACGAAACGATCACTTGGACCCTGGTCATCGATGGCGAAAATGCGAAGGCTCTGCCGGGAGAGCACGACAAGGCTCCCGCCCTCACGCTCGCCGCCACGCTTCCCGATTTCGTGCGGGTTGCCGCAGGTCAACTGCACGGCGCCAAGCTCGCGATGCAAGGTCGTTTGCAGATCATGGGGGATGGCGAACTCGCGTTACGGCTGGCTCGCATGTTCGGCGCGGACGACAACCCTTACTAGGTGGACCCTTCGCAGATCCTCACGATCTTCTCTCCGGAGCTTCGTGCCGATCCGTATCCGCTCTACCGGCAGCTTCGGGAGTCAGACCCCGTCGTTGAATCCGGTTTAGGCGCGTGGTTCGTTCTGCGTCACGCCGACGCCGTATCGATCCTGCGAGACCACGAGCGCTTCTCGGTCGATCATGCGAACGCGCAGCCCAACGACATGCCGATGATGGAGAACGTCGGGCCCTCCGAACGCGGCCTCCAGAACGTGATGTTGTTCATGGACCCGCCGGACCACACCCGTCTTCGCTCGTTGGTGAACAAGGCCTTCACGCCACGTTCCATCGAACTGCTCAGGTCTCGGGTGCATGAAGTGGTCGATGAATTGCTCGAGCCGTTGAATGGAACCTTCGACATGATCGAGCGATTCGCGTACCCATTGCCGGTGACGGTCATCGCCGGGATGCTCGGGATCCCATCAAGCGACTTGCCCCAGTTTCGTAAGTGGGCCGCCGACGTTGCGCCGATCCTTGACCCGATCCTTCCGCCCGAGTCGGCGAACAAGGTGGGGGAGGCCGCGCTGATGCTCGCCGGCTACTTCTTCGACCTCATCGAACAGCGGCGAAAGGACCCACGTGACGATCTGCTGACCGCGCTGATCCACGCGGAGGAAGAGGGCGAGCGTCTTACGTCCGACGAGCTGCGGGCCACTTGCATCCTGCTTCTCGTCGCCGGGCACGAGACGACCATGAACCTGATCGGCAACGGCCTCTACGCGCTGCTCCGGCATCCCGATCAGATCGAGAGGCTGCGAGAGCACCCCGAGCTGATGAGGAGTGCGATAGAGGAGATGCTTCGTTACGACAGTCCCGTGCACCTGACTGCCAGGACCGCGCTGAGCGAGGTCGAGGTGGGAGGCAAAACCATCTCGAAGGGAGGCCGGGCCGTCGTGTTGTTGGGGGCCGCGAACCGCGACCCGGACGTCTTCGACCACCCAGAAGAACTCGATGTCGGTCGCACCGAGAACCACCACCTCGCGTTCTCGGCCGGCGGCCACTTCTGCCTGGGCGCGACGCTCGCACGCCTGGAGGCCCAGATCGCATTCGACGGACTCCTCAAGCGATTCGACAAAATCGAACTGACGACCGAGCCGACCTATCGCAACACGATCACCCTGCGAGGGCTGAGCTCCCTTGAGGTCTCCGCCAGTTAAGCCGTAGCTACTCCTCCGCCTACCGGGATGATCGTTCCGGTTAGGTAGGAGCCGGCTTTCGACGCCAGGTAGATCGCGGTGCCTGCCACATCGTCGGGGTGGCCGACCCGGCCCATCGGGACGGTCGACGCAACCACGTCTTCGCCCATGTCGAAGATGAACTTCGTCATCTTGGAGGGAAACGGCCCCGGGGCGATCGCGTTGATCGTGATGTTCTCCTTCACGAGGTGGTGCGCCATGTGGCGCGTCAGCATGTGCACGGCGGCCTTGCTGGCCGAGTAGGCGTAGTTGAGCATCTCGGGAACGCGCAAGCCGTCGACGGATCCGATATTGATGACGCGAGCGGGGTCCTCCTGAGTCGCGGCCTTCCGCAGCAGCGGCAGCAGCTTCACGGTGAGGAAAAAGACGCTCTTTACGTTGAGGTTCATGACCTTGTCCCAGCCGGCTTCCGGGAACTCCTCCATCGGAGCGCCCCATGCAGCGCCCGCGTTGTTCACGAGGATGTCGAGGTGGTCCTCTCGGGCTCCTAGTTCCGCGGCGAGGTGGTCGACGCCCTCCGTCCCGCCGAGATCGGCGGGCACAGAGATGCACTCGCCGTTCTTGGATAGCTCGACGGCGACTTCGTTGCAGACCTCAGCGTTCCTCGAGGAGATGTAAACCTTGGCTCCGGCGTCGACATAGCCACGCGCGATCATCAAGCCGATCCCGCGCGAGCCTCCTGTGACGACGGCCGTCTTTCCCTCGATCGAGAACAAATCGTCGGTCATCCTCCGACCTCCCCTCTGTCTCCTTGCTCCGACGGGAGCACTATCTGGGTGCAGCGTGCGGTAGCCAGGTGCGATCCCTCGAAGTCGTAGAGGTCGGCGGAGCAGAAGACGACCCGACGAGCACGGCGGACGACGTGACCTTCGGCTCGAAGAACGCCGGGGCGGGTCGCACGAAGGAACTCAACGCGCAGGTCTGCGGTCAGGAACGAGTGTTTGAGATCCATCAGGGTTGCGCAGGCTCCACCCATGGCGGTGTCGAGCACCGTCGCGACCATGCCACCGTGAACGATGTATCCGCTGGCCGACGGAAACGAGTGATCCTCTTTCGCTTCCCACTCGATGACTTGATGGCCCGGCTCCCATACGGTTCGCCGGTAATCGAGGGTCTTCCAGAACGAAGGGCCCTCGATCTTGCCGGGGTCCCAGTTCTTGCCCTCGTAATAACGCTCGCCGGGTTGGAAGTCGGTCACGGAGCGGAACCTAAACGAGTGGTTTCTTGGCCACGAAGAGGACCGCTCCGACCGGGACCTCCGAGTGCACGAATGGGATGAGCTTCGCTTCGAACCCGACGTCCGACAAGACCCCGAGCCACTCGCTTTCGCTGAAGAGGCCGTTGAAGTGGCGGTCCTTCACCACCTCGACGTCTCCGTCTCCCTCTCGCAGGAGATAGGCGAAGTCTGTGATGTAGGTGTGATCGGAGGGGTCCGGGTCCCACCACCACTGCAGGTAGCGGAGCGACCGGCCCTCGCCGTCGTTGCCGCCGTGGTCCGTGCCCACTTCGAAGTTCTCTCTGATGTGGTCGGGACAGATCAGCGCGACTCCGTCGGGTCGCGTGTGCACGTAGATGGTCTCCGCCGCGGCCCGGATGTCATCCAACGAGGTCATGTAGTCGATCGCGTCGTGCACGAACACGGCGTCGAACTCCCGCCCGAGTCTTACCTCTCGCATGTCGCCTTCGAGGTGTTCGAGCTCTGGATTCAGCTCCTTGCTCACTGCCAGCATGCGCGGTGAAAGGTCGACGAGCGTGAGTGAGAATTCCTTCTTCATGTGAGAGGCGTTGTTGCCTCCGCCCGATCCAAGCTCCAGAACGTCACGAGGTTTCGTTGTGGATTCTTCGATGAGCGTCCGCCTGTAAAAGGCCGCCTCTTCTTCGTATTCCGAAGGAGGCGTGAGCAATTGCCACCAGTCGGCTAGATCCCAGTAGAGGAGTGGCTTCTCAGACATGGCAGCACCTTACGGGGATAGATTCGCCGAGCGGACGTGCGACAAGGGAGGAATCCATGGCAGTTGAGATGACGATCGAAGAGATCGAGAACGCCCCCGAGACCGACCTAGGTGTGGGGGAATGGCACCGCGTCGAGCAGAAGCACATCGACCTTTTTGCCGACGCAACCGGTGACCACCAGTGGATCCACGTCGACCCGGAACTCGCCAAACAGGGCCCATTCGGAACGACCGTCGCGCACGGCTACCTGTCCATCTCGCTTCTGCCCGCGCTTTTGGGCGAGGTCCTGATCGTGAAGGACGCTCGCATGGGTCTCAACTATGGGACCGATCGCGTTCGCTTCACGGCCCCCGTCCCATCCGACTCTGAGGTTCGCATCAAGGGCAAGCTGCTCGAGTCGCAGCGCAAGGGAGATGGCTTGCTCTACAAGCTCGGCATCGAGATGGAGATAAAGGGTCAGGACAAGCCCGCGTTCGTGGGTGAGGTCCTGTACATGGTCTTCTGAGCAGGGATAGCTCCGGCCGGAAGGAATACTCGGGCGTGAGGATCGAACAGACCATCGACCTGGACGGCCCCGTCCACTTCGTCGACTACGGCGGCGAGGGCCCGCCCATCGTTCTCGTTCACGGCCTCGGCGGCTCGAGCGAGAACTGGCTCGGCGTCGGTCCCGAACTAGCGAAGGTCGGGCAAGTTCGCGCCCTGGACCTGGCGGGTTTCGGGCGCACCCCATTGACCGCAACGCGGGGGTGCTCGATATCCGAGAACGTGACGCTTCTCGATCGGTTCCTCGATGAAGTCGTTGGTGAACCGGCCGTTCTCGTCGGCAACTCGATGGGAGCCATGATCTCCACGTTCGAGACTGCCCAGCGTCCCGATCGCGTTGCGGCTCTGGTGCTGGTGGACTCCGCGGTTCCGTACCCGGAGGGAACGCCGATCGATCCAGTCGTTGAAATGACTTTCACGACCTATGCGGATCCCAACGGTGAAGATCTCGTTCAGGCGTTCGTCGAGCGTATGAGTCCCGAGGAAACGGTACGGACCGGCATGGCGCTGTCTTGCTACGACGTCGCACGCGTCGCCCCCGAAATCGTCGCGGCTCACGTCCAGCTTCAGGTCGAGCGGCGCGAGATGCATTGGGCCAATCGAGCGCTGGTCGAAGCGGCCCGGTCGCTCATGGACACGAACACGCTCGACGAGCGGCACTACGAGGCGATCAAAGCGATCACCACACCCACGCTGATGATCCACGGCGAGCACGATCGGTTGATCCCTCTCGCTGCTGCGCTCGCGGTTGCGGGCCTGCGTTCCGATTGGGACATCAGGATCCTCGACGGGGCCGGTCATGCTCCGCACCTCGAAGACCCGTTGCGGGTTGCGGGAGAGATCTCTCGTTGGCTCCCGACGGTGCTGGATCTAACCGAAGCTACGGCTTAACTATCAGCCTGACGGGATCCCCGTCTTTGCTGGCGAGTCGCTCGACTCCCTTGGGTGTGTCCTCCAACGGCATGATGTCCGAGATCGAGGACTCGAGGTCGAGCCGGCCGCCCGCTAGAAGGCGGACGAGTTGTTCGAGGTGGCGTTTGTTGTAGCCGAGGTGCCCCAGCACTCCATGTGACTGGATGCCAAATAGCAAACTGGGCTCGAGCTGGAGTGGCTCGAGCGACAGCCCCACCATCACCGCCCGGCCCCCGCGACCGAGGCAGCTCACGCACTGCGAGATCACAGCGTTGGCTCCGACGAGGTCGACCGCGACGTCGAGCATCATCCCGCCCGTCAGTTTCGAGATCTCTCCTCGCACGTCCTGGGAAGTCGGGTCGAGAGCCACGTCCGCGCCGACGGTGAGAGCGCGTTCCCTCGCACTGGGAAGCGGATCCACCGCGACCACGAGACCTGCTCCGACCATGCGAGCGATCTGCACCGCGTGAGTGCCGAGACCGCCGATGCCCCACAGTCCAACGCTCTCCGACGGTTTGAGGCCCGCCCTCTCCACGAGGGCCGCGTACGGCGTCGCGACCGCATCGGCCAGGATCGCAGCCTGCTCGGCTGGGATCGAATCCGGAACCGGCGCGCACGCGTAGTAGGGGACGGCGACGTAGTCGGCCCAGGCGCCGTCGTAGTGGAAACCCAAGAGCATGAAGTTGCGGCAATCGTCGAGGAGCCCGACCTTGCAGCGATCGCACTTGCCGCACGGCTTGCCTCCGGCCATCACCACGTACTGGCCGGGCTCCCATCCAGGGACCTCGCTGCCCATGGCGACGATGTCACCGGATGCTTCGTGGCCCAGCGTGACCTCGTCCTTCACAGGGGGGATCCCGCCGTCGATGAGATGGACGTCGGACAGACAGATGCCGCAGGCCCGGACTTTGACGAGCACCTCATGCGGCTCCAGTTCGGGGACCGGGACTTCGGTCAGCTTGAGCTTGCGGTCGGCGGCATTGAATCGAACCGCGCGCATTCCGGCTGGGATCTCGGGCATGGCCCGAGACTCTAGTCGCGAGCGGCAGTGAACAGGATGCGATCCGCTCCAGGGGCTCTCATCGAGGTCAGCTCGGCTCCGGTCTTGCTGTCGATCACGAAGACCTGGTGCTCTCCGCCGACGAACAGACGGAGCCCGTCTGTGCTCATGCCAAGAGCACCGATTCCGGCCGGCACCTCGAAGGTCCCTATGGGATCCAGGGTGCCTCCGTCGAAGATCTCGATCTTCGAGCCGTCACCGACATAAAGACGTTCATCGGGACCGACGAGCGCCTTCGCCGAGCCGCTCACCTCGTCGGTCTTCTGGAGGTTCGAGACCGCTTGCTCGTAGGTGTCGATCACCGCGATGCGTCGGCCGTCGCCGGCATAGAGCCAACTTCCGTCGGGCGAGATCGTGAGCAAGGTGGCCGGATCGGTGTCCAGTCCGAACGGCATCGGAAGGTCGATGCAGTGGGCCCAGTCCTCGTCGAGGTTGAGGACGTGTACGAACGCGTGAACCTGATGCTTGTTGATGATGTCGGACGCGTCACGGTGTGCGGTGTTCGGGGGCTGTTTCGTGTAGAGGGTGTAGAGAACGCTTGCATCGGGCGAATACACCTGAGTGCGACCGATGCCGCGCATGATGTCGGGCGCTGCTTTTGTGAGACGGCCGATGGGTAGCACGTCGCCCGAATGGATGCGCATCATCCTGACGCGGTAACGCGTCATGTCATCGTTGACGTACTCGATCATGTAGAGCTTGCTGTCGTCGGTCGAGAACGCCTCCGGCTCGAAGTTTCCCTTCAGCTCGAAGCGCTTCATCGTCCCTTCGTCGGGCTTCGCCACAACGATCGTCGTGTGATCGCGCGCCACGGGGTCGTAGACGGACGACTCGCCACCCGATACGAGAGCAACCGACCGTCCGGTTGAAGAAGCGACGCGAAGGGTCAGCCCGTTGGGCACACCCATGGCCGCAACCTCTCCGCCGGAAGTGGGATCTAGCGCGATGAGCCGCGGCGAACCCGAGGTGGGAGCGAGTCGGAAGCCGCGCCCGAGGCCCGGTGCCATCAGGACATCTGGAGCCGACCAAGTGCTCGTTCCCGACGCTGGATCGAAAGCCGTGAGTCGATCGCCGTCCTCGACGAAGAGGAGCCCGCCGTCCGCCATCTTGGGGCCGTCGAGGGCGGTGTGGCCGCAGGAAGCCATCAGAAATGCAGTCATGAAAATGCCGGCGAGCCGTAATTGCCTCATCAGTGCCTCCCTGGATCTGCGCGTGACATCCCTCTAGACGCTGCGCGGGTCCATCCCGTTCTCACCACAACTACACGGTCCGAGCCCCAGGGGTTCCCGCTGGCGCGGGGCGGGGTGCTGTTGGCCGAAAATGGGGCGCATGGCGCTCAATGTGGCTCGGACATTCGAATCGCTGCGTGTCCGTAACTACCGCCTGTTCTTCATCGGACAGGTGATCTCGTGGACCGGGACCTGGGTCCAATGGGTCGCCCAGGCCTGGCTCGTTCTTCAGCTCACCGGCAGCGGGGTCGGATTGGGGCTCGTCACCGCCCTTCAGTGGACACCGGTCCTCGTCTTCGGCGCGTGGGCGGGGACGCTCGCCGATCGTCTCGACAAACGCAAGCTGCTGATGTTCACGAATGTGGCATCAGCGTTCTTCTCTTTGCTCTTGGGGATCATCACGATCGCGGGGGCGGCCTCACTGTGGGTCGTGATCGTCATCGCGTTCCTCCTTGGAGTGGTTGTGGCGATCGACAACCCCGCGCGTCAAACGTTCACGCTCGAGATGGTTGGGCGGGAGAAGCTTCCCAACGCAGTGAGCCTGAATACGGCGACCTTCACGACGGCACGCGTCCTTGGTCCCGCGGTCGGTGGCTTCATGATCGATGGAGTAGGGGTGGGCCCCTGTTTCCTTCTCAACGCGGCCACGTTCATCCCTGTCACGCTCGCGTTGCTGGCGATGAACCGTAGCGAGTTGCGCCCCACCCCGATCTCGGAGCGCGCTAAAGGGCAAGTGCGCGAAGGACTTCGCTACGTTCGGTCAACCCCGATCCTCAAACGCCTATTGATAGTTATGGCGATCGTGGGAACGCTCGAATACAACTTCCACGTCATCCTGCCTCTCCTCGCGAAGGACACATTCAACGGAGATGCTCAGACCTTGGGGTTGCTGGGGGCCGTGCTAGGTATCGGGATGTTCGCCGGGTCTATGGGGACGGCGATGCTTGGCCAGCCCGTTCAGCGAGTACTGGGGATCGCGGGGATGTCGCTCGGTGTCTTCACCCTGTTGGTAGCAGCCGCGCCTTCTCTGTGGCTCACCTTGTTGCTGATGGTCCCGCTGGGGGCGTCATCTATGGCTTTTCTCTCGACCATGAACTCGACCCTGCAGCTCACGTCCAGCGACGCGATGCGCGGGCGCGTCATGGCGCTCTATTTCGTTCTGTTCCTGGGCTCGACCCCGATCGGCGCGCCGATAGTGGGATGGGTCGCGGAAGCGATCGACCCGCGAGCCGCTCTCGCATTGGGTGGAGCCGCAACGCTGCTCACATGCGGATTCGGGCTCACGCGTTTGCCACAGCCGACGGACGCGCGCGTGGCCATGCAGGAAGAGGACGTGGTCGCGGAGGCCGCGACTTAGATCTTCGGTTTACGCGCCGGGAGGCCTGTACTCGATCGATCGCTTTGCGGCTTGGTCGATCTCTTCCGGAGAAAGCAGTGGGATCGTCTGCACCCTCGCGGCACCGACGGCACCGACGTTCATCGAAACGGCTGCGACATCCACATCGCTCGGGAAGTCCGCGATTATGTAAGCGTCGTCCTCGCCGAACGCGTAATAGAAGGACTCGATCTGTCCACCGAGATTGGCGGCGAGCTTCTCGATCGCTTCGCGTCGGCCGGTGCCGCCTTCCTTGAGCACACCTTTAAGGCCAGACTGCGAGTAAGCGACCTTCCACATGTACTTGGGCATCGATGCCCTCCCTCCCCGTCGGATCCGAAGGTCCATCGTCCCCCCGGCTACGGGGAGGCCACAAGGGCTTTCAGCCGAGTCGGGAGCGGACCACGTAGCGAGCTATCTGCCCCGGTGTGACTTGTCTGGCGATCCAGCGCGCTTGGGTGAACTTGCCCGCTCCGACTCGTCCTTCGTCGGGGTCGGGTAACTCGATCTTCGTGCCGGCGATGCCTGAGAGGAGGTCCGCGTAGGCGCGTGCGATGAGCAGATGTCCGCGGGGGCCGGGGTGGAGCCTGTCGACGCTGTAGGAGCGCGCATCGCTCGAATCGGGCATTCCCCGCGCTTCGACCATCGGAGCTTCGTGCCGGGCGGCGACGAGGCGGATCACCTCGTTGGCGCGAAGCATCCTCTCTTCGAGTGAGATTTTCACGCGGGCGGAGACGCGCAGGACCTTAGTGATGTCGCCGTAAGTTCCCATCATCACCGTTGCACCGGTTGCGGAAAGCGCTCCGACCAGTTCATCCAGATCGGTCTCGTAGACGGACTCGTCGAACGTGGGCCGGATGAGATCGTTCATCCCCACAGTCGCCATGGTGAGATCCGGCTTGAGCTCGATAGCGCGCGCGAGCTGAGTGTCGATCACCTCACGAGTAGTGAGCCCCCGCCGAGCGAGATTCGCGTAGATGAGTTCGGGCTCAAGGAGTTTGAGGCCGTCGGCGAGCCGATCGGCCCACCCACGGAGCCCGACCGGGGTTGGATCACCGACGCCCTCGGTGAGGCTGTCGCCGATGGCGATGAATCGCCGCCAGGGGATCTGACTCATCGAGCCAGGATAGGGGGCTTGTCTCAGACGTCAGTACGGCAGGTTCCTAACCCCACTTGGACTCGGGGAGTGCAAAGAGCGAGATCGTCGATCACAGCACCGTCGCGGTCGAAGGTCGAGATCCTGCCGGTCAGACCGTTCGCATCCTGAGTTTCGATGAACACGGTGAACAGCCTCAGGTTGGTCTCCAGCTCAGTGGGGACTTCGGAGATGTAACCCTGTTCCTTCCCGCCTCCGTCGACTTCGACGAAGAGGTGATCCACACCCGGTGTGATGGCGCCGAACACGACGAGGATCCCGTCACCTTGGAAACCCAACCTCGTGTAGCCGAGAGACATCGGATTGAAACTCACGGACGACGGATCCGCCGAGAAGCAGTTGCCCCCTCCTCCGAGGCCGCCCTCCCCCCGGGCGATCCCGACATCCGTTCCGACAGAGACGGATGAACAAAGATCGTCTCCGTGGATCTCTCCGCCCGGGAGGTCCAGGAGTCCCAGCCTCGCTTCAAGGATCCACGGGTAGCCCCCGATCTCGCCTCGTTCGACGGGGAGATACCCCTCGTTGTACTTACGCAGCGCGTCCTGAACGACCGGATCGAGTTTGTCGTTTGAGGTCTTTCCCGGATCCGTCGGCCGCCTGTCGACCTCGTTGCCGGTCGCGCTGTAGCCGACGATGTCGGTCGCGTCGGGAGGCAGGAAGACGGCGAAGAACTTCACATCGCTGATGGGGAAGCCCGACGGTGCCGGATAGAGCTGCAGGTCGATGCCCTCACCCGACTCGGTTTCGACGATCGCGCTAGAGATGTTCGCTCCCACGTAACCGGAAGCGAAGTAGCCGTCCGGATCGTTCGTGCCGAGCGAATTGACTTCGGCCCGGTTGGGGCTATAGGCCATGCAGCCCGTATCCGCCCCCTCTCCACTTGCGACCCCGCCCTGGGTCGGCGACTCCGTCGACTGAGTCATGCAAAGAAAGTCGTTCATCTGAACGCCGATGGACCAAGCGACCCCGTCATACGACCCTTCGGCGATGCATTGATAGTCGGTGTCGACGGTTTCGCAAGGGAACGTTCCGCCCGAGCCCCTCCCGCCCGGCGTTGCATCATCTCCACCCGCGGGGCCGAGCTCGCCGGACGGCTTATCTCGGAACGCGTCGACCGTCGCGGCCCCCGCGACGCCGATCGCGCCCAGGGCCACTATGGCCGCTAGAACCGTGAACGCTTGACGGACGCGCACTCGTCGACGGACGTCGGGAGCGGGCGGAAGGGACAACCGCTCGGTGGATCGATGCATCTCTTCTTGCAAGCGCCGCTCGAAGGAGTCAGTCATCCGTGGTCACCTCCATGTGGGCCCGTAGCGTCTCCATGCCGCGGGCTACCAACGACTTGGCTGCGCTCAAGGAACAGCCGAGCTGATCTGCGACGCCTTGTTCGGACATGTCTTCCAGATAGCGAAGGACGACTGCGGCCCGCTGGCGGTGGGGGAGTTCGCGCAACGCTTCGACGATCTCGTCCCGCCGGCCGAGGTCGGGCGCGGCCATAGGTTCGGCCCGTTGCGCTTCCGCCTTCAAATAACGACCTTCGACGACGTTCCGGCGGAACGAGTCTTTCGCAAGGTTGATGACCGTTCGGTTGAGATAGGCGCCGAAGGCGTCGGTCGACCGCAAATGGCGAAAAGATCCTGCGATGCGCACGAACGCGTCCTGAACCAGATCTTCGGCGAGCCTCTCGTCGCCGGTCATCAGGAAGGCGACCCTCAAAGCACGGGGGCCGTGCTCTTGATAGAGGCGCTCGAGACTCCGTCCGCCGATGCCCGCCTCCCTGGTGATAGTTACCCCATTCACGCTCTATAGACGAGCCAGCCCGCCGAAACGATTCGGTCCGAGGCTAGAGTGATTCGTCCGGCGAGCGAAAGAGGACCATGTTCTGCCCCAACTGCCGCAGCGAGTACCGCGCGGGATTCACTCATTGTCCCGACTGTGACCTCGATCTTGTGGATGAGCTTGCTCCTGAGGCCGAGCCGGAGCCGCGGCCGGCCAATGACGAGGTCACGTTCTTCGCAAGTCTGGTGTCGGTCTACCGCGCTCCCCGGATGCAAGCGGAGATCATCCGATCGGTGCTGGCCGGCAGTGGGATCCAAGCCTTCGTTCGGGGGAGTGGGATGTCCGGCGTTTACCCGGGCGGAGTTTTGGACGACAGCGCGGTGATGGTTCGCAAAGAGGAAGAAGAGGCGGCGCGGGCGCTGCTCGCTGACTACGCCTAGTCGGACAGGTTCTCGAAGGCTCTTGCGCGGATCAGGTCTCTGACCAGATCGACGTCCGGCGCGAGCGAGCGGTCCTCGACCACTCGCAGCGAAACCTCTCTGATCTTGTTTCGGGCGGCACCCGTTCCGCGCGCCGGTTCCAGCGGCTCTCGAAGATCGAGTCCTTGGGCCGCGCACAGCAACTCGATGGCGATGGTTCTCTCGACGTTGTCGAGGATCGACCACGCCTTTCGGGCAGACGTCATCCCCATGCTCACGTGATCCTCTTGACCCGCGCTAGTCGAGATCGAATCGGATGAAGCGGGAAAGACGAGGCTTCGGTTCTCCGATACGAGCGACGCTGCTGTGTACGAAAGGAGCATCACTCCCGAACGCCGGCCGGGATCCGGCGTGAGGAACGCCGGGAGACCGTTGTTCAACTCAGGATCTACGAGCCTGGCGACCCGCCTCTCGGAGATGGTCGCGTAACCGGCGACGCAAAGCGCCAGATGATCCAGAGCGATCGCAAGCGCCTCTCCGTGGAAGTTGCCGGCGGACGCGATCCGGCCCTCATCGACCAAGACGTTCGGGTTATCCACGGCCGATGCGAGCTCGTTCTCGAGTGTCGCGCGCACATATGCAAGTCCATCCACATAAGCGCCGTGGACCTGCGGGATGCATCGCAGTGAATAGGCGTCCTGAACGATGTGCTCGGATTCCCGATGGGACGCGACGATGCCGGACCCGTCGAGGGCCGCTCGCACGCGACGCGCGACATCGATCGCGCCCGGATGCTTGCGCAGCGAAACCAGCTCATCGAGGAATGCTTGATCCGTTCCGAGACATGCTTCGAGTGTCATCGCCCCGGCGACGTCCGCCGCCCGGCCGAGCGTCTCTGCGCGGTGCAAAGCCAGGATGCCCATGCCGAGCATGCCTTCGGTTCCATTGACGAGAGCGAGGCCCTCTTTGAAGGAAGGAACTATCGGATCGAGACCCGCCCATTCGAGAGCCGCTGCGGCGCTAAGTTTTTGGGAGCCCGCATTGGCCTCGCCCTCACCGATCAACGGCAGCGCGAGGTGCGCCAGGAGCGCAAGGTCTCCGCTCGCCCCCAGAGAACCCTGCGCCGGAACGACCGGATGGACGCCCGCGTTGATCAGCCCCACGAGACGCTCGAGCAGCTCGTATCGAACGCCGGAGATGCCGAACGCGAACGTTCGCGCCTTCAGGAAGAGCATGGCCCTGACAACTTCCACCGGTAGCTCTGGCCCGACCGCAGTGGCATGCGATCGAACGATGTCGAGCTGAAGCTGTTCGGCCTCGGCCGGCTCGATGCGGACGTTCGCCAGGTACCCGAAGCCGGTGGTGACCCCGTAGACCGTTTCGTCGTGCTCGACGGCTCGTTCGACGACCCTCCTTGCGGCGTCGACCCTTGGACGAACCGATGCGTCGATTGCCACATCGTCGCCCTCGGCGACGGCCAGAACGTCGGCCGTGGTCAGGACCCCACCCAGCTGAACCGTCATGGAGTGAGACTAAGGGTCGATAATCCGCCCGTGGGATTGATACGAGCGGCCAAGGTCTTTCTCGACGGCGACTTCGTCGACGAGCGGGTCATCGTTACCGACGGAGCGAAGATCGACCGAGTCGAGGAAGGCTCGGGCGGGGACTGGCCGCACATTGCGATCGTTCCTGGGGCCGTGAACGCTCATGGCCACGCATTCCAGAACCTCCTGAAGGGTTTCGGCGACGACAGCCTCTTCGAAACGTGGCGAGACGATGTGCTCTATCCATTCTCGGAGAAGCTCGATGGTGACGCGATCTACTGGGGCGCACTGTTCGCCTTCGGCGAGGCCTTGCTCTCGGGCACGACGACGACTGTCGATTTCTTCTACCTCCACGATGAGTCGAACGAGAACGCCGAACGAGTGATCCAGGCAGCGAAAGACATCGGGATCAGGCTTGTATTGGCCCGTGCTCTTTACGATCCCGATGCTCCGACGAAGGCCCCCGCGCGCTACCGCGAGCCTTACGACGAGTCGCTCGAGCGGTTGACGGAACTTGCGGACGCCTACGAGCACGACCCTCTGATCTCGATCCAACCGGCTCCGCATTCGCTCCATGCCGCTTCGCCGGAGACGATCGCCGCGGCTCTCGGCTGGGCCAAGCGGGTGAATGTCCCGTGCCATCTCCATCTTGCAGAAGCGCGTTACGAACTCGACCAGATAGTCGCGTTGCACGGCACGACGCCGGTGCGACTTCTCGAGAGGGAGGGTCTGCTCGACCCGCATCTGGTGGCCATCCATGCGGTCTGGCTCGACGACGAGGAGCTCGACATGCTCGCCGAAGCCGGGGTTGGAGTAGTGCACTGTCCCGGCGCCAACGCGTTCCTCGGCGATGGCATCGCGAGGGTCCCAGAGATGCTGCGACGAGGGATCCGGGTCGCGCTTGGCCCCGATGGAGGCTGCGCGAACAACCGGCAGAGCGTCTTCGACGAGATGCGCACCGCCAGCTTGATGGCCAAAGCGCGCTTGACCGATGGAGAAGCGCTCGATGCGGGCACGGCTTTTCGGATGGGCACTTTGGGGGGAGCCGAGTTGCTCAAGCTTCCGACCGGCGAGATCGAAGCGGGGGCCGCGGCAGACCTTGTGGCCCTCGACCTTAGGGATCTCTCCCTTCACCCATTGGCGACTCTTGATCGCCAGATCGTCAACTCCATGCAGCCCACCGCGATCGAGCGCGTGATGGTTGCAGGCGAGGTTGTGGTCGACAACGGAACTCTGACGAAGGTCGATGGGGCAGAGATCCGAGCCGCCGTAACCCGAATCACATCCGGGTGGCCACGGGTCTAACGAGGTATCGTCGCGAAGGCGACGAAAGGTACAAACGATGCGGCGGGCAATCTTCCTTGCACTATCCGCGCTTCTTATCGGAGCGCTGCCCGCCGGCGCGGCCCGCCCGGGCATCGGCATGGGGGCAGGCCAGAACGCTGAAGCTTTCTGGGTCGACTTCGATGCAAAGTCGTTCTATTTCGCGGAGGGATTCCGCATGGCCGCACCCGGTCTTCCAACGAGCTATGTCGCGGTAGGCAAAGGAACCTGCACCGTCAAACGCTTCGGTAAGCACGGGATGATGGTCTCGTGCATGGCACGGGCCGTGATGAAGGAAGCAACGGTCCAGGAATTCTTCATCGATCCGACACTCAAGTCCGCGCGCCTCGACGTTGAGATGCAGAAGCAGCATCACGTTGTCGATTGGACGGCAGACGAGATGCCGAGCCTGGATTGGAACGGAGGAGCGGCTACCTACGGCGCCGAGGCGAATGCGAGCCTGGGCGTTCTTGCACACGCAACCGGAACCCTCTTCGGCCAGAAGCTAGAGACGTCTTCATTCGAGGACTTCGCTTTCCTCGTTGAAGGTGGAGGGGTTTTCGTTTCGTCGGACGCGCGGGATGACGGGACCGTTCAGGTGAGGATCAGCTTCCCGGCTTCTCTGCTCTCTTCATAGGAATCCGTACTCCGCGCTCTTCGGCGACCTCGATCGCTTTTTCGTAACCGGCGTCGGCGTGCCTAACAACGCCCATGCCCGGGTCTGTGTCCAGAACCCGCTCGAGGCGCGCTTCGGCGTCCTCGCTTCCGTCGGCGACGACCACCATGCCCGCGTGGATCGACAGCCCGATGCCCACCCCGCCTCCGTGATGGACCGAAACCCAGTGGGCGCCCGCTGAAACGTTGAGCAGTGCATTCAGGATCGGCCAGTCGGCGATCGCGTCCGAGCCGTCCTTCATGCCTTCGGTCTCTCTGTAAGGCGACGCAACCGAACCCGCGTCGAGATGATCGCGACCGATGACGATTGGTGCCGACACCTCCCCCGATCGCACGAGCTCGTTGAAAGCCAGGCCCGCCTTGGCCCTCTCTCCGTAACCGAGCCAGCAGATCCGCGCCGGAAGCCCCTGGAACTCGACCCGTTCTTGTGCCATCTCGATCCATCGCTTCAAGCGAGCATCGTTGGGGAACAGCTCGAGGATCTTTCGGTCGGTGACGTGGATGTCGTTGGGATCGCCAGAGAGAGCCACCCATCTGAACGGACCCTTCCCTTCGCAGAACAGAGGCCGCACGTACTCCTCGACGAACCCCGGGATGTCGAAGGCGTTCTCGACGCCGGCCTTCACAGCTTGCGCGCGGATGTTGTTGCCGTACTCGAAGCAGATCGCGCCGTTGTCCTTGAACCCAAGCCAGGTCTCCACGTGTGTCGCGATCGATTCGAGCGCGCGCTTCTGATAGGTCTCGGGGTCGTCCTTGCGGAGCTTCACTGCCTCTTCGTAGGTCATCCCGCCGGGCACGTACCCGTCGAGAAGGTCGTGCGCAGAAGTCTGATCGGTGACTATCGCGGGGCTGAACCCGTTGCGGAGAAGGTCGGGGTAGACGTCGGCCGCGTTACCAAGCACGCCGATCGATTCGGCTTTGCCCTCCTCGGCGGACTCCTCGGCCCATTGCAACGCTTCGTAGACATCGTCGGTCCAGCGATCGAGGTAACGCTTCTCGAGGCGACGGTCGATGCGCGACTTGTCGACCTCCACGCACATCGCAACGCCGCCGTTCATGGTCACCGCGAGTGGCTGGGCTCCTCCCATGCCTCCGAGTCCGGCGGTAAGCACGATCTGTCCTTTGAGCGAACCGCCGAACTCGCGGTTGGCGAGCTCCGCCAGCGTCTCGTACGTGCCCTGCAAGATCCCTTGCGTCCCGATGTAGATCCACGACCCCGCGGTCATCTGGCCGTACATGGTTAGTCCGGCCGCTTCGAGCTTGTGGAACTCGTCCCAGGTCGCCCACGCGGGAACGAGCATCGAGTTGGAGATGAGGACGCGCGGAGCCCGGTGGTGGGTCTTGAACACGCCGACCGGCTTGCCCGACTGGATCAGAAGGGTCTCGTCCCACTCGAGCCGGCGCAGCTCGGTGATGATCGCGTCGAGGGCTTCGTGATTACGGGCTGCCTTGCCTGATCCTCCATAGACGATGAGATCGTCCGGCCGTTCGGCCACTTCTGGGTCCAGGTTGTTCATGAGCATGCGCAAAACGGCCTCTTGGGGCCATCCCTTGCAAGAGATCTCGGTTCCGCGCGGTGCCTTCACTCACCCTCCTAGGCGTGGGATACCTCCTTATACTGCCGCGCCATGGCAGATGAGGAGAAATCCGAGGCTAAGCACCCTGAGCCCGAGCTTCCGAAACCGCGCCCGGCCGGCGAGCCTGAGGCCGTCGCCAAGGTTCGTGAGGTCATCGAGGCCAAGTTGGTCGAGCTCGTCGGTGGCTACGCCGTCGATCCGAACGGGAGCTACATCGTCGGCCTGGAATCGGCCCGGGTGTTCGTCGTCCCGGCCTGGCTCGATGACGACTCGATCGTTGCTCGGGTCTTCGCCATCACGAATCTGGACGTGCCCGTGTCGGCGGAGCTCACATCGTTCTTGCTTGGCAAGAACATGGATTTCGTCCTGGGCGCCTTTGCCCTCGATGTTGAAAACGGAGCCGTTTGGCTCAATCACAACCTCATGGCCAACCCCATGAGCCCCGAAGAACTTGGGGCCGTTCTGGGGGCCATCGCCCACACCGCCGACCAGTACGACGACGAGATCAAGGAGCGCTTCGGGGGCCGCCTCTACATCGAGGAGCCGGGCAAGTCCGTGCCCACCCCCGCCACGCCCGGCTATCTCTAGGAAACTCGCGAAATCTTCCGAGGAAACCGGGCGCCGCCCTGTTTCTCTGGAGAATTTGGCTGGGTTCCGCGACGTCGAGGGCGCGCGTCGTTAGGGTGGAGTTCCTATGAGAGAGACCACCCCCCAGGTCGAGTTGATCGCCCGGCCGTCGATAGATCTAGAGGCGCTCGAGCGCTACCTCAAGACGGTCGGCGGCGAGTCGTGGCTGGCACGGCGACGTGAAGACGAAGAGGGGATCAACCCCGGCCAATTACTCGTCGAAGCGGCGGGCCGCGCCTGTTACAGGTCCTGGGAGCCGGGCCTAAATCCGAATGTCACTCGCGTCCGCACCGATCAAGCCGACTACTTCCTCAACATCATGAAGTCCGGTCACGGTTCAGTTCTCGAGCACGCCAACTACACGTTCGTCTTCTGGGATGTAAGCCGCATATTCACTCACGAAGCAGTCAGACATCGCGCGGGATCCGCGTTCAGCCAGGAGAGTTTGCGTTTCGTCAGGCTGAAAGACATCGGGTTCCGGATCCCCGAATCGATGGAACCCTTGCGCCCGCAGATGCTTCAGATCCTCGAGACCCTCGAGGAGTTCCAGATCTCGGCAGCGGAGCATTTTGGTTTGGACGAGGAGGGCATCCCCTTCCACCAAAAGAAAGAGATCACGTCCGCGATGCGGCGATTGGCTCCGGAAGGCCTCTCCACGATGCTCATCTGGACGATGAACGTTCGTACTCTGCGTCATGTCATCCAGATGCGCACGGACCCGGGGGCCGAGGAGGAGCTGCGCATCGTCTTCGACAAGGTCGGGCGCATCATGCAGGCGGAGGCGCCCCTCTTGTTCCAGGACTTCGTGGTCGGCGAAGACGGCGCCTGGACCACGGAACACAGGAAGGTCTAGCTCCGCTCCTGTCTTAAGGTGCGCGCCTGATGCTTGCTCTCGCCGACGCAATCAAGTTTGGTATCGATCCACTGGCGTGGGAGATAGCTCCGCGCATCCACATCGGCCCCCTGGCCATCTCGCCGCACGGGATCGGCATCGCGGTCGGCTTCCTCGCCGGCGCTCAGCTCATGGTGCGCCGTTCCAAGCGTTTCGGCGGGCCCCCCGAGAACGACATCTGGAATTGTCTCTTCTATGCGCTGATCGGGGCGATCGTCGGGGCGCGCGTCGGCTACGTGCTCGGTCACCTTTCCCAGGTAACGAACGGCGGCGACGACATCCTTGGCGTCTTCAAGGTGTGGGAAGGCGGGATCTCGCTCATCGGCGGCATCACGGGGGCGATCCTGTTCGCCCTGCCGTACATGTTCCGATCCAAGATGGGCTTCTGGCGCACGATGGACCTCGCGGCCCCCGGGCTTGCGCTCGGCATCGTTATCGGCCGCATCGGCGACCTCATCATCGGCGACCACCTCGGGAAGCCGACGAACTTCGCCCTCGGTTGGCACTGTCTCGGCTCCGAGGGGAAGCCGCCTATCGGCGCCGACGTCTACAGGGCGGAGCTCGCCCAGGGGCACCCGCCGTCGCTGGGGTGCTTCGACCTCACGCTGCACCAGACCGCGCTGTACGACTTCTTCTCGACGATCCTTCTGCTGTGTGTGCTGCTCTGGTTAGGGCGGCGAGTGCGCAACTCCGGCTTCATGATCATCGTCTTCACCGTCTGGTACGCCACGATGCGGGTGATCACCGACTTCCTGCGCGTCGACCGTCGTTACTTCGGTCTCACGGGCAGCCAGCTCATGTCGATCACGGTTGGAGTGGCCTGTTTGGCGCTTCTCGCCCGCTATCGAGGGGCCCCTCCTCGCTTCGCCGGAGGGCCCGGACCGCCTGAAAACGGCCCGGTCGAGGGGGCCGAGGCGCAAGGTTCTTCCCACTCGACTACGGAGCGTCCACCAGAACCGGCATCTACCCCCTCAGACGACAGCGGAGAGTAGTTTCAAATCCGACCCCTAGGGGGCGGGGGTGGCACGATAGGCGCTACGAGCGTGTTCGACGCCGGGCATCAGGGCTGCCACGTCGAGGAAGGAGTGGATCGAATGGCCAGTTACAACGGCTATTGCGTGAAGTGCCGGGAGAAGCGTGACTTCGAGGGCGAGGTTACCGAGCTGAAGAATGGCTCGAAAGCCGCCGTGGGGCAGTGCCCCGTCTGCGGGACGAAGATGACCCGCATGCTTCCGAAGAACGCCACGTAAAGCTCTCGTTCGAAAAAAGGGCCGCCTACGGGCGGCCCTTTTCGCGTGTACTCCTTTCGCCTCCCGCTTGTGCATTCGATAATCAGGTCTCGTCCAGTGGGGGAGGGACCATGGGATCGCGCTCACGCTTGTGCGTGCTCGTCGTAGCGCTCGGATTCGCTTTAGTAGGGCTTGACGTCGCAGAGTCCAAGACTCCCCGCTGTAGGGGCAAGAAGGCGACAAAGGTCGGTACGAACGGCGACGATGTGATCAAGGGCTCCAAGCGCAAGGACGTGATCGTCGGCCTCGGCGGTAACGACCGCATCGACGGCGCGGGCGGCCGCGACATCATCTGCGGGGGCCCCGGCAACGACGCGCTTCTCGGCGGCAAGGGCTTGGGCTTCGACACGCTCGACGGCGGAACCGGCAACGACTCACTCAGCGGTGGAGACGGAGTCGACAATCTGTTGGGCGGAAGCGGCAAAGACACGCTGAAGGGGGAGGGCTTGGCCGACGTCCTCCTCGGCGGAACGGGAAACGACAGACTCGACGGCGGATCTTCTCCGGACCTCCTCGACGGCGGAACCGGCACGGATTCGATCAAGGGCGGCTCGGGTTCCGACACCGTCACTTACGCGACACGCAGGAAGCCGGTCACCATCACGCTCGCGCCCACGGGCCTCGAGGATGACGGCGAAGAGGGGGAGGAAGACAACGTCACCTCGACCGAGAACGCTGTTGGCGGGTTCGGCGACGACGAGATCATCGGCACCGCTGCGAAGAACTTCCTCGTCGGAAGCGGTGGGAACGACGCGATAACCGGCAGCGATGGCGACGATCGCGTTCAGGGGAACGCCGGGAACGATCGTCTAAACGGCGACTGCCCCAACCCGGAGGCCCCCTTCCACGCGACCGGCTGTGACGAGTCTGGGAAGGACAACGTAAGCGGGGGAACGGGTGACGACTTCGTCTTCGGCGAGGCGGACGACGACAAGGTCTTCGGGGGCGACGGCGTCGACCACGTCGAGGGGGGCAACGGCGACGACGTGATGACGGGTGACGCCGGCGACGACGAGATGCAAGGCGACAACGGCACCGCCCTCGCGGGCACCGGGAACGACGAGATGAACGGTGGCGACGGGAACGACAACATGCTCGGCAACGACGGCGACGACAAGATCACCGATGGGCCGGGCGACGACACATTGACCGGGGGGGAGGGCGACGACTTGATGTTCAGCGACCCCCTTGGGTCCGACGACATCTCTGGCAACACCGGCATCGACACCCTGGACTACTCGGACCGAACTGCGGACCTCACGATCACGATGGGGACCGGAACCGGCGGGGACGAAACCCGCAACGACGGCGAGGTCGGGGAGGGCGATCAGACGGATGTTGACACGGAGATCGTCCTGCTGGGTTCCGGAAACGATTCGATCGAGGACGAAACCGGCAACGAGAACAGATTCGTCCTAGGGGCCGGCAACGACTTGTTCCTTGCCAGCCGCGGGGATGGCATCGATATCGTCGAGGGCGGCGATGGGGTCGACACGATCTGGATGGGCGAGAACATCTACTTCAGTACCAACCTCGACGTCGGTGAAGGGAAGTGGCGAGGCGACGCTGACGTCGACATGGAGGTCACGTTCACGGCGATCGAGCGCTTCATCGGCTCCTACTCCAGAGACACCATGGACGGATCGATCTTTGCCGAGTATCTCGAGGGCGGGGCCGGAAACGATCTCATAAATGGCGGTCTCCTTGGCGACGACATCGTCGGCGGTGACGGGGACGATGTGCTCAACGGTGACGAAGGCGACGACAACATCAACGGAGGGCCGGGTAACGACCTCCTGAATGGCGGAACCGGTGACGATGACCTGACCGGCGACGTAGGGCGAGATGGATTCGACGGTGGGGAACCCGACCCCCCCGACGAGGAAACGGACACGGCCGACTGGAATCAGGACTCAGACGGTCCCTGCTCGAGTACGACCGCTTGCCCTTGAATGCCGGCTAACTAGGAGGACCCAGCATGAGATCACGCACAGCCCTATTGGCGCTCGTCGCCGCGCTCGGCTTGGGCTTGGTCTTCGCCGGATCGGCCGAAGCCAAGGCGCCCAGGTGCAAGGGCAAGAAGGCGACGAAGGTCGGCACGAACGGCGACGACGTGATCAAAGGCACGAAAGGTAAGGACGTGATCGTCGGCCTCGGTGGAAACGACCGGATCGACGGCGGGGCCAAGCGCGACATCATCTGCGGAGGTGGGGGCAACGACACCTTGCTGGGCGGCAAGGGCCTGGGCACGGACACGCTCGATGGCGGCAGTGGCAACGACTCTCTGAGCGGTGGCGATGGCCTCGACAAGTTGTCGGGCGGTAGCGGCAAGGACATGTTGAAAGGAGAGGGGCTTGCCGACCTATTGCTGGGCGGTACGGGGAACGACAAGCTCGACGGTGGATCTTCGCCGGACGTTCTGGACGGCGGCACGGGGACGGACTCGATAAAAGGCGGTTCTGGATCCGACACCGTCACCTATCTGACTCGCACGAAGACGGTGAACATCACTCTTGGACCGACCGGTCTTCACGACGACGGGGAGGTCGACGAGGACGACAACATCACCTCGACGGAGAACGCGATCGGTGGGCTGGGCGACGACATGATCATCGGAACCGCCGCCCGCAACAAGCTGTTTGGAAGTGCGGGAAACGACGCCATGACCGGCGGCGACAATGCCGACCGCGTGTCGGGCGACCTCGGTAACGACAGTCTCTTCGGGGATTGCCCAAACCCGGCGGGTAACCACACGACCTGCGATGAGACAGGCAAGGACAAGGTTCTCGGCGGCACGGGCGACGACTACGTCTACGGCGATGGCGCCGACGATGTGTTGACCGGCGGCGACGGGACCGATTTCCTCGAGGGCGGCGACGGCACCGACGACATGAAGGGCGAGGACGGCAACGACACGTTGTGGGGCGAGAACGGGGGCAGCTCTCTCGGCGGAGGGACCGGCGATGACGTGATGGACGGCGGCGAGGGGAACGACCTCATGCTCGGTGAGTTCGGCAACGACAAGCTCATCGATGGGCCGGGGGATGACGATCTAAACGGGGGCGACGGCGACGATCACATCTTCAGCGACCCTCTCGGCGGCGACGACATCAACGGCAACGCGGGCGTCGACACCCTGGACTACTCAGATCGAACGGCGGACCTCAGCATCACGATGGGTGTCAACCTCAGCACTCCCGACGATGGTCAGGAGGGTGAGGGCGACAACACGGACGCCGATACCGAGATCGTTCTACTCGGCTCCGGCAACGACACGATCCATGACGAGTGGGACACAGTGAACAACTTCGTCGGTGGAGCAGGGAACGATCTGTTCTTTCCAAGCCGAGGCACCAACACATACGCCGGCGGCGAGGGCACCGACACCATTTGGATGGGCGAAAACATCTACTTCCAGACCGCTCTCGATGTCAGCGAGGGAAAGTGGCGAACCGGCGAGCCGAACTTCGTCGATATGGAGATCACGTTCTCGGGGATGGAGCGCTACATCGGCTCTTCTCACAACGACGTCATGAACGGCTCGATCCTGTCCGACTATCTCGAAGGCGGGGCAGGCGACGATCTCATTAACGGAGATCTGCTGAACGACACGATCCTCGGTGGCGACGGCGACGACGTCCTCAACGGCGACGAGGGCGACGACGACATCAACGGAGGAGTCGGGAACGACATCCTCAACGGGGGAGCCGGCCAGGACGACCTAAGCGGCGATGTGGGACGCGACACATTCGACGGCGGGGAGCCAGATCCGCCCGACGAGGAGACTGACACGGCAGATTGGGACAAGGACTCGGACGGGCCTTGCTCCGGCACGACGGCCTGCCCTTAGGACTTTCGAACTAACCGGGTTGGGCCGCGTTCTGGATCCCGAGGAGGCCCACCGCCAGGTGGTAGTCGATCAATGCGTCGAGATTGTCGTGCAGTCCCGGCATCTGCTTGTTCGAGATCAGGATGGAAGTTAGTCCGTGCACCACGGACCACAGTGCGAGAGCGCCCGGCAGAGGATCCCCCTGAGGGACGACGCCCGCCTCCATGCAGCGTCGCACGTCGTCGACTAGGTGATCGAAGACAGGAATGTCTTCCTCGGAGTGGCGAGCTTCCACGATGGGGTCCCGTTTGCGCATGAACATGATGCGGTAGTGCTCGGGGTGTTCGAGTCCGAAGCGCACATAAGCGCGGCCACGTATGAGAAGCGATTGCAACGGCGTGCTCGAATTCGAGACCTCCGACTGGAAAAGCTCGTCGAGCTCTTCGAAAAGCTTCCTGCAGATTGCGTAAAGAAGCTCTTCCTTATCGGCGAAGTGGAGGTAGATCGATGGGGGAGTGACTCCCACGGCATCGGCGACGGCACGGATCGAGACTGCCTCTTCGTCACCCGTGTCGAGCAGCAGCCGCTGGGCTGCGCCCAGGATCTCCGAGCGCAGTTTGTCGCCTTCACCTCTGCGCGCTCGCGCGCGCCGTTTCGTTGTTGTGGTTGCCATCAGCTCGGCGTCACGGTAGCAGGAGGCCCGATCGGCTCGCGGTTTTCCGTGGACTCATCGTCGGGCTCGACGTCGCTGATGCCAAACCGGTCGTAGATCTTCTTCATCCACTTCGGCGCCCACCAGTTGGCCTCACCCGCAAGCCGCATGAACGCGGGGACGAGGATGCCACGGATCAATGTCGCGTCCATGACCACGGCCACCGCAAGACCGACGCCAAAGAGCTTGATGAAAGTGATCTGCGAAGTTGAGAAAGCGATGAAGACGACCGCCAGCAACGCCGCAGCAGCCGTGACGATCCCGCCCGTTTTCTCGAGCCCCACGGCCACGGACTCTGTGGAGTGCCCGGTTCTGTCGTGCTCCTCCTTGATGCGAGAGAGCAGGAAGACTTCGTAGTCCATAGATAGACCGAACGCGACGCAGAACATCAGCAGTGGGGTAGTGGTGTCGAGAGCCCCCGTCGGGGTGAAGTTCAGGAATCCGGAGAGGTGACCCTCCTGGAAGATCCACACCATCGCACCGAAGGTCGCCGAGAGACTCAGAAGGTTGAGGACTACCGCTTTTAGCGGCACGAGGACGCTCCCGAACATCAGAAACAGGACGATGAATGTGACCGTCGCGATGATGCCAAGAGCCAGCGGCAGGCGGCTGAATATCGAGTGTTTCGAGTCGGCGAGTTGCGCCGAGGGCCCTGCAACCGAGACCTCGAACGGCGCTTCGACGGCCCGGATGTCGTGGACCAGTTGCTCGCCCTCTGGGGATTGCGCCTCCACCGATGGAACGACCGAGAGCCAGGTTGACGTCTTACTCGCGAACCGGATTGAGGTCGGGTTCGGGTCGACGACTTTCACTCCGGCGATGTAGGAGCCGGTAACCGCGTCGACTCGAGCCGTCCCGTGGATCTTAGACAAGGCGATCGCGTATGCGTCGACCTCTTTGGTCACCGAGTCGGACCCTCCCGCATCGGTTGCAACGACCGACAACGAGTTGGCTTCGTTCGAATTGAAGTTCAACCGAAGCTGCTCGTGTACCTTGCGGCTCGTTGCCGATTCCGGCATGACGCGATCGTCGGGAAGCGCGAACACCACGTTCAGGAATGGAGCTCCGAGGAAGAGCAGAACGGCCATCACTGCGAGGCCGATCGCCACCGGGCGGCGCATCACCGTCATCGCCAGCTTGTGCCAGAAGCCTTGCTCCGAGGTCTTGGCGGTGCGATGGAACAACTTGAACTTGTCGACGTTCGGGCCCAGCGATGCGAGTACTGCGGGCAAGAAGACGACGGCCCCGACCGCCGCGAGCGCGACAACTGCCGTGCCCGCGTACGCGAACGACCGGAGGAAGAACAGAGGGAACACCAAGAGGGCCGCGAGCGATGCAGCCACTGTTGCGGCGCTGAAGAGAACGGTCTTTCCGGCGGTCTCGACCGCGCGGATCACCGCGGCCTCCGTGTCCTTGCCGTTGGCGAGCTCTTCGCGGAAGCGGGACACGATGAACAGTGAGTAGTCGATGGCAAGACCCAGGCCCATCGCGGTGGTGAGGTTCAGCGCATAGATCGAGACATCCGTGAACGAGATCAGGATGCGAAGAACCAAGAACGTGCCCATGATCGAGAAGATCCCGATGCCAAGCGGCAGGCCGGCGGCGACGACGCTCCCGAAGACGACCATCAAAAGGATGAGTGTGAGCGGGAAGCTGATGATCTCGGCTCGCTTCAGGTCTTCTTCGATCTGAGAGCCGACCTGTCTGAAGATCTCGGCCTGGCCCCCGACGTCGACGGAGATGAGGTCGTTCGAACGCGTGAACTCGGGTGAGAGCTCCTCCACACGGTCTGTAATCGCGTTGTCGCCCGGGCTCCCCGAGATCCTCGCCAGAACCATCGCCTGGTCCCCGGCGACGCTCGCAAGAGGAGGAGGGGAACCGAGGGTCCAATAGGAAACGGCTTGATCGATGTCCTTGGCGTTGCCGAGCTCCTCGGTGAGGGCAGCTCCCGCTTTGGCCACCGCTGGATCGTTGACGTCGCCACCTTTGGCGGTGACGAGAAGGATGACGTTCGGGCTGCCCTGGTGGAAGACGTCCTCGAGCGCCTCCCGAGCGAGGGTCGATTCGGCCCCCGGGTCTTCGAACCCTCCGGTCGAGAGCAGAGAAGCGACGTTTCCGCCCACGGCCCCGGCCGCGATGACGAAAACGAGAGTGGCGATCATGATCAGGCGGCGCCGCTCGACGGTGAAACGGCCCAGTCTCCGAAGCATCCTCGTGCCTTTCTCCCGGTAACTTAACGGTGGAAAGCTAACCCGACTATCTTTACACCGTTAACCGAGAGCGTGTCAACCAACCAATCGCGACTGAGTGCCGGCAGGTACCCGAGAGGTACTCGCTCGCACTCAGTCGCGGGGGCGGGGTTAGGGCTGGCTGTAGTGCAGCAGCTCGGTCCGGGCCGCTCCGCCCGAGATTCCAAGCTCGATCACCGGGCCGACGCCCAAGGCATAGAACTTGTGCTCCAGCACTTTCGGCTCGATCGCGGTGAAGTCCCTGGTCGTGACCACGTTCTGGAAGAAGCCGTAAGGCGTCTCGGCCCACTCGTTGGTGGCCAGGATCTCGGCTTTGTCTTCCGCGTGACCGGCGTAGTACTCCTGCCGGTACGTTTGACCGTCCTCGGGGTTGGCGGGCAGAGCCACTCCGGCCTCGGCTCCGTCGACGCCCGCTTCCCAGGAGCCTTCGGTGTTGACCTTCTTGCCGTCGAACTCCTTGGTCTTCTCGCCGAGGTACCAGATGTTTCCGTCCTTATCCTGGGCGTACCAGTCCCAGGTGTTCTCGAGGATCTCGCCATGTTCGTAGAGAACGTCGTGAACCACGGTGGCCTGGATGCCGATGATCTCTCGCTTCTTATCGGTGACCTTGACGACCACACGCGCGGTGTCCCCACCCTGCTCGGCCTCGCGGTAGACCCATCTCGTTCCGGGCTTCATCGGCCAGTACGGGTGATCGATCTCCGCGACGAAGTCGGCGGGATCGAGGTTCGCCGGCTCGGAACCCTGTGGGAGCGGCTTCGCCTGGGCCCCTGCCTCCGCCCTCGTCGTCGAGTAGGCGATCGCTCCCAGCGCGAGCGCCAGGGCCAGTGGGATCGAGATCATGGCGGACTTCGACGATCCGAGCGCCTTGTCCAGCATTGCGGTCTCCCTTCGGTTGACTCAACTTGGACCTTAGGAGACCTCACCGCCCCTGAAGGGGGCCTGAATCGTTCAGCCGGCGTTCAGGATGCTTTCAGCGGGACATCTCGAGAAGGCGTTCGACCTGCTCGAGAGGCTCGTCGAACGGGGCGCCGGCCATCAGGATCAGGTGCTCGGCCCCCGCTTCGAGGTACGCATCCACCCCCCGCTCGACGTCCGCCGCATTGATCGCACAGGTCCGCTCGATCTCTTTCGGATCGCGCCCGAGTTTCTCGCACCATTGATCGAGGACCTTGTTCTTCTCGGCGAAGTGGCTCGGGGGGCGGAACGAGTTCCACATCTGCGCGTGCTTCGCGACCAGCTTCAACGTGACCTTCTCGCCGCTGCCACCGATGAGTATCGGAAGCGGGCCTATCGGCGCCGGCTTGAGCTTCTTCAGCCGAGCTTCGATCCGAGGCAGCGCTTCGCCCAACTGCTTAAGCCGCCATGGCGCGTCCCCGAACTCGTAGCCGTACTCCTCGTAGTCGCGCTCGAACCAGCCCGAACCGATGCCGAGGATCGCCCGCCCACCGGAAAGCTGATCCAAGGTCCCGGCCATGTACGCGAGAAACTCTGGGTTGCGGTAGCTGTTGCACGAGACGAGAGCGCCGAAGCGCGCGTTCTTGGTGGTCACCGCCATCGCTGCGAGCAACGACCATCCCTCGTAGTGAGGCCCGTCCGGATCGCCGTAAAGCGGATACATGTGGTCCCAGGTGAAGATCGAATCCACCCCGAGCTCGTCGGCGCGTTCCCACGCAGCGCGCAGGTCGTCGACAGGACAGTGCTGTGGATGAAGTTGGATGCCGACCTTGAACCGAGCCATGATTCCCCCTTCGGAAGCTTCATCTCCTCATTTGATGAGCGAAGGGTGAAGGTAACCCGCCCTAGCCGTTAGCTCATTGCCCGGCGCGAGCGCGGTAGCGACCGAGAGTGAACTCCCAGCCCGTGTCGTAACTCGTGCGGATCTCTTCGGCTCTTTCGGCGAGGACTTCCCATCCGGTGTGCTCGAGTTCGACAGAGGTCTCCTCGCCGAGGGCCTCGAAGCGGACCTGGATCTGTTGCGCGGTGGAAGCCTCTCGCCCGGGATGCCAGGTGAACGTGAGGGAGAGCGGGGGATCCCAGTCGAGAACCGTGCCCCAGAGGTGCTCGTCGCCCTCATCATCGGTTTCGAAGATGCGTCCGCCCACCCGGCCCTCGATCGCGCAGGAGACGGAATGCTCCTCGGAGATGGAGTGACCTTTATCGAGAGGCCACCACGTTGCGATCCCCGCGGTGAAGAGTTCGAAAGCATCGGCTCCGCTCAGCGGCACGACCACCTGCTTGAGAACCGGCGCGAGCGTCGGCGACGATGACTCGCTCATTTACTTCCCCTTTCTCCGTGCTGCTTGCGCGTGCGCTTCTTTGGCGTAACGATCGAGAGCGTCGTCCCAGAAACCTTCGATGTAGCGGCGCACCTCCTCGAGCCCATCGCGCTGCAGGCTGTAGATGCGCTTGTTACCTTCGCGACGGACCGAGACGAGATTGGCGCTCTGAAGCACGCGTAGATGTTGCGAGACGGCCGGTTGCGAGATCGGTAGAGCCGTGACTATCTCGTTGACCGACCTCGGCCGCTTCTTCAACCGGTCGAGCACCTTTCGCCTCATCGGATCGGCGAGGGCTGCCAGGGTTAATTCATAAGTACTCACGAATATAAGTCTTATCTTATGAAACCTGGATAGTCAACATCCGGTCTCCGGGGGCCGAGGGGTGATAGAGAACGAGGGGACGGTGGCGAAAGGAGTGGCGGTGTGAGGAAGCGCATGAGGCTGGGGGCCGTACTGCTGGCCGTACTGGCCCTCCAGGTCCCAGCTCGAGCCGACACCGACCACCTGTCGGATCCCCAGGACACGGCCGGCTCGCTCGACGTCGAGGACATCCGGCAAGCACACGGCGATCGCCACGCGTACCTGCGCCACCGCATCACCACGTTCGAGGGATGGGACGACCGAGTAGTCGGTGGAGGCGGCTACATCGAATACGTCTTCAGTACCGGCGGCGACAGCTGCGCAGAGAAACGGGTTCTGATCGAGCGCCGCAACGGCGAGCTGAAGGCTTTCATCCAGGACTTCGATCCGATCTGTGGTCCCGACGACGATTTCAGGGCGATCGGCGAACCGGTTCGGATGCACGCTCGCGTCGGGCGCCCGGATGCGAGGACGATCGTTCTCGCGTTCGACCGATCAGAGCTCGGCGATCTCGAGAACAACTACTACTCATGGTCGGTCCGCACGAAGTTCCAGTCGAAGGCTTGCTCCGACGAGCGGAACGATCTGTGCATCGACAGCGCGCCGGACTCAGGAGGCGGGAAACGCGGAGTGCTCGCGCACGATCTGAGTTAACGAAAGGTTAGGTCTGGTCGCCGGTGGCGGTCTCGCCTTTAGCGATCTCGCCCTCCGGCTGCTGCGCGTTCACCGAGGCCCAGGCCGGGCAGTGGCTCTGGAACGAGCAGCTCATGCAATACGGCGACGGGCGGGAACGCCAGTCGTTCATCTCGACGGCTCTTTGGACAGCCTTCGAGAGAGCGCGCATCTGACGCTCGAAAGCGAGGAGCATGCGCTCGTTCGGGTTGAGGCTGAGCACGACAGGATCTGCGAGGTATACGAGTCTGATCTCGCGCGGGATGACCCCGAACGATCGCCAGCAGACGAGAGCGTAGAAACGAAGTCCGAAGAAAGCAGCCAGTTCGCGCGACTCACCCGGCACGCGGCCCGTCTTGTAGTCGGTGAGGACCCATGACCCGTCGGCGCGCTTCTCGAGCCGGTCGATGATCCCGCGGAGCTGGACATCGGAGAGGTCGTATTCGATCCACCACTCGAGTTCGCTGGCTTCCAGCTTGCGGGGGTCCTCGAGCTTGAAGTAGTTCCGAAGAAGGGTCCTGCTCTCCTCGAGCCAGGCGGTCTCCTCGGGGACTCCCATCCCTGTGGGCCGGAACTCAGGGTCCTCTCGGACCTGACGCCACAGCGCATCCAGCAGCTCCTCGGCCCGTTCCGGCGTCCGGCGCCCGGGCTCCTCCATGAAGAGCCGCTCCAGGACGGCGTGGATCAGGGAGCCGCGCGCCGCCGGCCCCGAGACGGGCTCGGGGAGGTTGTCGACCTTGCGGAACTTGAAGAGCTGCGGACAGCTCTTGAAGTCCGTGACCGACGAGGGCGAGAGTTTGAGAAGAGGTTCCCCCATGCGCCCACCCTAGGCGTGGCCCAGGGGGCAATCCCGGATTTCCGGGTGTTTTAGTTGTTGCTTTTTGAGCGCTTCTGAGGCTGCCGCTAGGCGGCGCCACCCAATGGGGTGGGTTAGGCGCCCACCTCTTTGAGGAACTCGGCCAAAGCTCCGTTGAACGCCTCCGGAGCCTCGATGTTGGAGAGGTGGCCGGACTCCGGGATGACCACGAGCCGTGAGCCGCCCACGTGCTCGTGGATCTTGCGAGAGGCATCGGGCGGGGTCACGCCGTCGTTCTCGCCCACGATGACCAGAGTGGGAACGTCGATCGAGGTGAGCTCGGCGCTCGAGTCGGGCCGTTTCTTCATCGCCTCCAGAGCCCCGATGAACCCTTGGGGTGGGTTGTCCATGTAGCGTTTGGTGGTCTCCACGACGTCGGGCTTCTTCTCCCGGGTCGGCTCCCCGAGGAGGGCCCCGGTGAGGCCTTCGATGAGACCGGCGGTTCCTTCGCTTGCGACCTGGTTCTGCTGGTTCGTGCGCTTCTCGATGCCCTCGGGCGGGTCGCTTTCGGCCTTCGTGTCGGCGAGAACGAGCGCCTTCACCCTGTCACCGTGCCGGCGGAGGAACGCGAACGAGACGTATCCACCCATGGAGAGTCCTGCAAGCACGATGTCGCCCACGCCGATCTCGTCGAGCAGCGCGTCGAGGTCGTCGGCCCATCCATCCATGGAGTACTCGCCGCGATCCTCGGGGGCGTCCGAGGAGCCGAACCCTTTCAGGTCCGGAGCGATGAAGCGGAAGCGATCGCCGAGGGCCTCGAGCTGTGGCTCCCACATCGACGAGCCCATCGGAAAGGCATGTACCAAAAGGACCGGAAGGCCATCGCCTCCGGTGTCGGTGTAGGTCATCTTGGTGCCGTTGACGGTTGCCTGGGCCATGGAGTCCTCCTGGGTGTGTGATCGACCCTAGAGAACCTACTAGCCCGCTTCGCCTCCTCCTCTGACCAGGCCCAACTGGGGCTGGTGGGCGAGCCGCTCGGTGTCACAAGGCACGTGGATCCCAAAGGTGGTGCCTCTTAGCGACGAGGAGAAGTCGATCCGCCCGTCCATGGCATTGACGAGTTGGCTCACAACGAACAAACCCAGCCCGACACCTTCCTGGCCCGCCGATGTCTCCTCGATACGGCTGAACGCTTCGAACAACTGATCTCTCTTATCGGCGGGGATGCCGGGCCCATCGTCGGCGACCTCGAGGAGGATCCCGCCCCCAGTTTGTTTCGCGGTGACCGCGACGCGGGTGTTTTCCGGCGTGTACTTGTACGCGTTCTCGACGAGGTTGCGCACGAGCTGGCCGACGCGAGATGGGTCGATGTAACAGCGGAGTGGCTCGATGAATATCTCGAGGCGATGCTTCTTGCGTTTGGATGCAGCGGCTTCGAGCGCCTGTTTGACGACGGGCTCGAGATCGACCCACTCCGGGTCGAGCGACAGACTCCCGGCCTGAAGTTCGCTCGACAACATGAGGTCGTTGACAAGTCGGGCGAGCTGTTGCGATTGCGACGCGATCATGTCGACCATTTCCTTGCGCTTGTCTTCGCTAAGTCGATCGTTGCGCCTTTGCAACATCTGGATGCCGGCGATGACGGCCGTCAGCGGACCTCTGATCTCGTGCGAGGTCACAGCAAGATAGCGATCCTTAAGCCTGTCGAGCTCCGCGAGCTTCACCGTCTGATTCTGGAAAGCCAAGCTGTTGGCGTACCAGTTCTCTGCCATGGTGCCCGTGACGCCCCCGACGAGTGTCGCCATCCCCACGACGAAGATCCAGACCTGGAGTGGCGGATCCATGCCGGTGACATCGGAGATGTGGAAGATCTGAGCCAGGAAGAAAACAGCGACGAATCCTGCGCCTCCGAGCGCGCCCTTCATCCGGTAACGGAGGGCGCCTTCGAGCGGGACGAGGAAGAGCAAGGCCCAGGTAACCGAAGGGTCTTCGAACGCGAACACCCACACGAATCCGCAGATCACGATCGTGTCGAGCGCGAACGCTGTTCGTCCGAGCGATCTAAGGGCGGGCTCCTCGACGACCCGCGCAAGCGTTCCCCAGATCAGGAGGCTACCGACAGCTAGCAGCGCGGTGAATCCCCAAGCAAAGCCCTTGGTCGTCTCGCTGGGGAAGCCCGGCTCGACCTGAGTGAGGATCGAGATGACGGCGAAGGCCACGCCGAACCAGCGGACGTACGTCATCCACTGCTCTAGCTTCCGAAGGTCTCCCGGGCCCGTCATGTCACCTACCAGTATCGGCACCGCGGGTCGAGCTTTTGAACCGTCTCGGCGAAATGTCCGAAAACGACAGAGGCCCCCGGGGGAAGCCGGGGGCCTCGTGTCGCTTGAGTTGCGGTGTTATGCGGCTTTGACGGTGCTGGTGGAGCTGGTGCGGTGGCCGATGACCTCGGCGAGGTGCTCGAACACCTTCGGCGCAACGTAGCCGGCCGCTGCCATGCAGAGCCCGGTCCCGACGTACCCGACGGCCTCGCTGCGAACCGCGATGCCCCACTGGGCGAAGAGCGAGAACTCGAGCGCCCACGCTACGAGAGCGCTAAGGGCGATTGTCAGGATCGACTGGATCTTGGTGAGGTCGACGTACTCGTTGAGCATGTCGACGACCTTGAACGTGCCGATTCCGAGCAGAACCACGATCGCGAACTCGTACATTTGTGTCCCCTCCTACCTCTGGACGGCCATTCCGTCCGTGGCGAGGAGTTAGACGCCGCCGCGATGTCTTAGTTACAGCCCTTGATCCGAGCGCTAATCGAGCGCCGAGTAAAGGCCCGCCGTTACGCCGAACAGGAAGGCGTCGAGGGCGGCCCCCAGCGCGAAGCCTTTCTTCCGGGTCTGGGTGAAGCGGTAGAGCATCAGTCCGGACGACACCCCCTTCGCCACGAGAAGCGGTGGGATCAGGGCGCGGCGCTCGCCCGGGTCCTGGGCCGCCGACAGAGCCAGCGCCGCGATCGTGGCCATGTAGGCAGCGGCGAGGGAGTTGTAAAGGCCGGGAGGCTCCTCCGGCTCGATCTCGTCCCCGCCGTAGTGACTGAGCGAGGCCGTCGCCGCCTTCGGGCGCGCTACGAAGTCCACGGCCCCCAGCGCATATATGGCGCCGGTCCCGCGAAGCCAAGCTCGAAGTCGTGCCTCTGGAGTTCTCATCGTCTACGTAGAAATTAGGGGAGAAAGATAGCCCTATGGGGCTATGGGCAGAAGTAGGGGCCTAACCGAAACTTGGCGCAGGGCGGGGGTCCAGTCGCATTCGCCGCCGCAGCCATCCGACGCAATGCCCGCGCGTCGGAGACTCCCGCCCCCTTTTTTCTTCATCGACCCCTCCCAGGGAGCTAGTGCGCGGGGACCTTCACCCGGAAGCTCACCCGAGCGACGACGTTCTCGTCCAGAGTGAATACGACGCTGTACTTATCGGCTGCGGACTCGATCTTGAGGTCCGCGACCTCGTCCTCCAACCGTTCGATGTGCTCTTTACTCGCAAGGTGGATCTCGCGTGGAGCGCTCTCGTACAGGAGGACCCCGCCCGGGCCTTCGATGTGCCAACGCTCGGTGAAGGTGCCGTGATCCTCGCCCCAACCGCGCAGGACCAGGAACGCTCCCGCCTCGCCCGGTTCGCCGTTGATGACGATCTCGTTGTCCAGACCTGGATGCAATTTCCCGCCGTGACGGACGTAGAAGGTCTCGCGGTCGACCACCTTCGCGTAGCTAAGTCGAGCACCCAATGTGGCTCCTTCCTCTCGCTGCCTCTAGCGCTCCTCGAAGACGTCAACGCTGACGTCGTGGGCGGAGAATTCCTTCTGCCATGTCTCGATACCAGCAACCTGGACCGGAGATACGACTCCCTTGCAACTGAAAGAAGGCTCGAGCATCTTTGTCGCACCGACCGATAAGAACTCCGCGGTGAGCCCGTAGACGTCGGACCCCGAGATCGCGACATTGCGCCATCGATCTCCCGAATGGGCCTCGGCCAGGACCGTCCAGCGCGCCTGCCTGCCCTTCTCGTCGGGTCCCTCCGGCAGTCTCGACAACATCGCGCGCATGAGCCGCTCGCCGACCCCAGTGGAGTTCAGCAACCGCAACACGGGGAGTCCCACGCGGGCCGCCAGTTCCTGAACGGTGCCCGTGGTCACGTACAACTCGAGGTCTTTGAGATCGAGGTGCAGAGGGGCGAGCACGCCCTCCGCCAGCGGGAATCCCATGGCTTTCTTCGGGCCGAGTGGCGCCGGCATCGGTGACCATCGAGTGCTCGTCCCGGGCCGGATGTTTATCGGCTTTCCGTCCCTTATCCACTGACCTTCGCCGGCGATGATCCCGATGGTCGACACCACGGTCCCGCGCGAGCCGGTGCTCGGGATCGCGTAGGTAAGGACGAGCTCCGCTTGGTCAAAGTCTTGGGTAGCCAGAGTTGCCGCGCTGTCGGCGGGTACCTCATCGAAGCCCATCGCAGGCGCCATCGCGATGTTCGCGGCGCGAGCCCGCTCGTCGTATTCGGAGATCAACCGTTGGATGAACGTCGTCTCGCCCGTCGAGTCGATGTAATGGACTCTGGCCCGGAGCGCGGCCTCGGCTGCGGTGTCGCCCATCTCCATGAAAGGTCCGACGCAAGTGATCATGACCTTGACGTCTTTCAGGGCATCGACCAATCCCGCGACGTCGCCGACTTGCGCGATCCTGACGTCCGGATCGGCCCCCGTGGATCGGGCGAGCTCCTCCAGCTTCGAACGGTTCCTGCCGGCGATGGCGAAATCGATACCTCGACGTGCCAGAGCGTGTGCTGTCAGCCGACCGGTGTAACCGGTGGCCCCGAAGAGCAGAACGTCGGGCATGCACTCACCTTAAGCGCGTTGGCTCCTCGCGAACGAGGGGGTACAGGGCGTTTCCGGGTGTCCTACCCTTCCACGCGATGAAGGGGACCATCCATCTGGTTAGACACGGCGAGGTCGAGAACCCGAAGGGCGTTATCTACGGGCGTCTTCCGGGCTATCACCTATCCGAGCGCGGGAAGCTGCAGGCCGAGGCGGCAGCCGAACGGCTCGCCGGCCGGCCCATCGGTGCCATCTGGGCCAGTCCCCTCGAACGCGCTCAGGAGACGGCGGCAGCGATTGCGGAGAAGCATCCGAAGCTTCAGATCGTTACCGACGACCGTTTGATCGAAAGCGATTCGACTGTCGAGGGGATCGTCGGCACCTTTTCGGCTTTGCTCCGTTCCCCGAAGCACTGGTGGAGCTTTCGAAACCCATGGGGGCCGAGCTGGGGTGAGCGGTTCATAGACATCAAAGCGCGCATGATTTCTGTGATCGAAGAGGCGCATGAAGCGGCGGACGGTCTCGAAACGGTTGTCGTGTCTCATCAGACTCCCGTGCTCGTTTCGAGACTGGCGCTGGCGCGACGCCGGGTGCCGCCGTGGCTCGCGTTCACACCGTGCGGGACCGGGTCCATAACGTCGTTGACGCTAGAGGACGACCGAGTGCTGGAAGCCGCCTACTTCGCTCCGCCCATCTGAAGCCTCTCTTCCACTACCGGAAAGAGGAAGCGTTCGAGGTCGAGATCGAGCGCGGCTTGCGCCGCGGCGCGGTGCTCGTTCGCTTTCATCGCGCGGCGGGCGTTCTCGACGGACGGTGCCGTCAGCGCCGCATCGGCCTGACGGGCAACCGAGAAGAGCATGTCTAACAATCTGGAAGGGGTGGGCATGGTTCATAGCGTAGGAAACACATGTTTCCAGTGGATGCTTTTGATGTGAATGTTGCGTAAATACCGTGTGACACGGATCGAGGGAGGGCCTAAGCCTTTTCGGGATCCTTGTCCTTGTCGACGGTGTCAGTTGTGGTCTCGATCAAGGGGTTGGAACACACCGGGCAGACCGGCGTGTCGCCATCGTCGATATAGACCGTCCTCTGACAAGTGGTGCAGAACGCCTTTAGGGCCACAGGAACGAAAGGGTAGCCTGCTCCGACCGGCTTAGCCAGAGGAGCTCTCTTGTCCACTTACGACGCGATCGTCATAGGCGCGGGTCATAACGGCCTTGTCTGCGCCAACTATCTCGCGCGGGCCGGGTTGAAAGTGATCGTGGTCGAGCGGAGCGACCGCATCGGCGGGGCCTGCGTCACCGAAGAGCTTTTCCCCGGCTTCAGGATCTCGACCGCCTCCTATGCGCTCTCGCTCCTGTTGCCGGACATCGTTTCGGAGCTGGGCCTCAAGCTCGACGTCCGGGTGAAGGATCCCGAGCTGTTCGCTCCGTTCGAAGGCGGTGGGGGACTTGTGATGTGGGACGACCCCGCCCGTAAGAAAGCGGAGATAGCGAAGATCTCGCCGGCCGATGCGGAGGCATACCCACGTTTCATCGAGTTGTTCGAGGAAGCCTCCCGTCGCCTCCGCCCCCTTCTTACCTATCCCGCCACACGGAAACAGGCTCGCCGCGCGTTCCGCCAATCCGAGATCGAGGGTCTGTTCAAGCAGACGGTGGACGCCGCGATCGCGGATGTGTGCGAGGAGTATTTCGAGTCTGACCTCATGCGCGGCCTGCTCGCGTCCCAGGGGATCATCGGTTCGGCCGCGGGGCCGCGCACGCCCGGGACTTCATACGTCTATCTCCACCACGCGTTCGGTGAGGCCAGTGGCCAGAACGGCATCTGGGGATTCGTTCGGGGAGGCATGGGCGCCATCACGTCACAACTTGCCGACGTGCTTCGCTCCGCGGGCGGCGAGATCCGTCTGGAGGCCGAGGTGGCGTCGGTGAAACACGATTCCCGCAGGCGCGCCTCCGGCATCGCGCTCGCGTCGGGCGAGGAGATCGACGCCCCCCTCGTCTGCTCGAACGCCGATCCGAAGCGGACCTTGTCACTCGTTCGCGACGCGAATATGCCGGCCGAGTTCATCCAGGACATCGAGCTGCTCCCTCAGAAGGGAACGGTTGTGAAGGTGAACTGCGCACTTAGCGGCTTGCCGAAGTTCACGGGTATGTCGGACGCGAGTCAGCCCGGTCCGGAACACCTCGGAACCATCACCGTCTCTCCGTCGATCGACTATCTCGAGAAGGCTTGCTCGGACGCGGCGGAAGGTCGTCCTGCAGCCAACATGTTCCTCGAGGCATGGATCCAGACGGCTTCCGAGCCCGAACTTGCGCCGGCCGGCAAGCACACGCTCTCGGTGTTCGCTCAGTACGCGCCGTACGACCTAGCCGAGGGAACCTGGGATCAGCGACGAGACGAGATCGGCGATCTCGTCATCGGCACGCTCGAGCGTTACGCGCCGGGCCTGAGCGATCTCATCGAGGGACGCCTCGTTCTCGGCCCCCCCGATCTCGAGGAGCGCTTCGGTCTAACCGGGGGCAACATCTTTCACGGCGAGATCCTGCCGGACTGGCTATTCGACAAGCGTCCCGCGGGAACGTGGCACCGACATCGAACTCCGCTGCCGGGTTTCTACATGTGTGGTTCCGGCACTCACCCGGGTGGAGGCGTTTGTGGTGCCCCGGGCAGAAACGCGGCTCGCGCGGTCCTTTCCGATCTAACCGCCGACTCCGGTGTCTCGATGCCCTTCGAGCTCGAGGGCGCGTAGCAGGTCGTCACGGGGAGAGTTTGAACGGCTCCTCTCCGGGTACGAACACCTGCGGAATCAAGAGAAGCAAACAACGCGCTATCACCTCGAGGAGGTGAATACGTATGGGTATCGGAGCCAGCCTTTTCCTAACGGCGATCGGGGCGATCCTCGCTTTCGCCGTCGACATTCAGACCGAGGGCTTCAACCTCAACACGATCGGTGTCATCTTGCTGATCGTCGGGATCATCGGGATCATCCTCTCGATGATGTTCTGGAGTTCTTGGGGCGGTTTCAATAACGGCAGCAACACCACCGTTATTCGTGACCGTGAACGTGAGGTTCTCTAGAGAATCGTCAAAGCAATGAGAGGTGAACGGGCCGCCTTCGGGCGGCCCGTTTTCTATTTCCAGTCGAAATATTCCGATCCGACCGGGCTACGCCCGGTTGCCCTGGAGAATTTGGGTGATCGTGATTGGGCTCCATTCCGCTTTCACTCCCTGACCGTGCACCGAGATGCTCCCCTCAGTCCCTATGTCCTTCTCGGTCATCAGGCCGAGGCCCAGCATCAGAGGACCGATCTCGTAGTCGGGCATCGATTGCTCCCTCAGGCTCTCGCCGTCGACGGTCCACGTGATGGCTCGGCGAGAGTTGTCGATGACGATCGTGTAGTCGTGCGGGCCGGCCTTCGAGAGTTCCCGCTCGTCGAAGATCCCCCAGTACTTCATAGGTTGGATCTCGGGGACCGAGATCCCGGGGAATGGGAGCCGCGCGAAGACCGCGGCGCAGAGGTCGTCTCTGCAGAAGACGTCGATCGCGGTGCCGGTCGAGAAGTCCAGGCAAAGAAGCGAAGCGAAGCCGTCATAGAGGTCGCCGTCAACACAGTCGCTGCCCGTCGCGTCGATGGTTGCCGACAGCGACAGGGCTCCATCGGCGGGAACCTCGAACGTCTTCGTCGAGAAAAGGACGTGCTTGGCGTTGTCGAGGATCTGGACTTTGTCGTGACTGCGCGTGAAACGCCGGACTCCCATCCGGAGCCGGCCGTTCTGGACGATGGGGATGGCATCAGGCTCGCGCAGCTCGCGCATCGATCCATCGCGCAACGGGAACTCCCCGACGCGCCACGCGGGCTCCGGCTCGAATAACGAGTCGAAGCCCGCATAGGTCTCGGAACTTAAGGGCGCGTCCAGGTCAACAAGTTTTGCAGCATCTGATAACCGGCGTAGGTGAGTCCGTAGTTGGCCACGCCGAAGGGGTTGTCGAACTCGTCGGTAGGCATCGGTAAAAGCGCTCCGTGGAAGCGGACCCGGCCCTTGCCCCACTTGATCTCGCCATAGGAGATGTGTCCCTTGTCTCCTGTCGATCCCACCGCCCGCTGCTTACCTCTTGCCTTCTTGTAGGCCTCCGCGGGGATCCACCAGACCGGAGAGTTGTTCGCGTCACCCCCGCTGGCGTTCTGGATCGCGAGGTTCAACGGAACGGGCTCGTAGGTCTGACGCCGGTGGATCTCATCGTCAGCGCCGGCGGGCGGATCGCCCGCGGCTGGAGCTCCGCCCTCTGCTGCCCCCGGTTGGTTGATCTTTTGGGACAGGCGATCTTTGTATGTGTTTTCTTTCTTCCGAGTCGCGAAGTTCACGTAGCCCGCGTAGTGCTTACTGGTGCCGACTGACTTCGCGTCGATGAACTTCATCACTTCGAGCATCTTCAGAGCCTCGTCGGTGAGAACGAGGTTCCCGCCCTTGTTGACCCACTTCCGCAGCTTCAAAGCGAGTTTCGGATACACCTTGTTGGTGACGACCACCGTGTCGTAGCGACGTTTCCACTTGTTCGTGTGCCGGATCTGTTTCGGCGTGATCTTGTCGAGTCCGGGCTTGACGAATGGTTTTAGGTCTTCCCAGAACTTCATGTTGGTGACCTTGTAGCCGATCTGGCCGGGGTCGGGCCAGCCCTTCTCGGTCGTGAAGTCGACGTCGGCGGTGAAGACATCGGTGGGACCGGCGCCGGAGATGACCACCCTGTACTGGCCGGGCAACGGAAGGTTGGCGTGCAATGCCTGGCCGCCTTGAACATACGCAGGCGACTGGTTGAAATACGAGTTGACGGTTTCCCAGTCGCCTTCCCCCTGCGTATTCGGCTCCTTCGGATTCTTCCGCTCGAGACGCGCCTCCGAGAGCGCACACGGGCTCACGCCTTGGGCGTTCGCGCAAGTGATGGTCACGGTGATCCCACCGTTGTAGACACCGTCGTCGGGCCCTTTGACCTTGAACTCGTGCGTGTAGCTGTTGCTCCCATCCAGCTGGAACCGCGGGATGTCCTTTTGCGGAGGCAGCTTGGTGAACTTCGGAGGAGACTCGAATTTGTCCGTCGGCTCGCTCACGAAGCCCTTGTTGTGCAGGTAAGCGACGCGCCCCTCCGTCGGAAACGTCGTGTCCTCTGGCTTGAGCGTGTAGTTGATCATCGAATAAACGAGGGACTTGTTGCCGTCCACGTGAAGCTGCTCGGCGTCCTGGTCGTAGCAGCTGCCGGTTCCGCAGTTGACGAGGTGCGAGAGCGACATCTCGTTGTCGATGCCGTCCGCGTTGAGGCCGATGGGCGAGTCGATCCAGTCACCGAGCGCTCCGGTCACCGTGTAATCGATCGTGTCCCAGACAGTTCCCCATTGAACGCCGTACAGGCGCGGGTCCTCTGCGGGCGCGTCGTTGGCTTTGATCAGCGGAGACCACGCCAGGCGCGCCTCGGCGTCGGCCCACGCGCCCTTGACCGTCTGCAGGATCCTTTGGTTTTTGTCCCATGGGCGCTGAGAGCCACCGATCAAGGTGAACGAGAACGCCCGGTCGACCAGCTGTCCATGAAGGTCGATGCCCCCAGTCCACTTCGGGTCGCCTGAAGAGTCGTGCGGACCGATCGCTTGAAGGACGCGTCCGAAGCTGCGCGTCTCGGGCTCCGACCACGGCGTGTAGGGACGGAACGTGTAGCCCTGCTCGGGCCAGTCGCGGTTCAGGTCGACGCCGTTGCCGTTGTACCGCTGGTAGAACTGCGCGCCCTCACTCCTGTCGCCTCGGGCCCAGCCGTCGGGGTTCGGATACATGAAGTAGATGACGGACTTCTCGAGCGCCGGTCCGGCGGTTATCGACTTCTCGGGTGTGGCCTCGAGGAGCGGATGGGGCGCCTCGTTGTCCGGAGATGTGCAATCGACGTAGTCCGGCGCCTTCTCCGCCTCGCATGCACCCCATGTCGCGAGGTCTTCCGCGGCGCGCGTTCCACCCTCGACCCCCGCGCGCTCGATCCCGTGGATCGACAGCGGAAAGACGAACCATTTCTTGTCCTTGTTCGACACTCGCTCGTCGGTGATCCGGACGAGATAGAGAGGTCTCTTGTCGCGCGAGAAGCCCGATCCCTGTGCATCCGGCAATGTCTGGGGCAAGCCGGCGGATAAGGCGGTCTTGCAACCTTGGTCCGGATCGTTCACCTGCTTGCCCGAGCAATCGAAGTCTTCGTCGAGCCTGTAGAACTCGACGAAATCGGGGAACGACTCCTCCATGAACGTAATCCCCTTGGTGAGCTCGTCGAACTGGAGGAAGTCGGCCGCACACACGGTTCCCTTCGCAAACGGCGAGTTGCCCGGAGCCGCGTCGCGGCATCCGTGCGGGTCGGGAAAGATCCGGCCGAGCGCTTGGTATTCAGTGGCGGACCCGGCGACTGGGCTCAGCGCAGCCGCGGACGAAGCCGGCCCGGTGATCGATGGGAACAGGCCGGCCAGAATGGCAACTGCGGCTCCCACGACGGCGAAACGACGCATGATCCAGCACCCCTCTCGAGAAGAATCGGTACATAAGGGATATTCGCCGCGCGGGGGCTAATCCCGCTTTTGTCACACCCTCCCTCTAGCCTGATGACATGACGAACTTCGAGCAGATCCAGTGGGACTCGGGCGAGACGTGCGAGGGGTGTGGTTCTCCGATCACGCTCGTGGCAGAGGGCGTCGGCGTGCAGGTCGAATGCGACTGCGGACGGGCAGTAGCGGCCTAAGCAGCCTCTCTGGTCAGTATCCGCACGACCTCGTCCTCTATCCCGACGGCGGTCGATTTAGACATCCCGCGAGACATGATCGAGAACTCCGCCCAACTCCTGGTCTGCCTCAGCCAAACCCATCCCGACAAGGCGGAGATCCCGTCGAGCGTCCCTGTCTTCGCGTGAAACTTCACGCCGATCAACCGGCCCTCGAGAGTGCCTTCATCGGCCCCGGGGAGCAGATCTCGAAGCGCCCCACCCCAGTCGAACGCCTCGGCGGACCCAAGTAGCCGCGCCAGACCGCCGGGCGAAACGCGGTTGTCGTAGCTGAGCCCCGATGAGTCGTTGGCGATGAGGGTGACGCCTTGTTTCGCAGCCCAGCTCTCGATCGCCTGCGCTCCGTTCGCGATCGTTCCGGGGGGGCCGTAGCGCTCGACGGCGAGGCGCTTGCCGAGCATCTCGGCGAAGAAGTTCGCCGACTTGTGATTCATGTACTGGAGCAACTTCTCTAGAGGCTCCGCCTTCACGTGCGCGACCTGAGTCAGGTTGCCCGGCGATTGAGCGGCTCCCGCTTCGCCTACTACATCGACTCCCAGCGCCGTCAACTTTCTCGATAGCGAACTAGCGGCGCGAAGTTCGGGGTCGGCAACGTGATCGTCGCGATGGACGTTGCCTTCGAAAGTCAGAGCAGAAGGGAGCGGGCACTCCTCCATCGGGAAGTCCGATTTCCACCCGGGAGCGAACCAGTCCCGCGCGAAGTAACCCGTGTTGCCCATGACGCTTCCTTGGATGGACTTGATTCCGGCATTCCTGATCGCTCGTGCGAGTGAGCCGAGTGTCGTCGGGTCGAAGGGCAAACTGCGTCCGTACTGTCCTCCACCGGTGATCGTCGGATCGCCGTGCCCGAGTATCCAAAGATCTCCTTGAATGGTCGAGCCCGAGATGGACGATGCTGCTGCCGACGTTCGGATCTGTGTGTCGATCGGCAATTCCTCGAGGAGCGCCATGGACATCAAGAGCTTCTCGTTCGAGGCGGGGACTCTCTTGATCTTCGAGGAATGGCGATAGAGCGTTCGGCCCTCGTCGCGCACCGCCACCCCGATCGGATGTCCCGAGACAGCGCGGTCGATGTCTTGTTTCCAGGGAGCTCGAGCGAGTGCGCTCGAAGGGATAAGACAGATGAGAGCAGTTGAGATGAAGCCGATCAGCGTCCGCCGCATCGGCCCAGTCTCCCAGCGTTCTTAGTGCTAGCTGGGCTATTCCTCGTCGAAAAGTGTGGGCTCGACCGGGAAGAAGGAGAGCTGGCTCGCGCTGACCGTCCGCCTAGCCGGCCTGTCGATCGCGACTGCTAGGCGGTGATAGCCCTGCTCGCGTGCGAGTTGGACGGCTCGCTTGCGGGCGAGCAGGATCTCCTCGTCTCGACGCATCTCCGCCAGGGCGATCGCCTCTTCGACGAGGTCGAACTCCCATTCAGGCAGCTCCTGTTGTGACATCGGTGTCCTCCGTGAGCACGTTTTGCGATCGTTTCCCGGTGACCCGGGTTGCCGAGTATGGGTCAGGGTCGGGCGCGCGAGCCGGATTTCCCGGCATATCTCCGGCCCGCTTGCTCTGCTCGCCTAAAGACTGGCAATCCGGGCATGTATCCCGTTCGTATCCCCTGTAATAGAAGCCGGTTGGGGGCTAGCCTGGGTCTTCAAGAAAGGAGCGCGTCCTGATGTCTCGTGTTCTAAGGATCGCAACGGTCGCAGTCCTCGCAGGAGGGCTATTGATGACAGCCGGGCCCGCTCCGGCCGACACCGCGAGGGTCAAGGCGCGCGGCGACGCCCCAAGCAACTACCGGTGGAGCCCAGACTTCCAGCACATCATCAAGGGCAACAAGATCGCGTGGAAGAACACGACGACCGTCACGCATCACGTGGTCGCCTACGGGGGCAACTGGAGCTACAACAACGAAGTGCCCGCGGGGGAGTCGGTCCGCAAGCGTTTCCGTCATACCGGCGCTTACAAATACCGGTGCGACATCCCGGGCCACTCGACCCTTGCAACCGACGGGACGTGTGACGGGATGTGCGGCGTGATCCACGTGACGAGCTAGCCGTTTAGACGCTTCCTCTTCGCGGCATCCATCTCTTTAGCTGCTTTCGCCCCGCGGTCTCGCAGAGCGAAGAAGATCAGTCGTTTGCGATCCATGGTGAAGAAACGTTTGCCGTGTTTGCGCAATGCCGTCCTATCGATCTCTATCCCGAGGCCGGGGCCACTGGGTACTCGCAGGCTGCCCTTGTCGTGCAGGAAAGGTCGCTCCAGCATCGAGTCGCGCGCTTCCGGGACCCACCCTGGAGGATCGAGTGGATACTCGAGCTCTTTCTCGTCGGCGAATCCCGAGGCGGCCATCAGCTGAAGGTTCACCGCGAAACCGACGCCGTTCGTCCAGGTATGTGGCGTGTATGTGAGCCCATGCTGTCTGCATAGCTCGATGATCCTGAACGTCTGTGCGATGCCGCCCGCAAACATCGCATCAGGTTGAAAAATGGAGTAGCAACGGCGCTCGATCATCATCTTCAGTTCCGGATATCCCGAGGTATGAAGTTCTCCACCTGCTATCGGGACCTTTGAGTACGCCGTCAGCTCCGCGAGGTCTTCGTAGGAATCCATCGGTAGCGGTTCTTCGATCCACGCGACACCGGCCCCCGCGCAGACATCGGCAAAACGCTTAGCGCGGTCGAGGTCCCATAGGGGAGCGTCGGCAACCGCCGTCACACGCCACGCCTGGTTCGCGTCGACGCCGATCTTCATCCGATCGCCGATCGCTTCAGCTGTGGCCTCGACCTGCCGGATGTCAGCGGCCTCGTCTTCGTGCACGCGGATCTTGATCGAGCGGAAACCCTCTTCAAATCGTGCTTCTGCTTCTGCGATGCGTGCGGCCGGGGATCGCACCTCGCCGGTGGACGCGTAGAGATTGACGTCTCGCGGCCCCCCTCCAAGGAGCTCGCAAACCGGCTTGCCTTCGACCTTTCCGAGGATGTCCCAGAAAGCCGGCTCGATCCACCAGTTCCTCCACCCGAGGTATCCGATCTCGCGGAGTCGCTGTTGCATCAGGTCGATGTCGGTCGCGTCCTCGCCCATGAGATAGGGGCCGATGACGTTACCGAGGCCGGCTCGCTCGCGGCCGATGGATGGTCCCGCGCTCCATCCTTCGACCCCGTCCTCGGTGATGACTCTTATGAGGGTGCAGCGGTTCTCGTTCTGCGGGAACCCGGGGATCCAGCTCGGCCGGAAGGTCGCCGGGAGCGGCGACGAGTAGTGGTAGAGCTCGACGCGCGCTATCGGGTGTCTCTCCGGCGCTCGCCTCATCCTCGCCCGATGCTATGCAGTCGGAGAGCTTCCCCTACGGACTCGAGCGTGTTGTCGTCCGCGACCTTGATCAACACGTATTTGGAAGCGCGTGGGGGCCGGGCGCTTTCGGGGACGCCGGCTCTCTCACAGAGGCGCTCGATCCGTTTCACATCGGTGTCGGACGTGCCGTAGAGGTAGACGCTGAGCCCCACCGCAGTCGGGAGGAACGCGGCGACCTTGTTCGCGCCGATCATCACCTCGACTGCGCCATTTCCCGCGACGGCGCCCCGAGCCCTTTCCGGAGCGTGCTCGTCGAGCCACAGTGGCAGACGGTCACGCATGTCAGACGCCCAATCGTTCCGGGGCTGGGTCTTGGCACGCGGGACCGGAAACCTGCCCACGAAAGCAAACCTAGCTCCCTTCCGGAAGGAAGGTTCGGGGTCGTCTGGCAATCCCTGGGACCTTAGAACCTCGGACTGTGTCACCATCTTGTTATGAGGGGGGTGCGATACATCGCGCTGGTCTGCTTGCTCCTGGGCGTTCTCGTTCCGCCCACGGCGAGCAACGGAGCCGAGCCAGACCCATTGGTGATCGACTCTTTGGCCGCTCTCGCCGGCCTCGTCGACAAGGACAGCTGTTCGGCTAGAGACGCAGCCGACGACGACGCCGGCAACGGCCTCGAGCTCCCCTACGTTTTCTGCGACGACGGCTTGCCGGCGTCGGGAGGCGGGGCGGGGGCGATCCCGGTTCCGGTCAAGTACTTCGCCAATGAATCGGGCGACGACTGGACTGGTCTTCCTCGACCTGCGACGGAAGCGGAGGCAGCCGATGCGATAGCCGCAGACGACCTGAAACCGGAGTCGGGCAATCGGATCTCGCTGGATGTCGACATCTCGCTTCCGCCATCGGCAATAGCAGCGACCGTCCTCGGTACCGATCCCCCTCCGTTCTCGTTGATGCCCGCTCCTCCCAATGGGTTCCCGGTGATCGTCTTCATGCACGGCTGTTGTGGGGGCAGCAAGAAATCGTGGGAGGCGACGACGGTAGATGCGGAGCGCGAACAGTGGCACCACAGCAACGCATGGTTCGCATCGCGCGGTTACGTCGTGGTGAATTACACGGCCCGCGGGTTCCGCAACTCAAACGACCAAGGCTCGACTGGGTCGACGCAGCTCGACTCCCGTCGCTACGAGATCAATGACTACCAGTACCTCGTTGGTCTACTCGCCGATTCCGATCGGTCGCGACTGAGCTCCGACACCCTTCCCTTGTTCGGCATAGACCCGAAGAAGATCGCCACCGTCGGCGGCTCGTACGGCGGTGGGTTCGCGTGGCTCGCCCTGACGGATCCGACTTGGCTCAGTCCGGGAGGCGGTTTCGGGATGAGTCTCGCGGCGGCGGTGCCGAAGTATGGATGGACTGACCTCGTCGAAGCCCTCGTTCCCTCGGGGCACTATCTCGACCGCGACCCTCAGACTCAGAAGCGCGTAATCGCTCCGACAGATCCTGCAACTGCTTTATCGCGCGATCCGATCGGGGTTGAGAAGCAGAGCATCGTCACCGGGTTGTTCGCGAGCGGCAATCTCGTTCAAGGAGATCACACGACATTCCCCGAGTGGCTCTCTTCTACCTACGGTCGTCTCCAACAGGGTGAGCCATATGACGGGGATGCAACGATCGAGTCGGTCGCCGACAGGTTCCTCAACGATCGCTCTGCCTACTATCAGAACGCTTTTTGGAAACGCGTTTCGAAGGGGTTGCGCGTTCCGATCTATTCGGCGGCTACGTGGACCGACCCGCTATTTCCGACGATGGAACACATGCGCTTCTACAACAAGCTGAAGAGCCTGACCGCGTCTTATCCCATCACCACCTACCTGGGTGACTACCAACACTTCGTTCAGAACAAGGCCAAGGAATGGGACGACCTTTGCGGGGATGATCATCACGTCTGCACCATTGCGGACTACAAGAGGCCCGACGGTTCCTTGAACCTGATGAAGAGCCCCCTTCGGGTTCGCAAGGGGATCAACTTCTCGATCAACAAGTTCCTCGACTTCTATCTCAAGGGTCGTGGGAAGAAACCCAAGGCCGACGTAACCGCGACTACGACGATCTGTCCGGCGAATGCGACGGACGTTCTCAAGGCGGACGAGCCGGGCATCACGTATCGCGCGCCGACCTGGTCGGCTCTCACTCCCACCTTGAAGAGCTTTTCCTGGACGGGCGGTGGGACGACGACGACGGCGGCCGTCGATGGCCACGCGGGGGAGGCCGACCCCGTCGCTCGGGACCGACAGACGGACAAGTGCCATACGACGAGTCAGACGAACCCGGGGCCGGGTGTCGTGCAGTTCACCCACAACCCGCTCGATGCACCGTTCACGATGATGGGCCTGCCCACGATGTATCTCGATTACGAGACGACGGCAACTGATTACTGGTTCGGAGTCCGCATGTACGACCGCGACCCCGACGGTTCGATGACCATGGTGACTCGAGGCGTCTGCAGGGTGAACACCGCGGCTAACGCCGACCGTACGTGTGCCGCGTTCGAGCTTTGGGGCAACGCCTGGGTGTTCGAGACGGGCCATCAAGTCGTCGTCGAGGTGTCCCAGTCGGATTCGCCGTTCCTCCGCAAGGACAACGTGCCGTCGATGGCCACGATCAACAAGCTTGTTCTGAAAGTTCCCATCGCTCCAGACTCTCTTAGAAGGGATTTCCGGTTCCCGGGAACCCCGTAACGGTCGCATGACGTCTGACTTGAAAACCACATAGGAGGGTCTGGATGAGGACGTCAAAGGTTCTCCGGGTCGCGTGTATCGCAGCGGCCCTCGTTCTATTGCCGCTGGTTCCCGCCCACGCGTGCTCGTGCGCCGGTGGCTACGACCCACGAGATGCCCTTGCGGCGGCGGACGGGGCGATCGTCGGCACGTACGTCAGCCGGCACCCCGTGGATCCAACCGACGAATACGGCGACACGGTCTACACGTTCAGCGTCGACGAGGCGGTCAAAGGCGAGTTCGGAAACACCGTCGACATCCACTCCGGGTCTTCCGGCGCGTCGTGTGGATTCGAGATGCCTCCCGGCGCACAGACCGGACTCTTTCTCGATCTGGATGAAGGCGTCTACAGGGCGGGGCTATGCAGCCAGATAGATCCACAACGTCTGCGCGATGCAGCGGCTCCCTTGCCGGCGCCGGATGGCGTGAAACCTGTGCGCTACGTCGTCGGAGGTTCGTTCGGCGACCAGCGCGTTGTCACGTTGGACGCTCAGGGCCGCATCATCGCCTACGGCGAGGGAGATGGAGATGTGGGTCTCCTCGGTCTTTGCCCGGGTTCCACGCACATCACCGAGATCGTCTACCGCTACGACCAACCCGCGATCCTCGTCGTGCGGGAACTCGACACCCTCGACATCGTCTCCGAGACACCTTTGCCGATCGGTTACGAGTCGAGCCATCCCAGACAGAGTCCGGCCGGGCTGTATTGCCGTGATGGCACCGGCGGCGACATCGCCGTGTTCTCTACCTATGACGGTGGCGGCTATTCGCCATCGAAAGGGATGCTTTGGCGAGTTCGCGGAAGCGATGTTTCACGGATCCATTCTGGAGACGGGGTCCGTGCCGCTTTCGCGGGAGACCACGCGTACATCGGGGACGGTGCGCCGGGGCGCGACATCATTTCCGTGGACCTGGATTCAGGACGCACCGAGATGGTGGGGACCGCCGCCAAGGCTCAGCTCGTCGAGCTGTCGGTGAGCAACGACGGAAAGCGCCTGGCCGGCGTCTCGTTTCCCCCGAGCGATGACCAGGATCAACTTCCGGCCAGGGTTTGGACGATGCGGATCTCCAACGGTGATGTCACGAGCATTGCAAGACGGATCTACTGTTGTCCCACTGATCTCCTATGGACCGAGGACGACCGCAGGATCATCTTCATCGCGGCATACGGGAAGAGCGAGACCTATTCGCGCGGCTTGGAACCGATCAAGCGCTTCCGGTACAACGCCACCGACTCAGAGCTCGTCGGCGATGAGGTGGTTGGCGTCTACTACGGTGTCGTCCGGCATGCGACGGTGCCGGGAACAGCGCAGCAGAAGCTCAGCGAGTTGCCGACGCCGACTACCTACTCGTTCCTGGCGATCCCCGACTAGGCGAACGTTCGTTCAGAGATAGTGCCAGCTCGATGAACAGCCGGCGGGCCGGATCACGCGGGTCGACGCCGAGCAATTTCTGAGCTCGCTCGAGCCTGTACTCGAGCGTGTGGCGATGGACGTGTAGTGCCCGTGCCGCCGACGCCACCGATTGCCCGGCGTCGTAGTACGCGCGCAGGGTCTTCGCGAGCTCCTCGCCCAAAGGATCGGCAAGAAGCTCGCCGATCTGAGCGTCGATGAATCCCCTTCGCTCGTCATCGGGCGCGTCCAGGATCATCGCAAGCGGAGCAACCTCTTCATACCGTGCGTTCGGCAGGCCGAGGTGAACGGCGGCGCGAGCCGCGGCCAGGGCACGCCGGTAAGCAGTCGCGGGGTCGGGATCGCGCGCCAATCCCGTGCCCCCTGCCCTTGGTGGCATCCGATCGTCGGTGGCGAAAGCGACGATCTTTGCGCCGATGCGTCCGACCACCGCCGCCGGCCACGCGGCTCTAAGTTCCCGAACAAGCCCACCGACTTCGCTATCGGGAGCGATGGTGACGTAGCAACAACACAATGACTCGACGTCCAGGCCGCGCCTTTTCGCGACTCGATCGAAGCTGCGATCCGATGTCCTCACTCCAGCGAGGACTTCAACGATGGTCTGCAACTCGTATTCCTCGTCCGCGACGCGCGCTTGTTCGACTTCGAGATATCCGGCCGATACGGCAGAGACCGCGTGCTCGAGGAGTTCCATGATCACGTGCGTTGCGCGCCCTAGAACGGCGGCGCGGAGCTCGGGATCGGCTGGAGCGATCTCCGCGATGTTGTCCCAGAAGGCGTGAGCCGAGATCTGCCACGCGAACAGAGCGTCGCCGAGCGGGATCCCTTGTTCGGCCCTGCGACGACCGACCTCCACAAGAGGCTCTCTGATCGCGGCGGCGTCGACATCCCCGGCGAGGATCGCGAGGCCCACTTGGAAGCTTGCAGTGGTGCCGATATGGACCTCGTCGAGGAACTCGGGAGGCGCCGCTGCGTAGCTTTGGATCCGGGCGCGGTAGCTGGCGATCAGTTTCTTGATGATCGGTTCCAGTCGTCCCCGGAGCTGCTCGACGAGGTCCTCGATCAGCTCTCGAGGAAGCTCGTCGGTTCGAGACAGATCGTTGCCCTGGGCGATATCTCTTTGAGCCATAGAGCGAGCCTACGTTCGAAACAACGGACGATTTGTCCAAAGACCGCGTCCGATTTGGCGGACTTCGTCCAAAGGCAGACGGACAGCGGTGGCCAACCTCCACAACCACGGTCGCCTAGAGAGGGGAAAGGAGGTGCGGAAATGAAGCTGCGCGCAGCTGTCATCGCCGCCGCCACGGCGGTTAGTTCGCTCGCTCTGCTCGTTCCGCAGGCACACGCTTCGGGTTCGGCGTGTTACTCGGTGCAGGTAACGGTTAACGGCGGAGACGTCGTCAACCAGGCGGGTTGCCAGGACCTTCCGTAGATAAACGGCAGGTAGTTCGTAGAGGCCCCGCGGGAGCGGGGCCTCTACGCGTCCAAGGTGATCAGCGCGGCGCGATGTATAGGGACTGGCCCGTATGTCCTATGGGCCCCCCTTCATCTCGGATGACCGAATCCGTGAAGCCCACGCCGTGACGCTCGGGGACCGTCCGAGCCTGGATGCATATCCATTCACCGACGGGCATCCGATGCAGGTAAACGGTCAGATCCGTATTGATGTAGATCCACTTGTTGAAGTCGATGGCGGTCGAGATCCCACTCGCGCTGTCGGCAGCACACAACACGCGTTGCAGCGGCGTGGGCTCCTCTCCTTCCACGAGCGGCATGCGCATCCTGAACCATGTTGTCGCCGGTCCGTGCTCGAAGAACGCGCCTTCTACGAACAACCATTCCATCGATTTCACGTAGCTGTGATCCCAGTCCTTGAACGCGTCCATGGGCTCGCCCTCCTCGGGGCCGGGCGGGGGAGAGTCCACGATCGCGGGCGTTTCGAACTCCAGAGCTTCGGTCCTGATCAGCCAAGACGCGACGCGCATCACCTGCTCGCCGTTCGCGGACAACGAGGCCTCGATGAGTTGAACCTTCTTTCCCGGCCGGACGACTCTCGCCTCGACCTCGAGAGGTTCGATGGGTACCGGTCGCAGGATGTCGAAGGTGCAGCGCGCGACTAGCATCCCTTCGCCGCTCAGTTTCTCGACAGCTCGTCCGAGCAGAGCTGCGGGAGGCCCGCCGTGTTGGGCGTTCGGAGCCCAAGGGCCGCGCGTGTTCTGGGTGGCTATGAAGCGGTTCTCCCCATCGGGGATGAAGAAAGCCTCTGTCGTCATGGGCAGAGGCTAGCGCGCAGCTTCGTAGTTCCCCCACAGAACATGTAGGAAACTTGGCGGGATGCGGCGGACTCTCGTACTCGTGACTGCGGTTGGTTTGACGATCGCGGTGGTCGGAATCCTTATCGTGAAACTCGATCGATCACAGGACTCCCTGGCCGCCGCCCGACTCAGGATCTCGGTCCTCCAGGACCGTGTGGGGGATGCAGTTGATGCAGCTGATAGGTCTCAGGAGTCGGCCGGGCGGATGAAGCAGCGAGCGGGACGATTCCGGATCGCACGAAATCAAGCCCGCCGCTTAAGTTGGAGGCTGCAGGACCGACTCAGTGAGATCTCATGCTTTGCCGATGACAATCGGCCGGGACGGCCCGGATTCGTAAGGGGTTCGTTGCGGGGCGACATCGATGGCGATGGAATCGACGATCTGGCCCGGCTTGTCGGCACAACGGCCGGGGGTAGAGGCTGCAGTTACACCTTGGAGGTAGCAACGCAATCCGGTCCCGCGACAACCGAGATCGACGTCGACTCATGGGGCGGTAAGCAGATGACCCCATTGCTGCTCGCTCAAATCGACGCCTCTCCTGGTCTTGAAATCGTCGTAGAGATCGGTCGCGGCGCTTCGTCTGAATCCGCCCAAATCTTTTCCATGTCCGAGCAATCGCTACATCCGCTCACGTTTTCCGACGAGCCTGATCCGAATTTCACCTTTTCGGGGAGCGTGTGTTGCGGTGGAGCGATCGATTGTTTGCCAGGGCAATCAGGGCAAATCGTCTTGTCCTCGTACGGCTACAACAAGAGCGCAGACGGTTACGTAGTCACAAGAAGGTTCTATCAAGTCCAAGGAAGCGCGTTCGAGTTGATGGATTCTCAGACCTACCGGGGCGGTTTCAAACTGGACCGCTTCCCCGAATTCCGGGGGAGCGACTACCCCTTTCAATCCTGTACGGATCGAATCCCAAGAGCGAAGATCGGCTAGAGGCTGTGCGTGGTGACGTGGATGACAGCCCGAGCGTGTTTGCGCGCTGATCGATAAGACAGGGATCCGGCCGGAAGTTCGACCACGAATGCGGTCTTGTTCCGGAAGCGATGGTTCTGCCACTCGACGGCGGTCCCGGGCAACTTGCCGATGTCTTTCAGCGGCAGGTCGACGTCGCGCGCGTAGATGCGTTGGAGTCGAAGGTCGCCGTGCGATCTCACGATGAGTGCCATCGCCTGGTGGTACCAGATCGTGACGTCCGGGTTGTGATTGATGATGAATCGACGCGCGATACGGCTTTCGGGTTCGGACAGTGGCTTCGGGCCGGAGTAGTAAGTGCTCCCGGGCTCTCCCTGAGCCTGCCAGTGGTACGGGAAGTTGCGGTTCAGATCGACGCCGTGCGCGTTCTGGCGGGTGTTGGCTGCCGCGCCGTCGGGATTCAGCTCTTCGATCAGCCAGATCGCGACGTCGTCCGGCAGTCGGATGTTTCGTAGACGGTTGAGGATCGCCAGGCCGGCCCGCTCATTGCCGTGTATGACGCCGACAACGAGCGCGGTGTGCTGAGCGTCGCGCGGCCCGATGCGATGAACGACGATCGACCGATCGTCCACCGAACTTCCGATCGTCCTGGAGCCTCCGGTCGCGAGAGCCGGCCCCGCGACGGCGAAGGCGAAGGCGAGGGCGAGGGCGAGCCACGCGGCATGCTTCGCGAAGCGGATGTTCACGAGATGCGACGAAGCCGCCGGCGGAACTCTCGTACGTCTTGCCATTGCCAGTCGGTGTGGTCGTTGCGCCAGCCTTCGAGGTCGCGGAAGTAGGGACTGTTGTTAGCCATCGCGTGACCGATCACATTGCCCATCTTGATGTCGAATCGAACGCGCAGATAGCGAGCGAGTTTGAGGGCGGAGCGTATCTGCGGTCTGCGATTCAGGATCTGCTGATCCGCCCAATGCGAGCTCTCGCCCGCCTCTTGGACCATCTCGATCCCTATCGCCGTGTAGTTGATGCCGATCGCATGGCGACAACGGATGGTGGGGGGAACCACTTCATAAGCAGTTCCATCTTTGTCGACTATGTAGTGGGAGCAGACTCCGGGCGACTCGCCGCGGTTCGGCGTGTTCGACGCGAACGTCCCGCGCGCTCCTTCGTAGCTGCTACCGGCGGTGAAGTGGAGCACGAGGACCTTCGGGTTCCTGAGCCTCCAGACGCGTTTGCCGTAGTGACGTCGCGAATAGGCCGCCATCTGGGTCTTTCGCTCGCGGGAGTAGGGGATGTGGTCACGAACTATCCGGTCCCTGAATGCCGCGGGTCGGATCGTTCCGGGCGGGGGCGTCGTGGCGACAGGTCCCACAGACACGAGGGCAAGTGCCACGAGAAGAGCGGCGGTCCGCATAGCTCCAGTCTAGGAACCCGTCGGGGGGGTGGCGGCGCGGGGGGCCGGGTTCGGGGGGCCCACGACCGCCCGCTGCCGCCGGTTGAAGCAGTGCTAGTGGTGAACCGCCGCCCCGCCGATCCGGGTGCCGGCGGACACGAGGGCCCAGCCCAAGCGGACTCGAACCCGGGTGCTGCGCTCACGGCGCCGGGCCGAGGCGATCCGGTACCTAGCGGCCTCGGCCATGAGGTCCTCTGCGTGTGCCCTCTGGATCTCGTTTCCGTAGAGGGGGAGCATTGCTACCTCCTTTGTAATGCCCTATACTGCTCTAGACGGTTACAACTTACATGAGGGGAAGTAACAAGTCAAATGAATTTCACCCATTACAGCGATGAAGCTGCGAAGGTCGGCGCCGACCTCGTCAACACGCTCGGATGGCCTTCCGGCAACGAATATCTGCCGGACGTCGAGGCCCTCGGCTCCTTCCTCTCCGACCACGATGTTGCGGTCGACGTTCCTTTAACCGATGTCGACGTCGCGGACGTGAGGGCGTTGAGGAGTCGTTTCTACGAGGTCTTCCATACGTCTAACGAGGCGGAGCGCAGCAACCTCCTGAACGCGATCCTGACCGAGGTCGGCGCTATGCCGCAGCTGACCGATCACGACGGTTCGTGGCATGTTCACTTCGTCGCCGAGCCGGCGCCCGTCGCGGATCGACTGGCTGCCATCGCAGCGATGGGTCTCGTGACCGTCATCAGCGAGTTCGGCAACGGGCGTCTTGGTCTCTGTTCCGCCGACGACTGCGCCGATGCGTTCGTCGACACTTCTCGCAATATGTCGCGTCGGTACTGCAGCGATACCTGTTCGACGCGCACGAACGTGGCGAAGCATCGAGCCCGCAGGAAGAAAGCGGACGCTGCAGCCGAATGATCGGCTCGCCGCCGGCGAGCTTCTAGAGGTCTACCCGAACGGTGAAACGGACCGGCCCGTGCGGGAGTCCCGATGGGTCCCCGCCGCCGAACACGCCTTGTGCAAGCCGGGCGGAGCGGAGGTCTTTCTGTCGCAAGCGGGCCCCCAGGATGCGTCCCGCCGCTGAGGTTGGACGCTTGATTTCCGCCTCGAGGTCGATGAAGGGCGCGTCCTCGTAGACGTTGTAATCGGGCTCAGGGCCTTCGGGGTCGCTCCAGTGGACGCGCACGCCCGGAAGCGACAGCCCGGCCCCCGAGAGCGATGGTTCGATGACGAAACGGTCCGCGTCGATGCGCCGGAACCGTCCTTGCACAGAACACGAAGCGCGCTTCGGAGCCTCCGCGGCCCGCACCCGGCAGGATCCTTTGCCGAGAAAGACCGAGGTATGCGCCTCGGGATTGGGACCTGAGACATTCTCCGCGAAGACCAGATACATGACGTAACCCCGGCCCTCGCGCACTACCCAGGCTGCGTCGGCCACTTGATAGGAGCCCGTCCACGCTTCGGGCGATCTCTCTTGTCTCGCGCTGGAGGGGGCCGCACCGGCCAGAAATGCAATGCAGATGGATGCAGCTAGAAAGCGGCGCACCGGCTTCTCCCTTGAGACCTAACGGGAGGTTCGCCGTCCGCAGCCTGTGTTCCTACTTGGGCAGGACCTTGCGCTCGAGCCAACGTTCCAGGCCGGCGACGAAGTCGTTGGTGAACCCACCGGTGTCCTGCGCGAACAGGGGATCGACGTGGTACCAGGCCTCGTTCGCCGGGTGCGCGCAGTACGGAGCCGAGCGGTCGAGAAGTTTGAACGAGGTGAGTCTCGCCGAGGCGTCCCTGTACCACTTGAAGCGTTCTCTGCACTCGCCGCTGGCGATCGCGAATACCGGAAGTGCCACACGCTTTGCATCGAAGACGCGCTGACCTCCGACCTCGGCCCCCGTCGTCGGCTGGCTGGTGTCTGGGTCCACGAACGCCTCCGTCGAATCGAGGTTCTGAGCGAGGTCGATGTCGGCGTTCAATCGGACCGAGAAGAACCACTCGGTCGCATTCGTTTCCGTGTCCGACCACAGTGCACGGGCCCAAAGGTCGGTTGACGACGGCTCGGGAGGGTCGATCTCGTCGTGCTCGCGCCATCCGACCAGTGCGCGGTCAGCGTTCGGCGCCGCACATTGGCCCATCGGCTCTTCCGCTACCTCACCTTGCTGAAGCATGAACGTGGGAGCGAATCCGATCGACTCATCCGTTAGACCCGCGAAGACGGCTTCGTTGGTCGGACACGTGTTTGGGTTGGGCCACGTCAACGGTGGAGGTAGTGAGCTCCACAGGAATGATTCCTTGTCGGGGGCGAAACTCGCCGCCATGCCGCCGAGCTCCGCGAGCCACCCGATGAGGTAGGTCGCTCCCTCGTCGAGCAGATCCCAATACATCTTCCCGTCGGCTATGAAGGCGCGGTCGCGATCCCATTGCTCGAGACAAGTGAGCTCGGCCCCCTCGCCGCATCCGTCGGGCCCGTTCCAGCCCGTGCCCGCGAGGCCACCGTCGATGAGAACGAGTCCATCGAGGAGATTCCATCCGGCGGATGAAGGCCGGGAGCCGAACCGCCATGCCGCGAACAACTGCGTGCTCATCCCACCCAACGAATGTCCTCCAAGTACTACCTTCGCGTTGGGGTACAGCTTGTGGGCCCGAGCGATGAGACGGCGTAGATCGTTGAGTTGGGTCTCCAAGCCCCAGTCGGCCATCCCTACCGAAGCCGCTTCCTCCTGCGTGAGGAAGAACTCCGAATCCATCCCGTTCCATGCCGCGGGGTCCGGATCGTCCGAGCCGCGCGGGCATCCGGTGATCGGCACGTCGTTCAAGTAGTAGAGGGCCGCGATCGCGTAGCCGCCGGTCTGTTGCGCGTATTCCATCCCGCAACGGTTCTCGAGGAAGTTGTTGCGACGATCGAGTGACCACACCTGTAGGTCATGGTTGCGTTCGACCAGTCGCTTCCCGACGTAGGCGAAATCGTCGGCTCCCCCGAAGAAGCCCGGGATCAGGATGACAACCGCTTTGGGTGGGGGCGGCGAACTGTCGCCGAACCAGTGTCGCTCGTAGGCGATCCGGTCGAACTCAGCTGGACTGGACGTGACGTCTGAAGCCTCGATGACGTGATAGCTCGTTCGAGCACGTCCGGGGGCCGCGGTTGCTGGAACGGAGATGGCCAGGGAGGCAACCAGAGCCAACGCGAGCGCGCTCGATATCCGCCTCATCCAGGAAAACGATAGCTGCGAGCCGCGGTGCGGTCGATGGGGTTGAGGATGCTCAGCGGGCCAGCAGGTCTCCCAGCGTGCTCGTGCAATCGCAGCCTGCCCGTTCGAGCAGAGGCAGACCGAAGCCCTCCTCGATCGTCCTCAGCACGGAATAGAGCGTGTGCTGGTCCTCGGAGTCCTTACCCGCCTGCGCCGCTCCTCCCGCAACGACGAATGGGATCCTTCCTCCAGATGCGACATCACAGCATCCTTCCGAACTCGTTCCTTCATCGTAGGTAATGAACAACACGCCTTCGCGCCCGAGCGCGTCGAGCAGCGGCGGGACTATCGCACTCAGGAACCGGTCCGACGTCGAGATGCTGCAGTCGTGCGAGTCGCTGCACAATCCCGGTGTGACCCATGTGAATCGGGGGAGCGTTCCGCCTGCCAGATCTTCGTAGAGATGCTCGAGTGGAACGACCTTCCCGCAACGCTTCTCGTCGTTGGATATCGACGAGAAGTAGAGGAAGGGATTGTGGCGCTTCACGTAGGTCGCGTTGTCACCATGGAAACAAGGCTGCGGCATGTCTTCCATGTACGCCTTCCACGAGATCCCGGCCTTCTCCAGTTGGTCGACGAGATTCGGCGCGTCGATCGTGCAGTCGGTGCAATTCGAATCGATGCCGAAAGTCGAGCCGCCCAATAGAGCTAGGTAGTTGGGCAATGACGGGTGCGTGATGCCGTACATCGCGGAGCTGTAGCCAAACTGGTCGGCCAGCGCGTTCAGGTAAGGCGCCTCCGGGGAGCCGATCACCTCGTGGTACTCGTGATTCTCGAGCACGATGATCGCGACGCGTCCAAGGGGTGGAACCGAGTCGTGCTCCGCGACATGCGCTGGCGGCGCCGACGAACAGGCCGCGAGAGTGACGAGAAGGGTGACCGCGAAAAAGCGCATGTTTCCTCAAGCTATCCCCACGGCTTCGAGCTTGCCTCGCGGGAGGAACTCAGTGAAATGGGTAGGAATGAAGGAAACCATCCACGACCGCTCCCAGGAGGCCCCAAATGGACCGAAGTAAGCAGAAAGTGATCGATCTGCTCGTCGATGCGCACTCGAACGAGGTCGCTTTGATCGACGTCCTACAAGCGCACCTCTCGATGGCCGAGCGCGGTTCGTATCGCTCGACCGTGGAGGCGCACCTGCGCGAGACGGAGCAGCACGCCGAAAAGATCGCCCGCCGCCTGACCCGTCTCGGCTACAGGGAGAGCATGCCTTCGATGGCGCGAGGTGCCGTTTTGAACCTCGTCAAGCAGGGGCTCGGCCTGACCAAGACTCCCATCGATCTTCTGCGTGGCAAGGGCGATGTGATCGAGAAGATGCTGCGCAACGCGATGGATGAGGCGATGACGGAAGGCTTCGAGATCGGTTCCTACGACGCCATCGAAGCCTTCGCCCTAAGCGTCGGCGACCACGAGACCGCCGAGCTGGCGGCCGATATCCGATTGGACGAGGAGCGGATGTTCGACTCGCTGCGCAAGGAGATCCCCGCCCTCGCGGCTCAAGTTGCGTCGTCTCAGATCGCGCCGACCCAACTCGGCACCGAAGAGCCGTGGCCCGGCTACGACGAGCTCACCGTCGAAGAGATCGTTGCCGAGATCGACGATTCCTCCGAGGCTCTCATCCTCGTGCTTCGTGACTACGAGTCGCGCAACAAGAACCGTTCGACGATCTTGAAAGCGACGGAGCGAGAGAGGGTCTAACCCCCTACAACGCGAAGGATCGCTTGAACTGAGCGGCGCACGTCTTCCTCCGATGTCGCCCAGTTGGACACCGAGACCCGCATAACGGCCCGGCCCCGCCAGTTGCTGCCTGAGAGCCAACAGGTTCCATCTTCCTGGACTCCGGCTACAACCGCGCGGGTCAGGTCGTCGTTGTCACCGAATCGAACGAGCACCTGGTTCAGCACGACGTCGTTGACGATCTCGACGTTGGGCTCGGCCCCCAAGAGCTCGGCGAAGAGCATGGCGTTGTCGCAGCACCGATCGATCATCTCAGCGATCCCCGAGCGCCCAAGCGCCTTCATCGCCGCGTAGACAGTGAAGCCGCGAGCGCGGCGAGAGAATTCCGGCGTCCAGTCCATCTGGTCGCGCTCACGGTCGCCCTCGCTGTGGATCAGGTAGCTGGCGTGCACCTGCATCGCCTCGCGATGCGATTGAGGATGCGCGACAAAGGCGAGACCCGAGTCGTAGGGAACGTTCAACCACTTATGCCCGTCGGTTGCCCACGAATCGGCGAGTTCGACCCCGTCGGTCAAGGCCTTGCGAGACTCGGTTGCAGCAGCCCAGAGCCCGAAAGCGCCATCGACATGCACCCATGCTCCGGCTTCGTGCGAGATCTCGCAGATGGCGCGCAATGGATCGAACGAACCAGTGTTCACATTGCCGGCCTGAGCGCAGACGATGGTGGGACCACTGCCGTTCGCGAGCTCGACCCTCAAGGCTTCGGCGACCATGCGGCCCTGGTCGTCTGCCTCTACCGGGATCAGGGACGCCGTTCCCAGTCCCAGGAAACGGAGAGCGCGATCGATCGTGTCATGTCTGGCCGCGCTGCCCAGTATCCGGATCTTCGGTGCCCCTTGCAGGCCGTCTTTCTCAACGTCCCACCCGAGTTCGGCGAGGACATGGTGCCGCGCGGCGGCGAGGCATGTGAAGTGCGCCATCTGGCATCCGGTCACGAATGCGAACGATGCGTCGGATGGAAGACCGAAGATCTCCTTCAGCCAACGCCCGGACACCTCCTCGACCACCGATGCCGATGGGCCCCCGACGAAGAGTCCCGCGTTCTGATCCCAGGTCGTCGTCAACCAGTCCGCAGCGATCGCGGCCGGCATCGCTCCACCGATCACGAAGCCGAAGTAACGGGGGCTCGTCGTGCCGACGATCCCGGCCTCGGCCGACTTGATCAATTCGGCGATGACATCCTCGGCCCGGCTCGGCGAGTCGGGCAGGGGAGTATCGAGGGCCGCGCGAAGCTCGTCGACGGTTGCGCTCCACTTGACGGGGCGTTCCGTCAGCTCGTCAAGGAATGAGGTCGCGTAGGCGAGAACGTCCGCCAGCAGATCGTTATGTGGCATTACGGGCCCGAGACGGCTAGCTGCCGATGCGGAGCAGGCCGGCTTTCTGTAGCGCGAGTTCGAAGTCGTGCGGACTGTTGGCCGCGTTCTTGGCATCTTCCAAGGTGACGAGGCCTTGTTGGAACAGCCCGATGAGCGCCTGGTCGAACGTCTGCATGCCGTAGAACGAAGAGTCGGCGACGATCTCGTGGATCGTGTGCGTTCGATCGGGGTCGAGGATGCAATCCCTAACGCGACCATTCATCACGAGGATCTCGATCGCAGGAGCTCGGCCCCCCCCAACCTTGGGGAGCAGCCGCTGAGTGACCACGCCCACCAACGATCCCGCGAGGGCGACCCGGATCTGTTTCTGCTGATGCGATGGGAAGAAGTCCACGACGCGGTTCACGGTTTCGACCACGTCGGTGGTGTGCAGGGTCGCGAGGACGAAGTGACCCGTTTCCGCAGCTTGCAAGGCGGCGCTAACGGTCTCGGTGTCGCGGATCTCGCCGACGAAGATGACATCGGGGTCCTGGCGCATCGCAGCACGCAGGGCGGGATGGAATCCGGTCGTGTCTTGCCCGACCTCGCGTTGAGTGACGATCGACATCTCGTCCTTATGCAGGATCTCGATGGGATCTTCGATCGTGACGATGTGAGCTCGCCGCGTTTGGTTGATGTACTTAAGGATCGCCCCGCACGTCGTCGTCTTTCCAGACGACGTAGGCCCGGTGACCAGAAGCAGGCCTCGGTGCTCTTTGGCGAGTGTCTCTATCGCCGGCGGAAGACCGAGGTCCTTGAAGTCGGGCGCGCCGGGGAGGATGCGGCGTGCAGCGACGCCGAGGCTCCCGCGCTGCTTGTGCACGTTGACCCGAAAGCGGCCCAGTCCCGCGACCGAGTATGCGAAGTCGACCTCACCCATCTGTTCGAGGACATCCAAATGTTTCTTGGCCATCATCTGCGTGGAAAGTTCTTCCGCGCGCTTGTGTTCGATGACCGGATGGTCGAGGGCTTCGAGATGACCGGACATGCGGATCATCGGTGGCGAACCAGTCTTCACGTGAAGGTCGGAAGACTTGACCTCAACCACGTACTTGAGGAAGTCGTCGATGTGCGCGACGTCGCCTTCGAAAGTGAACGGCGGCAGGTTTTCTTCCGGCGCGTCCATGACTTGCTCTGAGTTCGGATCGTCTACTTGGCTTGCACCTGCCTGAGCCTGTTGGGGGGCCGCTCCCGCTTGCTGTTCGTAGCCCGGGTCGGGCTGGCTGGCCGTCAGTGGTTGGGGTTGCGCCTCGACCTGCTGGACGGGAGCCTGCGTTTGTTGAGGCTGAGCGGGTTGAGTCTGTGGAGGTTGAGCCTGTGGAGGTTGGGCCTGCGGAGGTTGAGCCTGGGCCGGCGGCTGTTGCTGTTGCGGTTGCTGCGTGGCGGGGGCTTCAGGCGACGCGGGCGCTTGGGGAGCAACTACGCCGCTCTGACGCGCGGCGGCTAGAAGCTTTTCTTGCAGGGCGCCCGCAGTGGCATCTTCGTTCGGCGGGGGATTTTCCATAGGTCGCGAAACTAACGCTACGGGAGCGCACGCGAAAGCCCTTTGTCCAATGTTTGTAGTTTGTTCGCTTAGATGGGGGTTACGCGTTAGCCGCGCGAGCCGAAGAGCTCGAAGTGCCAGGCCTCCCAGGACATAGGCCTCCACAACGGCAAACCCATTTGCTGGATGAGCTGAACGGCGAGGTTGAGATCGCCGCCGAGGTCAACGGCGAGGCCGCGCTCGTGCATCGAGCTGCCGGGGGGCGCCACCCAGTTGTCCGCAGCCTCGGGGGAGCCGTATCGCTGAAGCGCGGCGACCCAGAGCTCGTACTGCCTTTGGTGATCGCGGAAGCCTGAGACGAGCCACACCTTTCCATTCGAGGCAGCGATGAGCCGCGACACCGCTTCCTGCAGGGTCGGGTTCAGCCCGGTGACGCCGGACACCGGTGTCGAGGAAGTGGCGAGTAGAACGGTTTGAGGAGGAGGAACCGGGTCGGGACTCTGAGGCAAGAGTCGCTGCAGCTTGCTTCCGTGGATCGTCTCTTTGATGTCGCGCCCGAGCGCTTCGAACGTCACGCCGGTCTTAGCCCCCACGAGAGCAACCTTCGGCTTTCCCCAATCCTTCGTGTGCCGTGCATCGACGACGAGGTCGGCGAAGTTCGGTATGCCGTTTTCAGCGAATGCTCCGACGCGCACGTGGCCATCGTTGGGCATCTTCACGTCCACAGCTCCGTCGATCTTCGCCTTGCGCGCCGCTTCGCTCGTCATGACTGCCTCTCCTCCGAGCAAGGACACCCAGATGAAGTCGGCATCACGGGTTGAGGACGGTGCGACCGAACGGAACCGGATCGGATCCACGGCCGCAGCGAGGAGTTTCGAGGTCTTCTTGCCGCTCGTGACTTTCACGCGCCGGGTCACAGCAGGCGCCATGATCGCGACGCCCTCGATCTTCTCGAGCTTGTCGAGCTGACTGTGGGTGAGTGGACGGTTCGTCTTGACCGCGAACGCGGGGACAGCCGGCACCGGGTCCGGCAATTCGAACTGAGGATCGTTCGGAGCGGCTCCGTTGGGGCTCGAGTTCGGGGCGACCTCGTAAACCTCTTGGCTCCCGGTCGCGCAGGCGCCGGTAAGGAGTCCGCTTAGAGCGACGAGCGCAAGCCATCTGCCGGCGCGCTGGGTCGGGAGAAATTTGGGCACGTGTTCGAGTTCGCTGCGCTCCGCAGTCCTCCTGCTACGGAGTGTAGGGGATTAACCGGACATCAACGTCCTTTCCCGGGCCAACCCGACGTCATTTTCTAAGTGGTGGCCCGGCGCTTGAGGTCCTCGGGTTTCACGATCACGATCGCCTGACCGTCCATCTGTATGTAGCCCCGCTGCTGGAAGTGGCGCAGAACCTGATTCACGGCTTGTCTCGACCCTCCGACGAGCCCTGCGATGTCCGACTGAGTAAGGCCCAGCTCGACCCGGGCTCCACCGGACGTCGCCGCCTGGTCGAGGAGAAGCTTCGCGACGCGACCGGGGAGGTCGAGAAAGATCAAGTCCCAAGCTCGCTCCGTGAGACGACGCACCGTTTCTCCTACCGAACGCAGAACGGGGTCGGCGAGCTGAGGGTTCTGGTGGATCAGCTCAAGGAGGTTCACGCGTTTCAGCGTTAGCAACGTGGTGGCTTCGAGAGCCGCGGCCGAGGCAGACCTTCCCGCGTCGTCCAACAGCGCGATCTCGCCGAAGACCTCATGGGGGCCGAGCGTCGTCAGAAGCATCTCCGTCCCTGGTTCGTATTCGACGTAGACCTTCACTCGGCCCGAGACGACCACGTAAAGAGAATCGCCGTGATCCCCGCGATGGAAGATGTCTTGGTTCTTCGTGAATGCGCGCTCCGTCGCATGCTGAGCTATCGAGTCGATCTCGGTGCGACCCAGATGTCCGAAGAGCTCGGTTTGCGACAGGACTTCCGCGGCATCGACGGTCATGAGTCCATTCTTGCCGACACGCCCGCGGTGTTGAATGGCCTCCGTGAAAGATCGAGATGAGGTTTCACCCGCGGCCGGAGCCGTCACGATCCGATCGATCCTGGGGAACCGAGCAATCGCAACCCAGATCTATCTAGCTTTCGTCGTGATGGTGGGCCTGGGGCTAGTGCTACCCGTCCTGCCGCTGTTCGCCCGCTCATTCGGAGTCGGTTATGCCGCAGCGGGCATGTTCGTCTCCTCGATCGGCATCACTCGCCTTGCATTCGACCTGATCGGGGGATCGATAGTCGACAGGATCGGAGAGCGGAAGTCCGGCGCCATCGGACTGGTTGTCCTCGCGGTCTGCTCCCTCGCTACGGCCCTCGCCCCGACGTTTGCCATCGCCGTCATCTTCTGGGGGATAGGCGGTGCCGGGTCCTCGATCCTGTTCGCGGCGCAGTACAGCTACCTACTCAAGGTCGCGCCCAAGTCGTCGGTCGCTCGCACGCTGGGCGTCTACTACGGCGCCTTTAACCTGGGGATCGTCGGAGGCGGCGTCGTCGGCGGCATCATCGCCGATAACTTCGGACTCGCCAGCCCGCTGATCTTCTATTCCGGGATCCTCACCTTTGCCGCGCTCCTCTATCTGAAGTTCATCGTCGACCCAGGGGCTCGCGCTCGATCCGACGCGGCGCCGGATGAGGCTGGTGACGGGTCCACATTCCAGCGCGGGATGTTCGGACGTCTAGGAGAGCTGTTCAGGACCGGAGGGTTCATCACCGCGATCGTCCTGAACTTCGCGTACATGTGGTTCGTCGCGGCCGTGTTCGACACGCTGGTCCCGCTTTACTCCCAAGAGTCACTCGGGATGTCGCCGTCCGGCGTTGGAGTGATGTTCGCGATCGCGCTGGCCACCGAGTTCGTCGTGTTATATCCGGCGGGGGTGCTCGCGGACCGACGAGGGCGCAAGTTCGTGTTGATCCCTGCGTTCGCTGCGCTCGCCGCGGTGACGATCTTGCTGGGCACTGCCGGGACCATCGTGTTGTTCGCATTGGGGATGGGCCTACTGGGGATCGCCTCAGGCTTCGCCGGCGTTCCGCCCGCAGCAGTGTTGTCGGACGTCGTTCCTGAATCGTCCTCGGGTCTCGGCGTCGGCGCCTACCGCTTCGCGGGCGATCTCGCGTTCGTCTTTGGGCCCGTGCTTACTGGAGCGACGATCGCAGGCTTGGGCTTCCAGGCGGCCTTCGTGCTTGCGGCGGTGCCTTTGACTTTGGCACTCGTGGTGGTCGTCAGAACTCCCGAGACGATGGCTCGACCGGAGACCTCCTCGATCGAGCTCGCTTAGATATCCAGAACGAGCGGTGGCCAGGCGTTCTGGCCCGTGCTCGACTCGATCGATCTCAGCGTCACTTTCCGATTAGGGCCGGCGGCGTCCATGGTGACGAAGCCAAACGCGTCGACAAACTTCACCGCCCGGGTCGGATCGATGATGTTGTCGTGAACGCCGACAGGCCTGCTGCCGGCGGAGTCGATCCTGTCGGTTCCAGACGATACGAATTCGAACAGGTCCTTCCCGCCGGGGTCGGTATGGCGGTTGATGTAGTTCGCGTGTGAGTTGCCCGCGCACACGATCACTCGCGCACCTGCATCCTGCAGTCCGGAGAGGAACGCGACGAGTTCCTTCCGCTCGTTCTCGAACGCCTGCTTCCAGGTGGTGTCCCCGGAGCCCGACCCCCATAACGGCAATGGCGTGAACAGAACGCGCAGCGGGGCGTTGGAGTTGCGCATCGCGTCCTTCAGCCAATCCTTCTGGTTCTGGCCCAAGATCGAGTGGTTTGGCCCGTCGGGCGTTGCCGGATCGTCGGAGCTGACATGACAGTCGACGAAGAACGCATGGAGATCGCCGTAGCGGACCTCGAAGTGTCGCTCGTTGAGATTCCCGCTCAACTGGTCGAACGCGCCGAGCGTGAATGGCTTAACCGTCTGGCTCCACGCGTTGTTGGTCCCGTAATCGTGGTCGTCCTGCAGACCGATCCACGCTCCGACTTCGTGCATGTTGCCGAGCTCGGGTCGCATGAACATGCGGATCCAGCGGTCTTGATAGGAGTCGGTGCTCGTCGTGAGGGTCGCGCCGTCCTCGTCCTCGGGATAACCCCAGTCACCGAGATGGGCGAAGAAGTTCGGCTTGAGACTCGCAGCTACACCAAAGGATCTGCTCACGGGGAAAAAGTGACTACACGAGCCGAACGCGAAGGAGATCGCCCCGTTCTGAGCAGGCGTCTTATACGAACGAACCTTGCTTCGCGACTTTCCCTTCTTACCTTGGGCGATCACTTGCCAGAACAGAGTGGACCCCGGCGCGAGGTTAGGGATCCAAGCTTTCGAAACCTGGGCTTTCTTGAAGACCTCGTCAGGTTGGATCGTGATCGCGTTAGTCATCTGAGCAGAGCTGCTGAATCGGAACTTGACACTCGCGGGGGTGTCCGTCCGAGCTACGACTCTCAAGCGTTGGTTGGTGCCCTGAGGCTGAAGGCGTCCGGCATATGCAAACGTGATCCCCGGCTTGGTTCCAGCCGGCGTGTCGCCGCTCTTGGCCGCGAACTTCGAAACCCTCACCCTCGCCGGCCGACGACCAAGGTCGTCGTGCATGAAAAGGAGGCCGAACGGGCCGGGTTTGTCCAGACGCCTGAGGTCGGTTTCTTGCGCGTTGATCGTCCAACCGCGCGGCTCCTTCTTGCCGGTGCGCCACACCTTGGCCTGAAGCTTCACCGGGGAGGTGCCGGCCACCTTGAAGCGCATCTTGTAGCCCTTGCCGGCTTGCACCGGGGCGCCCGAGGCGACGCGCGCGAGTTCGTTGTCGCGGCTCGTCTCGAAGCGCGACAGCACGATCGAGGCACCGTCCAGATACGCGATGTAATAGGAGCTGTAGTCGGCATTCCGCGCGACGAGACCGAAGCGCGCACCATCCGAGCTTGGATAGAACGTGACGGACAGGTCGACGTTCATCACGTCGTGGTCGAGAACGAGGACGGGATTCGGGTTGAACGGCCCCGCCCCGCTGAAGGGCTCGGGCAGGTCGTAGAACCCCTTCTTCTGAGATATCCCCCAGGCCAGTCCATAGCGCTGGTTGAACCAGGGCTTGCCCCATCCCTTCGAGCTTGACCGTCGGGCAAAACTGTCTGCGAAGAAGGCTTTGGCCGCGGCGAAGCGGAAGGGCACTAAGGCGTAGGCGGTCCCCGACGCGGTCCACGCCGCGGCTCGCCGAAGAAACGCGCGGCGGTCCATAAACGGATTGAGTCTGACGCTCGGGAGCCACCCCTCACAAGGGGGAACGCCCGGGCATATGCACACGAACTAGGGGTCACTCACGCGAGGATCGACCCATGGCACGTACGAGGCGGCCGGAGGATTGGGACAAGGATCTCGCCGGCGCGAGGCAGACCGAGCGATGGCTTAGCCAGGTCTTGGCGATCGATGCCCGGCTGGACGACGTCACCGATCACACAAGCGATTTCGACACGCTCGATTTCTCGTTTCTCTACCGAGGTGAGCGCGTCTATCTCGATCTGAAGGAGAAGAAGAGCGTCTACTCGATCGACCATTCCGCCCTGTGGCCCGATATCCCATCCGCCGACCTCTTCATCCTCGATGAGACCGTGTATCGCCGCATCGTCTGGCAGGGGGGTGGCGGATACCTCTTGATCCGGGATCAGCCGGTCGATAGGTGGCTCATCTTCGGACCATGGGAGCTGACGCTCGGCCCCCGGGTTCGCTATCAACGGTGGGGCCAGAGGTCGGGCCCTGAGTTCCTCAAGGGGAAGATCCTGCTCGACCTCAATTCCGCGGCGGACGAAGCCCCGGTGTTCGAGATCGAGAGGCTTCTGCACGTAGTGACTCGAGCCCGCGAGCTGCGGGATCAGGTCGAAGCGGTCGCGATCCGAGGCCACGAGATCCCGGAGCTCGGCCGCCCGGAGTAGCTCGCGAAAGTTCAGGGATTTTCGTCTCAGGGCCAAACTAGGCTGAACCCGACCCCCCCGAGTGACCGACATACGGGGGCGGGAGGACTTTTTTGGCCAAAGACAAGCGCAAGCCCACATCGACATCCAACTTCGGCGTCTCGCGCCGTGAAAGTCACGACGCGTCGGCGTTCTACGCGCGCTTCACCCTGCCCGAGGTCTCTAACGACTCGACGGTCAACGTCAACCCGGCCTCGAACGTCGATCGGATCTATGTCGGCGACTCGCGCAACATGAGCGAGCTTGCAGAAAACTCGGTGGCTCTCGTAGTTACTTCACCGCCTTACTTCGCGGGCAAGGAATACGAAGAGGCATTGGGCGAGGGCCATGTCCCCGGCGACTACATCGAATATCTGCAGATGCTCGAGGATGTGTTCGCCGAATGCGTACGGGTTCTCGAGCCCGGCGGTCGCATAGCCGTGAACGTGGCGAATCTCGGCCGGCGTCCCTACCGCTCGCTATCAGCCGACGTGATCGACATATTGCAGAACAAGCTGCGGATGCTCATCCGAGGCGAGGTGGTTTGGCAGAAGGCCCGTGGCGCTGCCGGATCTTGCGCCTGGGGCTCCTTCCAACGCCCTGCCAATCCGGTGTTGCGCGATCTGACGGAACGGATCGTTATCGCGAGCAAAGGTCGTTTCGACCGCGCGCTAACGGCGCGTGACCGGATGCGACGCAAACTTCCGCATGAGGGCTCGATCTTCCGGGACGAATTCATGGAGGCAACGATCGATGTTTGGGAGATCCCACCGGAGAGCGCCTACCGCGTCGGGCATCCGGCCCCGTTCCCGGTCGAACTTCCGGAACGTCTCATCCACCTGTACACGTATCGCGGTGACTTGATCGTCGATCCATTCGCGGGCTCGGGAAGCTTCGCGGTCGCATCGGTTCGAACCGACCGGCATTTCGTGGGTTACGACACCGACGCCACATACGTCAAAGCAGCCACCGAGAGGATCGAGAAAGAGAGGGAGCGGCTCGAGCGACGAGACACTCGCGATCTCGAACCGCTGCGTGTGGCGACGATCGCCCCGGGCAAACCGGCGGCGATGGCCGACGAAGATTTCCAGGCCCGAGCGGTTCGCGAGGGCCGCGCCGCGAAGGAACTTGCCGAGTGGGTTCTCGAGAGTTGCGGTTTCGTCGACATCCGTTCCGATCTGCGTTTCCCAGAGGGCGTCGAGATCAACTACGAGGCCCGCGACCAAGCGGGACGGCGGTGGTTCTTCGACGTTTCCGGGGGCTTCACCTCGAACCGGCCCGGGCTCCGCAGGACCGACACGTTGTGGAAGGCACTGGGCAAAGCTCTCGTGCTCCGCGAGATCGACTCGACCGCCCGATTGGTCCTGCTGACGACGGATGCTCCGCAGAAGGGGAGCGCGGGCGATGCCGCTTTGCGCACGGTCGCCGGACTGCGACGTCCGATCCGTGCAGTCATCGAACTGTTGAACGAGGACGACCTCAAACGTTTGCGCGGGTTCGCCGAAGGCGACGACTCGGGCGAAGAGCCTCTCTCCTAGACGATGGCCGAAAGCGTTATCCGCCCGGGTTGGCCGGGACGAGTGGCGGTTGCGATCGTGAGGAGCGATCCACCCCAGGTTTTCCTCGCGGGCTCCTCCGACGTCCTCAGCCGGTTGCTCGCTCTGGAACTCGTCGCGCAGGCCGACCCCGAGGTGCTGGAGGAGGCCGGAGTACTGCAGCAGGTTCGGGAAGCTCTGTTGGAAGAACGATGGGCCGACGCAGTGGTCTTTTGGATACAAGCGACAAACGAACCGGTCGACGCATATCCGGACGAACCGATATGGACCGAGCGCCGATTGGATGAAGAGAAGACATCTATGGAGATCAGGATGGCGCCCATCTTCAACGAATCCGCGGATCCCCAGGGGGCACGCCACTAGGATGACCGGCTGTACACGACAGTCGGGGAGTGACGGATGGCGGAGTCTCACGAGCAGGATCGACTAGGTCGTCCTGCTTTCGCGGATGCTGAAGAGCGTCTCGCGGCGATCGTCGAGTCGTCCGACGACGCCATCTACTCCAAGGATTCCGAAGCGATCATCACAAGCTGGAACCACTCTGCGGAGCGCATTTACGGCTACACGGCTGAGGAAGCGATCGGCCGCGACGTCAAAATCCTTATCCCCGACGATCACCGGGGGGAAGAACGAGTCATCCTTGGACGGATCCTTGATGGGGAGCGCATCGAGCATTACGAAACCGAGCGGGTCCGGAAGGATGGACAACGGGTAGCGGTCTCGCTGACGGTTTCTCCCCTACGCTCGGCCGACGGAACCATCATCGGGGCATCGGTTGTGGGCCGCGACGTGAGCCAGCGACTCGAGTTGGACACCATGCGGGAAGAACTCGGACGAACGGAATTCGTTAACCTCGTCGCGCACGAGCTGAAGAATCCATTGACCACGATCTCCGGGGCGTCCCAGCTACTTCAGATGGACCTGGATCAGCTCCCCGAAAGGTCCCGTAAGGCGGTCGAGCTACTGGTGCGTCAGACCGAGAGAGCACAGACGCTCATCAGAGACCTGCTCGACCTCTCAAGGGTGCGCAGCGCGCGGTTCTCGATCGAAATGAAGAAGCAATGTCTCAGGAACGTGGTGGATGAGACGCTCGCAGTCCTCGTCCGACCCGAAGGAAAAAACGTCGAGGTGAGTGTCGACGAAGCTGTGGAGGTCATGGCCGACGCGATCCGTCTCCAACAGGTGCTCACCAACCTGATCTCCAACGCCTATAAGTACGGGGGCGCCAACATCAAGATCGATGCGGAAGACAAGGGCTCGACGGTCGCGATTTGTGTAGAAGACGACGGCCCCGGCCTCCCCGAGGACTACCTACAGCATCTCTTCGAACCGTTCCAACGGGCGTCCACAGCAATAGGCCACGGTGGCTCCGGCCTTGGGCTGGCCATCACCAAGGGACTCGTTGAAGCCCACAACGGCACCATCCGGTACGAACACGCAGACCCCATCGGGGCGCGGTTCCTATTCGTGCTAGAGGGCTGTGACTGATCCTGTGGTCTAAGGCTCTGCGGGCGTGTCGTAAAAGGTGCATGCAGGGGGGTCCCGCCAGAACGAGTCGTTCCGATCGTAAAGAGCGCAAGTGAGGACCTGTCCCTGCTTGTAGGGATTGGCCGGTAGACCCGCCGAACCGCCGGAGACCTCGCAGTCGGGTAGGCCGCCCGGATAGAGGGTGTTGCTCCTCACCCCGAGCTCTTTATCGCCGACGTTGTTCTCCCAGCAGTTCCCCACGCCGGTGTCGTCCCACCAGAAGTCTGTGCCGTTGAGATCTGCTTTTCCATTCAGGGCGATGCCCATGATGTTGTCGATGTACTTGTTGTGGTGCGATGTGTCGAACGCCTTGTTGGGGTCGTACTCCTCACGGAGCGGGGCGGGCGCGCTGAGCAACATGAAACCCGTCCGCCAGTTGTCCCATACGCGGTTCGCCTGCAGGAGGTTGTAGTTCCCTCCGGCGATGACCATCCCAGTTCCAACGGGGGCCGGGACGACGGGACAGACGGTTCCCTCCCACGGTTTCTTGTTCTTTGGAGGCTTGTAGCCGCGCTCTGCCGGAGGCTTGTCGCAGATCCCCGATTGGACGTACTTCTCCGTGTAGTTCGTGTTGTTCGAGTAGATCTCGTTTTCCGTGAACCAACCGTGGTCCTGAGGCAGACCGGGGTGGTTCGGGTAGAGCGAGTCGGTGGCGATGCCCGTCTGGTTGGCGAAGAACTTGTTGTCGTGCACATAGACGGAGTTCCCCGCGGTTCCGGAGTAACCGAGAGCATTGTGATGGCTCGTGCAGTTGAAGATCTCGATCGACCAGCGCTTCGTCTGTGAGTACTCTGTGGAGCCGGCATTCACATCGGAGGCCGAGCCCGGATAGATCAGTGAGTCCCCGTTGTTGTAGCCGTCGCAGTTCTTGTAGACACCATGATCGACCGCGAACGTGAGGAAGCCGTACTCGTCGTTGTAACGCGAAACGACGTCGTCGATGACGAAGCCGTCGGTCTCCAGAACGTAGATGGCGTTGAACTCGAACAGCTCGATGGTGAAGTTCCTCATGTAGAGGCCATCCGAGCGGTCACCGCGGATGCCGTTCAGCTTCGAGAAGTTGCCGTCCTTGTCGAAGCCGCCGGTGATCAAGACGTCGCCGGGGTCGTCTCCGGTTCCTTCGATCTGAAGGTCACAAACGGGGGCGTCGCACTCGCGCTTGTCGTCGTCTGGGTTGATGTCGCCGAACACGCCGATCAAGTTCTGAGCTTGCGGACAGAAGAGCTGCTCTTTGTAAGTGAGGATCGGTGCGCCCGTGGCCCCGTCCTCTTTCTGGGGTAGGTCCTCCGCGCACTTAGGGACGTCTCGGTACGGATCCTCTTTGTAGGTGCCGGGCAGGATGTAGATCGTCGAGCCGCGTTCCTTAACCGCGTTGACGGCATCTTGCACGTGAGCGAATCCACACTCTGCAAGTAGGCCTTCGTTGATCGCCTTCAACTCAGCGTCTTTGATCTTGGCGATCGCCTTGCCGCTGCTGGACTTACACACCACGAGATGGTTATCCGCGACCATCGGACGGTATTTGGGGACGGACCCCGAGCCGTCGGGGAACTCGGCGGGTCGCTCGGCGTGGGCGCCGGCTGGGACCGTCCCGGCCACGACGACCAGAAGTCCGACGAGAATCGAAACGAGATGAAGCGACTTCCGCATTGGGGCCCCCTTGGATGCTTGCTCTAGTTAGCAACTTTCGCCCTGCGGGGGCCCGTCTCCTGCCCGAAAGGTCCCTAAAGGCTTGATTTGCCGCTTGGGGACCTGCTCAAACCTCGCCCGGGTGGCTACTCGTAGCCGGACACCGCCCGGGCGGTGTCGGGGTCGGGCCCGATACCGATCCGGATCTGCCGGCCGGAGCACGAGATGAAAGCGCTCTGGTCTTCGTCGTCGTAAGCAACCGTGTAGCGGGCGACCACGTCGGCTTTGGCATCGAAGAAGGCGGCTCTGTACCAGTTGTGCATGGACTCGCACAAGACGTTGTGGAAGCCCCGGTGCTCGACCAGAGCGACGCCGAGTGCCGCGTCCTGGGTGTCCGAGTCGACCCAGAGCTCGTATCCACCACCGTTCCACGCGGCCGCCCGGCCCAGTGGGTCCGAAAGTGCGCGGCCCTCGACATCGCCCGGCGCTTCAAAGAGCGCTTTGAGATGGGCCGCCCCGAGTTGGGCCTGGGCCGATCGGGCCCATGGAGCGCCGAGCTCGCCGAGCGCAGGCGGCGTCTCCGGCTTCTCCCCGTTCAAATAGCGATCCGGAAACATGATCTCTGCACTGTCGTCCACGGGATGTTCGTACAAACGGTTCACGCCCGTCCACCCGCGCTCTCTGTAGATCTTGCAGACGAACGCGAGCCCCCATTGATAAGGCCACGAGAAGTTCTCGAGAACTACATGGGGGACCCCGGCGTCGCGCTGGTTCTTGTAGGCCCGCGAGCCGAGGCTGGCTTCGATGAACCTGTGCATCGGCTCGGCCGCCGCGACCCGCGACAGGTAACGAGCCGCGACCAGGGTCGCGTCTCCCTCGATCACCGCGTTCTCTGCCAGAGCCAGGTCGTCGATCATCCGCCCCCTCGTGTCCGCGGAGAATCCGAACAGCTCGTCGGTCGCTGCGTGGGTGAGCTCGTGGGTCAGCGTTACGAGCTCGTCGTCGAACGTTCCGTCCGACCGCACCACGATGTGACCGTCTGTCGGGTCGTAATAGCCCGCGATAAGGCTCGACCCCTCGCCTCGTAAGAAGTAGTCCGCGTCGAGACCGTGCGGAGTGATCCCCAGAGCCCATGCGACCCGGCGGGTCACGAAGTCTTCGGATCTCCGAGTCGGGGGCTGATCGCTGTAGAGACGCTGGAACTGTTTGTCGTCGGGGAGGTCGACGTTGGTGGGGATCGTGAAGTCGAGTTCCCGAGTCGACTCGACTTGGGATGCGGCATAGGCGACGGGGCCCAGGGCCGTGTAGATGGGGCCGACCACCTGCCGTTTGTCGAGGCACGGGGTCACCTGGTCGACGTTCAGTGCGGTTTTGACTTTCGGGATCTGAACGTGCCGGGGAACGCCCAGCGGCGGTTTCTCGGCCCCTGGGGGCCGAGGATCACCGCTTCCTGAGGTGCAGCCTGCGAGCAGAAAGGTGGCGCAGAGCCATGCAGCTAGGACCCGCCCCCTCATCCGACCCCCAGAAAGATTCGCGTTCCCACAACCTATTCCTCGCTCTGTCGCGGAACCTGTCACAGGCCATTGCTAGGTTGAGGCAATGGCGGAGATAGTGGATCTGGATCAGGAACAGCGACGGGTCGTCGAGCACGGCTCGGGGGCTCTCCTCGCTCTCGGGGGCCCGGGCACCGGCAAGACTCAGAGTCTCGAACAGCGCTTCATCCGGCTCGCTCTCGAATTCGGTTCCGATCGGATCCTGTTCCTCGTTCCAAACCGGGCCCAGAAGATGGCCCTCCAGGACCGCCTGACCCGACGACTTCTGTTCGACGAGGGACTCGACGCGGTGATCGAGGTTCCCGTCTACACGTGGCACGGACTCGCTCATCACCTCGTCACGCGTCACTACGACAGGCTCGCTTATCCCGAACCTCCGGTGCTCCTGACGAGTCCCGAGCAGTGGGGCGACGTACGCGATCAGCTCTACGACCGCGAATCCCCCGGCGATTGGCCGCACCACGGACACTTGCTGCGCAACCGCGGTTTCGTCGACGAGGTAGTCGACTTCTGCATCCGGGCCGAACAGCGGCTGCTGGACAACGTTCAACTCGATGCCCTCGCCACGGCCCGCCCGCAGTGGGCCGAGATCGTTCGCTTCTTCAAGGCGCATCGCTCGCGGTTGCGCCAGCGATCGCGCGTGGACTATCCGACCCTCTTGGCCGACGCGGCCGAGCTCGTCGCCAACCACGACGAGGTTCGCGATTCGCTACACAAGCGGTTCCTGCACGTCCTCGTCGATGACGGTCAAGAGCTCGCTCTCGTGCAGCAGCGACTGCTCAGTTTCCTCGCCGAACAGACGAGCGCCAGCACGTCTCTCGTTCTGGCGGGAGACCCGGACTCCGCGATCGAGACGTTCAGGGGGGCCGAGCCGGAGTGGATCGGCGAGTTCGGCAAGGAGTTCGGCGAACACACGGTGGTCACGCTGCCGACTTCGTATCGACTCGGCCCGGGTCTCGGCGAAGCGACGCTCCGGCTCATCGAGCACAACGGCGAGGCAGAACACCGCGCTACGAACTTCGCCGGCGAATCAACGGTCGACGTTCGGAATTTCCGCAGCCTCGCGTCTGAAGTGGACGCGATAGCGCGCGAGATCCGGATGGCCCATCTGATCGAGAAGGTGCCTTACGAGGACATGGCGATCCTTCTCACTTCGCCTCGCTCGATGCTTCCGCCGTTGCAACGTGCTCTCGATTCGCTTGAGGTTCCCTTCACCATCAGCGCGCCGGACCGACCTCTGGGTCGCGAGCCGATCGTCCGCGCGTTCTCGGACCTGGCGCGTTATTCCTTCGCCGACCAACCCGAACGCGACGAGCTCGTTGCGCTGTTGCGTTCGCCACTCGTGGATCTCGAAGACGGAACCGTGCGCGAGATCGAACGCGTGGCGCGTCTGACCAGCCGTCCGCTTGGAGAGGTGATCGAGGATCTTCCCGACGACATCGAAGTCGAGCCGGGAACTTCGGAGACACTCTCCGAACTCCTCGAGATGCGCAATCTCTTGCGCGCGAAGAAGGACGCTCCCGCGGACGAAGCGTTCTGGGTCGTGTGGGAGCGATCGCGGCTCTGCAAGCGTCTTCAAAGCGAAGCTCGAGACAACCTCGAAAGTCCCGCCCACCGCGATCTCGATGCTCTGGTCGCCTTCTCCCGTGCTCTCGGCCGCTTCGTCGAGAGGCGGCGAGGAACCGGAACGTTCGAGGAGTACCTCGACGCCATCGGGCGGGCCGATTTCGGCTCCGACCCATGGTTGCCGCCGGAGCGCTCGGGGGCCGGCGTCAACGTCGTGTCGTTCCACGGCGCGAAAGGCAAGGAGTGGTCCGTGGTTGCGGTCGCGGGCGCGGTCGAAGGGTCGATCCCCAAGGGCCGGCGCGCGACGGGGCTGTTCGATCCCTACGTGCTCGACGAAGCAGACCCGGTTAAGCGGTCGCGCCGCAACGAGTCGGAGGATCGACGCGTCTTCTACGTCGCGCTCACGCGCGCCAAGAAGCGCTGCATCGTCACGACGTCGCCCGGTCCGACCCGGCGCGGCGAGCCGAGTCGCTTCCTGGAGGAGCTGGTGGGCGAGGTCCCCGAGGTCGAGAAGACAACGGATCTGCCGCCTCTTACGTTCTCCGAGGCCGCTGCCAGGCACCGCCGCACCCTGGCTCAGACGACTGCGTCGCCGGCCGAACGCATCGCGGCCCTCGCCGCGATCGCGCGCATCAACGAGCTCGATCCCTCGTGCGCAGGGGCTCGGCCGTCCGAGTGGTGGTGGCGGTGGGATTGGACCGAGGGCGACCTCTCGATCCGCGAGCAGACCGGCGATGCCAACGACGATCTGCCGCTGGACAAGCTTCGAACCTCGTACTCGCGCATCTCCACCTACGACAACTGCGGCCTGCAGTACCTGTTTTCGGTGGTGCTGGGTCTCGATCCGGAATCGAGCCACAACATGGCGTTCGGGTCATGGATCCACAAAGTGTTCGAAGAGGTCGAGCTCGGCAAGCTCAACAATCGCGAGCAGATGTTCGCCCGATACGAAGAACTGTTCGATGAATCGGTGTTTCCGAACAAGGCGATGTCCCGTCAATTCCATCGCGATGGCGAGGTCATGCTCGATCGCTATATCCAGTTCCTCAAGCCGGGCCAGTCCGTCCTCGCCGAGACTCCATTCAAAGTCGACTTCCACGGACACCGGATCACCGGCCGCATCGACAGGATCGACAAGATCGGGAAGAACCTCGTGGTCAGCGACTACAAGACGTCACGCAGCGAGATCGGTTGGGACGAGGCTAAAGAGTCTCTGCAGCTCGCGATCTATCACCTGGCCGTCACCTCGGTACCCGAGCTGGCGGAACTGGGTGCACCGTCCTCGATGCAACTCATCTACCCGCGCGTTCCTCCCAGCAGCAAGGGGATCTCGAAGCGATGCCAGACCCCGGAAGAAGCTGAAAAGGCGATCGAACGACTGCCGGGGCTGATCGAAGGTGTGCTGGCCGAGAACTTCGCGCCAAGCCCCGAAGCCGATTGCCAGTGGTGCAAGTTCAAGCCGCTCTGCCCACTGTGGTCCGAAGGCAAGGAGTTGCCGGCATGAGCGATCCCCGCAAGTCCGACGCGATCAAGGCGGCACTCAAGGGCTACGAGCCGACCGACGAACAGTGGCGAGCGATCTCGCATCCGCTCGAGCCGCTCTACCTGATCGCGGGAGCGGGCTCGGGGAAGACCGCGGTGATGGCCGCTCGCATCGCGTGGGCGCTCGAGAACCAGCCGTTCTCCCCGTCGCAGATCCTCGGCCTGACCTTCACGAACAAGGCGGCCGGCGAATTGCAGGAGCGCGTGCGACTCGCTCTAGCTGGACTGCACGACGAGACCGGCGAGGACGTGACGATCCAGACCTACAACGCATTCGCCGCCGGCATCGTGCGCGACAACGGATTGCTCGTTGGCGTCGAGCCGGAGGCTGGTCTCTTGTCGGAGGCCCAGCAATGGCAACTCGTGCTGTCGTGTCTGGACGAACTTCCCCCGTTCGACGCTCTCGAGATCAGATCCTCGTACGTGGTGAGGTCGATACTCGGCTTGGCGGGCTCGGTTGCCGATCACATGGCCAACCTCGGCGACATCGAGGCTTCGGCCGACCGGATGCTTTCGCTGCCCAACCTCGACGACAAGGTCGCCGATGCCGCCGCAAAGCGTAAGGAGCTGGTGCGCGCCGTCGCCGGTTACGTGAAGGCCAAACACCGAGCGTCTCGTATCGACTTCGGCGATCAAGTGACGAAGGCAGTCGACGTCCTGACCCTGAACGAGGAGGTCCGCGACTCTTACCGCCGGCGTTATCCGTTCGTGTTGCTGGACGAGTATCAGGACACGAACGTGGTGCAGCGGAAGATGCTCCAAGCACTCATTGGTGTCGGTGGTGCGGTAACCGCGGTGGGCGATGCACGGCAAGCGATCTTCGCTTGGCGCGGGGCGACCATGTACAACCTGATCGGCTTCCCCGACGACTTTCCCCGATCCAATGGGCTGCGCTACGAACCCGTCTCGCTCTCCGAGAATTTCCGATCGGGCTCGAACATCCTCGATGTGGCAAACGCGATAGTCGAACCGATCGACGCGTCGAGACGTCCGGGCGACCCCCTGCGAGCGGTCCCCGGCAACGGCGAGGGCCACGTTCAGATAGGCCTGTTCACCGACGAGCGAGCCGAGGCGAACTGGATCGCCGCGCGCTGCGAGGAACTGCACGGGACGCCTACGGCCGAGGGCCGCGAGCCGGTCGCGTGGAGTGACATCGCCATCCTCGTGCGACGGAAAGCCGCTATGGACATGTTGCTTCAAGCCCTGGAGGAGCGCGAGATCCCGGTCGAGGTGGTCGGTCTCGGCGGTTTGTTGAAGACGCCCGAGGTGACTGAAGTTGTCGCGTGGCTGCGCTCCCTGGAATCGAAGCCGGGCGCGAACCGCTGGCTCGCCCGCATGTTGTTGGGGCCTCGCTGGCGCATCAGCTACCGCGACCTCTCCCTGCTCGCCCACTGGGCTACGTCCCAGAACTGGGACCTGAGGATGCGTCTTGCCGGCGGCGACGAGGAGCTCGCTCGCGACATGGAGCCCGGCGACGTCGGCTACTCGCTGGCTGAGGCCCTCACCCATCTCGACGAGATCGAGCATCTTGGGGCCGAGGCGAAGACAAGATTGTCCGCGTTCGCGGAGCGGCTCTCAGCGATGCGTAAGAAATCAAACGCACCTTTGCTGGAACTCGTTCAAGAGATCATCCGGCGCGGCGGGATCGCGGATGCGCTCGACTCATCCTCGTCGAGGGCCGCCCCCGCGGCGAAGCAGAACATCTCCAACTTCCTGGACCAGGTCGCCTCGTTCGCTCCCGTCGAGGGCGAGGCCACGTTGCGTTCGTTCATCGCTTATCTCGACGCCGCCGCGGATGCCGAGGAGACGCTCGAAGCGACGCAGCCGGCGGATCAGGACTCCGTGAAGTTGATGACGGTGCACTCGGCCAAGGGACTCGAGTTCGAGTGCGTGTTCGTTCCGTCGGTCGCCGCCTCTGCGAACCGCCATGGTGAGAAGGTCTGGTCGATCTTCCCGAACACGACGGCGCCCAACCCGCTCACGAGCTATTCCGAGCTTCCGTACGAGGTGCGTGAAGACGCCGAGCATCTGCCGTCCTTCGAGGGCAAGCTGGCCGATTTCCAGAAGGCGGTCAAGGAGCGCGTCATTGAGGACGAGCGCAGACTCTTCTATGTCGCGTTGACACGCGCGAAGCAACGGCTCGCGGTCACCGCGTCGTGGTGGTACGGACGTGACAAACGCGAGAAGGGTTCATCGCAGTTCTGGGACGAGCTCGACGCACTCGAGGAGCGCGGACTTCTCGAAGTAGTGGAACGGGCCGAACTCCCTGAGGCGAACCCGTTGTTCGAGGCGATGAAGGATCGGGCTGTGTGGCCGCCGTCTCCTCGCGTCGGCGCGATCGACCCCCTTTTCCCCCAGGGATGGGGGAGCGCGGCCGACGAGGTTGTGGGAGGCGCAACTTCGATCGAGCAGTTGGTTGGTGCCCTCGACGAGGCGGGCCGCACGACCGCCGCCGAACTGAGCCAGATCCACGATCGCGATCTGGATGTGATCTCGTCCGCGCTGGGGGCCGAGCCTCCGGCGCAACCTCGGGTTCCAGACATCCTGTCGGCCACATCTCTGGTGCGACTGAATGAAAGCGACATCACTGCGTGGGATCTGGTGCGGCCCTTGCCCGACCGACCCACGACCGCGCGACGTATGGGCACCGAGGTCCACCGGCTCATCGAGGAGAACAGCCGAGGCATGTCGCCGTTCGCCGATGAAACCGAGCTCGACGAACCGTCGAAGATGGCGGAGCCGTCGCGGATCACCGAGCTGCTCGATAACTGGCGGGAGTCCGGCTATGCAGAACGCAGGATCGCCGAGTTGCCGAGCGGCGAGCCGATGGTCGAGTTGCCCTTCTCACTTCGATTCAACGGCCAGATCGTGCGAGGGCGAATCGACGCCGTCTACGAACGAGACGAGGGCGGGCTAGAGATCGTCGACTTCAAGACGGGCGCCCGCTTCGAGCCGCCCGAGCTCGATCAGCTCGCCATCTATGCGAAAGCGTTGAAAGCCAACGGGCTCTTGACCGACAACGCCTCGGTGAAGCTCACCTATCTGTTCCTTGACGGAGACGCACCGGTCAGCCGGACCCTGGACCCTGCAGAGATCCCCTGAGGTAGAGGAGGCGGACGTTGGAGGAACGGATAGTCAAGGCGGACCCAGTTCTCAACCCGGACGAGTACAAGGCCGAGTTGATCGCGTTTCTAGGCGGCGACGACCCGGCCGAAGTCTTGGAGGCCACGCCGGGAACGTTCCGCAAGGCGGTTGAAGGTTTGTCGGCGGAGACTCTCCAACAGCGGCCCGAGCCGAACGAGTGGTCGGTCGAGGAACTACTCAGTCACTTCTGGCACGCGGAGGTGGTGGCGTCGTTCCGGTGGCGCGTCGTTCTCGCGCAGGACAACCCGATGTTGATCGGTTACGACCAGGACGCGTGGACGGATCTTCCCCGGCCCCCATTTCACGACATGCTCGACGCATTCGAAGCATTGCGTCGCGCGAACGTCTCCTTGATGAGAGGAACCGACCAGTCGCTTTGGGACCGCGCCGGCGAGCACACAGAAAGGGGCCCCGAGAGCTTTCGCGACGGCGTCTACATGATCGCGGGCCACGATCGCGCCCACCTAAAGCAATTGACTCAAACGATCGACGCAGTTACCTGAGCTAGGGCTGCGCGTAGCGGGTCGCGTGACCGCGAACTACGACTCCCTCCAAGGTCCCGAAGTTGAGGGACTGCAACTCGACGTAGTTCGTCATGACCGTGCAGGGCGTCAGCTCTCGCTCGTTGGCGTCGTCGGCGGTGATTCCCTCGACGCAGCTCTGATGTTCGTGGTGCGCTCCGAGCAGGTGCCCCATCTCGTGAGCCAGGACCTTTGCGGGCGCGTCGGCATAGATGTTGACTCCAACCGACAGAGGGTTCTCCCGCATCTCGCCGACCGCGAATGAGCGATCCGGGTAACGGATGCCGCCGATGCAGTCGGCATAACCGGTGACGGCCGGATCGACCGAGGATCCGAGGTCTTTCGTCGTCAGCGTGAAAACGACGTCGATGCCCTTCGGACGGAAGGGTCCGAGGAGCGCCTTAGCGTCGTCGATCAGATTCTGAGGCTGCGCGTATTGGTCGCCCGCCGGGGTGACCTCGTCGGCGGCGAAGACAACAGTACGGAAGCGGGGCACGAGCTTGATGCCGATCGGCGCGTAAGCCTGGGCCGCGGTGTCGAAGACCGCCTTCGCCGCGGCGCGATCGACCCCGTCCAACAACGCCAGCACATCCAGAGAGACGTCGGCCCCATCATCGGTGACTCCCTTAAGAGCGAAAGTGTCGGGGCGAGTCTCCTCGCAGTCCTCCACGTCCCGATCCGCCCGCACCGGAGCCGGGCCCGATCGCCCGAAGGCCGCGGCGGGAATCGCCCCCATCAACAGGGCGAGGCCGAACGCGACGGCTCGAGGCGTTTTCATACGTTTCGCGGTTCGCCGCCGCGGCTCGCCTTCCTTCGGGCGAAGGTCGAGAAGACGGCCTCAGCCGGGGCTTGGGCCGTCGATGGAGGCGCCGGCCTCCGTGATGGCGTCCCTCGGGTGGCCGAGGGAGCCAAGCTGGACGATGTCCCGGCGGAAGAAGAGTGCCACCGTCCAATCGAGCATCACCCGGATCTTCCGGCCGAAGGTGGGGATGCGGGATAGGTGGTAGGTGCGGTGAAGGACCCAGGCCGGGAACCCGCGGACCCTTATCCCAAGCACACGGGCAACACCCTTATAGCGGCCGAGCGACGCGAGGGCCCCGAGGTTGCGGTAACGAAAGACCTCGGGCTCGTCGCCCCCGAGTACCGCCGCGATGTTGCGTCCGATCCTCCGAGCCTGTCGCAAAGCGTGTTGAGCGGTGGGCGGGCTGATGGTCCCGGTGGTGAGGTCGGGAACCGCTGCGCAATCGCCCGCGCTCCATGCGCCTGTAGTTCCAACGACCCGGAGCTTCTCGTCGACGACGATCCGGCCTCGGTCGTCGGTGGGGAACCCGAACCTCGCGACGGATGGGTGAGCCCGCACCCCGGCCGTCCAGACGAGCGTCTCCGCCTCGAACTCCTCGCCGTTCGAGAGCTTCATGAGACCGCCGGTTGCGGACGCGAGTCGCGTCTCCAGGAACACCTCGATGTCGCGAGCGCGCAACAACTTCAGCGCGTAGTCGCCCAAGCCTTCTCCGATCTCCGGAAGTATCCGACCGGAGGCTTCGACGAGGACCCAGCGCATGTCCGAGCGGTCGATCGATGGAAAGTATCTGCACGCGTCGCGCGCAAGGTCCTCGAGCTCGGCCAGAGCCTCGACCCCCGCGTAACCGGCGCCCACGAACACGAATGAAAGCGCGCGCTTCCTGACGGACTCATCCGGCGTGGACTCCGCGATGTCCATCCGCGACAGGATCTGGTTGCGAAGGAAGATCGCTTCTTCGATCGTCTTGAAACCGATCCCGTATTCGGCGAGGCCCGGTACCGGCAACACCCGCGAGATCGAGCCGACGCCGATCACTACGTGGTCGTAGGCGATCTCGTAAGACTCGCCTTCGACCGGCACGACGCGAGCCGTCCGGCGATCGTGGTCGAGCGATTGGAGTGCACCGGTTATCAGACGAACGCTTTTTAGTGCCCTCCTTAGAGGAACCACGACGTGGCGCGGCTCGATGTTGCCGGCAGCTGCTTCCGGCAGGAACGACTGGTATGTCATGTAGCTCTCGGGGGAGATCAGGGTGATGCGAACGTTCCGGTTGCGCTTCCTAAGACTCAACGCGGTGTAGACGCCGATGTAGCCGCCCCCCACCAGCAGAACGTGGGGTTGCGATGAGCTCACGGTTTGGAGGCTTTAAGCGAGAAGAAGAGAGGCAACTGACCTTCGTGGTGGGCGGGCAGGTACCACTTCTCATCTTCGCCCTGTTCGAGAAAGTCGCTCTCCCATTCCGAGAATGGGTATTCGCGGAGGCTCTCGATCCTCAAGCCGGCTTCTGCAAACGCAGTCACGATCTCTCCCAGCGAATGGTTCCAGCCGTACTCGTGAGTGCTATTTAGCTTGGCGCTTCGATCGGCATACGAGCCTTCTACCTCGAAGACGATGGGCTCCTCGCGGGTCCAGTAGGGCCACTTGACCTTCAGCTCCTCGGAATTGGTTTCGTCGAACACTTGAAGGACCGGATGCACCTCGGTCAGATAGAAGATCCCTCCCGGCCTCACGAAATGGGCCACGACTTTTGCGAGCCTCGGCATGTCTGGGAGCCAACCCAGCACTCCGCGCGACATGTACACGACGTCGAAATCACCCTGGAGGTTCTTCGGGAGCTCGTAGGTGTCGGACTGAACGAAGCGAGCTTCGATGCCGATCTGGTTGGCGATCTCACGGGCCTTCTCTAGGCTCGCTTCAGAGAAGTCGGAACCGGTCACCTTCGCGCCCAGCCGGGCCCACGAGAGCGTGTCCGTTCCGATATGGCATTGGATATGAAGCAGGTCCTTCCCCTCGACGTCCCCGACGTCCTCCACCTCGTAGTCCCGAAGCCGGTTGCCCTGCTCTCCAGAGATGAAGCTCTGGATGTCGTAGAAATCCGAGGCGGCGTTGATCTCGGCCCACTCGTTCCAGAGCGCTCGGTTCGAGTCGATGTGTTCGTTCACGGTCCCGACGCTAATCGACCGAGCGGCGCTGGGGCGGCCCCGGGGTCCGCAAACGTCGCACCGGAGAGGCATCATTGAGGGCATGCCGGTCGACCCCCTGACCCCATTCTCCGCGGCCACGCGATCGTGGTTCGAGAGCACATTCGAGGCGCCGACACCCGCGCAAAAAGAGGCGTGGAGAGTGATCGCATCCGGCGGCAACGGTCTCGTCATCGCGCCGACGGGCTCGGGCAAGACGCTTGCAGCCTTCCTGTGGTCGCTCGATCGACTCGCTTCGCAACCGGCCCCCGATCCGAAACGCCGCTTGCGCACGCTCTACGTTTCGCCTTTGAAAGCGCTCGCGGTGGACATCGAAAGGAACCTGCGCTCGCCGCTCGCGGGGATCAAGGGGGCCGCGCAGAGGCTGGGCTCGCCTCCGCCGGACGTGACGGTGTCCGTCCGCACGGGAGACACCCCACAGGACGAGCGCCGCAGGTTCGCTCAATCTCCGTCCGACATCCTCATCACGACGCCCGAATCGTTGTTCCTACTTCTCACCTCGCGTGCCAGGGACGCCCTCCGCTATGTCGAGACCGTGATCATCGACGAGGTCCACGCGGTTGCGGGCACGAAGCGCGGAGCGCACCTCGCCCTCAGTCTGGAGAGACTCGACGAGTTGCTCGACCGTCCAGCTCAGCGCATCGGCCTATCGGCGACGGTCCGCCCGGTGGAAGAAGTAGCTCGCTTCCTGGGCGGCAGTCTGCCGGTGACCGTGGTCTTTCCTGCGAGCGACAAACGATTCGAGTTGAAGGTCATCGTGCCGGTCGAAGATATGCGGATGCTCGGCGAGGAAACGGGGGAGATCTCCTCAGGTCCCGCGAGCGGGCCGGAAGAACGAAGGAGCATCTGGCCTCACGTCGACAGCGCTCTGCTCGAGCTGATCCGGGCGCACCAGAGCACGATCGTGTTCTGCAACTCGCGTCGTCTCGCGGAACGTCTGTGCGGAAGTCTGAACGAGCTCGCGGGGGACGAAGTAGCGCGGGCGCACCACGGATCGGTCAGCCGCGAGCAACGGATGATCATCGAAGAGGACCTCAAGGCGGGTCGGCTTCCCGCCGTTGTCGCGACGAGCTCCCTCGAACTCGGAATCGATATGGGTGCCGTCGATCTCGTCGTGCAGGTCGAAGCGCCGGACTCCGTTGCGAGCGGGTTGCAGCGTTTCGGCCGGGCCGGCCACCAGGTCGGGGCCGTCAGCCGGGGGATCCTGTTCCCGAAGTACCGCGGAGATCTCGTCGAGTGCGCCGTGGTGGCCGAGAGGATCGCCGATGGTTCGATCGAGGCGATCGCCTTTCCGCGCAACCCCCTGGACGTTCTCGCTCAACAGATCGTCGCGATGGTCGCGATGGACGACTGGAGCGTGGACGACGTTGAGCGCGTGATCAAGCGATCGGCTCCATTCTTCGAGTTGCCTCGATCGGGACTCGAAAGCGTGCTCGACATGTTGTCCGGCCGTTACCCATCCGACGAGTTCGCCGAGTTGCGACCCCGACTCAACTGGGATCGCGGCACCGACGTCTTGAGTGGGCGGCCCAACGCACAGAAGTTGGCCGTCACGTCCGGCGGGACGATCCCGGATCGCGGACTCTTCGGCGTCTTCATCGTGGGGGAGAAGGGCGGCCGCGTCGGCGAGCTGGACGAAGAGATGGTCTACGAGAGCCGGGTTGGTGACACGTTCGTTCTCGGAGCGTCGAGCTGGACGATCGAGGACATCACCCACGACCGCGTGTTGGTCAGTCCTGCCCCCGGACGCCCGGGCAAGATGCCTTTCTGGCACGGCGATGCTCTAGGTCGGGCCCCGGAGCTTGGTCGGGCGCTCGGAGCATTCATCCGTGAGATCGATGCTGCCCCCAAGGCCGAGCGCGCGACGAGATTGGCCTCGGCGGGACTCGACGAATTCGCGTCGTCGAATTTGATCGGTTATCTCGCCGAGCAGAAGGAAGCGACCGGACACCTTCCGGACGACCGCACGATCGTGGTCGAGCGGTTCCGAGACGAGTTAGGCGACTGGCGCGTTGCGATCCACTCGACGTTGGGGGCGCGCGTCCACGCGCCATGGAGCCAGGCGATCGAAGCGAAGATCTCGAAGCAACTTGGCCTCGAGGTCCAGTGCATGTACACCGACGACGGGATCGTCGTGCGGCTGCCGGATGTCGAAGAGGCTCCCCCCACCGACATCTTCGTTTTCGACCCTGAGGAGATCGAAGAGATCGTCGTGGACGTCGTTGCGGGCTCGGCTCTGTTCGCGAGTCGCTTCCGAGAGTGCGCGGCGCGAGCTCTACTCCTTCCCAAGCGACGCCCCGGACAGAGGACTCCGCTGTGGCAACAACGCCAGAAGAGCGCGTACCTGCTTCAGGTCGCATCGAAGTTCGGCTCGTTCCCGATCGTGCTCGAGACCTATAGGGAGTGCCTGCAGGACGTGTTCGATGTTCCCGCTCTTCGAGACCTGATGGCCGATCTTCGGTCGCGAAAGGTGCGCCTCGTCGACGTCGACACGCCCGTCCCATCTCCGTTCGCTTCGTCACTTCAGTTCGCCTACGTCGGCGCGTTCATGTACGAGGGGGATGTTCCCCTCGCTGAACGGCGCGCCCAAGCCCTCTCGCTCGACCGCTCGCTTCTGGCCGAGATCATGGGGCGGCAAGAGCTTCGAGAACTCATCGATGAGGCTTCGCTCGCAGAGGTCGAACTCGAGCTCCAACTGCTCACCGACGAGAGGAAGATCCGCGATGCCGACTTCCTCCATGACGCCCTGCGAGAGATCGGGGATCTGACCGAGGACGAGATAACAGCGCGCGCCGAGGACGTAACAGCGGTGTCCTCATTCCTCGAATCTCTAGAGGTGACCAACCGCGCTCTTAGGGTTCGGATCGCGGGCGAGGACAGGTGGATCGCGATCGAAGATGCGGCCCGGTTCCGCGATGGTCTTGGGACCGCGCTTCCGATGGGCGTCCCTCATGCCTACCTCGAACCGGTTGCGGACCCGCTCGGCGATCTGATCGGCCGTTACGCGCGGACGCACGGCCCGTTCAGACCATCCGATCCCGCAGCCCGTTTCGGTTTGGGTGAAGCGGTCGTCACGACGGTTTTGAAACAGCTCGCTGCTCAGGGACGCGTCGCCGAGGGCGAGTTCCGTCCCGCCGATTCGGGCATGGAATGGATCGACGTCGAGGTCTTGCGCCGGATCCGCCGCAGGTCTCTGGCCGCGTTCCGCAAAGACGTCGAGCCCGTCGACGCCGAGACGTTCGCTCGTTTCTCGATGGCGTGGCAGGGGCTCGGCCCCCACGGGCCTCGAGAAGCAGGGGCAGACTCGCTCTACAGAGTCATCGAGCAGCTCCAGGGCGTGCCGATACCCGCGAGCGCGCTCGAGTCGATCGTTCTTCCGTCGCGTTTGCCCGGCTACACCCCGGCGATGCTCGACGAGCTGGGTGCCGCGGGCGAGGTCGCATGGTCGGGGGCGGGAGCGCTGGGCAGCGACGACGGTTGGATCGTCCTCGCAACGGCGGAGCGCGCGTCGACCTTGCTGCCCGAGCCGAACACCGAAGACCTGTCCGCGCTCGCGGCACGGGTCCTCGACTCCTTGCGCGGCGGCGGCGCTTTGTTCTTTCGCCAGATCTCGGACGCGGTCGGGTCGACCGACGATTCCGAGCTCGTGCTCGCGTTGTGGGAACTCGTTTGGGCTGGTGTTGCAACTAACGACACTCTGGCTCCCCTTCGAGCCCTCACATCAAGAACGCGCTCGAGGAGGGTCAGACCGACCAGGAACCGTCGAGGTCCCTCCTTCCCCGCTCGTGTCGGCCCCCCTGCCGCGGCGGGACGTTGGAGCGCGCTAGTCGAACGGGAATCGTCGCCAACTAGACGGCTTCACGCTGCAACCGAACAGCTCCTAGAGCGGCACGGGATCGTTACGCGTGGAGCGGTCGCGACGGAGCGTGTCCCCGGCGGCTTTGCCGCCGTTTACGGAGTTCTCAAGGCTTTCGAGGATGCCGGGAGGTGCCGGCGCGGGTATTTCGTCGACGGTCTAGGAGGCGCGCAGTTCGCGTTGCCCGGCGCCGTCGACCGGATGCGTGCGCTCGACTCGCCGTCTAAGGGACACGAAACGCAAGTCCTAGCCGCGACCGACCCTGCCAATCCTTACGGCGCGGCACTCGCATGGCCGGCTCGCGAGGGGCACCGGGCTGGACGGAAGGCCGGAGCAGTCGTCGTTCTAGTCGATGGGCTCTTGGTCTTTTACGTGGAGAAAGGCGGACGCACGATCCTGTCGTACTCGGATGATCCCGAGCTCTTCGAGCCGGCGGTCGATGCGCTCGTCCTCGCTGCGCGCGATGGAGCTCTCGGTCGGATCTCCGTCGAGAAAGCCGACGGCGAGTCGGTTCACGATGCTCCGTTCGCGGAAGCCCTGGTCTCCGCGGGCTTCCGCTACACCTCTAAAGGTCTGCGTCTCCGTGCCTGAAGGCGACACCGTTTACCTGGCTGCGACGCGCATGGGACGAGCCTTGGAAGGATCAGTCCTTACCAAGACCGACTTTCGGATGCCTCGGATCGCGACGGCCGACCTCTCGGGCCGTGTGGTCGAGGAGGTCGTCGCCCGCGGCAAGCACATGTTGATCCGCTTCGAGGGCGATCTCACCTTGCACACGCATTACAAGATGGAGGGATCGTGGCACCTCTATCGCCACGGCGAACGATGGCGGGGGCCGCACCACGAAGTCCGTGCGTTGCTCCAGACGCGAGACTGGGTGGCCGTCGGTTTCCGTCTCGCGATCTGCGATTTGATCCCTACGTCCAGAGAGGACGAGGTCGTGGGACATCTCGGCCCCGACCCCCTCGGCCCGGACTGGGATCCCGATCGCGCTCTAGAGAATCTGTCATCGGATCTGGACAGGCCACTCGGCGATGTCTTGTTGGACCAACGGGTGATGGCGGGCCCGGGAAACGTCTACCGCTGTGAGATCTGCTTCCTCTCCGGCGTCGATCCGAAAAGCCCGGTCGGCGCGGTTCCCGATCTCCTCCGAGTAGTCGATCTCACGAAGAGGCTGATGGAGGCGAACCGGACCACGGGCCGCCAGATCACGACCGGCGACGCCCGGCCCGGCTTCGAAAGGTGGGTCTACGGCCGGGGTGGGCAACCATGCCGCCGATGCAGGACCCGGATATCGAGCGATATCCAACCCGCGCCGGGTGGGGAGCGCGTTACTTATTGGTGCCCGAGCTGTCAGCCAGAGGTCGTTTCGGCGGGTGGGGAGCCGGGTAGAGCTCGTTTCGCTTGAGTTAACCGACTATCGGAGCCGATAGGACGATGGTGGATCTCACAGATGTGGTGACTCCCGGCCCCTGGGAGAGCGGAGGCTCGACGGAAACCGTCGACTGGCTCGCCGGACTTCTCAGAAGCGACGGCGTGAATCTCTCTCAAGTCACGGCCGAGCAGTTGCGCCGAGGGACCCCCGTCTACGTCGAAGCGGATGCGGATCTCGTCGAGGTCCAGCGCTTGATGGCTCTCCATGCGATCCGCATGCTGCCGGTGCTGCGGAACGAAAGGCTGATCGGCGTCGTCGACCTCGTGCAACTAGCGGCCCGCGACGACCTGACCGCCTAACCGCTTAAGGCTTGGGGTTCTCCTTGTAGTCGGAGAAACCGACCCCGTCATCGAGTAGCGACCACAGCCTGTCGAGCGCAGTCACCATCACCTGATGAGTGGTGCTCGTCTCCGATGCGTGACCTGCGAAAGGCGACTGGTCTTTCAGCGGTGGGGCGTAGCCGGTGATCGTCGTTCCCGACTCGCCCGGCGCTTTGCGACCGATCGTGTACATCTCGTAGGGGATCTCTTCGTAGCGAAGGCCCGCCGCCATCTCGCGTGCCTGGTTGTAAGGAACGAGGCCGTCCTCGATCGCGTGCACCAGCGCAACGCCTTTCACCCCGGAGGCTTTGATCTCGTCCAAGTGGGACATGACCGCTAGGTCTTGGTAGCCCTCGGGGTCCTCCTCGAACGTTTGACCGCCCATCTCGGCCTCGATGTCAGCCTGTGCGTTGGCGGCGAAAGCGTTGGCGGGAGCAAGTACCCGGGCGCCGAGATATGTCTCTACGACGTTGACGGCCCCCTCCACATCGAACCAGTAGTCGAAGAGGGGCCCTCCCGTTGGGCTTGCTTCCTCGCTGGCTTTCGCGAGAGCGAGGCCCGACGAGTTGCCGCCCATGCTTACGCCGAACAGAACCGTCTGCTCGATGGTGTCGCATTTCTCCTGGAAGAACTTCGTGGCGGCGATCGTGTCGACAGCGCCTTCCTTCACCCACCAGCCCCGCGTTGATCCGGGTTCGCCGGTGGTGCCCCGGTAATCCATCGCGACCGCCAAGACCCCATGGTCGGCTGCGGCGCGGCGCATGTGGTCGAACCAGGAGGCAGAGTTGTGGCTGTAGCCGTGAGCGAAGACGACGAGCGCCTCCGGCTCCTCGGTCGGCAGCGAGAAATGCCCGGTCGCGATCTCGTCGCCGATCGGGATCTCGAGGGCCTCGGCTACGTCCTGGTCGTCGAAGCACCAGTTCTTCTCTTCGTCCGGAACCTCGTCCGGCGCCTGAGCGAACGCAGGCACAAGCCCGCCGACGACGAGCGCGAGAACGACAAGAAGAGACAGCTTCTTCAAAGGGGCCCCCTAAGTGTGGAAATGCCTGGTTTGTTGATTTTCTCCGCACCATCCGCAACTCCTGCGAGCAGTCGCTTCGTCACAGGCGAATAGGCGCAAAAGGGGGCCGCGTGGCAGGCGCCTACCCCTTACCCTGTAGGAGAGAGCCGAAGGGGGGTGTGAGAGCCGTGTACGACGCCTTCAAGGATCAGCTTCCGGATATCGATCCAGACGAGACCGCCGAGTGGATCGATGCGCTCGATCAGATCATCGACGCCTCGCCGGCCCGGGCTCGATTCCTCCTTCATCGGGTTCTTCTCCACGCCCGTAAGCGCCAGGTTGGCCTCCCGTCGATGGTGTCGACGGACTACATCAACACGATCTCGCCTGAGGAAGAGCCATATTTCCCGGGCAACGAGGAGATCGAGCGACGCCTCCGCCAGATCATCCGCTGGAACGCGGCAGTCATGGTCTCCCGCGCCAACAAGGCGCACGAGGGCATCGGCGGACATATCTCGACCTACGGTTCATCGGCTTCTCTCTACGAGGTCGGCTTCAACCACTTCTTCCGAGGCCGGGACGCCGATGGTGGGGGAGACCAAGTCTTCATCCAGGGCCATGGTGCTCCGGGCATCTACGCGCGAGCGTTCCTTGAAGGGCGACTCACCGAGGAGCAGCTAGAGCACTTCCGGCGAGAGACCGGGGGCAAAGGACTCTCCTCCTATCCGCACCCAAGGCTCATGCCGCGCTTCTGGGAGTTCCCTACCGTGTCGATGGGTCTCTCGCCGCTCAACGCGATCTACCAAGCGCGCTTCAACCGATACCTCCAACACCGCGGCATCAAAGACACCTCTCGCCAGCGCGTCTGGGCGTTCCTCGGCGACGGTGAGATGGACGAGCCCGAGACGATGGCTGCTCTCGCCCTCGCGAGCTACGAACGTCTCGACAACCTGATCTTCATCGTCAACTGCAACCTCCAGCGCCTGGACGGTCCCGTCCGGGGCAACGGCAAGATCATGCAAGAGCTCGAATCGCGCTTCCGCGGCGCCGGGTGGCACGTCATCAAGGTCGTGTGGGGCCGAGAGTGGGACGACCTCCTCGCGCGCGACAACGACGGTGTGCTGGTGCATCAGATGAACACGACTCTCGATGGTGAGTTCCAGAAGTACGTCGTCGAGTCTGGTGCCTACATCCGAGAGCACTTCTTCGGTCCTGATCCTCGGCTCCAGGATCTCGTCAAGCATCTGTCGGACGATGACCTCCGCAAGCTGCGACGTGGCGGACACGACTATCGCAAGTTGTACGCGGCGTATCGAACGGCTGTCGATCTGAAGGAAGCGCCCGTCGTGATCCTCGCCAAGACGGTGAAGGGTTGGGGGCTCGGCCAAAGTTTCGAAGGTCGAAACGTCACGCACCAGATGAAGAAGTTGTCCGAGGAGGAACTGCGCAAGTTCCGCGACAGGCTCGACCTTCCGATCGAAGACTCCGAGATCACCGAGGGAAGCGCTCCCTACTACCACCCGGGCCGTGACTCGACCGAGGTTCAGTACATGCTCGCTCGGCGGCATGCGCTCGGTGGCTTCGTGCCCGAACGCAGGACGAAGGCGACGCACATCGATTTCCCAAAGCCCGAGCTCTACGAGGAGTTCTCTAAGGGCAGCAAACAAGCGGTCTCGACGACGATGGCGTTCGTCCGACTTCTTCGCAAACTCATGCGGGACGAGAACATCGGCAAGCGGGTAGTGCCGATCATCCCGGACGAAGCGCGGACGTTCGGTATGGAATCACTGTTCCCCGAGTTCAAGATCTACTCGTCACTCGGTCAGCTGTACGAACCCGTCGACTCGGCCCACTTGCTCGCCTATCGCGAGGCGCAGGACGGGCAGCTCTTGGAAGAGGGCATCACGGAGGCGGGCTCGATGGGCTCGTTCACCGCTGCCGGTACGTCCTACGCGACCCACGGACAGACGATGATCCCGTTCTTCATCCTGTATTCGATGTTTGGGTTCCAGCGGATCGGCGACTCGATCTGGAGCTTCGGCGATCAGCGCGGGCGCGGCTTCCTTCTCGGTGCCACTTATGGGCGAACGAGCTTGAACGGTGAAGGTCTGCAACACGAGGACGGCCACTCGCTGCTTCTCGCAACCACGAACCCAGCGTGCCTGAGCTACGACCCGGCGTTCGCATTCGAGATCGCGGCGATCGTGAAGGAAGGGCTTCGTCGCATGGGCGACGAGGAAGAGGACATCTTCTATTACCTCACGCTCTACAACGAGAACTACCCGATGCCTGAGATGCCGGTGAATGTCGAGGAGGGGATCCTCAAGGGCCTCTACCTCTTCAAGGCAGGCGGGAACGGCACCAAGAAACGCGCCCAGTTGTTCGGATCCGGCTCGATCCTTCAACAGACGATTCGCGCCCAGGAGATGCTCGCGACGGACTGGGATGTCGGGGCAGACGTTTGGAGCGCGACCTCCTACCAGCAGTTGCGCGTCGACGCACTCGAGGCCGAGCGCTGGAACCGGTTGCACCCGGGGGAGCCGAGACGGCAGCCATACGTGACGCGCCTGCTCGAGAACGTCGACGGTCCGGTGATCGCGGCATCGGATTCGCTCAAGGCCGTATCGGATCAGATCTCTCGGTGGGTGCCTGCTCCATTCGTTCCGCTCGGGACGGACGGTTTCGGGCGCTCCGACACCCGCGAGGCACTACGTCGTCACTTCGAGGTGGACGCCGAGCACATCACCGTCGCTACTCTCTCGGCCCTCGCAGAGTTCGGCGATCTGAAGCCGGAGATCGTCGCGGAGGCGATCAAGCGCTACGAGATCGATCCGGAGCGCGTTTCGCCCTACTTCGCGTAGATCGAACCTCTCCCGTTTCTTCTCCTGGGCTACGCGCTATTTAGTCACGACGCGCTATGAGGGGGATCCGGGTGGATGCCGATGTTTGGTTCATGAGCGACAAAGTCTAGTCTTGCGGCCGTGGCCGCCGACGTCTTCCGCACCCCCGACGAGAGGTTCGCGGATCTCGACGGATACGGGTTCGAACCCAACTACGTCGAGCTAACTGGAGACCTCTCGGGCCTTCGAATGCACTACGTGGACGAAGGCCCCGTCGATGAGGGCTCCCTCGGTGAGGTGCGCAGCGACCCCATCCTCCTGCTCCACGGCGAGCCGTCGTGGGCCTATCTCTATCGCACGATGATCCCCGCCCTCGAGGGGACGGGCCGCGTGCTCGCTCCCGATCACATCGGCTTCGGACGCTCCGACAAAGTCACTTCCGCCTCCTGGTACAGCTACGACAAGCACGTCGATGCCCTCTGGGCGTTCATTGAAGCTCTTGATCTGAAACGGATCACGCTCGTGGTCCAGGATTGGGGCGGTCCCATAGGGCTCCGAGTCGCGACCGAGCATCCGGAGCGATTCGCTCGCCTTGTGATCTTGAACACCTACGTCTTCCACAAGCCGGCTCCAGATCCGAGCCCGGCGTTCGTCGCCTGGCAGGACTTCGCGAGGCAGAATCCGGATCTTCCGATCGGCTTCATCATCCAGAGCGCCACGACGACCGAACTGAGCGAAGCGGTGCTCGCCGGCTACGAGGCTCCGTTCCCAACGGCGGAGTCGAAGGCGGGAGCTGCTTCCTTCCCGCTTCTCGTGCCACTGACCGACGAAGATGCGGGCGCGGATTCGATGCACGCGACGGCGATGGCGCTTCTCGAGCTCGAGATCCCCACGCTCGTCGCATTCTCGGATTCCGATCCGATGTTCTCGACGCGCCTCGGCCGTAGGTGGGCCGATTCCCTAGTCGATGGTCGCTTCGTGGAGATCGAAGGCGCCGGCCACTTCCTTCAGGAAGATCGCGGCGAAGCGATAGCAACAGAGATCTCGAAATTCATCGAGAGCACCCCTTCGCAGTGATCGGGGCTGCTCCGCTAGCTACTTGAGCGAAGGCCCTCCGACGAGGTGACCGACGATCGCGTCGGAGCCCATATTCGATGCACCCTTGGCCGTAGCGCAGATCGCCGTGCACCCGTCGACGAAAGCGCCCCAAGGTGTTCCGTCGGGACCGATCACGACGTCGATGAAGTCATAGACGGCCGCGCAACGCCCCGGCCCGCAATGCTGACGGATCAGGGGGTCGTTCTTGTCGTTGACGGTCGACGTGTAGAAGAGCGGCTCGTCTGAGAGAGCGTTGGACACGAGGGTCATGTATCCGTTCCATGTTGTCTTCGCATAGCTGGGGTCCTTTTCGGAGTCCGGCTTGAACGGCGAGTTCTCGCTCCCCATGTAGACGATCGCTAGCTTGCCCGGACCACCCACGTCCATCGCCGGCAGGTTCGCTTCCTTCAGCCCCGGAGGACCGATGGCGAACGGCTTCGACCACTTCTCGCCACCGTCGCGCGAAACCGTGAGGTAGGGCATGCGGTCGCGGCCAACGTAGGCGTAGTAGATGTTGCCTTTCTTATCCATGACTGCTTTCGCTTCGTGGTCCGCAACGCCGTTGTTCGCGACCTGGACCCGGGTCCATGTGGCGCCTTCGTCGTGGCTGATCGCGAGCCAGGGCTGTCCGCAGTGACCTTTAGGGAGGAGGAGCGTTCCATCCGGTCCGACGTATCCGTGACCGTGCAGCCCGCCGCAGAAGGCATCTCCCTGTCCGCCGGCCACAGGGTCGACGCCGGGGTAGGCGGGGGCGCCGGTGCCGGTGAAATTGACCCCACCATCAAGGGACTTCGCGCAGGACGAGGAGCCCACGTCGTTCCAGCAGTAGTAGACGATGTTGGGGTAACCAACCGTCGGGCTCAAAACCGGCGGACCGGCGAAGAGCGTCTGGTGGTCGTTCACCGGACGACTACATGCGGCCGGGTTGGTGAGCCACGTTTTTCCGTTGTCGTCGGAGAACGATAGGTAGGCGCACGCGACGGTGAGGTCGATGTTGAAGATCCTGTCCGTCGTTTTGTCCACGTAGAGGTAGGGGTCGAGCGACAGCAGGTGAACGTTCCGGCCCCCCACCTGCGGGGACTTGAGGTCCCACGTCTTGCCGCCGTCGCCGGAGTGAGCTACCTCGATGCGCGTGTTGGTCTGGAACGCCGTGTAGAAGATGTCGCCCGTCTTTGTGAGCCCCAGGGTCGGCTCGACTCCGTTCAGTGGGAGCTTGTTCACGACGATGCGGGAGATCTCGGCATCAGGAGCATCGGCTCTCGCCGACGCGCTTTTTACTTCCGCTCCACCGTCGCGGTGGGCTACTGCCTTGCCGCCCGAGCCGTCCGACGATGCTCTAGCAACGTCGATCTGGGGGAGAGATGTCATCACCGCAAGCGCGAACGTCACTAGTACCGCTGCGAAAACGAGTGGCTTGCGAATCTCGATCTTGACCATGCTTTTGTGTCCCCTTCGATGGCTCCGCAATGTCATCGGCGAACCTTCGCTGCGAGTTCCCGCCGCGTAAGCGACAGGAGCCGCAAAGGCTCCTACTCAACGGTTCTACGTGCCCCCGGCCCCCTCCTGCCCTGGGGTCCGGTTTGTCCCGATTAAAGGAACTGAACGCTCAAGTCGATTCAGGAAATAACTAGTTCATCCGGACTAGCCAACCCCGCGTCCGAGAGAGGGGGACACGGTGTCGTTGGTGATTGGGCACGACCCCGATCGTCAGAACCGCCGCCTGATCGCCTACCTCGGCCTGGTTCTCGCAGCCGTAACGGGCATGGCGCTGCTTCTCAGCTTCTTCGTCGGCGGCCCTTTTTCAGCTCTCCGCGAGGTGTCGATGGGCCTAAGACTTGGGGTTACCGGCCTCGTCCTCGGGTTCGCCGCCCTCGTTTTGGAGCGCCACTCGGGCTTCACGGTCACGTCGGCGAGACGGATGCGCGATCAAGTGCTCACTGCGTCGGTCGACAACCGGCTCAAGGTCGTGGACGCTGTGGTTGCCTCCAGCGTTCATCTCGGAACCTCACCGTCCTTCGACGACATCCTCACCATCGTTTTGGATTCGGCAGTAGAGATCGGCGGGGCAACGAGTGGAGCCATCGATTTCTTCGAGAAGAGAGACACCGATCTCGCCGTTGCCCAAAGGAGTGCGACGTCGGGGGCGGCCGGGGCAGTACACGGCCGGTCCATCCTGCCGCTTCCTCTCTACGTGGGAGATATGCAGGTGGGGACCCTGACCCTGACCTACCCTCCGGCGTCGCGCGGCCCCGATGACGGCACGAAAACTGCGCTCACTCGATATTCCAAGCACGCAGCGTCGACGCTCAATCGCGCCTGGCACCACGCTCAGGAAAGAGAATCCAGGGCTTACCTAGAAGCGTCCAACCTCGTGAAATCCCGCTTCCTGACGACGATCTCGCATGAGCTGAGAACCCCGCTGACCTCGATCATCGGGTACTCCAAGACGCTCAACAATCACTGGTCACGGCTCGACGCGGACCAGAAGCGTGATTTCGTCCGAGAGATTGAAGTCCAAGGCAACAAGATGAACCGGCTCGTCGAAAGGATCCTGGAAGCTGCGAGGGTCGAGCTGCAAGGGGTCGTTATCCAGCCCGTCGAGCACGACGTCCGGCATTCGATCGAGAAGGCCGTCGCTCCATTCATGGCGACCGACGCCGACCGGATCAAGCTGGCTCTACCGGATCGACCGATCGAAGCCGAGATCGACCCGTTCGTCGTCGATCAAGTCGTGTCCAACCTCCTCGACAACGGTCTCCGTTACACGAAGGGCTTGGTCCGCCTATCGCTCGATTCCTACAGGAGCTCGATCACGATCGTCGTGTCCGATCAGGGCCCAGGTATCGCGAACGATCGCTTGAACCTCGTACTCGAACCTCTCTACAGGATCGACGAGAACGTCCAGAGCGGAACCGGCCTCGGACTCCACATCGTTCGGACTCTCGTGGAGGCGCATGGGGGCCGGGGCGAAATCAGAAGCGGCAGCACGGGAACGAGCATCGCCGTGAAGTTGCCTCGGGCCACCGGAAGCCGCATCACCGGTCGGGTTCCCGAGGTCGAGCCGGTCCGTAAACGGTCTTCGATATAGCTCTATCTATAGCCCTACCTAGCTATTGCCTTCGGACCTGGCAAAGCCGACATTTCATCTATGGCAAATCGCCCGATAGTTCTGCTGGTCGATGACGACCCGCTCATGCGTGAGCTGCTCGCGACGATGTTCACCGTCAACGAGGGATTCCGAATCGGAGGCGTTGCCTCCGACGGTTTCGAGGGAGCGATGATGGCCGCAGACATCCATCCCGACATCGTCGTCCTGGACTTCTTCATGCCCCGGTGGGACGGGTCGAAGGCAGCCGAGTTCATCCGCAGGAGCTGTCCCGAGTGCAAGATCATCGCGTTCTCGGCCGTTCTGACCGAGCCCCCGACTTGGGCGGACACGTTCCTAATCAAGAACGACATCCAGCAACTGATCCCGCTCGTCTGGAAGATGGTCGACGCGAACAGCCCCGCCCAGAACTGATTCGCCTTTCCGGCTAATCAGCACTTGTGCGTATCCAGCTCGGCCCCTAATCCGTCGATGCCATAAGTACATCGAGGAAAGGGAGCTGAGAAATGCGGAAGGTTCAGGGTTGGATCGCGGCCGCGCTAGTCGCGCTGTCGCTTCTAGCCGGAGCTGGGGCCGCGCTAGCAAGTGGAGGTAAATCGGGATCCGCTCACGACGCAGTGAACCCGCAAGGGCACACCCGCGGTTGGGCGAAAGATCACGGAGCCGACAAGGCCGCCAAGAAGGCAGCTAAAGAGGCCGAGAAAGCGGCTCGCGACGCCGAGAAGGCGACCAGAGAGCACTCGGACGACGACGCCGATGAAGTCGACGCCGACGATGACGAGGCTGATGACGCCGATCAGGCAGACAACGCAGACAACGACGACGACCAAGGCGAAAACGAAGACGACCAGGGCGAAGACGACTAAGTCTCGTCAAACCAACTAAAAAGAGCCCCCGCTTTTGGCGGGGGCTCTTTAGTTGCGGAGTTAGACCAGTCGCTCGACGATCATCGCCATGCCCTGCCCGCCGCCGACGCACATCGTCTCGAGCCCGATCGTCTGATCGCGTGTCTGAAGGTCGTTCAGAAGAGTGCCCATGATGCGCGCCCCCGTCATGCCGTAGGGGTGACCCAGAGCGATCGCTCCACCGTGAGGGTTGAGCTTGTCGCCCATAGGGTCGACTCCAACCTCGCGACACACTGCGATCACCTGAGCGGCGAAAGCCTCGTTGAGCTCCATCGTCTCGATGTCGTCGATCGACATGCCGGTCTGCTTAAGGACCTTACGGACCGCCTCGATCGGGCCCACTCCCATGATCTCCGGAGCGATGCCGGAAACGGATGAAGCGAGGATCCGGGCCAAGGGCTTCAATCCAAGTTGCTTCGCGCGCTCCTCACTCATGACGACCACGGATGCTGCGCCGTCGTTCAGGGGGCAGGAGTTCCCCGCGGTCACGCGCCCATCCGGCTTGAACGCCGGCTGAAGGCTCTGCAGCTTCTCCAGTGTCGAGCTCGCTCGAGGACCGTCGTCCTTCTCGACGACCGTGCCGTCGGCCTTCGTGTAGGGCGAGATCTCTCTGGCGAAGAAGCCGCTCTCCTGTGCTGCAACGGCTTTCTCCTGGCTGCGCTGGGCGAAGATGTCCATGTCCTCGCGCGACACGTCGTACTGCTCCGCGACGTTCTCGGCCGTCATGCCCATCGGGATGTAGACGTTCGCGATCTCGGCGTCGTCGCCGAACAACTTGGGATGTAGCTCGTCGGCATCCTTGGGATAGCCGTCCACCTGCGAGATCGACTCGACTCCACACGAGATGAAGACATCGCCCTCGCCCGCCTTGATCGCGTGGAAGGCCATCCGGATCGTCTGGAGGCTCGAGGCGCAGAAGCGGTTGACCGTCGTTCCGGGAACGTGTTCTGGGAGAAGGGCAAGTAGGGCCGCTCTGCGGCCGAGGTTCATCCCTTGCTTCTGCTCCGGGAACCCGCAGCCCGCCATGACGTCGACGATCTCGCCCGGATCGACTTCCGAGACCTTCTCCAGCGAGGCCGTGATCGCGAACGCGAGGAGATCGTCGGGCCTCACATCGGCCAGCGCCCCCTTCTTGGCTCGACCTATGGGGGTTCTCGCTGTGGCGACGATGACTGCCTCGGGCATGACGGCTCCTCTCGGGTGGGGGTGGCGCGAAAGCGAAGGAAGCCTAATGGTCGGCGATGTTGGTCCGAAAAAGGGGGCCCGGAAAGGAGAGAGCCGGCCGTCCAAGGGGGCGATGGACGACCGGCTTAGGGAGGTACTTTCCTGTGGGTCCGGGCTCTCCGAACCCCTTGCCCTACTTGATTCGGCGTCGGACGGGCTTGCCTAGATAGCCCGGCCGGGTCAAAGAGCGCGTAGCTAGATTGGGTGGTCGCCTCGATGGTGCCGGAGCGAAAAAGCTCTACGTCGATAGGGCTCGAACGGAGCTATTCGGTGACCTGGAAGGCGTCGCTGTCGGCCGAAGCGTCGTAGGTGTCAGAGCCACCGAAGGTCGTGGTTACGACGTACTCGCCCGCGGGCCCGGCGACCGGAACCTCGACCGATGCGTAGCCGTTGCTGTCGGTCACCGCCGCGTAGGTGGAGTCTTGGAAACTGAAGGTGAGAGGAGCACCCTCTATCTCTCCTTCGATACCGGTGAGCGTCGCAGAGAGCGTGGCGGTTCCACCTGCCGCGCCACTGGTGTTGCCGTCGTAGCTCACGGTCGTTGTCGGGTCGAAGTAGATCGGGGACGTTAGGGCCATTACGTCCAAGCGATTGACACAGTGGGAGACCTCGCCTTGGAAGATCTGAGTGTCTTCCATGAGAGGCGCAAGCCGGTCGCAGAGCGGAGTTAATTCCTTGCGAACCTCAGCTCCGTCCGGCATGTGCACCTCAGCCCTCACCCATGTGGAATCGAGTGGAACCTCGAATGTGTGTGTGAAGTCCGGACCGTCAACGGTCACTTGGTCTACGACTTCGGATCCGTTCGTGACAAGCGTCAGAATCGCCCCCGGAGCTGTTGCGACATGTGCCGTCACACTGGTTCCCGGGGCCACCGTCGAGCCGAGGCCTCTTCCATCGACTGTTTCGAGTGTGGCGAAGGCCCCTCCGTAGTTGGGGGGTTCGCTGGAAATGGTTGTGCGGCCGGCCCTGACCCCCGAGACGATGCCCGACTGGCTGCGCGATTCTGCGCAGACCCATGTTGTCGGTTGGCCTGCCCCCTGCGCGGACGTCGTAGAACGCCAATGACTGTCGCTGCCACCCGTTGCAGCGATGTGCTTACCGCGATCGAGGTACCCGTCGTAGAAATCCAGCGGCCACTGGTGATCGCCGCTAGCGGGGAAGGGCGGCTGATAGACCCAGGGGCCGATGTTCCATGCCTCGATGGAGTCCGGAATGAAGCTCGTCCCGTACGAGTTAACCCACCTTTGATCGGCGGGGTGATTGATCTGGAAGAAGCCTCCGTCTGCACGCAGCTCGGCGGCGATGCGCTCGATGTCCTCGAGGTTTGCCGGCCCCTCTTCGTAGATCTTCTTTGCGCCGATCATCTGGGCGTGGGCATGTAACGAGTTCTCGTAACCGTCGACCCAGATCAGATCGCCGCCGCCGTAGCCGGGGTCCGTGTCGCGCGCAAGCATGTTGTTGTGGTCGGTTATCGCTAGGAAATCGAGTCCACGTGTCTGGGCGATCGCCCCTTCCTCTAACGGGGTCCACCCGAGCGTGTAGGGCTCTTGTGCTTCCTCCTGGCCGTTACCGCCTTCGACGGTGGGATCACCGTCGTAGATCGGCCCGCCGAACGCGTCGTGCGAGTAAACGGTGTGGACGTGAAAGTCGCCGGCGAGCCATTCACAAGAATCGCCCGCTCGAGCCGGCATCGACACCGCGGCCAGTCCAGCGAGGACCGCGGCGACGAGCGCGACTGCGAGCGGGCGTTTCATGCTTAGAGCGAGCCGAGCATGCCGATGATCTTTTCCTGAACCGCGTCGCCCAGGCATCGATCGACGGCGTAAGAGTCTTCGTAGTTGATGAAAAGGGAGCCGGTGAGATCAGTGAACCCGAGGCCCTGCTGGCCAACTGGGTTGATCTCCATGCTCTGCGGCATGTAGCCAAGTGCATCGTTCGCCTGAGCGATTGGCATCGTCACGAGCGCGTCTGACCGTTCCTTGATGGAGTTGCTGATGCTCGAGAAGATTTCGCCCGGAGCCGCTGAGAGAGCGAACTGATCGCCGATCCTGGCGCCCGTAGCTGCCATCTCAACGGAGACAGGGGAAGCCGATACGCAAGGCGAGGTCTCGCTTTCGCCGACCTCGATGTGCGAAGGCTGATTAACGAACTTGCGATCGAAGAAGCCCGGGACGCCCAAAGCCGTCAGGGGAACGTTCGTCGCCGGGTGCACCCACGTGGTCTGGGCGTAACTGACGTTGGTGTTCTGAAGCGTCGTGCCTCCTCCAACTTCGGGGATCAGGTTCGCCAGCGCCTCGCCGATCCAGAAACCAGACGAGGACATGTTTCCGAGCCCCGTCATGAAGTACAGAGCGACACCGCCGAAACGATCCTCGACTCGCTTCTCGAAGGGACCAACCCAGTCGCTGCTCGCCTTCCCACCGTTGGTCCCGTTGTTAGTTGGGTGCGCCGCGTAGGTCCCGATGGTCGCAATCACCTCAGGGTTGCCGGGCGCGTGCGTGCTGACCGCACGGAGCCATGTGAGGTTCTGCTCCTCTGCTGCTCGGTACGTGTCGCGGCGCTCGTGGTTCTCTTCGCGCGCTGTGACCTCGCCCACCTCGAGCACGGCCGGCTGCATCGAAGTGACCGCTTCGGTGATTGCCTGCTTGATCGTCTCCTTGATCTGCGTCATGTACCAGTCGGGCACGAAACCCCATCCACCCAAGAAGTCGGGGGCCGAGTGGGAGTGGGTAGCCGCGATGACGATTCCCTCCTTCTCCAGCCCAAGGGTCGGATCGCTTGCCACACTTGCGGCGATCTGCTTCAGTCCACAGTCGGTGCACTTGTGGTTGTAGTCCCAGAGGTAACCCTCGCCGTCCAAGATCGTGAGCGACAGCGTCTTGCCGTTCGGACCCTTCACGGCGAAACTCCGGACCCACAGGCCGTAGGTCTGGTCCCAGGAAGAAACCGAGTTCGCCGGACCGATACCGAATCCGCCCATGTAAATGCAGTCGGGGTTCTCGTTCCACGGAGAGCCGGTCGATGCGATGTGGTCTCCGGAGGAGAAATCGCTCGGCGGGAAGGTCTCGCACTTAGCGGGGTCCTTCTCCCACGTGCCGCCGTAATCGTCGGGGCGCGGCTCCATAGAGATCTTGGAAGCGCCGGCTAGGACTTCGCCACCTTGAAGCACGAGCTCCGGCGACTGGTTGCCCTCTGAAGCTGGGTCGCCCGAAACGGGATCGCTCGAGAGCGTGGATGCCGTGGCGTCGGTCTTGCCCGCGGCGTCCTTAGCCAAGTCACCGACCGGCACGAGCCCGGCGCCAGCCCAAGCAACGCTCACAGAGAGCACGCCTACGAGCAGGGAAAACAGGAGCTTGCGAAGCAGTGAAGCGCTGTGATGGCGTGCGCCGCCGGGTGGTGTGTTCCAGGACGAGCTCAATGAGACCTCCGCGATCCGTCTAGGGATGAGTGGAGGGGTGGTTCGCCACTTAGTGAGATTGTCCTTTTCGCCCTGGCTTGTGTTTCTTGCCCCTACTTCTCCATTTTTGGGTGATGCGTCAAAGGAAAGGGCCCCGGCGGGTGGCCGGGGCCCAAAAAGCTGCTAACGATTCGGTCTTACCTGAAGATCCCGTTCGTCGAGAGGATCAAGTCGGCCGCGGCGTCCTGCACGTCTACGACCTCCTGAGTCTCAAGGTCGCCTAGCGTGCGGAGCCAGTTCCGGCCCTTGTTCGTGAGGTGGTGGTCCGTCGACTCATCGCAGAGACCTGCCTGGACGAGTTCATCCATAACCATCGTCATCACTTCACCTCCTCTAGTGACTGCGTTGAAGCCCCGCGCCCGCGAGCGCGGCCCCGTCTTCTCCCTTGGACTCTCAAGGTAGCGAAAGGTTTCTTGACTGTCAGGTCTGATTTCAGCCTGCGCCCTCGGAATCGCCCGAGATGAACTTTGCGCGAATGGGACGAATCGGCTCCGTTTGGTAAAACAGTAGAAGCGACTTAGTCGAACTGGCGGTGGCGGGCGGATGGCTGATCGTTCTACAGGGATCGCGCAACCCGAGCCGGGACGCACGAGCGTCTCGCCGCTGAAAGCGTTCGCCGTCGGTCTGTTCCTCCTAGCGATCCTGCTAGCAACGATCCTGATCAGCCGCAACCAATCCCCACCAACAACCGCGCCCCCTGCCACCACAACCAACATCACAACCCTGACCAACCCCGAAGCCCTAGCCGAATTCAAAAGACTCGACGCGGCTCGCATCGAGGCCTACTTACATAGCGATCAATCCATGCTCACCGATATCTACACGCGGAGCAGCGCCGTTGGGACAACTGCGACAGAGGAAATCGAAACGCTTAGAAGCACCGGTATACGGGCTGACCCTCGATTCAAGACCCTTTCACTCCGCATTGTTAGTAACGGGCAAACTCAGATCCAGATTCGGCAACACGTCATTGATTCGTCTCGATTCTTCGACGAGACAGGTAAGGACGTATCGACTGGGCCCAGCCGCGAGACGATGATCGTTCTTTGGACGCTTGAATTCGAAAATGACGTCTGGAAAATCAAAGACTCAGTTGTGGAAGCTCGCGATTGATGTCAACGTCGCGCCTTGCCATCGTCTTATTGGCTTTCCTAATGGTGTTCCTACAAGCAGGCTTGGCGTTAGCGCAGGTTAAAGACGATGAGGCGCAAGTAATCACGTTTGGATCGCGCGACAGACCCGGTGTAGCGGCGAGGGCGAAGGGCTTCCAACCTCCCGACAGGACATCGGAAAATGCTTCACAACCCATTGTCCGGACTTCAGCAACTTCGGATCCTGTGTTTGTTCCTAATCGGTGTGTGGGGGTTACTCAGGATGGATTCGACTTCGATCTCTTTGCTAATTCCACCTGTGGTTTGTTTGCAGCTCCGCCGCCCTTGCCGGGCCGGACCTTCGATCCAGTAGCGCCGCCGAGTCCGGAACAGTTAGCAGCGATCGCGTCGGACAGGGCGATGGGGCTTGCGCCGCGGCCCCGGCTCGCGCGGTCGCCACGCGCTGTTGGGCTGACAGGACTTCGTTCGTTCTTCTGGCTCGGGCGAGACCTTCCCGTAGTTAGCGCGCAGGCGAGCATCCCGGGCCTCGTCGTCACCGCCGAAGCGCGGCCGGTGCAATACGTCTGGACGTTTGGCGACGGCGCGCACAAGACGACATCCCAACCGGGACGGCCCTGGACGCGCAAGCGACCTGGGAACATCGCTCATCTATACGAGACGAAAGGGCGCTACGACGTCTCACTCGAGGTGATCTGGCAGGCGCGCTGGCAAACGAACGGGTCAGCCTGGCAGCCGCTTGGCTACTTCTCTAACTCCGATGCTGTGTCTTACCCGGTGCGAGAGATGCGATCGATGCTCGTTCGCAGCCGGCCCTGACTTCTTAGCTCGCCGGAGCGAAGTTCCGATCGAAGAAACCCTGCATCTGCATCGCGAACATCATGTCGCCTTGAAGCTTGAGCTTGCCGCCCATAAAGAGCTGCGCCCCATCGGCCTGGCCAAAGATCAAGCGGACGAAATCGACGATGTCGACGCCGAGCGTGAGACGCGGCTCCGGCGCGGCCCCCTCGGATGTGGTGCAGGCGCCATCGGCGAATGCGACGGTCCATTGCTCGACTCCGTCGTCGGTCTTGACGTCGTACTGCATCGTCGTGGAGATGTCTCCGGCCTTCTCAGGTAGGAACGCCTCGGGCATCCTGGTGAAGATCTGGTTGAGGATCTCGTGCGAGCCGAGACCTTTGATCTGTTCGCGGAGCTCGTCGTCGGACAGTCCCTTGATCATCTCCGCGAGTTGAGCGGGATCGGGCTGTAGTTCGTCGGCCATGTCGCCTCCCCTTGGTAGACGCAGATTGAACGGCACGGAGACTAAAACAGTCTCTTGCCCGCCGTCATAGTTCCTGTCGTACCCGCCTCCTAGGCTCCCGGCCATGAGAAGGCTCCTCGTCTGCGCGTTCGCGATGGCTCTGGGGCTTTCCGCGTGCGCTCACCACCAGGTCGAGTTGACCGTTCAGGGACCGGCCTCGTTCTCTGAGGAACCCGGCGGTTACGAGCGAGCTCACGTGACGAGGGTGGTCGACGGCGACACGATCGAGGTCGAGATCCTCGAGATCGTCCCGGGTCCGGGGGCCGGCGACACCCAGGTGGGGGAGGAATACGACGTCCGTTTCCTCGGGATCGACACGCCCGAGTCAGTGAAGCCGGGCTCTCCGGTCGACTGCTTCGGACGTGAGGCGTCTGCCGCGACCAAAGCGCTGCTCGACGACAAGACCGTCAGGTTGGTCAAAGACGTCGAAGAGACCGATCAATACGACCGGATCCTCCGCTACGTCTATTTCGGAGACGAGATGGCGAATGCAAGGCTCGTCGCCAACGGCTACGCGAACGTCTACACCTACCCCCCGAATGTGCGCCACGCCGATCTGTTCGTTCAGCTCGAGCGTGACGCCAGAGAGAGCGACCGGGGCTTGTGGGACCCCACAACCTGCAACGGCGCGCCGTAATGGAGCTCCGGCTCCCGTCATCCGAGGACACCTACCCCGGCCCCCTAAGGACCCCGACAAGATCTTGCTCGTTCGTAACTCCCGGCCCCCGCCGGACACATCGATAGAGAAGACTGTCGATGGGGCAGTCACGAGCGTTGGGGGGACCCACTGGGCAGGGACGACCGGCTCCGAGAGCTCTACGAGACATACGCCTACCGCGTGCTCGCATATGCAGCTCGTCGGACGGATCGAGATGCGGCACGAGACGTCGTGTCACAGACCTTCCTGGTGGCTTGGCGACGGATCGACGAGGTACCCGTCGAACCCATCGCATGGCTACTTGGTGTCGCCCGCAAGGTCCTGGCGAACGAGCGACGCGCGGCCTCAAGGCGAGCGGCGCTGACGGATCGAGTGTCCGCCGTCTCGCCACTCGAGAACGATCCTTCCGACGCGGTAACCGATCGCATACGCGCTCTCGAAGCCCTCGATCAGCTCGGCAGCTGGGACCGTGAGGCACTCATGCTCATGGCATGGGAGCGACTGGACTACAAGAGCGCGGCCGCCGTCTTGGGCTGTTCCCCATCGGTCTTCAAGATCCGCCTGCATCGAGCTCGGCGAAAACTCGTCCAGATCCTCGATGTTCCCGATCCATTCGACGCGGAGCGATCGCTCCTCGCGTCGAGACCACAGGAGGCCAAATGAATAGGACACAAGATGCGATGGACGTGCTAGTTGCCGCCGACCCGGTGGCCGAGCGCGAGCTCGAAGGATGGGCTCTGTCCACGGAAGGGCAGCAGTTGTTCAACGGCATTGTCATGGATCGACCTCGCGTCCAACGGCGCGCACGCGTTGCGCGCTTCCCACTTCGTTCGATCGCGACCGCCTCGGCGGTGCTGCTGACTGTCGGGGTCATAGCCACACGCACCACCAACGACACACCCCGAAGCCGCACTCCAAGGGTGGCGGTCGCGGGCGCTAGCGATGTGCTGCGCGACGCTGCTCTCGTGGCGGCTAGGAGTGGGCCCGAGGCCGGACCCGGGCAGTGGATCTACCGTAAGTTCGAGGGACAAGGCACGGGCACCAGGGATGTCAACGGACGGCAGATCACCGCTTTGATCCCGACCTCGATCGAGGTGTGGATCTCACACGATGACGGCAGCGGCCGCATCCTGGGAAAATCGATGGCACCGAAGTTCCTGAACGCCGAGGACGAGCAGTGGTGGATCACCGCCGGTCGTCCCGCATTCTCCGATGTCGGCACGTTCGAGAAGGTGATGCCGGCGGCGGGAGCGCCCGAGGACATCACGACATATCCCACCGATGCCGATGACCTGTACGCGTTCCTGACCGACAAGGCAGATGCGACGACACAGTGTCCTGAGGCGAAGTCGGGTGAGTCGGTCGAGTGTCCGCCGCAGGGCGACCCGGATATGTACGTGTTCACCGCGGCGTCCGATCTTCTGCTGAACCACCCGGATGCGTCACCGAAGTTGCGCTCGGCCCTGTTCGAGGTCATGTCCAGGGTGCCCGGCACCGAGCTCGACCCCGATGCAACCGACCCGAGTGGCCGTGAAGGAACCGCGGTTTCGGTCATGGTTGGCGAGGACGGGGGCCGGAGCCAGCGCCACGAGATGTACTTCGACCCGAAGTCCGCAGAGGTTCTGGGATTCCGAGACGTCTTCTTGGAGACGGATGGCAGCGAGGTGACCTACGCCTACTCCGTGCTTCTCAAGTCCGGAGTTGTCGACGAATCCGGCCAGCGCCCGTAAGGAAGAGGTTAAGGGGGAGGGAGCCTTCGGGCCCCTCCCCGTTCCATTCGGCTACTGAGTCGAACGCGCTCTCCCAGCGTCATCTTGTCGCTCAAGAGTCCTCCGCGACGCGCAGCGTTCGAAGGAACGTCGCGAGCATCTCGTAATGACCCACCAGCATGAGCAGCTCGATACGCTCTCGGTCGTTCAGATGAGCCTCGAGTGCCGCCCACGTTTCCTCATCGAGATCCCGATCGGTATGCAGTTGATCAACCGCGGCCAGGATCGCGGCCTCGCGAGGCTTCCAGGCCCCCTCTGCAAGCTGCCGCGTCACGCCTTCGATGTCCACGTCACGCAGCCCCGCCCTTCGGCCAAGGCGAACGTGGTGGGCGACCTCGTAATCGCTCCCGCATAGATGAGCAACGCGGAGGATCACGAGTTCGCTCTCCCTTCGCGGAAGTTTCCCCCCGGGCATGAGCTTTCCGGCGAACCGCAACCATCCTCGGAACAGCCCTCTGTGTCGGGCGAGAGTCAGAAAAAGGTTGGGAGGCCCGGTGCCGGCGACTCGTCCGGAGACGAGGGCGATGATCCAGTTGATCCAGCCCACATCGGAGCGCCCGCCGGGAGTGATCCGGGGCTCAGTCATCCATTTCCTTTGGCTGAGCTGTAGTGAGAGAAACCTGCTCCTCACGCGCGATCTCGAGGACGCGTGCGAGCCCGGGCTGTGTAACGCGGTCGACGACACGCTGCACCGTCATCCGGAAGGGGAGCGCCCCGGCCATCCAGCGCGGCGCGACGACGCGCCGGGATCGGCGTGCTATGCCCCGCTCGAGCGCGTCGATACCCAACTTCAGCGGTCGCGCTCGACCGATCATCTTCGCCGCAGGGAGGGACCGTGCGGCCTGAGTGTCAAAGCCATGTCGCGTCATGTCGGTATCCAACTCGGCGAAATACGCGACGCCGACCCTTGCTCCATAGGGACGGACCTCGATGCGAAGTGTGTTGCCGAGCGCTTCTACGGCAGCCTTCGACGCGTTGTAGGCACCCATGAGTGGAAGGTGCAGAGCCGCGGCGAAGGACGATACGAGCAAGGCATAGCCGTCCGGATGGCTGATGTGCTGGCCCGCTGCCCAGATCGTGTTGTAAACGCCCATCACGTTGACCTTGATGATGCGTTCCATGAGTTCGGGGTCTCCGCCCGAGAGCGGAAGCTGCGCGGCGATGCCCGCGTTTGCCACGACCACATCTAGCCCGCCCAATCCTTCAACGGCGTGCGTCACCGCATGGCGGACGCTCTCGCGGTCGGCAACGTCACACAACATCCACGGAGCATCTCCGCATGCTGACGCGACAGCCTTCAAAGTCTCAGGCTCGAGGCCGACAACCGCGACGCGTGCTCCCCTGGCATGAAGGCGCGTTGCAAGGGCCGCTCCGATGCCGCGCGCGGCCCCCGTGATGAGGACGCGCTTGCCTGACAGTTGAGTTGACTGGCTCATGAGGAATCGACGCGCCGCATCCCGGACGTTTCGGCGAGCTCGGACAGGGATGCAAGCCCGATGAATCCATATGACATCAGCGCCACGAGGTGCTCAACGAACTCGGCCTTGGTAACCCCTGTGGAGTGCAGCCACCAATCGGTCGCCAGATGCACCATGCCGACAACGCCGTGACCCCAAGCTTGGGCCGGCTTCGGGTCGAATCCCAGTCTTGAGATGTCCTCTTCGAGCACGAGTCCGATCTCGTGCGCGACTCTTCGCATGAAGTCGCCAACGGCGACATCTCCTGCCGGTCCTTCCTTTACCGCTCGGTGCATCAAGAAGTTGTAGACCTCGCGGTTCTCCTCGATGAAATCCACGTACGTCTCGGTCGTACGTCGCAAACGGGCCTGAGGGTCGTCAGTATCGGCAAGGGCAACCCGAAGTCTCTGCACCAGGGTCCCGACGTACTTCTCTGCGATCGCGAGGCAGAGGCCCGCCTGATCGCCGAAGTATCGATAGAGGATGACCCTGGACACTCCGGCTTCGCGCGCGATGTCGCCCATCGACGCGGCCACTCCCTGTGTTCGGATCGCGGTCTCCGCAGCCTCGAGCAGGTCTTCCCGGCGACCCTCCTTCCAGGCCGAACGATCGGCGACGGCCGGAGTCTCGTTTGACGGCGCCGTAGAGCTCATGTTACAGACGGTAACAGTTACAGCTCGTAACAGCAAAGCCAAAGCGGAGGTGCGATGGGATCGGAAGCGCCGCGGAGGATCCGCGCCGCCATCGTGGGATCTGGTTTCTCGGGGCTCGGGATCGCGATCGGTTTGAAGAGAGCCGGGATCGACGACTTCGTTCTGTTCGAGCGCGCCTCGGATCTGGGCGGCACCTGGCGGGACAACATCTATCCCGGTTGCCAGTGCGACGTCCCCTCCCATCTCTACTCCTTCTCCTTCCGGCCGAACCCCAATTGGACGCGCACGTATTCGATGCAGCCCGAGATCCTCGACTACCTCCGCGGATGCGCGCACGACGTCATGGGACACATCCGTTTCGATCACTGCGTCACGAGTGCGCGCTGGGACGATGACGGGAACGTCTGGGTGATCGATACAGATCAGGGCACCTGGGTTGCCGACGTCTTGATCGCCGCGAACGGTGGACTGGCCGAGCCCGCATTCCCGGATATCCCTGGGCTAGACACCTTCGACGGCGAGGTCATGCATTCGGCTGCGTGGAAACCGGAGAAGGACCTTGCGGGAAAGCGAGTGGCAGTCGTTGGTACCGGCGCGTCCGCCATCCAGATCGTCCCGCAACTGCAGCCCATCGTCGAGAAACTTCATGTTTTCCAGAGGACCCCGGCCTGGATCCTTCCTCACACCGACCGTCCGATCAGAGAGCGCGAACGCAACCTCTATAGGCGGTTCCCCCTCCTGCAGAAAGTCGTGCGTCGGGCCGTCTATCTGGCGCGGGAATCGCTCGTCCTGGGCATGACGAGGAACCGTAGGTTCTTGCGTCCCTTGGAACGCGTCGCGCGGGCGCATCTCGCTCGGCAGGTGCCCGATCGAGAACTCAGAAAGCTCCTTCGGCCACGGTTCTCACTCGGGTGCAAGAGGATCCTTCTATCCAACCGTTTCTATCCCGCCGTCGCATCGCCGAACTGCGAATTGATCACCGCGGGTGTCAGCGAACTCCGCGGCCGCTCCATCGTGGGGGCGGCCGGCACCGAACGAGAGGTCGACGCAGTGATCTTCGCGACGGGGTTCCGGGTGATCGACAACCCCACTACCGAACTCGTGACGGGTAGCGCCGGTGTCTCGCTTGCCGACCACTGGCGCGACGGCGGTATGCGCGCATATCTCGGCACGACCGTCGATACCTTCCCAAACCTGTTCCTGATGACCGGGCCCAATACCGGGATCGGCCACACCTCGCTGGTCGTCATGATCGAGGCGCAGATCCGTTACATCGTCGACGCCCTCAAGACGATGTCCCGGCTCGACCTCGCGTCGGTCGAGGTCCTTCCATCGTCGTTGGAGGCCTTCAACGACGAGCTCCAGGCGAAGATGCAGGACACGGTCTGGACGATGGGTGGGTGCGTGAGTTGGTACCTGGATGAGCACGGTAGGAACCCGACGCTGTGGCCCGACTTCACCTGGAGATTCAAACGCGCAACGCGCCAATTCGATCCTGTTGCCTACCGACTGACGAAACGGGTGCCACAGAGAAGGTGACGCGATGGGGAACTTAGGCTGGCGGCAATGGCGACCTACGTACTGATCCATGGGGCTGCGAGCGATTCTTGGTATTGGCATCGTTTGATTCCCGAACTGCAAGAGCTCGGACACGATGTCATCGCGCCGGATCTGCCTTGCGAGGATGACCGAGCGACCTTCTCCGACTACGCGGCCGTTGTCGTCGAGGCGATCGGAGATCGACGCGATCTTGTTCTCGTCGCTCAATCGATGGGGGGATTCACTGCACCATTGGTGTGTGAGCAGGTCCCCGTAGACCAACTCGTTCTGCTGAACGCGATGGTTCCGGTTCCCGGCGAATCGGGCGGTGATTGGTGGGAGAACACCGGACAAAGAGAAGCCTTCCGAAGCAAGGCGCTGGAGGATGGGAGAGATCCGGATGCCGACTTCGATCCGGAAATCATCTTCTTCCACGATGTTCCCAGCTCGGTAACGGCAGAAGCCATGCAGGGGGGCAAAGACCAGTCGGCTAAGCCATTCGAAGACCCATGGCCTCTTGCAGCTTGGCCAGATGTGCCGACGAGAGTCATCCTGTCGCTGGATGACAGGCTCTTCCCGGCTCCATTCATGCGACGTACAGCAATCGATCGACTTGGGATCGAACCCATTGAGATCGACGGAGGTCACTTAGTGGCACTCAGCAGGCCTGGCGAGTTGGCCACCCTGCTTGAGCGACTGCGAGGATCAGCCGGCAACCCGTAGATAAGAGGGCCGGAGTCCATCTCGCGGTGGTGTCGTCGGCAGGAATCTCCTCGCAAAGGAGCGAATGCCTCCCGGAGCGACCAAAAGGAGACTGCCTGATGAGAAAACTCGCGAGCGTCGCGCTCGGTCTAGCCCTACTCGGTCTAACGATCCCCGCGGCCGTGGGCGCACCCACGGGGCCGGTGCCAGATGGGTTCGGATCCGAGAACGTCGAGTACGTCAAGCTCGTTAGTGATGAGCAGCTCCATGGGATCGGAGCCCGCCTCGTCGGCCACTACCTCTACGTGACGAGCGTCAAGACGCTGACTATTTACGACGTTGCAAAGCCGACCGATCCGAAGCTGCTGAGTCGCATCCCTATCGGAGGGTGGGAGAACGAGGACGTCGCCACCAACGGCAACGTCTTGATCTTCGCCGACACGCGCCCGAACATCCTGCGCGTCTTCGATGTGGAGGACAAGTCCAATCCGACCGAGATCGCACAACTGCCCGACGCTGCTAGTCACACAATGGAATGCCTCTTCGATTGCAAATGGCTATATGGGTCCACCGGTCTGATCGTCGACCTGCGCGACCCGGTGAACCCCAAGCTCCAGAAGGAGAAGTGGACGGACGACACGCTCTTCGAGACCTCTTCCTATCCGTCACACGACCTACTCGAGCTGAAGCCGGGTCTGCTGCTTACGTCCTCCAACCCGATGTTGTTGCTGGATGCTCGAAAGGATCTGCTGCACCCCGAGATCCTTGCTATGGGGGATCCCGGGGACACGAGCTTCATCCACTCCGCGATGTGGCCTCAGCGTGGGACCGACCAGATCATGATGTCTGCGGGGGAGACGAACGCCACGCCTCGATGCGAGGTCGGGAGCGCAGCCTTCGTGACTTGGGATGCCTCAAAGTGGGAGCAGACCCACACCTTCACCACGATCGACAGTTACACGCTGAAGAACGGAACCGTGACGGATGGCAATCCTGCGGTGAACGGGATGGGTTGCTCGACGCACTGGTTCCAGAACAACCCAACGTTCGATGACGGAGGCATAGTCGCGCTCGGCGCTTACGACCACGGCACTCGCTTCTTGCACATCGATTCGTCGGGCAAGATCGAGGAAGCAGGTCACTTCATGCCCCTAGCCTCGGAGACGTCCGCCGTGCACTGGATCACCAACCGCATCGTCTACTCGATCGACTACACGCGGGGGATCGACATCCTCAGATACACGGGGCCCCTCAAGTAACGCCACGAAAGGCCGGATCCCGAATCGACCGGCGCGACTGGCTAGGCTTCGCGTATGTCCGTTGAATCTGAATCTTTATCGGAAGGGTCCGACGCCGGGGCGCCTCCCGAACTGGCGCACTGGGTAGAACAGCTCGAGCGCAGTCGATGGCCGGGATGGGTGGTAGACGAGAAGTTCGTTCTTCGCCACGCATCAAGCGAGCTGAAGATCTTCATGTCTCGAAGCCTCGGACGCGAGGTAGACGATGCGACGATCGGGATCGGGCTGCCGTTCATGCACGCTCTCCTGCAAGACGGGTGGACGGGAACTGTGTCGGCCGAGAGCCTCGCCGCGGTTATGCCCCGCGCGATGACTTATCTGAAAGGCGAGTTCAACTTCAGCGATGAAGAGGCGCGCACTGTCGTTCCGGAGATCCTGTGGCCGTTCTATGAGGCAGCCGAGAAACGCCCCGGCCATGGCGTGTTCAGTGATCGATTCATGTACACCGTCCCGGGACTTCCCGACCTAGCTGTTGAGTTTCTGATCTTCGCGATACGCGATGACGAAGGTCTATTCAGGGGCGCTGCATGCGTGTCGCAGATGGGACTCCGGCCCACACTCGTTAGCCTTCTCTCGCTCGGTGACGAGGGCATGTACGAGCGCATGGCAAATCTGCAAGAGCCCCGTCGCTGTCAGGGAGCGATCCTCTTCGCTGACCTCGAGGGCTCGACGAGGCTGTCCCGATCCCTCTCGACGAGCACCTATTTCCAACTCATACGACAACTTGCAACTGCGATGGACAGTGCGATCGCATCCAACGGGGGGGTCGTTGGCAAACACGCAGGCGACGGCGTCTCCGGTTTCTTTCTTATCTCTGAAGGCGAACAAGCGTCCCTGATCGCCGATGGCGCGATGGTCGCTGCGCGTGAGATCCGAGCTGCCGCGACCGAAGCGATCAGAGCGCTCTCCAAAGACACCGATCTCGATCCGAACGATTTCGGGATGAATGTAGGGCTCCACTGGGGTGCATCTCTATTCGTGGGTCAGCTCGTCCCGGGAGGCCGGCTGGACATCACTGCGCTCGGCGACTCGGTCAACGAATGCGCTCGCATCCAGGAGGCAGCGAGAGGCGGACAAGTGCTTGCTTCAAAACATTTTCTTGAACACATGTCAGAAACCGCCGTTGCGGAGGCCGACCTTGATCTAGGCACTGTCGTTTATAAGACGCTCGCCGAGATCGATGGGGTATCTCAGAAGGCAGCACGGGATGCGGGTTCGATCCCGGTGACGCGGATCGACTAACTGCTAAAAGTGTCAGACGGTGCCTGTCACAGCCCACGCTCTCGCTTTGAGACTTATGGATGAGTCCGTCCCTTGCGGAAGACGCTCACGCAGAAGTTCCCGAAGTTTTGTGCGAGCGTCTTCGTCCAGCGACATGTTGTATCCCGGAGCAGGGCCCTGGCCCCCGAGAAAAGGCGTCCAGTAGTCGTCGAAGTCATTAAAGACCATTGAGATCTCGATCGGAGCGACCTTCACGTCTGTCAGGCCGGTGTCGGTCCAAAGTTCCTGAAGTGGCTCCGGCGCATTCATCTTGAACCGAGCGCCTTCATCAAGCTCAGCTGCCATGGGATCGAGTTCAATCGCTGCGTCCCAAAAGAACCTCATCATCTCCATGCTCTCGGCGTAGTCCCACACATAACCGGCGACACAACCTCCAGCGCTTGTGACACCTTTCATCTGCTTCAGGGCCGCAGCCGGATCGGGGATGAAATTGATCACGAGAGCCGAGACGACGTAGTCGTAGGGCTGGTCTGGCGCAGCGATGGACAGAGCATCACCCACGGCGAACGAGACGCGTGGATCCGCCACGTGATCCAGCGCGTACGCGACGTGTATTTCAGAGGGATCCTCTCCCCTTACTGTCGTCGGCGCTGCTTCTTTCAGGATCGTCTGCGACAGGGCGCCCGTGCCACAGCCGATGTCCAACCAGCGTGCAGATCGAGCGGGCTCGAGCCAGTGGACGAACTTCGTCGCAACGATGCGACTCCAGCGACCCACGTAGCGTTCGTAGGCCTCTCCGCCCGCCCATGTCTCCAAGACCCCTCCCACGATCGCCTAGTCAGTTTTGTCGGGGCACCTATACAGTACGTAGGTCGGATCGACTCGGGCACAGGAGGTAAAGGCGATGGCGGGATTCCCGGCACTTCACCATGCAGCTATCACGGTGAGCGATCTAGATCGAAGCAGAGAGTTCTACGGCCGTCTGTTCGACTCCGAGCCCGTGCTAGACGAGGATGCGGGCAGCTTTTATCACGTGGTCTATGCCATGGAGAATGGGACGCTCTTCGGTCTGCACACTCATCCCACGCCGAACGATCAACCGAACTTCAGCGAATTCCGGTCGGGACTCGACCACGTGTCTTTCGGCGTGCCGAGCCGTGCAGATCTCGAGAAGTGGGAAAGCCGGCTCAACGAGGTCGGGATCGAGCACGGCGGCATCGTCGACGCTCCGTACGGCTCGGGCCTCTCTTTCCGCGACCCCGACAACATCGCGCTGGAGCTGTTCGCGCCGCCGTCCTAAGGCGCAGCTGCTCCCAGCGGCGACCTGAATGGATCTCTCTCGCCCCTTAGCATCTTGCTGTGAAGCTTTCACTGACAGCCAAGCTCCTCTTTGGGACGGGCTTGATCCTCGTTCTCGTCTTCTTTGCGGTCTTGGTTGACTTCGGCTTCAACGCGGGCAAGGTCTTGCGCGGCGTGGACGTGGATGGATTCGACATCGGGGGGATGACCTTCGAAGAGGCGGAAGCCGCCCTGGACGAACGCGGCACGGAGATGCAAGAGACCCCGATGATCTTCACCACAGAGGGCTTCGCCTGCACGTTCTCACCCGGGCGTATCGGATGGGGCCCGCAGCCGCGCGACACCGCGCTGTCCGGGATGGCTATCGGGCGAGACGGGAGCATCATCTCGGACGCGAACGATCGGTTCCGCTCATGGTTCGGTGGTGGGACCAGCATCGGTTGGGCGGGAAAGCCGGATTCGGCGCTTATGGGTCGAGAGCTCGCTCGTTGTCAGAAGAATGCCGAGGGCCTGGGCTTGACCATCGATCTCCCGAAGCTCCGCTTCCTCATAAAGAAGACGATAGTCACCTGGCCCCGCAGCCCAACGGGGATCGCCATCCCGTTGCAGAGCTCCTGAAGCGCTAGGGCGGGGGAGCCTCCCCGGTCGGCTCCGCTGTGGGCTGCGTCGTGGGTTCCGGGGTCGGTTGCGACGTTGGCTCGGGCGAGGGCTCTTGGTCGGGCTCTTCGGGATCCTCTGACACGACGGTCACCGTGGGCTCCGAGTCCTTCTCTTTGCTGTCGGTCTGCTCCTCGGCCGCGGTTGGGGTCGGCGACGGGGTCGTAGCTCCGCTGATAACGGCGCCTGAACTTGGCGTGGGGGCCGGCCTCTTCTTAGCTCTCTGAAGCGCCCCCTGGTCGCGCACCTCGAGGTCATGGCTTAGGGCGCGCGCGGGCTCCCCACGGCCCGATGCCCAGACGACCGCGGCCGCTCCCCCGATGAGAGTCACGAGAACGGCGACGCCGATGGCCATTCGCTTCCAGATCGGCGGAGACTCCGCCCAGTAACCCTCGTCGTGGTCGACGATCTCGGTACCGGTCATCGGAACGAGCGCGGCAACCCGTTCGGGTGCTTCCAGAGCTGCGGCGAACTCATGCCCGTTCGCGAACCTCGCGGCCGGATCCTTCGCCAGCGCTCTCAGGGCCAGTTCGTCGATGGCCGGGTCGAGGCCGGGGACATATTTGCTCGGGGGTTCGGGAGCTTTCTCGACATGTGCGATGGCGATCGCCATCGCGTTATCCGCATCGAAGGGGGGGCGCCCCGTGAGTAACTCGTAGAGCACGACTCCTAACGAGTAGACGTCCGATCGCGGGGTGGCGGTACGGCCCGATGCCTGCTCAGGCGAGACGTAATGAGGGGAACCAATCGCGAGACCCGTCGCCGTCAAGCGCTCGCTGCCTTCCCCGGCCGCGATCCCGAAATCTGCGAGCTTCGCCCTCTTGTCGTCGGTGAGCAGGATGTTTCCGGGCTTGATGTCTCGGTGTACCAACCCCGCGTCGTGCGCGGCCCCGGCCCCTGACGCCGCTTCAGCTACGACTTCCAACGCCCTCTCGGGAAGTACAGGTTCGCCGACGAACTCCGCCAGCGACCCCCCGGGGGCGTACTCCATGACGAGATACGGGCGCTCCTCGAATTCGCCGAAGTCGAGAACCGACACGACGTTCGGGTGCGAGATCCGGGCGACCGATTGAGCCTCCGAGAAGAACCTGACGAGCCACTCGGGATCGTCGTGGAACTGATGGGACAGGACCTTCACCGCCACGGATCGATCCAGGCGGGAGTCGCGCGCGCACCACACCTCGGCCATCCCGCCTCTGCCGATGGGTTTCTCCAGCCGATAACGGCCTTGGATGACGTCGTTTGGATTCATCTGTTCAAGCACACCTTGGTGAGAGTCTTGCCGGGGAGAGGGCATCCAAAACCAGGGAATCGAGCCTGGGGTGAGAAGTCTCCCCTCAGAAGCCCACTATCTGCGGAGGTCCAATGCTTCGTCGCGCATCAGCACTCACCGTCCTGACCTGTCTGCTCATCGCCTCTCTGATCTCGGGAGTAGGCCAAGCAGCCGACGGTCCACCGGCTGTTGAGGACCAGATGAAGGCCTTCTCCATCTCCCCCCCGGGGCAGCACGGCGAGATCACCGCGGTCCAGTTTGCTGCGGGCCAGACCTCTGGGGATTGGGGTGAGCACTACCAGGACCTGTTGCCTATCTACGCCTCCCTCGTCGATGACGACGATGTTGCCGAGGATGAACTGGGCAAGTACTTCCACCCGATGCAGTTCGGCCCTGGAGCCGACGCGGGCGAGCCCTACAGCCCGATCGAAGGGGTCACCGTCTATCGCGACAAATACGGGATCCCCAGCATCTACGCGCCCGACACCAAAAAAGCGAGTTTCGCTCTCGGCTATGTGTCTGCCGAGGATCGGATGTTCGAGATGGACGCGTTCCGTCACGCCGCTCGCGGGACCCTTGCGAGTTTCATCGGCGCCGGCGACAACGACGCGAACTTGAAGATGGATATCGACACGCGTCGTGAGGGCTACACGGCCGACGAGGTCCAGGCGATGTTCGACAAGCTCGATGACAAATACGGCCAGTACGGCAAAGACGTTCAGGAGGGTCTGCAATCCTTCGCCGATGGGATCAATTCTCGGATAGCCGAGATGAAGATGGACCCATCGCTCTGTTCGGTGGAGTATCAGGCGATAGGCCAGCCTTGTCCCCAGCATCCGGACGACTGGGAGCCCCTCGACACCCTCTACTTGGTGATCCTGCAGCTGCGCGTCTTCGGTGAAACCGCAGGCGGGGAGATGCAGAACGCCGGTCTCTACGCGCACCTCACGAAGAAGCACGGTCCGAAGCTCGGCAAGAAGATCTACAACGACTTGATGCGAGTGAACGACCCGCTGTCCCCGACATCGATCGAACCGACTCAGGCGAAATTCCCTTCTCAGAATCTCGGCAAGATCAACCCGAAATCGTTCGCGATCCCAGACGACGCTGAGAAGATCGCCACCCAGGAGACGCGTCGCCAGGACGTTCGCGAGGGTGTGCTGCGCGGCCTCGGCTTCCCGACAGGACCGCAGTCCAACGCGATCCTCGTTTCGGGGGCCGAGTCGGCATCGGGCAATCCGATCGAGTGGGGCGCTCCGCAAGTTGGTTACGCGACTCCCGGCTTCTTCATGGAGGTTGACGTCCACACGCCAACATCAAACTTCAGGGGTCCTGCCGTTCCCGGCGCATCAGCTCTGATCCCGCTTGGTCGCGGCACTGACTACGCGTGGTCGCTTACAACCGGGTATTCGGACGCGGTCGATACGCGGGTCGAGAAACTATGTGACCCCGCCGGCGGCGAGCCGAAGGAGGACTCGAAGGGCTACATGTTCAAGGGCAAGTGCGAAAAGATGGTGTCGTGGGAGGAGACGTTCAACATCTCTCCCAACCCGTCGTCCCAGGAGCAGCCCAGACAGGCTGAGAAGCGGACCTTCGAGAGGACGCGCCACGGCCCAGTGTTCGCTCGTGGCAAGGTGAACGGCGCGCCGGTCGCTTTCGTGAAGCAACGTTTCTTCTGGAAGAAGGAGATCGACTCAATCCCGCAGTTCTACCGTTGGAACACGGCGGTCCACTCGATCGAGGACTTCGAGGCCGCGGCTAAGAAGTTCACAATGAGTTTCAACGCTTTCTACGCGGACTCCCAAGACATCGGCTATTTCCACGTCGGCATGTATCCCAAGCGCACACCAGGTACACATCCATCTCTTCCGACGTGGGGTACCGGCGAGTGGGAGTGGAAGGGGCGCTTCCCCTTCGAGTCGCACCCACACGTGATCAACCCGAAGATCGGATGGCTGACGAACTGGAACAACAAGCCGTCGATCGGTTGGAACAACTACGACAACGCGAAGTGGGGCCCCGTGCACCGGGTCGGATTGTTGAAAGACGGTCTCCACGAACTCCTCGACGGCAACGGAAAGGCGACGATGTCAGACATCGTTGACGTTGCGCGAGTGGTCGCGACCCGTGATGCCCGCGGGGTCTACGTCGGTCCCGAGATGCTCAGCATGGCCCGGGACGAAGGCCAGGGGGGCTCTGCCGAAGAGGCGACGGCTCTTGCAGCGGTGCAGACATGGATCGATGCGGGCGCCAACCGATTCAACAGAAATCACGACGACACGATGGACGACAGTCCCGCCCTGGCTCTGTTCGACGCTTGGTACGACAAGCTCGTACACAAGATCTTCGATGACGAGCTGGGCCCGGAGGGTTACGAGCTGATCCCGGCCCCCGTCACCGATTACATCCCGGCCGACGGCTCGAACTTCTGGTTCGACTTCTCGAGCTACCTCGCCAACCTCTTCGATGGAAACGGTTCGGCGCCGTATGCACGTGATTACTGCGACGACCTGACCACCACGGATGCCAAGGAGACGTGCGCGCAACTCGTCCTCAAGTCGTTCCAGGATGCGTACGCGAAACTGAAAACGGACCAAGGCGCGGACATGACCAAGTGGACGATTCCGGCGGAGAACATCGAATTTCAGGAGTTCGGGGCCGGCTCCGTCGACCCCATCCCCTGGCAGAACCGAGGGACCCACAACCACATCGTCGAGATCACCGGCAAGGCTGGGTCCTAGACCTAGCGGACGAGCTGGACGAAAGGCATAATCTCCCTAAGTCGGCCTCGGACAGAGGACGGGCAAGGGTGGAAAGCGGACAAGTTCCCGCGACGCCCGTCCCTCCGGGACGGATATTCGTCGGGCGGGAGCACGAGTTTGACGAGCTGATTGCCGGGCATGACTCCGCGTCCTCTTCCCGCGGGTCGCTGTACCTGGTCTCTGGCGGCCCCGGAGCCGGGAAGACGCGCCTCATCGACGAGTTCACCGCCCGAGCCGGCGAGCTGGGCAGTGCTGTGTTTTGGGGCCGGTGTTGGGAGGTTGGCGGAGCTCCCGCGTACTGGCCGTGGGTGCAGATCCTTCGCGGGTTGCTCAGGGGACCGGACGTAGACGCGTTGATCGTGCAACTTGGTCCGGGGGCCGCCTATGTAGCTCAGCTCGTGCCGGAGGTTGCGCACCGGTCGGCCGACACCCCCACCATCGTTTCGCTCGATTCCGATCAAGCGCGTTTCGCCTTGTTCGATGCGGTGGCGAGTCTCTTGCGCGCTGCCGCGGCACAACGCCCATTGGTGATCGTTCTCGACGACCTCCACGGCGGAGACGTCCCCTCGCTGCTGCTGCTTAGATTCGTGGCGCAGGAAATCCGCACAGCACCGATCCAAGTCATCGGCACCTATCGCGAAGTCGAGGCGGCCCTTTCCCCCGAGACCGGTCCAGTGATAAGTGAGTTGGCCCGCGATTCCCACGTGCTTGCGCTGCGGGGACTGTCGGAGGCCGACGTACAGCTGTTCATCGAGAGGACGTGGGGCGAGCCGCGCTCTGAGTTGGCATCGGCCGTTCACGAGCGCACCGAGGGCAATCCCTTGTTCGTGTCCGAGATCCTCCGCCTCCTGACACGGGAGAACGACGGGGCCGCTCAGCGCGTCCACTCACAAAGATTCGAGGTACCGGCGAGCGTTCGGGAGTCGATCCGAAGGAGGGTGCAGCTCTTGCCCGAGGATGCTCGAGAAGTACTCGGAGTGGCGTCGGTCATCGGTAGGGAATTCAACCTCGCGGTCCTCGGCGAGCTCACCGATGTGGGGACTGATGCTCTGTTGGACGTCCTCGATGAGGCGATCGTCGCCGGCCTGGTCGGAGAAGTGGCCAACGCGCCGAGCCAGTACATCTTTTCCCATGCGCTGGTAAGAGAGACGATGTACGCGGACATCCCTTCGGCGCGCCGGACGAAGCTACACGGGACCGTTGCTGAGGTTCTCGAACGACTGCACGCGACCGATCTCGAGCCGCGCGAAGCAGAGATCGCACATCACTATTTCGAGGCACTTCCCTCCGGCAATCCTCAACGAGCAGTCGACTATGCGACCAGAGCGGGTCGTCGGTGCATGAAACTCCTCGCTTACGAGAAAGCGTCCTCACACTTCAGGCAGGCCATAGAAGTCAT
>JAXDJH010000014.1:0-58118 GCA_034663635.1 Actinomycetota bacterium | reverse complement strand
GGATGCGAGGCAGATCTATCTGCAAGCGAAGACGGCGGGGTATCTCTACCAGGCGCACCTGCGTGCCGAGCTCACCCGCCGCCTCGGACTGCAGTGGACAGAGGTCCGAAACGGGACGGCCGACATCGACGGGATACCTCGCTCGGTGATCCGCGCCTTCTCGAAGCGACGTGCAGAGATCGAGGAGAGCTTGGGTGACCCATCCGAGTCCTCTGGCCGAGAGGCGCAGGTGGCCACGCTTACGACTCGCCAATCTAAGGACTACAAGATCAGCCCCAACGAACTTCTGCCCGAGTGGCGGGTGCGAGCTGAGCGTCTAGGCGTGGATGCACAGACTTTCCACGGACTTCTCAACCGCGTCGATTACCGCGAGCCGACGCGTGCACAGATAAGAACGGTTGAATCAGACCTCGCCAGCGCCGACGGTCTCACCGCTAATCGCTCGAGCTTCACCCGCCGAGAGGCGATCCAAGGTTTCTGTGACCGACTTCAGGAGGGTGCGCCGATCGCTGAGATCGAAGAGCTGGCCGACGCGTTCCTATCGTCGAGCCGTGTCATCCCGCTGTCGGTTCGTGCTGATAACTCTCGGGAAGCTCTCGTGGCGGCCAGCGGAAAGGTGATCCCCGGAGGCCTTCAAGATCGTCGCTATTCGACGGCCGACATGCTCGAGGTCGAACGGAGGGTTATTGAACGGGCGCTGGAGCGCCAGCTGGATGGAAGCGGTGTCGCCGACGAAATTGTTGTCGAACGAGCGCTGTCCCGCCGACCTTCCCTGTACGAGGATCAGCGCGAATTGATCCGGCGACTCGCAACGTCGGGGCAAGGGGTTGAGGTTGTCATCGGTCGAGCAGGGACCGGCAAGACCTATGCCTTGGCCGGAGCCAGAGAGGTTTGGGAGAGCTCTGGATACCGGGTCGTCGGGTGCGCCCTCGGTGCCTTCGCTGCCCAGCAACTTCAATCTGGTTCAGGGATTCCCAGCTTCACGATCACAAGCCTCCTTCAAGACATCGAACATCCAGAGTTCGGTGGGCTGGCCCCCAACTCCGTATTGGTCATCGATGAAGCTGGGATGGTCGGGACAAGGACCCTCGAACGATTGCTCGGGCACGCGGAAAAGGCGGGCACGAAGGTCGTCCTTGTCGGCGACGATCGCCAGCTACCCGAAATAGAAGCTGGGGGAGCCTTTCGCGGGATCAAGAACCGAATGCCAGCGACCGAACTCGAGCAGGTTAGGAGGCAGCCGATGGGCTGGGAAAGAGACGCGCTCGAACACATACGTGAAGGACGATCCCAGAAAGCAATCGATTCCTACATGGCGAATGATCGAATCGTGATCAAGGGCTCATCCGAAGAGACTCGCCGGCAGCTCGTGACCGACTGGTGGGCGACCCAGGATGACCAGGAGCCAGCGATCATGATCGCGGCTCGCCGCTCGGAAGTGGCTGACCTCAACGATCGGGCCCGCGAGCTGATGTCGTCAGCGGGAAGACTCGGTGATGCCATCCATATCGAGGACCGCTCATTCGCCGTTGGCGATCGCGTCATGACCCTAAGGAACAGCCGCGGTCTCGGCGTGATAAACGGAACCAGAGCGACCGTGGAGGTTGTCGACGCCCAGCGGGTTGAAGTGACGATCCGTGATGACTCGGGAAGGAGCGTGACCCTCCCGCGCAGCTACCTGGAGTCAGGCCATCTGACCCACGCCTACGCGATGACCGGTCACAAGACGCAAGGGATGACCACAGATAAGGCCTTCGTGCTGGGCGACGAGACGCTCTACAAGGAGTGGGCCTACGTTGCGATGTCGAGAGGCCGCAACGACAATCGCCTCTATGTCGTAGCAGCCAATGACGCCGAACGTGAAGAGCTCGGTGGAGAGGTAGCGACACCCGAAGACCCAGTCAAAGAACTCGTCCGTGCGGTCGGGCGCTCCAAAGCGCAGGAACTTGCGGTTGATACCTTCGACGTCGAGTCAGATGACGTCTACGTGAGGGAACGATGCATCGAGCTTTAGCTCAGCAGCTCAGGTGCGAGGTGTCTCCTTCGGTTACACAGCGATCGTCGCCGGTCCCGCCGTCGAGGTCGTCGGCACCTTTGCCACCGGTGAGCTTGTCTCGGCCACCCTCACCGTAGATCTGATCCGGTTGGTTCTGGCCTGCGAGTTCATCAGGACCTTCGCCGCCATAGAGCTTGTCGCGGCCGGCTCCAGCCTGGACGTCATCGGCTCCGCCAGACATGCGGATCACATCGTTTCCGTCCCCACCGAACGCAATGTCGTCCCCACCGCCCCCCTCGATCGAATCGGCGCCGCCTCCACCGACGATGACGTTGTCGAGCCGGTTGCCGATCAGCGTGTCTCCCCGCCCGGAACCGATGACGTTCTCGACCGATGCGAGGTTCGTCTCCTCACTTTCGACCCCCCACGAGCCGGTGCCGTCTGCGAGGTCAACGGTGATCGGAGCGCCATCGGCGTTGAGAGAGGCGAAGGTGATGGTGTCGCCCTGGTCGTGCTCGCCGCCATTGATCAGGTCTTTGCCTCGACTCGCGACGAACGTGTCGTCTCCGGCCTGACCGATGAATCGATTGTCGGCCTTGTTGCCTACGAAGCGATCGTCAAACGCGGTGCCGAACGCGCCCTCGACCTCCGCGCGACCCTCGAAACCCACAAGGGTGTCGCGTCCGTTGCCGCCGCTCACCGACAGGTTCGAGAGGTTAACCACAACGGCCTCTGGAGAGCTGTCGTAGCGGATGAAATCGACTCCATCGCCTCCGGAGAGGAGGTCCGTTCCACGCCCGCCGGTCAATTGGTCGTCCCCATCGGAACCCACGAGCACATCGTTGCCCTCGGATCCGAAGATGGAGTCGTCACCGAGGCCGCCGTCCACGCTGGAATCGGATCCCGGGCCCGCGTTGACCATGTCGCGTCCTGCCCCCGCGCGGATGACATCCTTGCCACCTCCTGCACAGATGCGATCGGCCCCGCCCCGACCGTCGATCTGATCGTCTCCTCCCTTGGCGATGATCACGTCGGGCCCCGGCGTTCCAGTCAGTACGTCATCACCAGCGGTACCGACGAGGTCGGGCGAGGACGCTCGCTCTCCGAAGCATTCCGTGGCGGCCCCGGCCGGAGCGATGGCGAGGCCTGCGGTGACCAGAACCCAAGCCGCCAACGACATCGTCTTGCGGCGGTTCAAGATAGAGCTCTCACGTAGCCGATGACCGTTGAGCTCCAGCCCTTGGCCGACGCTTCGGAACGGTTCGTCGAATAGAAAAAGTCGCCGGAATTGTTGGTCGCGTACCAGAGGGGGATGGTCGAGGAAGCAGGTTCGGTTTTGGGGGCCGACGTCAAGAAGATGTAGGCCGTTCCGTTGTTGGTAGGGATGGCTTTGGTGTTCTTCTCGGACGTGGCGTAGACCCGGCCGATCGCCCCTCCGACGAAACCTCTCGCTTGGTACTCGCGCACCGCTCCCGGGTCGGTCGTGACGAAGTGCTGCCCGGTCTGCTCGTTGACTAGGTGGTAAAGGAATGCGGTCGGGGCAGGCGGCAGGGCGGGAGCGGGAGCGGGCGCGTCTTTGCCCTTCGGGGTGGACTCCGCCTGGGATGAGTTGGAGGCGACCGCATCCGACGCCGGCACGGGTGCTGGGGCAGCAACCGGGGCTACCGCCCGAGTCCTCTCTTTGCCCCTTCGAGTTGGCAGTTTCCTTCTTGGCGCGTCGATCAGTCTCTTCTGATTAGAGCGACTCGGAGTGTCGACTTCGTCTGCGTCCGGCGGTTGTTCAGAGGCAGCCCGCTGCGGCGGTGCGGCAGGAGTCGTGGTGCCCTTCGCGAGCAGGTAGCCGGCCGTCCAGAAGACCGCTAAGAGGACCGCGATGCCGATCGCCCAGACGGCCCAACCGAGACGACGTGGAGGAACGCCGGGTGACGGGGCTGGCAGCGTGGCGACAGTCGCGGCCGGCGGAGGCTCAGGCTCCTCTATTGCATACGCCGGTGGGTCGAGAACGATTGTTTGTTGTACCGGGGCCTTTGGGGCGCTCCGTTCGAGGACACGGATCTCACTGGGGTCGAGCCCGATGACGTAGCCAGTCCCTTTCTTGTTACGGACCAACTCTCGAGCCTTCTCACCGCCGCCGAGGTATCTGCGCAGTTGCGAGATATGCCAGTAGAGGTCCTGGGGGATCATCCCGGGTGCCTCCGGCCATACGGCAGCGATGAGCTCCTCGGGCGAGAGGACCTCACCTGGGCGCGCGGCAAGCTCGGCGAGCAGTTTCAGCTCCTTGTTCGGGAGCTCCACCCTCTCCCCAAAGACCACCGCGCAACCGTTTCTCAGCTCAACGATGAGCGCGGGGGCCTGCCCCGTTGCCGCCCCATCCTTCATCTTCCAGTTTTTTCGCCATCCATCTTGGGAGTTCCTACCTGTGGGAGGCGATCCACAAGAAAGCCACAAAGAAGCCACAGGTTGGGCCCATTCAAATCGGGGCCGAACCGTGTCTCTATGCCTCCATGACCAACTCCAAGACATCGTTCGAGAGCCGCTTCCTGGCATGAAACTTCCTCGGGAGCCGTTCGCCTGGGACGGCCAAGACGACCAACCGGTTCCCTTAGTCGAGGGTGAGCCTCTCGATCCTGCGGCTCAGGCCGAGAGCTACGTCCGGGCCGCTCAAGCAGCCATAGCTGAGGAGAAGACCGACCCATTCCTCAACCTTGGCGATCTCTTGGCGACATCGGCGAAGAGCCCTGCGCTGGGGTCTGCCCCTCGGACCCATTTCCGTCGCAGGGTCGGAGCACTGTTGTTGGGGTGCGCGGTTGCTTTCGCTCATGGCTGGCACGCGGGAGCTACATCGGGCTCGAGGACGAGGGCCAGCTCTATGTCATGTCGGTGTGAGCACGAGGCGGACTCTTGAAAGGAGCAACGGTGAAGGGGCTCTTGATCATGGCGCAGTCGGTGGACCTGAACCCGAACCCGAACGAGCTGCCCGGCGGCCATGTGCTGGAAAGCTTGACCGATGGCATCGCCGGCTTCGGACTGATCTTCTGTCTCATCGGCCTCGTCGTGGGGGCCGCGATGTGGGGTCTCGGTTCCACCTCCAGCAACTACCAGCAAACGCTGATCGGCAAGCGGGCTCTCGGAGTGTCGGCGGTCGCCGCTTTGCTCATCGGCGGGGCAGCCGCCATCATCAACTTCTTCTACGGCGCGGGCCAGGGCATCTAAAGGAGTGGTTGTGGCGAGCGAGCGAATCGATTCGACTAGCGATAACGCGCGGCGGCTGGGCCTTGTGGCCTTGGTCGTCGCCCTCGTGATAGCGGCGTACTTCTTCGGAAGACAAACAACGGGAGAGCCCGAACCCAATATGGAACCCCTTCCAACCCAGGCCGGCGTCGGTCCAACCGAGGAAATCAATGGCGTCCCATTGGGCTTCTCTCACGATGAAGAAGGAGCCGTGGCCGCTGCCACAGCCTTCGCCATCGTCATGACCGAAGCTTCTGGAGATCTGGAGGCTTACCGCGAATCCATGAACACTTTGGCCGCTCCTGTTTGGCAGGAACAAGCAACCGAGCTGGCGGTCAACGGAATTGACTTTTTCCATAATCGTTATGGGAGCGGAGGCTCTGCCACATTTGCCCCGCTCCGGTATCGCCTCACCGGCTTCTCAGAAGATTCTGCAACCGTCGACCTTTGGGGAGTGTCAACCGCCTTCGGACCGAAGCATCAGAAGATCGATGAGTCTTGGCTGACCGGAACAGTTGAGTTGACTTGGGTCGAGGGCGACTGGCGAGTCGCTGGTCAGTCATCGCAGGCGGGTCCTTCTCCTGAGCTTCTCCAAACAAGCGACGGCCTTCCAATGGACTCCCTTGAGGATTTCGAGGAGTACGGACGTGCGCCTCAGCCCTAGGAAGTTCGCGCTCATTTCTACGGGTGTTGCCACTTCCGTACTAGGCGCGCCATCCGCATCTGCGGCACCCGGGAAGTGCGAGGTGCCCTTTGTATTCGATCAATTGTGTGAGGCTGGAAAGACGGTCGCAGGCAAGGCGGGCGATATCGTCACGGCCCCCTTCCGAGCGGCGGCCGGCGGAGCTGTGGACATCCTTACCTCCTGGGTGGCGGACTCGGCCCAATGGCTCCTCACGAAAGTGATTGGCTTCATCGACCACTCCACCTCGCCGACCCTTCGCGCTGCTTGGTTCTCGGAGCGCTACGATTTCATGGTCGGTCTCGCCGCCCTCGTCGTTCTCCCGATGCTCTTGATCGCGGCTATCCGAGCAGTCGTTCGGCAGGACATTGGCCAGCTCCTGCGTTCGTTCTTCGTCTATCTGCCCATCGCGATATTCGGAACGTTCATCGCCATCTTTCTGGTGCGGACCTTGCTCGAGGTGACCGATGCCCTAAGTGATGCGGTCGCTCATGGCATAACCGGTGACGTCTCGCAGATCTTCGACGCGGTCGGCAGCGGCCTGTCGGATTCCGTGGGTGGGGCCGCGCCCGGAGCTCCTTCGTTTGCGATCTTCTTTGGAGCTCTCCTGCTCATCATCGGAGCCTTCTTCGTGTGGTTGGAGTTGTTGGTCCGCTCCGCGGCGGTTACCGTCAGCGTCTTCTTCCTCCCATTGATATTGGCCGGACTCGTGTGGCCCTCGACCGCCAGATGGACGAGACGCCTGATCGAAACCCTCATTGCCTTGATCCTTTCCAAATTCGTGATCGTGGCCGTCATCAGTCTTGCTACCGCCGCGCTTGCAGATCCCGGAGGTGGGGGTTTCGGCGCCGTCATGGGAGGAGCCGCTCTGATGCTCATGGCCGCGTTCTCGCCATTCGCACTCCTCAAGCTCATGCCGGCGGTCGAAGGGGCGGCTGTTTCGCATCTCGAAGGGATGGGCCGGAAGCCCGTACATGCGGCCGCGAGGAGCGGTCCCGGGAGTCACGCTCTTTCGATCATGCGCTCGAAGGTCAGTGGGGGTAGCGGGTCGCAGATGGCGGTGGCGAGTGCCGTTGTTCCATCCAATGCGGCTTCAGTCGCTGGTGCCGCTCGCAAAGCCGGGTCCGCGGTTGATCCAGGCAAGCGCTTGGACAAGGCCACGACTCCAGCCAGCCGACCATCAGGAGGGAAAGCAAAATCAGCATCAGCTGCCAAGCGGCCCCCGACCAAGGGCTCTGCGAGTGGCTGAAGCACCTCGCTACCGATTCGGTCCGCTAGAGCGCCGCGGGGTTCTCCTTGGCCTGCGCCTTTCACAGATCATCGTCTTGTTCGTCGGAGGTTTGTTGCTCGTCGGTCTGGGTCGCGAACTTCCTCCGAGCGGAGCACTCGCGGCTCTTCTCGTCATCGGCGTGGCGACATCCTTCGCAGCATTCGTGCCGATCGCCGGTCGAGCCCTCGACGAATGGTTCCCTGTTGCAACGCGCTGGCTCGTGGCGTCCGTGCTGAGACGTCGTGTTTTCTCATCGTCTCAGCCCGAGCGCGGCCTAACTTCACTGACTGACCCACAGCCTTCCTTTCCCGATTGTTTGAAAGGCCTCCAGATCCTTTCGCATCGGGTACCTAACTCGGAGTCGCGTATCGGAGTGGTCAAAGACATGAGATCCGGCACCTTCACCGGGGTTCTCTCCGTTCGGGGCCGGTCGTTCGCGCTTCTCGATGGCCAGGAGAAGGCGAGACGACTCGCATCATGGGCCGGCATCCTCTCTGGCCTCGCTCGTGAAGGAGGCGTAGTGCATCGCCTTCAATGGATCGAGCGCACTGTCCCCGACACCAGCGATGAGATCGGCGCCTATCTAAAGGACAACATCGCGGTCCCGCTCGATTCGCTCATCGCCCGGTCCTATCTGGAAGTCGTTGACGAAGCCGGCCCCGTCACCCAACAGCACGAGACGTATGTGTCGTTGCAAATCCATGCCGGCCGCTCCGCCCGCGCCGTCAAGACCGCGGGCGGAGGCGACGAAGGCGCGTGCGAGGTCCTTCGTCGAGAGCTGACGGCGCTGTCCTCGAAGCTGATGGGTTGTGAGGTTTCGGTGCTTGGGGCCCTTACACCCAGGCTCATCGCAGGTGCTCTCCGTACGGGGTTTGATCCGGCGAGCAGAGACTCCTTGGTCCACATCTCGACGAGGAACGATGAGCGTGAGGGCACATCGATCTCCAACGCGGGCCCGATGGCGACAGAAACGTCATGGTCGAGCTTTCGCTCTGATGGCGCGTGGCATGCGACCTACTGGATCGCTGAGTGGCCCCGTATCGATGCAGATCCCGATTTCCTCGCACCGCTATTGCTTCGGACCGAATGCATGCGCACCGTCTCGCTCACTATGGAGCCCATCAGTCCACTCCGCGCCATCCGATCAGTGGAGTCTGCTCGGACCTCTGCCGTCGCAGATGAGGAGCTTCGGGAACGCGCCGGGTTCCTGACGACGTCGCGTAGGACGCGCGAGCAAGAGTCTCTCGCCAACCACGAGCGGGATCTGAGCGATGGCCACGCGTTCTATCGCTTCGCCGGGTTCGTGACGGTCACGGCAGCCGATCCCGATGGCCTCGAGCGCGCCTGCGGCGAGATCGAAGAGGCTGCCGGGCGGTCGTTCCTCGACCTGCGTCGAATGCGTGGCGAGCAGGACCATGCATTCACTTACACGTTGCCACTCTGCCGAGGCTTGAGATGAGAGGACAACCGGCGCATCGTCTGACGACGGCCCACCTCCAGGCCGCCTATCCGTTCGTTTCAGAAGGCGGCTTCGGAGGTCGGGGCGCTTACATAGGACGCGACCTCTTCGGCGGCGCGTTCACCTACGACGCGTTCGAGCTCTACGAACAGGGGGTGATTACATCGCCGAACATGGTGATCGCCGGTCAACTGGGGCGCGGCAAGTCAGCGTTGGTCAAGAGCTTCGCTCTCCGGGAGATGACGTTCGGCCGTCGCATCGTGGTGATGGACCCGAAGGGCGAGTACACGCCTCTGGCTGAAATGTGCGGAGCGCGGGCCGTGAAGCTTGAGCCTGGAGGAAAGACGCGGCTTAACCCCCTCGACAGACGGATCGCACGAGACGAGCAGTTGCGGCTGCTCCAGGCGATCTCCGCCGCGGCTCTGGATCGGTCACTCAAGCCGCCAGAGCGAACGGCCCTTGAACGTGCTCTAGCTGACGCGATCGGATCGAAGGGCGAGGCGACCATCCCGCGGGTTGTCGATTGCCTCTTGTCCCCGACCGAGGAAGCGGCAGGAGTCGTCGCTACAGACCGGGCAACTCTGATCGAGTGGGGACGAGAAGCCGCGTTCGAGCTTCGTCGCCTGGTGTCTGGCGATCTCGGCGGCATGTTCGATGGCAAGACGTCGCGAAGTGTTGACCTCAGCGGCTCGATGATCGTCCTCGACCTCTCAGCTGTCTACGACTCTGATGCTCTCGGGATCCTCATGACCTGCGCCGCTGCGTGGTTGCAGGGACTCCTCGCTGGCGATCAGGACCGCAAGACGATCTTCGTAGTCGACGAGGCCTGGGCGATCCTGTCCAACCTCGGCATCGCGAAGTGGCTCCAGGCGAGCTTCAAACTTTCTCGCTCCAAGGGGTTGCAGAACATCGCGGTGATGCACCGCTTCTCCGATCTCGCGGCGACCGGCGCGCAAGGCAGTCAACAGGAGCGCGTCGCCAGGGGTCTCCTTTCTGACGCGGAGACAAAGGTCGTCTACGCGCAGCCGCACGGCGAGATCGCCGCAACAAAGGATCTTCTCGGACTTACTGAAACCGAGGCGACCCTTCTTCCTCAACTCGAGCGCGGTGTCGCTCTTTGGAAAGTGGGGGAGCGGTCGTTCCTGGTCTGGCATCGCCTCGGCCGAACCGAACGTGCCCTCGTAGATACAGACGCCCGGATGCTACGTAAGGAGGCCTTCGCATGAGTTCATACCCACAGTCGAAACAGCGACCGACCGAGTCGTCGAACCTCTTGTTCTTCGGAATGCTCGCGGTGATCGGGATGGGAATCATCCTTTGGGCCTCGGGGGAAGTATCGGGTTTCTTGAGCTCGGGACGGTGGCCCGGTGCGTCGCTGTCCGACACGGGCCGGGCATTGGTCCAACTCGCTTCGCACCCTGGCGATCCTGCCGCGGCTTGGCCTCGTTCGGTCCGCAAGTCGATGTCCGGTCCCGTTCCCTTCTATGGAGTGTTGATCGTCATCACCGTGTTGGCAGGCGCGAGCTTTGTGGTGGCCAGACGACTATGGCTGGGACTCGGGACAGACCCAAGCGCTTCTTCGGGTACCCGCTGGGCCTCGATTGCGGATATTCGTCCGTTGATTGTGAAAGAGCCCCTGCCTGGACGGTTGGTGCTGGGCCGCGTCGGTTCGAAGTTGATCGCAGCGGAGGAACGCCAGAGCATCATCGTCCTTGGCCCCACGCAATCGATGAAGACGACCGGCTTCGCTATCCCAGCCATCCTCGAATGGCAGGGGCCGGTCATAGCCACCAGTGTGAAGACGGATCTCCTGCGCGACACCCTTGAGGCACGGGCGAAGCGAGGCGACGTGTGGGTCTATGACCCAACTGCGTCGACCGGGCTCCCAACGAACACGTGGTCACCTCTCCACTTCTGCCATGACTGGCGCGGTGCGCAACGCACCGCATCCTGGCTCGCTGGGGCGACGCAATCCGGTCGCTCTGGGATGCAGGATGGGGACTTCTGGTACGCGACCTCGGCTAAGGCCGCGGGGCCGTACCTGTTCGCCGCCGCCACATCTGGACGTTCGATGACGGATGTCGTTCGGTGGGTGAACACTCAGGAAGTCAAAGAGGTGCGGGAAGCGCTCCTCGCCGCCGGAGTCCCCGAGGCACTGGACGCAGCAACGGCGACTTGGAACAGGGAGGCCCGACAGAAGAGCTCCGTCTTCACGACGCTTGAGACGGTGCTGAGCGCGTATGAGGATCCGGTCGTCGCGGAGTCGGCCAGGAGTTGCGACATCGCGCCGGAGGCCTTCTTGGCAGGAGGATCAGGCACTCTCTACGTCGTGTCGCCGTCGCATGAACAGAAGCGTCTGCGTCCCCTGTTCGAGACACTGATCCAGACCGTGATCAATCAAGCCTTCGAACTCGCTTCCCACAATGGAGCTCCCCTGGACCCGCCACTACTTGTGGTGCTCGACGAGGCAGCGAACATCGCACCGCTGCGAGATCTCGACGCCCTGGCTTCCACAGCAGCGGGACACGGGATCCAACTCGTGAGCATCTTCCAGGACCTCGCTCAGATCACCGCCCGCTACGGAGTTGAACGGTCCCAGACCGTCGCCAACAACCACCGCGGCAAGGTCATCCTGTCTGGGATCTCAGATAGAGCGACTCTCGAGTACGCGTCACTACTCATCGGTGATGAAGAGATCATGCGTGCTTCGGTCACGCGGGGCGGGTACGGCTCGCGATCGACAACTGAGTCGACGGCCATGAGGAGCTTGGCCCCTGCCAATGTTCTCCGCTCGATCCGACCTGGGGAGGGAATCCTCGTATACGGGCACTTGCCTCCGGCCCGACTGCAGCTCAGGCCTTGGTTCAAGGACAAGCGACTCTCGGAGGCCTGAGTTCGCCGCCCTGTGAAACGCGTCCTCGTCGCGATTGCTGCCGCCCTCGGGCTCATCCTGCCTCTGTCAATTGTTGGCGTGCTGCTTGCTGTCGCAGGCGACACGATCCAACCCTCTGATGCAGCGTTAGATGAGGTCCCGGCGGAGATGCTCCCGCTCTACCAAGCGGCAGCGGAATCGTGCGAAGGATTGGACTGGACGATCCTTGCCGCGATCCACAAGGTCGAGACGAGTTTTGGAACAGGTCGCGCGGAGTCGTCCAAAGGTGCCCAGGGCCCGATGCAGTTCATGCCGCCGACCTTCCGCGCTTACGCAACTGATGGCGATGGGGACGGCCGGGCCGAGATCAACAATGTTGCCGACGCGATCTTCAGCGCGGCGAACATGCTCTGCGCCAACGGAGCCGGGGACCCGGCAAGGCTGTCGCAAGCGATCTGGAGCTACAACCACTCGGATGCCTACGTTGCCGAGGTGCTGGCTCTAGCCGCCTCCTATGGGGTCGTGCAGCTTGGGAGCTTGAACCCCGCGGCGGTCCCCACTGACCTATTGGCCAACCCAAGGGTCATCCTCACCGCTAACGCAAGAGCCGATCTAGAAGCCGGCGTTGTCGATGGCCGGATCCTGGCGCTCCTCGATGCTCTATCCCGCAGGCATGTGCTTGCGATCTCGGTCTTCAAGACGGGGCACTCCATCAGGTCGCGAAGCGGCAGCATCTCGAATCACTACTACGGGCGAGCGGTCGACATCTCATTCGTCGATGGGGAAGCGGTGAGCTCTTTGAACCTGGCCGCCCGGGCAGTGGTGATTCAGCTCGCCGCCCTGACTGAGCCTTTCCGTCCGACCGAGTTGGGTCACCCGTTCACCGACATCCAGGTGGCCGGGGGTTTCTCCGACGACGACCACGCCGACCACATCCACATCGGATTCGACGACTGATGGTCTTTGTGCGCGAGATACAAACGACTCAAAAGCCCGTCCATATCCCGTCCACACACGCCGTAAAAAGAGCCGCGCGAAGTCGCGCGTCCTGATGGCTTGCACCGCCAATGACCTGCGGAAATGCGTTTCGCGCGGCAACTTCAAAAACTGCCTAAGAACTTTTTTTGCCAAGGTGAGGGTCGCCAGTTCGAATCTGGTCGCCCGCTCGTTGGAAACCCCCTGGTGACGGGGGGTTTTCTCTTTCTCCCTCCTGGGACTATTCCGATTCTGCCCATCATTGCCCATCACTTGCCCATCACTTTCTTGCTCACCACGAGGAGATGGGATTGGTCGGCTGAATCTGTCGAGGAGGCACAAAACGTAACGCCGCTGACAATGTGCGACGGCAAAATGTCTGACGACCAGCGGACGGAGTCGGCTTACCAAGGCCATCAGTTCATTGATCGCAGGCTTGGAGGAATACCGGAATGGCGCTGATCAAGCCTGCGTCGCTCCTCGCCATGAATTGATTCGGGTTGAGGACTTCGGCGCGAGGCCTTCTACGCCTGAGCAGACATGTCTCGCTGGCGTATGTCGGCCCGGGCATCAGAAGTGCCGGGGAGAATCTCTGTGGAATTGTCAATCATTCATTAATCACTTCGTCTGGATTGACTGCACGTTCCGTGATATCCGTACGCAATGCCCGGCCGCAAGGACTCACCGATTCGTGTTGGCGTTGTTGGCTGTGGCGCTCTCGGAAGCCCCATTCTCGACGCTCTGATCGACGGACGGGCCCCGGGTTGTGTGCCGGTTGGCGTGTTCGCTCAGTCGACTATCCCTCCGAAGTTTCAGGATCTTCATGTGACGTCGCTCGACGAACTCATCGAGCGGTCTGATCTGATCGTTGAGGCCGCAGGTCAGAGTGCCCTGGCGTCGATCGGGCCCGTCGTGATCGCCGCGATTCGAGACCTGATGGCCCTCAGCGTCGGAGCTTTGGTCGACGACGAGCTGTTCAGGGCCCTGTCAGTCGAAGGGAGAGGGCGCCTGATCATCCCGACGGGCGCTATCGGAGGTTTGGACACTCTCTCGGCCGCCATGCTCCTCGAGCCCCTGGAGGCCGTCGAGTTGACGTCTCGGAAGCACGCGAGCGCGTTGGTGCGGCCGTGGATGGACGAAGCGCTTGTTGCAGCTCTTGAGAACACCGAGGGGGAGGTCGAGGCGTTCTCGGGCACCGCGCGCGATGCGGTGCGGCTTTTTCCGGAATCGGCGAACATCGCGGCCGTTCTCGCGCTGGCAACGATCGGATTCGATCGTGTCACCGTTCGGATCATGGGAACTCAGATCCACACCGTTCAGCATCGAGTCGCTGCCAACGGCAAGGCCGGCTCGTACGAGTTCGTCTTCAACAATCGCCCGTCGGACTCCAATCCACGGTCGAGTGCCATCGCTGCCTATTCGGTCATTCGAGCACTTCGACGCCTCAGCGATCCGCACCTAATAGGCATCTAAAGCGGCTCCGGCCTGGACCGGGGATATTTGGCGTGGTAAAAAGCTTTGAGTCTGATTAAAATCCATCTCCCGGGGATGACCCGAACGGAGGCTCCGTGCCGCAGATCAAGCAAACGTTCACAGTTCAAGAGCCGGTGACAAAAGTGTGGCAGCTGTTTCAGGACGTTCCCGCGGTCGCCGCCTGCATGCCGGGCGTGGAATTGCTGAGCGACCTCGGCGGGGGCGCCTACGAAGGAAAGATGGGCGTCAGGCTCGGCCCCATCAAGGCTTCCTTCCTCGGCGAGGCGACGCTCACCGAAACGGACGACCTCACTTACGTTGGGGCGATTTCCGCCAAAGGGGTGGATAAGCAGGGCGGAAGCCGAGCCTCTGCCAAGGTGCGTTACGCGCTGACCGGCGAGGGAGCTTCGACAAACGTCGACATCCAAGCCGACCTTTCTCTACAAGGACCGATGGCGCAGTTCGGACGAACCGGGTTGATCCAGGAAGTCACCGCGCAGCTGACGAAGGAGTTCGCTCAATGCCTCGAGGCGAAGCTGCGTGCTGAGACGGCAGAGCAAGCTGCACAGGTCCAGTCGTCCGAGGTGAAGGGATTCCGCATCTTCTTCAAGAGTCTGGGCGCGTGGCTGAAAGGGATATTCAACGGCCGTCGCGATCGTGGCGAATGATTCGATGAGCCCCACCAAAAAGCCTGATAGAGCGCAACGGGAAAGGTCTGCCGTCGTGGATGTCGCATCCACCGTGGCGTCGGTTGGGGCTCGGATCCGCTCGCTGCGATCGGCGCGCGAGCGGTCGCTGCAGTCCCTGGCTGCCGAGACCGGCCTCAGCGTTTCGATGCTAAGCCTTGTCGAGCGCGGGAAGGCGAGTCCATCGCTGGGCACGCTTGTTGCGGTCGCCTCCGCTCTGAATATGAGTGTTGGCGATCTCTTTGAGGATAGCGGCCAGGCTCAAGAGGAGGTTGTTCTCTCCGCAGACGAGCAGGCGGTCTTGGTGATGCCCGATGGCGTCCGGCGCCGGATCGCTCGGGCCGACGAGAAGCGAGGGATCGAACTGATGATCGACGAATACGAGCCAGGCGCGGGCGATGACGAAAGAGACGTCCACCATTCCGGCTTTGAGTACGGCGTCGTTCTCAAAGGCCGGCTGACGGTGGCGGTCGAGGGCCGCGTTTACGAGCTCCAGCAGGGCGATTCCATCGCTTACGATTCCCAGTCTCCACACCGGATCAAGAACGCAAGTCGATCCAGCGCCGTCGCCGTCTGGGTCAACCTGCATCGCTCAGATCTTTGAACGCCTACGCGTTCCTGCGAGGTGCCTCGAACGACGAACACCGATTTCTCAAGACAGACGAGGGGATCGACTACAGCTATTCAGATCTCGATGCCGAGACCGCGCGGGTCGCGTCCCTACTGACATCATTGGGGTTAAAGCCGGGGGATCGCGTAGCAGCACAGGTCCACAAGTCGCCTCAGGCGCTGTTCCTCTATCTAGGAGCGGTGCGGGCGGGCCTCATCTATCTGCCCCTCAACCCCGCATATACGGTGGCCGAGATCGCCTTCTTCATCCAGGACGCAGAGCCGGGGGCCGTGATCTGCGATCCCGAGTTCACGGGCGCGTTCAACCAGATCGTCGGAGACGAAGTCCACCTGTTTGAGCTGGATGCACGCGGTTCCGGCAGCTTGGCGGATGCGGTCGCCGACGCTTCACCCGAGTTCGCGTGGATTCCCAGCGCCCCGCGCGACCCTGCTGTCATCGTCTACACGTCGGGGACGACGGGCAAGCCCAAGGGCGCCGTCATAACTCACGAGAACCTGACGTCGAACGCGACGGCTTTGGTGAACGCCTGGAGGATCAACTCGTCCGATGTACTCGTCCACGCGCTCCCCATCTTTCACATTCACGGACTATTCGTGGCGGTCCACACGATCATGCTGGCCGGCGGCAGCATGGTGTTCATGCCCCGCTTCGAGCCAGACCCGGTCATCGAGGCCCTGACCGAAGCCACGTTGTTGATGGGGGTGCCCACCTTCTACTCGAGGATGCTCTCGGCCGACTCCTTGTCTACGGAGGCGGTGGCGAACGTTCGCCTGTTTATCTCCGGGTCGGCTCCGTTGCACCGGGATGTGTTCGACGAATGGGCGATACGTACCGGGCACCGGATCCTCGAGCGCTATGGCATGTCCGAGACCGGAATGATCACGTCTAATCCACTCGATAAGGAGCGACGTGCCGGGACCGTCGGGTTCGCTTTGGAAGGCGTCTCGGTTCGAGTCGCGGACGAAGACGACATGCCTATCGGCGCCGACGAACCCGGTGAGATCCAGGTCAAGGGGCCCAACGTCTGTGACGGCTACTGGCATCGTCCGGACAAGACGACTGAATCGTTCACGAGTGACGGATGGTTCAAGACCGGCGACATCGGTCAGTGGAGCCCGGACGGTTACCTGTCGATAGTTGGGCGATCGAGCGACATGATCATCTCGGGGGGACTCAACGTCTATCCGAAGGAAGTCGAGATCGCGATCGACTCGATAGATCAGGTTCTGGAGTCGGCCGTGATCGGACGCCCGGATCCCGACCTCGGAGAGGTCGTCGAGGCAGTCGTCGTACTGAAGCCGGATGCCGATCTGGATGAGCAAAGACTCATGTCAGAGGTCAGAGCCCAACTCGCGCGATACAAGGTTCCGAAGCGGGTTCACTTCGTGAGCGAGTTGCCGCGCAACGTGATGGGCAAAGTTCAGAAAGCCGTCCTACGCGAGAACTACGGGAGCTAGCTCGGGGGTCTCATCGCGATCGATTGGATCTCCACCCTGCAGTCGAGCAGCAATTCCGGAACCTTGACCGTCGCCCTCGCCGGGTACGGCTCGTCGAAGTAGGTCTTGTACACCTCGTTCATGTCTTCGAAAAGGTCCAGATCAGTGATGAAAACCGTGGCAGTGCAGATGTTGGACATCTCCAATCCCGCAGCCGCGAGGACTGCCTTGATCGAATCCATGAGGATCTTCGTTTCGTCCTTGATGTCGTCGGGCCTCTTTCCCGTCTCCTTGTCGAAGCCGACGTGGCCCGAAACGAACACCAGTTGGCCCGTGTCGATCGCCTGTGAATAGGAAGCGATCGGTTGAAGAGCGTCTTGCGTCGAGACTCGCTTCAGATGCGACATATGAAATCCTCTCGTCTCTACGAATCGAAACCATTCGGATGTTGGTTACGCGGATCCGGTGAGCCCAAGAATCTCCATCGCCTGGGCCGGGGTTGCGACTTCCCGCCCGAGCTCGCGGGCGATGGTTGCGACCTTGCGAACCACCTCGGCGTTGCTCTTGATTAGCTCGTCGCGGTGCGGATACATAAAGACTGAATCCTCCATCCCGATCCGAACCTGATCGACGCCCATCATGATCGCGAAGGCAGTCATGTTCAGCCAGTTGCGTCCTCCGCACGTCGCGCCGATCGTGCTGTTGTCGGGAAGACTGTTCATGAACGGGACCATCCACATCTGGGCCCAAGGATCGCCGGTAGGTGAGGCATCGTGATAGGCGTGCCACCCCATGATCATGTTCATGATGTAAGGCCGGGGCAGAATGCCTGGCTTGATCAACCAGTTGTTGACGTTCCAAGCGCCCGGCCAACCATGTAGTTGAAACTCCGGCCGCGCGCCGCACTCGAGGATGTATTCGACCTCGCTAACCAGCGTCTCTTGATTGACCACGAGCGTGAACTTGGTCGAGGGCGAGACGCTCATGGCTGTGACCACGACCGTTCTGATGAACTCGGGCCCCGCTTCAGCCAACGGCCCCACGAGCGGTTCGATCATCTTGCGTCCGTGGTGTCCGTAGTCGGCGATGACGTTCACGGATGTCACCATGTCGGGACACTCGTTCAAAACCATCGAGATCGTCTTCTTGTAAATGTCGGCGTCTTTTGTGGGCACGCCGTTCTCGTCCCGGCAGTGGACATGCCAGACAGCCGCCCCCTCTTTGTAAGCAGCGATCGCCTCGGCGGCGTTCTCCTCAGGCGTGTAAGGGATGTGGGGGTTGTTCTCGCGGCTCAAGAAGGTTCCCACCGGCGCGACTGTGATCACGAGTGGCTTGGCGAGCGTGGGGATGGGAGCCTCGTTGTGGATCGCGAGATGTAGTTCGTCGTATACCTCTCCGGCGGTTCTTGTCAGTCGTTCAACCATCTGTATCTGTCACCCTCCTTCGACATCCAATATGTCTTGTGGACCTTCGTTGTCCGAGCTGGCTTTCTGAGCAGGGGAGACAAGCATGCGTAGGGCGACGAGCCCAAGGAGGATCGCGAAGAGGATCGAAGACAGGTGCGGGTCCATGCCGACCGAGATCCGCGATCCGATGAATGCGCCCAGGATCCCGCACAGCCCAATCGGGATGGCGAGCTTTACCGACGCGTTGCCCTTTCGGAGGTTGACGATCGTTCCTGCGATCGCCATCGGAACGACTGCAGCAAGCGAGGTGCCTTTGGCCAGCGCGGCGGGGAACGAGAAGAAAAGCACCATCCCGGGAACCATCATGATGCCGCCACCCACGCCCAAGAGCCCCGAGAGGACGCCCGAGAGGAAGCCGAGGATCAGGATCCCGACGAAGGGATCGGGTGGATTGAGGACGCCGATCGACGTCGAAGGTTCGATGACCAAACGCAGCGCCGTCACGATCATCGCGATCGAGAACCCAATCCGCAGCGCGTTGTGCGAGATCCGACCGAGCAGGTGAGTCCCCAGGTACGCACCCGCGATCCCTCCCATCACCAGGTAGAAAAAGGCCTCCCATTCGATAGAGTCGCTCAACGCGTAGCCGAACACCCCGGAGATGGCGATGGGGATCACGGCCGCCAGAGACGTCCCATGCGCCAATCGCTGCTCTATGTGCAGCAGCATGACGAGAGCAGGCACGATTGCTATCCCTCCGCCGACTCCAAACAGCCCGGAAAGGAACCCGACTCCGGTGCCGATCACGATCGGAGCCCAGAAGTTGCGTCCCTCCGGCCGGCCTTCGTCGCCGAGAACGTTCATCGGGTGGCTCAGCTTCATGCCGGCCTCTGCATCGCTACCGAACGGGGCATGACGAAACGAAGAACGAAGCTCGTGAAGCAGGCGAGCACCACTAGAAGAACGAGATCCGCAGTGAATGCATCCGTCTGCGTGGTCTTGCTCACGCGGTGGACGTTCCCGGTGCCGGACACGCCTTCGAGCAGCAGCGAAAAGATGGCAGTGCCGACCAACCCACTCGTGAACCTGATCGTGTTGTAGGTGCCGAGACCGACGCCCCGGATACTCGACGGAAGTGATTCCGCTGCCAGAGAAGCGGCAGGGGCCTGGATCGCAGCGATCCCCCAGCCGACGAACACCAACCCGATGTACAAGGGCCAGAGCTCACTCGAGCGAACGCAAACGATCAGCATCACTCCTCCGGCCAACAGTGAGAGACACCCGGCCCGGATCACGCCGTAACTGCCGTTCTTGTCGACGAGGCGACCCATCCAGGGCCCCGCGATGCCCATGTTCAAGGGCAATAGGAAGAGGACCAAACCAGCGAAGCCGACGCTCTTTTCGAACAACAAGACCAACATCAGCGGCGTCAGGAACATGGTTCCGAACTGGACCATCATCTGCAGGCCAGCGACCATGCTCGTTGCGAGGTAGGCGCGGTTCTTGAAGATCCCCAGGTCAAGGAATGGGTCCTTCGAACTAAACGAGCGGAACGCGAACGCGCCAAGGAGGAACGTCGAGGTCGCGAGCGACGCGATCAACGCGACGGACGACCATCCCCAGCGCGGGCCTTGCGAGAGGGCGAGGAGCAATAGCGCTAAGCCCCCGGTGAAGAGCGCCCCGCCCGGCAGGTCGAGTTTGCCGGTCTTTCTCGATTCGATGTGTGGAAGGAACGCCATCGACAGGATCAGCGCGATCACGACGACGGGGATGCTGGCCCAGAACACCGCCCGCCATCCGAACGCGTCGGTGATGACTCCTCCGATCGGCGGGCCGAGGGCCAGGGCCGTTCCGTTGACGCCGGCCCACGCACCCATCGCCCGGCCCCTCTTCCCCGCCGGGAAATAGGTCGCGATGGTGACCATCACCGTCGGCAACGTGATGGACCCGAAGACGCCCTGGAGTCCCCGGAACACGAGGACCCATCCGAAGTTGGGAGCGAGCGGAACGCAGACCGAGACGATCAGGAAGGCGAACATCGAAAGGAGGTACAGCTTTCTGGTCCCGAAGAAGTCGATTAGCCGGCCGCCCAGTGGCATAAGAACGGAGAGCGTCAACAGGTACGCCGTTATGAACCACGTTCCCGAGCCGAGCGGGACATCGAAATCGGAGATGACCTCCGGGAGGCTGACGTTAGCCGCCGTATTGTTGATCGTGCCGACGAACGTCCCTATAAGGACGGTCGCCAGGACGAAATTCGGATGAGACGCCTTGCGATCGACGCGTTGAGATTCGGTTGTCAAAGCAGCCAACAGGCCACCTCATTGCCGGACCGCTTGAGCTCGAGAGGTGGCGCTTCTTCGGAACAATGTTCAACTGCGATCGGGCACCTCGTGTGGAACCTGCATCCCTTTGGAGGGTTGGTCGGGTCGGGCATCTCGCCCGCGATCGGAGTGCGGTGACGTTCTCGTTCGATCACCGGGTCCGGTATCGGCACCGCCGATAGAAGCGCTTTGGTGTAAGGGTGTTGTGGATCGTCGCAGATGCTTAGCGTGTCGCCGATCTCGACTATCTGCCCGGCGTACATGATCGCGATGCGATGAGCGATCTGCTTGACGACCGAGAGGTCGTGCGAGATGAAGAGGTACGAGAGTCCGAATCGGCTTTGGAGATCGAGCAAGAGGTTGATCACCTGCACGCGGATCGAGACGTCTAACGCCGACACCGGTTCGTCGGCGACGATCAAGTCGGGATATAGGGCGATCGCACGAGCGATACCTATGCGCTGGCGCTGACCACCACTGAAGGCGTGAGGATGACGGTCGATCGCATCGGGCGGCAAGCCCACAAGTTCGAGAAGTTCGATCACACGAGAGCGCGCCTCGACTGCATCCTTGACCATTCCGTGAACGACGAGAGGCTCGGCCACGATCTGGGCGACCCTCATGCGGGGGTTCAAGCTGGCATACGGATCCTGGAAGATGAGCTGCATCTCGCGCCGGAGGGCGCGGAGCTCCTCACCCCTGACCGCCGTTATGTCGCGGTTCTTGAACCAGATCTTTCCCGAAGTCGCGTTGATGCGACGCAGAACCGTGCGTCCCAGTGTCGTCTTGCCGGCCCCCGATTCCCCGACGATGGCGAGAGTCTCGCCCCTCCGCAGCTCCAACGAAACGTCGTCTACCGCATGCACGTACGCCTTGGCTTTGGTACCGAGTTTTGTCGCGATGGGGATGTGAACGGAGAGTTGGTCGATCCGCAAGAGGGATTCGGCGGCGTCGGTTCCCTGTTGCTCAGGCTGGTTGGTTGTCAGCATGCCAGCACGCCACCTCCCTTCCGCGGAGGTCGCGGGCCAAAGGCGGCTCGTCAGTGATGCAGATCTCCGTCACCTTCGGACAGCGGGGGTGGAACGGACAGCCTGGCGGTGCGTTAACCATGTCGGCCGGCGACCCCTCGATCGGCTTCAGACTCATTCGTGGCATGTCGAGGCGCGGGACCGAACCCAGGAGCGCTGTCGTGTAAGGGTGCGACGGGAGGGCGAAGACGTTGTCGACGGAACCGGTCTCGACGATCTTGCCTGCATAGACGACCGCAACGCGCTCGCATAGGCCGGCCACGACCCCCAGGTCATGAGTGATAAGCAACACAGCGAGGCTCATCTGAGTCTGGATGTCCGCTATCAGCTCGAGGATCTGAGCCTGGATGGTCGTGTCGAGTGCTGTCGTGGGCTCGTCTGCGATGAGAAGCTCGGGCTCACATGCGAGGGCAGCGGCGATCATGATTCGCTGCCGCATCCCGCCCGAGAACTCGTGCGGATACTGATCGACCCGCTCACCGGGTGCCGATATGCCGACAAGGCCCAAGAGCTCCAGGGTGCGCCTCCTGGCGGCGCTCCTCGAATATCCAAGATGCCTCCGCATCGTCTCGCCGATCTGGCGACCCACGGTCATTAGCGGGTTGAGCGATGTCATTGGATCTTGGAAGACCATCGATATGGACTTGCCCCGCACCTTGTCCCAGCCCCCGTGTCCGGCACTGAGGGACTCGCCTTTCCAACGGATCTCGCCGCCGGTGATCCGGCCCGGTGCGTCGACCAGTCCAAGGACGGCTTGCGCGGTCACGCTCTTCCCTGACCCCGATTCGCCGACGAGCGCGATCGTTTCGCCTTGGTCTACGTAGAACGAGATCCCTCGCACGGCTTGAACGACGCCTCGTTCCGTGTAGAAACGGACATTGAGATCGTCGATCTCGAGGAGGTGGTTCGCGCCGTTGAATGAGGCGCGGGCCGTTTCGATGGCCGTCTCAACCCCCACCGGGCACCCCCCGAGCGAACCGCTTGTCTCGTTCCTGTGGGTCGGCGATTATCCGTAGCCAACTCGCCAATAGGTTCACTCCGAGCACCGTTACCGAGATGGCCATGCCCGGGAATGCAACGAGCCACCACGCAGCGAACATGTAGTCGCGGCCGAAAGAGACGTCAAGTCCCCAGGAGGTGGCGGGCGGCTGGATCCCGAACCCGAGGAAAGACAAGCCAGCTTCGGCAAGGATGATCCGAGCGAACTCCAAGATCCCCAGAGTGAGTAGCGGAGAGGACAGGTTCGGCAGCATGTGTCGGAAGATGACGCGGCGTGGTTTACACCCGATCACTTCGGCCGCTTCAACATAGAGGGATTCCCGCAGCGACAACATCAAACCGCGTACCAAGCGCGCGTAGACCATCCAACCGTTGATCGAGAGGGCGATGATCACTGTCTGGGCGCTCGCGCCTATTACCGCCAAGATCAATAAAGCGATGAGGAGTCCGGGGAAAGACACCTGTGTGTCTACGATCCTCATGAGCACGGAGTCGGTACGCCCGCCCTTGTAACCGGCCCACAGTCCGATGAGCGTTCCGAAAGCTCCAGCGACCAAGACGACCGAGACGCCGATGAGGAGCGAGGTGCGTGATCCGAAGATCACGCGGGAAAGGATGTCCCGGCCCAGCGCATCGGTTCCGAGCGGATAGCTCAGGCTTCCGCCGTCCAGCCAGAACGGCGGCATCAAACGCGTCTCGAGAGATTGTGCGGTCGGGTCATGTGGCGCAACGAGCGGTGCGGCAATCGCAACGAACAGCAGCCCACCCACAACGAGTAAACCGAGTAGGCCGACTTTGTCCTTCCATGCCTCGCGTGCCAGCCAACGGATCCCGCGTGCCGTTCGACGAAGGGGGCCCGGACCTACATAACGAGGCGGAACGAGCGGTTTTTCGACGGCTTGATCCATCAAACCAACCTCGTTCTGGGATCGACAGCGCGGTAAACGACGTCGACAGCGACATTGATGACCGTCACCAGGACCGCAACGACGAGGACCACGGCCTGGAGCAGCACGAGGTCGTGCTGATCAAGCGCCTGCTTGGCCAGATAACCGAGACCGGGCCAAGCGAATACGGTCTCGACGATCACGGAATAGCCGGCCAAAGCCCTGATCAGTTCCCATGCACCTAGGGTGATCACAGGGGTCAGCGCGTTACGAAGAGCGTGCGTCCCGATCACGCGCCGCCGCGAGAGGCCCTTAGCCCGAGCCGTTCGTACATATGGTTGTTTGAGTTCGTCGATCATCGAGGAGCGAAGGATCATGGCCATGCGGCCGGCCGCGGGCAGAGCCACGACGACCATCGGCAGGATCATGTGTTTCCACGTGCCTACGCCGGACGTAGGTAGCCAACCCAGCTGGGCTCCGAAGAAGATGATGAGCATCAACCCCAACCAGAACTGGGGGATCGAAAGGCCCAGGAGACTGAAGAACACTGTGAGCTTGTCCACCCACCTTCCCGCTGCGATCGCTGCGATCAGGCCAAGAGGAATCGACAGCAACACTGCGAGTGCCATCCCCCCGAAGACCAACTGAAACGTCCGAGGGATCCGTTCGATCACGACCCCGATGGCGGGCCTTCTTTGCCAGATCGACTCTCCGAAATCTCCCCGAGCTAAGCCCTGCATGTAGCTGGAGAATTGGGCCGGAAGTGGATCGTTAAGTCCGAGTTCGTCCCGGAAATGCGTTCTCTCTTCGGGAGTCGCGTTGAGGGGAAGCATCACTCGCGCTGGATCGCCCACCATGCGCGTCGCGATGAACACTGCGACGGTCACGCCCAACACGACGAGGAAACCTTGGCGCAGCCTTTTCAGAAGGAAGCGTGTCATCGCATTCCCTGTGTAGGCCCTGGATCAGTGATGGCCGAAACGGAAGTCGCGCAGGCTACACGTCCATCGACGAACCCGAAGCACGCGTTCACCGAACGGATTCGTGGTGATCTTCGATGGCCCGGCCCCCCGACCTCGCTTGACTCTGCGCTTGTCTCTTGCGCTGGCTGCGCGGCATTGTATACAATCCCCATATCGAGTCAATGGCCTTGTGCAGAACGCGCCGACGAACTAGGAAGGAACACCGTTGAGCTGTCCATGCAAAGGATGAGCTAGTGGCGGTCACCGTTCGGCACGCGCTATTTGAGACTGCACTCGACAAGATCCGTGCAGACATCGTGTCCGGGAGATACAAGCCGGGCCAACGCTTAGTTGAGGACCGCCTTGCACAAGAGCTCGGAATATCGAGGAATCCAGTGAGAGAAGCTCTGAAAGCCCTCGAGGTCGAAGGATTCGTCGAATTGAATCCGGGACGAGGGGCGTCGGTTGTCGCCATCTCTCTTGACGAAGCCGACGAGATCTTCGTTGTGCGCGAGAGCTTGGAGTCGACGGCCGCTCGTTTGGCCGCCAAAAATCTCGGCGGCTCTCAACTAGGCGAACTCGAGGCCGTTCTGAAGAGAGGGACAAAGGCCGCGAATGCTGGTCGCATCAAAGAGCTTCCGGATCTGAACACCGAGTTCCATCGCCTGCTGGTGATCGCGAGTGGCAACTCGAACCTCCTGAAGGTCTGGACGATGATCCGCGACAAGATGGAGTTCGTTTACTCGATCCACGTCGAACGCAGAGGCTTGTCGTCTTGGGGCGAACACGCCGCGATCCTCGAGGCAGTCAAAACAGGTGATCCTGAATTGGCCGCTCTGCTTGCCGGCCGGCACATCTCGAATGCGCAGGCCGCGTTCTCCGCGGGAGCCGATTGAAGCCGGCGCGATTCCGCTACTTCGCTCCAACAACGATCGAAGAGGTGGTCTCCCTGCTCGCCGAGTACGGCGATGAGTCGAAGCTGCTGGCCGGCGGTCAGAGCCTCGTGCCGCTGATGAACATCAGGCTCAGCCAGCCGGCTGTCCTTATCGACCTCAACAGGGTGACCGCCCTCGACTACGTCACTAAGGAGGACGATCGACTCGAGATCGGGGCCCTCACTCGCCATCGAGCCGTCGCCGAGTCCAAGCTCGTGCAGGAGCGTTTCCCGGCGGCGGCGCAGGCCGCAGGGCATATCGGGTACCCGGCGATCCGCAATAGAGGCACGATCGGGGGCACCCTCGCACACGCAGATCCCGTGGCCGAGATGCCCTGCATCGCCGTTCTCAATGACTGCGAGATCGTGGCGACCAGCTCGAGCGGATCGCGGACCATCCGAGCATCGGATTTCTTCCACGGCTACTTCACGACATCGCTCGAGCCGACTGAGTTCGTGTCGTCCGTGCGGTTCACGTCGAGGCCCGCTTCCCATGGCTGGGGCTTTTCCGAGTTCGCTCGGAAATCGGGCGACTTCGCGCTCAGCGCCGCCGCCGTGGACGTCATCTTCGACGGGGGGGCCGTGACACAGGTGTCCATCGCAATCGCCGGCGCATCGGATCGCCCTGTTAGAGCGCCGCTGACTGAAGCCGCGCTCGTCGGCACCACTCTTTCTCGATCGGAGATCGAGCAGGCGGTCTCGAACCTGTCGTCCGAACTAGATCCACCGTCGGACGCGCATGCGAGCTCCGACTTTCGGACCCACCTGGCCCAAATCATGACCGAGCGAGCGCTGCTCGCCGCTGCTCAGAGCGAGAGGTGAACATTGTCTGATTCGGGTTCAGAGAAAGCCGTTATCCGCCTTCAAGTGAATGGAAGAGAGTTAGAAGGCGTTGCCGAGCCGAGGCGCCTGCTATCGGATTTCATCCGTCACGACCTCGGCATGACCGGAACCCATGTCGGATGTGAACACGGTGTGTGCGGTGCTTGCACGATCCTCTTGGACGGGGACGCCGTTCGCTCGTGTTTGATGTTCGCGGTCCAGGCGGAAGGGTCAGTGATCACTACTATCGAAGGCCTCGGACAAACTCGAGACGACATGGATGTCATCCAGCGCGCGTTCTGGGAGAGCCATGGGCTTCAATGTGGTTTCTGCACACCTGGAATGGTGCTCGCGACCAAGGATCTACTCGAGCGCACGCCGATGCCCACGGACGATCAGATCCGTGAGGGCCTCGCAGGAAACATGTGCCGCTGCACCGGCTACGTCTTCATCGTCAAGGCGGTGAAGGCGGCCGCCGAAGAGTTGAACGCCAGGGCTTCCGTCGATGGTTAGCAGCGTTCGACCGCGTCTGTTCGGCGCACGCGTTGCTCGCGTCGAGGATCCGCGCTTCCTCATGGGACGTGCGAAGTACGTCGACGACATAACCCTTCCAGGGATGATCCACGCGACCTTCGTTCGCTCGCCGTTCGCCCATGCAGAGATCACGTCCATCAACGTCGCGGACGCCCTGAACGTCAAAGGGGTCATCGGCGTGCGCACGGGCCGGGATCTCGAAGGCGTAGTCAAGCCGATCAGATGCGATCCGGTTCCCATTCATCCGACGTGGCAGACGTCCGCGGCCGATGCGATCGCGACAGCCCGGGTGCGCTACGTGGGCGAGGCGGTTGCGATGGTTCTGGCCGAGGACCGTTACATCGCCGAGGACGGGGCCGCGCTGGTCGAGATCGACTACGACCCGCTCGAGGCGGTATCGACGATCGATAAGGCGATCAGTGCGGATGCTCCGCTCCTGCACGATGGTTGGCGCGACAACGTCATCCTCAAAACGAGCGTTTCAGGAGGCGACGTCGACAGCGCGTTCGCGGAGGCGGACGGCATCATCAAGATGAAGGTGCGTACCAACAGGCACGCGGCTATCCCGCTCGAAACACGGGGGACTGTTGCGAGCTACGACCCCGCCGAGGAACTACTCACGTTCTGGACGGCAACCCAAGCTCCACACATCGTGCGGACTGGTATCGCCGACCACCTGGGGATGCCGGAGCATCGCATCAGGGTTATCTCCCCGGACGTCGGCGGAGGCTTCGGGGTCAAGGCGCACCTCTATCCCGAGGATCTCGCGCTCGCAGCCATCGCAGTCGAGCTGGCCCGACCCATCAAGTGGATCGAGGATCGGAGAGAACATTTCCTCGCTAGCACTCACTCGCGCGAGCACGTTTACGACATGGAAGTGGCCTACCGCGCGGATGGCCTGATCCTCGGTATGAAGTCGCACATCTATGTCGATTGCGGCGCGTACTCCGTTTATCCCTGGACGGCCGGGATGGAGCAGGGCATGGCGATGCGCATTCTGCCCGGGCCCTACCGCATCAGGAACTTTGAGGCCCAGGCGTGGGGTGTCGTCACGAACAAGTCCACGCTCGGGCCTTACCGAGGTGTGGCCCGGCCGAGCGCATGCTTCGCGATCGAGCGAGCTATGGATCGCGTGGCGCATGCGGTTAACGGTGATCCCGTGGATGTCCGGATGCTGAATCTCGTCGATGGTTCGGAGTTCCCATACGAGTCGATCACGGGACTGACGTACGACAGTGGGAGCTTCAAGGAATCCCTACAGAAGGTTCGCGAGAATATCGATTACGACGAGTTCCGCTTGATCCAGAGAGACGCGCGGGCAGAAGGTCGTTTGCTCGGGATCGGCGTTGCGTGCTTCACCGAACAGACCGCTCACACGACAACCGAATTCGTTAAGAGGGCAGCGCCGATCATCCCGGCCAACGAGACGGTAGCGATCCGCATGGATCCGTCGGGCAAGGTCACCGTGCACACAGGAGCGCACTCTCACGGTCAGTCACACGAGACGACGATCGGCCAGATCGTCGCGGACAAGCTCACGATCCCGCTGAAAGACGTGCGAGTTCTGTTCGGCGACACGCAGACCACGCCCTACGGAACGGGAACCCTGGCAAGTCGCACGGCAGTGCTCAGTGGGGGAGCCGCGATGCAGGCCTCTGGACAGATCGGCGAACGCCTGAAGATATTGGGGGCCCACATCCTTGAAGCATCCGTTGAGGACGTAGAGCTCGAGGAAGGCCAAGTCCGCATCAAGGGAGCCCCCGAGCAAAACATCGAAGTGGCTCAGCTCGCGCGCTTTGTCTATCACCGGGCCGAGAAACTGCCGCCAGGATTCGATCCCTACCTCGAAGCGACGGGCGCTTACGACGCTTTCCCCGGTAGCGGCACTTTCGCGAACGCTTCGCAGATGGCGATCGTCGAAGTGGATCCCGAAACGGGAGGCGTCACCATCCTGCGCTATGTCGTCGTCGAGGATTGCGGCCCGATGATCAACCCCACGGTGGTCGAGGGGCAAGTCCAAGGAGGCATCGCCCAGGGGATCGGCGGCGCTTTGTACGAGGAGTTGATCTACGACGACGAGGGCCAGCTCCTCACGACAACTTTCCTCGATTACCTCGTGCCGTCGACGATGGAAGTGCCTGGCATCGAAGTCGGTCATCTAGAGACCCCCTCACCCTTCACAATTGGCGGGATGAAAGGTGCTGGCGAAGGGGGTGCGATCGCGCCGGGCGCAGTGATCGCCGCGGCGGTCGAGAACGCCATCGGAATTGCGAATGGCGTGTTCGTCGACGAGGTCCCTTTGACGCCAGAGCGGGTTAGGAAACTAGTGGTTGCGGCGGCGCAGGTAAGGGGGTCTGACCGATGACGGAATCCAGCCGGCTGATCGTGGGCATCACCGGTGCTAGCGGAGTGATTTTCGGCGTCCGCCTTCTCGAAGTTGCGATAGACCTCGGGATCGAAACGCACCTGATCATGAGCGATTGGGCCGAGAAGACGATAATCGCCGAGACCAAGCGCAACCCCGACGACGTCCGCAAACTCGCGAGCTACTCATACGCAAGCGACAACCAAGCCGCAAGAATCTCGAGTGGGTCGTTCCTGACGTCCGGGATGATCGTGCTCCCTTGCAGCATGCGGTCGCTTGCCGCGATAGCGAACGGTCTTTCCGAGACCCTGGTCCATCGTGCCGCCGACGTGGTCTTGAAAGAGCAGCGGAAGTTGGTCTTGATGGCGCGTGAGTCGCCGCTGAGCATCATCCACCTGGAGAACATGCTGAAGGTCGCTCGGGCGGGCGCGATCGTAGCGCCGCCTCTCCCGGCCTTCTACTCTCGCCCGAAGACTGTCGAGGACATGATCGACCACACCGTGGGTCGTGCCCTCGATTTGTTCGGGATCGACAACGATCTCTGTAAACGATGGGGCGAACGGCAGCTGGCTGCGGCCGACCCTCCGGTCGAGCGAAGCGGCTGATGCCTCGGGTCGTCGGAACGATGCTCCCGCCGGAAGTGAAGAGTGCCTTCGACGGTAACGATCTCGAGTCTCAGATGGGTCTCGGCTACGTCGTGGTGACCGTCGACGAGGACGGAAGTCCACGCTCGTCGATGTTGAGTGCAGGCGAGATCCTCGCCCTCGACGATGTCACGTTGCGCCTGGCACTGTGGCCCGACACCAACACCGGACGAAACCTCGCCGACCGGGGGAGCTTTCTTCTCTGCTACGTCGGGCGGGGTGTCGTGTGCTACGTGCGCGGGACCGCTCACAAATTGCACCACAAGGGACAAATGGAAGTCGAAGCGTTCGAGATAGAAGTCATTTCCACGGAAGATGACCAGCATCCAGGACTTCCAACTAACAAAACCATCACATTCGACTGCGTTGGTATCGAGGAAGCGACCCTGCTGAAAGAATGGCGAGCACGTCTTTCTTGGTTGCGTGATCCTGAGGCGTAATTAGCGCCCAACCGTCTTTACAGCGCAATTCCAGTTTGTATACAATCCGCTGGTCTGCCGGGGCTCGGACCCGGAACTCATCTGTTCTCGGGTGGGGCGGCCCTTTGGGCCCAACGCCGTAGATCGAGGGGGTGCTGGCTTGATGGCGCATGGCTCGGAGCGAAGTCGACTAACGGGGTTTGTGGGTGGAGCGGCTCTTCCTCACGCGCCTCAATTCTTCACCCTGCCACCGACCGAGGACGCTGCTCAGGTCCAACGGGTTGAGGCCGCTATGGGGAAGATCGGCGAGGGTCTGCGTGCGCTGGAGCCGGACGTGGTCGTGATCGCGGCCAACGACCATCTCGAGAACTTCATGGTCGATTGCGTTCCTCCGTTCACGCTCCATGCGGGTCCATCCGCTTCGGGGTCATTCGCCGGCCGGAAGTTCGCATGGCCGGTGGCGAGCGACCTCTCTATGCAGCTCGTGCAATATCTGCAGGACGAGGGCTTCGACCCCGCGTTCAGCCTTGCCGGTTCGATCAGCTACGAGTTCGCGATCCCGTTGACGTTCTGCGGGTTCGGACCCGAAACCACGCTCCTTCCCATCTACGTGAACAGCTACATCGCTCCGCAACCATCGTCGGAGCGTTGCTATGCGTTCGGCCAGGCTCTGGGGCGCGGAATGCACGCATTGGGCAAGAGGGCCGTGATCATCAGCAGCGGCGGGCTGTCTCACTACCCGGGCACAGAGCGCTACTCCTCGCCGGATGTGACGACCGACGAGGACCTCGTGGACCGTATCGGAGCAGGGAACCTGCGCAGCATCGTGGCGATGGACAACGCCGCGCTGGATCGCACCGGCAACGTCGAGGCACGCTCATGGGCGATCCTCGCGGGAGCCCTCGGGGAACGCAAACCCGACGAGACGTTGGTCGAGATGTCCTGGCACCACAACTACGTGCTCTTCGGCTGGACTGAGGATCAAGCGAATCCCGAAGCGACATCCGAAGGCTTCCATTACCCGCCTCTGCGGTCGGACCGTCTGGAACTGACCAAAGCGCTCTACGAACTTCGGATGACTCGTGACTCTCGAGAGCGGTATCTCGCCGATGCGAGCGCGTACGCCTCCGAGTTCGATCTGTCGGCGGAGGAAGGGACGGCGCTCGAGGCGATGGACGAGGACGAGCTCCAGCGAATGGGGATCCATCCTCTCCTCGTTTTCATCTGCGTCCTTCAGCTCAACCTCGACCGAGAGAGGCAGACCCACGTCCCCTCAGCGTGAAGATTCTTTGACCACCGCATCGCCGTCCCGCCGGTGGGGGTTGTGGCTGGACGGAAAGGAGGCGAGTAGCGATAGTCGAGTCGCGCATGAGATCTATTCGCCTTTCAGCGATCGAAAGATAGGCGAGCTCGAGGAAGCTAACCGTGAAGATGTCGCCAGCGCGGTGGAAGCCGCGGAGCGCGCCTGGGTTGAGAACATCGAGACGCCCGGACACATCCGGGCGAAGTGGCTGCATGATGCGGCCACAGCGCTTGTCGACCGATCCGACGAGATCATCGATCTGCTGATCGAGACGCTCGGCAAGCCCCGACGCCTGAGCGGATTCGAAACAAAGCGCGGCATCGATCTTCTGCATCTGTGCGCGGAGGAGATAAGCCGGATGAGGGGGGAGACCATCCCTCTCGATGCCGTCGCCGGCGGCGAGGGCTACTTGGGCATGACCCAAAGAGAATCCTTGGGGCCGGTCGTCGCCATCACTCCTTTCAATGCGCCGGTGAATCTCTTGATGCAGAAGGTGGCGCCTGCGCTGGCGATGGGGAATGCGGTCCTGATCAAGCCTGCCCCGGAAGGTGCGGCCGTGGCTCTAATGATCGCGGAGACCTTGTCGCGCTTCGTGCCTGCGGGCCTCGTCCAGGTCCTACCCGGCGGGCCCGAAGTCGCGCTCCAGTTGGTGGCTCACCCCAAGGTCAGGGCGGTCAGCTTGACCGGTGGCGTGGTTGCCGGCGAAGCAGTCTTGAAGGCGGCGGGGGTCAAGCCGGTCATGCTCGAGCTCGGTTCGAACGCGCCCAACATCGTGTGCGCGGATGCTGACCTTGACGATGCAGCAGGCAAGATCGCGGAAGCAGCGTTTTCCGCGAGTGGGCAGCAATGCATCTCTGCCCAAAGAGTCATCGTGGATGCCTCGGTATACACGGCGTTCGTCGATCGGTTCGCGGCGGCCTCCGATGCTTTGGTCGTCGGTGACCCCAGCGATGGCGCGACGGACATCGGGCCCCTTCTCAACGAACGCCATCGTGACCGAGTGGCGTCTTTCATCGCAGATGCCGAGTCGCTTGGCGCGAAGCTCCCACGCGATGGGCGCCCGGACACGGGATTGCTGTACGGCCCCACGATCGTCATGGACCCTCCAGACGAAGCGCTCATCATGTGCCAGGAGGTGTTCGGGCCAGTCGCCGCGGTCGTGAAGGCCGACGGCTTGGACGATGCGATCAACAGGGCGAACGACACCGAACTTGGTCTCCAGGCCGCATGCTTCACGGCCGGTCTCGAATCCGCTCTTGCGATCACTCAGCGGCTCCGCTTCGGTTCGGTATGGGTGAACCAAGCCAGCCGTTTCAGGCTGGACACCTATCCATTCGGTGGTTACCGGAAGAGCGGATTCGGCCGAGAGGGCGTTCGCTACGCGATGGAGGCTTTCTCGCAGATCAAGTTCATCGGCTTCGCTCACTCGCAGCGTGGCTAACGATCTCTCTGCGTCCGTCGTGCGCGACGCGCTGAGCGTCGTAGCACGTCACTGCACGGGTGTGGGCCATCGAGGCGTTGTAACTGCCGTCGCGCCGACGGCGGCCTTTCTCGGCGCCGAGGCTCTAAGAGCCGGGGGTAACGCGTTCGATGCGGGGGTCGTCGCAGCGCTTGCCGAAACCGTACTCATCCCTTCCAAGTGTGGCTTGGCAGGAGATCTGGTCGCGCTCGTTCTTCCCAAGGAAGCGGACGCCCCGGAGAGCTTGATCTCAGTCGGCCCCGCTCCGGCGGCGCTCGCAGCGACGATCGAATCTTCTGGGCTGCCTCTGACCGGCCCCCTTTCGGTCGGCGTGCCCGGCGCGCCCGCGGGATACGAGGCGCTGGCTCGACGTGGGCGATTCGACCTCGGTCAATTAGCGCAACCGGCGATCGATCTCGCTCGCGACGGTTTCGCGTGGTCCTGGATGACAGAGCGACTCGTGGAGCTATCCCGCGATCTCATCGAGTCTCAAAACCCCGAAGGCACCGTCTACCTACCGGATGAAGGCCCACACAAGGCGGGAGAGATCGTTACGTTGCCCGGTCTCGCCAAAGCGCTGGAGGAGTTCGTTACTCGGGGGTCCGGGCTATTCGCGGGCCCGCTTGGTGAAGCCGCAGTGGCCGCGATCACATCTCGTGGAGGCGTAATGACACTCGAGGATTTGGGTAACGCGCGTTGCGACTGGTCAGCGCCTGATCGGTGCGAGATCGAAGGTCGCACGCTTTGGACGACTCCCGCTCCTACCCAAGGCGCGGCGCTCCGCGTTGCCCTGGATGGTTTGAAACAGACCGACTCAACGGGCGACGTCTTTTCGAGAGTGATGGCCGGGAAGCACTGGCTGTCCGGATCGCTTGCCGATGTACCTGCAGGAGTGGAAGGAACTTCGATAGTCACCGCCGCTGATGGCGAAGGCAACGTCGTGGTGATCGTGCATTCGAATTCGTTCCCGCGCTTTGGGAGCGGAATCGTCGTCCACGACTACGACCTAATCCTCAACAATCGCGCCGGCAGGGGATTTTCTGCGGAAGCAGACCATCCCAACTTCCCGCGGGCCGGCCAGCGCCCGGCGACAACTTTGCACGCATGGGCGGTCATGGCCGCAGACGGGGACGCCTTAATGGGAGGAACCCCCGGAGGTGAAAACCAGATGTCGTGGAACGCGCAAACGGCGGCCCACGCACTCGGCGGAGAGACGGACCCGGGCCGCCTCGTCGCGGTCCCGCGTTGGGAATGGGAATCGGGGGGAGAGGTGCTCAAGGTCGAAGAGGGGTTCTCTGCCGACGAGCTTGCCGATCTATCGAACAGAGTCCAGCGACTCGAGACGGTCCCCGCGTTGAGCTTGATCGTCAGCGAACACGTAGTGAGACGTCGTGTTGGAGCCGCACCGACTGCGGCCGTGGACCCACGTTACGGAGGAGCGTTCGTAGCCGTTTGACGCCGTATGGCACTAGGACTGGAGAGAAAGACATGGCGAAGGATCTACGCGAGTTCATCAAGCAGATGGAACGGGATCATCCCGATGACTTCATAAGGGTCGAGAAGGAAGTCGATCCTGCAAACTTCGACGTCACTGCGATCCTGCAACACCTGGACAACGACGGTCGCAGGCCGATGGTCTTGTTCGAGAAGCCGCTCAACCTTAAGGGCGAGGTTTCAGATGTTCCGCTCTTGATCAACGTATTCGCCAGGCGCGAGCGATGTGCGGTCGCACTGGAGTTCGACCCCAAGGAATCGAAGCTGCCGCTGAGCCTCGGGTTCTCGACCCTCGGAAATCAGGCGCCTACGCCGGTCGTGATCCCTCCTGGAGAGGCGCCCGTGAAAGAGGTCGTCAAGGTGGGCGACGACATCGACACGCGCGACCTCCCGATCGTCATCCATTCGGAAGGGGACTACGGACCCTGCCTAACGATGACCCTCGCAGTGAAGGACCCCGAGTCCGGCGCCTACAACGCGTCTTTCATCAAGGCCTTCTATGACTTCGAGGACCATCAGCGTCTGCGCATCACGATCCACTCGCCCGATTCCGAACGAGCACTTCGGTACTACGAAGAGCGGAATCTGCCGATGCCGATCGTTGCGATCCTGGGCCATCATCCGGCCTTCTACCTGGGAACCATGGGGCTCACCGCATATGACAGCGACGACTACGAAACGATCGGTGGATTCATCCGAGAGCCTCTACGCCTCGTTCCGTCCGAGACCTGGGGTTCTGATTTCCTGGTCCCGGCCGACGCGGAGATCATCATCGAGGGCGTTGTCCCACCCGGCGTTCGGATGGTCGCCGACCCCTTCGGAGACATCACGCGGCAATACCAGTCCCAGACGTTGCGTCCGGTGATGCAGGTCACCGCAATCACGCAGCGCAGAGAGGCGATCCTTCAGGATGTCTTCGCCGGGCATCACGACCATTTCACTGCCGGGCAGATACCCAAGGAAGGATCGCTCTTCAACACCCTGCGCAAGCGGTTCGGGGACATCATCACGGCCGTGCACTGCCCCTATTCGGGTTGCGGACGGTTGGCCGTGTACATCTCGATCCGGAAGACGAAAGAGGGCCAAGGCAAGGCGGTCGCCCTCGCGGCGATCCAGGAATCCTTTACCTTCCAGGTTGCGGTCGTCGTTGACGACAACATCGACATCTTCGACGAATCCGACGTGATCTGGTCGGTCTTGGTCAACACGGACCCATCCCGCGATGTGGACATGCTCCACAACATCCCGACCGTCTTCACGACGGCCATGGGCTACCGCAAGGTCCTGATCGACGCGACACGACCTCTCGATAGAGCGATGCCGGAGATGAACCGCGTGCCCCAAGAGGCGCTCGACAGGATCGTGTTGAGCGACTACGTCGGAGAAACGGAGCAGGTATGAATCGGATCTTCTGGGTGACCTGTCCCACTTGCGCCAAGGCGTTCTCGGTTGACTACGGGATCCGCTTCGTCGATGTCGCGCTCGAGTGTCCGTGGTGCCGCGGCAAGTTCAAGGTCGACGAGGCGAGCGCGATCGACGAACGGTGGTTGGCAGGGGGCTGAGAAACACCATTTTGCGTGACCGGGTTTTCCGGAGCGCCTTTACACCGTAAACACGAATCGTATACAGTTTTGCATACCGAGCGTCCGACGGGGTATCTGGGGGAGGGTCCGAACAGCTTGCTGTTCACCTTCATTTTGGCTCGCCTTCAGTGAACCCCCCGTGGATCAGCAACGGAAAGAAGGGGGGCCTTAGTGCCGAGAAGATGGCATTTCGTCGGGCTGATCGTTGCGTTTGCCCTGGTAGCGGCCGCATGTAGCGGGGGAGGGGACGAGTCGCCCGACGGTGCGGATGGTTCGACGGAGGTGGCGGACGCGGCGATCACGATCGCTCTTGGGTCAGAGCCCTCGACCCTCGACCCGCAGCTAACAGACGACGGTGGCGAGCGCGCGGTGAACGACAATGTATACGAAACGCTCCTCGCACGGACCCCAGACGGGGAGATCGTGCCCGGCCTCGCGGCTGAACTTCCGACTCAAGTGGACGACGAGACCTGGGAATTCAAGCTGCGCGAAGGGATCTCATTCCACAACGGAGAGCCGTTCAACGCCGACGCTGTTGTTGCGAGCATCGAGCGGATAATCGACCCGAAATTCAACTCTGGACAGCTCACCTATCTCGCTTCGATCTCCGGCGCCGAAAAGGTGGATGACTACACCGTTCATGTGACGACGAACGGCCCGGACGCCTTGCTTCCGACGCGGTTGTACTGGGCGAAGATCGTTCCTGCCGAGGCATCTTCAGATCCGACGTTCGCCGACACTCCCGCCGGCACGGGTCCGTACAAGTTCGTCGAGTGGGCGAAGGGCGATCACATCACGATCGAGCGTAACGATGACTACTGGGGCGACAACGAATCGAACATCAAGACCGTGACGTTCAAGTTCGTCGAGGAATCGGGAGCTCGCCTATCGGGCATCCTGTCCGACGAGTTCGATCTGATGTTGAACCTCCCGCCCGAGGACGTGGAGAGGGCGCCGAACTCAGGTGTCAACTCCGGCTTCGAGCATCCCGTATTCATCCTTAATCCACAGGCTGGTAGCCCGCTTGCCGACGCCCGAGTGCGCCAGGCAATGAACCTTGCGATCGACAAAGAGTCTCTTGCGGAAAACCTCTTTGCGGGTCTGGCAGAGGTCGACACCTGTCAGGTCACGAGTCCTACGTGGTTCGGCTACAACCCGAACCTCGAGCCGTATCCCTTCGACCTGGACCAGGCAAAAGAGCTCGTTCAAGAGGCCGGAGCAGAGGGCACGAAGTTCGTCCTGATCGGCGAGGCCGGCCGTTGGTTGAAGGACCGCGAAATCATCGAGTCCGCCGCCGATTCCTGGAGGCAGATCGGTCTTGACCCTCAGGTTCAGATTCTTGAATTCGGCGACTACCTCGATGCGGTGTTCGCCGATGAGCGCCCGGACTCGCTGTTCATCTCGGGCTCCAACGAGCTACTGGATGCGGATCGCCTTCTCTCCGCCCAGTACCACGAGGATGGGTTGTCTTCTTCTGCAGCCGACCCGAAGCTGAACAAGCTGATCGAAGACGCCCGGGCAACGACGGACGAAGCGGAACGCCAGGACCTGTACAACCAGGCCACGGAGATCGCTTGTGACGAGGCCTACCTCGTGTTCCTCCTCAACACTCCCGACATCTTCGGGATGACGGAGAGGCTCCAATGGGACCCGAGGGTCGACTCCAAGCTGATCGTCAAGGAGATGTCCGTAACGGGATAGATCTGCTGTAGCAACGGTCCTGAGGCCGAGCGTTGGGACCCACCCGACCTCAGGACCGGTAGCACTCGATGTGTGACTCACCCCAGCGTGGGTCACACATCGAGCCCCCTGTCGTCGCGTGGAGGAGTGCTCGCAGTTTGGAACGCATCAGCGAACACATCTACGTAAACGTCGACCACGCGGGCTGCACGGTGGGCGCCATCGCAACCGACGCGGGCACGGTCCTGATCGATTCGCCCAAGCAACCGACGAGGGCCGCCATATGGCGAGCCGATCTCGGCGAGCTGCCTCCGGTCCGTTACCTGATCAACACCGAGCATCATGTGGATCACGTCTTCGGCAACGCCTTCATGCCCGGCAGGATTATCTCCAGCACGAGGACGAAGGCCGGTTTCTGGGATGACAGTTCGATAGGTCCAAACCCGATGCGAAATCCGGCCAAGTACGTCGCTCGCGTCGACCCAGAAGGGGTCGCCCTGGTCGCTACCTACGACGCGAGAGAGCCCGAGATCACCTTCGATGCGTCATTGCGATTGTGGATGGGCGACCTGACCATCGATGCCTTCGTGCGCCCAGGTCACACAGACGCCGAGACGGCCGTCTATGTGCCTCAGGACAAGGTCTTATTCACGAGCGATCAGGTGTTCAACGAGGCAATGATCTGGTACGACGAGTCCCTACCCTTCGCCTGGCTCGACACGTTGGTAGAGCTGCGCTCTTTGGACATCGATGTGGTGGTGCCGGGACACGGGAGGCCGGGCGGTCCCGAGCTGTTGGATCAGATGCACGATTCTGTCTCTTCCGCCATTGCTCAGGTGCGGGTCGCCATCGATTCGGGGATGGAACGAGAGGAGATCATCGACCGAGTCACGTTGCCTGACCTAAGACTCATATCCAACGATCACAGAGCGTTCGGCGAGCAACTGCAGCAGGTTTTCGTTGCGAGGATCTTCGACCAGATAGCAGCTCTCGACGGAGCATCAGAACTTTGACAGCCTTCCGGCTGGGAGCGATCGAAGCACGAGGTGACGTCGTCGTGTCGTTGGTCGTGGAGGGACGCCATCTCGACCTGCGCGCTGTGCTCGAAGAGACCGGGGCCGACCTAGGGAACTCCGGGGTCCCGCTGAGGAGTGAGCCTTCGGCTCTCCTGCGCCTGCTTGATGACTGGGACGCGTTGTTCGAGTCGGCGCGAAACGCGGCGGCAGCGGTTGAGTTGTCCAAGGACCTGGCCGACCGCACTCGGGTGCGGGGTCGCGTGGTAGCCCCTTTGCTTTATCCGCGGGCCGTGTTCTGCGCAGCGGCCAACTACACCGACCACATGATCGAGATGGGCTCAGAGCCGATCGACAAGGCCAAGACGCAGCCATACTTCTTTCTCAAACTGCCGACCACCTGTACCGCTGGACCATTCGACGATATCGATCTCCCACACCATTCCGAACAGGTCGACTGGGAGTGCGAACTCGCGGTAGTGATCGGGAAACATTGTAAGCGTGTCTCGGCGGAGCATGCCCTCGACCAGGTCGCGGGCTATTGCGTGATGAACGACCTGTCCGCGAGAGACAGAAGCCGGCGCGCGGACTGGCCCGTTTTCAAGATGGACTGGGTGTCCGCAAAATCCTGGGACCAGTCTTCGCCGGTGGGGCCGTACATAGTCCCCGCGCAGTTCGTCGACGACCCGCACAACCTCGATATAACGCTGGACGTCAACGGCGAAATGCACCAGAAGGGCAACACGCGGGACATGGTTTTTCGCATCGAAGAACAGATCGCATATCTGTCGAATTTCGTAACCCTTCAGCCCGGCGATGTGATTGCGACGGGAACGCCTGCCGGGGTCGGAAGGACGAAGAACATCTATCTGAAAAGCGGCGACGTGGTCACCGCAACCATAGAAGGCGTCGGATCGATCCGAAACCGCATGACGGGCACGACCGAGCAGAGCCCGTAACAGGAAGGAGTCTCATCACATGTCACTGACCGCTCTGGATCACGTCACCGTGCGGGTCGAGGACTTGGCCCTCTGTGTGGATTGGTACATACGAGCGCTTGGACTCACCGAGATCGATCGATCCGTCGATCGCGTTTATCTCGGCTGTGGTGGTGATGATTATGCCGACTTGGTGTTGATCCCCGGCGGCAAAGGCATCGAGAGCTTCGCCGTATCGGTAGGTGACACGGGGATCCTCGATGAGGTCACTCGGTCCCTAGCTCATGCGAACGTCTCCGTCTCAGAAGTCTCAGCCAAAGCACCCGGGATCGAGCAAGGGATCGAGTTCAGGTTGCCGACTGGGCATACGGCTCAACTCGTCAGTCGCAAGGAGCGACGGGGCTACATCCACGCGACGGAATGGAAACACGACGCGGTGCATGCTCCTGTGGATCTGGACCACGTGACGCTCACCACGGGTCGGGTCGAGGAAGCAGCTGATTTCGTCTGCAAGCACCTGGGGTTCAAGATCTCGGACATTGTTCACGCGGGCGAGGAGTGGAAGTTCGCGTTCTGCAGGGTCGGAGAGTGGCACCACGACGTGGCTTTCACTGCGATCTCGCCAGACACCTCGCTTCACCACGTCGGTTTCCTGGTGGGCGGGGTGGCCGACCTCGCCAAGCACGCCGACCGCTTTGCGAGGCTCGGTTACGAGATCGAATACGGGATCGGCAGGCACGCCGCGGGCGGCAACCTCTTCCTCTACGCGTTGGACCCATCGGGTAATCGCGTCGAGCTGACGACTGAGATGCCCCGGGTTCCCGATGCCGGGGCTCCTCCGCGGCGCTGGTCGGACGAGACGTGGCACCTCAACCTCTGGGGAAAGATCCTTCCTCCCGAATCGTTCCGCCGGGGGAGCTAGTTGACGATCATCACTTTCCGCGACGCGGTTTCATGAAAGCGGTCATCTTCGAGAGGTTCGGCGGTCCGGAAGTGCTCTCGTATGAAGAAGTCGAGATCCCTGCGCTTGACCATGAAGATGTACTTGTTCGGGTCCGCGCCTGCTCGGTCAACAGGGGCGTCGACATCGCCATGCGCGAGAACGGCTACGGATGGTCAGCTCTGAAATTTCCGCACGTCACCGGCGCCGACATCGCGGGTGAGATCGTTGAGGTCGGTGCCGGTGTAAGGCACCTGGAGGAAGGTGACCGGGTCGTGGGCTTCCCACTGCTCGTGTGTGGCGAATGCGATTTCTGCGCTGAAGGGCGAGGCCAGAACCGCTGCCGGCAGTACAAGATCCTCGGGGTTCATGCTTGGGGCGGCTATGCGCAGTACGTGAAACTGCCGGCCCGCAACGTGCTGCCACTCAGCAACTCGATTACCTATCAGGACGCCGCAGCTCTGCCCCTCTCATACGTTTCGGCATGGCATGGCCTCGTGACGCGAGCGGGACTTACCCAGAGGGACACAGTGCTCGTCATGGCCGCCGGAAGTGGCGTCGGGGTCGCGGCTACGCAGATCGCAAAACTTATGGGCGCGACGGTGATCGCGACTGCGGGCAGCGATTGGAAGCTCGATGCGGCGAGATCCCTTGGCGCCGATCACGCCTTCAACTACAGCGAGGCGGGTTGGGGCGAGCGCGTCAGAGAGGTCACGGGAGGCAGGGGAGCGACCATCGTCTTCGACAACCTCGGACAGGAGACCTGGCCGACCAGCATCGGTTGTCTCGACCGTTGCGGCCGATTCATCTGTTGCGGCGGCACTCTGTCGGGGCCAGTTCTAAAAGTCGATGTGCGAACGCTCTATCGGAATCAGATCGCGTGTCATTTCTTCACGGCGGGGACAAGCAACGATCTCGCCGGTCTGTTGGAACTCGTCAGAACCGGAAAGCTCAAACCTGTCATCGACAGCACGTACTCATTACAAGAGGCGACCGCGGCTCAGGAGAAGGTGCTCGACCGCGCCGTCTTCGGCAAGGTCTTGCTGCTGCCCGAGCATTCTCACTAGCGACATCCCCGAAAGGATCGTCAAGGTGCTTCCGTCGCTCTGCCAAACTGTATACAATCCGCTGTGCTGGGCCGAGAGGAGGGCTGCTTCGTGAGCGAGCAACCGTGGGAGTCACCGGGTCGATGGTTCACGAGCCCTTGGAACTTCCTTGAGGAGTCTCGAGCGGGGCTCGCCCCACCGGACAGGGTGGCTTTCCACGACATATCTCTGCGTGATGGGGAACAGCAGGCCGGGATAGCCCTCAATCGCCAGGACAAGATGGCGATCGCCGAGAGACTGGCGGCCGCGAGGGTCGACCGCATCGAAGCCGGGATGCCTGCTGTGTCGGCCCAGGACGAAGCGGCGATCAAAGACATCGTTCAAGCGAACCTCGGCCCGCAGATCTACTGCTTCGCTCGCTGCATGGCCGATGACATAAAGAAGGCCAAAGAGTGCGGGGTGACCGGCGTCGTCATAGAGATCCCTGCGTCTCGACACATCATCGAACGGGCTTATGGGTGGCCGGTCGAACGGGCCATCGAGTTGTCGATCGAGGCGACTGGAGTCGCTAAGTCGCTGGACCTCGAGACGGTCTTTTTCACGATCGACTCTTCGCGCGCTGAGTTCGACTGGTACCTGGACTTGGTCGAACGCGTCGCGACCGAGGGACACATCGATGGGTTGGCGTTAGTCGATACGTTCGGAGGAGTAGCTCCTCACGCAGTTCCGGTCTGGGTCGCAAAGGTCAAAGAGAGGCTCCCCGACGTCAGGCTTGAAGCGCACTTCCACGACGACTTCGGCCTCGCCGTCGCGAACTCGCTGGCCGCCATCTGCGCGGGCGTCGAGGTCGTTCATACGACGGTCACCGGGATAGGCGAGCGGGCGGGGAACACCCCGATGGAGGAGCTTGCGCTCGCCCTCCGGATGCTCTACGACATCGACCACGGCTTGATGACGGAGGAGTTTTACGCCCTGTCGCGCTTGGTGCAGGAAAGAACAGGTCACCAGGTCCCGACCAACCGATCGGTCGTTGGCGAGCAGCTCTTCGAGGTCGAATCCGGCATCATCGCCGGCTGGTACGAGCGCTGCATCGATGAGTATCCGACGGAGCTGTTCCCATATCACTGGGACGTGGTCGGTCAGTCGTCGGGTCGTGTCGTTTATGGAAAGGGCAGTGGGTTGCCGTCCGTGAACATCGCCGCTCGCAATCTCGGCATCGAAGCGGATGAGGAACAACTGCGCCAACTGCTGGTGGCTATCAAAGACCGCGCAGTCGAGACCAAATCTCTCCTCCCCTTCGAGGATGTGGCGGCGCTTGCCAAGGTTCACCTCAAGGAATAGGTCCGAGCCTCACCACCAGGCGCGCCCACTACGAAGCGAAAGAGGGGCAATGGAGATCGCGGTTGACATCGGCGGCACGTTCACTGACCTTGCCGCCTACGATCACGAAACGGGGAAGGCGCGGTTCGCCAAAACACTGTCGACGCCGTCAGATCTCGCGCGGGGAGTCATGGAGGTGCTGGAGCTCGGCGATGTAGACGTCGCACGAGCCGAGAGCTTCACGCACGGCTCAACCGTTGCCATCAACACCATGATCGAGCTTCGGGGCACTAAAACGGCTTTGCTGACGACGGAGGGATTCCGAGATGTCTTGGAGCTCGCGCGGGGTAACCGTCCGGACAGCTACGACATCACCTTCAAGAGGTCCGAACCGTTGGTGCCGCGCGAGCTGCGCTTGGAGGTAGCGGAGCGGATCGATGCGAGGGGGAAGGTCGTTCGGTCGGTGGACGGCGAGTCAATCCAGCCGTTGGTCGCCCGGTTGCTGGAACAGGGGGTTGCGTCGGTGGCGATCAGTTTCCTCAATGCGTACGCGAACCCAGAGCACGAGAAAGAGGTCGGCGACCTCGTGCGCGAAGCAGACCCAGGTTTGTTCGTGTCTCTTTCGCATGCGCTAAGCAGGCAGTTCCGCGAGTACGAACGCACATCTACGACCGTTGTCAACGCATACGTCGGACCGGTCGTGTCGCGCTATCTCGAGTCGATGGACCAAGCGCTCCGGAGTCGGGGCTTCGCCAAAGGCTTCTTCGTCATGGAATCAAACGGCGGCGTCCTAACCGTCGATGCGGCTAAGGAGCGCCCCGTTCTGCTCATGGAGTCGGGGCCGGTTGGGGGAGCCATCGCGAGCGCCAAGCTCGGCGACCTTCTCGATCATCCGAACGTCGTCGCCTTCGATATGGGTGGGACCACCGCGAAAGCTTGCGTGATCGAGGGCGGCATTCCGCCCGTCACCGACATCTATTGGGTGGGGAGATACGCACGCGGCTATCCAGTCCAAATGCCCTTCGTCGAGGTGTTGGAGGTCGGCGCCGGCGGCGGGAGCATCATCTGGATAGACGAGGTCGGGGCCTTGAAGATCGGCCCCCGCAGCGCGGGTGCATCGCCTGGCCCCGCGTGCTTCGGATTCGGGGGGGCCGACGCGACGATCACCGACGCGCACATGTTCCTCGGCGCGATCTCGTCCTCGGCGTTCATGAGCGGAGGCATGACTCTGGATCCAGCGGCCTCGGAGACCGCCATCCGATCGGTTGCAGACAAGCTGGGGGTGGACCCGACCCGGGTTGCCTCAGGAGCCGTGAAGATCGCGAACGCGACGATGGCGGAATTCGTCAGGCGAACGACGATCGAACGCGGCCGCGACCCGCGCGAGTTCGTGATGGTGGCTTACGGAGGCGCCGGCCCGCTTCACGCGCGCGATGTCGCTGAGGAGCTCGGGATCCCCGTGGTGGTCATCCCGCCCCTGCCTGGGAACTTCAGTGCGATCGGGATGTCTGTGGCCGACCTACGGCACGATTACGTACGGACGTTTGCAGCACCCGTCGGGACATCGACCCTCCAAACGCTGGAGCTGGAGTTACAATCGATGGAGCATGAAGCGCGTGAACGCATAGAGGTCGAGGTCGGCAGTGATGTTGAGATTCCCGTTCACCGGTTTGCAGACATGCGTTACGTGGGCCAGGAGCATGCTGTGAAGGTGCCGTTGCCTCCGACCATCACGGACGCAGACCTCGAGAGCATGATCGGCGCTTTCAACGCTGAGTACCACGCCCGGTACGGGCACAGCTCGCCTGAAGTCGACGTCGAGCTCGTGAATCTCCGGCTCTCGGCGATGGCGAGAGTCAAAGAAGGGATGAGCCTGGAGCGCATCGGAGCGATGGACGGGACCCGGGAGGGTCCGCCCCCATCGACCCAACGCGATGTGTTTTTCGAGCAGGCCGGCGGATTCGTGAGTTGCCCCATCTACAAGCGAGACGATCTGCGCGCGGGCGACCGTTTCACAGGCCCCGCGATCGTCGAGGACGCGTCCTCCACCGTTGTCGTGGGGGTGCGAGACACAGTCGGCGTGAACGAACTCGGGTGTCTCGTGATCCAGGTAGGAGGTCCTTCATGAGCGCCGCAACCGTCGACGCGATAACCCTCGAGTTGATTCACAATTCCCTCGTCGCGATCGTGGACGAGATGGAGGCGAATCTCGCGCGCACCGCTTACAGCGAGATGATCTACGAGGTCCGGGACTATTGCGCGGCGCTTGTCGACGAGGACGGTGCTGCGATCGCCCAAGCTCGAGGGAGCCTTGCGTTGTTCCTCGCCGACCTTGGGATCGTCGTCAGCGACGCCGTGGCCACGTATGGGCGCGATGGATTCCGTCCCGGTGACGTGCTGATTACCAACGACCCCGACGTCTGCGGACAGCATCTCAACAACGTGGTCGTGTTCACTCCCGTCTTTTCCGAAGGCGAGTTGTTCGCGTTCGCCGCCGTCCGTGCTCACTGGACCGATATTGGGGGCCGCGTCCCCGGGAGTCTTTCGTCGAGCAGCACTGAGATCTTCCAGGAGGGTCTGCAGATTCCAACCGTCAAGCTCTACGACCAAGGTGTGCTCAACGACGAGATCCTGCGGATGATCGCTAAGAACGTCCGCCTTCCGGACCAAGTCCTGGGCGATCTTCGTGCTCAGTTGGGCGCCTGCCGTCTCGGGGAGGAGCGCCTCGGGCGCCTGATCGACAAATACGGTGGCTCAACGATGCGAGAAGCAATCGACGAGATCTGGAGTCAGTCCGAAGCGTTGTCGCGTCAGAGGATCTCGGAACTTCCCGATGGCGAGTATTTCGCCGACTCGTTCCTCGATGACGATGGGATCAATGTCGGTGAGCCCGTGCACATCAAGGTGCGTGTGGTGGTGCTCGGGGACGAGCTCCTCGTTGACTTCAGCGATGCATCCCCTCAAGTCAAAGGGCCCATAAACTGTGGACACTCGGGCACGATGGCGGCTGCCAAGATCGCCTTCAAGTGTTTGACGACGCCGGTTCGTCCTGCGGATCAGGGCGCCTTCCGGCCGTTGAGCGTGGTGGTGCCGGAAGGCACGTTCCTGAATGCAAAGCGGCCGGCGGCGCTCGCGTACTACGGGTTGACGATCATCACCGTCGTGGACACCATCTTCAAAGCGCTCGCTCCAGCGCTTCCCAATCAAACGCCGGCGGGCAGTCGCGATGACTTCGGCGCAACCGTTACCTCGGGGATCGATCCAGACCGTGACAAGCGATTCATCTTCATGGGTGGTTCAGTGACGGGGGGCTGGGGCGCTCGGCCTTGGGAAGATGGTCCGTGTGGGATGTTGACCTTGGTGCACGGTGACACTTACACGGCGTCAATGGAGGTGGACGAGCTGGCCTTCCCCGTGTTGTTCGAGGCATACAAACTCAGGGAGAACAGCGGGGGAGCAGGTCGCTATCGTGGAGGCCTGGGCACGGTCAAGCAATACCGCGTGCTCACCGATTGCAACTTCGCGTCGGCGATAGAGAGAAACAAGTGCGTCCCGTGGGGCCTCGCGGGGGGCAAGGCTGGAAAAGGGAGCCACGCCAGTCTCGTCCACCCCGACGGCACCGAAGAGATCGTCACGAAGGTCACCGGGAAGCCGATCGCGGCCGGCACCATCGTCGGCCGGCATATGGCAGGCGGTGGGGGATGGGGAGACCCAACCACTCGAGAGGCGTCCGCCGTTCTCCAAGACGTGGTTCGAGGCTATATCTCTATAGAGAGCGCCAAAATGGATTACGGCGTCGTCATAGAGCCTAAATCTCTGAACCTCAACGAGGCAGCGACAGCAGAGTTACGCACCAGGATGCGCCCTTAATCAGCGCGGCCGGATCGCCTTACCTTTTTGTCGGTCGAGGATCCTTCCGAGTTCCTCGAGGCTCGCCATGTTGTGCCCGGGTACGAACACATCCACGTGGGGCAAGGCAGCCGCCATGCCGCGCGCGAGTGGCTCGTAGATCGGGCTGCCCTTCAGCGGGTTGACCCAGATCAGGCTGTGCACGACCCGTGAGAGGCGGGTCATTGCAGTAGCCAACGATGCGGGGTCGCCGCGTTCCAAGCCATCGGAGCAGAGGACGACGACTGCTCCTCTCAAGAAACCGTGCTGGCTGTACCGGCGCAATAGTTCGCGCAGTGAGTCGCCTATCCGGGTTCCGCCTTCGCTGTCGGGCGCGAGTTCTGCAACCTTCCTAAGCGCCTCATTCGGATTCCTTGTGCGCAGGGCTCGTGTGACGCGCGTCAGCCTCGTGCCGAAGGCGAAGACCTCGACGTTGCGACCGGCGGCCACCGCGGCGAAGCCGAATTGCATCAGTGCAGTCGAGTAAGAAGACATGGACCCGGAGGAGTCGAGAAGCAGCACCAGCGGACGACTCTTGTTACCCCGGCTCTTCCAAGCTCGCCGGAACGGTTCTCCCTCGGTTCGGAGTGAATCCCGAATCGTCCGTCGGAGGTCGAGATCGTGCCCCTTCGTCGTCGGGCGGTGACGACGGCTTCGACGGGTCGGAACATCGATGCGAAGTCGACGGATCAGCTCGGTCACTCGCGCGAGCTCTTCATCGGAGAGTTGAGCGAAGGACCGTTCTCTGAGCGATTCGATAGGACTTGCTATCGCTCCCGATTCCGCCTCCCCTTCGGTCTCGCTCAGGTCTTCGACTTCGTCGGCGGGGCCAGCTTCTTCCGAGCCTGAGAACGAAGCCGGCCCACGATTCGGGTCCAGAAAATCGCCTGCGGTCTCGTCGGCAAGAGCTCCATCCTCGAAGTAGTCCGCGAAAACAGCGTCGAAGACGACCATCTGCTTCTTGTCCGAGACGAGCGTGGCTTTGGCTGCGATGTAGAGGCTGGCACGAGTGATCGGCTGAAGGGCTACGACCGCCCGGCGAAAAGTCAGGATCCGACCGGTTCCGACAGGCAGACCGCGCCCCCTCAGCGCCCGCCCGAATCCGACCAATACGTCGAGTGACGTCACGCGCGGTCGATGATCTCGTTGAGGCGCGACCGCACGATGAGGTCGTCATCGCGGTCCTTCACCACGGCCCCGAGCGTTCGGCTCGCGGTCTCGGCGTCGAGATGGGAAGCGCCCAGGTAGTTGGCGGCGATCGCCCAGTCGATCGTTTCTGCGACACCCGGCCGCTTGACGAGATCGATCTGCCGCAACTTGCCAACTGCGTGAGCGACGTCGCGCGCCAGTTCTTCGGAAACTTCGGGGGCTCGCATCCGGACGATCTCGACCTCTCGATCGAAAGCCGGATGATCGATCCAGTGGTAGAGACACCGTCGTTTCAACGCGTCGTGCAGTTCGCGCGTCCTGTTCGAGGTGATGATTACCGCCGGTGGTTTGGTCGCTGCTATCCGTCCGATCTCAGGGATCGTGACTGCGAACTCTGAGAGGATCTCCAAGAGGAAGGCTTCGAACTCGTCGTCTGCTCGGTCCAATTCGTCGATGAGCAATACCGCCTCGTCTCCTGCGGCGATCGCTGTAAGAAGAGGTCGGTGCACGAGGAACTCGGCCCCGAATAGGTCCTTCGCCGTGGTGGTCTCTCGGTCGCCAACCCGCGCCGCCAGCAGTTGCCTCGAGTAGTCCCAGTCGTAAAGGGCCTGACTCGCATCGATTCCCTCATAACACTGCAGACGGATGAGCCGGCGACCGAGCGCCTGCGAAAGCACCTTGGCTATCTCAGTCTTCCCACCCCCCGCTTCTCCCTCAAGGAGTAAGGGTTTGTCGAGGGCTAGAGCAAGATGGACAACCGTGGCCAGGTCGTCGTCCGCCAGATAGGCCAAGGCTCGGAGCGAACTTTGAAGATTGACTACAGATTGAATGGTCATGCCCACCTTGTAGCTTGAGGGGTATCGGTTTCCATGCTTATCCGTGCGATTGCGTAGGAGGAAGAGAGTGCGCCGATCGTGACTCGAACGTTGTGATCTCGGCCATCATCCTCGCAGCGGGAGCCTCGACGCGCCTGGGTCAGCCGAAACAATTGCTTGATATTGACGGGCGTCCCTTGTTGCAACATGTGGTCGATGCGGCCGCCAACGCGGCGGTGGATGAGATCGTCGTCGTACTGGGGCACGAGTCCGACAGGATCGCAGAAGCCTTGCGACTTCCCTCGACGGCTCGCGTCGTAGTCAATCCCGATTACATGCGCGGCCAGTCGACTTCGCTCTTGCTCGGATTGCGATCTCTCGATCCCCTTTCGGACGCGGCCGTTCTGTTGTTGGGCGATCAACCTCGTCTCCCTGCGACTGCCATCGACGCGGTGATCGATGCGTTTCTGAAGGGCGGTTCGCCGATCGTGCGTGCCATTTGGGACGGGACGCCCGGGCACCCCGTTGTTGTGGCTCGGGCCGAATGGGCCGGCTTCGAAGCTCTTACCGGGGACACCGGTGCCCGTGACGTCCTGCGCGACTCCCCCCGCGTGGCCAAGGTGGCGATGGAGGGCCCCCCCGTAGATGACGTCGACACGTGGGAGCAGTACGAGAAAGTCCGAGACAGACACTGACCTTTTCTCCCTTCGACGGCCTTCCGGTCTGAGGTTTGTATACAATCTGACCACAAGCGAGCCCCATTCGGGACCACCTCGCCTAGATCGGACCAGGGAGTCAGCGCGTGAGAGAAGTGCTTGAAACGCTGGAGCGATGGACCTCTAGCGGCAAAAGGGTGGCCGTTGCGACGGTCGTTGGGGTTGTGAAGTCGGCGCCCCGTGGACCCGGTGCCGTCATGGCTCTCTCCGAAGATGGCGATGTAGTCGGGTCCGTTTCGGGCGGTTGCGTCGAGCCGGCCGTGTACGAGGAGGCCATGCAAGTCATCGAAACCGGCATCCCGAGGCTACTTACTTACGGGATCGCAGACGATCAGGCATTTGAGGTCGGCCTGACTTGTGGCGGGACGATCCATGTCTTCGTCGAACGCCTCGACTGGTGATCGATCGGCTCTTTCCGGAGGTCGCGAAAGCCATCCGGGAACAGCAACCGGTCGCGGTGGTCACTGAGGTGCGGGGGCCCAACGCCGGGTCAAAACTGGTGATCACCGAGGGGAGAACGCTGGGGAGTCTGGGAGATGACGGACTGAACCGGGCGGCCTCCACTCACGCGGCCGCGATGTTGGAATCGGGCACCACCGGCACGAAGTCCTTCGGCGCCTCCGGACAGGAGCGGATGGATGACGTTGAGCTGTTCATCGAATCCTTCTCGCCGCCACCTTTGATGTACGTCTTTGGCGCGATCGATTTTGCAGCTGCTGTGATCCGCGTCGGAAAATTGCTCGGATACCGGGTAACGCTGTGTGACGCTCGAGAGAAGTTCGCAACCAAGGCTCGATTTCCTGATGCAGACGAGATCGTTGTTCGATGGCCGGACGAGTTTCTTTCCGGGGCCGTGGTGGACCAGAGAACCGTCATCTGCGCGCTGACCCATGACCCGAAGTTCGACGTGCCGCTCCTCAAGGCGGCGCTCGGGACATCCGCCGGGTACATCGGCGCGATGGGCAGCAGGCGCACGCACGCCGAACGGTCCAAACAACTCTTAAAGGAAGGAGTGACCGAGTCAGATCTCGCAAGGATCTCGGGTCCCATCGGCTTGGACATCGGGGCCCGCACGCCCGAGGAAGTGGCAATCTCCATTGCCGCAGAGATCATTGCCCTAAAAACTGGAGCATCCGGCAAAAGGCTCACGACAACGGCAGGCCCCCTTCACCCCCGCCTTTGAGTTCGGTGTCGAGTTCACACCCTTGCAATGAGGCGGGCTACCCGCTCGCAGGAACATCGACGAGACGAACGCGAATTGGGCACAATCGAGGCAAAGAGTCATTGGGGCGGCTGGAAGCGAAGCTCTCGGAGTGAGATTGCCAGGCCGCCGACGAGAAGGTTTACGTCGACGCTGAGTTGATCGAGTCTTTTTTGGACTAAGGCCATCGCCGGGGTCGCCCTCCTAGTGCGGTGGTTCCAGGAAGTGTGCCTGCCCGCCGCGCCCAACACCTGCTCATCATTTCTTCACGCGCTTGTTGCCGAGGAAAGGGGATGGGCATGAAGGGTTCGATCCGACAGCGAGGCCGCAACTCGTGGGAGGTACGCGTCTACGCCGGAACCGACCCTGCCACCGGCCGACGAAACCAGGTCAGTCGCACGGTAAGAGGAACCCGAGGACAGGCCGAGCGGGAGCTTCGAGATCTCGTTGCGCATGCGAACGTCGGGCCAAAGGTTGGAGGTCGAACCAATCTGGGCGAGCTGCTCGATCGGTGGTTTGCGGCCAACGAGCCCGATTGGGCGGTGACGACCGTACGCAGTACCAGGTCGATCATCGACCGTCATCTGAAGCCAGGCCTGGGCGAAGTGCTTGTGCGAGAACTCAGCACGGCGATGATCGATGGTTTCTATGCCTCTCTTCGGGTGGATGGCGCGATCGGAGGAAAGCCGCTGTCGCGTGGAAGCGTCCAACGTGTCCACGGTGTACTTCACCGAGCGCTCGCCCAAGCGATGCGTTGGGAGTGGGTCTGGAGCAATCCCGCAGCTTCGGCTTCCCCGCCCCGACTGGAGCCAGCAGAGATGAGGCCCCCTTCGCCGAAGGAGGTGAGCCAACTACTCAAGCACGTCGAAAGGAACCAACCTCTGTTCCATCTATTCCTTGCGCTCGCCGCAACAACGGGCGCCCGTCGGGGACAGCTTCTCGCTCTACGATGGGCGGACGTCGACTTTGAACACAGCAGCCTGTCCTTCCAGCGCGCTTTGGTCGAAGGGCCGAACGGTCCGGTGCTTGCCCCCACGAAGACGCGTCGCTCCCATCGAGTGGCATTGGACTCCCGAACGCGCGCGCTGCTCGAGGCTCGGTTGAATCACCTCGCCTCAGACCCTTCCGTAAACCTCGACCACGCGTTCGTCTTTTCGGCTCACCCGCTCTATCTTCGGCCGTGGCAACCAAATTGGGTCACGAAGGAGTTCATCAGACAACGGAGGAATGCGGGGCTCGAACATTTCCGGCTTCATGATCTTCGTCACTTCATGGCGACAGAGATGCTTGGGGCGGGGGTTGCTGTGCCCGTCGTTTCAGCCCGGCTTGCTCATGCAAGGGCATCGACAACCTTGAACGTCTACGCACATGCCATCCCGGGCGGAGATATCGATGCCGCGCAACTAATCAGTGGGATCGTCAGCAGTGGACAAGCACGCCTCGCGCCTGCTGATCTTCATTCGCGCGTTGAAGACGCGCTACGCGCCGAGGCTCGGCGCGAAACCGATCAGAGGTTTGGGATCTCCATGTCGCGCACTCTCCTCCATGGGTTGGCGAGGAGGAGGGAGAAACGAGACGTTGCTCTCCGTTCCTGAGGGAAAGTTCGGTCTCTCCGGCTGCTCGCGGGGTTTCCACGAGCCAAGCGCGCGCGGGCGTCACCAAGCGCGCCTACTCGCGACCTTTCGAGCGCGTCGCGATGCAAACGCAGGCAAATACTTGTAAGCAGGGGTCTACGGGGGGAGGATGTGCCGATGGCCAAGGAACCCGCGGCTCCAACCCCTCAGATCGAAGCCCGCTATCTCAGGCTCGAGGACGTAGCCGCCTACCTTTCGGTGAGCGTGCCGCAGGTCTACGCCCTCGTCCGGTCGGGCGAGCTGCCGGCGGTGAAGATCGGGGGCCGAGGCATTTGGCGGGTGGATCGGCACAAGCTGGATGAGTATCTCGAGGAGCTGGAGACGCAGACCGCCGAGTGGGCGAAAGCTCATCCCTTGAATCCGAAAGACAAGACTGGAGCCCCGCCCGAGGAGCAGGCGTAGGACCCCGTAGCGCCTTGTCCGGCTTGGCGATATAGGGAAAGTGTACTAACGGCAGCACAGTTGACGATATTGCAAGTTGGTTATACCCTAATGGCACAGTCGACATGCAGGAGCGTCAACTATGCCGTCGGAACTACAATCTCCTTATATCAAACCCAGTGGGGGTATCTCGAAGGGCAATCGAGCCCATCTTGAACGACTCCATCAAGCTGTGCAGGGACCCTTTGGCTCAAGTGAAGCTGCGGAACTCCTCAACCTGCCCCGCGAAAGGGCCTCTCGGCTCCTTCGTCATCTAAGTGCCCAGGGCTGGTTGTCGCGAGTGAAGAGAGGCCTCTATATCCCTGTACCACTTGAGGCCCGCATCTCGGGAGCTTGGATCGAGGATCCGTGGGTCGTTGCTTCGAAGGTATTCGAGCCGTGCTTCATAGGTGGGTGGAGCGCGGGCGAGTACTGGGGGTTGACGGAACAGATCTTCAACGAGATCGCGATCGTGTCGGCAAACCCGATTAGGAACCGTCGGCCCCATATCCAGGGGACAAAGTTCTTGGTGAAAGTCGTCGACGCAAACCAGATGTTCGGCGCGCTGACCGTTTGGCGTCGGGACTCTCAGGTGGAAGTGTCAGACCCCTCTCGTACTGTGGTCGACATGCTTGACGATCCGAGTTTCGGTGGAGGCATCCGACATGTCGCCTACGCTGTGGTCGAGTATTTCGACTCACATGCCGACGACGAGACCCTTACTTCCTACATCGATCGTCGAGGCAATCGATCCGTCTACAAACGGCTCGGCTATCTGCTCGAGGTTCTCAAGATTGAGTCGCCGGCCTTGCTGGATGTTTGTAGGTCGCGCATGAGCACGGGAATAGTGGATCTCGACCCTTCCGTTCCCGAACGGGGGCGGATCACTAAGCGGTGGAACCTCCGCGTGAATGTTGGGGTGGCGGAGGCAGGCGCTTGATTTCTCGCGCCGACATCGTCGAGCGCGTAGGCGAGTGGGGTCTTCGGGAGGATGTCGTCGAGAAGGACTACGTCCTTGGCTGGGTGCTCGCCGGGATTGGGGCTGACGCGGAACTGTCCGACGGCTGGGTGTTCAAGGGGGGCACCTGTCTAAAGAAGTGCTACATCGAAACTTACAGGTTCTCCGAAGATCTCGACTTCACTCTGCTGCCGCACTCGTCCCGCTCTTCCGAGGAACTGCTTGTGGCGATCGCCCGGGTCTTGGCTTCTGTAGCGACCACGTCCGGCATCAACTTCTCTGCACGAGATCCCGTCATCCGCTTTCGCCCCGACGAGTCGTCAGCGGAGGCGCGAATCTATTACGTCGGCCCTCGCCAGTCACCGTCCGCGGCACGGATCAAGTTCGACCTCAGCTTCAACGAGAAAGTTGTGAGACCGCCTGTCTTAAGGGAGATTGCCCATCCCTATCCGGATTCACTCGCCCCTACCAATCAAGTGCGCTGCTATTCGTTCGAAGAGGTATTCGGGGAGAAACTCCGCGCAATGGGGGAGCGAGGTCGCCCGAGGGATCTCTACGACATCATCAACCTCTTTTGGCGGGACGATCTCGCGTTACACCCCACGACTATTCGTGAGGTCTTGATCGAGAAGTGTGCGTCGAAGGATGTGCCCGTTCCAACATTGGACTCGGTCCGTGCGGCGACGACGATTGGTGAGTTGGAGTCAGAGTGGGCCAACATGTTGGGCCACCAGTTACCTGTCCTTCCTCCCTTTCGGCAGTTTTGGGATGAACTTACTTTTCTCTTCGAGTGGCTCGAGGGACGTCGAAAGGCTGTGCCCCTTGTAGCCCTACCGATGGGTCGCGAGGAACAGGCTGCTTGGTCCCCACCTCCGACGATCTCTACGTGGCGAAGCGGAGTGCCGCTCGAGACCATTCGGTTTGCGGCTAGTAACCGACTACTGGTCGAACTCGGCTACCAAGGGAGCATCAGATTGATTGAGCCTTACTCCCTTCGTCGAACGCAGCGCGGAAACCTCATACTTCACGCGCTCAGGGCAGACAGCGGGGAACATCGCTCTTACACGGTGGCCATGATCGAGAGTGCGCGAGCGACCACGAGACCGTTCCGTCCCACCTACGCGATTGAGTTCTCTTCTCGCGGACCTATGGCGGCTCCCCCCACGGCTCGAAGAGCTCGATAGTCGAACATCGAGTTCATCCGACGGATGAATCTGAGTTGTCACAGAGTCGCACCCAGCCGCGCGCCGTTGTGCGTGAAGCCGGTGTTCAATGATCCTCGCAGCGTTTGTTCCTGGCGTACAAAGCGCGAAAAGTCCCGTCCCCATTCCGTCCCCACAAGGGATGCAAAAGCATCCAAAGCATGTGCAACAAGTGTCGATGCATTGTCACGTTGACCTGCGGAAACGGTTTTTCGAGGGCGATACCAATCGGGCGCTATCGCTTTGCCAAGGTGAGGGTCGCCAGTTCGAATCTGGTCGCCCGCTCCAACAAACCCCCTGGTAACAGGGGGTTTTTCTTTTGTCTGACCTCTGATCATGTCGCCTTCCGCTCCCACTCCGCTCCTGTGGAATCGGCACTCGGGCCTTCAAAACCGGTAGCTGACCAGGTCTTTTCCCGCATGACGATCACTCAACCGTGGTGAGGGTCATCCAGCAGAGCGTCAGTCGCATCGCTCTGAGGGGACGACCCTCAGTTCTCCCGGAGTTCAACTCGAGCGATTGCTCGTCGCGGTTTTCTTGAGGTGGCGATATCCGTCGTAAGCGACGTGCAATGGAAACTGATCGGCCGCTGAGGACGTCTGCGTCGGGGAGACATCGGCCATAACCTCGGTGCGCTGGCTTTCGTCGTCGCCCCGAATCGGTTGCCGGCCTTGCGATTCGATCGCCACCGTTGGGCTGTGCCGGCCCAAACTAAGATCACGAGGTGCGTATGAACGAGACCCTCAGACCGACCGCGTTGCTCGTGTTGGCTTTTATCGCGGCAGCGAACCTACTTCTCCCTCACGCGGAGGCACGACGGCCTGGAGAGTTCAAAGCCTGCGAGGAGCGCCGATATCGAGAGCCGCTTCCGCCGAGCGATCGACTTCCAGTGGTTATCGCTCTATACGGCGATTCCCAGACGGGAAGGTGCCTAATGGAGATTGACCCCAAGACGGGAGCGATGCACCGACTGGCGAAAGGGGAGGCCAACAGGCCTCTGCGCTCACCTGACGAAAACGCGATCGCGTTTACGCGCGGTGCCTACGAAGACCGTCTGTGGGTGATGGATGCTCATGGCAGTAACAAGCGCCTGCTCTATCAGGCCCCTCCCAACACACCGATCCAACGATTCTCATGGTCTCCAGATAGCCAGCAGTTGGTGATGGATCGAAACGCCGGAAACTTCGGGTCAGAACTCTGGGTCGTCAATGCGGATGGGTCAGGCGAGCGACAGGTTCCCCACCCTGCAACTAATCCCAACTCGGGACGGGCATGCCCGGGATGGTCTCCGGACGGTTCCGAATTCGTATACAGCCGCGTCGTGGATGAGGACTTCAACGACTCAAGGGACCTGTTTGCCTCATCGACGGAGGGAACCAACGAGCGCGTGATCGTTGGGGGCACGGAGGAGGACGTCTCACCGTTGTGGTCTCCCGCGGGAGACGAGATCCTTTTTTCGAGACGCTATGTTTCAAGTGAACCAAACGAGAATTTGATCAACGATCTATTCGTGGTGGATAGCGCGGGCGGGGAGCCGCGGAACATCACGAACTCTCCCGACCTGATTAAGCAGTACTTCACTTGGTCACCCAACGGAGAGAAGATCGCCTACGTGGCTTACGAAAGGCCGTGGGGACCCGGCACACCTGCGCAGCTTTGGATCATGAACGCGGACGGTACCGGAGCCAAACTCCTGTACAAGCATGGCCAGCATGCGGAGCCGTCTTGGTCCCAGGACAGCTCGCGCCTAGTCTTCGCCGACTTAGACGTCTTCATGGTCCGAGCCGATGGGAGTCACCTTCATGTGGTGAAGGACCTCACGAGAGCAGGCGCAAGCGTGGCCAACTGGGCCTCTCCGATGAGCTGCAACGGCGTCTAACTTAGCCAGCTCGAACTCGTCAGTGACGGAACGGCTGCCGTTCCCGGGCCTGGAAGGGGTTGCCTGGTTCCCGCTCCCGTTCCGCTCCTGTAGTAAGGACAACCGTTGACTACCGGTGATCATTGATGAGGTTCCCGATCTGTCCATGACCTGCGAAAACTGCTCACCTGTCTTTGACCCCCACAAGGGCTTTCTCGCCGATATGGCCTTGCCGAGGTGAGGGTCGCCAGTTCGAATCTGGTCGCCCGCTCCAACAAACCCCCTGGTGACAGGGGGTTTTTCTTTGCCATGGAGCAACTTGTTGGTTGAATTAGCCGGCGATTCTCGCTAGATCGGCTCAGCTTTCATCGCCCCAGAAGTCTCGCTCGCGCTGGGGCGGTTCCCACTCCCCTTCAGCGGCAAGCGGCTTTGGCTCGTCCCTCACCTTGGTCCCACGCTTTCGGCCCCCCGTAACCACCAGGGCCGCAAGGCCCGTTGTGATCGGAACGGATGCGATCAACCCGATGCTGCCGACCAGAGTTCGCACGATCTCCTCTGCGACCGTCTCGGTATTAAGCACCTGGCTCAAGCCTCGGTTCGAAACCGAGAACAAGAGGAATAGCGGCAGGGAGGCGCCGGCGTACGCCAAGACCAAGGTGTTGACCGTCGACGCGATGTGGTCGCGTCCGATCCGGATGCCGGATCGGTAGAGGTTCCGGATCCCGTACTCCGGGTTCGCCTTGTGGAGTTCCCACACTGCAGACGCTTGAGTGACGGTCACGTCGTCCAAGACTCCAAGCGTGCCGATGATGATGCTTGCGAGTAGTAGGCCTTGCAGGTTCACCTGCGATTGAGTGATCTGAAGGAATGCAGCTTCCTCTGACCCGGCCCCCGTGAATATCGAGATGTTCACGAAGAACAGAGCTAATAGGCCGGTGAGGAACAAGGCCGCCAGGGTTCCGAGGACGGCGGTGGTGGTCGCGGCATTCAGGCCGTGAGCTAGATACAGCGCGAGCAGCATGATCACGGAGCCTCCGACGACCGCGACCCACAGAGGGTCACTGCCCTCAAGAATGGCCGGCAGCACGAATTTCACTAGCACCAGGAGTGAGACGACGAGGCCGGCCAGGGCCGCGAGCCCGCGCCATCTGCTCAGCGCGATCACGACGACTGAGAAAACGATCGCAAGCGCGAGGAGTGGGATGCGCCGATCGAAATCCAGGAAGAAGTACTTGGGTGGCGCCTGTTGTCCGGGGGCTACCTGCTGCTGTTGCGATTCGTCGATCGACCCGACGATGAGGTTGTCTCCCGCTCGGATCGCGCGAGTCTTGGGTCCGGTGCTGTAGTCGAAGCTGAACGTCTCTCCTTGGTCGTCGCCTTCCTCGATCTGAACGGTGACGTGCTGGCAGGTGAAGTTCTCCTGGCCGGGGACATCCGGGCAGGGCTTGGGCTCAATGGCGGCGACG
>JAXDJH010000029.1:0-107596 GCA_034663635.1 Actinomycetota bacterium | reverse complement strand
GGCCTCTCGATAATCCTCCGGTAGGGACGCGAGGGCCTTAGAGACGTCCAAGCGCAATGCAACCGCGTCGTCGAGGGCGGCGGCCGATCCTCGAGACTCCTCATGCTCGGGATGCTCCTCGGGAGTGGTTCGACCCCGCTTGCGCATCAGGTCGTAACAGGCATTCAGGGTCACGCGATGCATCCAGGTGGAAAACGCAGAATCGAACCTGAAAGAGCTCGCGCGCCGGAAAGCGGCGATGAAGGCATCCTGCGCCGCGTCGAGAGCATCGGGCCGGTTCCCGGTGATCCGGTAGGCCAGCCCGAACACCCGATCCTCGTGCCGGCGCATCAGATCAGAGAACGCGTTTTGATCTCCGTCGAGGAACGCCCGCAGTAAGACTTCGTCGCTGCGTTCAGGATCCAATGAATTCGACCTCCGCGATCGACCCGCTTCCCCCGCCGCCTCCGGGCAGAGAGGTGATCCAGAGGAGCCAATAGCGCCCGCTCTGTCCTCCTACGTCGAAGGTAGTCGTCCCTGCCGTTGTTTTCTCGTCGATCAGCTCGAAAGAATTCTCATCGCCGTCGGATTGGTCTGTCGCCCGCAGCTCCACCGTCATGTCGGCCGAGCCTTTGAGAACCACCCGATCGACGGATACCGAGCTCCCGAGATCGAACACGAGTCCGACGCCCGCCTTATTCAGGGCTTGAAGCGAGGAGTTGTATCCCTCGGTGTTCCAGGCCGTACTCGGGTTCCCGTCGAAGGCGAGACCCACCTGCTCGGAGTGCTCTTCCCCCCCGCCATGCGGATCGAAGTCGTCCGCCGCTTTGACTTCGATCCCGGCCCCCGCAGCAGTCGAGTCTCCTCGTCCCGGCTCATCTCCCGTGGTGGGCGAGTCCTGGGCGTTGGAGAAGATCATGGCCGCCGCGATCGCCAGCGCGATGAGGCCTAGAGCGGCAACGATCCAACGTACGTCTCCCGATGGGCCGGACGGGGTGGGATCGATTCGCGGTTGTGGAGTTGCAAAAGTTGCGGTGCGCGCCGCGCCTGACGCCGTGAAGAGGAGGGCGTCTTTCATCTCGTCGGCGTTTCGGAAGCGATCGTCCGGCGCTTTGGCCAGCGCCTTCATGATCGCGGCTTCGAGCTGTTTCGGAACCCCGGCGCGGATGCTTCGCGGAGGAGGCGGAGGAGTGTTCACATGCATCAACGCCGTTGCGATCTGAGTCTCGCCGACGAACGGTTGTCTCCCGACGAGCAGTTCGTAAAGGACTATCCCCAGGGCGTAGAGATCCGATCGCGCGTCCGGTTCCTCTCCTCTGGCTTGCTCGGGGGAGAGGTAGGCAACGGTTCCGAGGATCGAGCCGGTCGTCGTCACATCACGCGCCACGAACGCGGCCTTAGCGATCCCGAAATCCGCCACCTTGAGGGTGCCGTCCGCTGCGATCAGAACGTTCGCGGGTTTCACGTCCCGGTGGACCACCTCGTTGCGATGGGCGTAGGAGAGGGCCTCGCAGATCGTTGCCCCTATGGAGGCCACCCGTTCGGGGGCTAGATGGCCTTCCTTCTCTAAGACGGACGCCAGCGTTCCACCGCCGCAGAACTCCATGACGATGAAATGCCGCTCGGGGCCCTCCTCGGGAACCTCGCTCCCGCTATCGAAGATGGACACGATGTTGGAATGGGTGAGCCGCGCAGCCGCGAGCGCTTCCCGTCGGAACCGTTCGAGGAACGCTTCGTCCTCCGCTAAGTGATGGTGCAAGATCTTGACCGCAACAGTGCGAGCCAGGACATCGTCGCGGGCGCGCCAGACCGTCGCCATCCCGCCACGGGACACGATCGATTCACAGACGTAACGCCCACCGAGGACGAGCGGTTCCGAGGAGCTCACCGGACGGAGGTTATTGGGTGGTGGAGCTGCTTTCCGCGGTTGACACCGCCCAGTGCTTTATCGCCCCGATGTGTTTGACGATGACGGTGCTGGCCGTCCGCCGCAGCTTGACGGTCACTTCGCCGGTCTGAGGATCTATCCCCGTTCCCTCCTTCACCACCTTGGCGTTTGAGACGCCGTTATCGGGGTCCTGCAAGGCGGTCACGGCCAGGTCATAGATCTCTAAGTCGGTGAACTGATTCTTGTTCCCCCCCGTGATGCCCGTCGAGACTGAGATCGCTATGTCGTCGGCTCCGGAATCGAGAGTGAAAGAGTTGACGAGGATCGAGGCGGCGTCGAAGCCGATAACGCCTACGATCGCCAGCCCGATCAGGAGTTTGATGATCCAGTCGACGATGATGCCGCGCTCGGTCCGGATGTTTGTCACGAAACGATTATCTACAGACACGGACTCATACAGCAATCACTTACGTAACCTGCCTCCGAGCAGACCCCGGACGAAAGAGAGCTCCTCGACGTCCACGGCACTCGCTATCCCGAGGTAGGCCAGGGCTCCGGCCCCCACCGGAATGAGCACCCCCAGGGCTTGAGACAGAGCCGAGTCGCTCGAAAGTGCCCTGTCCAGGCCGGCCGAGGTCGCCCAGACCACGAATCCCATGCCTATCCCCGCGATAGCGATGCGGCCAACGCTTCGAGCGATCCGAGCTCCATCGATCCCGCCAATCCGTTTCGACAGGGCTCTCCCCTGCAGGGTCACTCCGAATAGATAAGCGGCCGCGTGGCCGGCAGCGAGGCCTTTGACTCCAAGCCACATGAACATCGGGACATTGATGATGGTGTTCAGCGCGACGGCGAGGCAGTTGATCTGGAACGGAGTCTTCGTGTCTTGAAGCGCGTAGAAGGCCCTCAAGAAAAGCTGGAAGACGGAGAAAGGCACTAGTCCGATCACGAAGAAGCGAAGTACGCCCGCGACGAGGTCGGTGGATGCGCTGGTCATGACGCCGCGCTCCAGCAGGAATCGGATGATCTTGTCGCCCAGCACGAAGTACCCGACCGCGGCGGGGAGCACTAGAAAGATGGTGCTGCGCACCCCGGTCGATAGTCGCTCCCGGAACTCATCCCAGCGCTCGTTCACCGCGTGCCCACTCATGCCCGGCAAGAGCGCGGTTATGACCGACACGGCGAAGAGCCCGTGCGGCAGGAGGAAGAAAGTGAACGCGTTGATGTACGCGGAGTAGCCACCCTGTTCGGCGGCCGCGAGCCATTGCACAACGAGATATCCGATCTGGTTAGCGACCACGTAGCCGATGACGTAGATGGAAAGGCGAGCGAGTTTCTTCACGGCCGGATGCCCGGCATGGAAAGTGAGCCGGTAGTGACCCAGCCCTCGAAGGAACGGAAGTTGCGCGAGGGCCATCAACGCGACTCCTCCCGTTGTTCCCAACCCGATCACCCAGAGTTGGGTGCTCGTCACCTGCGATAGGTCGTGGATGTTTCCGTAAGCCTGATGGAATGCGATGAATACCGCGATCACGGCGAGGTTGTTCAGAACGGGCGTGTACATCGGCGCGCCGAAGCGCTTGTGCGCGTTGAGTAATCCCGCAGTGAGCGCGGCGAGGCCATAGAAGATGATCTGCGGGATGAACAACCGCAAGAGGAACGTCAGGATCTCGAGCTGACGGGCAGCGCCAGCGCCGTCGAAGCGAGTGCCGTAGAACTTGGCGATCAACGGAGCGGCGAGTATGCCGATCGAAGTCATGGCGACCAAGACGACGAGGGAGAGGTTGATGATTGCGCTGGCGACCTCCCACGCGCGGTCGCGGCCCTCCTTCTCGAGTAGCTCAACGAATACCGGAACGAACACGGACGTGAGAACCCCGCCGAGCACGAGCTCGTAGATGATGTTGGGGGCCGTATTCGCGAGGTTGTAGGTATCCGCCAGCCGGTTCTCGACAACCCCAAGTGCTGCGGCGATCGCCGCGATCCGGAGCAGTCCCGTGACACGCGACAACACGGTCCCGAACGTCATCACCGCGGTGGCGCGAGCGAGCGACATCTAGGCGGCGGCTCGCGCACGTCGACGGACCGCGCGTGTCACGTAGAACAGCACCAGGAATGAGAAGGCGCCGATCGTTATCCCGAGTGCTACCTCGTTGAACTCGGTCGATGTGACCGTGACGACCTTGGACGAGATGGGATAGCCGTCGGGCGTCTCGAGTCTGATCTCAAGAGGAAAGATCCCGCTCGATCGCGCTCGCGCTTTGACCGTGAACTGATTCGTGCTCTGCGGTTGGATCGGCTGGTCTTCGAGCAGAGGCGGCTCTAGTTCGATCCCGAGCTGTTGAGAGATCATCCTGATGTCGACCCTGACGGGATAGTCGGTTTCGTTGAAAACGACGAGTGGAACCTCACCCTGCCGCGATGTCAGCCGGATCTCGTTCGGGGTGCCCAGTGTGAGCTTCGATAGCTCGTCGTTCACCTCGTCGAGAGTCGTTGCCGCGTAGGAACGTCCACGCGTGAGAAGGGCCGGATCGCTCCACCACAATCGGCTTTGGCCCAACAACGTGTTGCGGACCATCCGCTGGATTATGGGGGCCGGAGGTCCGACGAGCTCGAAATGCGAGACGCGATCGGCCGCCGTCGCGATGCCGGTGAAATAGTCCGGAAGGGGTTCATCGTCGAGTGGCTCGATCTGAGCTACAAGAGCGCGCGGCCTCGACTGCAACTCGGGGAGCGCAAGCGCCTCCGCCGGCGTCACGGTTCGCAACCACGGAGCGGTTCGAAGACCCTCGAGGAACGAGCGACTCAACGCGGGCGTGGGGTGCCACAAGGAAGGAATCGTGGCCTGAACGACACGATCGGGTACGGACGGAAGTTCCTGCCGGATAGCGGCCGTTTCCGCGAAGAATCTCTGCATGTCGAGCCGGTCTTCGCCACCGCGCGACAGGTCGGCGAGGCGCTCTTGCAACCCGGCGTCACTCACGAAGCCGTCGATCGAACCCTCCGTGGTTCTTACCGTGATCGAGCAAGTGAAGGAAGCGAATGCTTCCGGACAGCCTTCTGCAGGCACATCCGGAGGATTCGTCAGAGCGGCCGAACTGAAGAAGGAATGTTCGACACCGCTGATCCTTTGCAGGGATGCGAGGGAGGCCCCGTCGACTCGGCCCGCCGGCGCGAACAACCACTCGGGTCCAAGTTGAACCCCAAGGGCACCGTCCAAGACTTCGGCGCCTTCGGTCAGCTCGAGGGAGGTTCTATCCACAGGCAGCGAGCGCGCGAGGGCGGGGATGTCGGGGAACGAATACGGAACGGCGATGGGCTGGATCCCGGTCTCGTCGAGCAATGCAGCCAGGCGTGCCAGAACCGAGCGAGCTTCGGTTGGAACCGCGTCGCTCGCTCTTGTTTGTTCGGTCCCCTCCGATATGGATCTGCGATACCCATTCGCCAGATCGGCGATCTCCTCCATGAGTCTCGGTGTGGGAGCAAGTCCGAGGTGAACGCTCGGGGTCGGTACCTCGACCGTGCGAGCCGCGCGACGGCGCCCATGACGTCGTCCGCTCGGTTGGATGTGTTTGATGGTGGGATCGAGCTCGCCGGCCGTCTCGCTGAGGTTATTCACGAGTCCCCCGAGCCATCCGTCGCTGGCCACCGCGCGTTCAACGGGCGAGCGGCCGTCGATGTCCGCGAGGAAAACACCTCCAGGCCCGCGCGACGGCACGTCGTTGAGTGGGAGAACTAGGACGAGATTGAGAGGCGTCTCTGGAGGCTCGGGGTAGTAAAGGAGTGGGGTAGTGAGTTCGTCGAGAGGGACACCTGCTACCCCCAATGTCAGGGTCAAGGGGTAGACCCCGCCCTCGGTCGCCGACGGGAGACTCGGAAGGTCGTCGGTGGTTAAGTCGACGGGGATGGTGCGGCTCTGACCGGGCCCTATGGCCATCTTCTCGAACGGGATCGAAGTCGCCCCTGCGACCAAACCGGACGACCCCTCGAACGACGCATGGAGAGCGGAACGGCTAGAGACTCTCGAGTGAACCGCTACCGAAAGGGTGAACTCGTCGAGCGGATCGGTTCCTTGATTGTCGACCTCGAGGCGGATGCCCAGCGGGTCCCCGGGCCTGTGGAACACGGGCTGGGCTACGAGACGGAGGGAGATCGTGGCCGTGTCGACCTCGGCGGAGGCAGACCCTCCGAGAAGCGCCGGCGGCGCGAGCGACACAACCAGGACGATGATCGTTGTGAAGCGGCGGGCGAAAGCGAGGGGGGGACGTGACACCGGCAGAGCATAGGCAAACGACCCCTCCTATCTGCGGAGGGGTCGCTTTTAGTGGTCTTGAGGATTGGGTCTAGGTCTACTTCGAGCCGCCGAGCCTGCCGATCCGCTGGTAGAACTCGGACCCGTAGCGCTGTTTGGTGGTCTCGCCACCCTTTTTCCCGCCTATCTTGCCGATACGACCGAAATGCTCCTCGCCGTAGCGGGCCTTTGTGGTGCGCCCGCCCTTACGACCGGCCTCAGCCCTCGTCATCTTGTTGTTTGTCGCTGGAGCGATGTGCTCATTTTCCATAGCTTTGCCTCCCCGATCCGACTGCTTCGGACCTTCCCCATGGTCTTACCCCTTGCTCTGCAGGTGAAAACAGGGATGATTTGAGGCCTGTAGATTCAATCGGTAGGCGCCCCGTGCCGATATTTCAATCGGGTCATATGACGCGGCCGGCGGCGTACACGGCTGATTTGGGGAGGAACGGAGTCAGATGAGCAATATCGACGTGAACGAGTTCCTCCGGTACGTGGTCGACAAGAAGGCCTCAGACCTCCACGTCAAAGCCGGCGGCCCTCCCTATGTGCGCATCAGCGGACACCTGACGAAGACCGATTTCCCCGCGATGTCGGCCGCTGATTGCGAGCGAACCGCGATGGAGCTCATGAATGAAGAGCAGGCCATGCGCTTCAAGCAGGTGGGCGAGGTCGACTTCGCTTATTCGATCCCCGGCCTCGGTCGTTTCCGGGTGAACGTCTTCCGCCAGAGGGGAAGCGTCGGGATGGCGCTTCGGCGCGTGCTTCCGGGAAGCCCATCGTTCGAGACGCTCGGTCTTCCACCGGCAGTGCGCACACTTGCCGAGGAGCACCGCGGACTGATCCTTGTCACTGGTCCTACGTCGTCGGGTAAGACCACGACGACGGGCGCCATGATCAACCACATCAACGCGACGCGCTCTTGTCACATCCTCACGATCGAGGACCCGATCGAGATACTTCACCCAGATCGTCAAGCGATCGTGAACCAGCGCGAGATCGGACTCGACACGAACAACTTCGCGACCGCTTTGCGCGCTGCGATGCGGCAGGATCCCGACGTCATCTTCGTGGGCGAGATCCGCGATCCCGAAACGGTCAAGGCCGCGCTCCAAGCTGCTGAGACGGGCCACCTCGTCGTCTCGACCTTGCACACGACCGACGTGACCGAGACGGTCAACCGCATCATCGACTTCTTCCCACCGCACCAGCAGAAGCAGATCCGTGTCTCTCTGGCGGGGTCGTTGAAGGGGATCATGAGCCAGCGACTGCTCCCTCGAAAGGATGGGCGCGGCCGCGTGCCGGCAATCGAAGTCTTGATCATGAACGGGCGTATCCGCGACCTCGTGCTTGACCCCGACCGCACGCATGAGATTCACGACATCGTGGCGGAGTCGAGTTTCTACGGGATGCAGACCTTCGACCAGGCTCTCTTGCAGCTCTACAGGTCCGGTCTGGTCACCCTCGAGGACGCTATGAACGCGGCCACGAGCCCGCACGACTTCCAGATCGCCCTCAAGGCCGAAGGCCTGCAGCCGGTCTCGTAACCGACAGCTCACCCCAACTAGGGTTGGGCAATGGTTTCGGTAGGTGAGAGTGGTCGCATCGCGCTCTCAGAGCTTCTAGAGGACGGCTCTCCGGCGATGAAACTCGCCGGGGACTTCAGCGACCATGGCCACGAGCTCTACGTCGTGGGAGGGCTCGTTCGAGACGCGGGGCTGGGCCGGAAGGGCCACGAGATCGACTTGGCTACGGATGCGACTCCGGACGAGACGCTCGAGATAGTGCGGCCCTCGGCGGATGCCGTGTGGGAGCAGGGGATCAAGTTCGGCACCATCGGAGCGCGCGTGCACGGTGTCGACGTCGAGATCACTACCTTTCGAAGCGAACGCTACGAGCCGGGCTCCCGCCACCCCGAGGTCGCGTATGAGGCGACGATCGAGAGCGACCTCGCGCGACGCGACTTCACGGTGAACGCGATGGCGATACGCCTGCCGGATCGCAAGCCGATCGATCTGTTCGGTGGGATGGAGGACCTGAAGAAGAAAGTCCTTCGCACGCCCATCGACCCGAGGGCTTCTTTCACCGACGATCCGCTCCGGATGCTTCGTGCGTTCCGCTTCGCATCGCAGCTCGACTTCAAGATCGCTCCCGAGGTGCTCGAGACGATCACGGAACTGAAGGATGAATTGAAGACGGTGTCGGCCGAACGGATCCGAGATGAGCTCTCGCGCTTAATTGTGGGGAAGGCTGCCGGGCGCGCTCTAGAGCTGGCCGATTCGACCGGGATAACGGACCTGTTCCTGCCGGAGCTCTCGAGCTTGAAGCTCGAACAGGATCCCGTGCACAAACACAAGGACGTGTTCCATCACACGCTTGCGGTCGTCGATCGAGCTGAGCCCATCCTCGAGGTTCGGCTCGCCGCGTTGTTACACGACATCGGCAAGCCCAAGACGCGCAAGATCGAAGCCGACGGCGTCTCGTTCCATCACCATGAAGTTGAAGGGTCGAAGATGGCACGGGAACGGCTCCGCGCGCTCAAGTTTCCAAACGAAGTGGTCGACTCCGTCGAGCGGATCATCTTTCTCCATCACCGATTCCACACCTACGCGCTCGGGTGGTCCGACTCGGCGGTTCGTCGTTATGTGCGCGACGCGGGTCCGCTTCTCGGGAAACTCAACGCGCTGGTGCGAGCCGATTGCACGACGCGAAACGCCGTCAAAGCGAAACGTCTCGAACAGCGGATGGAAGACCTCGACGAACGCATCAAGGAGCTCGCGTCTAAGGAAGAGCTCGATCGCATCCGTCCCGATCTCGATGGAACGCAGATCATGGCTTACCTGGGGGTCGAGCCCGGCAAGATCGTTGGAGACGCATGGCAGTTTCTCCTCGATCTCAGGTTGGACGAGGGACCGATGTCGGCCGACGAAGCGTTCGCACGTCTGGACGCGTGGGCCCGTGAGCACGACATCGAGCCTGCCGGCGAGCGCGTCCCACCAAAGGAAAAGAAGAAGGAACAAGAGTGAAGGCGCACCCCGGTGAGCCGTTCTTCGCGGCGGTGGCGGAACGGCTCGGCAAGAGTTACCTCCGTTACTCGTTCACGAAAGGCACCGACCAGGAGGTCGAGTTCCTCGTCGAGCTTCTGAAGCTTCCCGAGGGAGCTCGGATCCTCGATGTCGGTTGCGGGCCCGGCCGTCACGCGATCGCTCTTGCGGAACGCGGCTACGAGGTGACGGGGATCGACGTATCGCGAAGGTTCCTCGAGCTCGCCGCGGCCAGTGCGAACGAGGCGGGCGTGAAGCCGGCCTTTTTCGAGGTCGACGCTCGTCAGATGCCGTTCGACGACGAATTCGATGCCGTCATCTCGCTCTGCCAGGGTGGTTTCGGGCTGATGGGGGACGACGACGGACTCGTCATGCGGCGCATGGCGGAAGCACTGCGATCGAGCGGTCGACTAGCGATGACTGCATTCAGTGGCTACTTCGAGGCAAGCCACCCGCGCGAGGCGACGTTTGATATCGATAACGGAGTCGTGCACGAGATGGCTCCGATCAGAGACGAAGAGGGAACCGAGGCGGACATGGATCTGTGGACAAGCGTCTTCACGCCCCGCGAGCTAAGGCTTCTCTCGATCGGCGTGGGGTTGATCCCCGAGCACGTCTGGTCTGTTACTCCCGGCGATTACGGGCGCAGGGGGCCTTCGATCGACGATCCCGAGCTCCTACTGGTCGCGCGAAAGCCCTAGCCCGACTTACGCCGTATTAGGGAAGTACCTCCCGAAGCGCGACACTGTTAAGAACTCCCAACTCGGGGGTGGCACTCCTGAAGAAGACGGGAGCCGGGCATGGCTGACCACGGCGGCGATAGCGGCACGAGCATGATCTCTCTGATCGCTCACGAACTCTCTCAACCTCTCGCTGCGGCCCGGGGATCCGTCCTAACTCTTGCGGCACGATCCGATGACCCAGGTTTCGAGATCGGCGATCGGACCTTGTTGCTCGACATCGTGATGCGTAACCTCGATCAACTTCAGTCGCTCATCACGAGCTTGCGTGTTTTCAGCGAGGTCGAGAACGGCGAGCGTGCTCTCGAAACCCAGTCGGTCGCGGTCAGTCGTCTTCTCCAAGAGATAGTCGACGACTACGACGAAGAGCGCACGCATCGTCATCTCGAGCTCATTTGTCCGGAGTCGTTGGTGGTCGACGTGGATGTGACCCTGTTTCGACAAGTGCTCTCGAACCTCGTGAGCAACGCGGTCAAGTTCGGCCCCCCCGGTTCGACGATCCAGGTGATCGCTCGAGCCGAACGGCGCGACACGATCATCTCGGTTCACGACGCGGGTCCTGGTGTGCCAAGAGCGCAACGCGATCGGATATTCGACAAGGCGGTGCGCCTTGATGCTGGGAAACGTGGATTCGGTCTGGGCCTCTACATCGCGCGCGCCGTTGTGCGCGCGCATGGGGGGCGCATCTCCGTGGATAAGTCGCCTCGAGGGGGGGCCGCGTTCAGCGTCGCGATCCCTCGCGCCGCTTAGGTATCCGCGGCGCTGGGAAGTTCTTCTCCCTTGAACAACGGGATGTGGGCGGCGCGCATCCAAGAACCCATGGCGCCCCCGAGGATCAACGTGATAACTCCGGACCCCACGAGCGCCAAGCGTAAGGATTCGTCCGGCACTGGGACCATGATCGCGGCCGCGGTGACGCTGGCGAAGTTGTAGAGGATGTCGTACAGCGCGAACGCGCGGCCCCGATAATCGTCGGGCAGCGTTTCCTGCACCTGAGCATCGACCGCCACCTTCGACACGAACCCGCCGTATCCGCCGAAGAAGGTGAGCGCGAGCACTGCCGCGATGCTTCGTACACCGCCGAGGGCGAGGATCCCGACCCCAGAGACCACGAAGCCCAAGACGACGAGTCCGCCCTTCTGTAGGCGGCGACCGACGAGCGGTGCAGTGACGGCACCAACGAGCGCGCCCAACCCCGCAGCACCCAGCGCGAGGGCACTCGATGAGAGGCGTCCGAATCGCTCGACCTTCGTGAACTCTTCCGTGATCACGCGGATCGATGAGATCGCCACGAAGATGCCTACGGTTCGCAAGATGAAAATCGCGACGAGAGGAACCCTGGCTGCGGGTCTCCTATAGATCTCTCTGAGACCGGACACGAGATCTCGCAAAACACGCTGAGCGGTCTCGCGCGCGCTCTCGACCTCGGGTGAATGGCCTAGATGATTGTTGATCTTCGATGCTAGGAAGGCGGCGATCGCATAGACGCCTCCCGCGACAGTGAAGGCCGTGGTTGCGCCGAAGCGACCCGAGATGACGAGCCCTACCGCTCCGCCGGCGAGCGCGCTCATCATCCCGCCGCCTCCCGAAACTGCGTTCGCGCGCAGGAGATGGTGCTCTTTCATCAGAACCGGCAAAACTGCGCCCTTGACGGTCAGGAACAAACGCCCCAACCCGAGCAACATCAAAACCGCGGCGTAAAGCTCGATGTCCCCCGGGACGAACCGGCCGTAGACGAACAGCGTTCCGAGAAGGACCGCTCGGATCATGTTCGTCCAGATCAGAACCGTCCGCCGATGCCACCTATCGACGAACACGCCGAGGAACGGCGAGATGAGCGAGTAGGGAAGGAGGGTGAAGACCGTGAGCTTCAAAACGCGGCCCGGAGCTCCCTCGAAGCCGGAGCCCAAGATCGCTATGTCTGCGAGCGCCGCTTGTGCCATGCCGTCCGCCGCCTGCGCGAGGAACTGGGCGCCGAGCAGGCGTCGAAGATCGTGATCCGCGAGCAGCTGCTTGAGCTTGACCCGCGTGGGGGTTTGATTCACCCCCCGACTATGCCCCCTAGTTGAGGATTAAGGCTCGCGACGCGCAGCCGGCTCGACCCCGAGCGAGAAACCGTTCGAGGAATGGCCGTTGCCGTTGAGCTTCACTTCGGTCGGCTCGCCGGCGATGAAGTCGTTCACCAGGTCGTGAGCCTCCGGGTCGGAGTACTGAATTGGAGGCGACTTCATGAAGTAAGCGCTGGGCCCGATCAGCGGCCCGCCGATGCCCCTGTCTAGAGCGAGCTTGGCGCAACGGACCGCGTCGATCACGACGCCGGCCGAGTTGGGGGAGTCCCAGACCTCGAGCTTGAGCTCCATGCTGACCGGGATGTCGCCGAACTCGCGGCCCTCGATGCGGATGTAGGCCCACTTGCGGTCCTTCAGCCACGGCACGTGGTCCGACGGACCGATGTGGATGTCCTCGGCGTCGATGCCCGACGCGATCTGTGAAGTGACCGACTGGGTCTTGCTGATCTTCTTGGACTTCAGTCGCTCGCGCTCGAGCATGTTCATGAAGTCCATGTTGCCGCCGAAGTTGAGTTGGTAGGTGTGATCGATCGCCACGCCGCGGTCTTCGAAAAGCTTTGAGAGAACGCGGTGACTGATCGTCGCGCCGACCTGGCTCTTGATGTCGTCGCCGATGATCGGGATCCCGTGCTTCGTAAAGCGCTGGGCCCAGTCTTCGTTCGTGGCGAGGAACACCGGCATGCAGTTAATGAAGGCGACGCCGGCCTCGAGAGCAGCCTCGGCGTAGAAGCGAGCGGCCTGCTCGGAGCCGACTGGGAGGTAGTTGATGAGGACGTCGGTCTTGGTCTCTTTGAGGACCTTCGCCACGTCGACCGGAGGAAGGGGGGACTCCGTCACGACGCCGCGGTAGAACTGCCCGAGACCGTCGTAAGTGTGACCGCGCTGGACCTCGATACCGGTGGACGGCACGTCCGAGAACTTGATCGTGTTATTCGGTTCGACCCAGATCGCCTCCGCGATGTCCAAGCCGACCTTGTTCGAGTCGACGTCGAACGCACAAGTGAATTCGACATCCGAGACGTGGTACGGGCCGACCTTCACGTGCATGAGACCCGGGACGCGCTCGTCCTCGCGGGCTTTCGCGTAGTACTCGATCCCCTGCACTAGAGATGACGCGCAGTTTCCAACTCCGATTATTCCGACCCTCACCTTGGCCATGTCTCTACTTCCCCCTTCGATCACTCAGGCTTGCGTGGGAGTGGCGCCGCCTTGCACGGAGCGCTCCTCCCGGATCAGCTCGTCGATCCACTCGATGTCAGATTGCGTCGCCGCCATGCTGTGGTTCTGCAGCGACAGGGTGTAACTGTCGATCCGTTCGCGGTAGTCGCGGAGATTCGTCTTGAACTGCGCGAGTTTTTCTTGGAGGTACGCCCGTCGCCGCTCGAGCAGCGCAAGACGCGTATCGGGCTGCAGGTAGCGGAAGAAAGCGAGCTTCAACGTGAAGTGCTCGGCGTCGACCGCAGCCGCGGTCTCCTCGAGCATGGAGGTGAACAGTTCTTCGCCGTATGGCGTGATGCGGTAGACGGTCTTGCGCCGGCCCGGACTCATCTCGAAGGTTGTCTTTTCGGCTTTCGCCACGGCGCGCTTGGTGGTGCGCCTGGCCGGCTTCGGCTTGGGCTCGACGACCTTCTCGACGGCTTCAGCCTTGGCGAGACGCCTGAGGGTCGGGTAGAGCGATCCCCAGCTAACCTGCCAGAAGGGGCCGAGCATTCCGCTCAGCTGCTTGCGGAGCTCGTAGCCGTGCATCTCCTGGCCCTTGAGCAGGCCGAGCACAGGCATCTCGAGCATCCCGGGTTGCTTCATACGATGGAGCGCCTTTCCTTCACCAGAATCTTCCATAACTGAGCTTCGATATATCGAAACGATATATCACGCAGATGTATCGGCGCGCAACAAGTGACGCGGCGAAGCGCCTATGGCCCCGGTCCCCCCACGGGTACCATTCGATCCATGCCGATCTCAGGGCGCTCCTTCGACCCCACGCGGATGCCGCCGCCCCCCTCGGGGCCCACCGTCGATTACCGCCTGGCCAGGCGGGCGGCCCTCGCCGAGATCCGCAACGGAAGCCTCGACACGGGCCACGTCTGCGATGCCCATCCGGAGTTGATGCGAGCCGCCAAAAACATCGGCGAGGAAGCGTCGGCGAAGTGCCCCGTTTGCTCGCACGAGTCCCTTCGGCTCGTTCGTTACGTCTACGGAGACGATCTCAAGCGCGACAACGGACGCGTCGTCTACCCGAATGACTGGCTTGATGAGCTGGCCCAGCGCCACGAGCAGTTCACTTGCTACGTGGTCGAGGTCTGCGTCGACTGCGCTTGGAACCACCTTCTGAGGGCCTACCAAGCCGGCACCCGGTTCGGCCACCAGAACGGAAACGGCACCCACAAACGGTCCAAGCGCGTCTGACCGAGCCACTTTGAGCGCAGCCTCGGACTCCGCTGCAGGCCTGTCGGCCCGTCAACTCACGTCGATAGTCGCGGTTTCTGCCGGAGCGCGAGCCGCGGGCGTGGTGATCGCCCTCGGTTATCTGCTCGGGCTCGTTGGGGGACCGATCGTCGCCGTGGTCGGGGGCCTCGCGCTGATCACGTACGGCCGTTGTCTTCTCGTGGATAGAGCGACCGGGATCGCGGCGGGAGCCGCGCTGGCCATCGTCGCGGGCGCGCTCGGGGTCGGCGCTCTTCGGTGGGGAAGTCTCGATCTGGCCGATCTGCGCGGGGTCCAATCCGTGCTCGGCCCCACCCTCCTCGTCGGCCCCGACCGGGCTGCAGCCGCGAGCGCCGTCGCCGCGGGAGCCGCTCTGCTCGCACTCGCGGTGTGGATGTCGTCGTTCGCGGATGGCCTTTCTCTTCGTTCCCGCAAAGCCATCCTTTGGTTGACCGAAGGGGCGATCGCGACACTTGCTGTTGTGACCGTCTTCTTCGATCCGGCTGAGTCGGCACTTGCCGGTGGCGACTTAGCGCGCACCCTGCTCACGATCGCTCGGTGGAGCGGCTCCGTTCTGGGGGCGGGCGCGGTCGTGGTTGGGATCGCAGTGCTTCTAGGGCGGGGTGGCCAGAAGTGGCGAGCTGCGGCTCTGACGGTCGCCGCGCTTGGAGTGTCGGCGGCCGCGGCCGTGGTCGTGAGCATCATCTGATGACGGTCTGGCTCGTCCTAACCCATGCAGCGATCGGCCTGGTGCTGCTGCTCTTTACGCGCGCCGACGAGGACGTGCGGGCGCAAGCGGTACGTGTCGGAGCCCTTGCAGGAGCGGCTCTATCGACGATCCTGTTCTTCGTTCGAGAGAGCGATCTCGCGTGGCGAACCGCTTCCTTATCCACCGACGCTGCGGCGGTCGCGGCGGTGGCGACTGGGTGTGCATGGGTCCTGCTGGCGGTTTACGACGAGAAGCGCGGGGACGTTAGAGCCGCATGCCTCGTCGGGATCGGCGCGACCTCCCTCGTGATCTTCGCCACGAATCATTGGGTGGTGCCGGCGCTGTTGTTCTGGGGCGCCCTATCCGCATCGATCCTCGTCCTGGGGGCCGGCCGCGCAACTCACGGGTGGCCGTGGTTCGCGATCGCCATCTCCGACGTGTTGTTCGTCGGGGGACTCGCATGGGTCGCGCTGGAGAGCGAGAGTTGGGTTCTACCCACCCCGATCCCGGGGGCCGCGCGCTGGCTGATAGTCGGCGCGGCCCTCATCCGCGCGGGTGTCGCACCTCGGCTCGCGATATGGGGTTACGTGGGGTCGAGCGCGGGCGTCGCGATCCCACTGTTGGTGGGGTCGGCCTTCGCTCTGGTTCCGCTCACTCGCGGCGATGGCATCGAGTGGTGCGCGCTCGCACTCTTCGTGTGGTCGCTTGGCCTCGCGGTTTGGTCGACGGTGAGGAAGCACGCGGATCTCGCTCTAGTCGGTGCTTGGTTCGGCTCGACCATGCTCGCCGTTGCGTTCGTCGTTCCGGCGGCTGGCGCTCGCGCTGCGGTCGCAGCCCTTCTTGCCGGAAGCGTTGCGGTGCTGTGGCCGGAGTCCCTGGGCCGCGCCCAACCCGAGCGGGGCCTTCTCTTCGCGATCGTGCCGGCCACTGCAGGATTCGGAGCGATCGCCGGATTGACGTTGTTCTCTTTCCATCAAGCAACCGCGGCGGTCGCGGTTATCGACGCGGCCCCCTGGTTCGGTATGGCCGCTTTGGCTCCGGTGGTCCTCGGGTTCGGAGTAGCTCTCGGCGCGATGTACGGCCGCCGGCTCGAGCCGGAGCGCTATTCGGCGATCGCGGTCGTGGCGACCTGGGGGTTGCTCGCCGCGGCGCTCGCGATCGGCTTGTCACCTTCGGCTGAGTTGGGCTTTGCGTCCTTACAGGGGGCCGAGCGACGCGCCCCCTGGCTTCACTTGCTTGCGATCGTGGTCGGCGCCCTCGCCGCTCGGATCGCGGTGGCGAGGGCCTCGGGCCGGGTGGACATAGGCGAGGTGAGCGGTGCAGTGGAGCCGGGCGCCTCGAGCCTTCCTCGGCCGCTGGCCCGCGTGGTGCCCGCGGCCGCGCTGGTGCTTGCCGCGGCGGCGCTCGGCTTCACGATCTGGCTCACTTACCGAGGGCTCGAGGTCGGCTTCCTCTAGGTTCCGGCAACCTGAGACCCGGCTCGAGCGTCTCTAACGAAGTGAAGAGCTTCCCTGTTTGGGCCGGCTTCGCCTCTAAAATCGACAAGTGAGTCGGCGAACCCCTTCGAAAACGCCCGCGCGGGGCGGCAGACCGCGCAAGACGGCGAGAAAGCGCGCCCGGCCTCGTTCGCGGATGCAGCGCTTCTTGCTTCGCTTCGGCTGGCTATTGCCCATCGGAGCGATCCTCGTTGGGATCGCCATCCTCGTCTTGACCTATGCGTTCGCATCCATCCCGCTGCCGAAGGACATAAAGCTGTCGTCCTCGGCCCAGGTCTATGACGTACATGGCGACAAGATCGGCATCTACTCCGGCGAGGTTCGCCGGTTCTTGATCGACACGGATGAGCTTCTCGACAAGAGCCCGTTCATCGGTGAGGCGGTCATCTCGGCGGAAGACCGCGACTTCTATCACCACAACGGGGTCTCCATCAAAGGCATCATCCGCGCCGGATGGGCGAACATCACCGGCGGCGAGGTGAGTCAGGGCGGATCGACGATCACGCAGCAGTACGTGAAGCAGGCCGTGTTGCAGGATCCGGAGCGGACGATCACCCGGAAGGTCAAGGAAGCGATCCTCGCGATCAAGCTCGAGCGTAAGTACTCGAAACGCGAGATCCTCGGCTTCTACTTGAACACGATCTATCTCGGCCGCGGCGCGTACGGGATCGAGGCCGCGGCCCGCACGTACTTCGCTCGGAGCGCGGACGAGTTGACCCTCGGACAAGCCGCTTACCTCGCCGGGATCATCCCCGCCCCCAACGCGTATCAGCCCGACGACAACCCGGAGGGTGCGAAGTTCCGTCGCGATCGCGTCCTCGACCTGATGGCTCAGGAGGGCTACATCACGCAGTCGGAAGCCGATGAGTCCAAGCGCGGGAAGGTGCAGCTTCGTGAGGGCGCGGATTCCAGTACCCCGACTACTCAGAACGCCGCGTACTTCATGGAGTGGCTGCGCAAGGACTACCTCTATCCGATGTTCAAAGAGGAGCTCTACACCCGCGGCCTCGAGATCCACACGACCCTCGATCTGACCATGCAAGAGCTCGCAGAGAACGCGGTCGCCGAGATCCTCACAGAACCGGAGGACCCCCAGGCCGCTCTTGTGTCGATGACGCCGCGCGGCGAGGTGCGCGCTCTCGTCGGCAGCAGCCGTGACTTCGACAACATCAAGAAGGCCCGCGGCTTCAACTACGCGACGGGATATCCCGGACGCCAAGCGGGCTCGTCATTCAAGCCGTTCACGTTGCTCACTGCGATCGAGGAGGGGATCTCGCTCAACTCGCGGTTCTCCGGCCAAAGTCCGGTCGACATCCCCGAGCCGTGTGCCGGCGAGAACGGTCTTCCTCCCTGGGAGGTCGAGAACTACGGCGGCGGTTCGTACGGCACGCTCACGCTCGACCAAGCGACCACGAATTCCGTCAACACGATCTATGCGCAACTGATCCACGAGGTCGGACCGGAGAAAGTCGTCGACACGCTCGACGCTCTTCAGTTCGATCGCGAGGACACCGCCACGCCCCGCGAGATCAACCCGGACTGCGGACTTGCTCTTGGCATCCTCGACGTGACACCACTCGAGATGGCGCGCGCCTATGCGTCATTCGCCGGCCGGGGTCGTCTGCCCGAGGTCATGCCGATTACCTACATCACCGACTCGTCGGGCAACTGCCTCATCGACTTCCGCGACATGAAGAAAGACTGTGAAGAAGACCAAACCGTCGAGTCCGAACAGATCGCCGCTCAGAACTCCGTTGATGTGATGACGCAAGCCTTGACGCACGTGGTTCAGTCGGGAACCGCAACGGTCGCGAACATCGGCCGTCCGGTCGCAGGAAAGACCGGAACCGCTCAGGCAAACAGGAACGCCTGGTTCGCGGGCTACGTTCCGCAACTAGCGACGGTCGTTTGGGAGGGGTATCCGGTCGAGCGCGGGCCGGACAAGAAGTTCGGAACCGGCGACGACATCGTTCCCGAGATGCACTACTGCTCCGACCCTGTTCTGTGTCGACCGGTGCATGGCTATGAGGTCACCGGAGGTGGCGCGCCCGTTAGTCCCGCGGTCATCTGGGCCAACTACATGAGCCAGGCCATCGCAGACCTGGAGCCACTGCCGTTCCCGACACCGACGGATCTGCCCGACAAGGTGATCAACTCGCCCGCGCCGGTGCCGACACCTACGAATACCAAGAAATCCGACAAGCCTTCGCCCAAGCCGACCGTGATCGTGACGACACCCACCCCGCGGAATACTCCGACTCCAGAAGTGACCCCGACAGAGGAGCCGACGATCGACCCGAATCCGAGCCCAACCTTCGACGAGGAGGATGGCAGTGGCGAGGGCAGTGGGGGCGACCCATAGCGGACGACGTGCGGCAGGTTCCCCCACCATCCAGATCGCTCACTCCGGTTCTCGCGGCGTGCGTGGTCTTGCTCATCGCGGGGTTCCTTCTGAAGGCTCAGTGCATCACGGAGGCGGGATGGGACGGGCGTCAATACACCCGGCTTTGTTACAACGACATCCAGGCCCTTTACGGCGCGCGGCTGCTCGACAAAGACACGTTCCCTTACGTGAACGGAAGCATCGGCGCGGATGGGCTCCAGGGCGGAGCGATCGAGTACCCCGTCCTCACCGGCGTGTTCATGTGGGCCACGGCCGAGCCGGTCGACCATGTCAACGACTACTGGAAGATCTCAGCCTTCGCGCTCGCGCCGTTCGCGCTCCTCGCCGCGTACTTCCTTGCACGAGACACCGGGTGGCGCGCGCTGCTGTGGGCCGGTGCACCGGCGTTGGCGTTGTACGCGTTCCATAACTGGGATCTGCTTGCCGTCGCCGCAAGCGTCATCGGCTTCTATCTGTGGAGGCGCGAGAAACCCGGATGGGCGGCGTTCTCGTTCGCGATAGGCGCGGCTTTGAAGCTCTATCCCGCAGTGTTCGTGTTGCCCCTGATCTTCGACGTCGCGTTTCGACGCCGTCCCGAGCCGGATGGACCTGAAGAAGCGACCAGGGCCGGAAGGCTGGACCTGGTGGGAGCCATCCGAACGGCGTCGATCGCGGCCGGGACGTGGCTCGCGATCAATCTGCCTTTCATGCTCAAAAATTTCGACGGTTGGTACGCGACCTACAGATTCCACGAAGAGCGAACGTCGAACTATGACTCGATCTGGACCAAAGGCTGGCCGGCCTGGGGGCCCGACAAGCTGAACCTCGTGACCACCGGGCTGACTCTGGGATCCGTGATCGTGATCCTCGCTGTGGGGTGGCTGCGCGCGAGGAAAGACGGGACGTATCCGCTTCTTCAGGTCAGCGGAGCGTTGCTCGCCGCGGTGATGTTGTGGGGCAAGGTCCAGTCTCCGCAGTACACGCTGTGGATCCTTCCGTTCTTTGCCCTCTTGCGCGTGAGCCTGATGTGGTGGGCCGCGTACTCGATAGTCGACTTGATGGTTTACGTCGGCATCTTCAAGTGGTTCGGCGACCAGTCGGACACGCGCTACGAGTCGCTTTGGGTCGCAGGAGTATGGGGTCGAGCCGCGCTTCTCGCGGTGTTGATAGTCGTGTTTCTCATCAGCCAACCGAGCGAGCCGGAGTTGTCACACCCCCCACCTAACCTTCAACCCAACGGAGATCGGCTTCCCGCGCAGGCTTGATCGCCGCCGTCGCCGCCTGGGCTCTAAGAAGGAGGTGCTAGCATCGGAGCCCGTTAGGCAGCCATTGGCTGCATGATCCCCTGCTCGGTCAGCGATCGCGATCGTTTCACAGCGCGCTCGAAGCCGAGCCTCGGGGCACTTAGGTGCTCGAGTCCGGAGGAGGAATATGCGCAATTACGAAGCCATGGTCATCGTGGATGGCCGCCTCGAAGAAGGCGACATCCAGAAAGCCGTAGATCGCTTTTCCGAAGCGGTCACCCAGGCGGGCGGGCAGGTCGACAACGTCGATCGATGGGGCAAGCGACGCTTTGCCTTCGAGATCGACCACCAGCACGAGGGCTACTACTTCGTGACGACCTTCAAAGCCCCCGTGACGGCGGTCGATCCCCTGTATCGAACTGTCCAGATCTCCGACGAGTACATCCGAGCGAAGATCGTCCGCCCCGAGTAGCGGCGATCACCTAGGACAAGGAGAAAACACATGGCTGGGATCAACAATGCGGTCACCATCGTCGGAAACGTCACTGACGACCCCGAGCTCCGCTTCACGCCGTCCGGTCTGCCCGTCGCCACGTTCACGGTTGCGGTGAACAGCCGGATCCGCAAGAACGACCAGTGGGAAGACCGCCTCGACGGGTTCTTCCGCTGCAGCTGCTGGCGCGACATGGCTGAGAACGTGGCGGAATCGCTCACCAAGGGCACGCGCGTCATGGTCGTTGGTCGTCTCCAGCAGCAGCGCTGGGAGGACAAAGAGGGCGGAAAGCACTCGCGGGACGAGGTCCAGGTCGACGAGGTCGGTCCGACGCTTAAGTGGGCGACGGTTCAGGTCACGAAGTCGCAGCGCTCCTCCGGTGGATCCGGTGGTGGCGGCGGCGACTGGGGCAACTCCGGTGGATCCGGTGGCGGTGGCGGAGGCGGCGGCGACTGGGGCAACTCCGGTGGCGGCGGCGGTTCGCCCGCTCCGGTCGGGGGCCCTGTAAACGACGAGGGAGGGTTCTAGTTGGCTCGGGATAGAGACAGGGATAGAGACAAGCGAGGCGGCAAGAACCAGGTCGTTCGGCGAGGCAAGAAGAAGTACTGCCAGTTCTGCGCCGACCAGACCGAATACATCGACTACAAAGACATCGCGATGCTCCGCAAGTTCATGAGCGATCGCGGCAAGATCCGGGCGCGCCGCGTCACCGGCAACTGCACGCAGCACCAGAGGCTCGTCGCGAGCGCGGTCAAAAACGCCCGTGAGATGGCCCTGCTGCCTTACTCGTCGAGGTAGGTGAAATGAAAGTCATCCTTTCCAACGACGTCGACACCCTCGGCCACAAGGGCGACGTCGTCGAGGTGAAAGACGGCTACGCGCGCAATTACCTCGTGCCGAAGGGCCTTGCCATGGTTGCCAGCAAAGGAGCTTTGCGGCAGGCCGAGGACATGCAGCGCGCCAGGGCCGATCGCAACCGCAAGGAGAAAGAGTTCGCCGCGACGAAAGTGGCCAAGCTTGCAGCGTCTCCGGTCTACATCTCTGCCCGGGCCGGCGAGGAAGGCCGTCTGTTCGGCTCAGTGACGAAATCCGACATCGCCAGGGCGATCGAGGACCAGCTCGAGGAGGTCGTGGACCGTCACGACATCCGGCTCGAGGAGCCAATCCGGTCCCTCGGCAGCTTCTCGATCGAGGTGCCCCTCCACGAGGAGGTCAACGCCCTCGTCACGGTAGAAGTGATCGCCCACGAGGAAGAAGAAGCCTGATCGTTCGACGTTTCAGGGGCCCCGGAGAGATCCGGGGCCTTTTTCGTTATCGACAATCCTCTACCGCCTTTATCCACAGCTTGGTCCGCCTAAATACCGGGACAATCAACAGGCTCTGGCCCTTGTTGCCAACCGGGTCGGGGGCATAGCGTCCCCTACGGTCCGGCGACGAGGAGGCCGCCGGCTCTACTTCCTCGGGGGAATCGACCAGAAACACGTTTCTGTCTCAGGTCGCCCTCATACTACGAACATACGTTCGCTGTGGAAGGAGACCTGACGGTGGCGATGACACAGGCGGCGGTGGGCTCGAGCAACCGCATCCCGCCTCACAACCACGATGCCGAGCAGTCTGTGCTCGGGGCGATGCTCGAATCTCGCGAGGCGATAGCGAACGTCATCGAGATCCTCGATGCCGACGATTTCTACAAGCCGGCCCACGGCGAGATCTACGAGACCGTAATGACCCTCTACGGCCGCGGCGAGGGGGCCGACGCGATCACGGTCGCGGAGGAGCTAGCCCGGCGCGGCAAACTCGATTTCATCGGGGGCCGCGCCTACATCCTCGGATTGATCGAGTCTTATCCAACAGCATCGTCGGCCCGGCACTACGCAAAGATCGTCGACGAGCACGCGACGTTGCGCCGTCTCATCGAGGCCGGCAACCAGGTGCAGGAGCTCGGGTTCTCCCTGCCTGAGGACGTCCCCCAGGCGGTCGACCAAGCCGAAGAGTTGATCTACGGCGTAGGCGATCGCCGTCTGCGCGACGACATCAAGCACATCCGTCCCCTGCTGACCCAAACGATGATCGACATCGAGAAGCTCTACGAGCGCGGCGAAGCAATTACGGGAGTGTCCGCGGGTTTCCCCGATCTAGACGAGATGACGTCGGGATTCCAGGACTCGAACCTGATCATTTTGGCCGCCAGACCTGCGATGGGAAAGTCGAGTTTGCTAAACGATTTCGCTTTGAACGCGGCGATGCGTCGGGGGATCCCGGCCGTCATCTTCAGTTTGGAGATGAGTCGCGGCGAGATCGTGAAGCGATTCCTCGCTTCCGAAGCGAAGGTCGATGCTCAGAAGTTGAACAAGGGGACGCTGCAAGAGGCGGACTGGACGCGGCTCTCCGCGGCCCTGGGACGTCTCGCCGAGACTCCGATCTTCATCGACGACTCGGCGAACATCACACTGATGGAGATGCGGGCCAAATGCCGGAGATTGAAGGCCAAGCACGGTCTCGGTCTCGTCATCATCGACTACCTGCAATTGATGCAGTCGCCGCGGAGATCCGAGAACAGGCAACAAGAAGTCTCTGAGATCTCTCGATCATTGAAGATCCTTGCGAAGGAACTCCAGCTTCCAGTTATCTGCGCATCGCAGTTGAACCGAGGCGTCGAGTACCGCGCAGATAAACGCCCGTTCCTAGGCGACTTGAGGGAATCGGGCTGCCTCACCGGAGACACTCGCGTATCCCTTGCTTCGGGTCGTGCGGTTCCCATCCGCGATCTAGTTGGGCAGAATCCAGAGGTCCTGACTCTCGATGGATGGCAATTGGGTTCGGCCACAGCGACCAAGGTGTGGAAAACGGGGACGAGGGCTGTGCTCAAAGTGAAGACGGCTTCCGGACGCACCATCCGTGCGACGTCCAATCACCCGTTCTTGATGTTCGAAGGTTGGAAACCAGCCGGTGATCTCAAAGTGGGAGATCGCATCGGCATCGCCCGCAGCGTTCCGGCGCCCTCCTCGCCGCCCCAATGGCCCGAGGAAAAAATCGTGTTGCTTGCTCATCTGATCGGCGACGGCAGCTTCCTTAAGAATCTTCCATTGCGCTATGCCAGTCAGAGCGAAGAAAACCTCGACGCGCTGGCACACGCAGCGTTGCACTTCGGAGTTACCGCTCGCTGCAAGTGGGAGGAAGCGGCGAGGAGCTTTCAGATGTTCCTTCCCGCTCCTTACCCCCTTGCCCGAGGTCGCCGGAACCCGATCGTCGCTTGGCTGGATGAACTCGGTATCTACAACAAGCGCTCACATCAGAAGTTCGTACCGGCGGAAGTAGCCGAGCTTGGTAACGACCAGATCGCATTGTTCCTGAAGCACCTATGGGCTACCGACGGCTGTGTCTTTCTACGCAAGCCAGGTACTACAGGTGCGCCCGCTCGTATCTATTACGCGACCAACAGCGAGCGCTTGGCAACCGATGTTCAGATGCTGCTGGCGCGGTTGGACATTTTCTCGTCCATCAAGATGAGTCAGAAAGGCGACTATCGCCCTGGTTACAGCGTCATCGTCCAAGGCAGTACGGATCAGTTGCGGTTCGCACACGTGGTCGGAGGATTTGGGACGCGAGCCGAACCGATCGAAAGGGTCATCGAGCTCTTTGCCTCGACCAAGCCAAATCCGAACAACGACACGATTCCGGTGGACGTCTGGACGAAGGTCAAATCCAGAATGAACGACCTGGGGATCACTCAGCGCAAGATGCAGGCAATGCGAGGGGTCACCTACGGAGGAACCTCACATTTCAAGTTCGCTCCGTCCAGAGCGCTGCTCGCGGAGTACGCGGGTTTTCTGAATGATGTCGAGTTGAAAGAAATCGCGACCTCCGACCTGTACTGGGATGCCATCGTGTCGATCGAGCAGTTCGGGGTTGAGGATGTCTACGACATGACGGTCCCCGGAACACATAATTTCTTAGCCAATGGGGTCGTCGTCCACAACAGCATTGAACAGGACGCGGACGTTGTGATGTTCATTTATCGCGATGAGGTCTATAACCCCGATACCGAACACAAGGGCGAGGCCGAGTTGATCCTGGCGAAGCATCGCAACGGTCCGACCGGCACCGTTCGGCTCGCGTTCATGAACCAGTACACGAAGTTCGCTTCGATCGCGAGGGGGCCGGGCCGCTGACGCGACCCGAGACCAAAGCTCCGGACGCACTGCGCATCAAGGCCGTTCACCGACGGCTACGCGGGGCCCAAGGGCCTTTCGTTCCGAAGGAGCGTCGGCCGATCGTCGATGAGTTGGTGATGACGGTGCTCTCGCAAGCGACGTCGGACCTCAACAGCGGGCGGGCGTTCGCCTCTCTCAAAGAGCGCTTCCCAGCTTGGGAAGAGGCTCTCGCGGCACCGGTGGGGTCGATCGCCGACGCGATCAGGGCGGGGGGTATCGCGGACGTAAAGGCTCGGCGGATCAAGTCGCTCCTCCAGGAGATCAAAGAACGCGAAGGCAAGCTGGATCTCAGCCGGCTCGACCGAGTGACCGACGAGGAGGCAACCGAATACCTCCTCTCGTTCCACGGAGTCGGACCGAAGACCGTTGCATGTGTCCTCGTCTTCTCGATGGGGCGGGACGCGTTCCCGATCGACACCCATGTGCTCAGAGTCGCGAAAAGGCTCGGCTGGATCTCAGCGAAGCTCTCGGCCGAAGGCGCGGCTCAAACGCTCGCACCGAAAGTGCCGCCGAAGATCCGCTACTACCTTCACCTCGCTTTGATCGAGCACGGTCGCAAGGTATGCAAAGCAAGCCGTCCTCTGTGCTCGACATGTGCGGTCTTCGACCTTTGCGCCGCCGGCCCTGCCTTCCTCGCCGACGGTCTGGCGGAGTAAAGTTTCGGCGATGTCACGCCTCGGAGACGAAAAGATCGTCAAGCTCTGCCCCCAATGTGGTGTGGAGATGTGGGTGGTCGATATCGCGACCTTCGGCCGGCTCTGGCTCTGTAAGGACTGTGAGGTGGCGATGCTCGGGGAGCGCCTCTACAAGTGGCGCGAGCAGCTCTCGAACCCCGAGCCGCAGATAAACGTGAAGTCGATCAGGACCAACAAGCACATGTCCACGAAACCATGCCCGGAGTGCGGCAAGCCGATGTGGGCCATCGTCGAACAGGACTACGGGACGCGCCACCAATGCGAGGACTGTCGGCTCACTGTCATGTTCGGGGGCGGGATCTCTCGCTGGCGCAATATCCCGAAGAACGTGATGCCCGACGACATCGAGGCAACCTAAAGGTCCTCTTCCTCAGCCCTCCCCGCGGCCAGCGCTTGGGCCTCGAGCTCCTCGTCGCTGATGCCCAGTTCGAAGTCTTCCGACAACGCCTCGGCGATCAACTGGTTGGCTGCCTCCACGTCGCTTCGTTTCACGAGAAAGCGAGTCGCGCCCAAAGGATCTTCGAGGTGCGTTGACCCGTGGAGCGTGTGCCCGGCCAAGAGGACCTCGATGCCGCTCCCCTCGAGGAGGGCTTTCATCATCTGGACCTCTTCGAAGCCGACGGCCCGTGCGACCTCGACGAGCGGCGGATCGATCGAGCTCTGGCCTCGCGGTTCAGTTGGCAGTTCAGTCCCGCAGTGAGGACATCGCAGCAATCCGCTTCCTTCGAATTTCGAACCGCAGTTTGGACAGTTCAATGATCTAAAGAGGAGGATTCTTCGTCGGGATCCTTGGATGAACTGAGAGCGTCACGTTTATGTTCGATCCGCCCTTGATCTGGGCGACGATGTATTGGGTTCCCGCCGGGACGTCGATGCTCAGTCGAGGCGAACCCTCCGAGTATGCGATCTGGACGCTGTCGCACTCGTCTGTCCAGATGGATGCGTAGGTCGTTAGTCCAATCATGTTGTCCTCGGCAGTGGCTTGGATCGTCGCCGTCAGGTTGTCTTTCACCAACGGTTCGGGAAGCTCGAAAAGGTATCCGTCGATTCCTTGTGTTGGCGGAGTGCGCGGGCATTCGAAGATGAAGTCCGCGGACGTCACGATGTAGGACCCAACCTGAACGTGCCCTTCGCCAGTGAACACTGGTGGCTTAGACACTGAGATCGTCCGCCGGCGAGTTGCGAGAGCTCCATCCGGTTCACTAACAGTCAGGGTGACTTCGTAATATCCAGGCTTCCTATAAGCGTGCTCGACTTTCGAACCGCTCCCCGTTTGGCCATCACCAAAGTCCCATTGATAACTCGAGATGCTCCCTCCCTCATCGGTCGATCCCGAGGCATCGAAGGTTATTTTCTGACGAGTGACAGCGTCGGTCGGCACATCGAGCACGGGACGGATGTCTCCACCGGTCGCTGATTGGCCGCACGATGGCCTGGACCGCAGCCACTCGTAACTCGCCCGAACGTTCAGTGCCCCGTAACCGGTTGCATTCGTGGGGGCCTGAGTGTCTCCTTCGGTATCCAAGACTTGTTTCGTCTGTGCACCTGCCATCAGCGCGCGCATGATCTCCAGCGTGGGCGCTTGTGGACAAGCACCCATGAGCAACGCCCCCGCCCCCGTCACCATCGGCGTCGCCATGCTCGTCCCGCTCATCGTCGTGTAGGGGAGGAAGGACGTCTCTTGGCCGGCATCCTGTGGATTGGGTCGGGGAGTGATCGACGACGTTCCTCCCGTGAGGTTTGCTGCCGACCAGATGCTGACTCCCGGCGCCGAGAGATCGGGGCGCCTGTAGCCAGCCTCTTCACTTTCAGGTGTCCAACTCGAAGGGTCGGGCAGCGGGAGGCCGGCCACACCTCGGCTGCTGAACGAAGCGATCCTTGGAGGGTCTTGTTCGTCGTCGTATGCAGCTACACCCAACACATACGGGCTTTGGGCCGCGCCGTTGTAGGCGGCTCCATCGGGTCCACCTGCGTCGTTACCTGCGGCCACCGTCACGAGAACGCCGGCTCTGTAGAGGTTCCGAAGGATCAGTGCACCGCTCGACTGTGGATCGAAAGAGCATCCACCCGAACAACCCCAGCTGTTGTTCGATGCTCGGATGTCATATTTCTGCGCGTGGTCGGCTTCCCACTGCAGAGCTTCATAGCCCAGCGCGGCGGATTGCGAATCGCCGAGCTTCACGCTGATTAGCGACGCTTGGGGGGCAAGTCCGAAGTTGTACCCGTCGCCGCCATAAAGGCCGGGACTTGCGTCGCCGGTGCGCGAGTAGAACCCGTTGCCGGCGATGATGCCCGCGGTGTGAGTCCCATGACCGCTCGCCAAGTCGGTGGTGGGGAACCCGAACTCATCGGAATCCCCGCCCGACGCTTGATTGATGGTCACCTTGCGGACGATGCGACTCTCGCATTGCGAGTATGGCCCTGGGCTGCAACTCCAACCTCCGAAGTCTCGGTTGGTTCCGTCGATACCGGAGTCTGTGTCTGCAACGACGACTCCCCTTCCCGTTACTTGAGCTGGGGACAACCCCGGGACCTCCGAAACGATCGTTCCGTAGGGATCTGGGCTCATGTCGAAGGACCACATACCGGAACCGGATTCCCCCCCTCGAGCACTAACCTCCACCGCCGCGGTCGACAGGAAGTTCGTGATTGGGTAATCGGGTTCGACGAACTTCACCAGAGGCGACCGCAATAATTCAGCAACCTCATCTGGGTCCACGTGTGCGTAGAAGATCGGTTCGTCCCCATACCAATGGATGTACGAAGTGTTTGAACTAGCGAATAACTCACTACGGGGATCCCGCCTCACGAGCCGCACGATCACGCCGAGTGTGCCGTCCGGCCGCGCGTAGCGCAGACGAGAGAAGAATTCATCCGGCGTCTTCGACCGGTAGGCCCCGATTGTGGCCAGAATCGCATCCCCATGGCGGGCATGGGAGAGCCACGGGTAGGCCGGTCGCGGGGCTGCTTTCACCGGCCCCAGGAGACCGACAAAGAGCGCGAGAGCAAGGGCACAACCGATCGTCCGCCTAGACATGCCGTGAAGGTTTCGCCGGTGGCTTGCTCTGTCCTGCGTGTGGCAGCGTGGAGCGGGTGAAGGGAATCGAACCCTCGTAACTAGCTTGGGAAGCTAGAGCTCTACCATTGAGCTACACCCGCGGGTCCGCCGATTATAGAGAGCGCCTCCGGCCCCGGCCCCCTGGTCCCCCGTAGACTCCTGCCGTCGTGACCGTCACCCAAAGGACCGAAGCGTGATCCTGTCCGATGTCGACATCCGCAAAGCGATAGCAGAGGGCCGAGTCGGCATCGAGCCGTTCGACGAGTCAGACGTTCAACCTTCGTCGGTCGATCTTCACGTCGACCGTTTCTTCCGGACCTTCAACAACCACCGCTATCCGATCATCGACGTGCGCAAGCCGATGGAGGACCTCACCGAGCTCGTCGAGGTGCAGCCGGACGAGGCGTTCATCCTTCACCCGGGAGAGTTCGTCCTGGGCTCCACGGCCGAGTACGTGAAGCTTCCCGACGACCTCGTCGCGCGGCTCGAAGGGAAGAGTTCTCTCGGTCGCCTCGGCCTTTTGATCCATTCCACCGCGGGATACGTCGACCCCGGGTTCGAGGGGCACCTCACGCTCGAGTTGTCCAACGTTGCGAATCTGCCGATCACGATCTATCCAGACATGAAGATCGGACAGATCAGCTTCTTCACTCTGACGTCGCAAGCGGAAAACCCGTACGGCTCCGACAAGGTCGGCTCCAAGTACCAGGGCCAGCGCGGCCCGACCCCCTCGCGCTACTTCGAGAACTTCAAGAAGTAGCGAACTCCAGCGGCGCTTCCAGATGCGCTTGGTAATGATTCCGCACGTCGGTTGCAAGCCCGACGATGTAGTCGTCCCAGTCCTCGTTGTTCAGACTCCGCAGCGCCAAGGCGAGCCGTCCATGAGCCGACTTACACCGGAACCTGGCTTCCTCCATGGAGAGATCGATGTCCTGCCTCGACCAGCGCGCGTTGCTTCGGGTATAGCCCGAGAAGTAAACGTCCCAGTCGGCTGTGCTCCGGCCGTCGACGCGCGCTGAGATCGCTAGTCCCGTGACGAGATCCCACCGGCCGAGGTGCGCGTAGACGTCCTTGACCGTCCACGTGCCTTTGGCGTCAGGGTCGTTCTCGAGAGCGTCGAGCAGCGGCCAGAGCCGGTCCCATCGCTCATCGATGGCGGCTACAAGCTCGCTCGGCGCGGCCCCCATGTCAACCCAGATCCGACCACGCGAAGAGTCGCTGCGGATCTTCTAGATCGCCCTCGATGGTTAGAGATTCGAGGGGCACTCGCCGCCACAGCGCGAGGAAAACATCCGATGAGCTGCCGTCGATCACGGCATCTGGGTCGACCGGCGCAGTTCCTGCCGCGAGCGACCATTCCCCCTCGGGCGTGCGCAGCAGCGCATGCGCGCCGGCGCCTTCCCACGCCTGATCGGATCCGAAGAAGTGTTCGATGAACTCCGTGATCCCGTCGGCCGCCATCGTGGGGTCGACGCCGCTCGGCTTCCCACTCGCCGATTCGCAGTCCCAACGGTGGACTTCGATCTCGTGTGCCATGCGACGGGGCAAGAACGAGATCGTTTTGTTCGACGACCACGTCCAGATGGGCTCAAAGGGCTCGGCTTCGTTGAACACGTTGACCAAACGCTCGCTGGCAGCATCGATCGCCGAGGCGAGATCTTTCGGGGCGGGATGGTCGGGCTCGACCGCTTCCTTGGGATCCTGGAGCCGCCCCTCCGCGATGTCGCCCCAGAACGAGTACACGCCCCACATGTGATCGCTCAGATCCGTCACGGTCCAGCCGGGGCAGGAAGGCACAGGCTTGGTCATGTTGCCCTTCATGGCGGAGATAAACGCGCTCGTTTCAACTCGAATGTGCTCTAGATAGAGAGCCTCGGTCACTCCGTCGTTTGGGGATCGTCGGGACCGGCCGCAACTCCAGTCGTCTCGGCCGCATCCTTCTCGAGCGGGTAGGCGTCCCCATGCCCGTTCCCGTTCGATCCGTTGCCCTGTGCGACGGAAGACTCGGGATGGAACTCGATCGACTGCAGCAGGATCTGCGCGATATCGCGCACGACCATGCGCTCGTCCGCCTTACGTTCCGTGACTCCGTCCGACAGCATGATGTTGCAGAACGGACAGCCGACGGCGAGCGTGTCGGAGGCAGACGCGAGCGCTTCGTCCGTGCGCTCCATGTTCATCTTCTTGCCCATCCGCTCTTCCATCCACATCCGGCCCCCACCCGCGCCACAGCAGAACGTGGAGTGTCCGTGCCGGTGAAGCTCGGAGTACTCGGCCCCGGGGATCGTGTCGATGATCAAACGAGCGCCCTTCCAAACGTCGTTGTGCCGAACGTTGTAACAGGGGTCGTGATACGTGATGTTCTTGTCGATCGTGCCTTGCGGCCGCAGTCGGCCTTCGTCCACGAGCTGGGCCAGGTACTCGGTGTGGTGGATGACCTCGTACTTGCCGCCGAACTGCGGGTACTCGTTGAACAGAGTGTTGAAGCAGTGAGGACACGTGGTAACGATCTTCTTTACGCCGTGTGAGTTCAGCACCTCGATGTTCTGCTCGGCGAGCATCTGGTAGATGTACTCGGCCCCCATACGTCGGGCGGGGTCGCCGTTGCACGATTCCTCTTCGCCGAGTACCGCAAACTTGATGTTCGCCAATTGCATCAGCCGGGCGAAGTCGTATACGACCTTCTTGTTCCGATCGTCGAACGCGCCGGCGCAACCGACCCAAAACAGCACTTCGGCATCCGGGGTGTCCCCGATCAAGGGGATCTCCAGCTCTTCCTGCTTCGCCGTCCCCTTCGCCCAGTCCATTCGGGTTTGCGGAGCCGAGCCCCACGGGTTGCCGGTCGTCTCGAGGTTCTGTAGAGCCGGCTGCATCTCTTTGGGGAAGCGCGACTCGCCCATGACGAGGTTGCGGCGCATGTCCATGATGTGGTCGATGTGCTCGATGTTCACCGGGCAGGCCTGGACGCAGGCTCCGCAGGTGGTGCAGTCCCAGATGACCTCGTCTTCGACGACCGTCGGATTGAGGGTCGGAAGCTCGGCGACCGCCGCTTGGAACTCGGCCTCGCCGGCCCGTTTGGCTGCGAGGAGCGCGGGTCCGTGCTCGAACAGATGGTCGCGCTCGTCCATGATCAGCAGCTTCGGAGACAGTGGCTTGCCGGTGTTCCAGGCCGGACACTGACTCTGGCACCGACCGCATTCCGTGCAGGTCATCCCGTCGAGAAGTTGCTTCCACGAAAGGTCGCTGAGCTTTTGCGCTCCGAAAACGTCGTCCTCCGACATCGCCTCGATGTCGAGGTACATGGGCTTCAAAGCGCCCTTCGGGCGCTCGGACGTGAACAGCACGTTGAAGCCGGACGTGACGATGTGGAGGTGCTTCGAGTAGGTGATGTAGACGAGAAAGCCCAAGATGATCAGCGAGTGCCACCAGAGGAAGATCTTGTCGATCGCCTCCCGGGTGTCGAGGGAGAGGTTCTGGAACAGGTTCGAAACGAAGTCCGAGATCGGCGTCCAGCGGGTGTCGTAAGGGAAGTGAGCGAGCGAGATCTCGGCCCCCCGGGTCAACAGGATCGTGATCATGATCCCGGAGATGGCGAAAAGGATGTAGTCGGCTTCCTTGAGGTGTGAACCTCGGAAGCGCCCAGGCCGCTGGATCTTCCTGATGACGAACGCAACGCCGATGCTGACGAGCACGGCCACTACGAAGAAGTCCTGGAGGGCGCCCAGCGGCCCCCACTTCCCGACCAGCGGAATGTGGAATCCCTCTTGATACACAGCCCCAAACGCCTCGACGATCGTGGTGAACAGGATCACGAACCCCCAGAAGATGAAGAAGTGCATGATTCCGGGGATGGTCCATTGAAGGAGCTTGCGTTGAGCGAAGACGACGACGATCTGATCTTTGAGTTTGCGACCCATGTTCTTGGGGCGCCGGTCCTCGTCCTTGCCCAGCCTGAGGTAACCGATGAGGTCGCGAGCACGAAGCGCAAAAGCGCCGAGGGTGACGATGATGAGTATCGTCATCAAAACTTTCTCGAGCACCTGCGGATCCTCCTACGCAGTCAGTACGGGGTCCGTGCGTGCCGGAGTATAGGTGTTTCCTAGTGAGGTCCTTCTAGATATGACTCGAAAGATCAAGACGTCACACGGGCCCGTCTCGTACGCGATCGACGGCACGGGCGACGGCACCGTCGTGGTCCTTGGACACGGCGCGGGCGCCGATATGCACAGTGATTTCATGTCCGTAATGGCGGCGGGGATCGCTGCGGCGGGTTCCCGTGTCGTCCGCTTCAACTTCCTTTATTCCGAGGCGCGCAAGAAGGCTCCCGATCGACAACCCGTGCTCGAGCAGACTTTCACCGAGGTCGCTGAGTTCGTCTCGTCTGAGCTCGAACCCGAGAAACTGGTCATAGGTGGCAAATCAATGGGAGGTCGCATGGCGTCATACGTTGCCGCCTCGGGCGCAGTTAAAGCCGATGGGCTTTTGTTTCTCGGCTACCCGCTTCATGCGCCGGGCCGGCCCGATCGGATGAGGGCGGACCATCTGTCCGACATAAACATTCCGATGCTCTTTCTCGAAGGCACCCGCGATCCGTTCTGCCCTCTCGACACACTGAGGCCGGTGGTTGCAAAACTGGAGGCACCGGTCGAGATCTCCGTGATCGAAGACGGCGATCATTCGTTCAAGGTTCGGCGCTCCTCGGGTCGAACGACCGAAGACGCTTGGAATGAAGCTATCGGACATGTGACTCACTGGTTGAAGACCATCGAGTGAGTAGACCTTCGGGGGGATTGATACCGGATCTTCCCAAGCGAGCCTGGGAAGTCCTCGCGTTCGACGGGGTCTCGGCATTCGGGTCGGGTCTCGTCCTGCCTTTCCTGATCATCTATCTGCACCGCGTGCGCGGGATCGAGATCGAGGTCGCCGGCCTAGCCCTTGGGATGGTCGCGGTCGCCGGGTTGGTCGCCGGTCCAGTCTCGGGTTCGTTCGTGGATCGTTTCGGAGCGCGCTTCGCCCTGATGGCTGCTCTGTTTCTGTCCGCGACCGGCGCTCTACTCGTGATCTGGGTGAGAGAGCCGTGGCAGGCTTTCGTTGCAACTGCGGTCCTCGGTTGCGGCGAGGCTGCATTCTGGCCTTCGATCCAATCGCTTCTGGCGGGAGCGGTGACGACCGAGCAGCGATCCAGCGTCTTCGCCGTTCACTACGCAACTCTCAACGCGGGACTCGGAGTCGGAGGCGTGCTCGGCGGCCTCCTCGCGAGTATCTCGTCGCCGTCATCTTTCGAGCTTCTGTATCTCGTCGATGCGTTCACGTTCGTGCCGTTCTTCATCTTGTTGCTTAGATCGCGCGATCTCGGAGCGAAGGTCGACTCCGATCCGGAAGAGACTTTGAAAGTGGGATACCTCGCCGTCCTGCGCGACCGGGTGTTCTTGCGGGTGTGGGCGCTCATGGCTCTGCTCGCCGCGATCGGCTACGCGCAGGTCGAGTCGGGTTTCCCGGCGTTCGCGGTCGATGTCGGGGACGTTGGGACCCGCGGCGTAGGGATCGCTTTCGCAACGAACACGTTCATGGTCGTCGCGGCTCAATTCATCACGCTCAAGTACATGCGTGGCAAACGACGTACCCGGGCGCTGATCGTGCTGACGGCGATGTGGGCCTTGTGCTGGGCCCTCGTCTTCTTTTCCTCGTTCCTGACACCGTTGGAGGCGACGTTCGGCTTCTCGGCCGCGCTGGGCTCCTTCGCGATAGGCGAGACGCTTCTCTCGCCGACCATCGCAGCCATGGTCAACGACCTCGCTCCGGCCAATCTGAGAGGCCGTTACAACGCGGTCTACACCCTTGCTTGGTCGGTGGGCCACGTGGTGGGCCCGCCGGTTGCCACGGTCTTCCTCGGAGCGATGCTCGGCCGCCAGCTCTTCCTCACACTGATAGTTGCGTGCGGCTTCGCCGCTCTCTATGCGCTGCGGTTGGAGCGGCATCTCCCGCCCGAGGTGAACCTCAACCCTGAGGAGGCTGAGGCGGCCCCGTCGGGTTAGATCCGGCGTAGTAATCGACCTCTGGAGGCGGAGGCTCAGGCCGATCGCGAGTCGGGTCGTAATGCCCAAGCGAGCTGGACGTGAGCGCCTCGATGCGTTGGTCCAGCGGGGGGTGCGTGTCGAAGAGGCGATTCAACCAAGCGCCGCTCTTCCGTCCACCTTCGCTCGCGTTGCGTGCGATGGGCGACTCGATCCACAGGTGCGCCGTGGCCTTGCTCGCAGTTCGGACGACCGTCTTGTCGTCCTTGAGCTTCTCGAGGGCGTGGATCAGCCCATCCGGGTAACGAGTGAGAAGCACTCCGTCCGCATCGGCGAGGAACTCCCTCTGCCTCGAGATGGCGAACTGCAACACCTGCGCGACCAGCGGCGCGATCAGCATCAGCACCAACCCGATGATCGCGATCGGCAAGCCGAGCCCGTTGCCCCTGTCGCGGTCGCCCCCTCCCCAAAACATCGCGCGCAACAGCCAATCCGCGAGCAGAACGATGATGCCCACGAGCGTGACGGCGATGGTCATGATCAGTGTGTCTCGGTTCTTCACGTGCGAGAGCTCGTGAGCGACCACGCCCTCGAGTTCGTCGCGAGACATCTTGGCCACCAGACCTCTGGTGACCGCGATAGCGGCGTGCTCGGGATTCCGCCCTGTAGCGAACGCATTAGGAGCGTCGTCGTCCACGACGTAGACCCGGGGAGCGGGGATCCCGGCCGCGATCGCGAGACCTTCAACGATGTTGATCAGCTGTCTGTCGCGCACGGGGTCGGCCGGCTTCGCGCGCGACATCGAGAGCGCGATCTTGTCGGAGGCGAAGTAAGAACCCCAGCACATCATGATCGAGACGGCCACCGCGATCGGCACCGCCCACATCCCAACGCCGGTGAAATACCCGAACAGCCATCCGATCAGCGCTATGAACGCGATGAAGACGAAGATGAGCGCCCACGTCTTGCGGACGTTGGACGCTATCCGCTCATACAACGGCTGCTCCTGTTGCTAACGGTTCGTTACGGCGCGGGCGTTGCAGGGGGTTGCGCAGCCGGGGGTTGGGCAGCCGGTGGAGCCGCTTGCCCGAAGTCAACGCGCACCGGCTCTCTCGATGCCTCTTCCACTTCGAAGTAAGGCTTGGCTTCAAAGTTGAATGCCCCCGCGATGATGTTCGTGGGAAACACCTCACGCGCGTTGTCGTATGCCAGCGTCTGCTCGTTGTAGAACTGCCGCGCGAACGCGATCCGTCCCTCCGTGCCGGCAAGCTCTTCCTGCAATGCGAGGAAGTTCTGGTTCGCTTTCAGGTCTGGATACGCCTCGGCAACCGCGAACAGCTGGCGCAGAGCCGCGGTCAGCATGTTCTCGGCTTGGGCCTGGTTCTCGACCCCCTGTGCGGCCCCCGCTTGCTGGCGCGCCTTGATGACGTTTTCCAGCGTCTCGCGCTCGTGGGCCGCGTATCCCTTGACCGTTTCGACCAGATTCGGGATGAGGTCGTAGCGCCGTTTCAGTTGAACGTCGATCTGCGACCACGCGGCTTCGATCCTGTTGCGGAGCCGAACGAGGCGGTTGTACGTAACGAACATGAAAACAACGATCAGCAAGATGACGCCGATCGCTATCCAGCCCAATGCATCCATCAAGCCCTCCCTGAATAAGTGCGTTCGACATCAAGAGTGAGGCACCGCGGCGCGTCCTGCAAGTAGGCGGGAGTAGCCTGGTTAGGTGAGGATTTCAATCGAGTACTGCGCTCAATGAGGCTACGCACCTAGAGCCGTCGGTCTGACGGAGAGGTTGCTGGAGGAATTCGAGCACCAGATTTCCGAACTCGTCATCATCCCGTCGCGCGGTGGGGTCTACGAGGTCGAGGTAGATGGCGAGCTCGTTTATTCGAAGAAAGCCACGGGACGCCACGCGGAACCCGACGAGATCCTCAAGTCCGTGCGGAAACTCGCCGGTTAGCTCTCTATAGCTGCAACATCTCCCCGAGTTGGAAGGCCAGGTCGAGCGACTGCCTGGCATTGAGCCGAGGGTCGCACAGGGCCTGATAGCGATCCGTCAGATTCGAATCGAGCACCTCCTCGGCCCCCCCAAGACACTCCGTGACATCTTCTTGGGTGAGCTCCAGGTGCACGCCCCCGGGGGCCGTGCCCTCGTGGAGGTGAACCATGAAGAAGCTCTTGATCTCCGCGACGATGTCGTCGAATCGCCTCGTCTTGAAGCCCGACTCCGAGGTGAACGTGTTTCCGTGCATCGGATCGCAGATCCACACGACCTGGCGGCCGGCATCCTTGACGGCGCGTATCAGCGGCGGCAGTTTCTCTTCAACCTGGCCCGCACCCATCCGGGATACGAAGGTGAGCCGGCCGGGTTCGTTGTCGGGATCGAGCCGCTCGCACAAAGCAAGCAATTCGTCGGTGGTTGCCGAAGGGCCCACTTTGCACGCGATCGGGTTCTTTATGCCCGAGAGGAATCTGACGTGTCCTCCGTCTGGGTCTCGCGTTCGGTCGCCGACCCAAAGGAGATGAGCGGAACAGTCGTACCAATCGCCGGTAAGGCTGTCGGTACGGGTCAGCGCCTCTTCGTAACCGAGGAGTAGCGCTTCATGAGAAGTGTAGAGATCGACCTCGTGAAGTTTCGAGTCCGCTCCCAGATCGATGCCGCAAGCGGCCATGAATCGAAGGGCTCGTTCGATGTGACGAGCGATGGCCTCGTAGCGCTGACCCTGACTGCTCCCCGCGACAAACTCCTGATTCCACACGTGGATCTGGTTCAGATCCGCGAAGCCACCCTTGGTCAGGGCCCGGATGAGATTCAGCGTCGCGGCCGACTGGTGGTAAGCGCGCACCAACCGCGTGGGATCCGCTCGACGCGAGTGCTCGTCGAAAGCGATGTCGTTCACCGCGTGGCCTCGGAACGATGGGAGCTCCACACCTTCGACCGCTTCGTTCGGCGATGAGCGCGGCTTCGCGAACTGCCCTGCGATCCGTCCGATCTTCACGACGGGAAGCCCTGCCGCGTATGTCAGGACCACGGCCATCTGCAGGATCACTTTGATCTTGTCCCGGATCGCGTCGGCCGAGAAATCGCCGAACGCCTCCGCGCAGTCCCCCGCTTGGAGCACGAACGCCTCGCCGCGAGCGGCCTTTGCAAGGGAAGCCTTCAGGGTTCTGGCCTCGCCTGCGAACACCAGAGGAGGCATGCTCCGGAGCTCGGCGAAGACTCGATCGAGCTCGCCGGCATCGGGCCAATCCGGCTGTTGAGCGGTGTCTCTGTCCCGCCAATCACGGGGCGACCAGCTTGCGTCCATGCCCAATACTCGCGCGGCGGTGAGCACAGCGTGGCACCATGCCTATATGGCAGCCACCCGAACACTGGTAGGACTCGCCGACGTCCTCGATGCCCGCGAGCGTCTGAAGGGCATCGCCGTACAGACTCCCCTGGATGCTTCGAGAGCGCTTTCGGAGATCGCGGGCGGCCCCGTGTACATCAAGTGCGAGAACCTCCAGCGGACGGGATCGTTCAAGATCCGGGGCGCCTACAACCTCATCAGCAGGCTGGACGACGAGCAACGGAAAGCCGGCGTGGTGGCAGCGTCTGCGGGCAACCACGCCCAGGGTGTCGCTCTGGCCGCCTCTCTATCCGAGATCCCCGCAACTGTGTTCATGCCCGTCTCGGCCTCGCTCCCGAAGGTCGCGGCAACCAAGCGCTACGGGGCGGAGGTCGTGCTGACTGGGAGGGATTTCGGCGAGGCGTTCGCGGCCGCGAAACTCCGGGCCGAGGAGACGGGCGCGAACTTCGTTCACCCCTACGACCACCCTCACATCATCGCGGGTCAAGGAACGATCGGCTGTGAGATCCACGAGGCCCTGCCGGATGTCGGCACGGTAGTTGTTCCGGTCGGAGGCGGCGGATTGATCTCGGGCATCTCCGCGTCGATGAAAGAGCTGCGACCGGAAGTCCGGATCGTCGGCGTCCAAGCGGAGGGGGCCGCCTCCTACGCACCTTCGTTGGAAGAGGGCCGTCCCATCGCGTTGGAGCACATGTCGACGATCGCCGATGGCATCGCCGCGAATGAGCCCGGTCAACTGAACTTCGCGCACGTCTCAAAACAATGCGATGAGATCGTTCACGTGTCCGACGAAGCCACAGCCGAAGCCCTCGTTGTCGCGGTCGAACGGATGAAGCTCGTACTCGAGCCTGCCGGTGCCGTAGGTGTTGCCGCGTTGCTACAACACAGAGCGACGCTCGTTCCACCCGTTGTGGTCGTGCTGTCCGGTGGCAACATCGATCCACTCTTGCTGCTGAGCGTGATCAGGTTCGGGCTCAGCGCTTCCGGCAGGTACTTCGCATTCCACACGCGCATAGCCGATCGCCCCGGTGAACTCGCAGAGCTCCTCGGACGCATCGCCGAGGTCGGCGCCAATATCGTGGGCGTCGAACACCATCGCGAGGGCGTAGCGGTGCACCTCGGTGAAGTCGCCGTTGCCCTACAGGTCGAGACGAAAGGTCCCCATCACATCGAGGAGCTCATAGCCAGCCTCGCGGAAGCGGGCTACTCGGTCGAGAGTTTCTGATTCAGTTCGCTCGCCGAGGGGACGCGGCCACTCCGGCCGCTGCCGCGATCACTCCGATGATCCCCGCCGCGGCGACCAGGAGCAAGCCCATCGCAGGCTCGCCGATCTGGTCCAGCTGTCGGTAGTTAGCTAGGGCGATCCCGCCGACGACCATCGAGGCCAGGAAGGCCAACCACGCGTAGCCCGACGTCGCCCTGAGGACGAGTAGCACGGCCGCCACGATCACCATCGCTCCCGCAACGATGACGATCCATCCATCGGTGCCCTCGATGCCCGTCACCGTTTCGGCGGGACGGCCGTTTGGAACACCGAGCTCGGGCAGTTCGACCGTGACCCAGGCGAGCACGGCCCCGAGGATCGCTGCCAGGCCGCAGGCGAAGAGCACCGACGCCGCAACCGAGCGTGCCTTGTCGAATATGTCGGGCGGACGGGGTGAGGACATCGCGGCGGTAGCCTACAGACGTGCCCGATAACCCAACGCTGCTCGCCCTCCATGCGCATCCCGATGATGAATCGTCTAAGGGTGCCGGCACGATGGCCAAGTACGCGGCCGAAGGTACGCGTGTCGTGCTGGTGTGCGCCACGGGTGGTGAGGAGGGAGACATCCTCAACCCGCGGATGGATCAGCCGGGCATCAAAGAGCGTATGGCCGAGCTCCGCGAAGCGGAGCTGAAGACGGCTTGCGACATCTTGGGCGTTTCGGAGGTCTACATGCTTGGCTACCGCGACTCGGGTATGCCGGAGTCCCCGGGGAACAAGCATCCCGATGCGTTCACGAACGCCGACCCCGAGGAAGCGATCGGGAAACTGGTCAAGATCATCCGCAAAGAGAAACCGCAGGTCGTTCTCTCTTACGACGAGTCCCGCGGCTACGAACATCCCGATCACGTGCGCGTGTGGGAATGGGGCAAGCTCGCATTCGAGCGCGCAGGTGATCCCGATCTGTATCCCGACGCGGGTCCCGCGTGGGCTCCGCAGAAGCTCTACTACTTCGCGACGTTCAGCAAGAAGCGACTGCAGATCCTGCACGATGCGGCCGCCGCGGAAGGCATCGACAGCCCCTTCGCCGGCTGGTTGGAACACTGGGATTCGATGGGGTTCGAGGATCCCGACATCACGACCCAGATCGACGTCGGCGAGTACATCGATCTCCGTACGAAGGCGCTACTAGCGCACGCGACTCAGATCGATCCCGACAGCTTCTGGTTCGCGGTCCCGGATGAGATCCAGAAAGAGGTTTATCCGTGGGAGGACTACACGCTCGTAGAGACGACCGGCGATCGCGAAGTCCCGGAAGACGATCTGTTCGCCAACACTCGCTGATCAGTAGAGGTCGAGCGACTCCGCCGGGGGGGCGACCTTGGATCGCGCCTGAGCCAGAGCGACCATCACGAATGAGGCCCCAAGAGAGCGTGCCGTCGCCTGGACGAGCGCCACTCCGGCGAACTCGGCGCGATCCGGAAGCATCTGAACGATCGCGGAGCCTCCACCTTCGAGCAGCCAACCTGCCGCCACACCAATGAGAGCGGCCCCCGCCAGCACAGGGATCGCCTTAGGTGCCCAGCCGCTAGAGCCAAGGGGCTTGCGGATCGCACGAATGGCCGACGGGACGGTCGAGATCTCGCCGGCGCGCTCGTCGTCCAGAACGCCGCGCGCGGCTCTGGCTCCAAGCGGAAGGGCGAGAATCTCTAGAAGGGAGAGTGCCCAGAACGAGATGCGCGCGCGCTGCAGCTCCTGCGCCCCCACTCCATGCACCTGTCGAAGCGGAGGGAAGTCTTCGATCTGGTCGTGAAGCTCTCGAACCTCGATCACATTCCGAAAAACGTATGAGTGAACGAGATGCAGAGGCAGCAAGACGACGAACGCGACGAGGAACAACGTGGAGAGGTTCCTGAAGGTCGCGCTCAAGGAGCGTTCTAGAAGCACGCCTTCAGTCTAAGTTGGCTCGGTGAAGATCCTCTTGTGGCACGGCTATCTCCTGACCGGGTCCGGTTCGAACGTATACACGGCGAATATCGCGCGCTCATGGCGAGGGGCAGGGCATGACGTCTTTCTGATGTGCCAGGAGCGATCCGAGGATCTCGGTTTCATCGACGAGGTGGGCGACTTTGACGAGTCGAATCGATCCTTCAAGACCGATAGCACCGGCGTTCCAGCATCCACGGGCCGATGCACGCTGGTACGCCCCGCGATCGGTTCGATCCTGCCGGTCTACGTCTACGACGAGTACAAGCACTTCACCGCGAAGACGTTCGTCGAGCTAACCGAAGAGGAGTTGGCTGGCTACACCGAGCGCAACGTGACGGCTCTCAAGTCCGCGCTCGAGGCGTTCGAACCCGATGTGGTGGTCACGGGGCATGAAGTGATGGGGCCGTACATCGCGGCAAGTGCAGAGATCGACGTTGGCTACTCGGCGAAACTGCACGGGAGTGCGCTCGAGTACGCGGTGAAGAAACAGGAGCGATACCTGCGTTTCGCGGAAACGGGATTGTCCAACGCGACCGTGGTGATCGGTGGAAGCAAGTACATGGTCGAGGCGGCCGCCGCCGTGATCCCCGGCTGGCGCGACAAGGCGGTGGTTATCAATCCGGGCTGCGACGTTGACATCTTCCGTCCAAGACAACGGTCGGGACAGACGATCCCGCTGGTCGGCTACATCGGCAAGCTGATCGCGCAGAAGGGCGTTCACCGGCTGCTCGCGGCGATCGCCGCCATCGATACGAGGCCGTTGAAGGTGGTGATCGTTGGTTACGGAGGCGACGAAGACGATCTCCGGGCTCTCGCTGAGGCATTGCTTAAAGGGGATGTGGAGAGGGCACAGATGATCGCGCGAGATCTGAACGACGACGAAGTCGTTCGGTTCCTCGACGAACTCGGTCCCCGCGCGAAGGTGGCCCACCTTGACGTCGAAATCGAGTTCACGGGACGACTCGAGCACGGACCGCTGGCGGAACTCCTCCCGACGTTCGATGTACTCGCCGTCCCGTCGATCCTTCCCGAGGCGTTCGGGATGGTCGCGGCGGAGGGTGCGGCCTGTGGGGTTCTGCCGGTGGTTCCCGATCACTCGGGGATTGGCGAAGCGGGAGCGGCCGTCGAAAGTGCGATCGGGCGGCCCGGTTTCCTGACCTACGACTCGGTCGATCCCGTGCCGGGGCTGGGAGCAGCGATCGAGCGGGTCCTTGCGCTCCCGGCCGAGGAGCGGGCCGATCTGGGCGCCAAAGCGGTGGGCCTCGCTCGCTCGCGTTGGTCGTGGGACGAGGTGGCTCGGTCGCTCCTCGAGGCCTCGACTCCGCGCTAGTTTGACCGCGTGGGCACTTTCACCAACGAAGGTACCGAGAACCGCATGCGGTGGGACCGGCGCTCCCGCGGCTTCATGGAGGTCTGGTACTCGACGATCACGCATCGCGAGACGGGCGCCGGCCTCTGGGTTCGTTACACCCTGACTTCCCCGATCCCCTCGGTCGGAGACCCCTATTGCGAGGTCTGGGGGTTCTTCTTCGATCCCACCGATGGTCAGAGCTTCGCTGCGAAGCAGCGATTCCCGATCGATGCCTTGGGGTCGACGAATGGGCGCGACGACGGTGCCCTCGTCCGGATCGGAGACTCGTGGCTTTCTGAGACCCACATGGATGGTGCCGTTGTCGGCGGGGCACGAACCTTGCGGTGGTCGCTCGACCTACAGCCTGCCGATTCGTGCTTTCAGCATCTTCCCGCGTCTTTGCGAGATCGGATCGAGAAGCGAGTCTCCACGGTTTGTTCGCCCAACCTCTCGGTGCCGTTCACGGGCGTCGTCGAACTCGATGGTCGCTCGATCGCGTTCGATAAGGAGCCAGGCTGCCAATCGCACCGTTGGGGCCGGAAGCACTCGGTCACCTGGACATGGGCTCACTGTGCCTCGTTCGAGGAAGACGCAGACGCCGTCTTCGAGGGACTTGCCGCGAAGACGGCGTTCGGTCCCTTGCCCGGTCCGACTACGACGCTTCTCTACCTGCGATTCGGAGGCGACGACCTCGTGTTCAACGAGCTGCGCTGGGCGCTACGTGCGAGAAGCCGCTACGAGATGCCGACGTGGGCCTTCACCGCGCGTAACGAGAACTGGCGCATCGCGGGAGCGGCTCGTGCGCGCGTCGATCGGATGATCCAGATCGAGTACGCGGATCCCGACGGCACCCCGCGCTTCTGCGCTAACTCGGAGGTCTCGGATCTAGCGATCGAGATCTACAGGAGGGAGCAGCCGGGCTGGCGCCACGTGGGTAGCCTCACTTCTCTGCACACCGCTCACCTCGAGTTCGGCAAGCCGGTCCCGTTCGTCGAACTGCCGATCGCGTTCTGAGCCGAATAGCTCAGTAGTCGTCGGCCGATCCGCGCCGCTGACGTTTGAGGTCCCCTCGCCGCTTCTTCTCCGCGATCCGCCGCTCCGTCGCTCCCTTGTGCGGTTTCGTCGGCACTCTCTTAACGCGCGGAACGAGCGCCTCTCTTAGAAGCTGAACCAGACGCGCGATCGCGTCTTCTCGATTGCGAGTCTGTGAGCGGTAACGATCGCTGGTGAGTCTGAGGACGCCCGACGAATCGATGCGGTGCTTGAGCACGGATCGGATCTTCGCTCGCTGGCGGGGACCCAGCGATGGAGACTCTGCGACATCCCAGGTCAACTCGGCCCTCGTCGACGTCTTATTCGCGTGTTGGCCTCCGGGACCGCCGGATGGGGAGAAGGTGAACTTCAGCTCGCTCTCGGGAATCTCGAGCGAACGATTGATCCTGAGCGCGCTCATGGCTTCAGTTGTTCGACGAGATCCGCGATCGTCGCGACCGGGGCGTCGCAAACCCCTCGATGGCAGACGTAAGCGGCCACGCCGTCGCGCCGTGTCTTCCCCTCGATGAGAGGCAGACGCGCGAGGGGGCCGGGCTCGGTGTCGTCGAGAACGATGGTGACCGCGTTCGGCAGCAGGCGATCCTTAACAGCGCGCCTCATGTCCTTCACCATCGGGTCTTCATCCGGACCGACGATCACGATCTCGGTTGGGCCGTGCGAGTACGCGTCCACGGCAGAAAGCAGATGGCCGAAGCCGAGAGGCGATCTCTCCATAGGCGAGTGCATCAGCCGCAGGATCTCGAGCGCTAGATCCTCGTAGGCGGAGTCGCCGGTTAACGCCCCAAGCCGCTGCAGAGACAGAGCCAGCATCGAGTTGGCCGAAGGGACCGCGTTGTCGATCAGATCCTTGCTCCGGGTTATCAGCTTCTCGGCATCGGTCCCCGTGGTGAAGAAGCCGCCGCCCTCGTCATCGTGAAACAGCCTCACCGCCTCGCCGGCCGCCCATTCGGCTTCGTCGAGCCAGCGCGCGTCCTGGGTCGCATCGAACAACGCGAGCGTCGCCTCCAGCACTGCCGCGTAGTCCTCGGAGAAAGCCAGATGCTTGATGGTGCCGTGCCTGAATGCGCGCATAAGGCGGCCCTCAGGCCGCATCGTCGTGAGAACGAAATCCATCGCCTCCACTGCTGCAGCGATCCACTCGGGACGATCCAAGATTGCGCCCGCCTCGGCGAGCGAAGAGGCCGCCAGCCCGTTCCACGCGGTGAGGACCTTGTCGTCGGTGCCGGACCTGACCCGTCGAGTCCGAGCGTCGAGCAGTTTCGTCCGCGCTCTGGCGATCGCGTCTGGGTCGCGCGGCTCCCGCGCGTAAACCGGGATGTTGCGGCCCTCGAAGTTCCCGTCGGCGGTGAAACCCCAGTGGTGGGCTGCCTCGTCGGCATCCGGGCCCGTCACCCCCCGCACTTCGTCGAGATCCCAGACGTAGAACTTGCCTTCCTCACCTTCCGAGTCGGCGTCGAGCGAGGACCAGAAGCCTCCGGCGGGATCGCGCATCTCGCTCAACATCCACGTGGCGGTCATCTCGGCAACCTCGCGGTGTCGATCCCTGCGCGTCACGAGCCATGCTCGTGCATACAAGCGCAGGAGCTGCGCGTTGTCGTAAAGCATCTTCTCGAAGTGTGGAACGAGCCAGTACTTGTCGACCGAGTATCGAGCGAACCCACCGGCGAGTTGATCGAACATGCCGCCGCTCGCCATCGCGTCGAGTGTGAGGTTCACGATCTTGAGCGCCTCGTCGTGGCCGCGCGCCGCCGGCCGCAGGAGGAACTCAAGATTCATCGGCTGCGGGAATTTGGGCGCACCTCCGAAACCTCCCCACTCCGGGTCGAGAGCCGCACGGAAGGACGCGAGCGCGCCGTCGAGCAACGTCTTGGAGTCGATCTCGTCGACGGCGCTTAGTTGAGCCAATGGGTTCAGATGCGCGATCAATTCGGTGCTCTGTCGCTCGACCTCGTCTCTGCGGTTCCGCCATGCGTCGTCGATAGCACCGAGAAGCCGTTTGAACGAGGGCAGTCCGTGGCGATCGTCCGGCGGGAAATACGTGCCGCCGTAGAAAGGCCGGCCCTCCGGCGTAAGGAAAACGGTCATCGGCCAGCCGCCTTGGCCCGTCATCGCTTGGACGGCCTCCATGTAGATCGCGTCGAGGTCGGGACGCTCCTCCCGATCGACCTTGATGCTCACGAAGCCTTCGTTCATCACGCGCGCGGTTTCCGGGTCCTCGAACGACTCGCGTTCCATGACGTGACACCAGTGGCAAGCGGCGTATCCGATCGAGAGCAGGATCGGCCTGTCCGAGTCGCGGGCGAGCCCGAGGGCTTCGTCGCCCCACGGATACCAGTTCACGGGGTTGTCTTTGTGCTGGAGGAGGTAGGGGCTCGTTTCGCCCGCCAGCCGGTTGCTCATTGTGGAATCATCCCCGGCGTGGCCGCGCTCGCCTACATCCTGCTTCCGGTGTCGGGATCGTTCGCATTCTTCGTCGCCCAGTCCCGCCGCGTGCGGATCCACGGGCTCCAAGCGATCGCGTACGGAACGGTCTGGCCTCTCCTGCTTTACCTGTCCTCAGCTCTCTCGAGTTCGGCCACAATCGTCGTTGCCGCCGCGGGGGCGCTCGGCTGGGTCGCGCTGATGGCGCTCACGGCGATCGGAGCGGATCCCAAGATCCCTGGGGTGGAGCGGCTGTTCGAGTTGTCGGAGGGCGAACGCTAAGCGCGCGCCGTGAAGCACATCCGGCAGCTCGTCGCGGTGGAACCGTTGACCGCGCCACAGTTCGGGCACTTCCACCCCGATCCTGAGGCGGCCATAGGGGCCGTCTGAGTAGCGACTGGGGCCGCTTGGGCCTGAGCCGCCGGCGCAGCTCCCGCTGCAACCGGAGCCGGTTGCCACTGACCGCTTGCCTCGTCGTACAGAAGCAGCTCATTGCCGCGCTTGAACCACCATCTGCCGTCTTTCTGGAACGGCTCGTCCTGGGGCTCGTCGGCGTCCCGATGGGCCGCGAAGGCGCTCGTCGGTTCGGCCGCTGCGGCTTGAACGGGTTGAGCCTGAACCGGCTCGGCCTGAACCGGCTGAGCCTGAACGGGTTGGGCTGCTTGAACGGGCTGTGCCTGAACCGGCTGAGCTTGAACGGGTTGAGCTTGGACGGGCTGAGCTTGAGCGGCCGGGGCCGTGTAGGCCGGCTCGGGCTCGCTCGAAGAGGCCGGGATCGCAGCGGAGGAGGTGGGCAACGCCCCCGGCCCCCCCTGTTCGAGCACTTTCTTGATGCCGTTCAGAGCGGAAAGCACGGCGACGACGGCGATCACGCCGGCGGCTCCCAGGCCGACGACCAGATATTGAAAGAGATCACCGCTCATGTCCTGCCTCCCACTCCCCTGTATTGGGGCCGCCTTTGCCGGCGCGCGGCCCTTCGAGGTGTCTATATCGGCCCTTATCTGATGCATTTTTAGCTTACTGAGCAGAAGTGTTACGCAGGGGTCGTCATATAGCATCCTCCAGGGGGCTCCCAGGGGGCCGACGCCTCGAGAAAGGTGCCGATGTGGCGGTCATCAAGACCATCGATCTGGTGGGTGTCTCTTCGGAATCGTGGCGCGATGCGGCCAATCAGGCCCTGGCCGAAGCCTCAAAGACCATCCGCGGCATAACCGGGATGGAGGTCCTCGACACCTCCTGCAACGTGGCCGAAGGGCAGATCACCGAGTACCTAACCCACGTCCGGATCAAGTTCCGGATAGAGCGCTAGGGAGCTGGCTTGCCAGGGATAGCTCTCGTCGGGACCCAGTGGGGTGACGAGGGCAAGGGGAAGGTCACCGACCTCCTCGCGGAGCACACCGACCTCGTCGTTCGCTATCAAGGCGGCAACAACGCGGGGCACACGATCGTCGTCGAAGGCGAGCGTTACGCGCTCCACCTTGTTCCGACCGGCGTTCTGTATCCCCACGTGATCCCGGTCATCGGGCCAGGCGTTGTCGTCGATCCGCGTGTGCTCATCGAAGAGCTCGAGGTACTGCAGGAGCGCGGGATCGACACTTCGAAGCTGCTCGTCTCGGGCAACGCTCACCTGATCATGCCGTACCACTTGGAGCTCGATCGCGTTACCGAACGCCGGCTCGGTAGCAACAGCCTCGGCACGACGAAACGGGGCATCGGTCCGGCCTACGCGGACAAAGCGAGTCGCATCGGCCTGCGCGTGCAGGATCTCCTCGATCCCAAGATCTTCTCGGCGAAGCTGACCGTCGCTTTGAAGGAGAAGAATCTCCTTCTGACGCGCGTCTACGGTCGCTTGCCTCTGGAGCAGGAAGACATTGAGCGCGAGTATCTCGAACTCGCGCGCACCCTCGAACCGCACATCACGGACACGGATCCCGTCGTTCAAGGCGCTCTCGACGACGGCAAGACCGTGCTGTTCGAAGGCGCGCAGGCGACGCTTCTCGATCTCGATCACGGGACGTATCCGTACGTGACGTCGTCGAACCCGATCGCCGGAGGCGCGTGCGCGGGAGCAGGTGTCGGACCGCGCGACATCACGCGCATCATCGGGATCTCGAAGGCTTACTGCACTCGCGTCGGTTCGGGTCCGTTCCCGTCCGAGGCGGATCCTGCCGACGGTGAGATCCTTGTCGAGGCGGGCCAGGAATACGGAACGACGACCGGACGCAAACGCCGCTGCGGTTGGTTCGACGCAGTCGCCGGGCGGTTCGCGGCCCGACTGAACACGCTGACCGAGTTGGTCGTGACCAAACTCGACGTTCTCTCCGAGTTCGCCTCCATCAAGGTCTGCGTTGCGTACGAATACGAGGGCGAGCGTTACGAGAAGTTCCCGCCAAACCAGACGATCTTCAACAAGTGCCGTCCGATCTTCGAGGAGCTTCCCGGATGGTCCAAGGACATCAGTGCTGCTCGTGCACTGGACGATCTGCCCAAGGAAGCGCGCGCCTACCTGGAGGCGATCGAAGGTCTCGTGGGCACTCCGGTGTCGTGGGCTTCGGTTGGGCCGGGCCGCGAGCAGATCGTCCGGGTGAGCGAAGCGGTTTGAGAGTTCTCCTTCTTGGATCCGGAGGTCGCGAGTCTGCGCTCGCCGACGGGTTGGCGCGCTCGAAAGTCATCGACGATCTCTTCGCGGCCCCCGGAAATCCCGGGATAGCTCGCGTAGCCGAGCTCGTCGAGTGCGACATCCTCTCGCCCGGCGCCGTCGTTGACCTCGCCACCAAGCTCGACGCGGATCTGATCGTCATCGGACCTGAAGCTCCGCTCGTTGCCGGTGTGGGCGACGCGTTGCGCGAGGACGGACGACGCGCGTTCGGGCCGAACGCGGCGGCCGCTCGCATCGAGGGTTCCAAGCAGCATGCGAAATCTCTTATGGACGAAGCGGGGGTCCCCACCGCCGCGTGGCAGGCGTTCGAGGACGTCGCCGCCGCTTCGGCCTACCTCGACGAGCTCGGCCCCCCCTACGTCATCAAGGCCGATGGGCTCGCCGCGGGCAAAGGGGTTGTCGTTACGGAAGACCGGAGCGAGGCGATCGCCGCGCTCGACGAGCGCCTAGTCCGCGGCGCGTTCGGCGAGGCCGGCAAGCGCGTTGTGATCGAAGAGTTTCTCGACGGCCAAGAGGCTTCTCTCATAGCGATCACCGATGGCCACAACGTCCTGACGTGCGACCCTGCGCAGGACTACAAACGGGTGGGCGACGGGGACGCGGGACCGAATACCGGAGGGATGGGCTCCTACAGCCCGGTGCCGGCATGCCCTCCGGAGCTCGCCGCCCGGATCTCGGATGAAGTCATCGGTCCGATGGTGCGAGCGACCATGGATAGCGGCGCTCCGTTCATCGGCGCGATCTACGCGGGTCTTGCGTTGACTTCCCGGGGGCCGCGCGTCATCGAGTTCAACGCGCGTTTCGGGGATCCCGAGACTCAGGCGCTACTCCCCCGCCTGCGCTCCGATCTCGGCGAGCTCTTCGCGGCGGCGGCGGATGGCGAGATCTCCGGCTTGAAGTTGGAGTGGGATCCGCGCGCCTGCGTTTCGGTGGTGCTGGCGTCCGGCGGATACCCGGGCTCACACGAAACCGGTTTCGAGATCTCCGGGCTCGATGCGGCGGAGGGGATGGACGATGTCTCGGTCTTCCACGCCGGGACGGCCGAACGCGACGGGGCGATCGTTACTGCTGGGGGCCGCGTTCTGGCGGTGAGCGCGATGGGCGAGGGGTTCGCCCAAGCGCGCGAGCGCGCGTACGATGCTGCCTCAAAGATCACGTTCGAAGGGATGCACATGCGTAGCGATATCGCAGAGAGGGCGGTTACTTGAGCGCGTTGGTTGGGATCATCATGGGAAGCGATTCGGACATGCCGGTGATGGAGAAGGCCGGAGGAGTGCTCGATCGCTTCGGGGTTGAGTTCGAGATCGAAGTCATGTCGGCGCACCGCAAGCCGGCGCGGGTGAGCGAGTACGCATCGTCTGCGGTCGAGCGCGGATTGAAGGTGATCATCGCCGGTGCGGGTCTTGCCGCTCATCTTCCCGGCGTCGTCGCGGCCCACACTCCCCTGCCGGTCGTCGGTGTGCCTCTTTATCAGGAGGGTCTTGCCGGAGCCGATGCGTTGTACTCGTGCGTTCAGATGCCCCCCGGTGTTCCCGTTGCCACGGTGGCGATCGGCGGCGCGAAGAACGCTGGCGTGCTCGCGGTGCAGATCATCGCGACGGGCGACGAGTCTCTTCGCCAGAAACTGCGCGATTACAAAAAGGAATTGGCCGAGGGCCTGAAGCTTTAGCCGCGCTCATACAGTCGTGGCCGAAGACTTCCTTCGAAGGTGCGCGGCTCATCGAGTGAGCCGTGCTCGGCTTCAGCCCACTTGCGCAACTTTGCCCCCGCTTCGAGACGCTTGGCCTCGTCCACTCCCCACGTGTATGAATACGTCCCGCGCTCCAAACGACGGATCGCCTCTTCGAGAGATGCAGTAGCTCTGTCGACGATCTCGCCCAGATCGCTGCGCGCGAAGCCGTGCGTCGCGAGATGGGCGTCGAGTTCGGCGATGTCGTTGAGGCCGCGGTGGCGGGGCTCGATGCCGGCGAATTTGCAGAACATCGGCGCGATCTCGAAGGAGGAATCCCATCCGCCGATCTCGACCACGAGCCGACCGTCGGGCACGACGACCCGAACGAGCTCGTCGACCGCGGCCCGCCAGTTCGGGATCAGATGGAAGACCCAAACGGTCAAAGACGCGTCGAAGGTGTCGTCGGGGAACGGGAGGGCCGTGGCGTCTCCTCTAACGAGCCTGACCAGGCTTTCGCCGCCCGCGTTGACTATGAGTTGTTTCAGCATCGTTTCGGACAGATCTAGACCCGTCAGATCAACGCCTGCCCGAGCGAGTGGAACGGCGAAGCGCCCGGTGCCCACTCCGATATCGAGAGCGCGGCGTCCTCTGAGTGCCTCTTCGAGGAGGTTCAAGACGTCGTCCTGAGCATGGGGCGAGAGAGCTCGAGTCTTGTCGTAGAACGACGCCGCTCGATCGAACGAGATGGATCTCTGCATCCTTCGAGCCTAGATGCGTGTCGGGCCCGACGAATGCGAGAGCTCTCTCCAGAATGCATATAGAGGGTGCTCTCTAGATCGAGGCCGCCGGCTAAATCCGGGGTTCGAAGGGTTTCGGAGAGTAGCTTCTGAAACGTGGGCAGACCCGCCGCGATCTCCGATGACGACGTTCTCGACTCGGCCCTCAAGCTGCTTGCGGCAGCGGGCGATGTCTCGGCTGCCGCCATCGCTCGGTCCCTGGCCGTTCCGAGCGGGTCGATCTATCACCGCTTCGCGAGCCGGGATCACATCGTGGCGGCGCTCTGGCTGCGAACGACCCGCCGATTCCAGGATGGATTCATCCACTCTTTCGATGCCCTCGACGCGGCCCAAGGGGCGCGGCGAGCGGCTCTTCATGCGCTTTCCTGGGCCAAGGCGTCTCCCGCCGAAGCGACTCTTCTATGGCTGCACCGTCGCGAGGATCTCGTAACTGCCTGGCCTGAAGACCTGGCGGGCAGCGCTGCCCGGACGGGATCGGAACTCGCGGTCGCCCTTCGTAAAGCGGCCGATCGGCTTGGGTTCCCGGGCGCCGGCCTCGACCGGGTTCGGTTCACCCTCATCGACATCCCACAAGCGGCCGTGCGCCGAGCTCTCGTGCAGGCCGACATCCCGTGGACGACGCTCGAATCGCTCGTTCTCGAGTCGCTGGAGGCGCTCATCGGCCCGGGGGCCGGGGCGAAACCCGTCGATAGGATGACGGCGTGATCCCCCGTTACAGCCGTGAGGAGATGGCGGCGATCTTCTCGGAACGGGCCAAGTTCTCTCGCTGGCTCGATATCGAGTTGCTCGCCGTAGAGGCGCGCGTGCGCCTAGGCGAGGTGCCGGTCGAGGATCTGACCGAGATAAAGCAGAAGGCGGCATTCGATGTCGCCCGGATCGAAGAGATCGAGGCGACCAGACACCACGACGTCGTGGCGTTCGTCGAGAACGTCCGCGAGAACGTGGGGGAGCCGGGGCGCCACATCCACTACGGCCTCACTTCATCCGACGTCGTGGACACGGCGAATGGCGTAGCCCTGCGAGACGCCGGCGACCTGCTGATCGAAGGCGTGGGTCTTCTCGCCGAGTCCGTCCGCCGCAGGGCATTCGAGCACCGCGACACGATCATGGCCGGGCGAACCCACGGGGTCCACGCTGAGCCGACGACCTTCGGTCTCAAGCTCGCCGGCTGGGTCTTCGAGCTATCTCGAGACCGAGAGCGCCTCCGCAGGGCTCGCGATTCCGTCGCGGTCGGAAAGATGTCCGGCGCTGTGGGGACCTATTCGCAGCTGAGTCCGGAGGTGGAGGCATACGTCTGCGAGCGACTTGGACTCGGCATCGAGGATGCCGCTACCCAAGTAGTTGCACGCGACCGCCACGCCGAGTTCCTCTCGGCCATCGCCATAACCGGCGCGTCACTGGAGCGGTTCGCCCAGGAGGTCCGGCACCTTCAACGCACCGAGGTGCGCGAGGCACAGGAGCCGTTCGGCAAAGGGCAGAAGGGCTCGTCGGCCATGCCGCACAAGCGCAACCCGGTTGTGTGCGAGAGGATCTGCGGCCAGGCGCGCCTCCTCCGTTCTTACGCGATCACCGGTTACGAGAACGTTGCGTTGTGGCACGAGCGAGACATCTCGCACTCATCGGTAGAGCGAGTAACGCTGGGCGACGCAGCCATCCTGCTCGACTACATGCTCGACAAGATGCGCTGGGTGGTCGACGGACTTGTCGTGAACGCCGACAGGATGATGAGCAACCTCGACGCGTCTCATGGACTCGTTCATTCGCAAAGCGTCCTCACGGCTTTGTTGGCGAAGGGGCTGCAACGCGAGGACGCATACGCCCTCGTGCAACGCAACGCGATGGCCGCATGGGATGAAGACCGACCCTTATTGGAATTGTTGAAATCCGACCCGGAGGTGACGGTGCACTTAGATCCGAATGAAATCGAAGAGTGTTTCGACCCGGCGCGCTATCTTGAGAAAGCCGCCACCGTCTTCGAGCGTCTGGAGGCCTTGTGATGCCGACCGCCATCCGCGCCATAGGTTCCGGTAAGGTCCGCGACATCTACGCGGTCGGCGACGACCAACTCCTCTTGGTGGCTTCCGATCGCATCAGCGCGTTCGACGTCGTGTTGCCGCAAGCGATCCCGGACAAAGGCCGCGTCCTTACCGGGCTCTCCGCTTATTGGTTCGCCGAGCTCGACGGCGTTTGCCCCAACCACTTCATCTCGGCCAAGACGAGTGACTTTCCTGAGTCCGATCTCACCGACCTCGACGGTCGCGCCACGCTGTGTGTGCGTGCGGAGCCTCTTCCCATCGAGTTCGTCGTGCGCGGCTACATCACCGGCTCGGGATGGAAGGACTACCAGAAGACCGGAGAGATCTGCGGCCACAAACTGCCGGCGGGTCTCGAGGAATCGGAGCGACTCCCGGAGCCACTCCTGACGCCGGCGACTAAGGCCACCGAGGGACACGACATAAACATCACTGAAGACGAAGCGAGGGACATCGCAGGCAAGGATCGTTACGACACGGCGAGGACCTACGCACTCGAGCTGTACGAGAAGGGGAGTGCACTCGCGCTCGAACGCGGCGTGATCATGGCCGACACGAAGTTCGAGTTCGGCGTGCACGACGGCGAGGTCATCTTGATCGACGAGGTGCTCACTCCAGACTCGAGTCGTTTCTGGCCCGAGGACGAATATAAGGCCGGTCGCTCGCAGCCATCGTTCGATAAGCAGTACGTGCGCGATTGGCTCGACCAGTCCGGTTGGGACCACTCGCCTCCGCCTCCCGAGCTCCCGGCAGACGTCGTGGACGCGACCCGGGCGCGTTACATCGAGGCATTCGAGAAGGTCTCTCGCAAGAACTTCGAAGATTGGCTCTCGGAGGTGGCGGGCTGAGCCGAGCCGCATCGAAGGCCCGTCGCTCCGCTCCGGCTGCTCAGCGCGGACGACAGCGCCAGCAGGCTTCAGCGCGCCTCGGCCTTCGCCTCAGGTCGGTGCTGCTTTCTCCGACCGCGGGTTTCGAGGGCGCTCTCGCCGATCTCAGGCGTCGCGGGGGAGAGGGAGTAACTCCTTTCGTCATGTCGTTTCTCGGAGGCGCGTCTCTATCTCTTCTGTGGCTCAAGATCGGCGCCCTCTTGGGTCTGCGCGAGGTTTGCGACTCGTCGTTGATCCCCGGTTACGTCGCGGCGGCGGGAGCTCTCGGCGGTGTGTTGATGCTGGTGGGCCAGGCTTTGTGGGGGGCCATCGGGCCGCGTACGGCTCGGCTTCTCCGGTCGGATGAAGCGGGCCCGGCTTCGTCTCGGGTGGTTTGGGGCCTTTCTGCAACTCCACTCGTGGTCGTTCTGATCATCTTGTTGCCTCTCGACATCTTGATAGTCGGAAGCGGCACGTTCACGACGGATCGGCTCGCCGACCCGCTCGCGACGTCATGGGCCGCGTTCTCCATCGCCGCTTGGCTGAGCGCGGCGCTCTGGGCTGTCTATCTATTGATGCGCGGATTCCAGGTTCAGACGAAGCTCTCGGCCGGGAAGGCGTGGCTTGGGGCCCTGGCATCGATCATCTGTATGGCCTTCGTCGTATCCGCATTCGTGCTTGCCACTTCATTCGTCCCACAGGGGGCCGGATGTCGTACGTAGCGTTCGTCGACGTGATGTTGAAAGAGGGCATCTCGGATCCACAGGGAGCCACTATCGAGCGCGCTCTTCCTGCACTTGGTTACTCGGGCGTGTCCGGCGTGCGCGTCGGCAAGCGCATCAGGCTCGAGATCGACGCCACGGATCAATCTGAGGCCCAAACGAAGATCGAGGAGATGTGCGAGCGTCTCCTTGCCAATCCGGTTATCGAGTCCTACGAGATAACGATCGATTCCTACGAGGTGACGCTCTAGTGGGCGCTCGCGTCGGCATCGTCGTTTTTCCCGGATCGAACTGCGAGTTCGATTGCGAGCGTTCGTTCGCAGGGTTGGGGGCCGAGCCCGAACTCGTGTGGCATGGCGAAACCAGATTGCCCAACGTCGACATCGTCGTGTTGCCCGGAGGCTTTGCGCACGGCGACTACCTCCGCACAGGCGCGATCGCGCGGTTCTCGCCGATCATGGATGCGGTGGCGGAGCACGCGCGGCAGGGTGGACCGGTTCTCGGTATCTGCAACGGCTTCCAGATCCTTTGCGAAGCTGGCTTGTTGCCCGGAGCACTGCGCAAGAACGCGGGACTCAAGTTCCTTTGCAAGTGGGTCGAGGTGCGTGTCGACAACGCTGATACGGCCTTCACTTCGCAGACCGAGCGGGGCCAGACCCTCAAGGTTCCTATCAACCACTTCGAAGGCAACTGGATCGCCGAGCCCGAGGTTCTGGATCGGATCCGCGCGAACGGTCAGGTAGTGCTTCGTTACACGGACAACCCGAACGGGAGCATGGACGACGTCGCGGGCTTGATGAACGAAGCCGGCAATGTGTTCGGACTGATGCCTCATCCCGAACGCGCCTGCGAGGCGCTGTTGGGTTCATCGGACGGCAGCTTGTTACTGACGTCATTGATCGAAAGCGTGTCCGGAGTGCGCGCGGCAGCAGGATGAAGATGGATAGCGCCGTGTATCACGAGCTAGGACTCACCGACGATGAATTCGAAGCGATAGTCGCCCGGCTCGGGAGAGACCCTTCGTACACGGAACTCGCGATGTTCTCGGTCATGTGGAGCGAGCACTGCTCCTACAAGTCGAGCCGCGTTCACCTGAAAGAACTTCCAACCGAAGGACCGCAGGTCCTCGTGGGACCCGGCGAAGGAGCGGGAATCATCGAGGTGGCTCCCGGGGTCGCGGTCGCGTGGAAGATGGAGTCGCACAACCATCCCTCGTTCGTCGAGCCCTTCAACGGCGCGGCGACGGGCGTCGGCGGCATCGTGCGCGACATCCTCTCGATGGGGGCGCGTCCGATCGCGCTGATGGATCCGTTGCGCTTCGGCGAACTCGATTCGAGCAAGACCGCCTACCTCGTCGACGGAGTGGTGCACGGCATCTCGTCGTATGGAAACTCGATAGGTGTTCCGACAGTCGGGGGAGAGGCCGTTTTCGAGGATTGCTACGCCGAGAACCCGCTCGTAAACGTCGCATGTCTCGGATTCGTCGAGAAATTGATGCACGGACGGGCGGAAGGACCGGGCAACACCGTCATCCTCATCGGCTCGTCGACCGGACGTGACGGCATCGGTGGCGCAAGCGTTCTCGCTTCCGCCGAGTTCGACGAGACATCGGCCGAGAAACGACCATCCGTTCAGGTGGGGGACCCGTTCACGGAGAAGCTCCTGATCGAGGCGTGCCTCGAGCTGGTCCGACGAGACCTGCTCGTGGGATTCCAGGATCTCGGCGCCGGAGGCATCTCGTGTCCAACCTCCGAGATGGCCTCCAAGGCCGGAACCGGCATGCGAGTGGATATCTCGAGCGTTCATCGCCGCGAACCCGGCATGGAGCCGTTCGAGGTGATGATCTCGGAATCACAGGAGCGGATGCTCGGCGTCGTCGACCCAACAAACGTGGAGGCCGTGCTCGAGGTGTGCACGCGCTGGGGTCTCGAGGCGAGGGTCATCGGCGAGGTTACGAAGTCCGGCCGGCTCGAGATCCTCGACGGCGGATCAGTGGTCGCCGACGTGCCCTCCGCGGCCCTCGCGGAGGAGGGCCCGGTCTATCGGCGTCCGTCGGCGCCGCCGAAATGGATCGAGGAACTGCGCGCTCAGCCGGTGGGCGACGATGCGCCGGTCGATCTCGGGCAAGCCCTGCTTAAGCTTCTCGGCTCGCCCAACATCTCGTCGAAGCGGTGGATCTGGGAGCAGTACGACCACATGATCTTCCTCGGAACCGTGCAAGGTCCCGGCGGGGACGCTGCAGTCATCCGGCTCCCCGGCACCGATGTCGCGGTTGCGATAACGGTCGACGGCCCCGGCCGGTACTGCTACCTCGATCCGTACGAGGGAGCTCGGCTGGCGGTCGCCGAAGCAGCTCGAAACGTCGCGTGCGTCGGCGCGCGGCCGCTCGCGATCACGAACTGTCTGAATTTCGGGAACCCGGAGAAGCCCGGTGTTATGTGGCAGTTCGCCGAAGTGATCCGGGGAATGAGCGACGCGTGCGTCGCGTTGGGCACTCCGGTGACCGGTGGAAACGTGAGCTTCTACAACGAGACGAAGGGCCGCGCTATCTATCCGACCCCGGTGATCGGCATGCTGGGTGTCGTGCCTTCGCCCGAGTCGTCGATCGGCTCTACTTTCGCGAACTCGGGAGATGCGATCTTCATGCTCGGCGTCACGCGTCTCGGCGACTTCGGCGGAAGCGAGTTCGCGAAGACCATCAACGGCCAAGTCGGCGGCGCTCCGCCCCAGCTCGACATGGACGCGGAGAAGAAACTGCTCGACTTCCTTTTTTCGGCCGGCAGCCGGTTGCTGACTTCGGCGCATGACGTGTCCGGCGGCGGGCTGGCGGTATCACTCGCCGAATCCGCGATCAGGGGCGGGATCGGGTTCACCGTGAAACTGCCCGGCGACGAAGCCCACAGGGTGGCTTTCTCGGAGAGTCCCTCGCGTGCCGTTGTCACCTGTGCCCCAGGCCGCATGAAAGAAGTCCTGGATCTTGCCGATGCAAAGGGTGTGTCTGTAGCAGAGCTCGGATCGGTCGGAGGCGATTTGCTCGACTTCGGCCCATTCCAGGTCTCGCTGGCCGAGGCGACGAGCGCGTTCGAAGACGGCTTCGAGCGCTCCCTGACCGCTACCCTAGAAGCCTAGTGGCAGGGGAAGCTCGGGACGCTTGCGGCGTCGTAGGGATCTACGCACCTGGCGAGGATGTCGCCAGGCTCACTTATTACGCCCTCTACGCGTTGCAACACCGTGGCCAAGAGTCGGCGGGTATCGCGATCTCCGATGGCCAAACCATCGTGGTTTACAAGGAACTCGGGCTCGTTGCCCAGGTCTTCGATGAACTCGTTCTCAAGAGTCTCCGCGGACATGTCGCGATCGGTCACACGCGTTACTCGACCACTGGGTCTACATCGTGGGAGAACGCGCAGCCGACCTTCAAGAGCTCTGCCGACGGCCAGATCGCTCTCGCTCACAACGGCAACCTGGTGAACTCGATCGATCTGAAACGTTCGCTTGAAGAGGCCGGCGGAGATCCCACTCCCGTCGAATCGAGACTGACTTCGACGTCCGATACCGATCTCGTGACTTCGCACATCGCGCGTACGAACAAAGGCGACATGAAGGCAGCGATCCTCGAGATCCTTCCGAAGCTCTCCGGCGCCTTCTCCTTCACGATGATGGACGAGCAGCGCATCTTCGGAGCGCGCGACCCACAGGGCTTCAGGCCCCTATGCATAGGCCGCCTTCCCGAGGGTGGCTGGGTTCTCGCATCCGAAACCTGTGCCCTCGATCTTCTCGGAGCGCATTTCATCCGCGACGTCGAGCCGGGCGAGTTCGTCATGATCGACGAGAACGGACTAACCAGCGAGACGTTCGCGTCGGTACAACCAGCGGCTTGCGTTTTCGAACACGTGTACTTCGCGAGGCCGGACTCGACGCTCATGGGTCAGAACGTCTACGCGACTCGTTACCGGATGGGCCAGCGGCTCGCCCAAGAGGCCCCGGTCGTTGCGGAACTCATCATGCCGGTACCGGACAGTGGCGTGCCGGCCGCGCAGGGTTTCGCCCAAGGAGCGGGTGTCGCTTACGGGGATGGCTTCGTTAAGAACCGTTACGTCGGACGCACTTTCATCCAGCCCACTCAGTCGATGCGGCAGCAGGGCATCCGTATGAAGCTCAATCCGGTTCGCGAGGTGATCGAGGGCAGGCGCGTAGTCGTCGTCGATGACTCGATAGTTCGAGGCAACACGACCAAGCAGATCGTTGCCATGCTGCGCGAAGCGGGTGCCCGCGAGGTGCACTTGCGGATCTCGTCGCCTCCGATCAAGTGGCCGTGCTTTTACGGGATCGACATGCCCGATCAGGACGAGCTCATCGGAGCGAACCTCAGCGTGGAAGAGATCAGGGCACACGTGGGAGCAGACTCCCTCGCCTACCTCTCGTTGGAGGGCATGCTGGCATCGACTCAGGTGCCGGTCGAGAACTTCTGTACCGCGTGCTTCTCGTCTCGGTATCCAATTCCGATACCCGCACATGAGTTGAGGAACAAGCACGTCCTCGAAGCTCCCGAACGTCAGGCTGCCCAATGGCAGAGCGAGAGAGGCTGAACCCCGACTCCGGCGAGGCTGCGGAAACCGCTCGGACCGCGGGATTCCGCAACCACAAGAAACTCACGCTCTCTGACGTAGACCGTCGCCGCACGCAACTCTGGTCGGTATCCATCTTCTTCATGGTTGCGGTGACGATCGCCGTCGGCGTGTATGCCATCGCCGGCGACTCGCTTCCAGAGCAGCTGCGCGTCTTTGAGGACCTGTCCAACTGGATAGTCGTCGTTCTCATCGGTGGGCTTGGGCTGGCCTTCCTCGTTTATGTGATCGAGAAAGAGCTCAGCCTTCGACGGCTCACGAAGCTGCTCGTCGAAGAGCGCGTCCTGTCTGCCGCTCTGTCCAATCGCCTCGCGGAGATCTCCGCCTTGTCCGAGCTCGGAAAGGCGCTCAACACGACTCTCGACCTCCGAGACGTTCTGAGCATGATCCTGGGATCGGCCCTCGACCTCTTGGGCGGGACCGAAGGATCGATCATGTTGATGAACGATGCCCGGACCCACCTCGAGGTCGTGAGCTACCGAGGTCCCTCGGTCGCGCCCGTCGTCGGCCGGACGGAGGTTGGTAAAGGGATCGCGGGAACCGTCGCCGCCCGCCGTGAGGCACTGCTCATTCGAGGAGACGACGTCGAGGTCGAGGGACAGACCCACCCCGAACGAGGGATCAAGTCTTCGATATCTGTGCCCCTCGTAAGGCAAGCCGAGTTGCTCGGGGTGCTGAATCTCAATGAGACCGAGGGGAAGCGCACCTTTACAGAACATGATCTTGACGCTCTCGGCCTGTTCGCCGAACACGCAGCGATAGCGATCGGGAACGCGCGTCTCTTCGAACAGGAGCGCGAGACGGTTCATCGCCTCGAGGAGCTCGACCGGCTCAAAAGTGATTTCGTGGCGACCGTGTCACATGAGCTGAAAACCCCTCTCACGGCGATCATCGGGTCGGCGACGACGCTCTCGCGCCGAGGCGACCGCATGAACGAAGAACAGCGGACCTCGTTCGTCGAGATGATCGAACGACAGGGCATCCGTTTACTGCGTCTCGTGGAGGACATCCTCACCTCGGCTCAGATCGAATCGGGCATGCCGCGCATGCGACGAGAGCTTGTCGACCTTCGAGCTGCCACCGAGGTGATCATGGATGATCTGGGTCACAGCCAGGTGGGTCGCGACCGCGAGCTCTCTCTCCAGACGGTGCCCGACCATCCTCAGGTTTGGGGAGACCTCGGCGCTCTGCAGCAGATCCTCACGAACCTGATCGAGAACGCTCTCAAGTACTCGACCGATGGGCCCGTCCGGATCGAAGTGCGAGAAGTGGACAAGGCAACGACGATCGCAGTGTCGGATTCGGGACAGGGGATCTCCAAGGATCAACTCGGAACGATCTTCGATCGGTTCCACCAGGTCGACGCTTCCCTGACGCGCGACTCGGGTGGTTTCGGCCTGGGCCTCTACATCGTCAAGAGCCTGGTCGACGCGCACAACGGGGAGATCACGGTCCAGAGCTCCGAGGGCGTAGGCACGACATTCACCGTCACGCTTCCCAAGCGATCTCGCGATCAGGGAGGCCTGCTTAGCGAGAGCTCGCAGTCAGAGGTCACCGGCGAGTAACCTCGCCCGCGTGACGATCGGATTCGACAAGGACTCTGGGCTGGCCGTCATCACACTCAGGCGGCCGGAGGTGTTGAACGCCTTCAACGACGAGCTGGGCCACGCCGCGCTCGATGCGGTTCGCGACGCGTCGGCCGACGCGTCGGTGCGATGCATCGTCATCACGGGGGAGGGGCGAGCCTTCTCATCGGGTGAGGACCTCGGCGCGCTTGCAGCCGGATACGAGAAGGGTGAAGTTCCGGGGCTCGGCAACACTCTGACCGATCGATACAACCCTCTGATCCGTGCGATCCGAGATGCGCCGAAGCCCGTGGTCGCCGCCGTGAACGGGGTAGCGGCGGGGGCCGGAGCGAGCATCGCTCTCGCGTGTGACTTCAGGATCGCTTCGGAGCACGCCAAGCTCGTCCTCGCGTTCATCAAGGTCGGCCTCGTCCCGGATTCGGGAGGGATCTGGTTCCTGACGAAGATGGTCGGGAGCGCGAAGGCCTGGGAGCTCTCCGCTCTGGGGTCTCCTGTCGGAGCGGTCGAGGCGCTCGAACTCGGCCTCTTCACTCGCGTGGTTCCCGCGGATTCGTTCGAGAAAGAGTGGAGGTCTTTCGCCGAGGAGTTGGCGACCGGGCCTACACGCGGATACGCGATCACGAAAGAACTTGTGAACCGAGCGGCTGACGTGACGCTCGATCAGCAACTCGACCTCGAGGTTGAGGCTCAATCGCAAGCGGGCCAAACCGCCGATCACCTAGAGGGAGTCCAGGCCTTCTTCGCGAAACGCCCGCCCCACTTCAAAGGCGAGTAGCACCCCGCCCCCCGGCTAGGCGGCCTTATCCTTGCGGGACCGAACCACAACCCTGATCACAAGGAGGTGGAGGGGGACATGACCACCGAGGACGCTTTCCCGATACTCGGCATCGATTACCTGCAATTCTTCGTGGGCAACGCCAAGCAAGCAGCCCACTACTACAAGGCTCTGGGGTTCACGCCGATCGCCTATATGGGGCTCGAGACCGGGTCGCGCGATCGGGTCTCCTATTGCGTTGCCCAAGGAGACATCCGCCTCGTCTTCACGGGCGCTTTGTCCGACGACAGTCCGATAGCTGAGCACGTACGGCTCCACGGCGACGGTGTCCATGACGTCGCTCTGCGTGTGCCCGACGCGGAGGACGCGTACAAGGTTGCGATGGAGCGAGGAGCTACGAGCGTCGAGGAGCCGCAGGTCTTCGAGGACGATCACGGCAAGCTAGTCAGGGCTGCCATCGCCACATACGGCGAAACGATCCACTCCCTCGTGAGCCGTCCGGATTACTCGGGCGTGTTCTTTCCGGGCTTCGCTCCGATCGAAGGCGCATCGTCCGATCATTGGGACGCCGGTATCAAGAACATCGATCACGTGGTGGGCAACGTCGAGCTTGGCAAGATGAACGAATGGGTCGCGTTCTACGAGCGCATCATGGGCTTCACGGAGCTCCGTCACTTCTCCGATGAGGAGATCTCCACCGAGTATTCGGCCCTCATGTCCAAGGTGGTCTGGGACGGTGAAGGCAAGATCAAGCTGCCGATCAACGAGCCCGCCGAGGGGAAGAAGAAGTCGCAGATCGAGGAGTACCTCGAGTACTACAAGACCCCGGGCGTGCAGCACATCGCGATGACGACGGAGAACATCGTTGAGACCGTCGAAAAGATGACCGCGAACGGCATCGAGTTCCTGAAGGTGCCCGGCGTCTATTACGAGGACGTCAAGAAGAGGATCCCCGAGATCGCCGACAAGATCGAAGGATTGCAGCGAAACGGCATCCTGGCCGACAAGGACGAGGATGGGTACCTGCTGCAGATCTTCTCGAAGCCGGTGCAGGACCGCCCGACTGTCTTCTTCGAGGTCATCGAGCGTCACGGCGCGAAGGGCTTCGGCGCAGGCAACTTCAAGGCCCTCTTCGAGGCGATCGAGCGCGAGCAGGACGCGAGGGGGAACCTCTGATGGAGGCGGTCCATTCAAAGGGCAAAGTCACCAGACAGGCTCACGTCGGGATCCCCGAAGGCACGTTCGAGGAAGAGCACGGCCGCGAGGCTTTCGCCGGTCGGGCGAGTCATCTCTATCGGATGCACCCTCCTACCGCCTGGACCCGCATCGACGGTCCACTGCGCCCGCGCGCGTTCAACCTGAACGAGATGAAGCCCGAGGACATAACCGACGCGGACGCGGGCTGGCAGTTGATCGCCGGCAACGAGGACGTGCGGCTCTACATCAGCCGGTTGAGCGAGCCCATGCCGTATTTCTTGAGGGATGCGGATGGCGATGTCTGCTACTTCGTCCATCGAGGAACCGGGACCATCGAATCCGACTACGGGCCACTGACCTTCGCGAAAAGCGACTACGTGATCATCCCGAAAGGAACCACCCACAGGGTCGTTCCCGACGGGGACGACAACTTCTTCTTCATCATCGAGGGATCGGGCGAGTTCCGTATCCCCGAGCGAGGGCTGATGGGCCGCCACGCTCAGTTCGATCCGGGCGTCCTCGAGGTCCCCGAGCCGGATCCACACGACGAAGCCGGTGAGTTCGAGGTCCGGGTTAAGCGCGATGGACAGTTCACGTCCCTATGGTTCGCGTGGCATCCACTCGATGTCGTCGGTTGGCAGGGCGATCTGTGTCCTACGAAGCTGAACATCCTTCAACATCGGCCCGTGTACTCGCCGAGCTACCACATGCCACCGAGCGCGCATTGCACGTTCGAGAATCAGGGCTTCGTGATCTGTTCGTTCGTCCCGCGACCGCTGGAAGAGGATCCGCAGGTTTTGAAGGTGCCCTTCTATCACGCAAACATCGACGCGGACGAGGTGCTCTTCTACCACTCGGGCGATTACTTCTCGAGAGCCGGCATCGATGAGGGTTACATGACCTTGCATCCGCAAGGTGTGCATCACGGTCCGCAGCCCGCAGCGATCGAAGCGTCGAAGACGAAGGAACGTACCGATGAGGTCGCGGTGATGGTCGAGACTGAACGACCGCTGATCCCTTCGGACGAGGCGCATGCGGTGGTCATCACCGAATACGAGACATCCTGGGCCCGCGGCATGGGATTGCTCGAGGAGTGAAGGGCCGGTAGCGAGACTTTGCGGCTCTACAGGTACATCTCTCGACGCGCGGGATTCCAACCGCGCGTAGCCGTCGGCGTTGACGGCCGACAACCGGTCGACCTGATCGATGCGTGGAACGAAGTTACCGGAACCCTTCTGAACGCCGAGACGGGTCACTTCCTCACCTCGACGCTCCACCTGATCGAACAGGGTCCCGAGGTGTGGTCGGAGGTCCGCGACGTCGCACGCGCCGCGTCGTCTCTGCCAACGTTGCTACTTGGCGAAGAGGAGCCGGGCCTGAAGCTGCTCTGTCCTCTCGACCAGATCCCGTCGTTGCGCGACTTCCTCGCGTTCGAGGACCACGTGAAACGGGGGGCCGAACGGCGCAACACTTCTGTGCCCGATTACTGGTACGAGGCGCCCGTGTACTACAAGGGCAATCACCGAAGCGTCATTGGGCCCGAAGAAGAGTGCCGTTGGCCTGCCTACACGGAGAGGCTCGACTTCGAGCTCGAGCTTGCGATGATCGTCGGCAAGCGTGGGCGCACCGTAAAGAAGGAGGACGCGAGCAGCCACGTCTTCGGGTTCTCGATCCTCAACGACTTCTCGGCGCGCGACATCCAAGCGCGCGAGATGAGCACGTGGCTCGGTCCGGCTAAAGGCAAAGACTTCGCCTCGGCACTCGGGCCGTGCATCGTGACGCTCGACGAGGTCGAGGCCGAGCCCGATCTAGAGATGACGTGCCGCGTCAACGGAGAGATCTGGGGGACAGCGCGCTCGTCGGCGGCGCATTGGAGCTGGGCGGAGATGCTGTCGCACGTGTCGGACTGCGAGGACATCTACCCGGGCGATGTCTACGGCTCGGGCACTCCAGGCGGGTGTTGCGGTCTCGATCTTGGGCGCGATCTCAAGCCGGGCGACATCATCGAACTAGAGATCGAGAAGATCGGGATCCTGAGGAATCGAGTCGGTCCAAAGGGAACTTGTTGAGCGCGGTCGGTAGCCGATGAACGACCGCTTCAGGCTCTTCTTACTCAGCTTTCTCATGTTGTTTCTCGAGATCGCGTTGATCCGATGGACGGGCTCGAACGTGATCTACCTCTCCTACTTCTCCAACTTCGTGCTGATGGGGAGCTTCCTGGGCATCGGTGTGGGATTCCTCAGGGCGGATAAGCGTGACCTCTTCCCGCTGGCGCCGCTGTTGCTGCTGTTGCTGGTCGTGTTCATCGAAGTCTTCCCGGTGGAGATCAACCGGGAGGGAGCCGACCTCATCTACTTCGGTGCTCTGCCGACCACCGGGCTCCCTATCTGGGTGACGCTACCGGTCATCTTCCTCGCGGTGGCCGCGACCATGACGGCCGTCGCCCAGGGAGTGGCCAGGACGTTCCAGCGTCTCGAACCGCTAGACGCGTATCGCTTCGACATCCTCGGAAGCATCGCGGGGGTTGTCTTCTACGTGTTGATCTCGTGGATCGGTACCCCTCCGGCCGTTTGGGGATCCGTGGTGGTCGTGTGTTTTGCGATCTTGCTGCGGCCTCCGATCCGATCGCTCGCGTGGGTGCCGTTGATCGCCATAGTCGCCGCTTTCACCGTCGAGTCCCTCGCCCCCGATACCTACTGGTCGCCGTACTACAAGATCAGCGTCGACTACTTCGAGGGCCAAGGGGAGGGAGTGATAGGGGTCTTCGTGAACGGCATCCTTCACCAAACGATCGAGACCACGGCCGCGAGGGAGCAGACCGAACCTATCTACTTCGTCGGGTACGAGAGGCTGAAGGACAACCCTCTGGATGACGTCCTCGTAGTCGGCGCGGGGAACGGAACGGACGTCGCCATCGCATTGGACAAGGGGGCCAAACACGTCGACGCCGTTGAGATCGACCCACGTCTCCAAGAAGTTGGGCGCGATCTGCACCCAGATCGCCCTTATCAGGATCCGCGCGTGGACGTACACATCGACGACGGACGCGCTTTTCTGGAGCGCACGGATAAATCGTACGACCTCATCGAGTTCGCACTGCCTGATTCGTTAACTCTGATCTCCGGCCAGTCATCTTTGCGCCTGGAGAGTTACCTATTCACTTTGGAAGCGATGAAGACCGCGCGGGAGCACCTGAAGCCCGGCGGAGCATTCACGATGTACAACTTCTATAGGGAAGCTTGGTTGATAGATCGTCTGGCCGGCACGCTCTATGAGGCATACGGTCATGCACCCTGTCTCGACAACTCCATTCGGAACGTGGTCTTGGCCACCTTGACCATCACGAAGGATCCAACCGAGATGGAATGTCCCGTCGAATGGAAGCCATCGCCTCCGCCACCGGCGGCCGCCACCGACGACTGGCCCTTTCTCTATCTGATCAACCGCAACATTCCCTTCATCTATCTCGCGGCTATCGGCATGATCCTGCTGGTCTCGTTGATCCTCGTGCGAACGGTTGGGGGTCGGTTCTCGGACATGGCCCCGTATCGAGACCTCTTCTTCATGGGCGCGGCGTTCCTACTGCTCGAGACCAAGAGCGTCGTTCGCTTCGCGCTGCTTTTTGGCACGACCTGGTTCGTCAATGCAATCGTCTTCGTAGGAGTGCTTCTCGCCGTGCTTCTCGCGATCGAGGTAGCACGTCGCCGACCGAACCCGGATCCGCGAGTCCTGTACGCATTGCTTATCGGATCGCTTTTTGCGGCTTGGGCGATTCCGGAGCACCTGATCCTGGAGCTGGCGTTCCTTCCGCGGATAGCGGCGGCGATCGTCGTCACCTTCACGCCGATCTTTCTCGCGAATCTCGTGTTCGCTCAGCGGTTCAAGGACGTGGCCGCGTCAACGGTGGCTTTCGGCGCGAACCTGATCGGCGCGATGGTCGGGGGTGTGATGGAGTACTCGGCCCTCCTCATCGGCTATCGAGCTTTGCTGATCATCGTTGCGGTCTTGTATGGGCTCGCATATTTCTACGGGCAGCTGCATGTCCGAGGCCGCGGCTCGCCGACGGGAGCGCTGGTCGAAGGGTCTTCTGGCTCGTAGATACGGCGGCCGGCAGGCCCGCTTGAGCGTCGGTTCGGGCGTTCTCAGAATTCCTGTGCAAGTGCACAAAAGGAGACGGGTTAAAGGGCGGGAAGACCTGTCTCGTACCCGCCCGGAACGGGCCCCTGTCCGAAGGAGATCCCCATGCGCTTCTCACGCGTCGCCTCTCTGGCGACCGGCGTTCTCGTCATCGCTTCCGCGTTCACCCCTGCGCAAGCAGGTCCGCTGGATCCGAAGTTTCAGACGCAACGTGTCTATTTCCACTGCAATGGCTCCACGAGGATCGGCAACGTAAATCTCGTCGCCGAGGAAGCGGTTCCCTCGTGGAACACGACTGCTCCTGACTCGGTAACAGGCGGAGAAGGGTGTCTGACCGGGGATGTCGTAACTCCCTTGGCAATCGACCCCGAGGAGAACCCCGCCGACGGCGTATGGAAGGGAACCTTCACCGGCAACCTTGACACTTTGACGGTCAACGTCCATCAGATGCTCGGAGACGGTTGGCTGGCGGATAAGGCTGAGGTGTCTTCGTCATACGGGATCCGGCTAAACGTGGACGGTCAGAGGCTGGTCGACACCGAGGACGACGCAGTTGTCATCACCGGCACATCGGCGAACAGCGGTGTCACGCACCTGCTCACGTTCTCGATCAAGGACCTCGGTCTCATCGAGCCCAACCTAGACACAAACGGCGACGGCATCGGGGATAACCCATACGGCAGCCAGCAGCACACGATCACGCTCAACATCGACGCAGTCGATGCAGTCTTCGACATGTGGGCTTATGACACGGATGAGACGGATTCGGGGATCACTTTCAATCCCGCCTCGCTCTCGAACGTGATCATCCCGGCAACCGGAACTCCCGCTGCGGCAAGGAGACATCACGGCCGTCGGTAGCGACTAGCTCTCCAAGGCGAGAACTGCAGGGTGTTCTAGAAGCTTCACTACATCCAGGATGAACTTGGCGGCGGTCATGCCGTCGAGGATGCGGTGGTCGAACGTGATCGACATGTTCATCATCGTGCGGATGACGATCTGACCGTCGCGCACGACCGGTCGTTCGACTGCTTTGTGGATGCCGAGGATGGCCGCTTGCGGATGGAAGACGATCGGCGTCGCCATAAGGCCGCCGAACTTTCCCGGGCTCGTGATCGTGAACGTTCCGCCACGTAGATCATCGGCGGTGATCGTCCCGTCCCGCGCGGCCCCCGCCATGCGCTCGATCTCGGCCGCGATCTGACGCAAACGCAGGCCGTCTGCGTCCTGAACGACCGGAACGGTCAGGCCGGCTGGGGTGTCAACCGCGATGCCGATGTCGTAGTGGTCGTGATAGACGATCTCGTTCGCTTCTTCGTCGATCGATGCGTTGATCGCCGGGTAGTTCTTCAGTGAGGCGACCACGGCTTTCACGATGAAGGGGATGAACGTGAGCCTCGGCTGGTCGGGAGCTCGGTCGTTGGCCAGGCTCCGCGTCGCCTCTAACTCCGTCACGTCACACTCCTCGACGTGCGTGACGGGAGGGATGAGTCGGTGGGCTTCCGCCATGCGCTCGGCGATAACGCGACGAACGCCTCGGATCGGCTCGCGCCGGTCTCCGCCTTCCGCCGGCTTTTCCGCGATCGGCTCAACCGCGACGGGCTCGACCATGACGGGCTCAACCGCGACGGGCTCGGCCTCCACAGACTCCGAGGATTCGGCTTCCGGCTCACCGGCAAGGGCTCTCTCGACGTCCTGGCGCGTGATCCGGCCACCGGGCCCGGTTCCCTTCAACTCGGCTAGCTCGACCCCCGACTCCCGCGCGAGCTTGCGTACGGGAGGGGTCGCCTTGACCTGATCGGCCTCACTCTCGGCCTGCGCCGGTTCCTTGTCGAAGCGGGGAAGCTTCATCTCCGCCAGTGGAGGCGGAGGCGGTGGTGCAGAAATCTTCTCCGAGGCGCCTTCGCCGATCGTGATGATCACGGTTCCAACCGGAACCACCTGACCCGCCTCTACATGGACCTTCGTCACGACGCCGGCGAACGGCGAGGGGATCTCGGCAGTGGCCTTGTCGGTGATCACCTCGACGAGCGGGTCGTCCTCGGCGATCACGTCGCCTTCCTTGACGAGCCAGCGGTCGATCTCGGCCTCGGTCAGACCTTCGCCGAGGTCGGGAAGCTTGAAGTCGGGCATCAGCGCACCGTAGGTGAATCGAGCATCAGAAGTCGAGGACTTTGTTCGCCCCGGCGACGATGCGGTCCACGGAGGGCAGGTAATCGTCCTCGTTCGCGAACTGCGGGAACGGAACATCGAATCCGGTGACTCGGCCGACCGGCGCCTCGAGGTCCAGCATCGCCCGCTCGTGGATCAAAGCCGAGACCTCGGCCCCCAGGCCACCCGAGCGCGGTGCCTCGTGCACGACCATGGCTCGCCCGCAGCTTTTGGCAGCTTTCACTATCGCTTCGACGTCGAGCGGGTAGAGGGATCTGAGGTCGAGGATGTTGCACCACACGCCTCGCTCTTTGCGGAGCCGATCGGCGGCCTGCTCGCACAGCCCGACGGTTGCTCCGTAACTGATCATCGCCAGCCCGTCGCCCTCGCGCACCACACGCGCCTGCGACAGATACTCGTTGTAGATGCTCGCTCCGCCGTTCCCGTTGCCGGCTCCGAGCCCGAAGGGCGGGAGGTCGGGGATGTCCTCTCGACTCGTCCTATAGATCTTCTTCGGTTCCATGAAGATCACCGGGTCGGGGTCGGCGATCGCCGCGATGATCATCGCCCGCGCGTCCCTCGGAGTCGTTGGGCACACGACCTTCAGTCCGGGAACGTGAGCGAACAGCGCCTCAGGCGAGTCGGAGTGAAGCTCCGGCATGCGCACGCCCCCGCCGAACGGGATGCGAACGACTATCGAAGCGGGAACCTCGCCCTTTGTGCGCCACGCGTAGCGCGCGGCGTGAACGACTATCTGCTCGAACCCTGGATAGGTGAACGCGTCGAACTGCATCTCGGTGACCGGGAGCAGCCCGTAGACGGCCATCCCGATCGCGCAGCCGATGATCCCGGCCTCTGCGAGCGGGGTGTCCACGACGCGGTCCTCGCCGAACCGCTCGAGGAGACCCGCAGTGACGCGGAAGACGCCGCCGGTCTTCGCGACGTCCTCTCCGAGCATCACTACGCGGTCGTCGTCGGCCATCGCTTCGTGGAGGCCTTTGTTGATCGCCTCGACCAGGTTCGCTTTCATTGGGTCTTGCCTTCCTCGCCGGCTCCCGGGCTGACGGGGGGGCCGAGCGGCTTGACCTCGGGAGGTCGCTGTACTGAGTGAAGCTCGGCGAGTCCCTCGTCGAAGGTCCACGGCCGGCCCGATGCATAGACGTGGTCGAACAGGATCTCTTCGGATGGCTGGGCGATTGCCTCCATCTCGGTGACAGCTTCGGCGATCGCCTGCTTGGCAGCCTCTTTTATCTCTAACTTCTTGTCGTCGGTGAGCACGCCGATCCGCTTGAGGAAACCAGCGGTGCGTGAGAGCGGCTCGAGCGGCTTCCATTCATCCGTGTCCGCTTCATTGCGATAGAGCTTCGGATCGTCGGCGGTGCCGTGGGGGCCGAGGCGGTAGCAGTAGGCCTCGATCAATGTCGGTCCCTCACCATTGCGACCACGGTCGAGCGCGTCCCGCGTCGCCTTCCAACAGGCAAGCGGGTCGAACCCATCGACGCGTACGCCGGGCATCCCGTAAGCGATCGCTTTCTCGGCGATCGTCTTGGTGGCCATCTGCCTGGATACCGGGGTCGAGATCGCCCACTGGTTGTTGACGCAAAAGAAAACGGTTGCCGTCTTGAACACGGCGCCGAAGTTCAATCCCTCGTGGAAGTCACCTTCCGAGGTGGCGCCGTCGCCGAACCATGCGAGCGATGCGGTTGGTTGGTTGCGGATCTTCGCGGCCCACGCCACGCCCACGGCGTGCGGCAGGTGCGTTGCGATCGGGACGCAGATCGGCCCGACCCGATGATCGCGAGGGTTGTAGAAGCCGTGCTCGCCGCCGTAACCGCGCCACCACGCAAGGATCGTCGAGGCCGGAATCCCTCGAAGGATCCCGATCGCGTTCTGGCGGTAGGAGGGAAACACCCAGTCCGCTTCGTCGCACGCGTAGAGCGTTCCGGCCTGCGTCGCCTCTTCGCCCCAGTAGAGGGCATAGGTCCCGATGCGACCCTGTCGCTGGAGTGCGACGGCGCGCTCGTCGAAGGTCCGGAGTAACACCAGCCAGCGATAGATCTCGAGGAGGTCCTTCTCCGCGAGCCCATCGGGCACGGGCGCGTCGGGGACGTCTCTGCCGTCGCCGATGATGCGGAGGAGGTCAGACACGTCTGCTCAGTTCTGCCGGCTCGGGCCGAATTCGGCAGTCCGAACGAGGCGGATACGACTGATCTTGCGGATGCGTTCTTCGGCATGGAGTTCGGCGGCTTTGGCGGTGGACAGTCCCTGCTCCTTGGCCAGCGTGAAGATCAACTGCATCTGCTTGTAGATGCCCTCGACGCGAGCCATCGCCCTGGCCCGGTCGTACCCGCGGAGCTCGTCTTCGACGTTGATGAGCCCTCCGGCATTGATCACGAAGTCCGGCGCGTAAAGGATCCCGAGGTCACGCAGCTTCTCGCCATGCTCCTCGCGCGCGAGCTGGTTGTTCGCGGCCCCCGCGATGATCTTGCAGTTGAATTCGGAGATCGTGTCGTCATTGATGCCACCGCCGAGTGCACATGGAGCGAAGATGTCGGCCTCGAGCTTGTGGATGTCCTCGAGAGGTACCGTCTCGACTCCATAGTCGGACACCGCACGGGCCATGTTGTCTACATCGATGTCGCCGATCGTGACGCCGGCTCCCTCTTTGACGAGGTAACCGGCAAGCGCGTGTCCGACCTTGCCGACTCCTTGGAGAGCGACGGTCCGGCCCTTGAGTTCGGGCGAGCCGAACACTTCGAGACAGCACGCCTTGATCCCGTTGAGAACTCCGTACGCGGTGACCGGCGAAGGATCGCCCGAACCACCGTAGGTGTGAGAGCAGCCAGTTACCCAGCGGGACTCGCGACGCACGATGTCCATGTCTTCGAGCGCGGTGCCGACGTCCTCGGCCGTGATGTAACGCCCGCCGAGCGTCTCGACGAACCGCCCGTAGGCGCGCAGAAGCTCTTCGCTCTTGATCCGCCTGGGGTCCCCGATGATGACGCCCTTGCCCCCGCCGAGGTCGAGACCCGCGGCCGCGGCTTTGAAGGTCATCCCCTTGGCGAGACGGAGAACATCGATCAACGCGTCCTCCTCGTTCTCGTAGGGATAGAACCGGGTGCCGCCGAGAGCCGGGCCGAGGGCGGTGGAATGGATAGCGATGATCGCCCGGAGCCCCGATTGGTCATCGGAACAGAAAACGACTTGCTCGTAGCCATCGCCGTTGATGTGCTCGAACACACTCATTGTGGTGGGTCTCCCCTTCATGCTGGAGGACGTCGGTGTCCTGCCTTAGGTAAGAGAATCGTAACCGTTCGGCGATTGTCGCTTCTGGCCGCGCGGAGGTGGGTAGGCTCGGATCGTGATGGTGCGAACCGGTTATCTACGGGTGTATCAGCCACTCGGAGCCTTCTCCGTTTGGGAGAGAGAGCGCTGGGGCGTCGACCCTGGCGAGTCTGAGGACGACGACACCAAGATCGCCAACAAGTGGCTTATCGGTGCGGCCTTGCCGGATCTCATCGGCACATCCGCCGAGGGCGCTTTCGTCCGAGAGATCGAAGGGACTACATATATATGTCCCTGGCGGACGCGGCTGCGGATGCTCGCAGGGCTCATCGCGTTCCGGGAGAGCATCCCGGATGAGGTCGCCGAGGCGTTCGTGCCGGAGGGCGAGGCGATCAAAGCGGCCCACGAGCTGGCCCAACTGACTGAGGACCATCCCGAGGTGCGCTCCCACATCCTTCATTCGAACTGGCACGTGCCATTGCGTTGGTTCGCTGCGTTCGACGACACCGAGCGGATCCTGACCGAAGACAAAGACGGCCTCCGCATCCGCTACGAGACGAAGCTCTCGTCGGCGCGCGCCCGGCTCGATCGAGCGATCGGAGTGTTGGAGACGAGCCTCATCGACGAGAACGTCGTGGTTGCCCTTCGAGAGCTCATCGAGTGGCTCGACGGATTCACCGAGGAGGGGATGATCGAGCTCGATTACGGGTCGGTCGCCGGGATGTTCCCCGATGACACCCTCCTGGACGACCATTCCGCTGCAGAGGTGGGGGCTTGTATCGATTCGATGGAGACCGGCGATCTCGTGAGGGCAGGCCGCTTGTTCTCGAGCCTGACGGACCGCTGGACCGAGGCCCGCGCTCTCGAGGTTGTTAACTGACCAAGCTTTTGGTCCGGTTTCACCCAAGTTGGACTAGTTCGTCCGAACCACATTCCAAGTGGTCCCTAATCACCCGAAAATGGTCCTATCTAGCCATTACAGCTTGCGCCATTAATGCCGATTATTGGCATACGGCACTTGCAACAGGCGTGCCGCTCAGGCGGATCGGATCGGCCGATCCAAGAGGTAGGAAAGTGGAGGCGAGATGATGAAGGCGCAGAAGGATGACGCGCTACTCACTCCCGCTGAAGTAGCAGCCCTTTTCCGGGTGGACCCTAAGACGGTCACTCGTTGGGCAAAAGCGGGCAAGCTCTCCTCGATCCGCACTCTCGGCGGCCACCGCCGTTACCGTGCGGACGAGGTTCGTAAGTTCCTTGAGGGAGCGGGCAAGAACCTCGAGGGTTAAGACAACCAAGGATTGGGGCGAGCTCTGGCTCGTTCTGGTGCGGAAGCGGACGCTCTCGGGCGTCCGTTTGCGCGTCTCGGATCGTGGCGAGGGGCAGAATCGAACTGCCGACACCGCGATTTTCAGTCGCGTGCTCTGCCAACTGAGCTACCTCGCCTTAGAGGTAGCGCAGGATAGCAAGGCTGCTTCCTAGGGGAGGATGAGGCGTCTGTTAGCCTCACCGTTCCTGGCCCCAGTGGAGCAGTCTGGAGTGCTCATCTCCCTGTCAAGGAGAAGGTCGCCGGTTCAAGTCCGGTCTGGGGCGCTCACTCGCGATTTGTCGGTGGTTTTCTTTGGGGCGCTCGGTCCGGTGTCGGGTTCCCTCCGGGTCGCGACCGCTCCTTAACATCCGGCGCTCGCGCCGGATGTTGGCGTCACGAGGCGCCCTCCGGGAATCCCGACATCCTCCCGAGCTTCCTTGAACCACGTCAGGCGCTCGTTCGCAGACGAGAAGCGATATGCAATCCGGGCAAATCGCACCGAGCTGAGCTCGGTGGTCAGAAGGTTGTGGCCCCAACGGGATTCGAACCCGTGTCGCCGCCTTGAAAGGGCGGTGTCCTGACCTGGCTAGACGATGGGGCCGATGGCCGAATGAGGCTACCAGCGGGTCTCGCGTGACCCGGTCGTCCGTTTCGACCGGTCTGCAGGTAATACGTATGGAGGCGCACCCCTCCCGGCCGCATCATTTAGACAAGGCCGGACTTTTCTGGGAGATGAGTGTGCTGCCTGACACTGCTAGCCGCAAAGTGCTGATCGTGGACGACGACCCGGGCGTGCGCCAAGCCCTCAGAGTGATCCTCGAGATCGACGACTTCGACGTTGTGGGTGAAGCCGGTAACGGCGTGGAGGCCATCCCACGAGCGCTCGCCCTCGAACCCGACGTGATCGTGCTCGACCAAGAGATGCCTCGGCGCAGTGGTGCACAGACCGCCAGGATGTTGCGCCAGCTCCTACCGGATGTGCAGATCGTGGCTTTCTCGGCGATCCTCGAGGCGAAGCCGACTTGGGCCGACGCCTGGTTGAACAAGTCCAGCATCGTGGACCTCTCAGATGTCGTCGGGCACCTGATCGACCTCCGAAGCGCTTAGGAAACCTAAGCAGCGTTCCCGCCCTCTCGGGCGTCTGTCTTCATGTGAGGGCAGAAATCGCCGTGATAGACCCATTCCTCGTGAGGGAAGGGGCGGAGGGCCGCGACGCACACGTTGCGGCCCTGTTCGATGAGCACTACGACCGGTTGCGCGATCTCGCCTTCATGATCATCGGCGATCGCGGGGCGGCCGAAGAGCTCGTGATGGAAGCGTTCCTCAAGACGTTCACCGGGTGGGCTCGGATACGCGACCTCGATAGAGCAGACGCGTATCTGAAGCGAGCCGTCGTCAACCTGTGTCGTTCGAAGATCAGACGCAAGACGATCGAGTTCCGGCAGAACGCGACCGTCTACAAGCGAGAGGAACGCAAGCCGAAGGGCTGGGATGCTGACCTGCATGAGGACTCGCGCGAACTTTGGGCTGCGGTGAGACGACTTCCCGTTCGGCAGCGCGCATGCATCGTTCTCTTCTATGCAGAGGATCTTCCCGAAGGGGACATCGCGGAGATCCTCGACTGCTCGGTGGGAACCGTGCGCTCGCAACTCTCACGTGCACGCAAGAAGCTCGGCGACATGCTGGATCTAAGGGATGCCGCAATCGAAGGGGGGGCCGAGGCATGAACGATCTAGAAGGACGCCTCAAGCGAACTCTTCAAGAGGTCAGGGACGCGCACCACGACTCGATAGGCAGCGACGAACGTTTCGAGGCTCGGCGCTCGCTGCTGCGCCGGCTCCAGCGGCGCCGGACCCGGCGCGCGATCGGTGCGGTGGCCGCGGGCGTGGCCGTCGTCACAGTTGCTTTCTTCTTCGTATCGCGCACATCTCCGGTTGATCGTGGCGGGCCGGACCCGTCTCGAACATTGCCGATCGCATCGCAGCCGCTCGATGCCATCGACGTTGGAGCGAGCCCGTCCGACATCGCGGTTGGGGGCCAGGGCAACGTCTGGACCGCAAACGCGGGCGACAATTCGTTGACGAGAGTTATCTCGAGCACGGGTGAGATCGATCAGACGATCCAGTTGCCGGGCGCTCCTGGAGACATCGCCATTGCAGCCGGCCCCGTGTGGGTGGCGCTTCCTGAGCTTGGGCAGATTACGAGCGTCGACTTCATCACGTCTCAGCCGTCGCCGCCGATCCAGGTGAGTACTCCCGGCGTTGAGATGGAGTTGACCGTGGGCCAGAACGTTCTCTGGATAGTGGCCAAGGGCGAGGCCGTGTATCGACTCGACTCGGGATCAACGGATCCTCAAGAGGTGCCGTTAACCGCCCACCCGATCGACATTGCCGTGCACGACGCCACTGGATACGTTCTTGATTCCAACGGCACGATCACAACCTTCGATCAGGCCACCGGGGCTAAAGGGGCAACGGTTTCGGGCCCCGCTAACGCCAGAGGCGACCTGATATTTGCCGCAGGTGGGCTCTGGAATATCGGGTTGGGAAACGTGGTGAAGATCGATCCAGCTTCGGGAGCTGAGATCGCTCGCTACGACGTCATTGGTGAGGTCATAGATCTCGCGATCGATCCCAAGGTCGCCTGGGTCCTTGAAAGCACGAAACGCGGATACCGGCTGGTTCGCATCGATCGCAATGACGCGGCCCCCACCGGTGACGTGATCACGCTTCCGGGCGAGGCTGTCGAAGCCGGTATCTCGGGGGGGAAGCTCTGGGTGACGGATCTAACCGGGGGCCGGGTCCTCGCCTTCGACAAGCTCCCCTAGTTACTCGTGGAGCGGTTCGTCCCGGTACCCGTAGAGGCAGAAGATCTCGATGTAGGGCTCCGGGTCGATAGACCATTCAAGAGATCTGGCCTGGTCGCGCGTCCTCCGTCCGCCCATAGTCCTGAACAGCTCGAACGGATCCCCTTTCACTTCACCTTGGGGTTCGCCATTACCGATCGCCCACTCGAGCCCGTCACCGGCGATCACGCGCAACGCCGGCAGTTCGGTCTTCTTCAGTTTGCGCCCCACCGTCCGAGTGTCTGCTTCTAGCGCGAGCTCGAAGTCGCGCGTGTCGCGCGCTCCTGGTGCGTTGAGAGCTCCACGAAGATCTTGCTCGTGTGTAACGAGATCGGAGAGCGTCATCGCCGCGACCGCAGGATGGAACACCGTGTCGAGAACCTCTTCTACCTTGGGAGCCTGCTCGTCCCATTCGGCGACGATCTCTGCGAGTGGGAGATCGCGACGTGCCTCGACCTGTGCCCTCGTCCACTCGTCTTGGCCGACGCCTTCGTACTTACCTTCGAGGATGTCGGTGCAGATGCCCGTGACGTGTGCGACGAGGTCTTTGACGGTCCACTCAGGGGTCGCCGGCACCCTGATCGCGAGTCCCTCATCGTCGAGGTCCCGGGTTAGCTCGATCACTCGCTGTCGCGTCGCTTCGTAGGCCGCACCGAACTCACTCATCGGAGGCTTCTTCAGCCTCTGGCTGCTCGTTGCCCTCGTCGTCGATCTGACTGCCGGTGAGGAACTCGTCGCCGGCCTCGGGCTGGTCGTAGTCGCCTTCCTTGTACTCGTAGCCGCAGTTCGGACATGAGGCGCGGAGGTTCTCGATCGGAGCGCCACACTCGGGGCACTTCGCGCTCTCCGAGATCGTGTCGTCGTCGGGACGGTTGTCCTCGACGTCTTCGTGCTTCTGAGGCTCGTCTTCGTTCTTCTCAGACTTGTCGTCGTCGCTCAAGGTCGCCCCCCGGTTGTAGGCAGTCGGAGCACTTTATTGCAAGCCCGGCCCTGGGAGCCCCGTGCCCCTCGGCGCGGTAGAAAGACCAGATGGGACAGATGATTCCGTTCGGCGGAGGGCCCACGGCCGGCCGCGGCTACATGGCGAGCTCGGCTCGAGTGGGTCCGTGCGTGATCGTGCTTCATGAGTTCTTCGGCCTCACCGATTCGTTCAAGCGATACGCGGACCGATTGAACGAGGAGGAGGGCTTCACGGTTTTGGCCCCCGATCTCTACGACGGCCGCATCGCTTCGAACGTCGAAGAGGCCACGTCGTTCGCCCGTTCGCTCGACGAGGACCTCACGACCGCGAAAGCGGTCGAGGCCATCGAGCACATGCGAGTCAACTGGCACCCGCGCGTTGGGATCGTGGGTTTCTCACTGGGAACCGGCTACGGCATGCTCGCGGCGAACGCGGCGGGAGCCGATGCAGTGGTCGTCTACTACGGGGCCTATTACCCGGTCGACGATCCGACCGCCGCACCTTGGCGTGTTCCGCTCCTCGGGCACTACGCCACCAACGATGAGTGGGAGTCTTTGGACGATGCCCGTCCGCTATTCGAGCGACTCGGAGCGGAGGGAGTGCCGGCCGAGCTGCACACCTACGACGCCGGACACTGGTTCGCGAACTCTGACGTGCCGGATGCCTTCGATGCAGACGCAGCGGAGCTGGCCTGGGCGCGAACGGTCGACTTTCTCAGCCATCACCTTTCCTGAACGACGCCGAGGTCGAGCTGCCACCAGCCGACGTCATGCCAGTCGTCGAACTTGTAGCCAACGTTGCGAAAGATGCCGACGTGCCTGAAGCCGGCCGACTCGAACAGGCGAACGCTCGCCTCGTTCGGGAGAGTGACTCCAGCGAATGCGTTCGCGAAGCCTCGGGCTATGAGCTCCTCGAGGAGTGCTGTCAGTAGAGCGCGACCTATTCCTCTGCCTCGAGCCGACGCGCTCACGTATGTCGAGACCTCGGCGGAGGGCGCGTACGCAGCCCGATTCCTGAACTGGCCCGCGTAGGCGTAACCGAGGATGTCCTCTCCATCAACGCCGACCAGCCACGGGTGGGCTGCGAGGGTTTTCTCGATCCGACCGGCTATCTCGGATTCAGAGGGGACAACGATCTCGAAAGAAGCAGGTGAGCGCTCGATCACCGGGCCATAGATAGCCAGGACGCCAGCAGCGTCCTTTGTCGTCGCGCCGCGGATCGTGAGGCTCACGGTTTGATCGTTGGAGATTTCCCCTTCTTACATGTTTCCGTCCGGCCGTTCGACGAGTAGAAGAGGACCTTCGCCACCGCGTAGTAGCGCCCATGTGCTTTTCTCACGCGGAGCTTCCAACGACCCGCGTCATCGGTCGTGTCCCGGCCAATGGCCTTGTCCCTCCCCTTCCTCACTTTCTTCAAGTAGATAGCGCGGCCGAATTTGCAAGCGGCCTTTTCCGACGTAACGACTCCAAAGAACGAATCGTTCGAGTGACCGATGGTGATGACCGTTTCGTGTGTGAAGGGGTCGTTGCTGGGCGTCGGCGATGGTGTTGGGCTGGGGCTGAGCGACGCGCTCGGGCTAGGTGATGGGCTTGGCGAAGAGCTTGGGCTCGGGGTCGCCGAAGGCGAAGGAGTCGGAGTCGGTGTGGGCGTCGGTGTGGGCGTTGGGGTGGGGTCTGGCATTGGCGATTCGCCGATGCCGGGTGGATCGAAGTCCCAAGTGGTGTCCATCGTAGGACTCGTGAATGTCAACGCATCCACGTTGCCTTCAAAGCCCTGCCAAGCGAGACCGGCGCATCCCACGCTAACGGCCAGGCCCCCTCCGCTAACGGTGTTGACGATCTTCGCTGCTGGTTTGGCGGCGAGATACACCGACAACGGTTTCGCGCCATTGTTGGTTCGGCTCGTGGGTCCTGTGCCATTTACGGAGTACCAATTTCCGTTCTTGGCGTCCCAGAATTGCCACTCACCACCCGCGACCGCTTGCACCTGAAATTCAGGCTCGTAGATGATCCGGTCATCCCCAACGTTGTCCCCGTTCGTGTCTAGTTCGAGCGTGAGATAAGGCGCGTGCTCACCCGTGGGGGGTTCGGCAGGAGAAATCGCGTTGGTACCTACGAAGGTGTAGTAGTCCAGCCTTGATATCGAACTCAGAGCGATGCCGGAATAACGCGTTTGGCGCATCTCTTCCAATGAGGTGTCGTTCGAAGGAAGAGTGAACTCCAAGCTTCCTTGCCCCTCGGGAGGCGCGCCCGTATCGGGCGGATTCGGTTTTCCGATGGGCCCCGGTTCCATCCTGTGCATCCCACCAGCCGTTCCCCCACACGCGGCGTGCCGTGGTTTCCATCCCTTGTCGTCGTCGCCGACCACGCGCTGGGTATCGGCGAAGGCGCTCGTTGTGAGAAGGAGACTGGACAGCGCAAGCAGACAAACAACGATCGTGATGGAGAGCGCACTTCGTGCGGTCTTGACCTCGTACTCGGACATCCGTCCCCCTCGGCTCGGAACCCAGCCCAACCTATATCCGAGGGGAGCCAAGATGAAACGGCTCCTCAGTCGCTGAGTTACTTCTTCTTTTTGGTCGGCGGCGTCGCGGTGTACGCCCATTCGGCGTTGTAGCCGCTGCCGACTGCCAGGCAAACGAGCGCGACCGTCGATGTCTGAGGCACGAGCCCCGCTTCGCCACCCGCTTCTCTCGTCAGGTAAGCGCCGCTCTCCGCGATGCCGGCCTGTTGCGCTGGGTCGGCGGGGTCAACATGACCTGGATCCGCGTAGAAGGTGACGTCGAGATCTTCCGTGCCTGCTCCTCCGCCGGTGACCTCGAGCTTGAACTTCCCGCCCCACGTCGCCTTGTCGACTTCGAACATGGCCCCAAACGGGCCCGCGGTCGCACCACTAGAGATGATCCAGAATCGCCGTGCCCATCCCGTCCAGCACCCGCCCGTGGTCTCGCCGTTTGGCCCCGGCCCCGACAGGAGAACCGATCCTTCTTCTTGCTGTGGAGCGCCGCCCGCGTGTGCAGCTACGGGGGCGAAGGCGGCAACCAGAGTTGCCACAAGGACAGACACGATCACGCGTTTCATCAAAGACCTCCTATTTCGTCTGCCTACATCGTTCTCCGCGGTCGCATAGCTCTCCTTCCTCTCTCCAGCACGCGCGTAGGCCGACCCGGAGCACGTTTGGGGTTGTGGGTCGAGTTGTGGGGTCGTCTTGTGGGTCGCCAGGGCGACGAACCCTGCAGTTGACGACGTAGTCGTCGCAGGGTTCGAGTGGCGCCGGGATTGGCGGATGGCGACCCACGTCTTGGTGTTGTGGGTCGCCAGGGACTCGAACCCTGCCCGCCGGATTAAAAGTCCGGAGCTCTACCAGATGAGCTAGCGACCCGAACGCTACCGGGACAAGTTAACCGGAGCGGATGCGCTGGTCGGGCTAGCGACCAGCAGCTTGATGCCGTCGACGCCGGTGACGACTACGGGGTCACCCGCCGCGATCGGCTCGTCCGAAACGGCAGTCCATAGTTCCCCTCGAACCCGGACGTGCCCTTTCGGATCGAGATCGGAGGTGGCGAAGCCCTTCTTTCCGATCATGCCCTCGTGCCCGGTGATCGATCGATCGTTGCGGTGACGCAACCAGATCGTGATCCCCACCGCGTCGGTACTCAGCAAACCGATGAAGACGACCCATCGCAAGATGCCGTCCATAAAGATGAGGGCCGCTATCGCGAGAAGCGTCGACACCTAACGCTCGCGCGGTCTCGGTACCAGTCGGTAGCCGACATTTCGGATCGTTTCGATGAGGGCCTCGTGCTCGACGCCCAACTTCGCCCTTAACCGACGGACGTGAACATCGACGGTGCGAGTGCCTCCGTAGTAGTCGTACCCCCACACCTCGCGGAGCAAGAGGTCACGATCGCAAACGCGCCCGGGCCTCTGGGCGAGGAACTTCAGTAGCTCGAACTCTTTGTACGTGAGGTCGAGTGGTCGGCCGCGCACGTAGACCTGGTAGTTCTCGGGGTTGACGGTGAGGTCACCGATCTTGAGGACCGTCGCCTCTTCGCCTCGCCCCGTTCTATTGGAAACAAGAGCGATCCGCGCCGAGATCTCACCGATCGACGCGCTGGGCAACAGGAAGTCGTCCGCGCCGAGCTCGAAACGGAATCGAGCGACCCCGTCGTCGTCGACGATGACCACGATCGGCGGCAAGCCGACCTCCCATGCCAACGCAAGGCGTCTGGTTGCTTCCTCAGCCGCGCTCAGATCTCCGGTTGCATCGATCAAGAGCAACTCCGGATGAAGAGGTATCAAGTCGTCGGGTCCCGTCGTCTTTAGCGCGGCATGCGAAACCCGGTACGGGCCCAGGGGAAATGTCGGCAAGAGTTCCCGGACGTCTTCATGCTGATCCGAAAGGAACAGAACGGTCCAAGCCATCAGTCGACCACGTCCTTCGGGCCAACCGACTTCTGTGGGAGCCGTCCGGGATGCCCTTCGCGCCAGCGATTGCTGATCGGCAGCCGGCGATCTCGTCCGAACGCTTTCGTGGTGACCTTGGGTCCGGGTGGCGCTTGACGCCGCTTGAACTCGGCCCTATCGACGAGTGCGACTACGCGCTCGACAGTCTTGGCATCGAAACCCTTCTCGATGATGTCCGAAATCCCAGCGTCTTCTTCGATGTAGAGCTCGAGGATGGGATCGAGGGTCTCGTATGGCGGGAGCGAGTCTGAGTCCTTCTGATCGTGCCGCAGTTCCGCAGACGGTGGCTTCGTCATCACATTGTCGGGGATCGCCGGTGAGCTCGAATTGCGATAGGCGCAGAGCTCGTATACCTCTGTCTTGAAAACGTCCTTCAAGAGAGCGAACCCCCCCGCCATGTCTCCGTACAGGGTTGCGTAGCCGCATGCCATCTCGGACTTGTTTCCCGTCGCGATCACAAGGTGTCCGTATCGGTTCGATGTCGCCATGAGGATGTTGCCGCGGATACGAGCCTGCAGGTTCTCCTCGGCAAGGCCCACTTCGACTTCCCCGAAGGCCCCTTTGAGCGTCTCGAGGTAACCGTGGAACGTCTGGGTGATGGGGATCTCCAACATGTCGATCCCAAGGTTCGCGGCGAGCTGCTTCGCGTCCTCAACGGAATGCAACGACGAGAACTCCGAGGGCATCGCGATCCCCAGAACGTTGTCCGCGCCCAGTGCGTCCGCAGCGATCGCTGCGGTCAGCGAAGAGTCGATCCCACCAGACAAGCCCAGCGCGACTTTCCGAAAACCGGTCTTGGTCGCGTAGTCCTTCAGAGCGAGCGTGAGCGCCTCGTAGACCTCGGCCGTGTCGTCCAACGGTTCCGTCGTCACTGCTTGCACCGGGCCACGCGTTTTCGGCAGTTCCGCCGCGACCCGTCGTACCGATGGATGATGGGTTTGGCCGGCTTGGCCCAACGGCACGTCCACCATCCCGAAGTATTCGGTGAACTGAGGGAAGGACGCGATCACTTTGCCGGCGGCGTCGATCACGAGCGAACCGCCGTCGAACACGAGCTCGTCTTGCCCGCCGATCATGTTCACGTAGACGATGGAGCTCTTGGCGCGACGGGCCCGGTCACAGAGCATTTCGATGCGTTCCCCGCGCTTTCCCTTGTGGAACGGTGAGGCGTTGATGTTGATGACGACCTGAGCGCCCGCGTCTCCTTGACTGACGACGGGGCCGCGCTCGCTCCACGCGTCTTCGCAGACGCAGACGCCGATCACTCCGTTGGGAGTGTCCACGAGGGTGTGTCCACGGCCTGCATCGAAGTACCTCTGCTCGTCGAAAACGCCGTAGTTCGGCAACAGGTGCTTGCGGTAGACCGAGAGCACTTCGCCGTGCTGACAGATCGCCGCGGCGTTGTAGAGGCTGCCTTTGCCTGGATCGACGAAGCCGATGACGGTAAGGGCATCCCGGGTCTTCGCGGCAACGGCATGGAGCGCTTCGACGTTGGCTGCAACGAACGATCGCTTGAGAAGAAGATCCTCCGGCGGGTAGCCGGTGATGGCGAGCTCCGGGAGAGCAAGGATCTGGGCTCCTTCGCTCTCGGCCCGTTCGATGGTGTCGGAGATGCGCGCCGCATTCCCGTCGATATCGCCGACGGGGAGATTCATCTGCGCCAGCGCGACGCGGAGCATCTTTCAAGCCTAGTGGACCGCGCTTGAGTTAACCCCCTCGAAACGCAGCAGGCGTAGGCTTCGCCGCCATGGAGAGACAGCAGGACTACGTGCTCCGGACGGTGGAGGAGCGAGGTATCCGCCTGGTTTGGTTGTGGTTCACCGACGTCCTCGGCTTTCTCAAGTCTTTCGCCGTGACTTCGGAGGAGCTCGAACAGGCCTTCGATGAAGGGATCGGGTTCGATGGTTCTGCGATCGAGGGCTTCGCGCGCGCCCAGGAATCGGACATGCTGGCACGGCCGGACGCGAGCACCTTTCAGATCGTTCCGAGCAGGTCGGCTCACGACGATTCCGCGGTCGCTCGGATGTTCTGCGATATCTACACGCCTGACGGCAGACCCTTCTGGGGAGACCCACGCTTCGTCCTAAGGCGCAACCTCGAGAAGGCTTCCGAGCGCGGATTCACGTTCTACGTCCATCCAGAGATGGAGTTCTACGTCTTCAAGTCGCCCGAGGAGCCCGAGATCATCGACTCGGGCGGGTACTTCGACTTCACTCCCGTGGACGTCACCCAGCAATTGAGACGAGAGACGATCAGCGTGCTCGAGCGGATGGGCATCCCGGTCGAGTTCTCGCACCACGAGGTGGGTCCGTCGCAACACGAGATCGATCTTCGACACGCCGACGCGCTGACGATGGCCGATTCGGTGATGACCTACCGCCTCGTCGTCAAGGAACAAGCAGCCGCTCGTGGCCTCTACGCGACGTTCATGCCGAAGCCCAAGACCGATCTCCCGGGTTCTGGGATGCACACGCACATGTCGCTGTTCGAAGGCGACCAGAACGCGTTCCATGACTCGTCCGACGAGTATCACCTGTCGAAGGTCGCGAAGGCGTTCTCCGCGGGGATCCTCATGCACGCGCGCGAGATCACTGCGATCACGAACCAGTGGGTCAACTCTTACAAACGCCTGACCACGGGACCGGGCTACCCCGTTGCGGAGGCTCCGGTCTACGTGTGCTGGGGCCGCCACAACCGCTCGGCCCTCATCCGCGTCCCGATGTACAAACCGCGCAAGGACCAGTCCACTCGCATCGAGCTTCGTTCACCTGATCCCGCCTGCAATCCGTACCTCGCGTTCGCGGTGATGCTGGCCGCCGGCCTTAAGGGGATCGACGAAGGCTACGAACTGCCCCCCGAGGCGACGGACAACATCTACGAGATGACCGAAACCGAACGAAAGGCTCGCGGGGTCGTTCAACTTCCGGAGGATCTCTCCGAATCGGTCAGGGAGATGGAGAACTCAGACCTCGTCGCAGAGACACTCGGCGAGCAGGTATTCGAGTACCTCTTGCGCAATAAGCGCGCTGAGTGGAACCAGTACAAGTCCTACGTGACGCCTTATGAGGTCGAGCGCTACCTTCCGCTTCTCTAGCTGTTCTGCGTCGCGGGCAGGCGCGTGGCTCCAACCCAACGCGGCCCCCAGTAGGAATCGTAGAGAGAGCGAACGCGCACTCCTTCGGAAGTGGTCGAAGAGATGAAGTGACCGTTTCCGACATAGATACCCGCGTGACCGACGCGCGAGCTCGTCGTGTGGTGGAAGACGAGGTCTCCGACTTTCAAGCGGTTTCGTTTCCAGATCCGCTTGTAGCCGCGTCGATGCGCGAGGTTGAACTGATCGGTGGAGTTGTGAGGAAGGTTAGCGAGGCGCTCGAACGTCCACATCGTGAACCCCGAGCAGTCGAATGCCCGTGGTGCGGTGCCTCCGTAAGAGTAGGAAGCGCCGATCTGCGAACGGGCACGCTCTTTGACGTTGTGCCGTACGCGGTGTGCGTTGTGACTGTCGTTGATGCTGGGTGCGCCGAGTGTCGTGGCATCCGCAGCGACCGGGTACATCGTGGTGACAACAAGTGCGACAGCGGTGGTCGCAAGCAATCTAAGCATCGAACTACGACGCGGCCCTTCTGACATCCAACCTCCTATGCCGTCAAGTCATCCGCGGCAGCGCTCACGGGGCGCGTCTCTACGACGCCACTGATGCCTTGATTGCCTCGGCCGAACCCCGGCGTTGCTCCGTTGGAGCGCTTGCCCGCGAACCGGGTGGCCGCTAGCTGCGAGCCCTCGGGCCCGTCTGCGCGTTCGTGACGCGCTTGGAAGACCCTAGGCGCGGGCTTGTACCTAGCGCAGGGGGGTAAACGGGAGAACTTCGAGCAAAGCTTTGTGGCTCATCCACAACGACCCGCCTGGGCGAGGGGCGGAAGTAGGCTCACCCGCCCAATGGAAGCCGAGCTTGGCCCACGCAGGATCGAAGCCCTGAAGGCCGCCAGCCGGTCGCTCGGGGCCCTCCTGGACGATGACCCCCAGGCCTCAGAGGCGGTGACGGCCGACGCCCCGCTCCCGGATGGCCCCGGCTACCTCGCCCAGGCTCGAGACGCCGTCGCCCAGGACGGGATGCCGGAGCTCCGCAGGTTCAGACGCAGGGCCCTCGCGGCTATCGCGGCTCGAGACCTCGCCGGGGAGATCGGGCCCGAGCTCGCCGCCCTTCGGCTCGCGGAACTCGCAGATGCCTGCTTGGAGGTGACCCTCGAGCATCTCGAGGCCCCTTCAACGCTTGCGGTGATCGCGATGGGCAAGCTCGGGGGCCTCGAGCTCAACTACTCCTCTGACATCGACGTGATGTTCGTCGCGGCCCCCGATGACGTTGCCGCCTCGATCGACGCGGTCGAGTCTCTGTTGCATGAGCTTGGCGGCGTCTCTCCCGAAGGACAGGCTTACAGGATCGACGCGAACCTTCGGCCGGAGGGACGCAACGGCGCTCTCGTTCGATCACTCGATGGCTATCTCGAGTACTACAAGCGCTGGGCGCACGCTTGGGAGTTCCAAGCCCTGATAAAGGCGCGCGCGTCCGCGGGCTCCAAGGACGCAGGAAACGAATTCGTCGAACGCACGCGCGCTCTCGTCTACCCGGCAGAAGTTTCCCCGGAGGTCATCAACAGCGTGCGCAAGATGAAAGAGCGCGTCGAGGAGCATGCGCAGCGTTCGGCCCGCCGCTCGAAATCGTCCGAGGCAGACGACGTGAAGCTCGGCCCCGGCGGGATCCGGGATATCGAGTTCTCCGTACAACTCTTGCAGTTGGTCCATGGCGGTAGCGATCCGTCGGTGCGTTCGGCCAACACGCTCGAGGCGATCTCTAGCCTTATCGACGGTGGCTACATCGCGGAGGATGACGGAGCCGGTTTGTCCGTCGACTATCGGTGGTTGCGCAACGTCGAGCATCGGGTCCAGCTTTGGCAGGAGCGGCAGGTTCACACGTTGCCGCGCGATCAAGATGCGCGTCGACGGATCGCGATCACGATGGGATTCCGTGACTCCGGTGAGATGGGCGCTCTCGAGCGCTTCGATGAAGCTCATCACCGCGTGTTGTCGGATGTCAGAGGACGATTCGAGAAGCTGTTTTACCGGCCGATGGTGGAGGCTCTCGCCGATCCGGCGGCTACGCGCATGTCGCGCGAGGCACTCATGGAACGACTCGGCGTCCTCGGTTTCCGGGATGTCGATCGAGCGAGCCGCACGCTCGAAGGCTTAGTCAGCGGGACATCCAGGCGAGCGAAGTTGTTTCGGGTGCTCACCCCGGCTTTGTTGCGCTTCCTCACGACCACTCCGCAGCCGGATGAAGGGCTGTTCTCTTTCTTGCGCCTAGGCGAGGCCCTCGAGGGTCGCCTTGACGTTTTGGGTTCGCTCCGGGACAACCCTCCGGGACTGGAGTTTCTGGCGAAGGTGCTCGGCAGCGGCCGATTGCTCGGTGAGGTCTTGACCCACGTCCCTGAGGAACTCGCCACGATCGCCGACCCGAGGGGGCCGGGGGGGCCGAAGGCCAGGGACCGTTTGGTCCACGAAGCGATCGCGTCGCTCAACTGGCGCGATCCGGTCGATCGTCGCGACGGTCTTCGCCGGTTCAAGCGCCGGGAGATGCTGCGCGTGGCGTTGAGCGACCTCTCCGACGAGAACGGCGTCGAGGACACCGGGCGATGGCTGACCGATCTTGCGGAAGCCTGTCTCGAAGCGGCGTTGAAGGAAGCGGGTCTCGCGTTGGCGGTGATCGGGATGGGGAAACTCGGGGGGCGCGAGCTCAGCTACTCCAGCGACATCGACGTGATGTTCGTTGCGGATGGCGATCCCGTCGCGATGGAGCGCGCGGGCGAGGAACTGTTGAGGTTCGTGGGCGAGATCACGCCCGAGGGCCAAGCCTTTCGAGTGGATGCCGGCATAAGACCGGAAGGGAAGTCCGGCCCCCTCGTGCGTTCGCTCGATTCGTACCTCGAGTACTACAGACGCTGGTCTCGTCCCTGGGAGCATCAAGCGCTGATCAAGGCGAGGCCCGTCGCCGGCGATCTGGCGCTCGCCGAGAAACTCGTCGAGCAAACTCGAGACATCGCCTTTCCGGAACTCGTATCGGATGAGGCATGGGCGGAGATCCGTCACCTCAAGGCTCGGATGGAGCGCGAGAGGATCCCCCGTGGTGTCGACCCACGTCGTCATCTGAAGATGGGGCCGGGCGGGATGGCCGACGTCGAGTTCGCGGTGCAGATCCTCCAACTACGCCACGGCAACGAACTCGAATCCCTGCGTTCGACGAACACGATGGAGGCGCTCGATGCTGCCGCCACGTCAGACTTGATCGCGGAGGATGGCGCGCAGCGTTTGCGCAGCAGCTATCTGTTTCTCTCCGAGGTGCGGAACAAGCTCTTTCTTCTTACCGGTCGACCGACCGACGCGTTGCCGGTGAAACCTGAAGAGCTCGAGGCCCTGGGCATAGCGCTTGGATTCAGAGATCAACCGCGCCAGGAGGTGGAAGAGAACTATCTGCGAGCCACACGGAGGGCTCGCAAGGTCGCCGAGAAGGTGATCTACGGCGAGTGAGGCCTAGAGGGTTCTGTCGACCGCGAGTGAGAACAGCATCACGAGCAGGATCATCCCAACCACGACGATGACGATGTTACGAACCGCCGCGATCCCCTTCTCTCGGTCGCCGGCCATCAGTCCGACGAGACCGAGCAGAGCCAAGGCGAACAGCACCATCGGCAGATAGGTCACGACACAGCCTCCAAAACATCGTCCACCATCGGATTGTCCGCCGGAATCTCACCTCGATGCACGTAGACAATCTTTCCCCCGGCCTCGACGACGACTACGCCGCCCATCTGAGCGGGGTCCTGTTTGGGGGCGGCCACGCCGTGGCCCGCAAGGAGGCCCTTGGTGTAGCGGAGCCAGTTCTGAGGCCCGGCCATGTCCCAGAGATTGCCGCGCTTCAGCTCGAGCGCCTTATAGGTCGTCTTGTCGTGGTCGACGATCAACGGGAACGGCACGTTTCGCTCATCCCTGAAGTGTGCCGCCATCTCGGGTCGCCCCATCCCGATCGCGACGATCCCCGCCCCCTTCGCTTCGAACTCTTCGCGACGATCGCTCAACTGAGCGACGAACTCCCGGCAGAACGTTCAGCCGTAATGCCGGAGCCATACGACGACGGTCGGCTTGTCACGCCAAAGATCGCCGAGCCGGACTTCGTTGCCGTACGAGTCGGGAAGAACGACATCCGCGATCGCGTCCAGATTCTTGGGATTCATGCGCGCATCCTATTTGGACCTACCAGTCGTCTCCGCTTCGCTCCTCGCAAGAGATAGCTGCGGTCAGATCGAGGTATTCGCTCCGCCCGAAACGAAGCACCATGATCCCGTCGTCTTCGTCTTCGGTGCGGATCAGGCCAGATTCCCCACGTACGAAAGTTGGGCCCTGCCATCTTTCCCAACCGAGCTTCTCGTAGAACCCCTGCGCATCGGTCGATAAGGCACCCATCTCGAAGTCGCGACGCACCAATGCCGTGATCTCGGTCATCGCAACGGAGCCCAGCCCCTGACCCTGGCGTGCTGGGGCAGTACCCACTCCTTCGATGTAGCCCGCGCGAAACGCTTCACCCGCGACATCGAGCGTCCTCGTTACGACCGAGGCGTGCGAGAGAATCTCATCGCCTTCGGTGACGACGACATGGGTGCCACCCAAAGCGTGATCCCAGTCGTCGTCCGAGAACCTGCCGTTGAAGGCGTCGACGACGACCCGCTGGATATTCCTCAGGAAGTCGGGCGAAGCCTCGGCCGTCTTGAACACCTTCATCTGAACCACACCCTGCATTCTTTTCCACGATGCGAGCCCTCAGGTCTCGTGACGTGGAAAAGAACGGGGAAAGAAAGAGGCCCCGCCGGGGGACGGGGCCTCTTCGGTCTAACTCTCGCTCTAAATGTCGTAGTAGAGGTAGAACTCCCACGGGTGCGGCCGGAGACGGATCTCGTCGACCTCGTGGATCCTCTTGTAGTCGATCCAGTGGTCGATGACGTCTTGGGTGAAGACGCCACCTTCAAGCAGATAGTCGTGGTCGGCCTCGAGCGCATCCAATGCCTCGGGGAGCGAGCCCGGCACCTGCGGCACCGCAGCGAGCGCCTCAGGAGGCAGCTCGTAGAGGTCCTTGTCGACCGGGTCCGGCGGCTCGATCTTGTTCTTGATCCCATCGAGGCCAGCCATGAGCAGCGCCGGGAACGCGAGGTACGGGTTCGCGCTCGGGTCCGGGCAACGGAACTCGAGGCGCTTGGACTTCGGCGACTTCGAGTACAGCGGGATCCGAACGGCGGCGGAACGGTTGCGCTGCGAGTAAACGAGGTTGACCGGCGCTTCGTAACCCGGCACCAGTCGCTTGTAGCTGTTCGTGGTCGGCGCGCAGAGTGCGAGCAGCGAAGCAGCGTGCTCGAGCAGTCCGCCGATGTACCAGCGGGCGATGTCGGAGAGCTGTGCGTAGCCGAGCTCGTCGAACATCAACGACTCGCCGTCTTTCCACAGGCTCTGGTGCACGTGCATTCCCGAGCCGTTGTCCTGGTAGATCGGCTTCGGCATGAACGTGACCGTCTTACCGGCCTGCAACGCGACGTTCTTGACCGTGTACTTGTAGAGCATCAGCTTGTCGGCCATCGACAGAAGCGAGTCGAAGCCCATGTCGATCTCGGCCTGACCTGCGGTGCCGACCTCGTGGTGGTGAACCTCGACCGGGATGCCGAGCTCTCGCAGGACCACGCACATCTCGCTCCGCAGGTCCTGGTAGTGGTCCATCGGAGGAACAGGGAAGTAGCCCTCCTTGTAACGGGGCTTGTAGCCGAGGTTGTGCCCGCCCTCTTCGGCTCCCGAGTTCCACACACCTTCGACCGCGCCGATGTAGTGGTAGCTCGAGTGCTGGTTCTGGTCGAAGCGGATCGAGTCGAAGATGTAGAACTCGGCCTCGGGACCGAAGTACGCGGTGTCCGCGATCCCGGTTCCCTTTAGGTAGTCCTCCGCCTTCTTCGCGATGTAGCGGGGGTCGCGCGAATAGAACTCACCGGTGACGGGATCCTTCACGAACGCGTTCATCACCAGCGTCGGGTGCTGGCGGAACGGATCCATCACCGCGGTGTTCGGGTCGGGCACGAGGATCATGTCCGACTCCTGGATCTCCTGGAATCCGCGGATCGAGGAACCGTCGAAACCCAAGCCCTCCTCGAACGCCTCTTCGGTCAATTCATCGAAGGGCAACGAGAAGTGCTGCATGAGACCGGGGAGATCGGAGAACCGGATGTCGAAGAACTGGGCGTTGTTCTGCTGACCCAGTTTCAGGGCATCCGAGGGTGTTGCTGCCATGCAGACTCCTCCTTCTAGTCGAATACAAAAGCGACCCTAATCAAGGGCCGTTTCTGCCGGGTTTCGGGGTTGTTACGACCTGGTTACGGGGCCGGACACCCTTAGCGCTTTTCGCGATTCAGTCTGGGGACAGCCACTCGGCCAGCCGCAAGGCCTCCTCGTCGTAGGCGCTTTCAATGCCGGAAACGATCCAGCCTTCGACCTTGCCTCCGTAGAGCGGGACGCCGGTCACCTGCACGGTCCCTGACACGATCCGCTCGGACTCGTCATCGTCGCCTTCGATCGAGATGGTTCCGGCGGCAGAGAGCATGTTGGCGGCCATCTCGGGGTGGATCGTCCACTCCCACTGCATGCGATCGGGGTACCAGATCGCTTCCTCGACCCAGGCGGGCTCGCCCTTGCCGATGAAGCGCCGCGCGATGTCGTTCAGCTCGATCCCCAGAACGCAGCGAGTGCGTCTGATGACCGTCCCGTCATCGGCCTCCTCTTGGGACAGCAGATGACGCTTCTCGAGGGACCCGATGTCGTCGAGGGAGTGCTGGAACTTCTCGTCGAGGAGGGCCTCTGCGAGGTCGTCGGGCGCTGCGGCGAAGGTGTGGCTGAGATCGAAGTCCACGAGGCCGTGAGGATAGCTGGCCGCCCCGGGGGCCGCCCCGGGGCCCACTTTGGGCTGGAATGGACATTAAACTCAATACCGTTCAGAAATTGACTTGAGCAACATAACCACCTAGGCTGCTTCTACGGCTCCGTCCGAGGGCCGTGGGGGCCGGGGTACGGGGTATGAGACCTCTAATGGATGCAGTAATGGGGCGCGGTCCGGGTTTCCGGGCTCGCCTCCTCGCGGCATCACTCCTTGTTCTCTTGGTGCTCGGGATCACCGGCACGGCCGGAGCCCAGAGCCCGGCCCCAACGCCGACTCCCAGTCCGAGCGGGTCGGCCACGCCAACGCCTTCTCCTTCAGCGACTCCTTCTCCATCTCCGAGCGTCACCTCGAGTCCCAGCCCGTCTCCGTCTGCTTCCGCCTCGCCGTCACCGTCGCCATCGCCGTCTCCAAGCGGGGAAGAGCCCGTCGGAGGACTGCAGGTCGTTCAGACGGCCGAGCTTCTCGCTCAGGTTGGCGACTCTCTTCAGTATTCGATGCTGGTCTCGAACACTTCAGGTGAAGAGATCCACGACGTCGTCGTGGTCGACCTTGTCCCCGATGAGGTCGACGTCGTCGGCGTCCCGGTCACGGACTCGGTCGACGCGGTGCAGTTAGGGGTGCACCGGGGGCAAGAAGACATCGTTTGGATCATCGACAGCATCGCCGCCGGCGGAGAGATCGAACTCAGCTGGTCGGGCGAGGCCGTTGCCCCCGGCGACCTCGAGGCCGTCAACTCTGTAAGCGTCACCGGAAGCGAAGTAACGGGTTCATCAGAGAGCGACGCGACGTATCTCGGCTTCGTGAAAGCACTTGAGATCGAGCGAGGGAAGGCTCCCGCGCCGACCTTCGTTCAGAAGACGGTCATGAAGCGCGTGCCCGTTGAGGGGGCCGTGAGTCCCGCTGTTGCGACCGCCTTGCCGAATACCGGTGCTCCTACCGTTCAGATGGTCGCGGCGGCCTTCGCGCTGATCGCGCTCGGCGGTTTTCTCGTGAGCCTGTCTTTCGCGCGGCTCCGATCTCGAACCGCGGCGATGTTGCTGATCCTGGCGATGGCCGCTTGTACCAACACCTCGACCTCGAGCGCTCCGCGCAAGGCAAAAGTGGCCGCTCCCACCGACAAGACAACCGATGACGAGCCGGCGGACCGTGTGCTCGGGCTTCGCATCGAGCGGCCCCCGGCCGATGGTGACGAGGCAACCGCCAATGAGGCTGACGATTCCGCGATACCGATTGAGCCTGCGACCTCGGTTCCGCAGTTCGAGACGGTTGAAGTCGTCGTTTCCGTGCCGGCGCCCGACGAGGGGCAGACCATCGAGCTCGAGAGTCGACCGGCCGACAACACGATGGAGCTTGGATATGACCTCACCGCACGAGCGATCACCTCGGCCCTGTCTTCTCGTCTGATCACGGCCTCCTCACCCGTCGATCTGCTTACATCCGTGACCGAGACCGAGGACGGGCTGTTGGCGACGGTAGAGGTCTTCAACGTTTCCCAGTCCGATCGGATACATCTCGCCGGCACTCTTCGCCTCGACGTGGTCGGAGCCGATGGCGCGAGCAGTTCCTTCGAGTCGGATCCCTTGGATGAGACGCTCGAACCCGGCGGCTCGTCGAAAGCGGAGTTCTCCTTCCTTCTGCCGACCGGCGACTTCAACATCGTCGGCGCATTCGAAGCGGCCGGAAGCCCTTAGGTCCCATGGGGTAGCTTCTTTTCACCATGGCGAGCCCAGCAGCGCCCCCACCTCCCCCGCCGCCTCCACCACCGGCTAGTAGTAATGGGCGCGCCGAGAAGGTCGGCGACCTCCAGGTCTCTCTGAACCGGCTCCGGGGCGTTCGCGAAGCCCGCGTGCTTGATGGACCGTCGAAGCTGCGCATCCAGATCCTCGCTCTGCCCGAACGAACGCGCGCTGACACATTGCGCGACGTGGCGCTCATCGCGCGGCGGATGGGGATCAAGCCGGCCGAATTGGACGTAGATGTTCTGGGGGCTGCCGATCGTCCTACGGAGGTCCCGCCGCGGCGAAGGCTTACTTCTCTATCGACGAAGCGTTTCCACGGACGTTTCGTGGCGAACCTCACTCTTGAGCTCGATGGGGACAGCCTGCGCGGCGAGATAGACGTTCCGGAGGGACATCGTTTCGAGATGAGAGGGATCGCCAGAGCAGTGATCGAAGCGGTTGCGCGGTTGCTTCCCTTCGCCGTCCAACTCGAGAGCGTCGATGTCCTTCCTCTCGGGCCCGAGAAGGTTGCGGTCGTTACGATGAGCAGCCCGGAGGACATCCTGGTGGGCAGCGCGGCGGTGAAGGACGACGAATACGACGGTATCGCTCGAGCGGCCCTCGATGCGCTGAACCGTTTCGTTGCTGCACCGACTCTTCGTATCCCGGACCGCTCTTAGTGGAGAAGGTTCTACTTATAGCGAACCCGAGTGCGGGTTCCGTCTCCAAAGCGATCCGCGAAGTGATCGTCAAGGCCCTCGAAGCAGACTTCAAGTTGGAGGTTGCCGACACTCGAGCGCGCAACCACGCGCAGGAACTTTCCGAGGACGCGGTCGACAGAGACTTCGACGCCGTCATCGCGTTCGGCGGTGACGGCACCGTGAACGAAGTAGCGCAGGGTCTCGTCGGGACCGATGTCGCCTTGGGCATCCTTCCCGGCGGCAGCACGAACGTGATGGCTCGCTCGCTGGGCATCCCTCGCGATCCGATCGAAGCGACGGCTTACCTCGGGCACCGACTGAGATCGCGATCGAGGCGCACGATCAATGTGGGCCGCGTCGACGAACGGTATTTCCTTTTCTGTTCGGGGATGGGTCTCGACGCGGAAGTTGTGAAGCGGGTCGAAGCAGACCCTGAAGCCAAACGCACGCACCGCGAGAGATTCTTCATCTCGAATGCGTTGAAAGCGGCCTTCTTCGACTATCGCGGAAAAGATCCGATGATCACGATGCAGGTCGAAGGCCATGAACCCGAGAAAGTCGTGTTGGCGGTTTGCTGCAACGCGTGGCCTTTCACGTTCCTCAGCCGATTCCCCGTCGACGTGACTCCTCAGGTTCGGCTGGACGGGGGCCTGGACGCCTTCGGCCTCCGCCGCATCAGAACGGCCACGATCCCTCGAGTGGCCTGGTCGATCCTCGTCAGTCGATCGCATCCCCGCTGGAAGCACGGCGACTACCACCACGACATCTCAGGATTGGTCCTGAAAGCGGATCGACCGCTGCCCGTTCAGGTCGACGGTGACTACATCGGCGAGCGCGATTCGGCGCATATCGAACTGTTACGTGATGCCCTTCACCTGGTCGTCTAGGGAGCTATACGCCCGGTTACCCTTGCCGTATGCCAACCCGCGAACAGATCTCAGAAGTACTCGGCCAGATCCAGGATCCCGAGCTGCACCGAGGGCTCAACGAGCTCAACATGGTGCGCGATATCCGGATCGAGGGGTCCTCCGTAAGCGTTCTCATCGCTCTGACTATCCCCGGTTGTCCTTTGAAGGATTACTTCCACACGGTCATCCCGGCGAAGTTGAAGGAGTCCTTCTCGGACATCACCGACGTCAAGGTCGACCTGACCTCGATGACCGAAGAGGAGCGGCAAGCTCTCGTCGGAGGTCTCAAGAAGGAGACGCCGGCCCCATTCATGCGATCCGATTCTCCGACCCAGGTGATCGCGATCGGTTCCGGCAAGGGTGGCGTCGGTAAGTCGACCACCACAGTGAACATCGCCGTATCGCTGGCGAAGCTGGGTCACTCAGTGGGTCTGCTGGATGCGGACGTGTGGGGGTTCTCCATCCCTCGGATGCTCGGTATCCACGAGCGACCCACCGTCGTCGGGGACATGATCATGCCGCCGGAGATGTTCGGCGTGAAAGTTGTTTCGATCGGCCTCTTCACGGACGAGGACAGCCCCGTTGTCTGGCGTGGTCCCATGCTCCACAAAGCTTTGCAACAGTTCCTGTCCGACGTTCACTGGGATGAGCCCGACTACCTTCTTGTTGACCTGCCGCCGGGGACCGGCGACGTATCGATCTCGATCGCGCAGTTCCTTCCCGGAGCGAACATGGTTCTCGTAACGACTCCTCAAGCGGTTGCCGAGAAGGTTGCGCAGAGGGCCGGAGTCATGGCGAACAAAACGAATCTCAATGTGCTCGGCGTCGTAGAGAACATGTCGTACTTCACCGGAGACGACGGCAAGCGTTACGAGATATTCGGATCCGGTGGGGGCCAGACGCTCGCCGAGAAGATGGGCGTTCCGCTTCTCGGTCAGATCCCGCTCGATCCTAAGACCCGCGAGTTCGCTGATATCGGCGCGCCGATCGTCCTCCAGGATCCCGACTCCGAAACCGCTCAAGCATTCGTAACCACCGCGAAGGAGATAGTGAATCTCGCGTCTCCTCTGCCGCGCGCATCGAAGCGGATCTCATTGCCGCTCGCGATGAGCCCACAAGCACAAGGCCACGGCCACCACCACCACTAAGGGGGTCTCCTAAATGGGGGAGACGGTCACGTTCGATCTGGGACTCGTCGATCGTATCGGCGGCTCGGTGGATGCCGTCGGGCTCGAGGATCGAGCCGGTGCGCTTGCGAAACGCTCGATCAAGAAGGAATCGAAGCTGTTCGCGCTCGAGCTGGCGATCCGTTGTTGCGATCTAACGACCCTCGAAGGTTCGGACACGCCCGGCAAGATCAGGCAGCTCGCATCCAAGGCGAAGCGCCCGAAAGCTTCTGACCCCAACATCCCTCACGTCGCGGCTCTCTGTATCTATCCCAGGCTTGTGTCACTCGCGGCGGAGCTTCTCAAGGGTTCCGGTGTGAAGGTCGCCTCGGTCGCCACCGGTTTTCCTTCGGGGCAAGTCCCCCTCGACCTGCGGTTGGAGGAGATCGAGAGAGCCCTCGCCGACGGCGCCGACGAGCTCGACATCGTCATCAGCCGAGGAGCATTGCTCGCGGGCCAGGAAGAAGTCGTCTTCGAGGAGGTGGCCGAGTCCAAGCGGGTCGCAGGTGGAGCCCACGTGAAGGCGATCCTCGAGACCGGCGAGCTGGGCTCCTACGACCGGATCCGCCGGGCTTCTCTCATCGCCATGGCGGCCGGTGCAGATGTGATCAAGACGTCCACCGGAAAGATCAGCCCCGCCAGCACCCTTCCCGCGGCCCTCTGCATGGCCGAGGCGATCCGGGACTTCGGCGATGCCACGGGCGTCGCGGTGGGGCTGAAGGTGGCCGGAGGTATCAGAGCGTCGAAGGACGCGATCCGCTACCTCGTGATCGTTAACGAGACGCTCGGCCCGGATTGGCTCACGCCGGATCGATTCCGCATCGGAGCCTCTTCGCTTCTGAACGACCTGCTGATGCAGATCGATTTCCAACGCAGTGGCGTCTACTCGGACCCCGACCGGTACACACTGGATTAGTCATGGCACCCGCCTGGGAATACTCGCCCGCTCCGGAGTCGACCGATGTCGTAAACGTGCGCGACGACTACGGATTGTTCATCGGCGGTGAATTCCTCGAGCCGCTGTCGGGCGAGTACTTCAAGACGATCAACCCGGCGACAGAAGAAGTCCTTGCCGCGATCCCGATCGCATCGGACGAGGACGTCGATCGTGCAGTGAGCGCGGCTCGGGCCGGATTCAAGAAGTGGAACGCGTTGAAGCCGGCCGAGCGAGCGAAGTTCATCTTCCGCATAGCGCGCGTGATTCAGGAACGGAGTCGCGAGCTCGCCGTTCTCGAGTCGATGAACGGCGGGAAGCCGATCAAAGAGAGTCGCGACATCGACGTTCCTCTAGCGGCGGCGCATTTCTTCTATTACGCGGGGTGGGCCGACAAGCTCGAGTACGCATTCCCGGGTCGCACGCCGAAACCTCTCGGCGTCGCCGCTCAGATCATCCCGTGGAACTTCCCGCTGCTCATGCTGGCGTGGAAGATCGCTCCGGCGCTCGCGACCGGTAACTCGGTGGTGCTGAAACCGGCCGAGACGACCCCGCTGACGGCCCTCGAGTTCGCCAGGATCTGCGAACAGGTTGGCCTTCCGCCCGGCGTCGTGAACATCATTACGGGAGCCGGGGCGACGGGGGCCGCGCTGGTGCGTCACCCGGACGTTGACAAAGTCGCGTTCACGGGGTCGACCGAGGTCGGCAAAGAGATACAGCGCGCGGTGGCCGGAACAGGGAAGCATCTGACCCTGGAATTGGGCGGCAAAGCCGCGAACATCGTTTTCGACGATGCGCCGTTGGACCAAGCGATCGAGGGCGTCGTCAACGGCATCTTCTTCAATCAAGGCCATGTGTGTTGTGCCGGCTCGCGACTGCTCGTTCAGGAGTCGATCGCAGAGCGTTTCATCGAGAAGCTGAAGCGACGGCTTGGGACTCTTCGGCTCGGCGACCCTCTCGACAAGAACACCGACATCGGTGCCATCAACTCGCGCGATCAACTGGACAAGATCAAGAAGCTTGTCGGAGTGGGAGTTGAGGAGGGGGCCGAGATCTACCAAGCCCCGTGTGAGATCCCCGATCGAGGCTTCTGGTTCCCACCGACCATCTTCACGGGCGTAAGCCAGAGCCATCGGATCGCGCAGGAGGAGATATTCGGTCCCGTGCTGTCGATCCTGACGTTCCGCACTCCCGAGGAAGCGGTCGAAAAGGCGAACAACACGCCCTATGGCCTCTCGGCTGGGGTCTGGACCGAGAAGGGCTCACGCATCCTGTGGATGGCCGACCGGCTCCAGGCAGGAGTGGTGTGGGCGAACACCTTCAATCGCTTCGATCCGGCCAGCCCGTTCGGCGGCTACAAAGAATCGGGCTTCGGCCGTGAAGGCGGCCGGCACGGCCTGGAGGCTTATACGAAGTGAGCCGCCGATGCCTGGACTCTACGCGCAGGAACACTCGAGGCGGCGTCACGAAGTGAGCCGCGTCGACGTCCGCAAGACCTACAAGCTCTACATCGGTGGCGACTTCCCGCGCTCGGAGTCGGGCCGGAGCTACGAGGTGGTCGGGCCCAAGGACGAGTTCCTCGCCAACGCGGTGCGTGCGTCGCGCAAGGACGTTCGTGATGCTGTGGTGGCCGCGCACAAGGCGCGGGCCGGTTGGTCGAGCCTGACCGCGTACAACCGAGGACAGGTCCTCTATCGCGTGGCGGAGATCATGGAGTCTCGTCATTCTGATCTAGCCGAAGAAGTCGCTAGGTCGGAGGGCCGGCGCGGTGCCGGCAAGCAGGTTGACGAGGCGATCGATGCATGGGTTTGGTACGCAGGTTGGACCGACAAGGTCGCTCAGGTCATGGGCAATCTCAATCCGGTCGCCGGCCCCTACTTCAATATCTCGTCACCGGAACCGATCGGCATCATCGGCTTGGTCGCGCCACAGGCTCCTTCATTGTCGGGACTCGTGTCACGACTCGCCCCGATCATCTGCGGGGGCAATGCTGTTGTCGTCATCGCATCCGAGAAACATCCGCTTCCCGCGATCACGCTGGCGGAGTGCTTGGCAACCGCCGATGTCCCGGGGGGAGTGGTGAACATCCTCACCGGACATGCGTGGGAACTCGTGCCCGTGCTTGCCGCGCATATGGACGTCGACGCGATCGACGTGGGCGGAGTGTCACTGGAGCTGATGGAGGAGACCGAGCGCGCCGCTGCGAGCAACGTCAAACGTGTGATCCACCCGAGGGACGCGAGCCCCTACGAGGTCACCGCCTTCATGGAAACCAAGACCGTCTGGCACCCGAAGGGCGCGTGACGGGACTAACTCGGCTTGGGTATCAAGAGGGTCCCATCAGGAACCACAGGTATCGATATCCCGCGCCTTAATTGGTCGGCGATCTCTGCAACCGCTTCGGAGCTGCGCCGGTAGCCGACAACGGCCCAAACGATGTGATCATCACCATCCGGAGCAAACCCCACGGCGTCGATCAGCCACGGGCGTCGGAAAAGGATTCTCAGAAGTAGGCCGGCGATGACCAGCGGAATCACGAGGAGCAGTTCGAGAAAGAGGACAACAGCCGGTAGGAGAAGCGCGATACCGATCGTGAACAAAGCAATGAGAATGAAAACGCCGATGATCGCCCCGATCGACCCTCCGAACGTGCCGAGTCCGTCTGCGAGATCAAGCCATCCCCATGCGGAGCTGTCTCCAATGCTGGACTTCACCCTTTTCCCCGGCCGACGAACCCTGGGTCCGCGCCAGCGGACGGACCATGGCAGCCATCGAACCGATACGAACCAATTCCGGCCCTGAGGATCCGCCACCCTCACTCGTTTCATCTTTCGAGTATCAGAGTCGCTCTAAGACGCCCGACAGGAGTTTCTCAAGGCGTGCCGCTGCTGCTTTCGCGGACGTCGCGACCTCGTCGTGACTCAACGGAGTCTTGGAGATCCCTGCCGCCATATTCGTGACTACCGAGATCCCGAGGACTTGGGCCCCGCGATGTCGGGCCGCGATCGCCTCGAGCACCGTCGACATTCCCACGAGATCGGCGCCCATGGCTTTTGCCATCTGAACCTCGGCGGGCGTTTCGTAAGAGGGACCTATGAACCCAGCGTAGACGCCTTCCTTCAGACCCGGATCGACTTCCCTCGCAAGCTTGCGTAGAGCGGGTGAATAGGCATCGGTCATGTCGGGGAAGCGCGGCCCAAGCGAGTCGTCGTTGGGCCCGATCAAGGGATTCGTGCCGGTCAGGTTGATGTGATCCGAGATCAAACAGGGCGCGCCGACGTCGAGGTCGTCCCGGATCCCGCCGGCCGCGTTCGTCAGGACGATCGTTTGACACCCTGCATCAATCGCGTCGCGCACCCACCTCGTGACCGTCTTCGCGTCATATCCCTCGTAGAGGTGAACGCGCCCCGCGAAGAGCAACACCTTGCTGGAGCCGATCTCGCCGGTGTAAAGCGCACCTTGATGACCCTCGACCGCCGAAACGGGGAATCCATCCAGCTCCGAATAGGGGATGGGAGTTCCGCCGACGAGGGACGCGGCGAGCCCACTCAGCCCGGAGCCGAGAGCGACCGCCACATCTCCTTGTGGAAGCCTCATGATCCGATCCGCTCTATGACGAGGGGGCCGATCTCCGGAGCCTCCGCCCCCACTTCGATCGCTCCTTCGAGAGCGCTTTCGGCCGCGGCGAATCTCGCTGGGTCTTCAGCATGCAATTCGAGGATCGGTTGCCCTGCGGCGACCTGTTCGCCGGGTTTCACAAGGCAGACCACCCCTGCGCTGTCACTGACAGGGTCTTCCTTGCGCGAGCGGCCCGCTCCGAGACGCCACGCCGCGATGCCAACGGCGCGCGCATCGAGTCGGGCGAGATAGCCATCGCTCGGGCTGTCGATCGTGCGGCGCTCTGGCGCCTCCGCCAGCTTCGCGTTCGGGTCACCTCCTTGGGCTTTGACCATCCTCTCGTAGCGCTCCATGGCGCTGCCATCGTCGATCGCCTTCTGAGGATCCGTGTCGACGCCGGCGAGGTCGAGCATCTCGCGCGCCAGCGCGAGCGTTACTTCCATCAGGTCGTCGGGGCCCTCGCCTCTAAGGCACTCCACCGACTCGATGACCTCGAGTCCGTTGCCGGCCGTGCGGCCGAGTGGGGTGTCCATAGCGGTGAGAAGTGCGGTCGTCTTTACGCCATGAGCAGATCCAAGACCGACCATCGTCTCCGCCAGTTCTCGCGCCATCTCTACCTTCGGAAGAAATGCCCCCGATCCGACCTTCACGTCGAGGACGAGCGCGTCGGTTCCTTCCGCGATCTTCTTGCTCATGATCGACGAGGCGATCAGTGGGATCGATTCGACGGTGCCCGTCACGTCGCGCAGTGCGTACAGCTTTCGATCAGCAGGTGCGAGGTTCGGGCCGGCCGAGCAGATCACGCAGCCGACGTCTTTGAGGATCGAGATGAACTCGTCTGGAGACAGGTCAACTCTGAAGCCGGGGATCGCTTCGAGTTTGTCGAGCGTTCCTCCAGTGTGGCCCAGCCCCCTTCCGGAGAGCATCGGATCGGCGACGCCGCACGCGGCGACGAGGGGAGCCAAGATCAAGGAGACCTTGTCGCCGACGCCGCCGGTCGAATGCTTGTCGACCGTTGGGATGTCGATATCCGACAGATCCATCTTCTCGCCCGAAGAGATCATCGCTGCGGTCCAACGCGCGAGCTCGTCGGGCTCCATGCCTCGCCACACGATCGCCATCAACAGAGCGGATGCCTGGTAGTCGGGGACCTCGTCGTTCGTGTACGACTTGATGAACCAATCGATCTGGTCGTCGCTTAGTCGGCCGCCGTCTCGCTTGGTTCGGATGACGTCGATCGCGTCCATCAACGCTCTCGCTCTGCGAGGTCCTCCGCTCCGAAGCTGTCGGGTAACAACTCACCGAGCGGTCTCGGCCCCGATTTCGAATCGACCAGGAGTTCCGTGCCCCCGAATTCGTAGAGCAGCTGGCGACAACGGCCGCAAGGCATGAGGATCTCGCCGTCTCCGTGGATCGCCACCACTGCAACGAGCCGGCCCCCTCCACTCGCGACGAGACTCGAAACGAGTCCACACTCCGCGCAGAGAGAGAGTCCGTACGACGCATTCTCGACGTTGCAACCGCTCACGGTCCGTCCGTCATCAACGAGGGCCGCGGCCCCCACTGGGAAATGAGAATAGGGAACGTATGAGTTCTTCGTCTCGTTCAGCGCGCGTGAACGAAGCGCGGCCCAATCGATCTCGGTCATGCAGTCCCCTTGCTCGCGAGTTCCATGACGCGCTCGGCTTGTGCGCGGATTGTGCTTTTCTCTTCGTCCGTCGCTTGTGCGACCTTCGTCGCGACGAGTTCTTCGCACTCCTTGACGACTTCATCCCAAGCTCCTGCATCGCGGCCCTCGAGCTCCACAGCTCGGCGCAGCCACGTCCTGCCGTACCCGGCGTGGATGGCTTCGTCCGCCCAATCGAACTCCATATCGCGTTTACTTAGTTCGTCCCCGAGCCGTCCGAATTCCTCGGCTCGCTCGACCTTCTTGCCGATGTTCTTCGTCTCGAAGTAGGCGAGCATCCCGAGGAGGTGGAGCGGGCCCTGCCCGGCGGCTGCTTGGTAGATGTATTTGCCGAGTGGCACTTCCTTATCCGGGATCCGCCACGCGCGCAGTCGCCGCTGGCCCATCGTCATGTGCCGAGATTCGTCGTAGACCCATCGTGCCGCGTCGAGGACGAAGTCCCATCCGAGTCCGTCTGCAAACGCGTAGAGGATCGCTCCGGCGGTGTCGGTCGCCCAAACCTCGTTGATGTGCGAGACAGCGCTTCGGACCTTCAACCGCAAACCATCTCCGTAGGGATGATCCGGATCGAAGTTGTCGGGCCAGTAGAAGGTGCAAGGGAAGTAGCGTGGATCGCGGCCAGGATCATCGGGGATCGCGTAGCGCGATCTGGACTCTGGAGTGGGACCGACGGCCGTGAGATCTTGCATCGGCTCTCTGAAAACGGACGCGAACTCCTCGTACCAGCCGTCCTCGTTACTTTGTTCGTAGGGGATGGCCCGGGCAAGCGTCTTCCTTTGTCTGTGCTTCTCCTGGATCGCCTGGCGAAGGAATCGGAACGTCGGTCCGTCGGCGATCACGTCCGACGAGTCCAGGTAGGCAAGGTAGGCGCGCTCGAGCACTCCACACAGGACCTCGCCGGTCGCCCTCAGGAAGGACCGGGGTGCCGGTGCGTGCAGCACGCTCTCGAACGCTGCGATCGCGTTCGCCGTTTCATCTACCGCGAGGTCTCGTTCGGGGTATCGAAGCTCGAAAACGCGCTGTCGAAGAGCTTCTGCGGTCCTGGAACTCTCCCAGCTCGTTCGCGCCAGCTCCGCCTTGGTTTCCATACGCGCGACGACCGGCACCCAAGCGGCGCAGGCGATGGTGATCGCGCGCTCCATGTGGAAGAAGGTCTTGAGCGCGGTTGCGCTATCGAGGCGAGAAAGAGACTTCATCTGTGATCCGCCAGGAGTTCATCGACCTGTGTCTCGTTAGGAAGCGCGGGGATCACTCCAAGCTTGGTGCATGCGAGGGCTCCGCCCGCGCATGCCCTCTTAACCGCGGAGCGCAAGTCGTCGCCACGCGCGAGCGATGTTGCGAGCGTGCCGTTGAACGCGTCGCCGGCTCCTGTTGAATCGACGACCTCGACCTTGAAAGAAGAGATCGATTCGCTTCCGTCGTTGGTGACGATCGTCGCTCCCTCCTCGCCTCGAGTGAGCACGATGGTCCCCACGCCCAGGCCGAGCAGCTTGTCGCAGATCTCCATGTCGTCTGCCGGATCGTCTGGTTCGAGGCCGAGGATCACTCGGGCTTCTGTTTGATTGGGAGTGAGGATGTCGATGTTGGCGAAGGCATCTTTGGCGAGCGGTCTCACGGGGGCCGGGTTCAAGATCGATGTGGCGCCGGCCTCGCGCCCCCGCCTGAGGCCTTCGATCGCCGTGTCCGATGGGATCTCTAATTGGGCGATGACAACGGTGGCCCCCTCGAACGCGGCGCTCGCGTCCGCGACATGTTCGGGCTTGAACAGATCGTTGGTCCCCGGAGCGAGAAGGATCCGGTTGTCGCCGGCCGCATCCAAGATGATGAAACCGACGCCGGTATTGGTCTCGGAAGTTCTGGCCAGATAGTCGGTTCCGACGCCCTCCTGGGCGTACAGATCTATCGCTATCCGACTGAAATCGTCTGTTCCGATAAGGGACACGAACTGCACGTCGGCCCCGAGCCGCGCTATCTGCACGGCTTGGTTGCTGCCCTTCCCGCCGGGCCCGAGATCGAAGTCCCGAGCAAGGACCGTCTCTCCAGAAACCGGGAAGCGGTCGACACGCAGGGTGAGACCGACCACGAAGCTCCCGACGACCGTCACCTTTGCCACGTCGGACAGTCTAAGGAAGGTAGCTTGCCCGGATGTCCCGTTTCCTTATCGACACGGACACCGCGGGAGACGATGTCGTCTCGTTGCTGTTCGGCCTGCTGTGGCCGGACGTGGCGCTGGAGGCGATCACCGTATGCGCCGGCAACGTGGAGCTCGACCTATGCGTCCGCAACGCGCTCCTTACGGTCGAGGCAACCGGACGACAGGATGTTCCGGTGTACCCAGGAGCCGACGCTCCGCTCGCCAGACCGCTGGTGACCTGCCACTACGTTCACGGCGCCGACGGGATGGGGACCCTCGACCCGGACCCGCCGAGATCGAGCGCTTCTGACGTTCATGCAGTAGATGCGATCTGTGAACTCGCGGATCGATTCGCTGGAGACCTCGAGATCATCGCCCAGGCTCCGCTGACCAACATCGCGCTCGCTTTGCGCAAGGACCCCGACCTTCCACGCAAGGTGAAAAGGCTCTGGATCATGGGCGGCGGTAACAACTATCTCGGCAACATCACGCCCGCGGCCGAATTCAATTTCTACGTGGACCCGGAGGCGGCTCACGAGGTGCTCCGGGGTGGTTTCGAGGCCACGATCGTCCCGTGGGACGTCTGCGTCAACGACGGCATCATCACGCGAGACGAGCTGGCGCCGTACTACAAACTCAACAGTTCACTCGCCGACTTCTACTTCAAGACTCAGGCCGGGGCGTGGGGTTTCCTGCAATCGATCGGGATCGACGGCATCAGTCATCCGGACTCCTTGATGATGGCGATGGCCATCGACCGTTCCGTGATGGCGGAGAGTGACAAGTACTTCGTCGACGTCGAGTACCAGTCGGACTTGACGCGTGGATATTCCGTTATGGATCGCATAGGCGTGATGACCCACACGATCGACGACGGGGTAGTGGTGAAAGACCTCATGGGCGTGGACGACGCGACGCCGAACGCCGAAGTGGTTCTGAAGGCCGACAAAGAACTGTTCAAGAAGATGCTGTTGCAGCTACTGGCCGCTAAGTAGCGCCCGCTCCTTCGTAAGCCTTGCCCGCAGCGGCCGGCGGATTGACCCGCCCAACGAATCCTGCGATCGCGACGATGGTGATGACGTAGGGGATCATCCGGATGAACTCCTCCGGCAACAGCGAGATAACGGGGGCGTGGTTGAGTCGCAAAGGCACGGCCTGCGCGATGCCGAATAGAAGCGAGCCCAACATCAGCCGGGTTGGGTTCCAGTTGCCGAGGATGAGCGCAGCAAGCGCGATGTACCCCAGTCCCTGTGTTTGTCCCTCGCGGAAAAGACCGTTGATCTCGATGGCGAGGAACGCGCCTGCGAAGCCGGCGAGCGCGCCCGAGATCGCCACACCCGCATAACGAAGAGGCGCTACGCGCACTCCGAGCGTTCGAGCGGCGTCCGGGTTCTCTCCTGCAGAGCGAAGACGTAGGCCGAAGCGCGTGCGGTTCAGGACGAAGATCGCTGGGATCGTCAGCAGGAATGCGACGGGGACTACCGGCGACATGTTCTCGAAGGCCCGGCCCAGCCCCCACGGAAGAGATGAGAGAAGGGGGATGTCGATGGTGCTCAGATCGGGGATCCCCGGGTCGGACTGCGTCGCTTGTCCAAAGAAGATCTGCGAGAGGAAGCGAGCGATGCCTATCGCGACGACATTGATGACAACGCCCGACACGATGTGGTCGATCTTGAACGTGACGGTCGCGACGGCATGGACGAGCGAGAAGAGGAGGCCAGCCGCGGCGCCGATCAAGAGACCCTGGACCGGCCCGTACTCGACGGCCCCCCACGCGCCGGTGACGGTGCCGACGATCATCATGCCCTCGAGGCCTATGTTGACGATCCCTGAGCGCTCGCTGAAGAGACCTCCCAACCCGGTCAGATAGATGATCGTGAAATAACGAAGGCCGAGGGCGATCGTGGCGCCGATGTCTAGAAGAGGCATCAGGTCATCGCCTCCACCGATGCGCCGGGGCTCGATTCGGCCGCTCTGACTTCATGTTGTCGACGTTTAACCAGAGCGCGCGTGACGAGCTCGTACGCGATAACGACCGACAGGATCAAGACCCCCTGAAGGATGATCAGAATCTCGGTCGGGAGGTCCGTAGTGACGGCGATTCCGTCCTGTCCGCGCTGAAGCATCCCCAACAAGATCGCCGCGAGCGGGATGCCGGCCGGATGATTGCGACCCAAGAACGCGACGGTGATGCCGGCGAAGCCGAGTCCCGATTCGTAGTTCGAACCCAGATAGCCCTTGTCGGCGAGCATGTGGTTCAGCCCGACGAAGCCTGCGAGCGCCCCCGAGATAAGGAAGATCTTGATCTGCGCGGCTCCTATCGAGATGCCGCTCGCTTCCGCGGTGCCGGCGGCCGAGCCCACGGCCCTGACCTCGTATCCGAGCCGCGTCCGAAACATGAAGAACCAAACGAGCCCACAAGCGAGGATCGCGATCGGGAACAGCAACGACAGATGTACCGAACCGGGGATCGTGTCCTGAAGTCCGAGGTCCCGGATCAGCGGCATCAAGGCATGT
>JAXDJH010000018.1:0-22886 GCA_034663635.1 Actinomycetota bacterium | reverse complement strand
TGCAGTCGGAGGGCTTCACATTCTCGTCGGCGGACGTAACACCAAGCGTCATACGGGCAAGCGGAACGGACTATTGCCTGCAGGCAACGTCGGTGCACGACACGACGATCGTTCGCTACTACAGCTCGGATGTAGGCAGGCCCAGCACCGCCGTCTGCACTTAAACCCGCGGTTTTCCAGGCTTAGAGGGAGGGCCGAAAAGGCCCTCCCTCATTCTTTTGGGTAGGCGTTATTGCCTATGTTGGTAAGGCTCGTCCTTGCCGATGATTGAAGATGGAGAGCGCCGCAGATAGCACGCGGCGGCTCCCGCGGTGCCCGGAACTAGATGGGGGTGGCCCGGGTGGGCTAGTTCACCCGTCAAGGGCGGTCGTTAACCGACCGATAGAAGATGGATGGGATTACGCTGAACATGAGGAGGGATCAGGGGGCTGTGACCCGTCGTGGTGAAGAAGGCTTCACCTTAATCGAGCTGCTTTTCGCGATGGTCTTACTGTCCATCCTGCTCGGGCTGGGCGTGAACTCCCTTCGGGTCTACTGGTGGAACCAACAGCTCATCAGAGCTGAAGACAGCGTCGTCGCCCAGCTGACCCAGATCCAGGACCAATCCGTGTCCGAGAGCAACCCGCTGACGTACGGGGCGAGATTCAGGCTCAACACCGGGACTTTCGACCTCGTCAGGTTCGATGGGGCCACCAACGCTTGTACCAAGACGAGTGACGTCGTGTTCGACCCCGCCATCACCGTCACAGCCGTTGACTTTCCCAATGTCGCAACCCTCACCAGCGAATGCCGAGGAGACCTGGGAGCGCCGGCAGGCGACAAGTTCGCCTTCTTCTTCCCCCGAGGCACGGCAACCGGGGGTTCCATCACACTTACGAGTTCGCGGGTCGGCAAGAGCAAAACCATCACGGTTACGCCGATCACCGGAAAGGTTGAGGGTTCGTGATACGTCGATTGCGTCCAGATTTCTCGAGGGGTTTCACGATCATCGAGGTGATCATGTCGATGGTCCTCTTCTCGATCATCACGCTCGGTCTGGTCCCGCTGCTGCTCAGCTCGATCAAGAGCTCGAGCGTCAGTAGCTCACGAACCGTAGGAAAGACGTTGGCCCAGCAGGGGATGGAACGCGCTAGGGGCCTGCCGTTCTTCTCGCCGGTTAACAACGTCGTGAGCCCGAAGCGAGAAGACCTGCTCGACATCTACTACCCGGATCTAACGGCGGGAGCCGTGACGACCGTGGCGGGTTCGAGCGTCACCACCGGATACTCGGGCGGAACGTACACACTTGTTTGCACGCGCACGAGCGAATTGCCGGCCTCGGTGGGCCCGATCGGTTGTCCGCCCGACAACAACGACGGCACTTCACGCATCCCGACCGGATACACCGTCAAGTATCAGAGTCAGTTCGTCCAACCTGCCAACACGAATCCTCAGACCTACACTGTCACGTCGCCCGCCGCCGGGACCTACGACTGGGACAACGTCGGAGGGGCCGAGGATCCGACCACCGAGCTCGTCCGTTTCACGATCACCGCGTACTGGACGGCGGCAGGCAGGGCCCGGTCCTACTCTCTAACCACTCTGGTGGCGGGCGGAGACGTGCCCCCCGACCGAGTTCGTGCGAACGCGTCGATCGACTACACCCTCGAGGTAACGGGCGCCTATACCAGCTCGATCGGGGAGCGGAGCACGATCGTGGCTCGTCTGGGCCGCGTCGTGTCCAGGGTCGAGCAACGCAACTTCGTCACGGCCGATCAGGACGTCCAAACTGCCGACATATCTCTCGTTAAAGACGGGACGGCGACGGATCCGCCGGCGACCATCGATGATTTCTCGGGGGCGCAGGAGGTACTTCACGCGCCTCCCTCCCTGGCTCCGGGTTCGGCGAGTCCTCCAAACGTCGTCCAGGGCAACGCGAATATCACCCATGTCCCCACCCTTCCCTTGCCGGGGAGCGGATCACTTCAGACAGTCGCTCACGTCGAAGACACGCGCGTGGTCGGGCCGGTCACTGCCGGCGTCGGCGGCACTGGTGTTCAGGTCGTCAGCGAGCTTCCGACGGCGCAGGGTCAGTTCGATTACACGGACGACACGGGGCCGAACTTGTTCGAGCTGTTCAATCAGGCTCTCTTTGGCGGGACTCTCCTATTCGACCAGAGCGCTCCGATGGTCGCCGTTAAGCACAGCGCGACTCAGCGGTTGACCGGTCGCACCAACGGCACGGTCACTCCGATCACGGTCCCGGCGGCACGCAAGGTGGAAACGAACCTGACCGGCGGTTTCGGACTGCTCGCGATGCTGCCTACCACTTTCGCTCCGCAGGGCATCGTCAGGGTCAACGACTTCAGCGCCACGATGCAGTGCCGGTCGACCGGAACGCTCGCGACGGGCGTCACGACCGGCAGCTGGACGGGAGCGTTCACCTTCTACCAGGACGCCGACGGCGACTTGCAGGATGACGGGGCATACGTCTCGGTGGCCGGCTTCAACGGCACCGAAGCGGGCGCTGGAACCGATCCTATGGTCGCATTGAAGTCATCCAACGCCTTGGTGCGGGACAGACCCGGGACGTCCGAGGACCTGTATCTGTTCGACAAGGCGGGTCAACCCGGATATCTGCAGAGCGTCACGGTGCTACGTGATCTCCTCGACTCGAAAACTGCCACTGAGTCGACGGTGACAATGGGTCAGGCGTTCACGATCAACACGGTTCGTACCGATCCTGGGAGCGTGAACTCGACCATCTCGGTCAAGGTCGCGCAGATGTCGTGCGAGGCGGTGGATAAGCGTGGCTAGAACAAACGATCGGGAAAGCGGGTTCACGATGATCGAGATCCTGGTCGCGATGATCGTGTTCGCCCTCGTGTCCTACGGCATGTATTCGGTCATGTTCTCGTCCTCACGGGCCGGCGATAAGTCGACCGATATCAGTGAGGTCTCGGCCGACGCGCGTCGCGGTTTCAACCGGTTGGTGCGAGATACACGCGAGTCCCAGGCTTTCGATAATCCGTCGAGTACGGAGTACACGGTCGAGATCGACTTCGACGGGGATGGGACCATCGAGCCGACCCCCGCCGATCCATCCGGCAACTACGAACGCCTGACGTTCGCTTTCGTCGTCGACCCGACCAATAAGCAAGGAACCATCACCGTGAGCGACGGGAGCAACACCGAGGTCCTGATGGACCATGTCGATTGCATCAGGAAGGCGGACAACACCTGCTTTCCTGTCTTTACGTTTAGCAGCAGCCGGTTGCTCGATCTGGATACAACAGGCCCAACTGGCTCGGGTTCGCCCGACGGAGTGACGTCTGCATTCGAATTGGACGTAGCCCCGACCATAGGCAACAACAACGGCATCCTCGACGGCGATGAGATCAACTTTATCGACCGGGTCTCTTACGCCATGACAATCAAGGTCAACAAAAACACTACGAACTTCTACGGTGAAGCCCAGCTAAGAAACCGAAGGTGAGGAAGACATGCAGAGAATGAAACGCCAGGCTGGGGTGGCCATGGTTACGGTCCTTTTCATCGGCGCGGCGATGACCGCCGTTGCGTCGGGCGCTGCTTTCGTCACGATCCGGGAGTTGAACTCCGGAAACCAGGACCAGAGAGCAACTTCGGCGGTATCGGTTGCGGAGGCTGGTATCGACCGGTTCATCCAAGAGATCCAGAGTGGCGTTTATTCGTTCTCCGACATGAACAAGGCTGGCTGTGCCAACCCCAAGCTCACCTTGACCAACGGATCCGTCGGCAGTGGGATCTACGCGGTCGAGATGACGGTCTATGACCCAACGCAAAGCAACCCCGCGAACCGGATCCCACCGGCCACCTCGCCGACCACGGTGGCGCCGTGTCTCAACAGGCCTACGGTTGCGCGCGACTTCAAGCCCTACTTCCAGATCACCTCCACCGGCACGTTCCAGAACTCCACCAGGAAGATCCGCCAGGTGATCCTGCTCGAGCCGAGGAACCTTCCCATCGGACTGTTCGGGAACGTTTTCGATGCCAACGGAGACGCGGACCTCGCCGGGATATCGCTGATCGCTCGTACGAACGTCGATGACCGAGGCAAGTTGGACTTCACGGGGACGGACAAGTGGTACCAGATCCAGGACTTCTTCCCGGGCGGGGTCACGGGGGCCAACCTCACGGACCACATCCCCACGGCCGCTCACTCCGCCGGCCAGCTGACCGTCAAGAACGCGGCCGAGTACGCGTCGGAGCGCCCAAATTGCACGGCGAACAAGACCAACGGGAATAAGCAATCGATCTGGGACAGCGACGGATCGACGGGGTCCGGCGCGATCACCGCGGCGATGGTGGCAGCGGCCAGCGGTTGCTCGGGTTTGACTGCGTACCCAAACAACAACAAGTTCACCGCCGCCGACTTGGATGCCCGATTCAAGACGACCCTCGGCACCGACGACCACGCGGCCCTGAAGGCGGCAGCGAAGCAGACCGGCATCTACTGCTCGTACCCGGGCACCGGAGGAAGCGGCGCTACCAGCTGCTTCGTCGGAGGAGTCGCGAAAGCGGCCGGGGCCGACTTCACCGCAACCGATGTGACCAACTTGATCGCTTCAGGCCGGAGAAACTTCATCGCTTACTTCGAATATCGGAGCCAATTGGCCGGAAGCCCGAACAGCTTCGTCTGGAACGGCGGGGACGTCTGGCCGTGCAGCGACACCGCAGCGAACCACCGCTCGGTGGTGATCATCGTGAAGAACGGGAGCTTCGGCGACATCAACGGCAGCTCGCGGATCAACGGAGCGATCATCACCGACGGCGACTTCGGTAAAGGCAACGGTCAGGCCGTGATCAACGGGACCGTTATGGCTCAGGGTCTGACGATCCGAGGAACCATCAACTTCACCCTGGACGACTGCTGGATCCGGAACATGCCCGGCCCCTTCTTTAACGTGATCAGGGGCCAGTGGACCGAGATCGACAGGTAGTCGAAGGCACGGAAAGATGACCGGGCGTCCCCTCGTATGAGGGGGCGCCCCACTTTTTGGAGCCACTTGCTTGAAAGGGGGGCGATTGATTAAATCCCGTCGAGCTGAGGGAGGAATCACACCGCTGTAATTCTAAAGCGGACGCCTAGAGTGGACGAATAACGTCCTTGACGCATCTTGAGCAGAACTGTTGAATCTGAGGGTACTGGCAACTGGGGAGCACCCGGGAGCCCATCCGAAAGGTGGCACGGTGGAGGGTAGGGACTTCGGGGAGCCTCTCCTGACCGTAGGTGAAGTTGCCACCGTCATGCGTGTTTCGAACATGACCGTCTACCGGCTGATCAAGTCGGCTCAGTTGCCCGCAATCCGCGTCGGCAAGAATTACCGCATCCGCCGAGGCGACGTCGATCGCTACTTGAGCGACCGCGCTGTTGGGTTCAAGGAGACGAACTGATGGCAGGTGGGGGAGTAGGACTCGACATCGGAGCGAGCGCTGTTCGCGTCGCTCACGTTACCGGCGGGCGCGGCTCGGCTTCGCTCGTCGGCTTCGGCCAGATCGCCCTCCCACAGGGAGCGGTCGTCGACGGAGAGATCCGCGAGCCCGGGGCCGTTTCGGAAGCGATCTCGCAGTTGTGGAAGCGATCTCGCATCCGAGCCAAAAGGGCGATCGTCGGCGTAGCGAATCAGCGTGTCGTCGTCCGCCAGGTCGATCTGCCATTCCTCGACGAGAAGGAGTTCCGCTCGTCGCTCCGGTTCCAGGCAGCCGACTACATCCCGATGTCGGTGGAAGACGCCCAGCTCGACTTCATCATCATCGACGACTACATGACCGAGAACCAGGACCACATGATGCGAGTGCTCTTGGTTGCTGCGGCGACCGACATGATCGACTCATTCGTCGGCGCCGCGACAGTGGCCGGCATCGAGCCTCAAGGCATCGACCTGACGCCGTTCGCTGTGGCTCGTGCCGTCAGCCCCGCGGCTCGCGGAGAGTCCGGCGTGGCCGGCTCGGAAGCGATCGTGGATATCGGAGCCGGGATCACTAACATCATCATCCATCACAACGGTGAGCCTCGTTTCGTCCGGATCCTGCAAGTTGGCGGGGACGACGCAACCAACGCTCTGGCCGAGTCGATGTCGATCGATTTCGAAGAGGCCGAAGCGGCCAAGCTCGATCTTGGTCGTGGGGTCGGCACCGAGGAAGCACGCAGGGTTCTCGATCGCCAGGTCGACGTCGTGATCGACGAGATCCGCGGTTCGCTGGACTACTACCTCTCGCAAGAGGAAAGCGAGCCCGTGTCTTCAGTCGTGCTTACGGGTGGTGGAAGTCTGACCGCCGGCCTGCAGCAGAAGCTTGAGAAGACCCTTAAGACCGCCGTTTCGCAGGGCGCGCCGCTGGCCCAGTTGAATCTGTCCAAGTCCGGTTTGACCCAAGAGCAAGTGGCGCAGATCGAACCCGTCGCCGCAGCGGCAGTGGGTCTCGCACTGGGGGCGCTGTCCAAATGATGCGCCGAATCGATCTTCTGCCCCCCGTCTACCAGGCGAAGCGACGCGAGAAGCGCAACATCGGGCTGGTCCTTGCCGCCGGAGCCATGGTCCTGGTCCTCCTGATCGCCTACTACTTCTATCTGGGCATGCAGATCACCGACGCGAAGAACGAGCTGGCCGAGGTGCAGGCTCAGAATGCTCAGATCCAGGCGCAGATCGACGAACTGCAGCGGTTCGCTCAGCTGCAGGCCGAGGTGGACGCCAAGCGCACCGCGTTGCAGCTCGTGATGGCCGGCGACATCGACTGGCCGGCCGTCATGACCGAGATCGCGATGGTCGTGCCGGGCGAGGTCTGGCTCGAGAGCCTCACGGGTTCGGCCGGGACCACGGAAGGTGCTGCGCCGGTAGGAACGGAAACTGCTGCCGTCGACATCGAGCCCAATCCGCAGGTCGGTCGTCTCAGCTTCACGGGCGTAGCGCTCAGCATGCCCGGCGTGGCCAAGTGGCTGCTGCGATTGGAGAGCGTCAAAGAGTTCTTCGCCGTCTACTTGGGCGGCGCCACGGCCAACATCGAACCGAACGTGGCGACGACCGTCAACTTCACCAGCACACTCGAGCTGAGTGACAAAGCCGTCAGCGGACGCTTCCAGAAGGGACCTGAGGAATGAGCGGCCGCACGAAGATGATTCTCGCCGGCGTCGTGGCGGCGCTGGTATGCCTCTTAGTCTTCTTCTTCTTCATCCGTCCCCAGAAGGCAGAGCTTGGGGAAGTGAAGGATGAGATCGTCGCCGAACAGCAGCGCACGCAGCAGCTCAACGCCGAGCTGACCCGGCTGCAAGATCTCCAGGCAAGGGCTCCGGAGTTGGAGGCCGAGCTTGCTCGGATCCGTCAGCTGATCCCCCAGACGCACCAGGTTCCGAACTTCATCTTTCAAGCACAGGATGCGGCGAATGCCGCTGGGGTGGACTTCGTTGCGATCACTCCGGAACTGCCTAAGGCCCCACCAGAGGGCGCCGCGGTGGCCGAGGTGCGTATGACTTTGTCTGTTGGGGGCGGATACTTCTCGGTGCAAGACTTCATCCGCCGCATCTACGACCTCGACCGCGCTATCCGTATCGATTCGATCACCCTGAACGGCGAAGAAGATCCCGACACGGGAGGCGTCAACGTGACCTTCTCCGGCGTCGCGAGGATGTTCTTCGAAGTGCCGGTCGCTGTGGTGCCGGTGCCGGTCGATACTGGGACAACTACGACTCCGCCGGCCTCACCTTCTCCTTCGCCGACGGCCTGATCTGATGGCGACTGAAGAGTTCGACCGCGGTTTCGATGAGCCGACCGGGCGGCCTGCACGTCCCATCCTGATCGGCGTAGGTGTCCTGGCACTTCTGGGGATCGTTTGGTTCCTATTCCTGCGCGGGGGCAACGAGCCGACTGAAAGGGTTGCCACGACGGCGCCCGTCAACGCCTCGTCTGATGGGCAGTCCGCTGAGCCCGTGGCGAAGGCCAAGAACTCTCAGGTCGAAACCTTCGAGATCTTCGCTCCGAAGGACCCATTCGACCCGCTGATCTCAGCTGCACCTGTCGATGTTGGTCCCGTGGTGGCGCCGGAAACCGGCACTTCGCTCGGAGCGACTCCGACGGAGACCACCGATCCTGGTATCTCGGAATCCGAAGGGACGACCACGATCACCACCGAGCAATCGTCCGGATCTCAGACGACCGCATCGAACGGCCGCCGCGTGAAAGTGGTCGACGTCTTTACCGAGGGCGGCGGCGAGCATGCGCAGGTTCAGGTAGACGGAACCGTCTACACGATCGATGAGGGGGAACGTTTCGCCGGTAGCTTCGAGCTGGTCTCAGCCTCGAATGCGTGCGCAACGATGCTTTTCGGGGATGACGAGTTCACCCTCTGCGAGGGCGAAGAGATCCTCAAGTAGCTCCCTCCTCGTCCTCCTTTGAGAGGATGGGACGATGGGAAGGCTTCGATATCTAACCGCAGGTGAGTCTCACGGTGCCGCTTTGCTCGGCATCGTTGAAGGGCTACCCGCTGGAGTTCCGGTTGCGGCCGATTCGATAGCGCGCGAACTGAGCCGCCGTCGAATGGGCTATGGACGCGGCCCCCGCATGGCTATCGAGAAGGACGATTTCGAGATCGTGGCGGGAGTCCGAGGGGGCTTCAGCCTCGGCAGTCCTCTCGGCATCGTGATCCACAACACCGAGAAGGAAAAGTGGGCTCACGTGATGCCGGTGGAGGGAGCGCCGGGCGGGCGTCCCTTAACCCGCCCCAGGCCGGGGCACGCGGATCTGCCGGGGATGCAGAAGTACGGGTTCACCGACGCGCGCAACGTCCTCGAGCGGGCCAGCGCCCGCGAGACGGCCGCAAGGGTCGCGCTGGCCACACCGGTCAGGTCGATGTTGCGGGAACTGGGGATCGTGGTGGTATCGCACGTTCTTGCCATCGGAGATGCAGCTACATCGAGCGATCGGATCCCCGGCCCCGAAGATCTGGACACCGTGGATGAATCGTCCGTTCGTTGCTTCGACGACGTGGGGACGGCAGCGATGGTCGATGCGATCGAGAAGGCGGCCGCCGAAGGCGATTCGCTCGGCGGTTTGGTCGAGGTCATCGCCTACGGCGTTCCAACGGGCCTCGGCTCACATGTGCACTGGGACAGGAAGATCGACGGTCGCCTGGCCGGCGCTCTCATGGCGGTGCCTGCGATCAAGGGCGTGTCCATAGGCGATGGATTCGAGATCGCTCGAACGCTTGGGTCCAGCGCTCATGACGAGATCGAAACGGATCTTCGTCGAACGACAGACAGAGCCGGCGGTACCGAAGGGGGCATGACGATCGGGGGGACCCTCAGGGTTCGAGCCGCCATGAAACCCCTTTCGACACTGAAGAAGCGTCTCCGGACCGTGGACCTGGCAACCGGAGATCCAGCGGACGCGTTTCAAGAGCGAACCGACGTGTGCGCGGTGCCCGCTGCTGCCGTCGTTTGCGAATCCGTTGTCGCTCTGGTTTTGGGCGACGCTTTACTCGAGATGTTCGGGGGCGACACGCTCGCCGATCTTTCAGAACGGGTCGAGTCGTTCTCTCGCCGGATCCGAGGCGATCGATGATCGTTCTAGTGGGCTTCATGGGGTCCGGAAAGACGACCGTCGGCAAGCTCCTCGCGAACCTGGTTGGGTTGCCCTTCCTCGATACCGACGCGCTGGTGGTCGCGAGGGACGGTCGGAGTATCCGCGACATCTTCGAGCAAAGCGGCGAGCGTGCGTTCAGGGAGATCGAGCGTGAGATCGTCCTCGAGACGCTCCAGGGCCGGGACGCCGTCATCTCCCTGGGGGGAGGGTCGCTCGTCGATCCCAAGGTGTGCCAAGGGATCGAACGCGCCACGGTGGTTCATCTACGAGTTTCCTACGGAGAGGCGATGCGCAGGGTAGGTGTAGATGCCGGCCGCCCGATGCTGGACCTGAGGGACCCTCGGACGCTGGCTCACGAGCGCGAGGCAACCTACGAAGTCGTTTCGAACCTCGGGGTCACCACCGACGGACGTTCGCCAAGGGACGTGGCTCTTGAGATCGCGATCGAGTGTTTCGGTCCCGGGATCGCCATCGGGCGCCCGCGCCGGATCGCGGTCCAGGTGCCTCACAAGCCTTACGACGTCGTCGTGGGCAGAGATCTCATCGAAAGCCTGCCGGACCATCTCCCGCCGATGGACGGCATCGAACGCATCCTGGTGGTGACCCAACCACCGCTCGAACGGTTAACCAAGGACTTGGTTCCCCCGCTCCAGAAACTCGGCGACGTGTCCGTAGAGATCGTTGAGGACGGTGAAGGGGCCAAGACTCTCGCTTCCGCCGAACGGTTGTATGGGGTTCTCGCCGATCTCGATTTCCATCGCAGCGATCTGATCGTCTCGTTCGGTGGTGGGGTCGTCAGCGACCTGGCGGGATTCGTGGCATCTACTTATGGTCGAGGCACGCGGCTCGTGCACGTCCCCACGACCCTCTTGGCTCAAGTGGACGCGGCGATCGGTGGAAAGACCGGAGTGAACCTGCCTCACGCAAAGAACATGGTCGGGACCTTCTATCAACCCGACGGCGTCGTCTGCGATGTGGATCTGATCAGCAGTTCCTCGATGGAGGAGATCAGGAGCGGATCGGCCGAGATAGCGAAGTACGGATTCGTGGGCGATCCAGACCTGTTGGAGATCCTGCGATCTGAAACACAGAAGATCCTGGGCGGGGATGCGATCGTCTTGATCGACGTGGTGGCCCGATCTGTTGCGATCAAGGCTGAGGTTGTCGCGCGGGATGAGCACGACTCCCACGCCAGAGCCGTCCTTAACTACGGGCACACGTTCGGTCACGCGATCGAGCACGCGATGGGCTACGGAGGGATCCGGCATGGCGAGGCGGTCTCGATCGGCATGATGGCTGCCGCCTATCTCGCTCGAGAGATGCTCTACACGACAGAGCTCGTTGTCAGTCGCCATAAAGAAGTACTGACCGATCTCGGGCTTCCCGTGACCACCGATCTGGAGCTCAGCGATCTGGAGCCTGCCTGGAAGCTGGACAAGAAGTACAGCGGGGGCGTCCGGTTCGTGCTACTTAGGAGTATCGGCGAGCCGGTGATCGGCGTAGAAGCTACCCAGGAGGCCCTGGACGCAACGATGAAGAGATTGCGATCGTGAAGGCCCTCGTCATCCACGGACCCAACCTCAATCTGCTGGGGACCCGAGAGCCGGACGTCTACGGCTCTTTGACCCTGGCCGACCTCGACGATCTGCTTAGAACGGGGGCCGGGGACCTGGGGATCGAGATCGAGATCCACCAGACCGCACGCGAAGGGGAGTTCATCGAACTTCTCCACGCAGGGATCGGGGAGGTGGACGGGGCGGTGGTCAATCCGGGGGCCTACTCGCATACCAGCCGGGCTATCGCCGACGCCATCCGGGCGGTGCCTTACCCGGTGGTAGAAGTGCACCTGTCCAATATCCACGCTCGGGAGCCGTGGCGCAGGCACTCGGTCACGGCCGAAGCCGCCGCCGGTGTTATCGCCGGCCTTGGGCCCGGCTCGTATCTCGCCGGGCTCGCGGCGCTTAAGGCTCTTACGGAAGGCAAGGGAGAAAGCTGAATGATCTCTACCAATGACATGAGACCGGGGCAAACGCTCGAGATCGACGGGACTTTGTTCACGATCCTCAACTACCAGCACGTGAAGCCGGGGAAGGGCCAGGCGTTCGTCAAGACGAAGCTCAGGAACCTGAAGAACGGAGCAGTTGCGGAACGCACTTTCAGAGCCGACGAAAAGGTGAACCTGGCGGTCCTCGACAAGCGGGAGATGCAGTTCCTTTACGAGGAGGACGCGGGTCTCGTGTTCATGGACAACGAAAGCTACGAGCAGATCCACGTCGATGCCGCCTTGCTCGGCGACGCTCGCCGTTTCCTCAAGGACGGGACCGTGGTGATGGTGCCGGTCCACGATGGAACGCCGGTGGGGGCCGAGATGCCGCTGACTATCGAGCTCGAGATCGTCGACACCGAGCCGGGTCACAAAGGGGATCGCGTTTCCGGCGCGCTTAAGCCCGCCACTCTCGAGACCGGTGCCACGATCCAGGTTCCCTTGTTCCTGGAGAAGGGCGAGAGAGTGAAGGTCGACACACGTTCCGGCGACTATCTCTCCAGAGCTTGATCCAAGTAGCCCGCGTCCTGTGAACGAGCGACGGTCGGCGCGGATGCTGGCGCTGGACATCTTCTACGAGGCTGAGATCCGCGATCAGCTCCCGGTCGAGGCTTTCGCGAGTAAACGGTCGAGCGGATGGATCGCAGAAGACATCGCCGATGTGTCGGGGGGCATGGCCGACCCATCGCCGTCCGTTCTCGATTACGCCGGCGACTTGGTCGAAGGGGTGCAGGCTCACCAAGCGGAGATCGACTCGCTGATCACGCAGTTCGCCGATAAGTGGACGATCGACAGGATGCCGGTGATCGACAGGAACATCCTTCGGTTAGCCATGTACGAACTGCTGTGGGGAGACGATGTTCCCGTCGCTGTGGCCGTCAATGAGGCGGTCGAGATGGCGAAGATCTTGTCGACCGAAGATTCCGGCCGGTTCATCAATGGGGTGCTTGGAAAGATCGTGGACGAACGCGTCCGCTGAACCGAGTCGATACCCCTTAGTCCAGAAGGTCAACGATCGGGGTTTTGAAGCGCCACATCCGTCACGAGATCGACGAGGACCTGGGGACAGATGAAGCCAAGTGTCGGCGTCGGCCTTGTCGCTTCTTTGAGGATCGCGGCCGCGACCGCAGTCCGACAGGATTGTTCTTCGCCCACCCGCCCGAACGTTCGAGTCGCTTCCTCAATGTGGCCGGCCCTTGCCTGCGCTATGGCGAGATCCGACCACAGATCGCCGAAGGAAGCCGAGTACTCCGGGAATTCCTCGGTCAACACTCGTGCATAAGGGGTGAGCTCGGCGATCGCCCCCTCGTAGTCACCGATGTGGATGAGGACGTCGGCGACGAGTACGCCGAGGAGAGGGTTATTGGGATCGAGCCTCCTCGCCTCTTCGAGCACTGCTAGAGCTTCATCCGCCGCCGATGGGTCGTAAGCGGACCAGTGGTGCAGCAATTCACCCTCGAGAGCGAGGGCTTGTGGGTCGGGAAAGGATCTGACGTACTCGAAAGCCTTCCGCATCCTCTCGATCAACATCTGACCTTCGGGTTGACCCACGATCGAGGCCAATTGTCCCATCGAGCCCCCGTAGAGCCTCCTGTAATCGGGATCGCCTCTCAGGTCGATAGCTGTGGTGAACTCGTCGATCGAAGTTTCGAGATCCTTGTTCCCCAGTGCGTCCATCGCGAGCTCGATGTGATGATCCGCGACTAGGAACGTCCGGATTGCAGCGACGCCCGGCGCTAGCGAAGCCAGGACGAGAAGCGATGCGCCGACCCGGCGCGAAGTCGTTGCACGCGGCGCGGACTCCGTCGGCGCGGTGTTTGCGACGCGCGCGCCGAGCGCGGCGCTGCTCGCGAGGATGACCCAGAACCCGAACCGTAATGACACCTCGTCGATGCTGACCGTCGCTTGAACGACGTAGGCGACCAGAGCCCCGGCCAACGCGATCCCAAAGATGTCTTCGGATCTGCGACGAACCCTCGAGGCGCCCCACAAGATCGCGATCGTGTACCCCGCAAGGGTGAGCAGACCTCCGTTTGCAAGCATGGCCAAGGGCACCGAATGTGGATCGTCGCCCTTGGTGAAGGTCAGTACGAGAGCATCTTCCGTAGGCCGGTGCAAGACGCCTTCTATCGCGAACACGTTTGGTCCCACGCCGACGAGCGGTGAGTCCTTGGCGACGCTCGCTGCGGTCTTCCACAAGAAACCTCGGGTGACCGTGGTTTTCAAGGACCCCGGGAACTTCGCGTACGAATGGGGGATCAGGAGACTCGCGATCACGATGCCGATGGACACCGTGGCGATCAAAGCCGCCAGTCCGACGCCGATCTTCGGACCGCTCTTGATCTTCTCCCGAACGAGTAAACCCACGACGATGGCCGTGCCGGCAGCGCCGGCGGCCCAGCCGCCTTGGCTGAACGTGAAGAGCAGCCCAAGGCCGATGGTCGCCGTAGCGGCCGCGGCAAGGATGCCGTCGCGGCGATCGGTAGCTCTAACCCAGAGGGTGAGCGCGACCGGAAGTGAGATAGCGAGGAAGCCTCCTGCAAAGTTCGAGTGCCCGAGCGTTGAAGTGACGTACGAAGTGTCCGACTCGACCGCCGTCCGGGCCCCTAGAAAGAGCATCTGGGCGATGGCCACCGCGCCGACGCCGGAAGCGCCGATCAGGAACGGTCCGACGATCCGCTCCGGTCGGCCTTGGAAAGCATCGGCGAGAAGGAGACCGAGACAAACCACTGCGAGATAGGGGACGAGCCCCGCGTACCTGCTGTACAGGCCGAAGAGGCTGAAACCTCGATATGAGCTGAACGACCAAGCGATCGCAAGAGGAACGGCGAAGGCCAAAGCTGGTTTCCAAAGGCCACCGTCGCGCAGTGGAGATCGGGTCAATACCCACTCGGCCAGCCGAAGGCCGATGGACAGAGAGACGATGACGAAAAGAAAAGTCAACTTGGGGATGTTGAAACTCTCGAATGTGAAGCCCCGGGTCCAGATAAGGGGAAAGAGCGCGACGGCGCCTCCGAGGAGGCACCTCCTCGTGACCGCCAACCGGACGTCCATCGTCACGGCTGACACCTCAGCCCGCTTCCTTGGGGAACCACTCCGGCCGTCGGTTGATCTCCTGCCATCGCCGGTTTACGGCGTGGTCGATCAACTCTCGGATTTGCGTATCGAATCGCGCGGCATCGAAACGTTGAGCGTTCTGAACGATCACGGCCCGATCGAAGTCATCCTGGAATGAACGCATCGATTCCGCGAATGACTCCGCTGAGTCGTCTCCGACGAGAGTGCCGCAGCCGTCTTTCACTATCTCCAAAGCACCGCCCGCCGCGTATGCGATCACCGGGATGCCGCACGCCTGTGCTTCGGCCATCGTCATCCCGAAATCCTCGATGCCTGCGAATACGAGAGCACGGGCGGAGCGATAGAGATCGCGAAGGCGGTCACGACTGGGGGAAGGCTCGAAGGTGACAGTAGGTCCGGCTAACCGCATCAGCTCGTCGAGCATCGGCCCAGAACCAGCGACGATCAGCTTGCTTCCGGCAAGATTGGCCGCTTCGATCACGGCTTCGGGTTTCTTGTAAGGCACAGTTCGCCCCACCCATAGGAAATAGTCGCCCTTGGTGCCTCCTGGACTCCAGTACTCGGTGTCTATGGGGGGGTACATCACGATCGAACCTCGGCCGTAGTACTTGCGGATCCGTCCGGCAACGAAAAGCGAGTTTGCAATGAAGAGATCAACCCTCTTCGATCGCCGCAAGTCTCCCTTCCGCAGCCGAGCGGCCGCGAACGGCCAGATCGGCCTTAAGAGTGATGGAACTCGTTTGATCTCGGATCTCCAGTCCCACGCATAACGCATCGGTGTATGGCAGTAGCTCACGAGAACGGCGTTCTGGGGAGGTCGGATCGAATTCGTACACGCATGGGAGCTGGTTACTACGAGTTCGTAGCCTGAGAGGTCGACGCGGCGCCAGGCAAACGGCATCAACGGGAGAAATGGGCTCCAGGAGCGACTGGCCCGGCTCGCCAGGATGCCGCCAACGTCTTTAACGTCATCGTTCGGGAAAAGCTCATTGCGAAGACCCGGCCTGCTTGCGAAGACAAAGATGTCATGGATGCCCAATGCCTGGGCGATCCGTTGGGCAACTTGCTCTGACCCACCGTAGGTCGTCAGCCACTCATGACAAAGCGCCAAGCTGCTGCTCACCATATTGACTGTATCGATTGTGGCGGCGACCACTAACCCTGTTGCACGAAAGATGGCGTCCTTGAGGCATCATTCGCAGATGCCGTCCGCACGAACGACACCGTGGTCACTGCTGGCACGAACCGCCAGGCGAGCTTCACTGCTGAAGCCACCCTCCGATAGAGAGAAGGCATTGGAAGCACGCTTTCGAGAAGAGCTGGCAGCGCTTGCCGATGACCCGCGGGTTCCGGTGGGACCCTACTGGTTCGATGCTTTGGAGCAACTCCGGATGCACGTGCAGAAGGATGATCTAAGAGGCTTTCTAGCCTGGCCCATCATTCAGGACGCCATGGTTGTGGGCGATACGCGTCACGTTGAGGGCCACTTGCTCGCACTCAAGGAAGATCCCGACTGGGAGGGACGTTGGCGAGCAGCGATCGAAGAGAGTCTCTGCGGGCGGCCGATCCGCTATCGCAGATATTGGCGGAGCAGCGCCAACCTGATCGCTCATGCGTTCCATGTGATGCGGTTCGAGGCATGCACGAAGACAAGGGTGCATGAGTACGATCGCGTTATCGAGCTTGGTGGTGGCTATGGGTCGATGTGCCGACTCTTCCATCGACTCGGATTCAAAGGCACCTACACGATCTTCGATCTTCCGCACTTCTCGGTTCTTCAGCGCTATTTCCTCGACTGCGTTTTGGGCGGCCGAGCTGACCCGCCTGACATCAACCTTGTTTCGACGCTTGCGGGAATCGAACCCACTGATCGATCTACGGGGAAATCGCTGTTGATCGCGACGTGGTCGCTAAGCGAGTTTCCGATCGAACTACGGACGCCCACCCTGGATTCGGTGGGTCCAACGGATGCGTACCTACTGGGTTATCAAGACTCTTTCGAGGGAACCGACAACGTCGCCTTTTTCTCGGAAGTTAGGGACCGTGCGCCGGACTTGGCCTGGACCGAAGAGGCGATCGCCTATTTGCCGAAGAACCGCTATCTATTCGGCATCCGTACCCCGGCATCGGGCTGATCCTTTTATCGAGTTTGTTGCCCGTTCGATCGGGTTCGCGAGAGTCGAAGCATGGCCACGAGATACAGGAAGGAGAAAGCCAAGGTTGCCCCGACCACTCCTTTGACTCCCCATACCGCGGCCCCCACGAAGTTCAACGCCGTCCCGATCAGCGCGGTTGTGATCTTCGTGAAAAGGGCTCCCTTCGTATCGAACTCGATCAAGGGCACGTGGATGGCGAACTGGCCTGCCGCGAATACCCCTCCTGCGAGAAATAGATAGGGGAGGTAGATGGTCGCCCCTCTGAAACCCGGGCCGACAACTGCGCCGAACAAGTCACGGTCGAGGTTCAGGAGAACGATGAAGCCGAGCGTGGTGAGGATGACGGAAATAAGGGAGAGTCGAAGAGCGGCGGATCGAGTTCGTCGCACCCTCGACACCTCCGACGCGTCCCCCGCCGTTGCGAAGAGGATCGGAGACGCCACTTGCATGAGGGCGGTCGAAGCGAGAAGGACCGGGTAATAGCCGAGTTGGTAAGCGACGTTGTAGACGCCCACTGAGTGAAGATCCTGAAAGATCCCTAGAGCCCAGCGATCGGATGCGAGCTGGACGGAAGTGAATATCCCCCATATGCCGAATGGCCACGCGTAACGAAGCATCCGCTTCTCCAGATCGCGGGCATCGGCGCGGTCGGCTCTGGTCAGACGCGGCTTGCCGATCTTCCACCTGAAGAATCCGTACTGCGATAGAAGCAGAACGGAGGCCCCGAATAGATAGCCGCATATAGCTGAGACGGTCGTCGTACCCGCGACCTTGAACAAAGCTACGGCGCAGGCGAATCGCAACCATGGCCCGAGTCCTAAATGCCAGGCTACGAGTCCTCTATGTCGGGCGGCATTCTGGATGCTGTCCAGGATCTGTTCTGCCCCCGTGATCAAGGAAAGCAGAAGGGCTACCGCAAGAGTGGCGACGATGATCGAGGGGTGTAGCAGCCAGACCAGTCCGCAGAGAGTCGCGATAGTGAGAACGATTCCGGCGAAATGCGCGAGGAGATCGAAAGTCGCGGTGATGAATGGCTCTAGGCGTAAGCTTTCCGTGGAGGGGGCGAAGAATCGAGTAGTGGCCGCACTCAGAGGGCCACTTAGAATCTGTCCCGTTAGGACTGCCGCCGTCAGGCCCAAGGAGAACTGGCCGTACTGCTCCGGGGAGAGATACGTCGTGAGTACTTTTACAGACACGATGGATCCGACGGCGCCCACAACGTGACCTGAACCCACCAATAATGATTCCCCACCGATTCGTGCCATGTCGCGACGCCAGGTCCTTGGCTCTTTCATCGGTCACGGGCCTCGCTAGCGGTCGCGGTGACGGGTTTTGGCATCGGGCTCATCCGAAGCAATCGTCCCACGAGCACGGGGCGCAGGGGGAACGCGGCCTTTGACCCCGAAAGCTCTTCGTGTTCTGTTCGTTGGGTTGCGGTGGGATTACAAGGATCCAAAGCGCGGCTCGTCATTCGAGTACACGAACTTCTGGGATTCACTGCGAAGGATGCCGGGCGTTGATGCTCATCATTTCGCTTTCGATGATGTTGAGGCGGCCGTTGGTCGAGACCAGATGAACAAGCAGTTGGTCAACGAAGTTTCAAACCTTGAGCCTGACCTCGTCTTCTTCTTTCTCTTCGAAAACGAATTTCATGCGTCAACGCTCAGATCGATCGCAGAGAGAACCACCTCTATCAACTGGTTCGCCGATGATCATTGGAGATTCGCGACCTACTCCAAGAAGTGGGCGCCGTTCTTCACCTTCGTGGCCACTACGGACAATGTGGCGGCGGAGCGGTATCCATCGGTGGGGTGTGAAAACGTGATCCTGACCCAATGGGGGTGCAACCACCACCTGTACGCCCCCGTTGACATCGAGGAGGATCTCGACGCGAGCTTCGTGGGCCAACCTCATGGAGATAGGCGCCGGATGATCGACGTCTTGCGCAAGCAGGGGTTGGAGGTGAGTACCTGGGGATTCGGTTGGCCAGAAGGTCGGTTGAGTCAGGAAGAGATGATCGACGTCTTTAGCCGAAGTCGGATAAATCTGAACCTGTCCAACGCTTCCAAGGCGCGTTCGCTACGAGACTTGGCTCGGTTGATCCTCCCGATGAGAGACGGAAAAAGGACGCTGGAGCTTCGAGAGTTTCCCAGCCGGGTTTGGGAGCAGTTTGCAAAGCGGCGGGATCAAGTGAAAGGAAGAAACTTCGAGATCCCGGGCTGTGGAGCCTTCCTTCTGACAAACCGGATCCCGGGTCTTGATGAGTGGTACCGGGAGGGGGTCGAGTTGGAGGCCTTCGGTGACAGCGATGAACTCCTCGCAAAGGCGAACCACTACTTGGACAACTCAGACGAACGGCGCCGGATCGCGCGCGCGGGACTTGAGAGAACATTAAGAGACCACACCTATGAAAAGAGATTCGACGATCTTCTACGCGCCATGGAGCTGAGGTGACCCCCCGGGTCAGCGTCGTCCTACCCGTGCACAACGGCGCTCGTTTCGTTCAACGAGCGCTCGATTCGGTGTTGGGGCAGACGATGCAAGACTTCGAGATCATCGCGGTGGATGACGGGTCCACCGATGAAACGAGCGAGGTCATCGCCTCCGTTCAAGATCGTCGTGTTCGCCTTGTGTCCCAGCCGAACCGCGGGCTCGCATCCGCTCGAAACAGGGGCGTGGACGAGGCGAATGGCAAGTTGATCGCCTTTCTCGACGCCGACGACGAATGGCTCCCCGACAAGCTGTCGAAGCAGCTCTCAAGTTTCCGACCAGGGGTAGTGGTGTATTCGGATGTGATGTTTTGGGATGACCGACGCGATCAAGCGATTGGGACCTATGTGGTGTTCGATCGCTTTCCCCGAAGAGCGGACAAATTCTCGGGTGATCTCCTGACCACGCTCCTCGCGCAGAGTGTGGTTCATCCAAGCTCGATCATGATCGCCCGCGAGGACTTCAACGTCGTGGGGGCATTCGATGTGTCTTTCCCACTTGCTGAGGACTGGGATCTTTGTCTGCGGTGCGCGGAGACGATGACGTTCGTTCGGATAGAGGAACCGCTTGTGAAGGTTTATCGGAGACCCGATAGTCTCTCGTCCGACTCAGCAAGGATGATTGTCGCCGGCACCAAGGTTCTTGAGGCGGCCAGAGGTCGACTGATCGCCGCTGGGAGATTCGATGATCGACTGAAGGCCGCCGCGGCCCTGGGAGACTTCGGCGTGCGCGATATGAGCCGTGCTCGGAGGTCCCTCTTCGCAGCGGCTGCCAGGAGGCCATGGATGATCGGCCGCTGGCGATGGGCCGTCAGCGCGCTCCTTTGGGGTCTCTTGCGTGGGCGGGAATGAGCACCGAGGGTCAAGTTTCGGTAGTCATACCGGCTTTCAACGTGGAGGGATGGCTTCCAATTGCGATTCGGTCTGCTTTGTCACAAAGCCCCGCGCCCATCGAGGTCGTCGTGGTGGACGACGGCTCGACAGATGGGACCGCCGCCGTCGCGGAGTCCATGTCGCCAACGATCAAACTCGTGCGGCGACCGCATGGCGGTGTTGCCGCCGCCCGAAACACGGGTGTCGAGGAAGCCACCGGAGACCTGATTCTGTTCTTAGACGCTGATGATCAGTTGCTTCCGGGTGCGCTTGACAACCTGATCCTCCTTCACGATCGTTATCCGGGGGCGGGTGCTTACATCCCCAATCACAACGAGCTTGTTCCCGAGTCCGCCCGGTTGAGCTGGCCGTCATGGCCCGAACCAAAGCTGATCTCCCGAGAGGATCTGCGTGGGCTGTTGCGCCGGAACTGGCTGAGAGCAAACTGTCTTGTGCCACGGCGCGTCGCCATCGAGACGAGATTCGATGAACGTTTCCCAGCAATGGAGGATCTGCTGTTCTTCACTCAGTTGCTCCACGCCGGCCGGACCCTCGTCGTCTCTGGTAAGCCTGGCGTAGACATGCGAGTAAGGCGGGAGGGTTCTCTGACCGCTCAGGTCGCCTTCATGAGACGGAGCCGCCGGCTGGTGTTCGAAGCGATGCTTGTTGAAATGGATCTGTCGCCGGTGGAAAACGCAACTCTTCACTATGGATTGGTCCGAACGTCCGTGGGGGAAGTGCTCGCTCTGCGACCCGATAGAGCAGCGATGGGGGACGCAATCAGTGCCCAAGAAGAATCCCCCTCCGGGACCGTAAGAACGATGGCGACAATCGAACGACTTCTATTACGCTGATGGGCGAGCGCGAGAATCCGATTTGCGTTCTGCATGTCCTCTTGGACGAACCCGGAGGAGCCTCGGCCGCGCTGGATGTGGTCGAGGCCAACTTCCCAGAGGAAGTCTCAAGCAGCCGACTGTTGATATCTCCCAGCGCTCTGCGGCTCCCATCGGCATCTCTCGTTCGAGCTCTCCTGAAGGTGCGGAAGCGCGTGCACGAAACCGGGGCTCATGTTGTCCACGCTCATGGCGTTCGCGCCGGTGTAGGCGTTCGACTTGCGCGAGTCTTCGGGATGAGAGTCCCAATCATCGTCACGGTTCAGGGGCTTCACGCGCTCAGACGGTCAAGCGGCGTGTGGAGGGCTCTCGCCGTTCGGTTGACTAGGTTTGCCCTTCGCTCGGCTTCTTCGGTCATCGTGATCAGCCAGAGCGACAGGACCTCGATCATCGAAGAGGGGTTGGCCCTCGAGCCCGGGGTCCTTCTGACTTCGCAGTCCTTCGCTCCTCTCACGATCCGGGATCGGGCCGCGGCTCGGCGTCAGTTGGGCCTCGGCGATGGCGAGAAGGTCGTGCTTTGGATAGGCCGCTTCGTGGAGCAAAAGGCGCCGGAGGTTTTCGTGGCAGCGATCGGACGATTGAAGACATCGCCAGCGGCCCTGATGGTTGGGGACGGGCCGTTGATGGAGGGCGTTACGCGCTTGCGTGACCAACTTGGTGTACCGATCCGGTTCGAGGGATGGCAGGAGGACCCATCGATGCACGTTGCGGCGTGCGATGTGATGGTTTCAACCGCGCGCTGGGAAGGGTTCCCCTTGATGCTTCTCGAAGCGGCCACCACGGGAGCTTGTTTGGTGGCCACCGACACGCCCGGCAACCGCGACGCTGTCGAGGCGGGCATCCCTATGGCAGTCGTGCCGCCCGATGAACCTGTGGCTCTTGCCGAGGCGATCGATCGCCTGCTGGATGACGACGAGACGAGGGCGACGATGGGAGTTGAGGCTCGCAGGGTTTCCGTCACGCTTTCGCAAGCCGGTCGTTCCGTGCAACCGATAGTGGATGCCTACCGAAGAGCTATCCGAGGAACCGGCTAATAGGCGCCGCGCCCTCGGACGACCTCAACGAGGGTTTGCGCCAAGATGCGCACGTCCAAGGGAATCGACCAGTTCTCGATGTACCAGTTGTCGTGTTCGGTTCGTGAATCGAGTGGTGTGTTGCCTCGCAATCCATGAGCTTGAGCCCAGCCGGTGAGGCCCGGGCGGATCCGATGGCGGAATCCGTACCAATCGATCGTTTCGTTGAACTCCCCGACGAAGGTGGGGCGCTCGGGCCGGGGTCCGACGAGGCTCATATGTCCGGAGATGACGTTGATGAGTTGCGGTAGCTCATCGAGGCTGGTTCGCCTTAGCAGGCGACCGATCCCGCTGCGACGAGGATCCTCGCGCGCCGTCCAGATCGGTCCAGTCTCGGCTTCCGCGTCGCTGTGCATCGTACGGAACTTCAACATCGAGAATGGCCGGCCGCCCATCCCGACTCGCTCCTGCCTATAGAAGATCGGGAAACCTGAAGTCGCCACTATCGCTAGTGCGATCAGAAGCGAGAGTGGGGCCAGCAGGATCATCAGAACGCTTCCCAAGAGAAGGTCAAGCGCTCGCTTCTGCAAGGCGCGCGCACCGGTCAGGGTGGGCGGAGCTACTTTGACGATCGTTTGGCCTGAGAGTTCTCGCAGCGTGAGTCTGTCTCGGCCAACTGAACGAACGGGTGAGTGCACGAAGACCGACCATCCTCGTTGTCCCGACAGTATGAGTATCCGCCAGAAT
>JAXDJH010000016.1:0-99417 GCA_034663635.1 Actinomycetota bacterium | reverse complement strand
AAATGTGATCTTCGCCATCTGATAGGTCCACGGTGGCCCCTCTTCCTCTACGACGGGCGCTTCGGCTTTCGGGTCGTCACCTGAATCGGTCTTGGCCCCGTCTCCCTTCGCGCCGGAATCGGAGCTTCCGTCCGACGGGGATTGTGCGAGAACTGGGTGGTTCGATGCCAGGGCCGCCGGGGCCGTCGCATAAAGAGCACCGAGAAGCACTACGAAAACAAGGGCGAATCGCGCACGCATCGGGTGAAGAGCCTCCGCTGTTTGACCTGTCGGATCCAAGCAGCCGACAGGATATAGCTACCCGGAGTCGCTCTAACGAAAGCTAGGCAGACCCGGCGGCGGGCTTTCGGCCGCGCAACCTGGGAACCTTCATCTCCGCATGAGCCCAACATTTATCGCGCCGGTTGTAGACGGAGAGCTCTGTCACACAGCCGGGGAAGCCGCACATCCTGCCCTCCGGATACCGTTGCGACGCACGGGGCAGTCCCTGAGGCCTGGACCCCCGGATGGCGTTCTCCTTACTCATCGGCGCTCCTCTCCATCCCCACTCAAGGGCCGCCCCGGCTTCCGGTTGGGACGGTCCTCCGTTATCTATTCGGTTGGACGCCGCCTCCCGGTTTGGGGTTCCTCATTAAAAGGCTCTTAAATGAGCGCCAAATGAGAGAGCCGGAGAGACGTCGACGCCTGCCGATAGCAGCCCCGATCCGTTGGATCGGGATAGTCGTCCGCGCCCTGCTCGGCCCCCCCGCCCGCGCGGTACAAGGCACGGCTCGGCGGGTCGCCGACCCGGCCCGGCAGGTTCGCGACTACTGGTCGTCGGAGCGGGCGACGGTTAAGCAGGGGTTCATCGCCAACTTCGTATCCGCGCTCACATCACTCATCTCCGGTTTGTTCCTCGCGGGGATGAGCGGTCGCCTTGACGTGATCGCCGGTCTCTTCGTGCTGATCCCGGTCTCGATCGGGATGAGAGGCAACATCTTCGGGGCGCTCTCCGCGCGGCTGGGCACCGCGATCCATGTCGGCCTCTTCGACATATCGAGAACGAAGACCGGGCCGCTGTACCAAAACGTCTACGCGACAACGCTCTTAACAATCGGAACGTCCGTGATGATGGGTCTCCTCGCGCGATCGATCGCGTCTCTCATTGGGATCAAGACGGTGTCCGTATGGGACTTCGTCGTCGTTGCCCTCGTTGGTGGAGTTCTGTCGTCGGCGATCGTTCTCGCGTTCACGATCTGGCTATCGATCGAATCGTTCCGCCGCGGCTGGGACCTCGACTCTGTTGGCGCGGTTCTAGTCACTGTCGTCGGCGACGTCGTGACGCTCCCCTGCTTGCTACTCGCGTCCTACCTCGTTGGCATCGACCTGTTCACACCGATCGCAGGTATCGCATTCCTTGCCATCGCGATCGTTGCAATGGTCAGGGGCATCACCACCGTCTTACCCGTTGCACGAAGGATCGTGCGAGAGAGCTTCCCGATCCTTTGCGTCGCGATAGTTCTGGACATCCTCGCCGGCACGGTCGTCGAACCCCGGATCCACGAAGTGTTCGTCCCGTTCCCCGCGTTCCTCATATTCCTGCCGGGGTTCCTCGAGAACACCGGCGCGCTCGGTTCGATACTTGCGGCTCGGCTGGGAACGAAACTCCACCTGGGAGCCGCGTCGCCAACCGCTCGGCCCGGGGCGCCGGCGTTGCTGGATGCGAGCATCGTGCTCGGGATGGGCCTCTTCATCTATTCCGTGACCGCCGTTACGACGCTGCTGACGGCCGAGCTCACGAACGCTGCCTATCCCGGGGTGTTCCGGTTCTTGGGGGCCGCGATGCTTGGAGGCACTCTCGCCCTGATCGTGGCGGCGCTCATCGGTTATTACGCCGCCGTCATCACATACCGGTTCGGCTTCGATCCCGACAACCACACCATTCCGCTGGTCACGAGCGGGATGGACCTATTGGGAGTCATCTGTCTCGTCATCTCACTCGTCGTGTTCGGTCTAGCGTGACAAACTAGGGGGACTTCATGGAAGCTGGAGAAGGTCGAAGTACAAGCACGGTCAAGGGGCTCCTGGCCGAGATCAAAGACACGTCGGAGCTCATGGTCGACCTTGCTTACGCGGCCGTCTTCTTCGCCGACGCGGACCTTGCAAAGGAAGTCGTCAGGCTCGAAGAGCGGATGTTCGAGGATCTGCGCCAGCTGAGGAAGATCACGATCCTCGCGGCGCGCAGCCCGGAAGACGCAGAACACATGGCGAAGGTGTTGGAGATCGCCTCGGCAGTCGAAAAGATCGCGGATGCTGCTGAGGACATCGCGCACGTCGTGCATTCCAACCTCGGCGTTCTTGACGACCTTCGCAAAGATCTCCGCTACGCCGACGAGATCGTCTCCCGCATCAAGGTACGCGAAGGAGCCCCCGCGGTCGGTCAGTCTCTAAGGGAGCTCAACCTGCCGGTCGAGATCGGGATGTGGGTTATCGCGACCCGGCGCGGCGGGGACTGGGACCTCGACCCGGGACCTGAATACGTCATCTCGGCTAACGACGCTTTGCTCGTGAAGGGTCCGGAGGACGGAGTGGCGCTTGCTCGCGACCTCTGCGGAGCGCCCCCACTGCCCGAAGTCCCGGAACCTCCGGGGATCGCGTTGTCAGACCTGGACCGCGCTGTGGACCTCCTAGTGGAGATGAAGAACTCTGCGGAGGTAGCGGTGGGCCTCGCCTATTCCGCTCTTCTCTTCAACGATCAGGCTCTGGCTGCAGAGGTAGGACATCTCGAGGCGAGATCGGATGCGGTTCACGACGAACTCGAGTCTTGGGTCCTGCGAAGCTCGATGGAGGCGCGCAACCCTGATGACTTGCGCGCGCTTCTCCACCTCGCACACGCTTCCGAGATGATCTTCGATTCAGCGCGAGAGATGACACGCCTGGTCGAACAGGGTGAAGAACTGCATCCAGTCATCGCCGCGGCGCTCGTCGAATCCGATGAGGTGGGCCACGAAACGATCGTCGGTCCCGGGTCGACCGCAGACGGTCGATCCATCAAGGAGCTGAAGATCGAAACGGAAACGGGCATGTTTGTTCTCGCAGTGCAACGAGGGCGGCGCTGGACCTATCGGCCTAAGCCGGGATTCGCTCTGCAATCAGGCGATCGGATCATCGCGATCGGGCCGTCGGAGGGCGGAGAAGAGCTGGACGCTTTGGTGGGGATGGAGCCGGAGATGGTCGAGGCGTAGAGCGCTACTCGAAGGGCATACTTCCTCGAAACGACACGATCAGGAGAGCTGATGGCGGAAGAACAGCTGCAACCGGACGGTTCGATACCCCAGAAACCGACGCTCGTGCAGACGCTCCTCGCAGCGGTCCTCGGCATGATCGCCGTGAAGATCGCGACCTATGTAGTCACCACGGTTTGGCGGCTGGTAACGCGCGAGGACCCTCCCCAGATCGACATGGATGTCGCTCCCGGCAAGAAGGCAGCATGGGTCGCGTTGATCGGTGCCGCGACCGGAGCCGCCCGTCAGGTCGCACGAGACAAGGTCAAACCACCCACTGCCGGAGCGGCTTAGCTCTTTCCCGACGAGGCCGTTCAACAACATCCGACTGGGGGTCGGGATGAAAAAACTGAACGCCGTGCTCGCTGCGTCATGTCTCGTCGCGAGTCTCATGAGCTTGGGTTCGCCCGCGCAGGCTGCCGTGACTTGCGGAGGTAAGCGCGCCACCAAGATCGGCACATCGCGAAGCGACGAGATTCGTGGGACAAAGGGTCGCGATGTGATCGTCGGGCGCGGTGGCGCCGATCTGATCTTCGGGCTTGGGGGTGACGACATCATCTGCGGAAGTGGTGGAGGAGACTCGCTGATCGGCGGCGGAGGGAACGACCAGATCTACGGGCAGAAAGGAAGCGACCTCGCGTACGGCGACGCCGGCGACGACATCCTCGAAACCGGCATTGGAAACTTCGAGGGCTTGATCGGCGGCCCGGGAAACGATTCGATGGATGGGGGCCGGGGATATCTCGATTTCGCGCCCTACACCAATTCGCCTGCTGCCATCACCGTCGACCTCGCCGCAGGAACTGCCGAGGGAGAAGGAACCGATGGACTGGTGGGCATCGAGGGCGTTTTCGGCTCTCCTCAGAACGACACGATCACTGGCTCCTCGATTCCCAACTACATCACCGGCGAAGCAGGTGACGACTCGATCACCGGAGGAGGCGGAGGCAACATCGTTTTTCCGGACGTCTACTTCGGAAACGGCGGGAACGACACGTTCACCGGATCCGCAGACGGTGTCGACGCCGCGATCTACGCGGACAGTCCGACGGCCGTCGTCGTCGACCTCGCCGCAGGGACCGCCACCAGTGGGGAAGGCAACGACACGCTCGTCCAGATCGATTCCATCGAGGGCTCCGATTTCGGCGACACGATCGATGGCGACGAGTCGAACAACCTCCTGGTCGGGGGCGGGGGCGACGACGCGATCGAAGGCAACGGAGGTTTCGATGCCGCGATCTTCTTCGGTGCAGCGCCCGTCAACGTCGACCTGACAGCTGGGACGGCCACCGGTCAAGGATCGGACACCCTGTCCGGCATGGAGGACGTCTTCGGCACCGACGCTGGGGACACGCTACGCGGAAACGAAGCCGGAAACGTGCTCGATGGGGGGCCTGGAGACGATCAGATCTTCGGACTGGCGGGCAACGACCTCCTGTTGGGGGGGCCGGATGTGGACGTGTTGGACGGCGGTGACGGAACGGATGAGTGTCGCGACGGCGAAACGCTGACATCGTGCGAATCGACAGCTCCTCCCGCGGGGTTCAATTCGCGAAGCTCGGCCGGTAACTTCACCGGGTGGATGAACGACCTGACGTAACGCCTCCGCACGAGCCTTCCGTCTGGCGCGCGCGCCTTCGATCGGTCGCGATCGACATCTCGCCCCTGCGAGATCACCCGGACTTCCGCCGCCTGTGGTTCGCCACGACGTTCTCCTCCACCGGAGCCCACATCACGGGCGTCGCGATCGCGTTCCAGATCTACGAACTGACGGGTTCGCCGCTGGCCGTGGGGTTGATCGGGCTGGTCGAGCTGATCCCTCTGTTCACTCTGTCGTTCGTCGGCGGCGCTCTGGCCGATTCGATGGATCGCCGAAAGCTGCTGATGATCACCGAATCTGTCGGGGTCGCCTGTGCCGGTGGGCTCGCTCTCAATTCGGTGTTGTCGGAGCCGCAGGTCTGGTTGATCTATGTGATCACCGCCGCCTACGCCTCCGTTTACGCGCTGGGCTCGCCCGCGCAACGATCTGCTACTCCCCTGCTCGTTCCGCAGGAGAGCATCACTGCGGCCGCCGCGGTGAACAGCATGTATCACAACTTCTCGGCGATCATCGGCCCGTCGATCGGTGGAGTCCTCATCGCAGTCATTGGACTTGAAGGTGCCTACGCGGTCGACGTCGCGTCATTTCTACTTGCCATCGCTTTCATAGCGAGGGTCAAACCGATGGCCCGAAGCGGCGACTCAGAAAGGCTCCAACTGCGGACGATCTTCGACGGGATCCGATTCTTGAAAGGCCGCGCGGTCCTGCAGGGCTCGTTCATCGTGGACCTCAACGCGATGATCTTCGGAATGCCGGAGGCGCTGTTTCCGGCATTCGCAGATGCTCTAGGTGGGGGACCCGGCGTGTTGGGCTTGATGTACGCGGCCCCCTCTGCGGGCGCGCTGATCGCGTCGTTGACCAGCGGATGGACATCGAAGATCCGCAGACAGGGCGTCGTCGTCTACCTCGCGGTCATCGGGTGGGGGGCATCCCTCGCGATCTTCGGACTGTCAAAGACTCTGTGGCTCTCGTTGGTCATGCTTGCTTTCGCCGGCGCTGCAGACATGATCAGCGGGATCTTTCGGACGGCGATCCTTCAGACTGCCGCCCCACCCGAGATGCTTGGGCGGCTGCACGGCCTCGAACTTGCCGTCGTGGCAAGCGGGCCGAGCCTCGGCAACCTGGAAGCAGGCGCCCTCGCGTCGTTCTCAAGCGTGCGGTTCTCTACCGTCTTCGGTGGTTTCGCCTGCATAGTCGGTGTCGGAGTGATGAGCATGCTGCTGCCGCAGTTCGCACGCTACGACGCATCCGATCCGTCCCCCTGAGAGCTACTCCTCTTCTTCTTCGACCTCTTCGCGGGTCAGATCTGAATCGAGCACGTCGTGACGCTTGATGTAGGTGGAAAGGCCCGCTTGAACGATCGCTGCGGCCGGTAGGGCAAGGAAAGCCCCGATCGCGCCCATCAAGCTTCCTCCCGCGATCGCTGCGGCGAACGCCACCGCGGGATGCAACTGCATGGTGCGAGCTGTGATGCGGGGACTCAGTAGATAGTTTTCGATCTGTTGATAGACGACGAAGTAAATGGCGAGGATCAACGCGGAGACCGGGTCGTCCAGAAGGGCGACGAGCAGCGGGACGATAGCCGCGAGGTAGGTACCTACGACGGGGATGAACTGCGACAGCAACCCGGTGTAAAGGGCGAGCGGTAAGGCAAACGGCACACCGAGAACCGTCAGCACCAAGAAGGTCGCCGTGCCGGAGATGGCGGCAAGGAGCAAGCGCGAATACAGATAGCCACCGGTCTTCTCGATCGCGACGTTCCAAGCCCAGAGCACTTCACGCTGTCGTTGCGGCGGCAAGACCGAGCACACTGTCCTTCGAAGGCGCGGCCCATCCGCTACGAGGTAAAAAGTAAAGAGTCCGATGGTGAACATCTGGAATACCGCGCCCAGGACCGCCGCCCCCACTCCAAGGAGGTTGCCCGCGAGGTTCCGCGCGTAATCGGCAAGCGACACGTTCACGCTCTGCAGTTGATCAACGAGCTTGTCGCTCGATATCTGGTAGTTGAACCAGCGTTCGGAGACCTTGCTGATCTGATCGAGATATCCGGGAACGTTGTCGATGAGATCTCGGATCTGCTGGATCACCAGCGGGATCATCGAGGCAACCAGGACTGCGCCGACGATGAACAGCCCGAAGAGGAGAACGGCTGTGGCGAGCCCCCGCTTCCACCCATGATCGGTTAGCCAGTTGACGCCGGGCTCCAACGCGAACGACAGGAACAGAGAGATCACGAGCCAGACGATGAGGTCTCTCAGCGTTCGGATGACTTGCCACGTGCCGAGAGCGACCGCCACGGAGAGGATGGCCATGACGATGACCTTGGGCACCCACTTGGGCATGTGGGAGTCGGGCGCCGGATCCACTAGCGGAACGGCCCCATGTGGATCCGCCACAGCATCGTTGTTCGGCGGGCTCGTCTTTTCGGCGGCCATCGAAGTGACCCTATCCCCGGCCCTCCGGAGAGAGTTGGAGTCTCATCTCGTGTTCGATGATCGACGGCTTGCGCGGCAGGGGCTGGGTGTTGCCGGTCGCTTCGAAGCCGCAACTTCGATAGAGAGCGGCCGCCCCGTCGTTTCCTTCCGCAACTTCCAAAACGACCGAGGAAGCCCCGTCCACTCGCGACCAATCGCATACCGCGGCGATCAATCGACGGCCGACCCCTTTGCCTCGTGCGCTCGGATCCACCCACATCGAGATCAGAGCGCGTTCCTCGTCGCCCAGTTCGCGCGCCCTCAACCCGGCGGCGATGCCAGTCGGGCGGCCGTCGATCTCGGCGATAAACCAGGCCGTCGGCCCAAAGAAGTCACGCCACCACGACTCGTCCTTGGTGACCTCGTCCTCATGTGTGGCCCAGAACGCGTCGGGCGAATCGGCAAGAGCGGCAAGCCGAACGTCCCGTACGACCTCCCAGTCCGCCACCTCCACGCGCCTGATCTCCACGGCCACATGTCCCTCCTAACTCGAGCGTTGCGAACGACAGAAGAGCCTGAATCGTTAACCACTCGGAGGCGCGGGCGCTACCCCATTGCCGCCGGTCACCGATCTCTGATGAAGTCTTCCGATGATGGATAACGACGTCGATATCCGAGAAATGAGCGACGCGGATCTTGCCTGGGCACAGATCCTCGTCGACGACCTCTTGGGAAGCCGACTGCAAGCTCGGATGGACGAATTGATAGACGTCCTGTCGCTGCCGGGATTGGTTGCCGAATACAACGGGGAGGCCAGTGCGCTTCTGACTTACCGAAAGGGCAGCGACGCGGTCGAGATCGTCGCGATCTGCTCCACGGTGCCTCGCTGCGGAAAAGCGCTGATCGATGCCCTAAAGCTTCGTTTCGCCACGATGTCGATCTGGCTCGTGACCACTAACGACAACCACCGCGCGTTGCGCTCCTACCAACGTCAAGGTTTCGCAGTCATCGAGACGCGTAAAGGGGCGGTGGCACGAGCTCGGCGCCTCAAGCCTTCGATCCCGCTGGTCGGGCAGGGTGGGATACCGATGCAAGACGAGCTGGTTCTCCGCTACGAACCGGGTGATGCGCGAGCCACAGGTGGCTAAGCGCAACCTTCGATGTAGCGAACCTGCTGGTCGTAGCCCGACCGAAACGAGGTGATCACGTGGCGATCGCTTTCGAGGATCAGGAGCAGTCCATCATCGGGGTCCAAGTCGTAGACGAGGTAACTCCCTCGATTCCCTAAGTAAGGGTGTTGTTCCCTTTCTAGGTGGCCCTCGTAAGCAACTTCGGCTTCCTCGATGGGATCATCGATGGCGATGCCGGTGTCGGTTTCGATCGCGGAACCAAGCGTCACATCGATGCGCATCAGCACCCGATGGCTGAGCATTAGATAGACACCATCGGGGCCTCCGTCGAACTGGGCATACCGGCACTCCGGCGAGAAATCCGACGAGACCCGAAGGTGCATCCCGGTCGCTTCCTCCATCTCCTCGACGGTCATCCCGACGCTCAGCGCGCCGAGGCCATCGAGGCGGAGGGGGTCAGATCCGTCCAGAGGATCGGGTGAGCTAACGACTGGCGTCGGGGCGGGGGTCGGTGAAGATTGCTCCGGGGGCGACGAGAGCGATGGTTGAGGGGAGCTAACCGAGGGCCGCGGGTCCGGACCCGCGACCGGCTCGTCGCCATCATCTGCGACGAGGAAGGCACCCCCGACGGCCGCTCCACCGAGCAGCAGGCCGATGAGAAACGCTCCGATTCGATTCACCGCGATCCCTTCCTAGTCGACGTCTATGAGACGCCCAAGCGCGGTAGCAGGTTTCCCTCTATCTGGAGCCGGGGAGGGGAATCGAACCCCTGACCTATTCATTACGAGTGAATCGCTCTACCGACTGAGCTACCCCGGCCTGGGACGGTGCAGATTGTAAGGGCCTGGCCGATCGCCCACCCGTCGACCCGGGATCAGTCGTCGCTAGCGGGTCGATCTCGCAGGCGCCGGGCCAGCTCGCGCAACATGGTCACAGCGATCGACGGTTCCGACTTGATAGTCGCGTTGAAGCTCCATGCGGGCACCGCGAGAAGACGCACCTCGGTCTCCGCGATCACCGTCGCCGATCGGGGCCCTCCATCGAGGAGCGCTATCTCGCCAAAGAAGGCTCCAGGGCCAAGGTGGCGCCGCGTTTCGCCGTCGATCTCGACCCTGACATCACCTTCGAGGACGATCTCGAGGCCGATCCCGGTCTCGCCTTGCCGAACGATCGACTCCCCCGCGGCGACGTCTCGCTCCTCAGCTATCCCCGCGAGAAGCGACAGCTCCTTGCGCGAGCATTCGGAGAACAAAGGCACCGAGCGGATCACGTCCGCCATCTGGTCTCTGCTGGATCTGCCCTTCATAGGGCGTTTATACGATGGCTCCAGGCGCGTAGACGTCCACGGACTGAGCCGCCTTCAGGTTGGCGACCCTCTGACGGGATCGCCCGACCTCCTTGGCCTTGTCGGTAGCGCCTTTGTGCTGGTGCTTCAGGAAAGCCAGATTGGCGAGTTCGACGTGAAGCCGGCGTGCGATGCGCGCCCTATCTATCTCGCCGACTCGAACCAACTGCCAGTACCACGAGAGCCTTGCCCAGTATCGAGGTACGAGCTCCCAGTCGCGATCGTCGATCAGCCCACTCTCCGCTTCCTCTGGCAGCTCCTCCCGGATGATCCGTCTCTGGCGCGCGAGCCATCCTGCGATTGCCAAACCGAATCCCACCATCACCAGGTAGTCGATCAGCCGCGTCATACGCACGGCGATGTCGAAAGTGGAGGGATCGAGGTCTGCAAGCGCACCGGCGCGGATCGCCCGAGCCGTTTCGGCAAGCCCATTGGCCTTGACCATCAGCGCGTTGACAAGGCCGTTGTTGAGCGCGTGAAGTCCAAGGGCGAGGACCAAACCACTTAGCGCGTATCCGATTCGCTTGATCCAACTCCTTTGCAGCGTCGCTAGTCCCAAGCCGGCCCCGAATGCAGCGGTGAAAAGCGCGTGACGCAACATCCCGACTCCGAGCAATCCTCTCCGGGCAAGGTAGACGTCGAACCCCGCGGAGAGATCCGCGCTTGTGACGAGGAAGTGCAGGTCCTCCGTAAAGGCGAATCCCAGCCCAACCGCAGCGCCGTAGACGATGCCATCGGTCACGCCGCTGAGTTGATTCGAGCCGTAGCGCCGGTGGGCCCAAGAGGTCGCACCGAACACGGCGAGGAGAGCCACGCCTTTGGAGAGTTCCTCGACGACGGGGGCCGATATGGCAGAGCCGTACACGGTTCGAACATCCGGGGACAGCAGCGTTCGCACTACCTCGCTCGTAGCAAGCGATATCGCGGTAGCACCGATAGCTCCCCATGCGGCCATCGCCGCCACCATCGGGAACGGCTCGTGTTCGTAGAGATCGATGAGCCGGATCAACAACAAGAACACCACCGTCTGCATGACGGCGAAGGTGATCAGAAACGACGGCGAGCTGAAGTCCAACTCAATCCGACCCAGGAACCGCCCGGAACGTCTTCGCTATCTTCAGGACCCCTCGTGCGATCACGGACCCATCATCCGATGCCGTGCCACGCTCGAGCGGAATCAGTCGCCCGCCGGAAGACGGGACGATCCTGAGCGAGAAGGTGTCGGGCCGAACAGTGCTCTGTGGATAGAGGGTGAAAGCGATGTGCCCCTCCTCATCCAGAACGTTTGCCAGACGGTAGGTAACGGACACCTCACGGCTTTCTCCCGCAGCAAGGCCCACATGCATCCACACGCTGGGATGACCACCTTCCGTCACCCGCTTGACACCGCCCGCGCCTGGCGGCACATCGACGTCCTCGAGTTGAGCCCCCTTCGGGAGAAGCATCGACAGCGTCATCAGATTCGCGCCGATGGGAAGGTCCGGCCGCATCCCCGGGCGAGTCAACAGTGAGCTGCTGTCTGATTTTGCTCGATTCTCCAACGACACTCGCGTCCTGACGAGGGCGGCGCCGCCCTCGTCGACCGTGACCGTCGTGTCGATCGAGCGGTGCAGGAAGTAATCCACCTTGTTGCCGGCCCAGTTGTTGTGAAAGATCATCTGAACGTTGGGACCGGCCGAGTCCGGATCCCCATCGACCCCCAGTCGAGCGAGGCTCCGTGCGGCGCTCGGGTCGCGCATGAACAACCTGAGCCTGCCGGACTCCACCGAGTCCCCCAGCGACGTCACGAGGGCGGCCGCATCCAGATCGTTCGAGCGCAAGCGAGTCCAGAGTTGATCAACGAGGGTCGCCAGATACGCGTTCTGATCCTTCGAATGCCATCTGCCGAACTTCAGATAGATGTCGTGCATCAGCAGGCGTCGGACGTTGGAGCCGTTGACCTGGACGTCCCAACCCTCGGCCGAGAGCGGCCCCGTCGCCCGGGTGAGTTTGCCGAGAACTATCGGGTCCATCGCGATCATGCCGTCGAGCCTCACCCCGGTCGCGGACTCGTACATGCGGAGTGCCGTCTCGGCCACGGTCGGGAAGATCGGCGAGAGGTTCACCTGGCGAAAGTCGTCCAACGAGGAAAGAGGCCCATAGGCTCTCGTGAACCACCCCGGTGCTTTGACCGGCCCCTCGATCCTGTCGGTTATCTCGCGCGTCGAGCCCACGTGCTCCAATTCGAACTCGCCGTCCGTCGCACTCAGCACTCCGTAGAGTCCGATCAAACCGCCGCCGCCTCGCGCTTCCGAGGGAGCTTGAAAAGCGAGGAGATAGCGCCGGTCGCCGTTCAGACCCGCGAGCTCCGGGAGCACGCCGAGAGCCACAGAGCCTCGCTCGGCTGCGTCGACTGCCGATGCAAGCCTGAAACGCGCGGTTGCAAGCGCCTCTTGAACGGCGGACAGGGACGGCTCGGGCGAACGTGAGAGATCGATGAGCACTCCGTTCAGCTCGCCCGCAGCCTGCTCGACGATGTCGTCGAGCATCGCGACCCCGCCGCCATGGACCCTGCCTTCGCTGTAGATCGAAGACGCGGCGTCCTCGTCGCCCACCGATCCCTGCAGCACGGTCATCCCGCTGAGCGCGATGGCGGCCGATCGTCCAATCGCATCGGAAAGGTCTCCGACCACCTGAAGGTCATCGTCGACTCCCGCGACCCGTGCCGCCAAGTCGACGGTAGGAATGCTGCCGGCGCCTCGACCGGCATGAAGGATCGACAGTGCCAGCTCGCGGCGCGCTTGCTCCGAACGACCCAGTCGGAGGAGTTCCACCGACCGCTCCATATCCCCCGCCGCGGCGCGGAGTGAAAGAGCGGCAGCCGTCGCTCCGATGGCTCCTTGCGCCACGAATAGCGCGAGAAGCCAAACGACGGTTAGCGTCAGCCGCCGAAGCGCAACACGTTCAGACCGGGCGGCTCCGGCTGCAAGCATCCCTTCGGCGATCTAGACCTTGGCTTTGTTCGAGATCGCCTTCAGGCAGGTGTTCAACTCGCCGTACTCGCCGGTGAAGTCGCTTTCGGCCAGCCGGATGAAGTAGTTGCCCTTCTTCGGCTTCTTGGGCTTGTGCTGGCCGAGGCCCTTGCTATTCGTCTTGTCGGACTTGACCTTCTCAGGGCGTCCTTTAGCCTTTCCACGCTGCAGGGTCCAGGAGCGACCCTCGAGACAGGCAGAATCCGCCGCGCTCACTTTGACGAAGAACGTGCCCTTCTTGAAGCTCAACTCGACGCCCGACGCGATCTCTTTGGGTTCGACCTCAGGTGCCGCCGTCTCGTCTGCGGAGGGACTTTCGGTCGGGTGGGCGATGTCACGAGCCACCGGGGCGTCGGAGTCTCCACCGAAGGCCATGAAACCGCCCGCGGTCAGCAGCGCTCCGACGAGCGCACCGATGATGCCGGTCGCGATCGGGTTGTCAGTAACGGCCATCTCTCGTCCTCCATTGCTCGTCCGTCATCCCACGAAAAAAGATGTGCGCATCACGGTACCGCGGGGACCGGGCCGAGCCAACGGGAAACTTGCGTAGAAAGAGTGTCTTCTTGGTGACATCCCGGCCGTCCGGGACGGTCGACCGAGGCCGGCTCAGGTCTCCGTCGCTCCCACCCTCGCCTCGGCGGGTGCCAGCTGCATCAGATCGAGGAGTGCCCTTTCGATGGTTAGGGCCACGTTCGCGTTCTTGTTCAGGGCAGCGCGCGCCGCAACGCAGCGGTCGACCGCGGCGACAAAGGATGCATCGGGGATGTCGGCGGCGGCCCACCAGTGCAGGTCTTCCAGGATGTCTAGGTTGGAAACGCCTTCCGCTCCTCTGCGAGCGGCAAGAGCGTCACGGTAGAAACCAGCGAGAGTCACAAGTGCTTCCCCTAACACCGACTCTTCGAGTCGGCGCAGCTCACGCTTATGGCGTTTGGCTAGAGCGGTCCGAGCGCCCGCACTGCCGCGCCCTTCCCCCATCATCTCTGCGAGCTCAGCGACTTCTTTCTTCTGCAGCGCCTCCTGAGCCTTCGCCGCCTCGCGCGCTTCGGCCACTATCTCGGCAGCAGCATCGAGAGTTTCCAGCGGATCCGTCAGTCGCCGCGGGATCCCCAACCAGATACGGCGTCGCTCCCACACTTCTTCATCGAATGCATACGCCCGCGCGAGCGCGATGTCTCCCTCGGACAAGCGCGCCACCAGAAGCGCTCTGTCGCCGGGAACTCCTTCAGCAACGAGAAGCTCGATCGCCCGTTCTTCCGACAAAGGCTCTAGACGAACCATGCGACAGCGTGACCTCACGGTGTCAAGCAACTCCTCTTCTCGATTCGAGATGAGGATGAAAACGGTCGCGGCCTCCGGCTCCTCCAGTGTCTTAAGCAACGCGTTCTGCGCGGTGGGGTTCATGCGATCAGATTCCTCGATGATGAACACCTTCGTGATCCCCTCGAAGGGAGACCGAACGGCCTCGGCGAGGACACTCTCTCGGATCTGGTCGACGAGGATGAACGTTCCCTCCGCGGAGATGTGATGGACGTCTGGATACCTTTGACGAAGGATGCGCAAACACGTCGAGCACTCGCCGCATCCGATCCCAGGGTCCACCTTGCAGTTGAGAGCCGCCGCCATGGCAACAGCGACGCGACGTTTCCCGGATCCGGGGGGGCCGAGCAGGAGCCATGCGTGAGTCCCACCCTCCGCGATCTGGCGTTCAACCACGTCGATCGGACGCGGCCCCCTAACGGGATCCCAGACGCTCATCTCGGGAGCGGACCCGGCCTGCCTGCGCCGCTCTCGGGAAGTTTGACCACATCGCCGACGCGCCTCTCCTCGAATGCGCGCACGATCTCTTGATGAAGCACCTGCTGCGGCTTCGAACCGTCCAGGACTATGAACCGCGCCGGAAACTTCTCAGCGAGTTCCAAGTAGCCGCGCGAGACGCGGCCGTGGAAATCGGGACCCTCTTGCTCCATCCGATCGCGGTCTTCGCCAACTCGCTCGAGGCCCGCGGCGGGATCGAGCTTCAGATAGAAGACGATGTCAGGGAGAAGACCCCCTATCGCCCAGTCGCTGATCTGATAGATCTCGTCGACACCCAAACCTCGAGCTAGTCCCTGATAGGCGAGGGACGAGTCGATGAAACGATCCGACACGACGGTCTTACCGGCCTCCAGTGCGGGACGGATGACCTCCGCGACATGCTGGGCGCGGTCTGCTGCATAGAGAAGTGCCTCGGTGCGGGGATCGAGGTCGGACAAAGGATCCAGCAGGAGATCCCTGATCTTGGTCCCCACCTCGGTCCCGCCCGGCTCGCGCGTGACGACGACATCCTCGCCTCGAGCCTCGAGCCATTTCGCGAGCGCCGCCATCTGGGTGCTCTTCCCGGCCCCCTCGCCGCCCTCGAAGACCACGAAATGGCCACGGTTGGGGCTCGAAGCTCCCGAGGGGCTGGGAGCGCGGGCACCGATGGCCCTCATCGAAAGTAGCCCTCCGCCGACGGCAACCAGGCCGGCGATCCACAGCGTGATGCGGGTGCCTGGAGTCTCCATGCCTCCGATCGAGTGATCGCCGATCGCGCCGGCTAGCAAGGGGAAGAGACCAAGGCCGACCAACGTCCCCACGCGGATCACGGTGTACGCGGCGCTGAACGTTCGTCCTCGCATCTCGTCGCTGGTCGTCTCGTGCATCAACGCGTAACCGGTCGAGTACGCGACTCCGCCGAAGAAGCCGAGCGCGCTCGCGATCGGGATCCCCGTCTGCAAACTGTTCATGCTCGCAAGACCGATCAATCCGACGCCCAGCAGGAGGATCGAGGACGAGAACAACACGTCTTTCTGGATCTTCTTCGCCAGAACCCCTACAGCTAGAAGCCCGGTGATCATCCCAACAGCGAGGAAACCGATGAGGGAGGCAAAGCCTTGATCTCCCCCATGCAGAACGTCTTTGACAAAACCGATGCCCAAAGAGAAGACGGCTCCCGCGGCCGTAAAAGTGAAGGCGATCCCGAGCAACCACGGACGAACCTGCTTGCTCCTCATGACGAAGCCCAGGCCCTCAACGAGATCGCGCTTGACCGCGCTGAAGTCGAGATGTTCGTTGCGACGAAGAGAGCTCGTGATGCTAAGGGTCGACACCATCGCGGCAGAGAATCCGAACGTCAGCGCGTCGACCCAGAGCGCGAGCGCGGCTTCGTTGTTCCGTAGTCCCTCCAGAACGTGCACATGCTCGCCGAGAAAACCTCCCAAGCCGGAAAGTCCGAAGTAGACGATCGACGCGAGCGGCCACGGCCCATAGACCCCGATGAGTGAGAGCGAATTGGCGTGCGTGAGCTGCTCGGTCGACACGAAGTTCGGAAGCGACGCGTCCTTGGCCGGCCCCCACACGAGAGTCAGGCTCTCGAGGATGACGGAAGCGAGTAGCAGATAGGGAAGGTTTGGAGCGAACGGAAGAGAGAAGATGACGAGCGCCCGGAGGATGTCGGCGGTGACCATCGTCCGTTTCCGGTCCCAGCGATCCGCCAACACCCCGGCCAATGGACCGACGATGAAACCAGGCAGGACGCGAGCCGTCATCACCGCTCCGACCGCGGTGTTACCCCCGATGTTGCTGGCGAGGACCGCGATCGCGATGACGCCCACCCAATCGCCCAAGCTCGAGACGAATTGCGCGAGGAAGAAGCGGAGGAAGTTCCCGTTGCGGAGAAGCGTCAGGTAAGAGGCCTCAGGCCTCGGTTTCACCACACGTAGATCGGGGCGCTCTACGGCAGGTTGGATGCTCGCTCCCTTTTGGCTGGCTGCGTTAGAGGAATCCTAGTGACCCGGCCCCCAGAAACCATGCCCCTGGACTAAGGAATCAGGCCTTGGCCTTGCGGCGCGTCTTCTTCTTCGGAGGGTTCGTTCGCTTCTCGGCCAGCATCTCAGCCGCCTTTTCGAGCGTGATCTCCTCGACGGATTCGCCACGGGGCAGGGAAGCATTCGTCTTGCCATCGGTGACATAAGGCCCATAGCGACCCGTCTTGACCGTGATGGGCGACTCGGTGGCGGGGTCGGGGCCGAGCTCGCGCAGTATCGAGCTGGCGCCTCCTCGACGACCCGCTTTCGGTTGGGCAAGCAATTCGAGGGCCCGGTCGAGGGAGAGGGTGAAAAGCTCCTCCTCGGTTTCCACCGAGCGGGTCTCTTTGCCCTTCTTGATGTAAGGACCGTAGCGCCCATTGAGGGCTTCGATCTGATGATCGTCAGCGGGGTCGACGCCGATCACTCGGGGGAGGCTGAGGAGCTTCTGCGCCTCCTCGAAAGTGACCGTCTGAGGATCCATCGTCTTGAACAGAGACGCCGTTTTCGGTTTCTCCTTCGAACCCTCCTCGATCTCGCCGAGTTGAACGTAGGGCCCGTAGCGACCGTTTTTCAAGACGATCGGACGGCCGGTATCCGGATCGTCGCCCAAGATCCTGTCCTGGCTCGGCGCCTTCAGTAGCTCATCGGCCTTCTCGACGCTGAGCTCATCCGGCGGCAGATCTTCGGGGATCGAAACTCGCTCTTCGTCGCGCTGGAGATAGGGGCCGTACCGCCCTACTCGAACGACGATCTCGCGGCCCTCGGAATCCTTGCCCAGTGGGATCGAGTTCACTTCGCGCGCGTCAATCTCGTCGATGTTGGAGTGGACGAGGTCCTTGAGCCCGATGCCTCCGTTTCCGAAGTAGAAACGCGTGAGCCACGGCAACGACTCTTCCTCGCCGGCCGCGATCTCGTCGAGGTCCTCCTCCATAGCGGCGGTGAAGTCGTAGTCGACAAGCCGAGCGAAGTGTTTCTCCAGAAGAGAGATGACGGCGAATGCTGTGAACGAGGGGACGAGCGCGCTCCCCTTCTTCCACACATAACCGCGGTCTTGGATCGTGCCGATGATGCTGGCGTAGGTAGAAGGCCTGCCGACACCCATCTCTTCGAGCTTCTTGACCAGCGAAGCTTCGGAGTAGCGGCCGGGAGGTTGGGTGGAGTGATCTCGGGCGATGATCTCCGCAGCGGTGACTCGGTCCCCCTCGGCCATAGCCGGCAATCGAACCTCTTGATCCTCCAGAGCCGACTCGGGGTCGTCGGAGCCCTCGACGTAGGCGCGGAGGAAACCCGGGAAATGGATGACCTTGCCGCTCGTCGTGAACTCGACAGTCTCGTTGTCCCTCGAGCTCGCGCCGATGCGAACCTGGGAACTCTCGCCTTTCGCATCCGACATCTGTGACGCCACGGTTCGTTTCCAGATCAGTTCGTAGAGCCGCGCTTCGTCTCGATCCAATTCACGGCTCACCTGGTCGGGAAGTTTGAAAACATCTCCCGCGGGCCTGATCGCCTCGTGCGCTTCTTGGGCGTTCCGAACCTTGCTCGCATACCGGCGCGGCTTCTCGGGCACGTATTTGTCGCCGTAGAGCTTGACCGCCTGGTCGCGAGCCGAACGGATCGCGGATTCCGACAGCGTCGTGCTGTCGGTCCTCATATAGGTGATGTGGCCCTTCTCGTAGAGACCCTGCGCCACCTGCATCGTTCGCCGCGAGGTGAAGCCCAACTTGCGAGCTGCCTCCTGCTGAAGCGTGGAGGTGATGAAGGGAGCGTAAGGAGAGCGCGTGAACGGCTTGTTTTCGACGGAGACGACCTTGAAATCGACCCCATCGAGGCGCTCGCGAAGCCCGGTGGCCGAGGCCTCATCGAGCACGACGACATCGGACTTGGTGACGGTTCCCAGCGAATCGAAGTCGCGGCCCGAGGCAACACGCTGCCCGTTGACAGTTGCAAGGGTCGCCCCGAATGGTTGAGCCGGATCGGAAGCTGCCTTGAACGTGCCTTCGAGATCCCAGTAGCCGGCGGATCGGAAGGCAAGCCTCTCGCGTTCGCGTTCGACGATTACTCTCGTCGCGACGCTTTGGACGCGACCTGCGGACAGTTTCGGCAGGACCTTGCGCCAGAGAACCGGCGAGACCTCGTATCCGTACAGCCTGTCGAGGATGCGACGCGCTTCCTGCGCGTCTACGAGTCGACGATCGAGGTCACGAGGATGCTCTGCTGCTTCTTGCACGGCTTCCTTGGTGATCTCGTGGAAGACCATGCGCTTCACTGGAACCTGCGGATTCAGAACCTCGAGGAGATGCCACGCGATCGATTCCCCCTCGCGATCCTCATCAGTGGCGAGATAGACCTCGTCGGCGTTCTTCATGAGGCCCTTCAGTTTCGTTACCTGAGGCTTCTTCTTCTTGGGCACCACATACAGAGGCTTGAAGTCGTTATCGACATCGACGCCGAGCCGAGCCCACGACTCGCTCTTGTACGCGGCAGGGATGTCCGCTGCCGAGCCAGGCAGGTCGCGGATGTGCCCGATCGAGGACTCGACGACGTAGTCCTTGCCGAGGATCTTCCCGATCGTTTTCGCCTTCGCCGGTGATTCGACGATGACCAACTTCTTGCTCACGCGTCTCCTTACCTTGCTTTTAAGGGGGATCGAGGCCGTAAATGGGTCGCAACAGGCCGCAACCAGGGCTCCGGTCGGACCCCATTATGAACACACGTTGTCAACCCCAGATGCCTGGAGGCACTCTGGGACGGCCTCTACAGGCGTCTAGCATGCCGCCGTGGATGCCCTAGTCGAGCAGATGCAACGGTGGGTCACCGACTACGGCTACGTGGCGATCTTCGTGCTGATGTTGCTCGAATCCGCCTGCATCCCTTTCCCGAGCGAGGTGACGATGCTCGTCGGCGGGTGGTACGCAGCCGAGGGCACTCTCGACTTCTTTTGGGTGGGGGCGGCCGGAGTCTTGGGCAATCTCGTCGGGTCATGGATCGCGTATGGGATCGGTCGACGATCCGGGCGAGGGTTCCTGGATCGATACGGAAAGTTCGTCTTCATCCGGTCCCACGACATCGACCGCGCGGAGATGTGGTGGGAGAAGCACGGAGAAGCGGCGACCTTCTTCAGCCGGCTGCTGCCCGTGATCCGAACCTTCATCTCGCTGCCGGCCGGTATCGCGCGAATGCCGTTTCGGCGATTCACCGTCTACACGTTCCTGGGCGTGATCCCGTGGACCTTCGCACTCGCATGGCTGGGCTTCGTCGTCGGGGACAACTGGACAACAGTGCGGAAGTATTTCGACATCCCCGCGCTCATCATCGGGGTGGGCCTGTTGGGGCTGGCGATCGTTTGGCTCGTCAGAAGGAGAAGGCGAGGAGACGACTAGGCCAGTTCGATCTCCGAAGCGACGCTCTGTAGTCCTTCTATCGAAACCGCGATGAATTCGTCGAGCGGGATGCCTATCTCCTCCTCGACCGCCCAGATCTCGTCGCGCTCGACGCCTGGTGCGAAGGACTTCTCCTTCAGCTTCTTCTTGACCGACGAGACCTTCATCCCGTTTGCCTTCTCGGGTCGCACCAAGGCGCTCGCCACCAGCAAGCCCGCGACGGCATCCGCATTGACGATCGCGTGCGCCAACAGGTCGTCGCGGTATTGGGGATCCTTATGCGCAAGGATCGCGTTGAGAACCCGCTCATCGTCGAAGCCTTCGGTCTTCAACCATTCAACGGTCAGAAGCGTGTGGTTGGCGAAGTCATCGGCAGTTACGTCGTAGTCGAGGTCGTGGAAGAGGCCGCTGTAGCCCCACCTGTCTTCGTCCTCGCCGAATCGACGGGCAAGAGCTCGCATGACGCCTTCGACGGAGATCAGATGTCGGTACGTGATGTCCTTGGTTGTGTATTTCTTAACGATCTCTAGAGCGCGCTGCCGATCCAAGAATCAACCTTCGCCGGTTAGTGCCCGCATGAAGTCGTTCTCGGCCTCGGGGGCCGCGAGCGCGAGAACCTCGTCCCCCGAGTGAAGGGGCGTCTCCGCGGTCGGGGCGATGACGTGTTGGTCCCGAACGACGGCAACGATCGTGCAGTCGGGCGGCATCTTCAACTCGCCGACAGTCTTTCCTTCCGCCGGCGAGGCCTCCGCGAGAGTGACCTCCAGAAGAGCGACCTTCCCCTGTTCCAATCTGAGGAGTCGTACCAGGTCGCCGACGGACACGGCCTCCTCGACCACAGACGTGATGAGGTGCGGGGTGCTGACCGCGACATCGACACCCCAGGTCTCGGTGAACAGCCACTCGTTGTCTGGGTGGTTCACGCGCGCGACCACACGTGGCACTGCAAACTCCTGCTTCGCCAGGAGGGAGACCACTAGGTTGTCCTCATCGTCGCCCGTGGCAGCAACGACGACGTCGGAGTGCGTCAACACCGCCGAGTCGAGAACGTGGATCTCGCATGCATCGCCCTTGACCCAGTTCACATCGAGCTCTTTGCGGACCGTATCGATGACGTCTTGATTCTGCTCGATCATGACTACTTCGTGGCCCTTGGACGAGAGGTCCTTCGCGACGAAAGAACCGACGTTGCCGGCTCCGACTATCGCGATCCTGATCTTCTTGGGGCTCATTCAGGGGCCCCGATCTTCTTGATCTCGTCCTGGAGGCCGGTGGCCTGGCTTCGCGCCGCAGAGATATAGATGATGTCGCCGTCCTGAAGCGTGAGGTTCTTGTCCGGGATCCTCGGAACGCCGAAGCGGCTCACCGCGATCACTCGACGGAGGCCCTCTTTATCGATCTCAAGCGCCCGCTTCCCCACGGCTTCGGCCGGAGTTTGAATCGCGGTGACGACGACTTCGCCGTTGTCGACGGTGTATTCGACCGGAACCTCGTCGGGGATCAACGATCGCAAGATCTGATCCGTCGTCCAGCGAACGGTGGCCACGGTTTGGATCCCAAGGCGCTGATAGATCTGAGCGCGTCGGGGGTCGTAGATGCGGGCAACGACCTGAGGGACCCGGTAGTGCTCCTTGGCCACCCGAGCCGACAGGATGTTCGAGTTGTCTCCGCTGGTGACCGACGCGAAGGCCGAGGCGTCTTTGATGCCGGCCTCCTCCAGGACTTCTCTGTCGAAGGCGAAGCCGATGAGGGTCCTGCCCTCGAATCCGCTTCTCAGCCGCTCGAACGCTTTGGCGTTCTTATCGATGATGACCACGTCGTGGCCCAACCGCTGCAGGTTGACGCCGAGCTCGGAACCCACTCGGCCGCAACCGGCGATGACTACATGCACTTCTTCCTGCCACCTCTCGGCTCTGGTATTCGGCGCGGGCGATACTGCCATACTTGCCCCTCGTGACCGGCCTTGGGAACCTCGTCAGGAGATTGGCGCGGCCCCCTGAGGAACTTCGGGACGAAGGACTTCGAGGGTGGGCGTCGAGTATCGAACGGGCGACGCCGATCGCGCAGGTCGAACCGCGCGAGCGCAGCAAGGTGGCCGGCGTCATCCAGAACCTGCGTATCGATCCCCGTCCAGGGCGGAACTTCATCGAGGCAACGATCATCGACGGATCGGGCAAAGAGCTGATCGTTCGATTGACGGGCCGGACGACACTCGCGGGATGGCGCTTGGGGGCCGGGCTCATCGTCGAAGGAACGGTGGCCGAGAAGGATGGAAGCCTGATGATCCTGAATCCGGAATGGGATCTCGTGTCGGGCCCCGAGCACGGTTGATCGATTAGATGAGTACAACCGCCACCGCGCTCAAGCGGATCCTCCTGGGCCGTCCGATGTCCTCGGCCGAACTCGAGCACACGCTCCTCCCGAAGGTCATCGCTCTTCCCGTTTTCGCTTCGGACCCTCTCTCCTCGAACGCGTACGCCACCCAAGAGATCCTCCTCGTACTTGGAATGGCCGGGACCCTCGCGTTGAGCAAGGTGCTCCCGATATCGATCGCGGTCGCGACGCTTCTTGCGATCGTCGTGACCTCGTACAGGCAAACCGTCAGGGCGTACCCGAGCGGGGGCGGCGCTTATCGGGTGGCGAGGGAGAACCTCGGCATGTACGCAGGCCTCACCGCCGCCGCCGCGCTGCTGATCGACTACGTGATGACGGTCGCCGTGTCCGTGACGGCCGGCGCGGACGCGATCGTGTCGGCGGCTCCGGGGCTGGAGGACAAGAAGCTCGAGCTAGTCATCGGGTTCGTCTTGTTCGTGACCGTGATGAACCTGCGCGGCGTCAAGGAGTCCGGAACCCTTTTCGCCATCCCCACCTATGGGTTCGTCTTGTCGATCTACGTCATGCTCTTAACCGGATTCGTCAGATGCCTCGGTGGCTGTCCCCAAGCGGCCAGCTCGCAGATCAATCTCAAGCCTCAGGTCGCGCTCACCTTCTTCTTGTTGCTTAAGGCATTCTCGGCCGGCACTACCGCGCTCACCGGCGTTGAAGCCATCGCGGACGGCGTCCAGGCTTTCCGTTACCCGCAATCGCGCAATGCCGCGCAAACGCTCGCAGTCATGGGAGCGCTCTCCATCACGATGTTCCTGGGGATCTCGTGGCTGGCCGATCACACGAACGTGGTTTTCGTGGAGGAATCACGCCAAACCGTTGTGGCGCAGATCGCACACACCGTCTTCGGCGGCGGGTTCATGTTCTACGTCCTCCAGGTGATGACCGCGGCGATCCTCGTCCTCGCGGCCAACACCGCCTATCAAGACTTTCCGAGACTGTCCTCGATCCTGGCGCAGGACAGATTCCTGCCAAGGCAGTTCAGGAACAGGGGCGACAGGCTCGTGTTCTCCAACGGAGTCCTGATCCTCGCCACGCTGGCGATCGCCCTCGTGATCCTCTTCGACGCCGAGCTGAACCATCTGATCCAGCTCTACCTAGTCGGCGTCTTCATCTCCTTCACCCTTTCCCAATCCGGAATGGTGCTGAGGTGGCGGCGACTCCGAGAGACCGGATGGCGTCGTAAGGCGATCGTCAACGGTTTTGGCGCGACGGTCACCGGCGTCGTCTTGTGCGTGACCATCGCGTCGAAGTTCAAGGGCGGTGCTTGGATCGTGATTTGTGCGATCCCGATCTTCATGTTCCTTATGCATTCGGTCTACAAGCATTACGAAGAGGTCCGGAGAGAGCTCGGGCATCCGGATCGGCTACCGGAGGACCGGCGCCCCGGAAACCAGAACATGGTCATCTTCGTGCAGAGACCGGATGCGGCAGTTGCGCGCGCGGTTGGATATGCGCGGGCGGTGCGACCCGCCACGGTCGAGGCGATCACGTTCGATAGATCCCAAACGGCGACGTGGTCCCGGCTGGCCCCGGAGATCCCTCTTAAGGTTCTCGAGCAAGGTCGTTCTCGCACGACCGCCGTTCAGCAGTACCTCCGAAGCCGCCGTGAGGGACTGACCGACCACGACTTCCTGACCCTCGCGGTTCCGGAGGTCCTGAGGTCTCGCTCAACACTGGAGCTCCTCCGCGGCTGGCGCCTTCATCGAATGAAGGCGATCCTCCGTCGGGAAAGCGGCGTGCAGGTCCTAGACCTCCCAGTCGTCAAGGACGACGTCGAGGAAGGAGTCGATCAAGCCCACGAGCCGGCGCGCAATTACGTTTGCGTTCTCGTCGCCGGCGTCCATAACGCAGCCTTGCAGGCGATCGAGTACGCGGAGACGTTGCGGCCGACAGACCTAAGAGCCCTGCACCTCAGCCTTGATGCCACGGAATCCGAAGAGGTGGGCGAGGAATGGCTCGCCGCCGGCGTGCCTCTCCCACTGGAGATCGAGGACTCCCCGTTCCGCGACATCGGTCTCTCGTTGTTGAACTACATCCGCAGCGAGTTCGATCCCGACGGACTCAACCGGGTCGCCACCGTCGTCCTGCCGGAGTTCATAGTCAAGAAGCGACGCCACGAGATCCTGCATAACCAGACCGCCCTCATCGTCATCAAGCGACGGTTGCTCTTCGAGAAGGGCGTCGTGGTTGTGAGCGTTCCCTTCCACCTCTAGACAAGAGAAAGGGCCGGCCCCCGCGGGCCGGCCCTTTTCCGTAACAAAGTCGAACTACGCCGGGGAAGCGACCTCCTCGGCGGGGGCCGCCATGCCCTCGGACTTGCGCTTCGAGAAAGCGATCGCTGCCGCGAGGACAACCAGCGCTACCCCAGCGATCACGAACCGCATGGAGTTGTCCTGCAGGTTGATCACGGCCGGCAGGATCAACAGAGAGATCAGGTTCATGACCTTGATCAACGGGTTCAAGGCCGGACCGGCGGTGTCCTTGAACGGGTCACCGACCGTGTCACCGATGACCGCTGCCTTGTGAGCCTCGGAACCTTTGCCTCCCAGGTTTCCGTCTTCGATGAACTTCTTTGCGTTGTCCCACGCGCCTCCGGCGTTCGACAAGAAGTTCGCCATGAGCTGACCCGTGAGGATCGCGGCGGCGAGGAATGCACCGAGCGCGAAGTAGTTGATGCCGAAGCCGATGATGACCGGCGACAACACCGCAAGTAGGGCCGGAGTGGCGAGCTCACGAAGAGAAGCAGCGGTGCAGATGTCGATCACGGGACCGTAGTCCGGGCGACGCTCGCCGCGCATGATCGCTCCGTCCTTGAACTGGCGACGGACCTCCTGCACCACGACCGCTGCGGTGCGGCCGACGGCGCGGATCGCAAGTCCACTGAAGAGGAACGCGATCGAACCGCCGATGAGCAGCCCGATGAACGTCTTCGGATCTGCGACGTTGATCGATGTGAGCGGGTTCCTGAACAACTCCTCGCCCTCGAGCCCGAGATTCAGCTCCGAGCCGATCGTCTCGATGTACGAGGCGAACAGAGCGACGGCTGCGATAACCGCCGAGCCGATAGCGAACCCCTTGGTGACTGCTTTGGTCGTGTTCCCGACCGCATCGAGGCTGACCATGATCCGCTCCGGCTCGCCCTCGAACTCGCCCGACATCTCCGCGATGCCCGCGGCGTTGTCGGAAACGGGGCCGAAGGTGTCCTCCGAAACCACGACACCGGTGGTCGCCAGCATCCCCATCCCGGTCAAGGCGATGAGGTACAGGGAGAACTGCAAGTTGCCGCCGCCGAGCCAGATGCCCGCTGCAAGCGCCAGGGCGATCGCGATGATCGCGTAGACACTCGACTCGAGACCCGCCGAGAAACCCGACAGGATCGTCGTTGCCGGACCGGTTCGAGCCGCGTCCGCGATCTCTTGGACCGGAGTCTTGTCGGTCGACGTGAAGTACTCGGTCAATCGGCTCACGACCTGAGCGAGGATGAGTCCGATAACCACCGCGCCGAAGACCTTCCAGCCCTCGTTGCCGTGGTCGTTGCCGACGTAGAAGGTGGCGACGAGGAACGTGCCGACCACGGTCAGAAGTCCGGCGGTGAGGAAACCGCGGTTGATCGGCGCCATGGCGCTTTTGTCCTTGTCCGTGGCGCGCACGGCGTAGACGCCGACGATCGAGGCGAGAACGCCGATCGCACGGGCGATGACGGGGAAGATGAGACCCAGCGCGGGGTTGGCGCCAATCGAGCCGAAGGCAGCTACCCCGAGGATGATCGAAGCGACGAGCGTGACCTCGTAGGACTCGAACAGGTCGGCCGCCATTCCGGCGCAGTCACCCACGTTGTCTCCAACGTTGTCTGCGATCGTCGCCGGGTTACGTGGGTCATCCTCTGGGATGCCCGCTTCGACCTTCCCGACGAGGTCGGCACCGACGTCGGCCGCTTTGGTGAAGATGCCTCCACCGACTCGGAGGAACAGAGCTATGAGCGAACCGCCGAAGCCGAATCCGATCAGGATTGCAGAGGACGTGTTCTGGAAAACGAGGATGATCAACGTCGCACCGATCAATCCGAGACCGACCGTGAACATGCCCGCCACGCCGCCGGTACGGAAGGCCACCTTGAGCGCAGCCGGGAGCGAACCCGATCGCGCAGCTGCCGCGGTGCGAACGTTTCCACGCACCGCAAGGCTCATGCCGATGAAGCCGGTGAGGCCGGACATCGCGCAACCTGCGACGAATGCGAGCGTCCTGAAGATGCCCGATTCGGCGAAACTCAGAGCGCTGCTCCCATCCGGTTTCAGAACCGCGGTCGAAGTTGCAAACACCACGATGGTGAGCGGTATCAGGATGATGGCGATCGTCTTGAACTGACGGCGCAGGTAAGCCATCGCGCCTTCCTGGATCGCGGTCGCGATCTCGATCATCTTCGGTGTGCCTTGATCGGCCGCGAGAACACCTTTCATCAGCATGAAGCCGACGATGATCGCGAGGATCGCAGTCGCGCCCGAGAAGAACAGCCAGAAGAACTCCGTTCCGCCAAGGTGGAATTCCTGATAACCCCCTTCCGCTGCGAGGAGGATCTGATTCATACCGCTTGCTCCTTTCTCTTTTTGTCGTCGATCTCTTTTTTCACGTAGATGTTGTTGGCGACTTTCTCTCCGACGGTTCGCTCCTTGCCGTCGACGGTCAGCACGAGCGGTCCGTCGAACGGATGTTTCTCGCGCACTTCGACGCGCACGCCGGGACGAAGTCCGAGCGTGTCGAGGAACTTCACGATCTCTGGATCGGTCGAACCCGGGAGTGCAACGACCGCGGCATCGCCGGGCTCGAGCGCGTAGAGGGGTGGGAGCTCGGGGATGTCGGCCGTGTCGCGCTCGGGGATGGGAAAGCCGTGTGGGCAGGTCGTGGGTCGGTCGAGCGCGACGAAGAGTCTGTCCTCGACCTCCTGGGGAAGCTCATGCTCGAACGAGCCCGCGAGTCTGTCCGCCTCGTTCCATGCGTAGCCGAGCATGTCGGCGAGGAACCGCTCGACTATGCGGTGCCGGCGGATCGCTCCAACCGCTGCCTGACGTCCGTCGGCGGTGAGCTCGACCCCCTTGTAAGGCTGGTGCTCCACGAGAGCTCGCTCTGCGAGGCGCTTGACCGCGGTGGTGGCGGTTCCCGGAGTCACGCCGAGAGCGTCGGCCAGCTCGCCCGTGTGGGCCGCGGGGAGAGGGGGCCGCGCGCCCTTGGTCAGGCGGTAAACGGCCTTCAACATCTCGCGGTCGGACTTGGACAGATTGTTTTCCATGGTTTGAGAGGTCGGGAATCTAACTTTTGACCACTCAAAACGTCAAATCGAGGGTCCCAAACTCTTCCAGCCGCCCCCAGAACTCCGCTTCGGAGGGTTAGTGGGAGAAGGTCAGGCGCGTGGTGGTGCCGCCGGTGGGAGAGGCCTCGACGTCGACCCGCTCCACCATGCTCTCGAGGAGTGCCATCGACATGACCTGGCGGGTGGAGAAGCCCTGGCTGTCCTCCAAGCGACCCGGCTCCTGTTTCTCGCTCCTATCGGTCACCTCGACGACAACCCCGCCCTCGTCTTCCCATGTCACGAGGACCGGCTCGTCCGAGCCCGTTTCCTCATGTCCAAGCACGGCGTTGGTGCACGCTTCGGAGACGGCGATCTTGAGATCGTCGAGTGCCTCTTCATCAAGACCCGAGCTCCGGCCGAGCGAAGCGAGCGCGAGACGCACCACGCCGACGTAGGCGGAGCGAGGCGGGATCTCGATCTCGACGCGCGCCATGGTTACTCGGCCGCGCCCACTGCTTCGTCAACGGACTCGTGGATCGGGAAGACCTTGGTGAGGCCGGTGATCTTGAAGATCTTCAAGATCTTGTCCTGGGTGCACACGAGCGAGAGGCTGCCGTCGTGGGCCTTGACCCGCTTGAGCGCGCCTACGAGAACACCGAGGCCGGTCGAGTCGAGGAAGTCCACTCCTTCAAGGTTGACGACTACGTTGTAAGACCCCTCGGAGACGAGCTCGATGAGCTTTTCTCTTAGTTTCGGGGCCGTGTAGACGTCGATCTCGCCTTTCACGTCGACAACCGCATGCGAATCGACCTTACGTACGTCTAGACCGAGCTCCATGAAAGGTCCTCCTGGAATTGATTGGTATGTAGTAAGAAGGCCGCTCATCCTAAACCTCGCTCAACCTGGCTTTTTTTTAGGTTGGCCTGGTCAAGGGGCGGAGCCCGATGCCGACCTATCTATGGAGGCATGGGAGGCCCAAATGCGGGGGAACGCGGGCAGCGTTGCTTACCCTCGAATCGTCTTTGTTTGCGGAGGTAATGATCTATGAGCGTTGTCGCTCAGAGCATGAAACGACCATGGCTCGCCGCCGGCGCGGTGGGCGTCCTTGCGATCGCCGTCACGGGTGCGCTTGTTCTCTCAAAGCTTCCAGGCAGGCGCGTCATCTCCGAAGGAAACGGCGATGCGACTTCGATCGCGGCCCCCGAGTTCACTCAACCGGCCTGGCAGATCGACGCCTTCCCCGCGGGGGCCGCGGGCAAGATCACGAAAACCGAAAAAGAGATGGTTGCGAAGCAGCGCGGCCCGTTGCAGGACGTCGTCACGTCCGTTTACGACTCCCTTTTCCTTCAGCCGGCAGCCCTGGAGAAAGCGGTCAAGAGCAGCTTCGCCAAGGGTGCAGCCGAAGAGTTGATAAGAACTCACGCGGGACTCTCCCCTGATGCATCCGAGGTTCGGATAGAGCGACGCGTGGCTCGCATCGGGATCGAAGCCGACGGTGCCCGTCTCGCGGCGGCCAAGGTGAAGGTTGTGGCGCGGGCCGAAGTCGCAGGGCATGAGGTCGAGATCAAACACAGTTCGATCCTCTGGCTCCAGCGCGCCTCCGGCGAGTGGAAGGTCATCGGGTTCGAAGTCGACCAGGGCCCGGTCGATAGTGGTGCGCGGGCGACCAAGAACCACGATCGATCGAAGGGCCACGACAACAAGCGGGCTGCCAAGTCGGGGAAGAGGAAGCGCCCGTGATCAAACGCGTTACGGCACTGGTTTGTCTCGTCGCGCTCGTTTGTTTGGTCCTGCCTCTCGTCGGCAAGCCGGATCGCTCCTTCGCGGGGCCGGCGTTCTTCGGTCGGGTCCATGCGAGCTATGGACCCGATACCGGCAAGGTCTTCATCCTCGTTGTGGGAAATGACGCAAGGTCTGGGAACCCCGACGCTTCACGCGCCGATGCGATACACATCGTGGGCATCAACACGGACACGATGAAGGGCGGGATCCTCAACTTTCCTCGCGATTCATGGGTGAACATCCCCGGCCGCGGCACATCGAAGATCAATGAGGCCCTTTACGACGGAGGGCCCGAGTTGCTCGCTCAGACGCTCGAGAATCTCACCGGCATCCACATCGACTACTGGGTGATGACGGGATTCGAAGGCTTCCGCGACATCGTTGACGAGCTTGGCGGGGTCAAGATGAACATCCCGACGGATGTCTACGACCCGACGGGATCGGGGGCGAAGCTGAATGCGGGCACCCAGAACCTCGGCCCCCTCAACGCGCTTGCATACGTGAGAACCCGTCACTCTTTCAGCCAAGGAGATATCGCTCGAACCACGAACCAAGCGCGCTTCCTCTTGGCGATGCTTAGAAAACTCCAACGTCAGGTCGAGTCCAATCCTTCGGCCCTGTTGCGCTGGATGGCGATCGCACGACAGCATGCGCGCCTCGACATAGGCGCCGACGAACTCTTCCGTCTAGGAGTGGTCGCATCGCAGGTCAAGCCGGGAAGCATCGGCAACGTGACGGTGCCTGTCAGTCTCGGATCGGTAGGAGCCGCGAGCGTCGTCTTCATCAGCAGCGGAGCAAGTTCTCTCTACGAGAGGTTCAAAGAGACCGCGAGCCTCTAAGGGTTTGGCGTCGACTACGCGGGGGCCGAACCCGACGTGACCTGCACGGCGAAGTCCACGGCAGTTAGTGGGCCGTCGATGACGCTCTCGATAAGGCGATCCCAGCGCATCGAACTTCCCTTGCTGAACATCTCGCGTTTCAACCAGTCTCCTACCTCCGACGCGCCAACGAGTTTCCCGAAACGCCGTTGGGCGGTCGTCTCGAGTTGCGACGCGAGAAGCTCTCCGAGCAGGTAGTTGTGGTAGTAGACGGGCGCAGCCGCGATGTGGATCTTGGAAGCCCACGCGCCCTCGGCCCCCTCATCTGGGGGCGTCAGGAATTGGAACCGCTCGACGAACTCCCACCACGTCGCGTCCAAGTCTGCCTCGGGGTCCGAGTAAAGCTCGCGCTCGAAATGCGTCATGACAAGAACCCAGCGGGCGAACAGGAGGCTCTGGATCGCGCTGGCCCGACGCAACTCATCTTCGATCGGAGCGACCTCGGTCTTGTCGACCCCGCCCAACGTCGCAAGCCACTCCGGATCGCGGACGAGTCTTCCGCTCAAGATCGCTATCGCTTCCGTGACGAAAGTGTGCGCCGCTCGGCGAAGTAGATAGGGCAGATGTGGATCGATCGAGACGTCATAGGCGGCGTGCCCCGACTCATGGAGGATGACCTCCGTCCAGCGTTCGCCCTCGACGATGTTGCCGAGGATACGAACGTCCTTCCCCGTCCGATCGATGTCGAGGCAGAAGGCGTGCTGCGACTTCATCTCGCGCGGATAGAGGTCGCTGCGCTGGAGCACGCCCGAAACGTCGATCCCCCACGCCGCGAACGTCGCCTTTGCGAGCTCCGACGCATCCTTTCCTTTGAAGAAGCCGTCGATGTCGATCCCTCCGTCGGGCGGAAGGTTCTGAAAGAACGGGTCGCCGTAATGCCACGGCATGAGATCGTCGGTCCCGAACCTCTTCTTCAATCGCTCGTCGAGACCGTCCTTCCAGGTTCGGAAGGGGGTCGCGGTAAGTGACTCGAGTTCGTCGAACAATCCGAAGAGCCAGTCCTCGGAGATCTCTTGAAGCTCCAATCCCATCCTGTAGAAGTCGGAGAACCCCATCTCGAGCGCAACCGAGTTGCGTAACCGCGCTAGCTCACGGATCCGGGATCCCATCTTGCGACCCACCGCTTTGGAACCGAGATAGACGCGCCGGCGCTCCTCGACATCTGCCGACGTCTTAAGGATCTCGTTGACCTCATTCTCCGTAAGCCGACCGCCGTCGATCTCGACGCGGAAAGAGGCGAATTCACTTTCGACCGCGCTCGACAATTCGACGATCTGGGTCCGGCGTTCCTCATCCATCTGGTTAGCGGTTAGTGAAAGACGCATGACCTCGAGTTGGCGCTTCAGGATGGGCTCGTGGATCGCCTCCTCGAGAGCCGCCGTGACTTCATCGAGAACCGAGGAATCACCTTTGAGTCGCCGCACCTCGAGCTCTAACTCAGATCGCTTCTGTTCGTTGACCGGGGTGGCTTCGACCTGCGAGTCCCAATAAGCGCGATGGAATGCGACCTCGGCCGGTTGCAGCTGCTTCTCGTAGCTCTCGACCAGTCGATGCGGCGCTCGCTTCATCCGATGATGTCCTTCGTCAGCGCCATCGCGGCATCCTACGGGCCGATACCAACGCCGTTGAGCTCGAAATGCCACGGCTCGTTCGACAACGTTCGCCGGAGGGGGAGACCAAGTTGCTTGATCAGCTGAAGTGCGAGACCGATGTCCCCACCGAGGTCGACCGCGAGGCCTCGTTCGTGCATGGAAGTACCCGGGCGCGCGACCCAATCGTCCGCGAGCTCCGGCGACCCGTACTTCTCAAGAGCGGCTCGCCATAACGCAGCCTGTTGTTCGTACGAGCGCCATCCACTTACCAATCTGACTTGCCCGCGAGCCGCCGCGACGAGTTCGTCCACAGCCAACTCGAGTCGAGGATCCAATCCGCGTGCATCGAACGCGGTCACTCCCTGCATCAGAAGAGAAGGGTCGACCACTGCTCTAGCTCGAGCGGTCATGCCATCCATCGATACCTCTACTTGGACCGCCGTGGAACCAGGACTGCAGAGACATTCGGCCAAGTTCGCACCGTTGGCCGTTGCAAATGAGCGAGCCACTCCCTCGACGTCACCGGACCCGTATGGCGCGCTCTCGGCCACCGCGGCCAACGCCGCGGAGTCGGCTGCCAACTGAGCGCGGGTCCGACTGATGCTCCGCTCCGAGAGCTCAACGTTGTAAGCGGACAGGCCGAGGGTGAGCGCGAGCGCCACCACCAACGCGATGAGACTCACGGTTGTTCGATCCTCATCGAAGCTTGAGCGTGAAGCTCTATCGGACTGAACAGTTCACCGAGCAACGGCACCGTTGCCGGGGGGTCGAAAGTAAGAGTCACCGTCACCGGATCGCCTTGACGTCTGAACTCTGCCGGGGGGTCGACCACTAACTCGATCGGTTGGAGACCCCCGCGCTCGGCCGCGGCCTTGACGACGTCGAGATCCGACTCAACCGTCGCTGTGCGCGCAGCTTCTCGTGCGGCCTGCCACAGCCTCGCTCTGTCCCCCGCAAGCGCGCCGATCTCGAAAACCGAAGCCGCTAGAAGGGCGAGAACCGGCAAGCAGAGAGCGAGCTCTACCGTCGCCTGGCCTCGAGGTTTCATCCGTTCGCGCGCTCCACGAGCGAAGAGATGATGGTCTGGAACATGTGCTCGAGCGCCCCAGACTTGATGAAGGTCACGAAGATCCCCACCACCAAACCGGCAACGAGCAACACCAGCGCGTACTCCGCGGTTGTTTGCCCTCGCTCTTTGAACTTCGAACCGAAGGAATCGAAAGACATGTGCACTCCCTTCTTCGAGCGCCGGCTTTCTGCCGGCCGTTCGTAGATGGAAGCGCTATCGCCGTGAAGATGCGGTGACGCGCGCCACGGAAGATCTACCGCGTCAAAGTGATCCGATCTCCCTCTTGAACACCGAGATCCGCGAACGCGCCTTGGTTGACTTCTAGCGCACCGCTGTAAGGAACACCGGGGTCGTAGAGCGTCGAGTCCTCCTCGCAAGGCTCCATGTCGAGGATCTTCAGGATCACTCCTTTGTCGTCGAAGTATGCGATCGACAACGGGATGAAGGTGTTCTTCATATAGAAGCCTCCGGAGAACGGGTCGAAGAAGAGGAACACCATCCCCGCATCGCTCGGGAGACTCTTCCGGAACATCAAGCCGAAGGCCTGCTGCTCCGGCGTCTCGGCGACCTCGCCGTCGATCAGAACCGAACGGTCGTCGGTTTGGATCAGGATCTTCGCGGGCTCGAAGGTGGGTGACGCTTCAGGCGCCGGCGTCTCCGCCCCTTCGCATTCAACGACGCGCGGGCTCGGAGACGCTTTGACCGCCGTCGTGTCGCGGCTCTCCCCACACGCGCTGAAAACAAGCACGCACGCCAGTGAGATGACCATTCGTCGCATGGCGCAAGCTTGCCATCGGAGTAAGCGCTACGCGCCCGCAAGGCCCCTAAGGAAGGGCACGATCGCGATCAGCCCGAACGCGGGCAACACGCAGATCGTCAGTGGGACGACCATCTTCACCGGGGCGCGGGCGACCTGAGCCTCGAATCCCGCGGCCAGATCCGCCCGCCGAGCCTCCGCCCACTCCTCGACTGCCCGTACCCCCGGCCCGCCCGTCCGCAGAGCGCGGTCGATGACACCGGCGAGGGCCGCGAGCGATGGGTCGTTTGCCGATCGGAGAGAGTGCGCCCAACTCTGACCCAAACGCGCCTTGCGACCGGCCTTGGAAAGACTCGAGCCGGGGCGTGCCCGCCCAACAGCGTCCAGGGCCGAGCGCAGGGAGGAGCCGCCCGCCAACGCAGCCGAAACGAAGACGGCGAGGATGAGACCGGCATCGGGTCGACCCGGGGGACGAGGCATCAGGCGAGCGATCCACCTCATCCCCAGCACCATCAACAAGAGGCCTGTGGTTAATGCCGCGACTCCCGGTGCGTCAAGCAAAGGAGCTCGCGCCGCGGGCAGCAACGGGATACCGGCGAGTGGGAGTCCCGCGACCATCCGGGCCGACAGGATCGCTCCAGACGATGACGCCCGGACGCGCGTCGTGAACGCTGCGTTGTCGTCGTGCCATCTTGCCAATGCATCGAGGATCGATGGGAGGCTCGCTCCGGTTCGTCGATGGAGATCGAGTGCCGGTTCGAGATGCACCAAACCGACCGCGGCCGCCGCGCTCGTCGGATCCTGACCAAGGGCGACTCGCCGAGAAAACATCCTTACGTCGGGCTCCAGCGCGGGGGGACAGAGCTCGGGCCAAGCACCGATCGCCACGCGCAACGGACAGCCGGCGCGCAAGACGGTCGCCAATTCGCGCAGCGCCCGCCCCTCATCGCTCATACCTGCACGACCTCGGCAACGACACGTCGTCCATGACATCGCTCAAGTTGGACCACCGCATCGATGGATCTCGTTACCCATCGCCGCGCGGATGCCTCGGCCAGGTGATCGGATGTCGCAAGGAGGGCAAGTCGTTCGAGCGCTTCGCTTGGCGTCCCCGCATGCAACGTGAGAAGCGAGCCCGCATGCCCGGTGGCCATCGCGTGCAATGCAACGGATGCCTCGGCACCTCGAACCTCCCCGACAACTATCCGATCGGGTCTCATTCGGAGCGCGTTGCGCACGAGGTCTGCCAGCGTCACTTCGCCAAGCCCCTCTGGGTTCGCGGGTCGCGCTACAAGTGACACGTGGTGGCCTGAGGCGGGACGAAGCTCCGGAGTCTCCTCGACCAGTACGACGCGCTCTGACATCGGCACTAGCCCCAGCAGGGCGTTGAGGAGAGTGGTCTTGCCTGAACCCGTCTTGCCGGAGATGAGGATCGTGCTACGACTCGAAACGAGCTTGGTGAGCAACTCGTGTTCGTCAGCGGACATCATCTCGGCGTTCAATAGGTCGTCGAGGCCCAGTGGCGCGCGGGGAAAGCGGCGGATAGAGACGAGTGGACCGAGCGGAGCGACCGGAGGGAGCACCACGTGCATCCGCGAACCGTCGGGCAAGCGCACATCGCCTACAGGACGAGACGGATCAACCTGGATCCCACCATCGCCGGCGAGACGCTCGATCAGAGAAAAGAGCTCTTCGTCGTCCTCGAACCGAACTTTGGCGCGTTTTAGCTCGCCGCCACGCTCGGCCCACACTTCATGGGGCCCATTAACCAGGATGTCCGTCACGCCGTCGTCGAGCATCAGATCGGTAAGCGGGCCGAACCCATCGATCGCGTCGGCAAGCCGGCCCACCCAAGTGATGTCCGCGCCGGGTTCGCTCGTGACCACGTCTCGAAGTGCGAGCCTGCGCGCGGCGGGATCGAGATCGGCGAGTTCGTCCGACTCCCAGACGCGTTCCATGAGCGTTTTCAGATTCACCTGAGGATCCCCTCGCCCAGTGCATCGAGTCGCCGCACCCACCGATGGGAGACGGAACGAAGGAGACGCTCGCCCTCCACGTCTCGGAGAGCAGGCGTGCAAGGAAGCTCAAGGGCGAATCGTCGTCCCATCACGCGCTCGAGCTCGGATCGCGTGGTCTCTCCTCCGGGACCCAAGCGATTCGCCACACAGACCCACGGCAGATTCGGGCACGCGGCGAGAATCCGGCGAGCGCGACGAGCGCCTTCATCCGTCGGACTCACCACGAGGACCGCGGCACGAAGCGGCTCGGCCTCTTGCACGCGATCCGGTGCATCGACGACGACGCTTTCGAAGCGAGGAACCAAGCCTTGGAGGAGATCCGACGGCGGCGGGCTGTCGTCACCAGGAGAGATAAGAGCCCGAAAACCCCCGGCGACCGGCAGCAATGCGCTCTCGAGATCATCCGAAGCCCAAGTAAGCGCGTTCTCCGGCAATCCAAGGCGATCTCGTGCTCCCCAAGATCTGTCGAGATCCACGAAGCACGTCCGGCAATGCGAAGCGAGCACGCCCGCGAGGTGAAGAGCAACCGTAGTTACGCCGCAACCGCGCGAGGCCCCCGTGACGATGATGACCCGCGGGCTTCGTGCTCGAAGGCGGTTCGCGATGGCGGGCACCAGTTCGTTCGGACGTTGAGGATCGAACCGGATCGCATCGACCGGTGCATCCAAGGCATCGGCAGCAGCGACGCAGAGACCAGATGGAGGGCAGCCTCCGCTGGAGAACTCGATCGACCACTCGCTGGGGGCCGCGTCCAAGGCGCGAGCAATGGCGAGACGATCCGTCTCCTTCGCCAGGACCGAGATCTCTACGCATCCCACGTCGCAACCCCAACACCCGGGTCGCGGGGGCGCTGTGCCCGATGTCACGCGACAATCAAAGGATGGAGGCGGCGTTTTTCGACCTAGACAAGACGATCATTGCCCGGTCCAGCCCGCTGGCGCTGGGACGCTCCTTTTTCAAGGAAGGACTGATCGGACGGTCATTCCTGATGAAGTCCCTCTACGCCCAACTCATGTTCCAACTCATGGGCGCGGACGAAGAAAAGATGGAACGGATGCGGGAAGAGGCGGCGAAGCTCACCGCCGGGTGGGAAGTCGAGAAAGTACGCCGCGTGGTCTCAGAGGTGTTGGAGGAAGTGATCTCGCCTCTCATCTATGCCGAAGCGCTCGAGCTCATGCACGATCATCGCTCGGCCGGTCGGATGATCTGCATCGTCTCTTCCTCGCCGGAGGAAGTCGTTGAGCCTCTCGCTCGCATGCTTCGGGTTGATCGATGGATTGCCACGCGGCCCGAGATCGTCGACGGCAAGTACACGGGCGAGCTCGACTTCTACGCGTACGGTCCCTACAAAGCTGAGGCGATCAAAAAGCTGGCCGATGAGATCGGCATCAACCTAGAGGGCTCCTTCGCATACACCGACTCGGCTACCGATCTCCCCATGCTCGAGTCGGTCGGCAATCCAGTGGTCGTGAATCCTGATAAAGCGCTACGGAAGCTGGCGGAGGAACGAGGCTGGACCGTCGAGCTCTTCCGCAACCCGGTAACCCTTCGCGACAGGCTGCCTCACATCCACGCCCCGGAGCTCACGGTGGGGAATGGGCTCGCCACGGTGGCAGGAGTGGTGGGGATCGCCGCCGTCGCCTGGTTCTTCTCGAAAAGGGCCGCTACCAGGCACTCTTAGGGCTATCAGGGCCCTAACTGGGGCCATCCGGTACCCTGGTCACGATGCGCGGGACCCCTAGGCGCGCCAGATCGCGTGCCCTGAGGGTGGCGGCTTCAGTTGCCGCCCTCACGCTGTTGCCACTCGCAGCCTCATCGCCGACCCGAGCCGCTCCCTCGCGCTCGGAGCTTGAGGCCGCTAAAGCGCGCCTGCTCGAGATCGAAGCCGATTTCGAGATCGTCTCCGAGCGCTACAACGAGGTCCACGCAGACCTGGATCGGATCCAGCAGGAGATGGCCGCCAAAGAGCTCGTCGTGCGCTCCATCCAGACTCGGATGCGAGTCAAAGAGACCGCAGCAGTGGGCCTCGCAACTGAGCTTTACAAGTCTGGGGGGTCGGGCGTCGGGATCGACTCGCTGCTGTCGGCCGAAACCTTGTCGGAACTGGAAACGCGGATCGAGTACCTCAAGTCGTCCAACGACGCGCAGGTTCAGGTCTTCGAGCGGCTAGCGGTCGACCGCCTCGAACTCGATCACCAGATAGCGGACCTCGAAACCGCCAAAGGCGAAGCGCTGCGAACCGAGACGAAGCTCGCGGACCTTCGCTCGACGATCGATCTCAAAGTCCACGAACAAGAGGATGAGATCGCTGCCCTGAACCAAGCGATCCAGCGGGCCGAAGCGCGGAGGCAGGCTGCCGTCGAAGCCGCCGCAGCTTCTTCACGCCCATCTCTGGCTTACAGCGAGCCCGCGAATCCGGCCCCCGCACCGAACGCACAAGCTCAGGCGGCGGTGGACGCCGGCTTGTCTCAGGTTGGCAAGCCCTACCAGTGGGCCGCGGCCGGCCCCGATTCATATGACTGTTCAGGATTGACCATGTGGTCGTGGGCCCATGCTGGGGTCTCGCTGCCGCACAGCTCGAGTCAGCAGTACGCCGCGACCCCTCGCGTAAGCCAATCCGATCTCCAGCCGGGAGACCTTCTGTTCTTCGGAAGCCCTATCCACCACGTGGGGATGTACATCGGGAACGGACAGATGGTCGAGGCGCCCTATACGGGGGCTTACGTCAGGGTCACTGCCGCGTTCCGGTCGGACTTCGTGGGGGCCGGTCGTCCCGGAGTCTGATCAGTTCTTGCAGCGGAATTCTGTGAGCTGCATGTCGCCCTTGGTGGTCATCACATACACCTGCCAGAACCAGTACGCGTAGAAGTTGCGTGAGTCGCGCTTCATGTGTCGGGTGTAAGTCAGAACGGCATCGACGTACGCGTAACTACGGTTGTACGCGTAGAGCGCATCTCTTAACCGATCCGGAGCGCCCGACGCTCTTAGGTAGCGAGCGGCGGCCGGGATCGCGTCGCGTGGATCCATCACGTTGCCGCCGTCGCCGTACGCATCCCAGGTTGCAGGCATGAACTGCATCGGTCCGAGAGCGCCGGCCGAGCTGGGCCCCATGAACCGGCCGAACTTCGATTCCACGAAGTTCAACGCCGCCAGAACCCGCCAGTCGATGCCGTAGTCGCGTTCCGATCGGTCGTAGATGCGCCTGAGGAGAAGGGGGTTGTCGGGCGGGGTTATCCGATAGCGCCTCGCCTTTCGGGGCTTGCTCGGGGTCGCCAGAGAACGGAGACCTCGGGACGCTTTTATGTGCTGATCGACGGTGTGACGGACGCTCGCCGGCAGCCTTCGCAGTACCGCCCGTGACAGCGACTCGTCCTTGACGAGTCCCTTGATCAAACGTTGCTGCCACAAGGCGCCAGTCGAGACGAGGCAGGCCGATGCAGACCGAAGATCGCCGTCCTCATCCAGCCATTTCGAGATGGCCGAGCGCAAGCGAGGGCCGACGTTCTCCATCTCGCGCGCGTAGTCGCCTGCGCTGGACGGCAGTCCGATGTGCGGGTGAACGAAGCCTTCGCGTTCGCCAGACTCGGAGGAACTGGGCGACGGGGCGGGAGATGGGCTTGGCGATCCGGCCACAGTTGCACCCGGCCCGGAACCGACCCCTCCACCCGCGCATGCGCTACAAAGCAGAACGAGCGTCGTGAGCGCGGATGCGAGTCGCATCCTCAGAGACTAGATGGCTGGGTTTGTCTCAGGCGTCGGCGGCCGCTAGAGCCGTCGTGGAGCTCTCTACGACGTCTTTGCTGGGCACCGGCGACGACTCCTTGCGAACGATGAAGGCAACGGAAGCAACGATCACTCCGGCCCCCGCGAGGATCCAATGGGTCACTTCCTCGTTCAGGACGATCCAGCCAAGGAAGATCGCGATGACCGGGTTCACGAACGCGTACGTCGCGACTTTCGAGATAGGCGCGTGCTGCAAGACCCAGACGTATGCGGTGAATGCGACGAGCGAACCGAAGACGACCAGGTACGACAGAGCGATGATCGATCTCCCGGAGAAAGTCTCGAAATGGATCCCCGAGCCCTCTCCCAGGATGAGTCCCGTAACCGCCAGCGACAGCCCGCCCAGAAGCATCTGCAGCGACGTCGACACGAAGGGGTCTTTCGGCATGGGGACTCGTTTGGAGAGGAACGATCCGGTTCCCCACAGGAACGCGGCCACGATGATGAACAACATCCCAAGAAGCGGTGCTCCCTCCGGCTTGTCGCCCGGAAGCACCAGCAACGCGACGCCGATGAAACCTGCCGCCACGCCGACCAAGGTGCCCGCGGAGACGCGCTCCTTCGCGATGTAGCGGAGCAGGACCACCCACAACGGGGTGGAAGCGATCAGCAGCGAGGCCAAGCCTGATGGAACGTCTTGCTCGGCGATCATGACGATCCCGTTTCCTCCGAGCAGCAAGAGCGTGCCAACAAGTCCAGCCCCCGCGAGTTCCGACTTAGAGACGCGCAAGGCGCCCCGGCCCTTCCTGACGATAAGGAAGACAGCCATCAAGCCTCCGGCAGCGAAGAAGCGCGCAGATGCTGCGAGAAGCGGGGGCATCGTTTCGACGGTTACCCGGATCGCGAGATAGGTCGAGCCCCAGACGATGTAGACCGTCCAAAGAGCGGCCCAAACGAGCCACGAGGGAGCTGATTGTTCGCGCGCTTCCGGCAGCCTCATATTCATCGCAACTAGAACCCGGTGGGCCCTATTCCGCGTGAGGTGAAAGTTCGAAGAAAAGAAGGTTCAGCGGCCATCCCCCACGCTCGCTCGGGTTGATCGAGCTGAACATCCGAAAGCTCAAGGGTCAAACGAGGTCCTTGGCGACCGCATCCCAAAGCTTCGTCGCGTCTCCCACCAGGACGTCCCCGGTGGGGAGGCCGGTGAGATCTTCCATCTCGCCGATCGCGCGGCGCGCTTCATCCGGATCGAGATGCTGGCAGTTGAGCGCCACGCACGCGGTCTTCGCCGGACGAAGGGTCGACGCCGCTTCTTCGAGGATTCGAATCATGTCCGGGACCGGAGGCAGCTTAGTGAACGGAGGTTCCTCGATCTCGGTGTGTCCCGCCTTGTGACAGAAGACGAGCGATTCTGGCGCCGAGCCGTGCAGAAGTCCCAACGTCACGCCGCTGTAAGCCGGGTGCCAGAGGCTCCCCTGCCCCTCGATGAGCAGCACCTCGGAATCCGGATCCGATTCGAGAACGAGCTTCTCGGCCGCGCCCGCGAGGAAGTCCGCGATCACGCGGTCCACCGCGATCCCACGTCCCGCGATCATGATCCCGGTCTGACCCGTTGCAACGAACTCTGTCTTAGTACCGGCGGCAGCCCCGGCCCGTGCGATCTCGATCGCGACGGTCTTCTTTCCGACCGCGCAATCGCTGCCCACAGTCGCCACGATCTTCTGCGGAGCATCGAGGGCCTTGCCCGAGCAGAGCGGAATGTCTTTCGGTGGATCCCGCACATCCCAGATGCGAGCGCCGTGCTCTTCCGCTAATTGCACGAACTCCGGGTCGTCTCGCAGGAAGCGATGAAGGCCGTTGACCACCTCCATGCCGCGCTTGAGGGAGTCGATGATCCACTCGCGCCAGTGGTCGGGCATCCAACCGCCGGGCGTTGCCACGCCGAGCAGCAGAGCGTTGGCTCCAAGCTCCGCGCCCTCCGCGACGGTTGCGACGATTGGAGCGTCACGGCCGAGATCGGGCATGAGCTCTTTCAGTTGCTTCCCCGCGTGGTCGTGATCGAGAACCGCCGCGATGGGATCGTCCGAATACCGGATCACTCCATGAGCGGTCTTGGCCGCCCGTTCCATCAGATAACCGTCGGTTAGTACCAACCAAGAACGACTCATGGCTTGTTCTTGACCCCCAGTCCGGGTCCGTCGGGCAAAGCGAGGCGACCTTTGTCGTAGGCCACTCCCGGATATGGGTCGTCGGCGAGCAAGAGCGGCCCGTCGACGTCGGCGTGATCGCAGAGGGCAGCGAACGTTGCTTGAGCTGTGGCCGCGACGCCGGACTCGAGGTCGCAACCGATCATCAGCCCGAGTCCGTGGGCACGCGCGACCGCTGCAGCCTTGATCGCCTCGCGCAGTCCACCGGTCTTGCGAAGCTTCAGATTCACTCCGTCCACCACGCCGACGAGGCCCGCAACATCGGCAGAGGTCTCGACGTCCTCGTCCGCGTAGATCGGGATGGAGGTCGACGCGGTGACCTCGCTCAACGCTGCATGGTCGCCCTTTGGGATGGGTTGCTCACACAGTTCGATGTCGAAGCTCTCGAGAGCCTTGAGACGGTCGATCGCCTGTGACTTATCCCACCCCTCGTTCGCGTCGATCCGGATGCGGTTCTTGAAGACGTCTCGGATCGAGGCGACTGCATCCACGTCGCCGTCGAAGCCAACCTTCATCTTGATGACGGGATGATCGGCAAAACCGCGAGCCCGTTCGACCATCTTCGGCACATCCGAGATCGGAATCGTCACCGAGGTCGGGGGAAGGGGCCGGCCGGCGACGCCGATCAATTCCGCCACCGAGATGCCCGCCTTCGTTGCGGCCAGATCGTGAAGAGCGATGTCGATAGCCGTCCGCGCCGGGGTCGGGTCGAACTGTTGGAGACCCTCGAGATCGAAAGGACCGGCCAAACGACTCAGATCGAGAGCGCGGATCTGCTCGGCCACGCTTTCAGGTGAATCGCCCCACCTGGCGTCCGGCGCTACCTCACCGATGCCCGTGACTCCGTCGTGGTGCAACACGACGAAGACGCTCTCGGCGCTATCCCACACCGCCGTTGCGATCGCGAACCGCTCCACGAGCGGCATCGTTCGCACGTCCACCTCGAGTGACCATCTATCTGTAACCACGGCCCATAATGGTTTCATGAACAAGAACAACTTCAAAACCGTTGTGCTTCTCGCCGGCCTCGGCGGCGCGCTCATCCTCGTCGGCTCGATGTTCGGCCGAGCCGGAGCAGCCATCGGATTCGGGATCGGCCTCGTTTTCGTCGGCGGTTCCTATTGGTTCTCCGACAAGATCGCGATCGCAGCCGCTCGGGCGAAGCCCGTAACCGAATCCGAGGCTCCGGCCCTCTATCGGATCGTTCGGGACATAACGACACGAGCGAGCATGCCGATGCCGCGCCTTTACGTGACCCCCGACTTGCAGCCGAATGCGTTCGCGACGGGCCGCAACGAGAACCACGCAGCGGTGGCCGTAACAAGCGGCATCATGCAACTCCTCGACGAGCACGAGCTGCGTGGCGTGCTAGCTCACGAGCTCGCGCACGTGAAGAACCGCGACGTCCTGACCAGCTCGGTGGCGGCCGCGGTAGCGATGGGCATCACCTTCATCGCTCGGATGGCCATGTGGGGTGCGATCTTCGGCGGCGGTGGCCGAGACGACGACTCGAATCCAATAGGGCTGCTGGCCATGGCGATCCTCGCTCCGGTCGCGGCGATGATCCTTCAGATGGCCATCTCTCGATCCAGAGAGTTCGAAGCCGATCACGATGGGGCCGAGTTGATCGGCGATCCGGAGCCGCTCGCCCGAGCCCTCGAGAAGATGCAGAGCGCCGCGAAGCAGATCCCCATGAAAGTGGATCCGGCCCTCGCGACGCTCTACATCGTGAATCCCCTGACCGGCCGGAAGGCGAGCTTCTCGAAGCTCTTCATGACTCACCCTCCGACCGAAGAGCGTCTCGCTCGTCTGCGCGAGATGAAGTACGGCAGCCCGGCCTAGCTCTACGAAGCCTGGCCAACCCTCTCGAAGATCATGATCGTGTTGCCGCCCTGCTCGAAGATGTGAGCGAGCTTGTAACCGTCCTTGTGTTTGTCGTTGAGCGATCGCTCCAAGGAACCCATGTTCAGGTCACCCCTGTTCACTTCGGTGATGTAGGCATCCGCCACTGCTGTCTCCTTTCGTAGGCACGTGGAGCCTGTCTATCGCGTCGGCTCGATTAGCGAAAGGGAGTCCGAGGTTAGATAAGCGAGAGCTGCTCGGCCTTCAGTCTTGCGATCTCTTGAGCGGCGTGGGATGGCGGTCGCTTGAGTCTTGGGCGACCTCTCGGGCCGCCCCGGCGATTCGCTATCCCCCGGACCAACTTTGCCAGCGCTTCTCTGTCACTCTTCAGTCCGTAGGCTGAGCCGGCATACATGGCCATGTAGCGCGGCACGAGGTCGGGATAGTTCTCCTCCAGCCACATCATGTAGACGTCCTTGATGACCGGTCTCAGATGGAGCCAGATCGGCGAGACGTGAGTCGCGCCCGCATCGATAGCCGCCTCAACTACCGCTCGGATCTGGTCCGGTCCATCGCTGATGCCGGGAAGGATCGGAGCGATCATCACGCCGCAAGGGATGCCCGCCTCGTTCAACTTCGCCACCGCCTCCAGACGTTTCCTGGGGTGCGGCGTCCCGGGCTCGCTCCTGCGCCAGACGTCCTCATCGAGCGTTGGGATCGAAAACGCGGTCGAGACATCGGTTACGGCGGCAGCCTCTTCCAACAACGGAAGATCGCGCAGGAGCAACGTCCCGCGCGTAAGGATCGAGAACGGATTTCGGAACTCGGTCAGCGTCTCGATGATCCGAGGCATCAACTTGTACTTACCCTCGGCCCGCTGATACGGATCAGTGCTCGTTCCCATCGCGATCGACTCGCCCTTCCACCGTTTCGCGCGCAACTCTTTGCGAAGCAAGTCGGGAGCGTTGACCTTCACGACGACTTTGGTCGCCCAGTCCTTGCCGGGATCCAAGTCCATATAGGTGTGAGTGACGCGGGCAAAGCAGAAACTGCACGCATGCGAACAACCCCTATAGGGATTGATCGTCCAGTTGAACGGCAGGTAGTTGCCGTTGATCTTGTTGAGGATCGTTTTCGCTTCAGCCTCGATGAATTCGATCCCCCGGAAGTGCGGAGTGTCGAAGGTTCGGCGGCGGAGCTCGAAAAGAGCCGGCTCTCCCATCCCTCGATAGTATCGAACATATGTTCGATACTCAAGGGCGGCCTAGCCCTCGGGCAGCGGCCTAACCGGGCGGAGGTAGGGGACCGCTTCGACCATCACGATCGCCCCCATGATCAGGGCGGCGCCAAACCAGCCGTAGAGGTTCAGGCGATCCCCCAGGAGCAGGTAGGCAGCCAGGCCCGCGAAGGCAGGTTCGCTCGCGAGGATGAGGGCCGTGCGAGCGGGCGACACGATGGTCTGGGCCCAGGTCTGCACGAAGAATCCCAAGGCGCTCGCGAGAACCGCGGTGACGACGAGCGCGACGATCACCGATTGCGTGCGAGGGATCGCAAGGTCGCCTGCAGCGGTCGCCGCTACAAGGCTGACCAGCCCACAGAGGCCCAACTGCACCACGAGCAGAGCCCCCGGGTTGTGCTTCTTAAGAGCCCTGTCAGTTGCAAGGATGTGGAACGAGAACGAGCACGCGCACCCGAACACGAGTAGGTCTCCTATCGGATGGGTCTCCTTGCCCGCGCCGCTGAGGAGGTAGAGACCAACGGCGGACACCGCGGCCGCGGCCCAGGCCGGAGCGCCGGCCTTCTGTTTCAACAGCACGGCGCCGAAGATCGGAGTCAGGACGACGAAGAGCCCGGTGATGAACCCGGCATTGGCGGCCGAGGTTCGGTCAAGACCAAGAGTCTGGAAGATGTAGCCGGCGGTGAGGAAGACGCCCATCACCAAACCGGCCTTGAAGCCGTCGCGCGCGAGGCCGCGGAGCTCCTTGTGGAAGATGACCGCGACTAGAAGGGCAGCAAAAAGGAACCGAAAGGCGAGGAACGTCATCGTCGGGAAGTGCTCGATGGCGTCCTGCACCATCGGGAACGTCACGCCCCACACCGCGCAGATCCCGATGAGGGAGAGGGTCGCGAGTCCGGCTCTCGGACGACTTTCAGTCATCCGGGGAAGCTAACTGGCCAGGGCCACCGTTTCGTCGACCTTCTCAACGAGGTCCGAGGGCCGCTCCTCCAGCAGATCCATCACGGCGTCTTCGAAGGTCTCTCGCCACGAGGGTTCCTCGAAGTCCTCCTCCGAGAGCTTGTCGATCGCCGGCCAGATGGTCCAGCCCGACTCATACCGGTCTATGACGCGCGGATCCACATAAGACGCTCGACAGACGGCCGGAGTGTTGCCGAGATAGTGAGAAACCTCCTGGATGGCACGGGTGATCGCCCTCTTCTGCGCGGTCTTCGATGCGAGGGCCTGCGTCGATACGGCAAGCGCCCTCGCCGCAAGCACGGTCGCGTGCCAGGTGCGGAAGTCTTTAGCCGAGTAATCGCCGCCGGCGATCTCCTTCAGGTACGCGTTTATGTCCGCGGACTTGACGTCGCGCCACTCGCTCGCGAGCTTGTAGGCGAGAAGCTCATCCCCTCCAGTTCGTCTCCGCTTCAGCGCCGTAACGACCTCGAAGACCTGAGGGTCGACAACTGACTGGAGGCGCTCCTTCTTGCTCTTTGCGATGTATTCGAAAACGATCTCGCGGCCACTCAGCTTCACGTGATCCTTGCGGATAGTGGCCAAGCCAAACGTCTCGTTTGCTTCCGCATACGTCTCACCACCAACTCGGAAGAACCCACGATCAAGGAGCCGAACGGCGCAAGCCAAGACGCGCTCTCTGGTCATGTCTTTGAGAGCGAGATGTTCGTCGGTAACGCTCCTCACATCTCTAAGCGAGCGAGCGAACTCGAGCATCTTCTCGAACTTCTCTTGGTCGCGTCTCTCACGCCAGGCCTGGTGATACAGATATTGCTTCCGACCTGCCGCATCGGTGCCGACCGCTTGAAGATGCCCGTTCGGGTAGGTGCAGATCCAGACATCCGTCCAAGCCGGAGGGATCGCGAGATCCTTGATCCGTTGAAGCGTGTCGTCGTCGGTGACGCGGCCCCCGGATTCGTCTAAGTACTCGAAACCTTTGCCGCGCCTACGACGCGCGATCCCCGGGCCCGCACAGCTGACCCTCTTGAGTCTCGGCACTGGATCTCCTCTAGAGCGCAACGATCTGAACAAGCGTCCTACCCGAGTCCATCACCCGCCACACTCATCCGCCGGGCCGTGTCGCCTGAGGGTGGTTTGGGTAAGACCTGGGATAAGGACATAACTACCTAGGAGGTGCCATGTCACTGATCGAAGAATCGATCGAAGTCAAAGTTCCTGTGAGAACGGCATACGACCAATGGACCCAGTTCGAGGACTTCCCGAAGTTCATGGAAGGGGTCGAGAAGGTCATCCAGATCGACGACATCACGCTGCATTGGGTCGCTGAGATCGCGGGTCAGCATGCGGAGTGGGACGCGAAGATCACCGAGCAGATCCCCGACGAGAGGATCGCGTGGACGAGCACCGAAGGTGTCTTCACCTCGGGCGTCGTCACCTTCCACTACGTCGACGACAACAAGACCCGAATCATGTTGCAGATGGAGTTTCAGCCGGACGGCTTCAAAGAGAAGGCAGCCGATGCGTTGGGCATCGTCAAGGGGCGCGTGAAAGGCGACCTGAAACGGTTCAAAGAGTTCATCGAGAGCCGCGGTACCGAGACCGGCGCATGGAGAGGCGAGGTCGACAACCCCAAGGTGTAATCGTTCATTGCAGTTCGAAGGCGGTCTGGCATACACCAGACCGCCTTCTCTTTATTCGGGTTCGAGCGCCGTCCTGATCCGTTCGACATCCTCATGCGGCAGCCAGCGAGCGATCGAATCCGCGATCGTCCGAGGATCGATGTCCTTCCCGGTCGCCCGCAACTCGAGAACGGTCTTGTAAACGAATCCCCGATAGTCCTCCGGCACCGTTATGCCGGCGACGGTTCCGGTTCGACGCCACTCCTCCTCTAGAGGGGCGACTTCAGGGTCCTCCCACCAGGGCCGTGAGGGGCGAGACACGCTCTCCCCAACGCGCAGAGGCAAGACGTTGACCGCACGAGAGCCTTCGATCCTCCATGCGGGGGGTTGTTGATAGTCCGGTTCGAAATCGAGGCGCTTCACAGATAGGGGGAGGCTCCCGTCGATGTACAGGACCAGGCGCAGAGATCGCCCTTCTTCGTCTGGCAGGTTTCCTCTGTTCCGGTAGACCAGCGCCGCTTCTCTTTCAAGGGTCATTGCATTGGATCCAGGCGTGTCCGGTACCCCACGGAAGTGCGCGAGCTCGAGCTCGACGTCCGAGTCACTCATCAGGTACCAACCCTCATGCAACATCTCGTTCTCCGTTAGGCCACGGTACAGATGGTGATGAGAGTTTCGCGGATCTCGTTGAAGGACGCGCCTTTCTCAAGGTAGCCGTGGGCCCCCCGCGAGATAGCTTCGCTCGACATCGACTCGTGGTCGAAACCGGAAAGCACAAGGATCTTCGTCGTCGGCGAAACGCGCCTGATCTCGCCGATCGCCTGTAGCCCGTCCATCTCAGGCATCGCGAGGTCGAGAAGAACAACATCGACATCGAGGGTTTCGACGATGTCCACGGCTTCGCGTCCGGTGGTGGCCTCACCCACGACGTCGAAGCGCTCATCTGGTTCGAGCGACCAGCGCAGAAGAAGCCTGATATCAGGCGTGTCATCCGCAATGACGACGCGACAGGTCAAATGGATTCCCTAGGCTGTGGCTGAGAACTTACGCCGTATGCCTGCGCACACGACCGCCAGAATGCCCTGTTTAGGGCTTTCGTGACAATAGTTTCAAAGGACCAAACTTCCGTAGTCCTTTTGACTGCACGGGTCACCGCGCACGGACCTAGGACCCGGCCGCCAGCGGGAGCGTGAATGAGAACTTCGCGCCTTCTCCCATGACCGATGTGACGTGAACCTCTCCGCCCATCTCATGCACGTACTCCTGGACGAGAGTCAGACCGAGGCCCGCGCCTCGTTGAGCTTCTTTGACTGAGACCTTGGATCGCCAGAAGGGCTCGAACACTCGCTCGATCTCTTCTTCGGAGAGTCCCCGGCCGTCATCGACCACGTCGACCCTTGCAGATCCATCCACCTGCTCGGCCGAGATCCCGATCGCTCCATCGCTCTCGGTTGCTTTGGCTGCATTCGAGAGAAGGTTCATGAGGATCCGCTTCAGGAGGTCGGGATCGGCGCTGACGACGAGTTCGGGAACTGCAACCTTCACCTCGCGTTTGCCCAACAGGGGCTTCATGCCACCGACAACCTCCTCAACGGCTTCCGGAAGGGAGACCTCCTTGGGGACCGAGCTGAACGTGCCTTTCTCGACCTTTCCAAAGTCCAACAATCCTTCGACCAACCTTGCGAGATCTTCGGAGTGGGCCTGGATCTTTTCGATCGATGACTTCGTCGTATCGGAATCGAGCTTTCCCCAGAAAGTTAGAAGTGTTGAGGAGAAGCCGGAGATGCACGCCAGCGGCGTACGAAGCTCGTGCGAGACGGAGTTGACGAAGTCACGCCGCATCTCGAGAGTGTCCTGGAGTTGGGTGATCAGGGACCGCTCGAGCTCCCGCTGACGCGACCTCCGCAACGCGGTCGCAGCAAATGCCGCGAAGGTCTCTGCGAGTTCAACGTCTTGATCTGCAACAGGCTTGTCCGGTTCTGAGGTGATCACGAGAACGCCGAGGCTCTCGCCACGGCCGCGCGTCAACGGAACGAGAAAGTCATCGTTCGAGGGAGTCGATACTCCCGACTCCATCACTTTCCTGGCGCGGTCCACGAGGCTAGGTGGATAGTCGGACATTGCTCCACTCGTTCCGACGACGCTCACATCATCCTTGTCGAAAAGAACCACCACACAGTCGGTCGCATCGAGGAGCTCCTTCGCGCCATGCAGGATCTCCCGCAGAACTTCGCCGGGGTCTTCAGCCTCCGAAACGAGCAGAGCCAAGCTCTGCAATCGCCCCGCCCGGCGCGACAGGTCGTGATGCCGCCAGGCGCGATCGACGATCTCGGGGATCATCGTCAGATACGAGGAGTCCTTGACGATGTAATCGATAGCGCCTTCTCGCATCGCAGTCACCGCAACCGACTCCGAGCCCATGCCTGTCACGAGAACTACCGATGGACCCTGCCGTTCACGTATCGCCCGCAACGTGTCGAGGCCGCTCATGTCGGGAAGCAGATAGTCGAGTAAAACGAGATCGACACCCTCCAGTTGTTCGAGCGCATCTCCGCCGCTGGAGGCAGTCTTGACCTCGACCCCTTCTTCTTCGAGGCGCCGGCCGATCAGAAGTCGATGGTCCTCATTGTCGTCGACAACCAGAACGCGAACCGACCTCCGGGCGTGAGAAGAACGGACATCAACCATCGCTCGCCGCCTTGATCACCTGGACGGGTTGTGGCGAACCGACCGATGCCGGCAACGTGAATCGAATGTCGAGCCCCTTGGAGGACTCCGCGATCCAGATAGTGCCGCCTAGCGTCTCGACGATCCGCTTGCAGATGGAAAGACCGATTCCCGTGCCGTCACTCCCTGCGGGACCCTGGAGGCGCTCGAACACACCGAACACCCGGACCCGATGCTCTTCCGGGATGCCCGGGCCGTCGTCCTGAACCGACACTTGGAGAAAGCCATCGTCATCCATCAGGGTGCTAACCCTGACATGTGCGTTCGCGCCGCCGTATTTGACCGAGTTGTTCAGGAGGTTGCCGAACAGTTGTCTCGCTCGAAGTGGATTCATGTAGACGTGAGGCAGGCCTTCTGCCTCGAGACTGAAGCCTGGAGAAGAACTGCGGATCTCCAGAGCGATCTCTTCGAGCACTGGGCCGAGGTCGACGACCTCAGGATGCGTTTGTACGCGCCCGATCCGTGAAAGGTCGAGGAGGTCTCGGATCAGCGATTGCATGTATTTGGCGCTGTTGGCCATCCGCTCCATGTAGAAGCGACCCTTCTCGGGAATGTCGGCACCGAAATCCTTCTCGAGGAACTCGAGGAACCCGAGAAGCGAGATCAAAGGACTGTTGAGGTCGTGCGAAACGGTATAGACGAAGCTTTCCATCTCATCGTTTAAGTCCTCGAGCGATCGTCGAGCCTCTCTTTCGCTTTCAAGCGCTTCGTTCAACCTCTTCTCGGCAACACGAAGGTCGGTGACATCCTGCGCGGTGCCATGAACCCTTACTGGGTTGTGCTGGTCATCAAGGTCGACTCGCCCCCGCGCATGCAGGATCCTTTCCACGCCATCAGCGGTGAAGATGCGGTGATCGAATTCGTAGGGCGCGTGATCTTCGAGGGCCCTACCGACGATCCCGGATACGAGTTCTTTGTCTTCGGGGTGGACGAACTCCAGATACGACGTGTAGTCGATCTGGACGCTCCCAGGTTGCCTCCCGAAGTTCCTGAACATCTGGTCGGACCATGAAACCTTGTCGTTGCTGACATCCCATTCGAAGCTGCCGATCTGGGCAACAGCTTGGGCCTCGGCCAACCGTTTCTGGCTTTCATGAAGCTCGTCGTTCGCTTCCGCCAGCCCAAGGTTTGCCCTCTCGATGCCGACCCTCGCGCTGCGTTCCTTTGCGAACAACTGAGTTCTTTCTATGGCGAGCCCTGCCAGAACTCCGAGGGTCTGGAGAAGCTCGACTTCGTCGCGTCCGAAATAGGGCGTGTATCTAGAGGCGGATATCAGCAGCGATCCGAATTCGAATTCGAGTCGAAGCTCTTCCGTTGGTTGGCCGTCGTCGCCGTCTTCCGTGGGATCTTCGCTGGCGCTATAGGACCCCATCAGATGCCCGGCGGGGTCAAGCAACTGGACCGAGCCGGCCGCAACGATGCTTGCCACATGCGGGAGGAGCTTGTCGCTGACCTCGCTCGGGGTTCTAGCTTCGAGAAGATCCTGGATGCCGGCCCGAAGTGCGTCTTGATCCTTCAACCGCCAGACGGCTCGAATGGACGCTGGAGGCGCGAAGCCCAAGAAGAAAGCGATCACGCTGGCCGATCCGAGAAGCTGTGTGACCAACTCGAAAGAGGGATCCGTCGAATCGGATGCAGCGACTGCGACGACGAGGGCCATCGTCATCCCGATCGAGGCCAGGCTCAGCAATCGCATCCGCCGGCGAGCAACCGCAGGCTGTCCGCTCCCCGCTCGCCAGAAGTGATACCCCACGAGAATCAATAGGGAGCTCCACTGCAATACCAGTCCCACGATGTAGACGTTGATCAGTGCGGTGGCGGGCTCATTCGGCTTGGGGATGTCGGGAAGCACCAAGGTGAATGCGACCATCACCACAGTCGCGAGCAGAGCCAGGTGCCTGCGCCAGGCAAGGCGATGGACGAACGTCGCCATGAATCGATACAGACAGTAGGGAAAGAAGATGACGGCGACGATCAGAAGCTTCGTGATCCAGATCGGATTATCGGCCCCCTGATCCTGCGGAAGCAGAAGATCCGTGAGCCCTATCCCCGCAAGGATCCCGAAGGTGACCGCCAGCCAGGCCGCGCTCTCACTGCGGAGCCGTCGCCACTGGACAAGGGCGACGACGGCCAGCGCGACATAGAGGCCGTTGTTGATCAGTTTCAGAACATCGACGAAGCGGTCCAGGTCTTCCCCCAGCAGTTGAGCAGCGGGCGTTTCTTACCGCGTAAGTCTCACGCCTGCGAGCAAAAGGCTCAATAGCAACAACGGTGGGTAAGAAAAGGGCCCGGCAGAAGCCGGGCCCCGTTCAGACTGGATCTTTGAGGGTTTAGCCCTCGTCGTTGCCCTGACCCTGGTCGTGGGGCACGGTGATGTAGAACGCGAAGTCACAGCTAGTTCCGGTGACCTCACGAGCCGACCCGTCGGGAGCAGGCAGGTCGTCCGTGAACGTCGCGGTGCCCTCGATCGTGTAAGTACGGCCCTCCAGCGCACGGCCGGATCGCTCGGAGCGGATGTCGAAGACTTGCGAGACGACGCCCGTGCCGTTGAGCTCACCGGCAGCCGGTGTGATGTCGTCTGAGGTGTTGCCCGACCCGTTCATCTCGACCGCTTGCCCGCTTTCGGCATCGGTCACGAACTGATCGTGACCGGCCGTGAAGACCACGTTGACGCCGTCTTCGGGGTCAACCGCGGTGACGGTCAGCGTTCCCTGGTCGTACTTGTGGTTCGGCGGCCACAGCTCGAGCGGACCGGAGTAGGTCTCGTCACCGACGTGGCCCTCGTTGACGACTACTAGGTCGTCATTGCACGGCTGAGTTTCTTCGCCTCTTACTTCCTTCGGGTTCTGTTTGAGTTCACTCAGAACCCGTGCGTTAGCCGCAGGCACTACCAAACAACCGATCATCCCCAGCGCCATGAACAAGCGCGCGTTACGCAAACTCTTCCTCCTTGAAAAGACCGGCGCCCCCCGCTGGGTCGCCTCACAGGCCTATTCGAGTTTGCTTGGGCTGATTCCTGCCCGATTTGCCCTAGAAAGTCCTGGAAATTAGGCGCTATTGCTCGAACCTCAAAAGGTCGCCTGGTTGGCACTCGAGAACCTGGCATAGGGCCGAGAGGGTTGAAAACCGGATCGCCCGCGCTCGCCCATTCTTGAGCACCGACAGGTTCACGACGGTGATGCCGATCCGGTCGGCGAGCTCGGTAAGCGTCATCCTCCGCTCGGCCAGCAGATCGTCTAAGTGAACCGTGATGGCGTGTTCCGTATCGGACGGCATGTCAGACCGTCGCCTCGACGTCCTCGCGCAGTGTGATTCCACGAGCGAACACTTCGGCGAGCACCAGCAGGCAGAGGGCCCCGAACAGAGCGGTTATCGAAAACAGATCGATGTCGACTCGAACGGACGGTAGATCCGGTCCCCCCGTGGTCAGGATCCATTCATTCAATCCGGCCATGACGTATTGGAAGACGGGAAAGCCGATCAGCAGCATCCCTCCGAGTATCCGGAGACGCCGGACGTTGTCCGTGGAGAACGGATCGCCCGCGCGAACCGAGCCGACGAGCTGCCTCAGTTGCCAGAACGCGAACAGAAAAGCGAGTCCTGCCAGCGCGATCGCGCTGTGGAAGGCGACGATCTGGGCCGTGCTCAGATGGTCTATCGGGATGCTGGCGGCTACTCGATCTGGGGCATCGACCCTCCAGGGGAGGTCGCCGAGAGTCTTTGCCGGGACCGTCGCATGGATCGACATCGGGTGGTCGCTGGTAGCCGTGCCGATGATGCCGGCCGGGAGCCCGATCGCCAGTCCGAGAACCGAGAGCCAGAAGAAGACCGTTACGAAGAGATAGAGCGAGGTCACCGACAGACGGGAACCAGATGTGTTGTTCATGGAGCCTCCGTATCGCTATTCGATAATATCGACAAACGATACCATCGATTATCGATAGGTCAAGGAAGACTCCGGATCGACTGAGGAGGGCGGAGCGATAAGCGGAGGCCGACGGGGATCGAACCCACCAGGCGAGCCGCGCAGCGCCGAGGCGGGCGAGATCGGCATCGGGCTAGGCAGTCGGTCGGACCGTTATCGGAGGCGGACGCGAAATTGTCAGGTGACTGAGTAGAGTCGCCACTCTCCTGGGATGCCCTTGAGCTCGTGCGCGCCTCGGTTATCGAAGTTGATGCCCGACCCCGCCACGAGATCCTTCACCGTCTGTGACGCGAGGATCTCACCGGCTTCAGCTTTCGCCGAGACTCTCGCGCCGATATGCAGGGCGATGCCTCGCAGAGTGCTGCCGACGACGTCGCACTCGCCGGTATGAAGGCCGACGCGAAGTTTGACCCCAATCTCGTCCATGGACGCCACTATTGCCCTCGCGCACTTAATCGCCGAGGTGGGAGAGGCGAACGATGCGAGAAACCCGTCGCCGGCCGTATCGATCTCGTGGCCGCTGAACCGGTGCAGCTCCGAGCGAACTCGAGCGTTGTGCACCTCGAGCAAATCCGCCCAGGCACGGTCACCCAACGCTCCAGCGCGCTCGGTGGATCCGACCACGTCTGTGAACATGACCGTGGCCACGACGCGAGTCGGTTCGGCCCCACCCCGATGCCCGGTGAGGAACTCCTCCACCTCATCGACGATCGCGTCGGTGTCGCCGGCCCACAGTAGAAAGTCGTCGCCGGGCAGTTCGACCCATGCTGCCTTCGGGATGTTGTCCACGAGATATCGCCCGTGCTCGACTTGGTTGACGCGATCGCCGATCCGGTGCATGACGAGCGTCGGGACGGTGATGGCAGGGAGAAGGGCGCGAACATCGGCTGACTTCGTCATCTCTGCCAGCACAAGGAAAGCCCGGGGACTCGCGCCGACACGCATAAGCGTTGCGCACCAGTGCAGGAAGGCGGGGTCGTCAGCCATCGATGGCGCGACCGTCTTGATCCCTTCCGCCGTTCCCCAGTCATCCCTCACCGACCGACGAAAGTCGTCGAACTCCTCGTCCGTCCAACCCCACGGATAGTCGTTACTCCAGCTTCCCTTGGCGTAAGTCCCGCACAGGATGAGGCTGTCGACGCGCTCCGGATGAGACACCGCCGCCGCGATGCATACGGGCCCAGTGTCGGCGTTCCCGAACAAGACTGCGCTCGTGCTCCCCGCGGCGTCTAGCACCGCAATAAGATCGGCTACGCGCTCCTCCAGTGTCGGGATTTCCGTCGGCCGATCGGAGAGTCCCAGCCCACGAGGATCAATCAGGATGAGGCGGCTGAACCCCGCGAGTCGCATGAGAAAACGATTGACTCTTGGCTCGTCCCAGAGCACTTCGAGGTGTGAAACCGATCCAGGCACAAGCAGCAGATCGACGCCAGAAGAGCCGACGACTTGATAAGCAATGGCAGTGCCATCGTTCCAGGCATAGGAAGTCTGTGGCCGATTCACACCTGAATGGTGGGCCGCGTCCGATGTGAGCACAAGGACGAGGGCAGACAAGATTCCCGTCGGGATCGGGTTAGGCGGTCCGCCGGAGCGATAGCGGAGGCGAACGTGAATCGAACCCGCCACGAGCAAAGGGCCAGAGCGGCGCTTTGGGCATTTGCACAGAACAAACCAGTCATAAGAGGAGAAACCTCGCGTCTGGAGTACCACCGGGGATGCGTCATCACCCCACTCCATTACGAGCCTTCTCGCTAGGGATCGTCCTGGTACTGGCGGCGACCTCGGTAGCCACCGCCCAGGTCAGTCCAATGCTCGGCCCGCATCCTGACCTCGCCTCGTGGGTCGATCCGATGATCGGCACTTTTCCGCCCGGATTCGTCAGCCCCGGTCCGCTGCTGCCGCACGGGATGGTCGGCCTCGGCCCCGACACCGCCGAAGGGCCGGTGAACTACGGCGGATACTACCGCCACAACGCGATCGTGACCGGCTTCAGTCACACGCATATGTCGACCGGCGGTGTACAGGGCGGCCAGGTGCCGCTGATGCCGATCACCGGCGAGCCGACCTCCGGCAATCTTGCCAACCCGTTCTACCCGCAGCCGGTTCCCGCGTATTCGTCCCCCGTCGACCACGCGACCGAGGTCGCGGAGCCCGGCTACTACTCCGCGCTTCTCTCCCGCTATGGGGTCCGCGCGGAGTTGACGGCGACACGCCGAGCCGGGATGCATCGCTACACCTTCCTGCCCGACGCCGACGCGGCGATCGTGTTGCACGCCGGCCGTGACCTCAAGGGCCTGTTGAATGCACGGTTCGTCCGCGTCGACGCGCAGACGATCATCGGGAGCACCGACGTCACTAGACCTGATCACACCGTGTTCTTCGCGGCGCGTTTCGATCGCCCCGTTGCGGCCGTCACGACCATGGATGGAGCGCCGGTCGCGGTGGGCGAAGAGGTCGCGGGATCTGGGGTCGGAGCCGTCGTTCGGTTCGACTCCGGCGGAACGGTGCTGGCGAAGGTGGGCATCTCCTACGTCGACGAGGCCGGCGCGCTCGGCAACCTCGACGCCGAGATCCCCGACTGGAACTTCGACGATGTCCGCACGCAAGCACGCGAGGTGTGGAACAACGCGCTCGGCTCAATCGAGATCGAAGGCGGAACGGACGCCGATCGCACCTCGTTCTATACAGGGCTGTACCACGCGCAGACGTTCCCGAACATCATGAGCGACGTTGACGGCCGCTACCGGGGAGGCGACGGCGCGATCCACTCAGGCGAGCGGCCCCACTACTCCTCGTTCGCGCTGTGGGATTCCTACCGCGGGCAGAATCAATTGCTCGCGGTCATCGACCCCGACGCGTACCGCGACATGGTGTTCTCGATGCTCGACCTTCACCGCACGACGGGCTCGCTCCCACGCTGGCAGCTAGCACACATCAATACCGGCTCGATGTCGGGCGATCCGGCGATCCCATTCATCGCCGAGGCTATGTGCCGTGGACTGGTCGATAAGAAGGAGGACTACGACGAGCTGTACGACGCGATGTGGTCGCTCGCGTCGCGTCGTTCTGATGACTACCTGAACCTCGGCTACCTCCCGGTACCGCAGCCGGCCAACCCGGCCGACATGCTCGACGGCGGGCCGCGCGAAACGGGAACGACACTGGAGTTCGGCATCGCCGAGTTCGCGCTAGCTCTAATCGCGGACGCGACAGGACGCACCGCAGACCACGACATCCTCTTGAACCGCTCGACCGGATACCGGCAGCTGCTCGATCCCGAGACTCGTTGGATCCGACCGCGCGACGCCTCCGGAGCGTGGGCCGACCCGTTCGCGCCGGAGCTCGGTTATGGCTTCCAGGAGGGGACTTCTTGGCAGTACTCGTGGCTGGCGATGCACGACCTGCGCGGCCTCATCGATCGCATGGGTGGCGACGACGAGGTGAGCTCGCGCCTCGATGACTTCTTCTCGTTCGCCGGAGCGGCCGCGACGCCGGTCGTCGTACCGAAGGCGCAGAACCAGGCGACGCTGTTTGGCATCGCCTACTACGGCAACCAGTACGCGCCCGGCAACGAGCACGACTTGGAGGCTCCGTTCCTCTACAACTACGCCGGCGCGCCGTGGAAGACGCAGGCCGTCGCGCGCTCCGCCGCGTCGCTGTTCACGCCGACGACCGACGGGCTGCCCGGTAACGACGACCTCGGAGCTCTATCGGGATGGCTCGTGTGGACGATGCTAGGCATTTACCCGATGACCCCGGGCGCGCCGCTCTACGTCACGGCGAGCCCGGTGTTCGAGCGAGCCGTTGTCCACCGCCCGGGTCGATCCGATCTCGTGATCGAGGCGCCCGGAGCGTCACCCGCGGCCAAGTACGTCACGTCCGCGACGCTCGGCGCTTCACCGCTTGATCGCGCATGGCTGACGGAGGACGAGCTCGGCGGGGCAACGCTGCAGCTTCGGATGAGCGAGGTGCCGAACCTGGAATGGGGAGCCGATCCGGCCGCCGCTCCCCCGTCGCTGTCGACGCACGCGACCAGCTCGTTCGGCTGCCACCCGGCGCCGCCTACCCAGGAGCCGACCGATGTGGGGCTAGGCGGGACGCCGGAGCGATAGCGGAGGCGGACGGGAATCGAACCCGCCAATGAGCCGCGCAGCGGCGAGGCGGGTGAGATCGGCATCGGGCCAGGCGGGTCCGCCGGAGCGAGCGGAGGCGGACGGGAATCGAACCCGCCAGGCCCGGTTAGGGGCCTCACCGGTTTTGAAGACCGGGAGGGACACCAGTCCCCTTTCGCCTCCATGCAGAGAACGCACGAATTTGGCAGAATATGGCCCATCGGCTCGAGATCCCCTGGGTGGGGGGCTAGTCCGTCCAGCAGTGGAATATCACCCGTACGGGCCATTGTTGAGACGAATAGGGACAAATAGCGTGAAAGCCTGATTTAGGCAACCACTCTTCCTGCCGATACGTACAGCGTGGTGCAGCGTACTTAAAGGCGGGACCGCGCCGGCAACTCGGGGGGAACGTTTATGAAGGGCGTCAGGACAGAGGAAAAGGCCCAGCTCGTCGAGCTGGAAGACAACGACTTGGTGGCACGGGTCAGAGATGGCGACGATCGTTGTCTGGACGTTCTCCTCACCAAGTACCGTAACTTCGCCCGTTCCAAAGCGCGCTCGTATTTCCTCGCGGGTTCCGACAAGGAAGACGTCGTTCAGGAAGGAATGATCGGACTCTTCAAGGCGATCCGGGACTTCGACCTCAACCAGGAGACCCCCTTCCGAGCCTTCGCCGAACTCTGCATCTCGCGTCAGATCCTCACGGCCATCAAGACCGCCAATCGCCAGAAGCACCAACCACTCAACTCTTCGATCTCCCTCGACGCGCCGGCTTACGGCGACGACAGCTCTGATCGTTCCGTCGGCGACAATCTCGTGGCCTCGTCCACGGCCTCCGACCCGGTCGAGCTCGTCATCTCGGCTCAAGAGATCGAAGCGATCCGTGACTCGATGAGCGAAAGCCTCACGCAACTCGAAGGCGACGTCCTCCGGCTCTACATGGACGGGAAGTCTTACGAGGAGATCGCGGGAGCGCTCGGCAACCACGTCAAGTCGATCGACAACGCACTGCAGAGGATCAAACGCAAGCTTCAGCGGCACATCGAGGCTCGCAACGCCGATCCCGACACCGTCGCCTCTTAGCCGAACCGGGGCCGTAGTCGCCCCACACCTATAGCCTGTGACGATGGCAGACGAGCGCGTCACGTTTCACAGGGACATCGAGCTCCGCTCTCCGATCCTCATAGCTGCGTTCCGAGGATGGAACGACGCGGGTGACGCCGCTTCATTCGCGGCCTCGCATCTCGCGCGAACCTGGGGGGCCGAACGGCTTGCCTCGATCGACCCTGAGGAGTTCTACGACTTCCAGGCCGTTCGACCGCACGTGGAGCTGGTCGACGGGATCACTCGGAAGATCAGCTGGCCATCCAACGAGTTCATGGCCGCTCGGTTGGACGGCCCCCACGACGTCATTGTCCTGATCGGCACCGAACCGAACGTCAGGTGGAAAACGTTTTCCTCGCTGATCGTGGACATTGCGAGTTCCAAAGGAGTGGAACTCGTCATCACGTTGGGCGCGCTCCTCGCCGACGTCCCTCATTCGAGACCGGTGCAGATAACCGGAACGGCGGTCGATCCCGGACTCATCGCCAGACTCGGGCTCCATCGCTCGCGTTACGAAGGCCCCACCGGGATCGTCGGAGTGCTGCATGACGCCTTCTCGCAAGCGGGCGTTGGCTCTGCCAGCCTGTGGGCCGCGGTGCCCCACTACCTCGCGATCACTCCGAATCCCAAGGCTGCAATGGCCCTCGTCCAGAACGCGTCAGAGCTGACCGACATCGAGACGGATATCACCGAGCTCGAGATCGCATCAGCCGCGTACGAAGAACGGGTTTCGGAGATCGTCGCGACCGACGAAGATGTGCAGGCCTACGTCGCACTACTCGAGGAGCGGGCCGACGAACGGTCGGTAGAGGAAGCCATCCATCCATCCGAACTGCCGAGTGCCGACGCGCTGGCCGCAGAGGTGGAGCAATTCCTCCAACAGCGCGAGAACGGCGGAGACGGCTAGTTAGGCACCGGGCCAGTCAAGCTTCTTCTCTTCGATCTCGGGCCAGTCAGCGTTCTTCTTCTCGACCGGTCCGCTCAATACGTCGCCGAGATCCTTCTTTCCCGAGATGTCCCCGGCCGCGGTAATCAGCTCGTCGAGAGATGCGCGCTTCTTGCCCTCAAGCCTGATCCGTAAGGCGGCAAGCACGTCGGCCTGAGGGTCGGTGAGCCCCTCGCCGCGACCTATCTCGGCCAAGGTGTCGGCGGCCTGCTGGATCAGCTTGCGATCGGCTTTCGCCTGGTCTCGTAGCAGTTGGAGTTCGTCGTCACTCATGGGAAGCAGTTATAGCGCGGCTATCACGGGGGCGCATAGATGACGTCGTTCACCTGACGCCGTCTGCGATTGAGCAGAACGACTCCCGTCAGGGCGGCCGCGACCAAACCGACGGTCCCAACAGCCTCGGCCGGCACGATCCGCAGCAGCTCGTAAGCCAGGGCGGCGATCAGGGCAGCGCCCGGGATGGTGAGGACCCATGCATATAGAACCCTGCCCGTCACACCCCACCTCACCGCGGAGACCCGGTTGGTGGTCCCCACTCCGATTACCGCTCCAGTGATGGTGTGGGTGGTGGATACGGGTATGCCGAAGTGAGTTGTCGCGAACAGCGTGGCCGCGGCCGCAGTCTCGGCGGATGCCCCGCCCACCGGTTGAAGCTTCGTGATCCGTGAGCCGAGCGTGTGGACGATCCGCCACCCCCCCGACATCGTGCCGAGTCCAATCGCGAGGTGAGCGAGAAGAACCATCCACAGTTCGATGTGGAGCTCATCACCGAGGGTGGTTCCTGCATGCGCATCGATGAAGACAACAGCCGCGATGATGCCCATCGTCTTCTGAGCGTCGTTGCCTCCATGCCCAAGCGAGAAAGCTGCTGCGGAAAACAACTGCATCCTCCGGAAGAACTTGTTCGCTCCCTGAACGGTTGATTTACCGCTCCTGGTCACCAACTGCGCGATCGTCGTGATGATGTTCATCAAGATCACTCCGAGGATGAATCCCACGATCGGAGACACGACTATGAAGATCGCAATCTTGGTCAGGCCGGAAGAGACCAACATGTCTTTGCCGCCGTAAACGAGCGCAGCTCCTACCAATCCGCCGGCCAAAGCGTGGGACGAGGAAGTGGGCAACCCGAAATACCAGGTAAGCAGGTCGTAGCCGATCGCGCCGATCAGCGCGGCGAGTATCACGTTGAACCCGTCGGCCTTCGTCGCGAGCAGGGAGATGTCGATCGTGCCCGCGCCCACGGTCTTGGCAACGGCGGTCCCGAAAACGAGAAAGGCGATGAAGTTCCAGAACGCTGCCCACGCCACCGCGACCCTCGGGGAGAGAACCCTCGTCGACACGACGGTCGCGATGGAGTTCGCGGCGTCGTGAAATCCATTCACGAAGTCGAAAGACAGCGCGACGAGGATGATGATCCCCGCTTCGAGTGAGAAAGGCATCAGCTGTGCTTCAGGTAGATGCTCTCGATAGCGTTGGCGACATCTTCGAGCCTGTCGATCCCACCCTCGATCTGTTCGATGATCTCCTTGAACTTCAAGACGTCCATAGCCTTGTAGTCACCGGAGAAAAGCTCCGCGATCGTGCGTCGGTACATCCGGTCGCCCTCGTTCTCGAGTCGGTTGATCTCGATCCAGTACTCCTCGAGATCCTTCATGTTCTCGAGGTGTGGCATGGCAAGAGCGGTCTTGGATGCAGCCTCGGCCAATGTCTCCGCCAGCGAGATCATCTGAGGGATTGGTTGTTCGATCTTCTGCAGTTGGAGGTACTCCGCTGCGGCCTCGATGTGATCGAGCACGTCGTCGAGGCTGGAAACCAAATGGTGGATGTCTTCCCGGTCGAAGGGAGTCACGAAAGAGGTGTTCACTCGCCTGATGACCTCATGGGTCAACTCATCGCCCTGGTGCTCGATATCCAGGATCTTGCCGATCTTCCGATCGAGGTCGGTGTAGTCCTGCAGGAGGCCCAGGAGATCGTCGGCCCCCTCTTTCACCTTGAGGGCGAGCTTCTCGAACAGGTCGAAGAACGTGTGATCTTGCGGGGTGATGCGCAGACGCATTCCAGCTCCCAAGCTCGAAGGTTTGCAGTTCCGCGCGAAACCTAACAAGCTCTGGAAGGCTCACCCGGACGAGGAACATGAACTTCCGGTGAACAGAAGTCAGGTCGCGAATTTGTAGCCCAGTCCCCTCACGGTGACTAGAAGAACGGGGTCGTGAGGATCCTCTTCGAGCTTCGACCTCAGCCGCTTCATATGAACGTCGAGGGTGCGGGTGTCGCCGAAATAGTCGGTTCCCCAAACCCGATCGATGAGGACCTCGCGCGGCAGCGCTCGTCCCGCGTTCTCCATCAGGCACGCAAGAAGGTCGAACTCCTTACGCGTCAGCTTTACCTCGCGACCCCTAACTGTGACCTCGGCTCTGTCGACGTCGAGGCGTATCCCGCCTCCTTCGAGTACGGAATCCGTCGCCATGGCGGGCTCGCGAGCCCGTCTCAGAACCGCTTTGATGCGTGCGACCAGCTCGCGTGAGCTGAAGGGCTTGGTGATGTAGTCATCGGCCCCCAGTTCCAAGCCGACGACCTTGTCGATCTCGTCATCTTTCGCCGTGAGCATGATGATCGGGACGGAAGAGGACCTCCTGATCTCCCTGCAGATCTCTTCGCCGGACATCCCCGGGAGCATGAGATCCAGCAAGACCAGGTCGGCCCCCGCCGACTTGAATCGCGCCAGGCCGTCGGCTCCATCGGTCGTTCTCTGAACCTCGTAGCCCTCACGGGTTAGTTGGTAAGCGAGGGCCTCGCCCAGACTTTCCTCGTCCTCGATCAATAACAATCTGGGCACCTACGTTGCCTCCGAACCGATGGTCTCCGGAGCGAGGGGAAGGTGCACTCTGAATGTGGACCCCTCTCCAAACTCGCTCAGAAGTTCGACGTGCCCGCCATGGAGATCCGCAACGTGCTTCACGATGGCGAGACCGAGCCCAGTGCCCCCGCTCGTGCGAGAGCGAGCTTCGTCGACCCTGAAGAACCTCTCGAACACTCTGGCCTGAGCTTTCATGGGGATACCGACGCCATCATCCGAAACCTCGATGATCGCTCCCTCAAGCTCACGACGAAGGGAAACCTCGATGCTCCCCTCCTCTGACGTGTATCGGTAGGCGTTGTCGAGCAGGTTGCGCACGAGCAAAGCCAGCTGTTGGTCGTCGCCGCGAGCGAAGAGGCCTGGTGTGACCTCCGTTTGCAATCTGATCCGCTTGGCCTCGACACGCGGGCCGATCTCTGCGACTTCCACAGCGATGACCGCCGCCAGGTCCACCGGCTTGTCCAAGAAGCTGCCGGGGTCTTCCAGACGAGAAAGATCGAGGAGGTCCCCGATGAGGCGACCCAATCTCTCGCTTTCCAGCACTAGTCTCTGCCCGAAACGCTCGACCGCCTCGGGGTCATCCGGCAACGCTTCGAGCACAGCTTCCGCAAGGGCCTGGATCCCGGCAACCGGAGTCTTCAACTCATGAGAAGCATGCGTCACGAAACGTCGCCTGATCGTTTGCGCTCGCTGTTCGTCGGACACGTCTCGCAAGCTGACAACCGCTCCCGCTTCACCAGCAAGAGGAACGACGTTGACCTCAAGACTGCGCTGTCGAGGATTCCAAACCTCAACGATCTCTACAACGGGTTCGCCGGTTGAGAAGGCTCGACGAGCCATCGACCTAACTTCGCTGGGAATCTCCGCGAAACCGAACCCGCGGTCCAGCGACAACTGTTCTCGAGCAGCCGAGTTCGCCAGAACGGGATTCATTACGTCGTTCAGGACGATCACGCCTTCGGAGACCGCCTCCAACAACTCCTCACCTACGAGTCCATCAACTCGTTCTGAATTGCCGGCGGGAGGTTCGCTTGAGAACTCGTGTTCGACCGCGTTCGATGAAGAACGGCCACGGAGCAAGAGTCCGAGAGCGAGACCGGCAACGAGGCCGACTGAAAGCGCAAGCCAGAGGTTCACGTTAGGGACTCAGTGTAGAGGCGGGAGTTCGTGTCTCACCAACGGATCCCCACGTCCCTGTCGTCGTTCTTCAACTGTTCACACGCGCGTCACATGCCGGTCGCGGTCACGCCATGTCGCGTTGCTAGCGTCCGACAGCAAGGTGGGTCCGAGGGATCCACACGCTTTTGAGGAGGCAACGTAAAGCACATGGGAAAACACCGGCAGAAGGTAGGTCCGCTCCTAGCAGTGGCCGCGATCGCGGTAGGAGTGGGAGCTTGTGGCGGCAGCGGGGGACCCACCGGGGGTCCGGCGGGAGCCGCCGCTATTTCGGGAGAGCTCACCATCTCGGGCTCCTCGACCGTAGAGCCCATCACATCTCTGGTGGCTGAAAAGTTCCAGGCCGACAACCAAGACGTTTCCATCTCCGTCAACGGTCCAGGAACCACCGACGGGTTCGCACTCTTTTGTGAAGGCAAGACGCAAATCTCGGACGCGTCACGAGAGATCGAGCCCGAAGAGGTCGACGCGTGCAAGAAGGCCGGGATCGATTTCATCGAATTGAAGATCGGGATCGACGGCATCACCGTGTTGACGTCACCCGACAACGACGCCGTGGACTGTCTTGACTTCAACGATCTCTATGCGCTCTTGGGTCCAGAGTCGGAAGGTTTCGAGAACTGGTCCGACGCGAACTCCCTCGGCGAGAAATTGGGAGCAAGCCACACTCCCTATCCCGACGCGCCGCTAGTAGTCACAGGGCCCGGGGAAGAATCCGGCACCTGGGGTTCGTTCATCGACCTGGCGCTGAAGGGGATCGGTGAAGGCCGAGGCCTGGACGAGGTCACGACACGGCCCGACTACCAATCCTCGCCGAACGACAACGTCATCATCCAGGGAATCGAAGGCTCGCCTTCCTCTCTCGGTTGGGTGGGTTTCGCTTACTACGAACAGACGGGCGGAGCGACCAAGGCGATCGCGATCGACGGTGGGGATGGTTGCATCGAGCCCACCACCCAGACGATCGAGGATCGGTCGTACCCGCTCTCGCGCGACCTTTACATCTACGTGAACTCCAAGGAAGCGGAAAGCAACGACGCGGTCGCTGCGTTCGTCGACTACTACCTTTCCGATCAGGGTTTGGCATCAGTGCAGGAAGTCGGCTACGTATCGCAGCCGGATGAGGAGCTTGCGGCAACGCAAGAGGCTTGGGACTCACGGCGCAGTGGTGCAGGTTCGTAACCAAACCTGCCGTCCGGTCCCCCTGGCGGAGAGTCGGCTTCCCAATCAGCCGACTCTCCGCCGCCCTTCTTCGAATCGATCGATCCGATGAGTTCGGCTTCAGGCGATGCCTTCACGATCGCGAACCTGACCGGCGATCCCAGACGGCGGTTGCGAGAACGGCTCATCAAGCGCGCTTTTCAACTGGCGGCGATCATCTCCGTCGTCATCAGTCTCGTCATCGTCTTGGCGCTGGCAGGCAAGGCCATCGACTTCCTTCGATCCATCGATCTCGGCCATCTCTGGGGCGACGGATGGTTCCCGAGACGGCGCATGTTCGATCTGAAAACGATCCTGGTTGGCACGCTCTTGGTGACCGGCATCGCTCTCCTCGTCGCTGCTCCTTTGGGTCTTGGAGCGGCCATCTATCTCTCCGAATACGCCAAACCGCGCCTGCGGCGGCTCCTCAAGCCCGTTCTCGAGATCCTCGCCAGCGTCCCCAGTGTTGTTCTCGGCTTCTTCGCGCTGACGTGGATCAGTCCGCACATCGTTGAGAGATTGTGTGGGCAGTCCGCAATCTTCAATCTCGCCGCGGCCGGCATCGGAGTCGGCATCCTCGTCACTCCGCTCATTGCATCCGTTGCCGAGGACGCGCTCCGCTCGGTTCCCGATTCACTTCGCGAGGCTTCACTCGGACTTGGTGCAAAGAAGGGGACAACCACTGCGAGGGTGGTTCTTCCAGCAGCCGTCTCCGGTATCGCTGCCTCGCTGATCATCGGGATCTCGCGGGCGATCGGCGAAACGATGGTCGTCGCGATAGCCGCGGGCGCCACCGGAGGATCCCTGTTCTCGGTCGACCCTTGCTCGCCGGGCCAGACGATGACCGCCGCGATGGCATCACTGGCCATCGGAAGCGACCGGGTCGGTCAAGCCGGTGCCGTTGAGAGTCTCTTCTTCGTGGGGCTCCTCCTGTTTGCGATGACGCTCACTCTGAATCTCGTGAGCGAACGGTTCGTGCGCCGAACGAGGAGGGCGTACTGATGACCAACTCTGCTAGTTCGACCATCGAACGTGCAGTGGGTCTGCGTCTGCGGCGACGCAACCGCGACGTCGCAGGTCGCCTGGTCGAGTTCGGTGCGCTTGGACTCCTGTTGCTCACTTTGGGTGTGCTAGTTCTCTTGATCGCGGACATCGCAAGAGCAGGCATGCCGGTTCTAACCGAACGAGGCAGCGACTTCCTCAATGCTCCTTTGTCGTCGCTGCCCCAGAGGGCCGGCATCTACCAAGGGATCGTGGGGTCGCTACTAACGATGGTCTTCGTGGTCATCGTCGCGTTCCCTCTAGGGATCGCTGCCGCCATCTACCTCGAGGAATACGCGCCCGACACTCGACTTACCCGCTTGATCACGGTGAATGTGAGAAACCTCGCGGGCGTTCCTTCGATCGTGTACGGACTCCTGGGATTGATCGCCTTCGTCACCGTTCTTCAAGGGTTGACCGGTGGCGCCAGCATCATCTCGGCGGGGCTGACCCTGGCGATACTCGTTCTTCCTATCGTCATCATCACAACGTCCGAGGCGCTGCGAGCGGTGCCGTCCTCGATCCGCGAAGCGGCATACGGAGTGGGAGCCAGCCAGTGGCAGGTGGTGCGCCACCACGTCCTCCCAGCCGCCACACCTGGGATCCTGACCGGCACCGTTCTCTCGTTGTCTCGGGCCATGGGAGAAACGGCACCGTTGTTGCTAGTCGGCGCCGTTACCGGCTTCCTAGCGACCGGCCACCAACCGATCCTCGAGCAACTCCGGGGGCCTTTCACTTCCCTCCCGACGATCGTGTTCGCTTGGGCCCGGCTTCCAAACGCGGACTTCCGAGCGTTGACCTCGGCAGCGATCCTTGTGCTGCTCGCCGTGATCCTTCTCGCAAATTCGATCGCTATCTACATGAGAAACCGCTACGAGAGAAGGTGGTGAGCTTGGGCATCACGATGATCAAAACGCCTGAACCGAGATCGGTGACCGGCACCGACAGGACTCAGCAGCTCGAAGAGATGGGCAACACGGGACCTCCCGTCTTCGAGATCGAGAATCTCTCCGTTCTGTACGGCGATTTCCGAGCCGTTAGAAATGTCTCGCTCGATATCCCCGTGAATCGCATCACTGCGCTGATCGGTCCATCTGGCTGTGGCAAGACAACTGTGCTGCGCTGTCTCAATCGGATGAACGATCTGATCGACATCGCAAAGGTAGAAGGTCGGGTTAGTTATCACGGACTTGATCTCTACGCTCGGGAGGTAGACCCGGTTGAGGTACGTCGCCGGATCGGGATGGTGTTCCAGAAACCGAATCCATTCCCGAAATCGATCTTCGACAACATCGCCTTCGGGGCTCGGATCGCCGGATTGACCGATTCTCTCGACACGAGGGTTGAAGAGGCGTTGAGGCGGGCGGCCCTTTGGGATGAGGTGAAGAGTCGTCTCTCCGAATCCGCAATGTCATTGTCCGGCGGGCAGCAGCAGCGTCTATGCATCGCCCGATGCATAGCAGTGGAGCCGGATGTGATCCTCATGGACGAACCCTGCTCCGCCCTTGACCCCATCGCGACCGGTCGCATCGAAGATCTGATGCAGAGCCTCAAAGAGCTCTACACGATCGTGATCGTCACCCACAACATGCAGCAGGCGGCTCGGACGAGTGAGATGACTGCGTTCTTCACTGCTGAAGTCAACGAGGACGAAGATCGTCGGACCGGCGTTCTCGTGGAGTTCGACGAGACCGAGAAGATCTTCACTCGACCGTCGGACGAGCGAACCGAGAACTACATCACCGGGAGGTTCGGCTGATGGTCAGGATCAACTTCGGCGAGGAGCTCGAAACGGCCGAACGAGGTCTGCTGTCTGAGGGACGCCTCGTCCGAAGCCAGCTCGAAAAGGTGATGACGGCACTCGCTCAGCACGACGGCCCGCTGGCCCAAGCCGTAATCGAAGATGACGACCGGGTAGACGACATCTATCTCGCGACAGACACCAGGATCCTCAACCTGATCGCGCTTCAGGCGCCCGTCGCTCGGGATCTGAGATTGATCAGCGCCCTATTGCACTCCAACGTCCACATCGAACGGATGGGCGACCTCTGCGTCAACGTTGCGAAGTTCGTTCTGAACGATCATCCATACCCGTCCGACTCCACGATGCTGGTCGCGCTACAAGAGATGGGCGATAGAGCGGGAGACATGATCGACCTCGCTTTGGATGCGTTCGCCAAACGGAGCGTGGATCAGGCCGAGGAGCTTCCCGATCGCGATGACGCGATCGATCGTCTGAATCGCAGCATGCTCCACCACCTGAGGGAGTACATAGGCGATGAAGAAAGCTTTGAGTGGGCGATCCAGTTGCTACTGGTCGCGCGCTATCTGGAAAGGATCGGTGACCATGCGGTGGACATCGGGGAACAGACCTCGTTCCTTGTCACCGGAGTCTTCAGGGAATTCACCGACGCCTCCCACCCGGGAGAGACGTAAGTCCGAGCTAGTGCGACGGCAGGTGGTCCAGGACCAGCGTCGTGTAGTAGGCGGACAGGAACGTGTTCTCGGTTCCCTGCTCGAGGTTCTCGCGGCTCCCGGCGACCATCTCCATGAACGGGATCGTGTCCCACGGTTGGTGATAGCCCGGGTAGTCGGATGCGGTGCGCATCCCGGTCCAGCGCATCGAGAACCAGCCCTTCGCCGCAAAGCTGCTCTCGTCGGAATTCCGGATGTTGGCGCCGCACACGCAGACGTGACCTTCCGCACCGACCGGCCACTTCTGAGCGGCAGCGGGAGCCCCATCGCCTTCGGGGAACTTCATGAAGTCGTAGTTCACGTAGCGCGCGATCGGAACCGCGAGCTCTGCGACTTCCGGTTGGGGGCCGTGGTAGATGCAGATGCAGTAGTTAGCCGGGTAACCGATGCCGACCATGTCGAAGCCCATCGCGGCGTGGATCTTCTGACCCTTCTTCTCGAGCATGTCGGCATAGAGCCTGGACGAGAGCAGGCCGTTCTCCTCACCGTCGAACCAGAGGATCGCGATCGATCGGTTCGTCTTCACTTTGGAGAACGCTTTGGCAAAGTAGCGAAGGATGTTCGTGCCGGTGCCATCGTCGTATGCGCCTTGAACCGTTGCGCCAACTCCGTCGGGAGCGACGATGTCGTAGTGCGCGACGAACGCGATCCACTCGTCCGGCTTAGTGGTTCCAGGCTTCACCGCTTCGATGACCCGCAGAGTGCGAGCGTTGTTGGTGCCGCCGGGGAACTCGTAGACCTTCGTCTTGAACCCGTAGCCCTTCGCCTCTTTAGCTAGGAAATCGGCTGCAGCCGCGTTGTTGGGCAGCATGTTCTGACGAAGCGGGAATTTGGAAACGAAGTCCTCCAGCCCAGCGATGATCTCCTTGCCGGTGATCTTCGGCTTGGCCGCTTTGGTCAGATCGTAGAAGTCGTAGCCGACTTTGCCTTTGGCTCCTGCGGGTGCGCCCGTTAGCAGAGCTGGCGCTGCAACCGCAACTGCGATGGCGAGCGCGGCGATGCGCTTGAGGATCATTAGCAAAGTCTCCCGATGAGTCGTTTTTGTCGGTCGGTGATGGATTCGCCACGGCTCCACCCTTCCCTGCCGCGGCGCCTGGTGGAGACCGCGCGAGCAGGAGCGCGGCTCCTGCCGTCGAAATCACCCCTCACAAGCGGACATCGACTAGGAGAGACCAGACATGAAGAAGAGCCTTGCAGCGTTTATTGCGACCGGCCTTCTGGCGGGTGCGCTGCTCGCGCCCACCGCCGAGGCAGCTAAGAGCCCCACCGTCGTTGGAGAAGACCCTGCGGGGGACTGGGGCGCCAACGCCGACCCAAACATCGCCCCGATCGGCGATCAGTTCGGTATGGACCTCACCGGTGCCTCGATCAGCTATGACGGCAAGAACGTCAACTTCGTCATAACTCTGAACAACCTGCCGCCGAGCGGTGGCGCTCCGGAGATCCCTCGCTACACCTGGGACTTCATGGTCAACAACAAACCTCTCGAGCTCGACGGCAAGTTCACGAACTTCTCGCGTGGAGCTTGCGACCCGACGGCGGGCACCTGCCCTCCCCCACGCAACCCGGGTCTGTCGCCCTTCTCCGTACGCGGCGATTGCGTCGACAACCCGACGCCGGCGATCACGCTGACCACTTGCACGGAGTTCGCACTCGTCACCGCGGTATTCGATGCCGCTGCGAAGACGATCACTATCCCGGTTCCGGCAGAGGCCATCGGCGTCAAGAAGGGTTCGAAGATCGGTCCGGGAACGAACATCTTCGGCGGATCGGTCAGTGCGATCCCCTCTGCATTCCTGTCAAGCGGCAACTTCCCGCTCGACTCACTCACCGTCCTCAAGACCTTCGTCGTTAAGTAACTCGTCAAAATAGCCAGTTGATAGGGAAAGGAAGCGGGCAGATGAAAGGACGCAAGAAGTCACTGATCGCGGTAGCCGCGGTCGCTGGTCTCATCACAGCGGCTCTTGGCACCGGCATTGCAAGCGCCGGAAAGCCGAAGGCCAACCCCCTCAAGGGTGAAGGCGTAAACATGAAGATCATCGCGAACATCCCCTGGAAATCCGGCTCCGACATGGAGTTCGCGACGATCAAGGGCCGCGACTACGCGTTCGCGGGTTCGTTCGCATCGATCAACGATGGTGGCGGTCTCCACGTCATCGACATCACCGACCCCGAGCACGTCAAGGAAGCCGCTTGGTTGAAGTGCCCCGTCTACCAGAGCGACATCCAGATCTCGGCCGACCAAAAGACCGTGATCATGGGCGTGGACTCCACGGGTGGCCCCGAGGCGTGCCTCGCGGCGAACCGCATCGGCTTCATGACGGTCGACATCACCAACCCGCTGAAGCCCAAGCCGGTGGGAATGGCCGACATCCCGCGCGGGTCGCACAACATCACGGCCCACCCGAAGCTCCCACTTATCTACAACTCCGACTCCGACGTCGGCAACGTCCGGGGCGAGGTTCAGATCTGGTCGATCAAGAACCCGGCGAAGCCGGAGCTCGTCAACACGATCATGGTTCCCGGGCACAGCACCCACGACATCTCCTTCAACACCGAGGGAACGAGGGCCGTCACGGCCGGCGTTGACGACATCGAGATGTTGGACACGACCGACCCCGAGAACCCGACGCTTGCGTCGATCATGCACTGCCCCGGTTGCTCAATCATCCACGACGCCAAGTTCACGCCCGATGGCAAGACCGTTATCGTCGGCGATGAGGGCGGCGGCGGCAGCGCCTACCCGTGCCCCGGTGGAGCTCTCTACTTCTACGACGTCGTTGAAACTCCGGCGGCCCCCGTCCTAGCCCTCAAGGGCATGTACGAGCCTCAGGAAGTTGCTCTGGCCAGGGACGGTCAGAGTGGGCCGCAGGCTTGCACGAGCCACGTGTTCGATATCTCCGACGACGGCACGAAGGTCGCCATCTCGTGGTACTCGGCGGGATCTCGCTACCTGGACGTCTCGAAATACACCGGCGTCACGGTCGGGGCGAATAGCACGCCGGACGCCGTAAAGGAGCTCGGCTGGTTCATGCCGGACGGCGGCGTCACCTGGTCCTCGAAGTTCTACAAGGGCCCCTACATCTATTCGAACGACGAGCAGCGCGGCTTCGACGTCTTCCGGATCACGAAGCCCTAAGACCTCTCTGTATCAAGGCGGGCATAGAGCCCTGGGGCGCCCTCCGCCCCAGGGCTCTTACCTTTTCGCGACCCCTTCCACCCCGCCTAGAGGCGGAGGAGTCACGGGGGCCGGGTAGAACCATCCCTGAGATGACCAGATTCTCCAGGGCGGCGACGGCCGCCCTTTCCGTGCTGCTCTTGCTGGGTCCGCTGGCGCTCGCGGCGCGGCCGCAGACGCCCAGCTGTCCGAACGTTGTCGTCAACGGGTTGTGGAAGACGATCTCGGCCCCCGCATTCACCCAGGGGACGGCGAGTCTGACTTCTTACGCAGTGGAGCCCGTGAATCCAACGACCCTCTATGCATCTAACGGACAGCAGGTCTGGAAAACGTCCAACGGCGGCTGCGACTGGAGCCCTGTCTTCGCGCTCGACGTCCTCCCCACGCTCGATGTTGCCGTCACGACATTGGCCAACGCGAACATCAAGCAGATCGAGATACCTGAAAGCCCTGCCGCGCTCGGTCGCGTCTACCTCCTGGTTGAGGAGTCGGTGGGCCCCGCATACCGCCCCCATGTCGTCGTTTCGAAAGACGGCGGGGTCACCTGGAAGTCCTTCGAAGAGGGCCTTCCACTCGTGACCGGTGGCGCGTACAGTCTGCAGTTCTCACCGGGCAACATGGATGTCGGCTACCTCCACGTTCGAAGCAATCCCGTTGACATCGGCGATGACATCTACGCAACCGGAGACGCGGGGAGCTCGTGGGAGAAGCGGAACGGTGAATCCATCGCGACAACCGGGCTCGTGATCGACCCGATCCGACCTGAGGATGTGTGGACTTACGGACCGAGCGGTCTCTTCCACTCCACCGACGGGGGCCAGACACGCGGACATATCGAATCCGTCGCGTCGGGCGTCAGCATGCTCGATGTGTTCCACGGCCCCGCTGCTCCGGCGCAGATCATGGCCTATGAAACGGAAACGCAGTCGTTCGGGATCAGCAAGAACGGCGGGGCGACTTTCACTCGCATCGCCAGCTGCCCCGGCTTCGGACAGTCGATCGCGCACGGCAACACTCCCGACCAGATAGTGCAAAGCGCACACGGCAACTTCTGTCAGTTCAAATCCCCGGAGTACTGGTTGCCGATCACGAGGCCCAGCGTCGAAGATCTATGGGACCTTCAGATCCCGAGGGTCGAATACCCCTTCGTCTACGGCCGCGCGTCGCGCTCGATCCAGGTCTTCACGGGTCTGCAGCTGACCGCAAACCTTCCGGGAGTTCCCGCACAGGTGCCTAACGTGAATCCGCTGGACACCTCGCTGCAGCCGAAGAAGACGAAGCTCAAGCTGAAGGTCGGCGAATCCAAGACCGTCGACTACCACTTCGCTCTTCCGGGTAACCCGAGACCCCTTGACGTGTTCTTCATCGTGGATACCTCCTCGAGCATGGAGTCCACGATCGCCGGGCTTCGCAGTGGTATGCGACGCATCGTTGCAGACCTCAGCCGCTCCTCTCTCGATGTGCAATTCGGCGTCGCGGAGTTCAAGGACTATCCACTCCCAGGTTTCGGGAGCCCCGACCAGGGTGACTTCCCTTATCGATTGAACCGTCGGATCGGACCGGCCGATGAGTCGCTCGTGGCCGCACTCGAGAGACTTGCAGCCTCGGGCGGCGGCGACCAGCCGGAGAGCCAATTGACCGCGCTTTATCAAGCGGCGACCGGCAGCGGTGATCCCGGCTTCGTGTCGGCGGGTCAGGAGGCAGCCTTCCGGCCCGACGCGGTCAAGATCATCGTGAACATCACCGACGCGCAGTTCCACCGCGACGCGGCCCATCCGTCCCCGGACTACAACACGGTCGCGACGGCGCTCGCCGAACGCGACATCCAACAGATCGGACTCTCGATCTACGGCGTGAACGGTCCCGACGGGACCAAAGACCTCGAAGACATGGCGGGAGACACCGGGGCGGTCGCGCCGGCCGGCGGGGTTGACTGCAACGAGGACGGAAGCATCGATGTTCCGGCCGGGGACTCTCTCGTTTGTTTGATCACCGACTTCGACGGAAGCGGAAACATGAACCTCGCGCCGGCGATCATCTCGACCGTGCGCGCTCTGACCCAGAACGTTTCGGTTGAGCTCGCCGTTCCGCAGAATCCCGAATTCGTCGAGGCAATCGATCGCGCACTCATTCCGATCGTCGACGTCAGCCGAAATAACAAGCTCGGCTTCCACGTGACCTTCCACTGCACTCGCCAGCTTGCCGGATCCACGAAGACGGTCCAGTTGAAAGCGAAGGTCGACACGGTCGAGATCTCGAACGCGACCGCCCAGGTCACCTGCAAGAAGCTGCCCAAAGCCATCAAGCCCGCCAAGCCAAAGGTCCCGTTCGTACCCGCCTCGGCCCCCGTAATAGTGCCGGCCACTGTTCCCGCGTTGATCCCGGCCCCCGCGCCGCCGGTCATCGAGACCGTCGGGTCGCCTCAGCAGATCGCCCAGTTGCAGGGGGCCGTCATGCCTCAAGAGCAAGAGCAACTCCAGGTCGCCGCGGCATACAACACAGCAAAAATGCAAAACGACATAGCCGTATCGGAGGAGTACCAGTTCTCCTCCTACCGGGACAAACGGCAACCGAGTCCCGCTCCGCTCTACCTGAGCGCGGCGGTTCTCAGCATGCTCGCGGGATTCGGTCTGACCGTTCGGAGAGCTCCCGCCTACCGTCAGGCGCGCCGCCGCCGCCGCTAAGGCCGGTTAAGGAAAAAGACCACCCTGCCGATAGTCCAGAAGGACTAGTCATCGGAGGGCAGATGGACGTAAAGCCGGTCAAGAAGGGCTTTCCAAGGCGACTCGCTGAGACGCTTCAGGCGCGGAACGACAAGGAGCTCTCCTGGGAGACCCTCGATGCTCTAGTTGCCGCAGTGAACGACCACGACACCTACACGGGCGGCCACTCATGGCGCGTCGGTCAGATCGCCGCCGACCTCGCTCGCCTGCTCGGCTCGCCACGCGACAGCGTCAACTTCGTCCGTCAGGTCGGACTCGTTCACGACGTCGGCAAGATCGGGATCCCCGATGCTTTGTTGCAGAAACGAACTCCATTGACCGATGAAGAGCTCCATCTGATGAGGCTGCACCCGATCATGGGAGCCAGCATCCTCTCCCGCATGCCGGGCATGGATCGGATGGTCCCGATCGTGCTCCATCATCACGAGCACTGGGACGGGACCGGGTACCCGAGCGGGGTCTCCGAGGTCGCGATCCCCCTGGAGTCCCGGTTGATCCTCATCGCGGATGCGTTCGATGCGATGACGACCGAGACACCGTTCGGCAGAGGACTTGGAGTCGAAGACGCGCTCGGCGAGCTCCGAGAGGGCTCCGGCCGGCAGTTCGATCCCCTCTTGGTCGACGCGATGCATGAGGCCTATCGCAATGGGCTGCTCGACCAGACGCCTGGGGCGATCGTTCTCCCACAATCGGGCTGGAGTCTCGTTCCGTAAGTCCGCTTCGCGGCAGGGAGTAAAACGTGCGTTTCGCCTAGTCTTCTCCGGCCTTGATCGAAGGTCGGACGGAACCGGATGACAGCCGCTCGAACGACATCGGGCGCGTGCCTTGGTGGGCTGCACTACTCCTTCTTGTGATCGTCCTCGCCGCCGAGGACCTTCAACTTCTTCGCATCGAATTCGACCAGTCCACTCTGATCACCAAGTACACGTCCGGTTTCTCGATATATGCGTTCGACATCCCTCTCATCGTCCTGGCGTTCGTTCAGCGACGGGAAGTCCTCGCGCGTGTGCGTTCGGGTGGAAAAGCCGTGTGGGCGATGGTCGGATCACTAGTCCTGCTTGCTCTCGCGACCTTGGCTCACCCGTCCGTCGCAGGAGTAGAACGAACGATTCGATGGGGCCTCGCGTTCGTGTTGGTCTTCAGCGTGTGCAGAGCAGCCACATTTTCGGGCCGGCGGATCTTCTTGCGCGCTCTCGCAATCGTTTGTGTGTTCGAAGCGGCCCTGGCGATCGCTCAGATCGTGCACGGGGACACGCTGAGCCTCTTGGGGCTCGGGGAACGACCCGAACTGACGCTGATCAATGGATCGCGCGCCGCATCGGGAACGTTCCATCATCCGTACTACCTCGCAGCGTTCGGGCTCATCGCCGCGATCGTGTGGTGCGCAGTACACGTCTCGACGAGATCACCGGCCGCCGCCGTACTTGCAGGCATCAGCCTCTTGCCGGTCGGGTTGACCTTCTCCCGGGCCGGCGCGATCGCAGCTATCGCCTGTCTGGCCACTCTCGCAGTCGGGATCTTCTATCGGAGATCGCTCGCACTTCCCGTCTTAGCGATGGTTCTGTTCCTGGGAATCTCGGGGCTTTCACACCTCGACGATTGGCGAGGGCGCGCGAGTCAGCCCCTCGATTACTCCACCGGCGGTCGGGTTGAGTTGACGAATCAGGCAGTGGAGCTCCTGAAACGACATCCTGTTGTCGGAGTTGGACCCGGCCTCTACGGAGTCGCGGCGACCGAAGAGCTGGAGATTCCTTTCCTCTCCGATCACCCGGTTCACAACATCGTGGTGCTCATTGGCGTGGAGGCGGGCGTCCTCGCGGCTCTTCTGGTGGCGTTCCTCCTGTGCTTACTGATGGGCCGGGCGGCGAGAGGCTGGCATGCGGTGCTGGCTCTGTTCATCGCCCACCTGCCGTTCTTGATGCTCGACCATTTCCCCTACGACCACCCGCAGGGGATCGCTCTGACCGCGCTCTGGGCCGGAGCCATCCTGGCCTTGAGCCCCGACCGGGCGGCGGCCATCGAACCGCTGGAGTCGCCGAGCGGCGGATAGTTTCCCGCCAATGACCGACGCCCTGATGGTGACCTCGTCCTTCCTCCCCGGACGAGGGGGCATCGAGAGCTATCTGGCGGAGCTGTGCGACGCGGTCGCACCTCGAGTCGCTGTTCTCGCTCCACCGAAGCGCGACGGACAGCCTCTGCCCACGGATCTCGGCTATCCGGTGTTCGGGGGGCCGGGCTCGATGCTCATTCCCAGTAAGCGAGTCGTCCGCGCCATCGAGCGAACCTGCGCCTCACTCTCGACCGACAAGGTCCTGTTCGGGACACCATGGCCGTTGGGACTGCTCGGCCCCCGCCTTTCGGCCGCGGGCCTTCGCTACGCTGCGATCGTTCATGGGGCCGAGCTCAAGGTGCCTGCCGCCGTCCCGCTTCTGAAGGGGCGGCTGGCGGAGGCTCTCGCCGGCGCCGACCTGCTGATGCCTGTCAGCGACTACACGAACCGGATGGTCCACGAGCTGATCGCACGCAAACAAGGCCGGCCGCATATCGAGAATCTCCGGGCGAGGGTCGACCTCAGCCGCTTCCATCCCGACGTAAACACGAGCGCGGTGCGCGACGCCTTGGGACTCTCGGCCGCGGATCGCGTAGTGCTGTGCTTCGGGCGCCTAGTGCGGAGAAAAGGCGTGCACAGGCTGATCGAAGCCATGCCTGAGATCTCTCGCAGAGTGCCGCACACGGTCCTGGTCATCGCGGGGACGGGGCCGGAGCTGGGCAAACTCCGCCATCAAGCGGCACGAGCCAAAGCGCGGGTCCTCTTCGCCGGGCGAGTGCCGGACGAACATGCGCCCGCGTACTACCGGCTCGCAGACGTGTTTGCTTTGCCGGTGGTGGATAGGTGGGCCGGGCTCGAGATCGAGGGCTTGGGCGTCGTGCTGTTGGAAGCCGCTGCAACGGGAACTCCGAGCGTGACCGGTCGCTCTGGTGGGACTCCCGAAGCGGTTCTCGACGGCGACACAGGGTTCGTCGTCGACGCTCGCGACCCGGACCAGTTGTGTGACCGGATCGTGCGTCTCCTCAAGGATCCGGGTCTGGCCGAGCGCATGGGGGCCGCCGGCCGCAGCCATGTCGAGGCCGAATACTCCGCGGATATACCGCCGAAGCCCTTGCTCGATTGGCTCGCTTGAGACGTAGTGTGGGTAGGACCGACTCGAGGCTTACGACAAGGAGGTCAGATGCACATCCGCGTGTCTTCGCCGGGCGTCGAGCTCAACCAGTCGAAGATCGACGAGATAGAGCGAGATCTCGAAAAGATCGATAGACGGCTTCAGGACTGGAACGAGGTCTCCGCCGAGGTGCGAGTCACGAACGGGAACCCGGTCAACAAGAACCACGTGGTGATCGAGCTCGAGTATGGACGGAACCATCTGATCGCGAAGGCGGACAACCCCGACCTAGGTCAAGCAGTCAGGGAAGCACGTGAGGAACTGCTGCGCCAGATCAAAGACCGGTCGAAGGGCGGGCACAGCTCGTTCACGAAACAGCGTTAGGAGTCTCGTTGCGTGAGGTAGGCCAACAGAGTCGTCGGGACCGCCGAGAAGAGATCCTCAAGACAAGCCTTCATCTGTTCGCGACCCGAGGTTTCCATGGGACCTCGATGAGGGACATCGCCCGGGAAGCGGATATCACCGAGGGCCTCATCTATCACTACTTCGAATCGAAGCGGGACCTCTTCAGGGCGATCATCGATGAGTACTCGTTCCTGCCGCTCCTTCGCACGCTGCCCGACCTCGCCGATCAACTCGACCTTCGAGCTTTGCTGATCGTGCTGGCGCGGGGCTTCTTCGACGTGCTCAAGCAGAACACCGAGCTCGCACGGCTGCTCCTTCAGGAGGTTCAGGTCTTCCCGGAGGAGAAAGAGGCGTTCTTCGCCGACGCCGTCAACGAATCGATCCAGGAGCTTGCGCACATCTTCGCCGACAGGATGAACGAGCGAGCGAAGGATCAGGTCGATCCCTCGGTGGCGGCCCGACTGTTCTTCAACGCATTGCTCGCGTTCTTCGTGGAACAGGAGATCCTCGGCGGCAAGCACTTGCTGCCGGCGGACGAACACATCTACGTCGAACATCTCGTGGACATGTTCGTGAAAAGACTAGGGTCCGGCCGCCCTTCGGCGACCAGACCCAAAGTCGTTCGCTAACTGCTTAGTTTCTTTAGCTGAGGAGCGAGTCGATCTTCTCGATGACCGTGGTGCGGTCCTTGGTCTCAGCCTCGTAGCGACGCAGCGTCTTCAGCTCCGACCCGTCGAGCTTGTCGAGTCGACCGATGATCTCGTCGACGGTGAGTGCGTCGTAGGTCGGGATCGGAAGGGCGGTCAACTTCGACTCGATCGCGTCGAGGATCGTCTGACGATCGTCGTGCGCCTTCTCGAACTTGTAGACCTTCGCGAGCTCGGTCTGGGTTAGCCCCTTGAGCTCGGAGGTGATCTCATTCGCCGTCAGACCCGCGTAGCCCTTGATCGGAAGCTCACTGGCCTTCTTGGGGGCCGCGACGCGCGGGAGCTTCGGAGCGATCGCGTCGGCGGCTGCCTCGGCGCGTTTGGTGGTCTTCTTGGCGGTGCTCTTCGCGCGCGAGACGGCACTGCGAGCGGCGTCCTTGGCCTTGCGCTCGGTGCCCTTGCCGCGGCGGCGGATGATCCGCTCGACGGTGTCGACGCGGCTCTCGCCACGCTGGATCAGATCCTCGAACACCTTGCGGACCCTGGGGGCGCTGAGGTCGGACATCTCTTCGCGCACCTTGGCGTAAGCGCCGAGGGGCAGGTAGACGCCGAGCTCAACTGCTCGTTCCCGGATGTTCTCGACCTGGTTGGTCCTCGCCATGTCTGTCTCCTTCTGGTGGCTGAAAGTGCTTGCAACTGTTATACCACCGCTAGCCAGAGGCGAAACATTCGACTGCGGAGCGTTTTCTCGGGTCATTTGGTGGCGCTATGTGCCACCTGACGCGCTCAGAACGCCGTGGGGGGGTCAGATCTGGGCTAGGACTCCGGCGGGGATGGTCTTTAGGGCCTCTAGCCACTCGCCCGCCGAGGAGCCGTTCAGGGAGGCCACTGCGGCGTCGGCGTGGCCTTTGGCGGCCTCCTGGGCCTCCTCCACCGCTCCGCTGGTCTGGATCGTCCTCAGGAGGTCGTCGATGTCCCGGTCGGCCGCGGTGAGCAGCTTTGCCAGCTCCGGGACCCTGCGGCAGGCCTCGAGCACCGGGAGCGTGAAGACGCCTTCACGGATGTCCGTCCCCAGGGCCTTGCCCGTCACGGCCGGGTCACCCACGAGATCGAGAAGGTCGTCGACGATCTGGAACGCAAGGCCGAGGTGGGTGCCGTAGCCGGATAGGGCTGATATCTGCTCGGGGGACGCACCCGACGTCACGGCCCCCAATTCACACGCCGCCCGGAACAACGCTCCGGTCTTGCGCGAGATCGTCGAGAGATAGGCGTCCGTAGAACGGTGTGGGTCTCCGAGCGTCGTGGTTTCCGCGATCTGGCCCTCGCATACTTCGGCGATGGCTCCGGCCAGGATTCGCGAGACCTGCGTTCCGGCCTCCGCGCCAAGGCCGCATCCCTTCGCGAAGAGGTAGTCGCCCGCGAGCACCGCCACCTCTGTGCCCCACTTCGAATGAACGGTCGGAGCTCCCCTGCGCGTTTCGGTTTGGTCGATGACATCGTCGTGATACAGCGTGGCGAGGTGGACGAGCTCGATCGCAGCCGCTGCCAGATCGGTCTCGCGTGTACCGGGCGTACCGACGCGCGACGAGATCAGCACCAGGGCAGGGCGCAAGCGCTTGCCTCCCGCTTTGATCAGGTGAGTCGAGGCTTCACCAACGAGCGGATCGTTGGAGCTTCCCGCCGTGTCGAGCAGTAATCGCTCGATCCGAACCATGTCCTCGACGAGCCACGTGGGCCCGATCACGCGTCCGCCGTCCCGTCCGCGCCGATCACCTGGATGCAGTACCGGCGTACCCGTGATGAGTCCAGCTCGACGAAGAGGACTCGCTGACCCACGCCGAGAATCACGCGCCCATCCGACACGGGGATCGACTCGGAAGCCCGTCCTGCAACTATGTGGAAGACGTGAGCGGGTGCGTTGGCGGGCTCGTCTTCGACGAGATTCTCGGTTCGGATGTCGAGGTCGTCGTGCGCGTAATACTCGTGGCTTGGAGCGATCTTCTCCATCGCCTCGTCGAGAGCCATGATGGTGTCGTGGCCCGGCGCGGCCAGGAGCACGCAGCACGTCGTGTGGGGAGAGAACACCAGCACGCTTCCCTCGCTGACGCCACAAGCTGCGACGAGCTGTTCCACTTCGGGTGTCACATCGACCGCATCGAGGCGCCCCCCAGTTTTGGTCTCGTATTCGCGAAAGGTGATCACCCTGTAATCATCACGCAGCGTGAGGGATCTGCCGCTGCACGCTCGATAGGCGCCTCTGAACGCCCGTTCAGCCTGGATTGCTCCAGCATCCAGCGGGGTAGATATCGCTTAGACCACACGTCCGTTGAGGGAGGGACCAAATGCATCCGATAGTGAAGAAGGCCGGCGCGGCCCTGGCAGTCAAGGAAGTAGTCGACAGGGTCAGGGAGAGCCGCAAGCCTAAGCGGTCGAAGATCGCCCAGCTGGGCCCCAAGTTCCTCATAGTCGGCCTGATCGGCGCCACCGCCTACATCGTCAAGAGCGGCCGCCTGGACGGGCTGCTCGGCCGAGGCGGGTCGCCGGAGCCCGTGGCCTACCCCACCCAGCCGTCCGTCGACGTCCGAGAGGGCTCGACCGAGGGAGACACCCGTGTCCTCGAGAGCTCGCCCAGCTAAGGGGCAAAACATAGGAACCCGCTCAAAAAGGGCGAATCATCCCTCCATGGCCCAGACCAAGGCGGAGTACCAGAGTCTCGGTGACCGTGAGCTCGTGCTCGCGTTCAAACGAGGCGATGGCTCGGCTTACGACGAGATCTTCCGTCGCCACCACGCAAGGGTGGAGGTCACATGCACGCGTCTGCTCGGTCGGCAGGACGCGGAGGAGGCCACCCAAGAAACCTTCCTTCGCGCGTTCCAGGCGCTCCCCCGTTTCAACGGTCAGTTTTACCTGAGCGCCTGGCTCACCCGGATCGCAACCAACGTCTGCGTCGACTACCTGCGATCCCGTTCGCGGACCAACCTGATCATCCTTCCCGACGTTCCCGAGACCTCGGCCCAGGACGGCCCCGAAGAGATCATCGGGATCACGAGCCCGCGTCTCGAACGCACGATGAAGGAAGTGCAGCCGAGTTACGCGCACGCTCTCGCCCTGCGCGCACTCGCGGGCATGTCCCACACCGAGATGGCCAACCGGCTCGCGATGTCTCCACAACAAGTCAAGGCGCTTCTGCATAGAGCGCGCTCGTCGTTCAAGAAGGCTTGGGACCGCGCTGAAGGATGGGCGATGGCGCCGCTATTCGCCGTTCGCAATCTGATGGACGAGCGTTCGAGCAGTACCGGCTCCAGCGTGGCCGGCGCCTCACCGTTCGTCACAGCTATGACCGTCGAGCGCGTTGCGACTTCGGTTCTGATCGTGGCCACTGCTCTGACCGCGGTGCCGGCTTCGAGCTCCATCGCTGCGGCCCCCGCGCAGTTCGGAAGCGTGCAGGCGGGCGAATCGCTCGACCCGCGTCCCGCCGAGGAGACGGCGAAAGTCGGAACGACCGGCCACAAGGCAGCGACCGAAACCGACGCGACGGAGGAACCGTCTTCCGAGCTCTTGGCCCTCCCGCCGCTCGGCCCTCTCGCCGACGTCCGCAGATCAGAGGAACGAGATGACTCCGCAGACGGACCATCGGATGGCGATTCCACCCCAAATCCGGGTGGCGCGGAATCTCGAGAAGCTCTCCGAAAAGCGCGCGATGCGGCGAAGAAAGCTGCTGAACTCATCGACAAGATCTAAGTCCCTGCACGATCCGCCTGGTATATCCAGGGGATGAAAGACGACAGTTACGGGGTGCCTCGCCCGCCGGAGCCCCCCCGGTCCTTCCTTGAAGGCCCCGATTTCCGGGTCCTCGCCGAGATCGAGCCACCGCGCCAGCCGGATATGGCCCGCGTCCACGAGCAGATCGACGCGCTGAAGTCATCAGTCGACGCGTTCCTCATCCCTGACAACCACTTGGGCAGGGCCACCGTGTCGAGCGTGTCCGTTGCGCACGAGGTCGCCTACATGGGAGCTCGTTCCATCGCATGCATGAACGCTCGGGATCGCAACCTGTTGGGCTTCAGGCGGGACCTCCTTACTGCTGCCTCCTACGGGGTCGACCACTTCCTGTTCGTCTACGGCGACCCGCCGAAAGAGGGCCGGCGCACCGAAGATCTGACAGTTCGCGGAATGATCGACGAGGTTCGCTCTTACGGAAGTGGGCCGCTATTCCAGGGTTATCCCGACTTCAAGATCGGAACGGTGGCAAAGGTGACGAGGCCCCTCGCCTGGCGCACCCGTGCGGATTTCATCTTCGTGCAGATCAACTACTCGCTCGAGCGGCTCATGCGCTGGCGAGAGTCGATCGACTTCGACGGAAAGATGTACGCGGGCGTCCTGGTTCTCGCGAGCAGCAGGATGGCTCAACGGATCAATGCCGCCATCCCCGAGATCAGGATCCCTCAAGCGATCATCGACAAGCTCGATGACAGCCCGGAAGTCGGAGTCGATATCGCGTGCGACCAGATCGCGGCGCTGAAGGAGTCCGGGGCCTTCGACGGCGTGCATCTCGTGCCGGTGGGGAGGTTCCGCCAGGTGGCCGAGAGACTTCCCGCTCTACTCGGTCCTAGGTAGCCTTCACCTTCACGATGTTCGACTTCGCGGCCGAACACGCACCGCCGGCGATGACGACGGTTCTGAATTCGAGCGTCCGACGAACTCTGACTTTGGCTTCGTAGCTTCCGGAATCGTCGCTGACCGCCGAACTCACGTTTCTGAACTTTCGACCGGGACGCCGCGACTTGATCTTGACGGTTTGGGCCGACTCACAAGCTGCGTCGCCGTCGATCGAACCGAAGAGCTTCACGGTTCCGCCCGAGCGGACACTCGACTTATTCACGTCCAGCGTGATTGAACGTTCCCCGGGTGGGGTCCAGGTGATCGTTGCAGATTGAGAAGGCTCGCTGGCCTGGATGTCGTCGTCGGTCGTGTCTATCCAGGCCGTGACCGCCGTCGATCCCTCGTTCGACGACAAGACGCCGAAGGTGAACCGCCCGAACGAGTCGGTCTCGCCTTCGATGTGCTTCGTTCCATCAGCGTGTGCGCCGGAGGTGTGTTCACCCTGATCGGGCGCCCGATTCGCGCTTCCATCCGAAACCGGACAGAAAGTGACGGACGGATCCGGCCCCGCGGCATGAACGTCGATGTTGGCGTTTGGAACGGGGTTCCCGCCCTGGCGGGCGAGGGCCTCCATGCGCTGACACGAGCCCCGGGCCGCCGACGGGTTCGTCGGCTGCAATGTGATTGCGAGTTGAGGCGGCTGTGGATTCTCGCCCCAACCAACCTGAACGCCTCCTGATGCCTCCGAGTTACCCATTAGATCGTCGTTGTTGGAATCGACCCAAGCTGTGATGCTCGTTGTGCCGACGGCCCCCGAGTAGAGGGCGAATTGGAACAGACCGTCGTCACTGGTTCCGTCCACGGATTCGATGTGCTTGCGGTCCGGCGGTCCGACCACGTTGTGGTCTCCCTGCTCCCCATCCGCCATGAAGTTGGAGCACTTAACGGCCGGTTCCTTTTCGGAATGGCTCTTATCGGGAGCCTGGAAGTCGTCGGTCGTGTTGGTCACCGGAGTGTCGTCATCCCGTGCGAAACGCAGCTGATCGTTAGGCCCTTCGGCGTGCACGTCGATGTTGGCCCCCGGGATCGGGCGAGAGAATTGATCTCGAGCCAGCGCGGAGACCTTCAGACAAGTGTTGGGATCCGTCTTGATCGCCACAGGATTGACGAAGACCGAGCTCGGCACCTGAGCGTAAGGAAAGACCCGATGTGCGTCTGCCGCATCGTCGGCGGTTTGGTTGGGCGGACTCGGTGGGGGCGTGTTGTTCGCAACGGCGGCAACCGCCGTAACGCCAGATGCTGCATCCCCAGCCGCGAGGGTGCAACGGGCCCTGAACGTCTTGTTCGTCTCCACCCGACCACTTCCGCATGACTTCCATGCCGGGGCGGCACCTTCGCCACTCAGCGTGTAGAAGACTCGGACCTGATCAGTGTCGGTTGACGCGTTGCCGGTCAGTATCCCGAACGCCTGGTTGCCCTGCGTGTAAAAACCCATCGTGTCGCCCATCGCAGGAGACGTCAGCTCAACGACCTGCGCGGCAGGAGGAACGTCGCTCTTATTGATGCTCACCGTTTGAACGGCGCTCGCAACAGCTTCTTGGCCGCTGTAGAGACGCGCTCGAACCTCGTACTGACTTCCTTCAGGGAACGAACCTGGGATCGTGAAGAAAGCCTGCCAGGTGTTGGAGTTGCCTACGCGGGTGGCATCGATCGTCTGAGCCAACCCGCCTCCCGGCAGAGGTCCCCCACCTATCGGTCCCACCTCGAATTCCACAAGGGGGTTCGGGGGGAGTTCCTTCACCCAAGCCGCGAAGTGGTTGGGCTGAACGTCGGTTAGCTCAGGCACATGGCCCGTGTACAGCGAGGTGGGATAGAGGAGCTTGATCTCGGGCGCGGCCGTTGCGGGGGCCGCGCTGAACAGCGCCTGCGCGATCATCAGCAGCGCGATTAAGGACGCAGATCGCTTTGCCTTCATCCAGTTCCTCTTTCCTGTGTTCTCTTAGGTACGGCCGTGCTCACATTGGGTAACGCTGTCCCTACCTCGACCTCCGAAGCAACGGTCCTTCTTGCCTCTGCCGCCGAAGAGCTTGTCGTTGCCTTTGCGGCCCTTCAGCGTGTCCTTACCCCTGCCGCCTCTGAGGGTGTCCTCGCCGGAGCCACCGATGAGGATGTCATTGCCGCCAAGACCCTTGATGACGTCGTCCCCGTCGCCGCCGCAGATGCGGTCGGGACCCGACGTACCAACCAGTTCGTCGGCTGCTTCGGTTCCATTCATCGTGCAGTTCGCGCCCGCTTCGGCGATCCAGTGCTGCAACGACGTGTCAGAGGGTTCGCTGTCTTCCCTCGTGTCGTTGTCGGACTGGTCCACCCAAGCAAGGATCTGCGAGTCGCCGGTGGCAGTCGAGGTGACGCCGAAAACGAAGTGTCCTGCTCCACCGGTCTCGCCCTCGATGTGTCTGGTGCCCGTGTCGGGATCTTCCCCTTCGTTCTGGTTGGACCCTGTCGTGTGGTTTTGATCGGGCGCCCGGCGAGTCGACCCACCTTCCGGATCGCAGAAGTGTGCGTTCGCATCGGGCCCGGTCAAATGGATGTCGACGTTCTGATTACCGAGCGCCTGGCCCGAAGAATCATCGACATCGACGGTGAACTTCTGACAGGTACCCGCTATCCCAGAGGACTCAGCAGGTTCGATAGTGATCAGCGGCTGGGCCTCGAGACCGAAAACGCGGTGCGCATCGCCCGAGTCACGCTTTCCCGGCTCGCGGGTCGGCGTCCCGGCCGGGTCCGCATCGCAACCGATGTCTGGCGGAGCTTCACAGTCATAAGTGATCGCCGCGATCCCAGTCACCTGCGAAGCCTGATCCTCGGGCTTCAGCTTGCATTCGCCCTTGAAGTTCTGGGGGTCCGATGAACCAGCAAGCCCGACGTATCCACAAGAGATCCAACCGGCAGAGCCCGGCGTGTCCTTGGCTCCGACCTTCGTGTAGAAGATGTCGACGCCTTCGGCCCCGGCGCTCGCCTTACCTTCGACCGGAGTTACCCGCTTCACGAAGGCAGCGATGGAACTGTCGATCGGTCGGGTGAGCTCGAGCGTCTCCAATGGGGTTTCCGCACTGGGGTCCATGTCCTCGTCCTTGTTCACCGTGATCTGTCGATCTTCGTGAACCTCGGTCCCGGGAATGCTCGCCCTCAATGTGTAATCGCCGTCGTCCACTTCGACGGGCCAGAAGAACTCCCAGGTATCGGAGCCTGGAACGCGGGTCATCTCACCGATCTTGTTGAAGATCGTGCCGTCGGTCGAGAGTCCAAGCTCGACGCCTGGTGTGTTGTCCGGTTGATCGGTACGCACGACGACGTGGAATTTCTGGTCGGCGTCCAACGTGTTGCCGATCTGATCCCCACCCGTTCTGGCGGTGGTCGATGCGCCGTAACCGGACGGACTGACGAAACCGAGCTCGGCGTCACCGACAGTTGCCGACCAGCTGTTGGACGCGGTCGCGTTTGGTTCGCCGGTTCCGAGTACATCGTCGTCTTTGCCGGGAGCTCCATCGGCCCACGCCTGCAAGGTGGTGTCTCCAGCAGAGTTCGAGATGATGCCCACAACGAAGTTGCCGTTGTCGTCGGTCTCGCCCTCGGTGTGTTGGGCTTGAGCGTCACCGGGGTGTGATGACTCCCCCTCGTCTTCGCTCTTGTGATCGGTACCCGTGGCTGCGTCTGGAGCTCGCCGCGGAGTGCCGTCTCCGGGATCGCAGAAATCCAAGTCGTTGTTTGGCCCAGTCGCATGCACGTCGACGTTCGTGTCCGGAACTGGAGCCGACCCGGCCCGCAGTTTGACCGTGTAGGGATTACACGTGCCTATGGGGGCCGTGTCGCTTGGAGGATCGAACGAGATCGTCATAGCCGATGAGAGCCACTGAGCGCGGAACGACGCGCTCGGCTCTCCCTCGTCCATCGTGTCGTTGTCTAGTGGCCGCTGGTCGGCCTCGATGGCGAGATCTTCATCATCGATCCACACGGTTGCGTCGGTGAACCCCGCAGTGGGCGAGAAGAACTCGAACTGCCATTCACCCGCGCCGGCACCCGTGCCTCCGGATAGGCCCGATCCCAAGGTCGACTCAAGGTGCTTTGTGTCCGGCGCCCCCGGGATGTTGTGGTCGCCCTGCTCGTCCTCGTTGACCTTCTCGTCGGGATAGTTCTCGCCCTGGTTCTCTCGTGGGTTGGTGGAGGCCGTCCCCGCTGGGGGGTTCCGATCGCAGTTATGCCCCGGCTCAGATGAGGTGTGTCCTTTATCGGGTTTCTGATGGTTACTGCTAACGCTGTTCTCGGTGATCAGGATGCCCTGGACAATCTGGTCCTCGAAGCCGAACTGCGTCTGATCAGAAGGCCCTGTCAAGTGAGCGTCGAGGTTGGCCCCTTGCACCGGCCGGCCGAGGTCGTCCAAAACCTTTGCCTTCAAACTGATACATCTGACGTCGGCCAACTCGCGACCGGTCGCCGAAGGAGCATCGATCATCCCGTGCGGCAGAAGTGAGATCTTCATGTCCGGTGGGAGAACGGGGTGAGCAGAGATACGGTGCGCGTCCCCACCCGACTCACCCCAGAATCCAAAGGCAGGATCGTGCGGTGCGAGAGTGCCGACCCCAAGGGCCGTCATCTGGGACGGAGTGTCTTTACCTGCCAGGGTGCACGTGAAGCTCGCGCTCGCCGGCAAGTCTGAGCTGGTCGATGACGCGGCACACTGCTTCCAAGCCGGCGGCTCGCCCGGCTTCGACACGGTGTAGAAGATGTATCCAACAGCGGCATCGCCCCTGCCGTTCTCGCCGTTGTTCGCCTTGATGTCGACGACGGACTTCCAGGTCCCACCCTTCGGCTTGAAGTAAGCGATCTCGCCAGCCTGGGTCGGGAAGGTGAATTCCACGGTCGAGCCACCCGGATGTGGGACATCCCCACCCTTGTGTTCCATCTGGACTGCGATCTCGTCCTTAGCGACCTCTTCGGCGCCGAGCACCGTCTGCTCGTACATGCGAACCACCATGGTGGCATTTCCCTCGGGGACCGAATCGGGGATATCCCAGTAGAGCTCGTATGTGTCGGCCGAACCCACGACGGGATCGAGGAGCCCGATGGTTATCTCGGGAAGCGGCACTCCGGCCGGTCCCTCGGGAACGAGGTAAGCCTCGAGGATCGCGTTTGGCGGCGGGCTCGAAACCCAGGTGACGATGTGGTACTTCTCGTCCACGCCGTCAGACTCATCGCTCACATCCGGCGGGCTGTCCACGAAGGGGTCGTCTTCCGCCATGCCCGGGTAGTTGGTCGGATTCAAGAAAGCGATCTTTGGCGCCGCCGGACCGGTTGCGGTCGGCGTCGGAGTCGGTGTTTGCGCCATGGCGCTCGTCGATACGGCCGAGGTGGCAAACAGCAGCCCCATCGCCGCGAATACGGATAGAAGTATCCGAGCCGTGCGCCGCTCACGTCTCATGTGCTGGTTGAGTTTCAATCGATCCTCCGCGTCAGAACATTGGTCGCTTTGATGCCCTTAGGGGGCCCTGAAGCCTTGTAAGTATGGCCGACATGTGGCCTGTGAACCGGGCTTCGGAGAGACCCCCTCATCAGTACTAAAACGACGGCCGGCCCCCCAAAGTTGCCATGGATTCCCATAAGAAAAAGGGCCCGACGCCTAGCGTCGGGCCCTTTTTGCAGCTCCTGGTGGATTAGGCCTTGCTTGTGACGGCCACCGTCTTGCTCTTGCCCGCCTCGTGGTCGTCGTCCTGGGCCGGCCAGCGGACCCTGAAGACCCTCTTGCCCTTCCAGTTCGCGGCGAATTTGAACTTGCCTATCGACTTGCTGTTCAGCTTCGCCGTCTTGACCTTCACCCACTTGCGGCCCTTCTTGTACTCGAGGATGACCTTGCTTCCATCGTGCTGAGGCCTGACAGCCGCCTTGATCCGGACGGTGTCACCCTTGTCGACCTTCTTCTTCTCGACGGCGACGAACACCTTCACCTTCGCAAGCACCGTCACTGGATCGGACGTGGACGTCGCACAGTTGTCGTGGGCCGGCGCAGTCGCGGTGTAGTCGGCGTTCTTCTGAACGATGAGATCGAAGTGGTACGCGCCCTGCGTGTCGGTGTTCGTGCTGGCGAGATCGACGAAAGTCGTCTCTCCGTGGATCCTGCGCTTCAGTTGGATGAACTCGCTGTCTGTGCATGACGCAGCAGACGAGAGCACCTGGCCGGAAAGACGAACGGTCTTGCCGGAGGTGACCTTCGCTTTGTCTGTTACGAGCGTGACAGTCCGTCCTTGCTGTGCGGGCGTCGTCGACGCGCTAGCGCTGGGCCGCGGAGAACTCGCGCTCGGGCTCGGCTTCGGCGACACACTCGGCGAGGCGGACCCCGACGGCGAAGGACTCGGGCATGTCGCTAGATCCGCGGGCACGCCCGTCGGTGGGTTCGTCGGACCGGTCGGACTCCAACCAAGGCTTCCGTGCTCGAACACCTCGGCGCCGCAGCGGAGGTCATCATCGTCCTTGTCGACCCAGGCCGTGAAGTTGGTCACGCCCGCCGCCTCGGAATAGAACGAGAAGCGGTAAAGCCCGTTGTCCTTCGTGCCGTCCGTCGACTCGATGTGCTTGATATCCGTGTCGATCTGATCGTGCTCGCCCTGGGTGTTTGCAGAAGCGGCGGGAGCGGCCGTTCCGTCGTTGCAGTCCTCTCCGGTTTCGATCCCGCTGTGGCCTTTGTCGGGAGCCTTGCTCGCGTCCTGGTAATCCCCTTCAACGCCGAACTTCAGCTGATCGTTCGGGCCGCGCCCGTGGACGTCGACGTTCACGTCTGCGACCGTGTGGTTGAGCTGGTCAACGACTTTCGCGTCGAAAGCGGAGCACTTACTGGTGGGGCTCGACTGTGTAGCACCAAGGACAAAAGTGATATCGCTCGGGATGGCGGGATAAGACAGCACGCGATGAGCGTCTGCCGACTCGTCGAATTGAGTGACCGGGCCGCTCGGCGCGCTGAGGGGGAAAGGAGTGTCGTTAGCAAGGGCGCTCACGCCGGTGACTTTCGTCACGTCATCTGTGGCGGCGACCGTGCAGCGCGTGGAAGTCGTCTGGTCGGCATCGGCCGGAACGAATCCGTCGGCGTTGCAATCCTTCCACTCCGGCTCGGTCCCAACCGGCGAGGTCGTGTATTGCGGCTTCACCCAGTTGTCACCGTCTGTCGAGTTGCTGGTCTTGATGTCCATCACGAAGTTCTTCGCCCCGGCAAGCGAGGTGTAGATGCCCAAAGGCCCACCGTTGACCGGGTACAGGATCTCGACGGTGTTCGCCTGGCTCTGCTGAGGCGCGTGGGGAGGTATGTCGTCGTCGGCGCCCTCGTTGTTCACGGTCACAGGTACGGTGTCGCGATCGACCTCGGTAGCGCCGCTAAACAACTGAACGAGCAACGTGTAGGTCCCGTCCGCCACAACTGCGGGGGCAGGCGAAGGCGGATTCGCCGGGATGTCCCAGAACTTCTCGAACGTGTCGGGCGCCGACGCGAGCTGGGTCGCGGTGCCGATGTTCTGGACCTCGGTCGTGCCCGCTGCATTCATGAGCTTGTAGATCACCGTCGGGTTCGCGGGCACGTTCTGGACCCACGAGTTCAGGTGATAGTTCGAGTCCTGATCGGCCTTGTCGGAGACGTAAAGAGTTCCGGCCTGACCGGGAGATGGGTTGACGAACTCGATGTTGGCGGTCGCCGGACTTGGCGTCGGCGCCTGGGCAAGGGCTACCCAGCCCCCGGCCTGGAAGATCGCCACTCCTTGAAGGAGTAGGAATGTGACGCCTAGCGCCAAGAGCGAGACCAGCAAGCTCCTAGCAGTGCGGCGCTGTGGATCGGCATGCGATGCGCTCAAACCCGCCACCTCCGGTCGTTTAATGAAATGAACACGAAGCCCTCGTACTGGGTAAAGAAGGCCCCCATCATTCCATAACGACCGGAGAGGGCTAAGGGTTGCGCAGAGTGGGCTGAATGGCCCAGGAAAGCCTTAGGAGACTCGCCGAGACCTGGCGCGTCGACGCTTGAGAGAGGCTCTCTCCTTGTCGGTGAGGCCCCCCCAGATCCCGTATTTCTGGTTGGTCTCCATGGCGAATTCCAGGCAGGGCTCCTTGACCGGGCAGGTCTGGCAAACCGAGCGCGCATGCGCCTCCCGGGTCTGCCTCTCGATCTCGGATTCGCCGTCGTCCGCGCCGAAGAAGAGCACGTTGTCGTGCTCACGGCAGGCGGCGCTTTCTTGCCATTCGAGCCGCTCGTCGGATTCGATCAGTGCCACAGCTGTTGGTGCTCCTTCAAGTGAAATCGTGAAGTCGGGCCCCCCGACTTCGAGGGACGAGTAGGTTACTAACCCCTACCGCTTAGACCTAAACAAAGGGCTTTCAGGCGGTATTCCTCCCTACAAGCAGCACAAGCTCACAAGCTCTATTTCGGTCGCTTCGCTGCGCAGTCGAGGACTCTCTGGAACCCATCAGCAGGCCAAGCCGCCTCGTATACACGCTGCTCGCTTCGGTTCACATATTCGGCGGGGATGTCACCGCCGGCATTTTCCGCAAGCGTGTACGAGTCCAAGAAGTTCGCGATCGCGTCGTAGCTCGCGCTCACCTCGGCCGCAACGTCGGGATCGACGAAGAAGCCGACGGGGCTATTTCGTTCCAGGAGATCCTCGTCGCCCGGCACCCCGAAAGCGTCGTCGACATCTTCTCGCAACTGCCCGGGGTCGATCGGCCAGGCACCCGACGTGGTGGTCGAGGGAGTGTGGCCATGGTCTGCGGTCACGATCACAACGTAGTCGCCGACCTCTGTGTCGAGGTAATCGAGGATCCTCGCAAGTTCTTCGTCTTGCGAGGTAAGCACTTCCGACATCTCGGTTGCATCCATGCTGTACCTGTGGCCGACGATGTCAGTCATCTAGTAGTTCGTGAACATCAGGTCGACCGTGTCGTCCGCGCCGTACTCACCGCGCTCGAGCATCGCAAGCAGCACATCGGTCTGATAGCGAGCCCACGCGGGATTGTCGTGTAGTTCCGCGATCTCATGACCGTGCCACAGTCCATCGTCAACGCCATCCGCGATGTCGAGCTCTCGCATGCGATCTTCTAGTCCCGCGAAACCGTTAAGGAAGGAAGGTGTCGAATAGAACTCTGGATTTCCCGTGATCCTGGAGTCGTAACCGATTATCCCCAACTCATCTTTGTCTCCACCAGGCGTCGCGCCTCCGTGGCCGAGCATGCCGAGATGCCACGACCTCCAAGCGAGCATGCCCACCTTCGGTTCGTTATGCAGGGCTCGATCGATCTCGTCTGCGAACGTCGTCAGCTTCAAGTCGTCGGCTCGCATGCCGGAGAAGGAGCTCCTTGTCTTCCCGTTTTCGTCACGGATCCCGATGCCCGTCACTTCGTGCGAATTCGGATATGCGCCGGTTCCCAGTGTGGAGTGGGTTGCCGGAGTGATCGATGGTGAACTCCCAACCGTCGCGTCCACATATGAGGTGCCTTCGCGTTCGAGGCGCGCGAGTGTCGGCCAGTCATCCGGCCAACGCTCCAAAACATTTCGGCCCCCACCGTCCCAGACGACCGTGAGTATCAGCCTCGGGGGCGCCGCGTCGGGAACGAGAGCGTCTCCAAGCACGGAGCCAACGCGGGGCGGGATGTCCACACCCGTGATCCGCGAGACTGTCGAGTAGACGTCTGCGAGCGTCGCCGAGACGTCAATGGACCCCGCCGGGCGGATGTGTCCCGGACCATAAAAGACGAGTGGGACCTCCTGCAGGTAGTCCCAGGGCCCCGAATGGCTGCGGATATCAAAAGTGCCGAGATAGTTCGGCTCTCGAGGAATGGCCATCACATCCTCAGAGCGCGGTCGATACCACCCCCGGAACGTTCGCTGCAGGATCTCCGGTTCGGTGATGCAAGCGGACCGCAGCCATCCTGTTCCGTCCGGCGGTCGCTCGAGGTCTGGGTCGCCACTCCAAAGAGCCCTGGCTCCGACGTAAACCAGCAAGCCGATGGAGACGGCCGCGATCGCCTTGAGAACCAACCTGATCACGCCGCTCCGCACGGCTTTAACCTACGGCCCCAGGCGCGACTAACCATTACCATCGCTCCTCATGAAAAAAGTGGCGACTCTGCTCGTAGCCATGACACTGCTGCTGAGCGCGTGCTCGGGCGACAAGGGAGGAGAAGACACTCCCCCCGATACTCGGCCGATCCCAACTCCTACGCCCGAACCTCTTCCCGAGAAGAACGTGCTGTTCTTTCTCGCCGGCACCGACCTCTACATCACCGACACGGGAAAAGAGACCACCGAGCTGCTGGAGGAACTAGGCACCACTGACGTGTCGATCTCTCCCGACGGAAGCCGCTACGCGTTCTCGGGGGGGCCGGAACGCCCCCATCTAAACGTCACTCGTGTTGGTGAGAAGTCCAGCATCGAGCTGCCCGGATATTCCCCATCGTGGTCCCCGGACGGGAAATACCTTGCGGCGGTCGTCCCAGATCCGAACTACCTGATCTGCGACGCGAAAGCTCAGAAAGCCGCAGCCACCAATTCGAGAAAGGGCTGCGATGTGGCCGGTCGCGCCGTGGCCTACGACGCACACAACCTGCAGAAGGATCCACAAGCTGCCGTCGGCGCCGGGCTTTGGGAAGTCGTCGGCTGGTCGGCCGGAAAGATCGTCGTTTACGACGAGGAAGAGGACGTCCTCAGCGTCGGAAAACCGGGGGGGGGGAACGCCGCACGGGTGGTCCTTCCCGATCCGGGTCCGTTGTCGATCGACCCTGTTGAGCTGCGGGTGCTCGCGACGCAGAGCCAGTTGCTCTACATCGGTGACCCCACGGAACTGCATCCCGTCAGCGTGTCCGGGACGGTCGACTTCACGGCCTGGTCACCGAACGGCACCAAGGCACTCTTAGCGGTAACGGATGGAGTCGCTCGCGATCTGCGGATATTCGATGTGGAAACCGGAGAGGTGAAGCCCGTCGAGGGTTCCAAGAATCTTGTGGGCACGGTGGTTTGGTCCAACGACGGAGAGACGTTCGCGATGGTCACCGGCAAGAAGCGTTCTCTGCGGGCCACACTCTGCAATCTCGCACTGACCTGCGAGAAGTTGTTCAAGTCCGATGGGGCGATTGACCTCATCTACCTCGACAGCTAGTCGGCTCAGTCGGAGACCACTTCCACCGTTCGTTCGGGGCTGACACCAGGCTCGTGATCCTCATCCCCCGTAGTCGTCATCCGGGCTCGGATCAACCAGATCCCATCGCGCGGCAAGACGAGCTCGGCCGAATAGTTTCCATCCGCGTCGGATCCGACCTCTTGTCCCTGTTGCCACTCCCCATCCGGCCGCCGGTACTCGATCACGATCGTCGCGTCGGGATGGGGAGGCGTGAGCGTCCCGGTCACGTAGGCCGGCGCGCCGAGTTGCACTCGATCCTCGGACACCGCCATGGAGACGCCCACATGCACATGCACGAACCACTCGGAAGTCGATGCCGGGCCCAGCAAAGGATCCACGAGCTTCGCGGAGTAGGTTGAATTCACGTTGGGGGTAAAAAGCACCGACCACAACCCCGTTTGCCCGCTGCGAACGACGAAGGTTCGAGTCTCACCGCCAACGTCCTCCCGTTCCGTGATCTCAACCAAAGCCGATGGCTGCCCGATTCCCCCACACATCACCGACCCGGCGAAGCTCGAGGCGAGGCCGTAGGTCGGTTCATACGGGCCGGTTGGGGGAATCAAGTCCGTCTCATCCGCTCTTACGAGTCGCAACGAATAGAACATGGTGGCGTCGGTCGTCGACGCGTTGCCCAGCCCCAGGACCACGCGTTTGACTTCGCCAGCGTCAAACGAGATCTGTGTCTGAGCCACCCCATCCGGCGAAAAGGCGAGAAAGACCGTCTCGGGGGGAGCCCCCGTCCTTTTGACCAAAGCGAAAGCGGTGACTCCCGCAGGACCCTCGACGCTCAAGATGGCGAGGCCTGAGGAGGTTTCAGCCGGGGCGAAGCGCGCGTAATCGGCCGATAGCGGGCCCAAGCGGTCTGTGATCCCTCGGTCGGTAGTCTGCCTGCAAGACTCGCCGTCCACGTCGGCTGCGAACAGGTACGACGGCCATCGGGTCGGCTTAAGCACATTGCGATAAGCGGTCCCCTCCTGGAACAGCGAGAGGCGTCTTTGCCACAAGGTGAACTCTCGCCAAGCATCTGTCATGGAAACGCCTCTGTTGCCGAGCACCGTCGCGATGGCGCTCAACGCATCGCGGTTCGGTCCGGCGGCCGCCGATTCCGGCACCGCCATCTCGTTCCACAGTTCCCTAACGATTTCGTTTGGCTCGGGAGGACTTCCATATCGCTCGACGAGGAACTGCAGGAAAACGAACGCTCCGTACTCGTGGTCGCCGACTGGCGCATCGAGGGTTAGCCGTGGGTAGGGAAGGAAACCCATCAGCGCGCCATGATTGGGATCCGCCGCGTCGTCGAAAACGTCCTCGACCCAGGACGATGACGCCTCTTTGATCCAGTGACGCTCGGCCGAGTCGTAGCCAGCTTGGATCGCGTGGAAATATTCGTGCACCGCGAGACTCCGCAACCGTTGGTCCGTCGTAGACGTATTCACCACCCCCGGATTAATGATGATGAACGTCACCTGACTACGACCCGCCCCGCCGGGTGCACTGAGAGTTCTATTCCCGCCGGTCGCTACGTAGACGCGATACGCGCCTTGGTTCGGCGGTGCAAGGTAGCCGAGATCATTCAGCAGGAACGAGCGTGCCGACTCAAACACTTGGGCCAGTCGCACTATGGCGTCCGGGTACCCATCGCCGTCGTCATCTGTGAGATCGGGAGCGGCGGAAGACCGAGCATCGTCGACCCACGTGATCTTGAAGTTGTCGGATGCGTAGGTCTTCTCGGGGCTCTCCGCACTCTCTGCGCGCGCAATCACGCCTCCGACAGTGAGCGACAGACATAGGAGAAGCGCGCTGATCCTGAAGATTCGGTTGACCCCCTCGCCCCCATCTTCCCCGATGGGCTCGAAAAAAAGAACCGGCCCCCGAAGGGGCCGGTTCTTTACTGCTTGCTCGCTTAGATCAGCGAGTCACTGCTTGAAAGACGTTAAGCGGGCTGCACCCTGATCGTGACGGACTTGTCCCCGCCACAGGTGTGCCTGAAACCGTCTCTCTTGGTGTAGCGCGAACCGGAGACCTTGGCGTAGTAACGGCCACTGGCACCGGGCTCACGAATGGCCCAGTTTCCGGAACGGTTCGACGAATCCGTACCAACGGTCTGGTCCGGTCCACGACGCACCCTCTTGAGGGTGACGTGACGGCCCTTGACGCACTTGTTCTTGCTGTTAGCGATTGCGCCCTTGAAGGTGCCACCGTGGCTGTCAGAGTCGTAACGGATGGTGATGGTCGACTTCGACGAGGTGTTGCTGCCCGTCGGGATGTCGGCTTCGTCATCGTCGTCGGCGCTGGCGCAACCCGGGTCCTGCCCGAAGTCCACCTTGCCGTCGCCATCGTTGTCGACGTTGTCGGAGCACTGCGGCGTCTCGCCACCGGTGCCCGTCACACGCTTCTGGACCGATGCACTGTCTGGGCAACCACCGGTGTCGTTGCAAAGCGAAACGGTGATGATGTCGTTGCCCGGCTGGAACGCCTCGAGCTGTGCCGTGGCGGTTCCATCGGCGCCGGTCTCAGACGGAGGCGAGCCCACGAAGCGGGTTGCCGTCGCCTGAGTCACAGGAACGATCGTCCACTGCAGACGACCACCGTTGGTCTGGTTGGTCGTCGCGGGGACGTCGCCGGAGCTGAACGTGCACGCAAGGAGCGTGTCGGTGTCACCGACGACGTTCTCCTTGTTCGTGTCACCTGAGTGGCAGGGGTCCGCAGCGGTGCCGGTTCCCTGGAACACGAGGTGGATGTGGGCCGGTAGAGCCAGCCAGTGCTTGACCAGCGTGTCCTTGACGGACTCGTCGGCGCAACCATGACCTGCAGGGGCGGGGTTGCCCGAACCTGCTCCGCCACCGATCTCACCCTCGGAACAGACCGTGACGGTCTGGTCTCCTGGTGCTACGGCGTTCTCGATCGAGATACCGCTCACGGTGCCGTCGCCGCCAACCTGCGCGGCGGTGATGTGGCAGTGCTCCTGGGTCCCGTTGCCGTCGTGGTCGTGCGTGACGCCTGGGCAAGCCAGGAAGTCACCGACGCCCGCGGACTCGAGCGTGATGTCCCCACCGAAGGCGTCGCCGAACTGGTCCTTGACACAGACCGTGATGGCCTCCGTCTGACCAAGAGCGTTCGTCTCTTCCTTGTCGGGGTTCGTGCACGAGGTCCCAGTAGCCGGGCTCGGCGGGTTCGCATCGAACGTGGCGACGATGGCGCTCGCGCCGCGATCCGAAGACGCGGTCCAGTGAGCGTCCATCAAGCAGGAGTTGCAGCTTCCGTTGGACCCACCAAAGATCCCCACGGCCTGCGTGCGGTTGTCGTCAGCCTGCTGCTCCGCAACGGTTCCCGCAGCGGCTGTTTCGTTTCCGCCCAAAGTCCCGGTGTCAGGAAACACGCACTCGAACAGGTTGCTCGTCGTGGTCGCCTGGATCAGCGAGCAGTCCGTCTGCTGGTTGAGAATAGTCCAGTCGGTCGAGGAATTGACCTCAGGGTTGTACTGGCGACCCGCCTGGAGGACGAACGTGTCGGCCGACGTGCTGGCGCGCAGCACGAAGCCGTTGTTAGGCACGGGATCCCCGTGCTCCCACGGCTTGAAGAGCGCGGCCACTGCAGCGGTACCCGCGGCGTCGCGGTCGTTGCTTACCGTTCCGGTGCCGTTCCCGACGTTGTCTCCGCCCGCCGCGCCGCGGCCGGACTCATCGGTGTCGAGCTGACATGGGTCTGCGCCAGCGCCAGGGCTGCCGGGTCCCTCGACGTTTCCGACGCCCGTGGTCGAGGGGTCGTCTGTGTCGGAGGTGCAGATGGCGAACATCTCGCCCGCCGAACTCGTGTTTGTGAAACCTCCCGAGCCACCACTCGCGTCGTCGAGGAAGATACCTTCCTCGAGGTTCGAGCGGCAGTTCTGGCCGGAGCCCTCAACGTCCTGGCCCTCGCCCACACAGGCGAGGATGAGGATGTCCTTGGTCTGAGCGTCCTGCTCCACGGGGATATTCCACTTCACGTCATACGCCTCGTCGGCCGACGTCAAAATCGTGCCTTGAGCCGGCGTCTTCGGGGTCGAGTCCGACCCGATCGCGACGTTGCACGACGACAGCTGAGCCTGCGTTACCGGCGACACGGTCGTCGTCGGACAAAGCAGCCAGTCGACTCGCGTCGTCGCCGCAGGGGCGATGACCGTCAGGTGCGCGAGCGAGTCGGTGCCGTCGGCAAGATCGGACAGCGTCTGGTCAGTATACGGATCATTCTGATCGTCGGGCAGCAGACTCGTCACGTTGTTCTCGGTACCCGCAGTGGCCGTTGTGGCCGCGAACCCGAGCAGTCCGGCTACGAGAGCCAGACAAAGGAAGATGCTAGATCCCTTCCTATGCAACCTTTCACCTCTCTTTCGATATCCCAAAAACCTCTTACGTTGATACAGCACGTACGGGTGTTACCTCCCTGAACGCGAGATCACGGTTCCCGCGGACCGTTGAACATCAATGCTCCCTGTCTCTGGCTCGGAACCCCCTTTCGAGACTCGAGAACCTTAACTGGCACCCACTCTTGTGTTTCTTGACACAAGCCCTACGAAACGTACAACGACCGCATGCGCGGAAAGTTGCTTGTTCTCCCTCTAAAAATGAC
>JAXDJH010000021.1:0-172566 GCA_034663635.1 Actinomycetota bacterium | reverse complement strand
GCGGTTGACGTACTTGAAACCGACACCTACCTTGCACAGATGCCATCCTTCGAAACAGTCAGGGTCGCGGCCGTGCAGGCAACGCCGGTCATCCTCGATGCCGATGCCACTATCGACAAGGCGGTCCGCCTCCTGCACGAGGCTGCCGACGACGATGTCCAGCTCGCCGTGTTTCCCGAAACGTTCGTTTCGGTCTATCCGAGCGGGGCCTGGGGTCATCAGGCGTCGAGGTTCGATGGGTTCGACGAGATGTGGGAACGCATGTGGGCGTCGTCGATCGAGGTTCCGGGTCCCGCGGTAAAAAAGCTGGTAGCAGCGTGCGCCGAGCGCCAGATCCATTGCGCCATAGGCATCAACGAGCGGGAGATCGAACGGCCCGGATCGCTCTACAACTCTTTGCTCCTGCTGGGACCGACGGGTGTCCTGTCGAAGCACCGCAAGCTCGTCCCCACGATGCACGAGCGCCTGTTTCACGGTCCCGGGAATGGACAGGACCTGGACGTTGTCGAGACCCCGTTCGGCCGGGTTGGGGGACTGATCTGCTGGGAGAACCGGATGCCTTTGGCGCGCTACGAGCTGTATCGGAAGGGGGTACAGATTTGGATCGCTCCGACCGCCGACGATTCGGACGGTTGGCTGGCGTCGATGCGCCATATCGCTATCGAATCCGGAGCTTTCGTGATCAGTGCTCCGCAGTACATCGAAAGAAGCGCCTTTCCTGACGATTTCCCCGTGGAACTTCCCGACGACGAGATATTTGGTCGCGGCGGTGCTTCGATCATGGAGCCGCAAGGAGGTTCGATCGTTGCTGGTCCTCTCTACGACGCCGAAGGGATCGTGACGGCCGATATCGACTTAAAGGTCGGACTCCATGCCAAGAGATGGTTCGACGTCGTGGGCCACTACAGCCGCATCGCCGGCGCCGAACCGACACCCACGATCCGAGAGAGTGGCGAGCAGCCAACCCCAGACGAGGATTAGGCCCCACAAGGATGCCCGACCTGTTCGATGCGCTCTCCGCCGTCTCGGTGGCCGACGAGCGAGCGACGCTTGATGCATTCCTCGACTTCTACCGAGAGGCCATCAAAGCCAAGGTTCGAGGAGTCTCGGAAGAAGATGCTCGTCGCCGGCTGGTGCCGAGCGACACAACACTGGCGTCGATCATCAAGCACCTCACACGGGTTGAGATGAGTTGGTTCGAGCACAGGCTCGCTCAGACCCCACTCGAGCAGCTACCCCAACTTCAGCGGGTATTCGACGAGCCCGACAGCGACTTCCGCGTCGAACCCGATGAAACCGTGGAGATGCTCATCGCGCGTTACGACGCTCAGTGCGCGCTCTCGCGGGAGATCTCCGCGACGAAACAGTTGGACGATGTCGTTCCGCATCCCGCCCTCGGCGAAGTGACGATGCGCTGGATCGTCGTGCACATGATCGAGGAAACCGCCAGACATGCGGGGCACGCCGACATCCTGCGAGAGCAGATCGACGGAACTACGGGCGACTAGATGACTAGTCGGTGATCTCGACCTTCTCGATCACGATCTCTTCGGCGGGGCGGTCTTGTCCCCCTGTGCGCGCTTTCGAGATCTGCTCCACGACCTCGTAGCCGTCGGTGACTTCACCGAAAACGGTGTGCTTGCCGGTGAGCCATGGTGTGGCGGCGACGGTCACGAAGAACTGCGAGCCGTTCGTGTTCGGCCCAGCGTTCGCCATGGCGAGCAGTCCAGGCTTATCCAGCTTCGGAGAAGCGGGGTTGAACTCATCATCGAAGGTGTAGCCGGGTCCGCCGCGGCCCGTGCCTTCGGGGTCGCCTCCCTGGATCATGAAGTCAGGGATAACCCGGTGGAAGATCGAGCCGTTGTACAGAGGCTCGTTCTTCTTTTTTCCGTCGCGAGGGTCCTTCCACTCGCGGTCGCCTTTTGCGAGCTCGACGAAGTTGGCGACGGTCTTGGGGGCGGTTTCGGGGAAGAGCTTGACCGTGAAAGTTCCTACGCTCGTCACGAAAGTTGCTGTGGGCACCTATGACCTCCTGATCCGTTTGCCGAGTTCCTGAAGTTGCACACCTGCATGATCGAGATAACGGGGGAGCCTGCTCCGTCTGCGACGCTCGAGCCACATCCCCAAGGCGATGCCCGAACTGAAAACCGCCGCTCCTCCGAGCCCAGCCGGGATGCCGATCAACAATGCTCGTCGCCTGGTTCGCAGTTCGTGGATCGGCCAACCTCGTGCGAGAGCGATCTTCTTCAACTCGGGCTCCGGATTGACCGCATGGGGGTAACCGACGGCTTCGAGAAGCGGGAGGTCGTTGATCGAATCCGAGTAGGCAGCGCTCTCAGCAAGCTCGATGCCGCGGTCGGCGGCGACCTCGGCCACCGCCTTCGCCTTCGCGGGACCATGCATGATGTCGCCGACGAGCCGCCCGGTATAGAAGCCGGCTTCATCGAGTTCCGAGACCGTCGCTATAGCGCCGTCCATGCCGAGCTCATCAGCGATCACTTCGGCGAGCTCGATGGGTGCAGCAGTCACCAGGAACGTGAGATCCCCACGCGACCTGTGCTCGTCGATGACTTCCACGATGTCCTCGTAGACGATCGGGATGATCTTCTCGTCCACGATCTCGCGGCCCCAATCGATCAGCTCGCTGTGGCTCCGACCGGTCACGAAGCTGAGCGTCGATTCTCGAGACATATCCATCCCGCGCTTCTGCTCGCCCCGGATCCGAAACATCATCTGACCCCAGCCGAAGCGCATCAGGTCTCGGACCCGGAACATGTCCCGGTCGTAGAGGCCGCGCGCGAGCAGGAACAGGCTCGACCCCGGTATCAGGGTCTTGTCGAGGTCGAAGAAGGCCGCTTTCTTCATGCCAAGACCCTAACGGCCCCGCTCACCCGGGTAGGGTCGCCGCCATGCTCGTCGGCGCGATGAACTTCCCAGGACGCTCCATCGCGAAAGAGATCCACCGCATCGCCGACGACCGGTTCGACTTCATCGATCTCACGCTCGAACCGCCGGCCGCCTGGCTTCCCGACGGTAAAGAGATCGGGCGCCTGATCTCGGACCTCGGTCTCACCGCCGTCGGCCACACCGCCTGGTACCTCCCGTTCGTTTCGCCTTTTCCCGAGCTGAGCACCAAGGCGCGCGATCTTTTCAAGCGCGGGCTCGATACGTTCGCCGATGCCGGGGTGACGCTCGTCAACATCCACCCCACCCAGAACGTGCCGCTTCACTCGGCCGATCAGGTCAAGTCGCTCAACGCGAAAGCCATCGCCGAGATCGCCCAGGACGCCGCGGGCCGTGGGATCACTCTCATGGTCGAGAACCTCGACCGCCTCTTCTCCTCGGTCGAGGGACTGAAGCCGATCCTGGACGCCAGCCCCGAGCTGGGCTTCCACCTCGACATCGGCCACGCCAACCTCAGGCTTGGATTGGGGGAGCCGAACCGCACCCGCTCCCTGCTCGAGGCCTTCGGCGATCGCGTCAAGCACGTCCACGTGTCGGACAACCGGGGAGGGGAGGGGGACCTTCACCTGCCCCTGGGGGCCGGTGCGATCGACTGGAAGGGGCACATCAGGCTCCTGAAGGAGCACGGCTACGACGGCACGGTCACCCTCGAGGTCTTCTCCCGTGAGCGGGAGCACCTGAGAACCTCCCGCCAGCTGTGGCTGAAGTGGTGGAGCGAGGCTTAAGTAAATCCGAGTCAATTAGCGGGACGCCCCATATCTTGAGGGCATGAACCTCCGCAAATGGGCGTTCTATCTGCTTATCGCGTTCTGTGTCGTCTTCGTCATCCAGCAGCCCGAAGAGGCGGCAAAGCTGGTCAAGGCGACTGGTGAGAACGCGGGCGAATGGTTCTCGGCCGCCTCCGACGCCTTCACGAAGTTCGTCCGCTCGCTCGTCTGAGGGCCGGCACATGCCCTCGGATACTCGCTACCTCGCGATCGACGAAATGGTCGTCTGCAAGGTCAAACGCCATCCCGCGATCCTGGCCTCGGCGTTCTTCTCGGCCCTCGGAGTGATCGCCGGGTCGGTCTTCATCGGCACCCTTCTGAGCCCGGCCGACGGCAGCGACGCGGTCGACACATTGCTCGGCCTCCTCTGCTTCGGCTTTTTGCTCAGACTGGCGTGGAGCATCTGGGAGTGGTCGGTTGACCGGATCGTCGTCACCGATCGCCGCATGTTCGAGGTCTCGGGCATTCTCACGAGGCGAGTGGCGTCGATGCCTCTGTCCAAGGTGACGGACATGACCTATCACCGCACGATCCCTGGGCGCCTTTTCGGATACGGGGAGTTGCGCCTTGAGTCTCCGGGCCAGAAGCAGGCGCTCGCCAGCATCGCCTACCTCCCGAAGCCCGACGATTTCTATCGGACGGTCACCTCGCTCGTAATGGCTCCGACGGCTAGAGACCGCAGCGACGTAGCCATTCAGGTCGAGGAGGACGACACGGGGCCCCTTCCGCGGGTCATCGTCTAAGCCCCAGGAGCCCCTTCAGCCCCACCTCAGGGTGCAGGAAGCCCCCCTGTGGGGGCGAATCCATGTCCTAACGGACGACATGGAGGTCAACTCATCATGAGAAAACTCATCACGGGCCTTGTGGCCCTCGGACTGATAGCCGGCGCTCAGCTGGCGCCCGCATCTGCGGCGAAGGCCAAGCCGCAGGTAGTCGACGGATCGATCGCTCTACCAACGCCCTACACGGACGACTCTGGCTGCTACGCGGGTCTTCACCGCCGGTTGATGGTCGTGACGAGCGAGGCAGCTCCCGCTAACGGCGTCATCGGCTACAGCTTCGACGTCGACAAGGCCACTTGGGGCGGAAAGTTCAACCTCGAGGCGACCGGCGGTCAGGGCACTCCCGACCTCGACATCTACTTCTACACACAGTTCGGGACCGTCGATCAGGTCACCGGCGATCCGCTGAACGCTGGCTCACCGGCCACCATCCAGTTCAATACCCGTGAGGCCGGCGGCGAGACCGGCGTCGTCCCTGCAACGTTCACCAAAGTCATCGTCTGCATGTACGGCGGAGCCCAGGGCGCCGGTGGCGGAGCGACCTTCACCTACACGGCCACTCCGAAAAAGAAGTAGTCACTTCTACGCATTTCACGCAACCCGCTACTAGTAAGCGGTAGCGCCAGATAGCTTGAGAAGAGGGGCGGGAACCCGCCCCTCTTTTTCTTTTGCCGCAATGAGGGGGCTATCACTTGATGCGCAGATCCTTGGCTCTTGTACTTACTGCTGTTGTCATCGGAGCAGGCTTCGCTTCGTCACACGTTGGAGCGAAGGCTCTGCCGCGCGTTACCAAGAAGGCGCCGCTCCGGTGCGAGAAGGTGACTAAGAGCGGTAAGGCGTTCCGCTTCTGCGTGGGCAGCATCACCTCGAAGGATAGGACCGTCCTCCTGGACGCAGACGTGACCTTGCCCGCGCGCGGTGACGGCCCGTTCCCCCTAGTCGTCTTGCTCCATGGTCTCGGTGGTTCGAAGCTGAGCTTCGAGTCCGACACGATCCAAGGGGATGGTGGCTCGACTCACTTCAACAATCTCTGGTTCGCGAGCAAGGGATACGCAGTGCTCACGCACACCGCACGTGGGTACAAGGGGAGCTCCTGTATCGACACCGCGGTCGAATCGATCGACGGCAACCTAGACCTCTACGACCCAAGCCCCGCTTGCAGGCCGCAGATCGTCAATCAGGCTTACGACGTCAAGGACACCCAACAGCTGATCTCGGGACTCGTCGATGACACACTGCTCACCACCGAGGCGACCATCGACTCGAAGAAGATCGGCGTCGCTGGGGTTTCGCTCGGCGGTGGACAGACGTGGCTCCTCACTCGGAAGAACACGTGGAAGACGCCCGCGGGAACCGCGGTCAAGCTCGCCGCTGCCGTTCCGATCATCGGATGGACCGACCTTGTCGACGCGCTGCTTCCGAATGGAGGGGCACGGGACGACGCCGTTCAGAGCACCGCGATCGCCGAGAGGCAGGCCGAACGCGTCGGGGTTCCGAAGACCTCTTACATCGGCGCGCTCTACTCGCTGGCGCAGATAACCTCGTCTGACTTCAAGCTCCCGGGTTTCCTCAACGCCTGGTATGCGCGGTTCAACGCCGGCGAGCCTTTCGACGACGAGGTCTCCCTCGACGCAGTGCACAAGCTCCTCACCAATCACTCCGCCTACTACCTGGACAAGAAGGGCTCCTTCTTCACGCCGACGTTCGCCGTCCAGGGGTTCACCGACATCCTGTTCAACGCACAGCAGCCATTGCGCATGTACAACCGATATGTGAGCGACCCCGCGTTCAAGTTCAGCGCGTATTTCGGCGACTGGGGTCATCCCATGAGTCAGAACAAGGATGCCGAGACGCTCTTCATCTTCAATCGAGTCACTGCATGGTTGGACTACTACCTGAAAGGCAAGGGAGCCGACCCGGCCAAGAGGTTCGAAGCGCGGATCACCCTCTGTGGGACCGATGACATCGGGGATCTTTACAAGGCGACGACCTGGAGTGGTCTGCAGGAAGCTCGCGACGATTTCAGCTTCGATCTTGCAGGAGACATCTCGACCGAGAGTTCGGATCCGCACGCTTCGCTGATCGACCCGATCAACGAGCCGCGCAACACTTGCCGCACCACCGACACCGCGGTGGCCGAAGGCAATCTCGCCGCTGAAATGGATTTCCCCGACGGTTACACGATGATCGGCATGTCGGACGTGCGGCTCGATGCAGATCCGACCGCTCCGAACATGTACATCTCCGCGCGCCTCTGGGACGTTGATCCGGAAGCCGGTACCCAAACCCTCGTCGACAGGGGAGTCTTCCGACTCGGCGGCGAAGAAGCCCAGGCCCAGATCGATTTCGAGCTCTTTGGCAACGGCTGGACGTTCGCTCCGGGCCACAAGATGAAGCTTGAGTTCACCGCGAACGATGCGCCTGCATTCGGCAACCCCAATGCCGTGGGGACCATCGCGATCTCGGGAGTATCGATCTCGCTGCCGAAGGCGGCAGCGTCGGCGAAACTGCCCTAAGAGGCTCGGCCCCCCGCTTACGCTAGGGGCATGGCAAGTGGTGCGATCGCGGCCGTCGTCGCGGTGCTGGCTCTCGGGTTCGTGGAGAGTCTGAGGCGCTTCTACCCGACGCGTGAAACCTGGAGGCGTCTCCGCCGCGTGCGCGGCCGCCTCGCCGTGCGCTTGATGCGCGAGCGGTTCGAGTCTGAGTCGAATCGAAAGTCACCGAAACGGCTGGCCGAGATCCTGATCTGCCTGATGATCGCCTGGGTCGCGTCTTCGAGTCTCCTCGACAAGAGGTGGCAAGAGGTGGTCATCGATGTATTGCCTTACGCGTTCGTAACACTGGCGCTCTTTCGTGTCCCGGCTGCGATGGGCGCAATCGGGCAGCGCATGCGGGAGTACGAGGAGTCGGTCGGCGAGGACCCCGACCAGCCGTGGCGAGACGACGAGCCGGGCGACGGTGGGCCCGCGGTCATCGCGCTTTGACGGACCTCGGCGACACCTATCTCTATCTCGTAAGCCCTCACCGTCTGAATGCCGGGCTCTTAGCCGAGCTGATCCCTGAGCTGGCGGAGGCAGGAGTCGACATCGTCCAGTTGCGAGAGAAGGAGATGGAAGCCGGCGACGTCATCCGCGCGGCGGAGCCGATCCTCGCCGTCTGTGTCGAGGCAGGCATCCCCTTCGTGATCAACGATCGTCCGGATATCGCTCTAGCAGTTGGCGCGACGGGCGTGCATGTGGGGCAGAACGACATGCCGGTCGAGTGGGTCCGTCGATTGTGCCCGGATCGGCTGGTCGGGTTGTCGACGCACGCACCAGAGGAGATCGACTCCGCCGTCGGGTTGGGCCCCGCCCTCGACTACATCGCAGTGGGGCCGGTCAACGCGACCCCCACGAAACCGGGCCGAGCAGGTACGGGCTTGGACCTGGTTCGTCACGCCGCCCGAACCATCACCGCTGTGCCCTGGTTCGTCACTGGGGGGATGAACCGGTCCACGATTCCAGCCGTGCTGGAGGCTGGGGGCCGCCGAGTGGTCGTGGTCCGTGCGATAACCGAGGCGCCAGACCCGATCTCGGTCGCGGCGGAGCTGAAGGAAATGCTGCTGTCGGCATCTGGTTAGTCTCCGGCCCGTGAAACCCAAGCTCGAGTGGTTGCTCGTTTTCGTGCCGATAGCCTTGGTGCTCGAGCTGATACGTGCGGAACCGGTAGCGATCTTCGTCATCTCGTCGCTCGCGATCCTGCCGCTCGCGGGAGTGATCGGTCACGCGACAGAGGACCTCGCTGCCCGGGTGGGACCACAGAAGGGCGGGTTGCTGAACGCGACGTTCGGCAACGTCACCGAGCTCATCATCGCTTTCTTCCTGATCCTGGACAATCAGCTCGGCGTTGTGAAGGCATCGATCACCGGGTCGATCATCGGCAACATCCTGCTCGTGCTCGGCGCAGCATTCCTCGCCGGAGGATGGAAGCACGAGGAACAACAATTCAACCGCGCCTCGGCGGGCCTGCACTCCGCCTCGTTGGTGATCGCGGTGGTCGGTCTACTCATGCCGGCGCTGTTCGCTCTTTCGCCCGAAGCGACGAACTTTCGGACGGAGGCAGTTTCGGTCGGCGTCGCGATCATCCTGATATCGGTCTACGCGTTGAGCCTCTTCTTCTCGTTGAAGACTCATAAGAACTTCTTCCGCTCCGACTTCGACCATGGAACCGCGAAGTGGACGGCGAAGCGCGCTGTCGGCCTGCTCGCAGGAGCCACCGTTCTGGTGGCGCTGATGAGTGAGTTCCTCGTCGGGGCGCTGGAGCCGACCGTCGAGAAACTTGGGATCTCGAAGCTATTCGTCGGTCTCATCGTTGTCCCGATCGTCGGCAACGCCGCCGAGCACTCGTCCGCAATCCTGCTTGCCGTGAAGAACAAGATGGACGTCTCTATCGAGATCGCGATCGGGTCGTCGACTCAGATCGCCCTGTTCGTGGCCCCGATGCTCGTGTTCCTCTCGCTGATCGTCGGCCATCCGATGGATTTCATCTTCTCGGGATTCGAGATCGCGGCGGTCGGTTTCTCGAGTGCGATCCTCGGTTTCATCGCCCTAGATGGGCGATCGAACTGGCTTGAAGGTGTTCAGCTGCTGGCCGCGTACGCAATCATGGCCGTCTCTTTCTTCTTCCTCTAGGAGGTCCGTTGCCGAGAGCCATCGATTTTCACGTCCATGCTTCGACGGCCGAATGGTTGCAGGGCTCGATCGGCCCGATGCTGGAGGCCACTGCAAGGTACTTCCGCACCGAGGTCCGCGTTCGGACCGCGGAGGAGATGGCGGAGGAGTACAAGAACTGGGACCTGCTCGGGGTGCTACTCGGGTGGGACGCGGAGACCGCGACCGGACTCCCTCCACTGACTAACGATCGTGTCGCTGAGATCTGCAATGCATTCCCCGAGCAGTTCATCGGATTCGCCGGTGTCGACCCGCACAAGCCGGACGCGGTCGAGGAGCTGGATCGAGCCGTCGTCGAGCTAGGGATGCGCGGCCTCAAGATCCATCCGCAAGTTCAGGCCTTCTATCCCGACGATCCGAAATTCGATCCGCTCTGGGACAAGTGCGAGGAGCACTCACTTCCCATCGTCGTGCATGTTGGCCAAACGGGGCTGGGAGCCGGGGTGCCGGGCGGGTCAGGCATCGCTTACGACTTCGGCCGTCCGATGTTGATGGACACCGTCGCGGCTCGGCATCCGGGACTGACTGTTGTGATGGCTCACTTCGGTTACCCATGGCATCTCGAAGTGCTCGCCAGCGCGATGCACAAGACCAACGTTTGGGTGGACCTCTCCGGGTGGCGCCCGAAGTACATCCCGCCCGAGGTCAAACGCGATTGTCGCGGGCGACTTAACGACCGCTTCGTGTGGGGGAGCGACTATCCGATGCTCGATCCCGGCAAGATCCTCGATGAGTTCGACGAGATGGAGCTCGGCGACAAGGCCGAGAACGTGTTGAAGAACAACGCTGCCCGGCTTCTCGGCTTGGATGTCTGAGCGACGAAAGATCTCGTCGGGGTCGCCGTTCGAGGCGACGATCGGTTTCAGCCGCGCGGTTGTGGTCGGCGATCGCGTGCTCGTCTCGGGAACGGCTCCGGTATGGCCGGACGGAAGTTGCGATCCCGACCCGGCGGCGCAGACGAGGCGCTGCTTCGAGATCGTGCTCGATGCTCTACAGCAAGCAGGGGCAGGACTGCACGACGTCGTTCGAACCAGGATGTTCATCACCGACGTCTCGATCGCCGACGCCGTCGGGCGGGTTCACGGCGAGATATTCGGAGCGGTCCGACCGGCATCGACCATGGTGGTCGTCGCCGGTCTGCTGGACTATCGCTGGTGGGTTGAGGTGGAGGCAGAGGCGGTTCTGGGAACCTAATGTCCTGCCGGCTCGTCTCACTGGAAACGTCGAAAGGACGGGATATGAGGACTCGTGCATCTTCCATAGCGCTGAGCGCGGCCCTGGTGATCCTCACGACCGTTTCGGCCTGGGCCCACGACCACAAGCCCCCGCGCAGCTTTCTGTCCGTCCAGAGGGCCGAGCAGAGGGGCATCCTCGGCACCTACTGCTGGATCGCTCCCGGCACAGAGCCCGACTCCTACACGCAGCAGTGCATCGACGCCATCCCCACTTGGCCCCGAGCGGTCAGAGCCACCCCGGGGAAAGAGACGAGGGTTCGGTTCAACAGCCCAACCCAACCCGACGACCTTTCCATCGCTTACTGGCGACACATCGACGAAAACGGCGGCCCCAAGGGTGAAGCGACGACCCTCGACGCCACGCTTGAGCCGATCGAGGACGCCAACGGTGCCGTGGTCGCCTGGCAGCTCGTCTTCAAACTGCCTGACAGGGGCCGTCACATGTACCTACATGCCGCCGGCTACTGGCAGGACCAGGACGGGTCAGGAAACCCGCAGGATGCGTCGTGGACATATCACGTGCGGCTCAGACAGCCCTGACCAGGAATAGGACGGGCCTCCCAGGCGTCTACCCTTGGTGAGATGACGACGAAACAGGAGATCCAGGACCAGGTCGAGGCGGCGCTGAAGACCGTCAACGACCCAGAGCTGGGCATCGACATCTGGAACCTCGGCCTCGTCTACGAAATCGCCATCGACGACGCCAACAACGTCAAGGTCGACTTCACGCTCACGACGATGGGCTGCCCGATCGGCCCCATGATTGACGAGGAGATCCGCGCCGCGACGATCGAGATCGAGGGGATAGGCGAGGTCAAGACCGAGATGGTCATGTATCCGCCCTGGACCCCCGAGAAGATGTCCGACCTGGCTCGCTCGGCCCTCGGTTTCGTCGGCTAGTTAGCCGAAAACTTCGTCTCCAGCGGCCGTGTCGTTGGCCAGACCCCAGCACTCAGTTGCCTTGCCGTCCACTATGTGGAACACGTTCGCGACTTGAGAGTCGAGGTGTTTCCCGTCCTTATCAGCGGTCAGCCGCGCGAGACCAACAGCGTGAACGTCGTTCGCTACGACGTCGTGTAGTTCGAGCTTGAAGGTTCCGTCTGTGGCCTGAGCGAGCTTGGCGAAGAGGCCGAAAACCTCGTCCATCCCTTTATAGGAGCCCGAGAAGGAGTTTCGGCCGGGAACGTGCCACGTGATCTCGTCCGCGAACACTTCTCTAAGCGTGTCGAAATCGGCTTTCGCAAAGGCTTCGTAGCCGCGCCGCACTATCTCGGCATTTGGATGGTCTCCCATGGCGTCCTCCTCGATCGGGGAAGTGACTTCTCGAACCTCCGCCCGGTCCAGTTCTTGTGCAAGGGGGATTACGTTTTATTCATGACCTCACACCTGTCACACCTCGAATGTTCACGCTGCGGCCAAGTCCACGACGCTCACGAGCTCCAGCAGCGTTGTGGATGCGGTGGAGCTCTCCTGGTTCGGTACGACCTCGATGGGCTCGAGCTCGACCGCGTGAGGCAGCGGCCCCCGGGTCCGTGGCGCTACCGGGAACTCCTGCCCGTCTTCGAGGATCCGGTTTCGCTAGGTGAGGTCGAGACGCCATTGCTCTTCCTTCCCAGGATTTCGGAGCGACTCGGTGTCGAGACTTGGCTGAAAGACGAGGGTCCGATGCCGGGAGGGACTTTCAAGGCGAGGGGAGCGTCGGTTGCTCTATCGCGCGCGGTCGAGCTCGGAGTGAAGCGCGTGGTGATGAACACCGCGGGAAACGCCGGCGGCACGTGGTCGCTGTACGCGGCTCGCGCCGGACTCGAGATAACCGTCGTGATGGCTGAATCGGCTCCCGTCGCGAATCAAACGGAGGTCCGCGTCGCGGGTGGAAACCTCGAGCTCGTCGATGGGTCGATCGCAGATGCGGGCCGCCGCGCGGTCGAGATCGCGGACGAGACCGGAGCGTTCCTCGCGATGACCTTCTTCGAGCCCTACCGATTGGAAGGCAAGAAGACCGCGTTCCTCGAGATCTTCGACCGTATGGGCGATCAAGTGACGATGAAGATGCCGCGCACGATAGTGATGCCGGTCGGCGGGGGAGTGGCAGCGATCGCCGAGGCGAAAACGGCCGACGAGGTCCGGGCTGCGGGTTGGACCGGGGGCATCGCACCCAAGATCGTGGGGGTTCAGACGGCCAACTGTGCGCCCATCGTGCGCGCGTTCGAATCTGGAGAGACAGACGTGCGCTCGTGGGAGGGCGATCCGATGACCATCGCGGCGGGCCTGCGGGTTCCGGCCCCCGTCGAGGGAACGCTGGTGCTCGAACACGTGCGCGCATCGGGTGGCTCGATGGTGGCGGTATCCGAAGACGCGATCCGTTCCGCGATCGGAGAGCTCGCGTCGAAGGAGGGGGTCTTCGCGTGTCCCGAGGGGGCCGCGACACTCGCGGCAGCGCTCGATCTGTCGGATCGGGGCGAGCTAGAAGGACCGGTAGTTCTCTACAACACGGGGTCCGGCGCCAAATACGTCGACGCTTTGAGCTAAGCGCCGGGCTTGATCACCATGTCCGCGACGACCGCGATGAGCAACAACGTGTCGATGCGTGACACGAGCGTGATCTTCTTCACGGCAGCTTGAAACGCAGGATCGCCTTGTTTGCCTTCTCGCAAACCCGCGAGCAGCTTCGGAGTCTCGGGAGTGAAATACAGGATGCCCACGGCGGTTGAGATGGCCCATATGGCGATTCCGATGATGATCCAGGTGTCGGTGAACTCCCATGAGTCGATCACCATCAGGATGCCGGCGATGAGGGCGATCCCCGAAGCCGGCGCATAGAGGCGCTTTCCGAGGAGCTCCTGGTCTTCGACGTAATTGATCATCGTGGGCACGTCACCAGCCGCCATGGCCTTTGCGGCCTTCATGCCCAGCACCTGGCTGCTGATCGCCGTTCCCACCCAGGTCGCGGCCGCCAGAACGTGAATCACCTTGAGGAATTCGTACCAGTCCACTCGGGTCTCCTTTCGGCGCCTCCGCAGCGAGTATCCAGCCCGCCGACGGCCCTAGCAAGGACTTAGAGGTCCGCGCTTGACTCAGTCTCCGGCTCGGCCTACTATCGAACATACGTTCGATTCGACGAGGCCGGCTTCTCCCCGGAGCCGAGAGGGTTTCCCCGGCCCCGCCTACTCGAACCGGACGTAAGAACGGGGCCCGATAGGCCCGCCGGAACCCGCAAGGGCGCCGGACGGGTCGGTCGGGCCCCATTTCGTCGGCTGAAGATGGACCGGGAGCAGGTTTCGCGAGCAAGTGTCGAAGCGCTACGACGAGCCGGTGGACGTCACGCTCGGATCGAGCCCGGATGGAGGCGCGCCCCTCGAGTTCTCGTGGCGCGGGCGCCGTTACGTGATCCACGAGAGCCTCTCGACCTGGCGGGAGGGCGGTCAATGGTGGGACGACCGCAAGGCGCTGGAGCGGGATTACCACCGGGTCCTCGCGCGGCCCTCGAGTTCCCTTGCGAGCGGCGAACTCGATCCCGACGGCTTCATGGTCGGTCCTCCTTGCGCCGTCTACGACCTCTACTTCGATCGCCTGCGAGGCAACTGGAAGCTGGCCCGCTTGTGGGACTGAGCCGCGTTTATCGTGCCCGCCATGGCTCGCACGCGTTGGGAGAAATATCTCGCCGGAGAGTTCACCAACCCCGCCCACGATTCGTTCGGCTTCGAGCGAGTCGATACCGGCGATCCCGCCGATGTCGTCTATCGCTGGAAAGTGCCCGAAGAGTTCACGAACTCGGCGGGCAACCTCCAGGGTGGAGTGATGGCCGCGTTCGCGGACGCGGTGCTGGGAGGGCTGTGCTCGTCGCAGATCCCCGAAGACGTCTATCCAGCGCTCGCCGAGATGAAGATCTCGTTCCTCCGCCCGGCTCCAGCAGGAACGACCATCACCGCGTCGGGACGCATGTTGAAGGCCGGCAAACGGATCATGTTTGCCGAGGTCGAGGTCGTCGACGAGAACGGGAATCTCCTGGCGAAGGTCTCGGGCACGGAACTGGCTGCGAAAGCCCCCTAACCCCCCATCGCCGAGTGTGCGCACGGCGACAACAGTTCGCGTCCTGCGCACACTCGGCGGGTGGAACTGGGCGATGAGCGGCTTCGTTCATCTGCATTGCCACACGGTTTGGTCCCTGCTCGACGGAGCCATCCAGGCCGAAGCCCTTCCGCAGATCGCGGCCGAGCTCGGCTACGAGGCTGTCGCGATGACCGATCACGATGCGCTGACGGGAGCGGTTCGGTTCTCGAGGGCTTGTCGCGATGCCGGAGTGAAACCGATCTTTGGAGCCGAGCTAACGCTCGAGCGCGGCGAGCACGTCACGCTGATCGCCAAGAACTCGACGGGTTACGCGAATCTCTGCCGGCTGATCTCGAACGCGCATCTCGGTCACGAGCGCGGCAAGCCCGAGTCAACATTCGACAAGGTGGTCGAGCGGGCCGAGGGCCTCTTCGTCTTTTCGGGGTGTGAGCGTGGAGAGGTTGCGAAGCTCGCGACGGCGGGACGCATGCCGGATGCGATCGCCGCGGCCCGCAAGTGGCGAAACGCGATAGGTGAGGACTACCGCGTAGAGGTCTTCGATCATCGCGGCTACGGGCACAGGACTCTGCGCGATCGGCTCCTAGGCATCGCGACAGAGACCGGCATAAGAGCGGTCGCGACCAACGACGTCCATTACCCGAGCCCGTTCGAAGCTTCGACGCACGAACTACTTCACGCCATTAAGAACATCGTGCCTCTGTCCAAGACTCAAGCGTTCCGGCCCAACTCCGAATACGGCTTCAAAGCCCCTTTCGCGATGCGCGAGCTGTTCCACGACGCTCCCGAAGTCTGCGACGAGACCCTTCGCATCGCCGAGGCGTGTGACTTCGATCTCGATCTCGGCAACTATCACTTCCCCGAGCTACACGGCCTGAAGGGCGGAGCCCGCGAGACCGAGGTGAAGCTCACGAAGCTCTGTTACGAGGGGGCGGATCGCCGCTTCGGCAAGATCACCCAAGAGGTCGACGATCGCCTGCAGCACGAGCTCCGGCTCATCGCCAAGATGGGTTTCTCGGCCTTCTTCCTCCTGGTGGCCGACATCGTCGATCACATCCGCAACGTCATGGGCATCCGCTGTGCGTGCCGGGGGAGCGCGGCGGGCTCTCTCGTTTGCTACGTCCTGAACATCTCGGATGTCGACCCGATCCGCTACGACCTTCTGTTCGAGCGTTTCATGAACGAGCGTCGCGAAGAGATCCCCGATATCGACATGGACGTCGAGTCACACCGGCGCGAGGAGATCCTCACCTACATCCTCGAGACCTACGGCGCCGACCAGACCGCGATCTGCTGCATGGTCGACACGTTCCGAGCTCGCGGCGCGATACGCGAGGTCGGCAAGGCGATGGGGATGCCCCCTGAGGAGATCGACGTCGTCGCCAAGGCGTTTCCGAGGGTCAGGGCGAAGGACATCCCCGCCGCGATCGAACGGTTGCCCGAGCTGGCCGGGACGAACCTGAGGGCGGGACAGCTCGAGAAGCTCTTCGAGCTCTGCATGGCGATCGACGGCTTTCCTCGCCATCTCGCGCTTCACCCGTGCGGAGTGATCATCAGCTCGCCCGACCTACCCGATCGGGTCCCGATGCAGGAGAGCTTCCAGGGCTTCACGATGCTGCAGGCCGACAAAGACGATGTCGAGGAGCTCGGTCTCCCGAAGCTAGACGTGCTCGGCGTGCGGATGCTTTCGTCGATCACCCATGCGGTCAAAGAGATCGAACGGATCGAGGACACAAAGGTCGATCTCGCCTCTCTCCCGCACGACGATAAAGAGACATACGAGCTCATCAAGACGTCCAAGACGCTCGGCTGCTTCCAGATCGAATCGCCCGGCCAGCGCGAGCTGATCGCGCGTTACCAGCCGAACCGTTTCGAAGACCTGATCGTCGATATCTCGCTGTTCCGGCCCGGCCCCGTGAAGTCCGACATGGTCTCGCCGTTCCTCGAGCGCTTTCACGGCTTCCAGGACGTCGCATACGCGCACGCGAGCCTGGAACCGATCCTGAAAGAGACCGAAGGCGTGGTCGTCTTCCACGAGCAGGTGATCCGGGTGATCGCAGCGGTCACGGGTTGTTCGCTCGCCGATGCTGATTATGTGCGGCGTCACCTCGACGCGGAGCGACCGAGCCTGCCCGATGACCCCGGCCACAAGCCAGATCGCTTCAAGAAACCTTGGATGGACAAACCCGAGGTTCAGATGGGCACGGACGTCGAGTCGGGAGTGCCCCGTCCTGCCAAGAAGAAGTCGTCATCTCATCCCGGGATGGGCCGCGGGTTCCGCGAGTTGCCCGAGGCGATCGCGTGGGGGGCCGACTTCTTAAGCGGGTCGTCTGGGTCGTCTGGTTCCCAGGTCGCGGAATGCGCCGAGCTGTCGCGCGGCATAGGCGTGGTGCTGGAGAAGCAGGAACTTGGAAGCGAATGGGTCAAGGACAAGCGGGTCCATAACGAGGGGGTCTCAGGACCGATCGTCATCTCGCCTCCAGACGACGACGTCGGCACTTGGTTCATCGGTTGCGCGATCGACAATGGCTTCACTCCGGATCAGGCGAGACACCTGTGGAAAGAAGTCTTCAGCTTCGCCTCGTTCGGTTTCTGCAAATCCCACGCCGCCGCGTTCGCGCTGCCCACTTACATCTCGGCGTGGCTGAAAGCGCACCATCCATCCGCCTTCCTCGCCGGCGTACTGACCCATGACCCCGGCATGTATCCGCGGAGACTGATCGTGGCCGACGCGCGCAATTTCGGCATCCCGATCCTGCCGATCGATGTGAATGCCTCGTTCGCCGACTATCGGGTCGAACCGACCGAAGAAGGAGGCGAGTCGAGAGAGCGGGGGCCGTTCGTCGAACGGTCTCGAAGGACTCCCGCGGGTCGGTCCCGAAAAGCTCCGGCCACCGTCGCTCCCACGACTGTAAACGCGAGCAACCTCGGCATCCGATTGGCCCTCAGTGAGGTGCGCGGCATCTCCGAGGCCGAGGTCGGATCGATCGTGTCGGCTCGTGCCGACGGCCCGTTTACGAGCCTCGAGGACCTCTGGCGCCGCACCGACATCAGCGCTCCCGTCGTCGAGAACCTGATCCATGTGGGCGCGCTCGAGACGACCGACGGCCGCGGCCGGCGCGAGTTGATCTGGAAAGCGCGGGAAGTATGGGCCGAGCCTCGGCCCAAAGTCGGCGAACAACTCGCTCTAACGCTTCAGGAGCCGATCCAGGAGGAGCTTTCTGAACTGCCGCCTTACACGGCCCTCGAAGAGGTTGAGGCCGAGCTGGAGGTCTCGGGGATCGATGCCCGGCACCACATCATGGAGCTCTACAAGCCTCTTATGACCTCGATCGGATGTGTGCCGGCCAACGAGCTGGCCGAGATCAAGAACAACTCGCTCGTCTGGGTGGGCGGGGTGAAGGTCGCGAGCCAGACCCCGGCGATCCGATCCGGCCAACGCATCATCTTCGTGACGATCGACGACATCACCGGCCCTATCGACGTGACGGTGTTCGAACGCGTTCAGGCTCGTTGCGCGCGCACGGTGTTCCATTCGTGGCTGCTGTTGTTCCGGGGGCTCGTTCGAAAGCGCGGGGGAGCGTCGCGCCGCTACGAGACCGATAGCCACAACGTCGGAGTCACCGTCGTCGTGCAAGAAGCGTTCGACCTCGCGGAGATCGCTCGCGACAGGGCCGCCGGTCACTCCTTCGCGATGGCCCTCGGCCGCCAGCGCCGCAAACAGAGCTACAGAGTCCTCGACACGAAAGCCACCGACGCGGCCCCCACGCGCCTATGGCACGCGAGCGGAGGCTCAGCCGGCCGCTAACCCCCCACGTTCTTTTCCACGGCACAAGACCTCAGGTCCGGCAACGTGGAAAAGAATGAGTAACGGTTAGCGGCGGCGGGCTCCTGCGGCCAGCCACGGGCCCGCCCATCCCCGGTCGTTGTCCTCGAGCGTCGTGCCCGGAGGAACGATCTCGTCGATCGCGTCCAGCGTCGCGTCGTCGAGCCTGACGTCGGCCCCCGCGAGAGCGTCCTCGAGCTGCTCGGGCGTGCGCGGGCCGATGATCGCGCACGTCACTCCCGGGTGCATCAGGACGAACGCGTTGGCCATGTGTGTCATCGAGATCCCTGCCTTGTCCGCGACGTTGGCGAGATCCTCGACAAGTTCCAACTTCTTCTGGTTGGCCGGGCGGCTCATGTCGAACCGCTTCGCCACCGGAGAGTCGCCCCAGGCCTTCTTGGCTCGAGTGGCCCTCGAGTCCTCCGGCACCTCTTGTTCTCTCCTGTACTTACCGGTGAGCCAGCCGCCGGCGAGGGGGCTCCACACGATCGCGCCCATCCCGTAGCGCTGAGTGACGGGAAGGACATCGTTCTCGATGTGGCGGACGAAGATCGAATACGGAGGCTGCTCACACACGAAACGCTCCAGGCCGTGCGCTTCCGACGCCCACTGTCCTTCGACGATCTGCCATCCTGGGAACGTCGACGATCCGATGTAGCGGACCTTCCCCTGGCGCACGAGATCGGTAAGCGCGCCGAGCGTCTCGTCTATCTCGGTATCGGGGTCGGGGCGGTGGATCTGGTAAAGGTCGATGTGGTCCGTCCCCAGCCGGCGCAAGCTGTTCTCGACCTCTTTCATGATCCAGTAGCGGGAGTTGCCGCGGTCGTTTAGGCCCTTGCCCATCTCCCCGTGCACCTTCGTCGCAAGAAAGACTTCGTCGCGCTTGCCCTTCAGAGCCTTGCCGACGATCTCCTCGGACTCGCCGGCCGAGTAGACGTCGGCCGTGTCGATGAAGTTGATCCCGCCGTCGAGGGCCGTGTTGATCATCCGGATGCACTCGTCGTGGTCGGTGTTGCCCCACATGCCGAACATCATTGCGCCGAGACATTGAGCGCTTACCTGAACGCCGGTGCTTCCTAGGACTCGATATTCCATAGGGCCTCCTTCGCCTGAATTGCTTCAAAGACCCTATCCGCGGTGCCCGGCTACAGAACCGGGTAAGTGAGAGAATCCGCGGGCGAACGGATGAGGGGGATGAGATGAGATTTGGTCGTGCAGGAGCGCTCTTTCTGGCGCTTGTCTTGTGGGCGGTCCTTGCCGGGTCGGCCTCGGCTGAGTTCCCTTACCCAGCGGCTCCCGCCGGGTCGGATCCCTACGACTACGGCGCGTACATGAAGTCGTCCACCCTGCCCAACGATCTTGGCATTAACTACAAGTACAGCTCCAAGACTGCTTGCGAGCTCTATGGAATGAATGATGTAGCGCACTGCGATCCGATCGCGCAGCAGAATCCCCAAGAGCTGAACCAGGTCACCGGTGCCTCGGTCGATAAAGCGTGGGGGACAACCACGGGACGTCCCGACGTGATCATCGCCGTGCACGACTCCGGCATCATGTGGGACAACCTTGGGGACATGAACGACCTCAACAACAAGGTATGGCTCAACGCCTGCGAGTTGCCCATCCCCGGGACCGACACGTTCACCTGTGCAGGCGGCGAGATTCCGAGACTCAATGAGGACACCAAGCCGCATGACGTGAACGGCGACGGGATCTTCAACATCAAAGACTTCTGCGAGGACTGGCACTCTGTGGGTTCTTGCCGCGACACACGGGTGACCGATCTGAACGGCAACACGATCATCGACCCCGAGGACCTCATATTCCGCTTCTCGGATGGTGTCGACCAGGGATCCAACGGATACGTCGATGACTTCGTCGGATGGGACGCGTACGAGGACGACAACGATCCGTTCGATGATGTCCATTACGGCCACGGCACCGGCCAGGCCGGCGACTCCACTGCTGAAGCAGACAATGGGTCGGGCACTCCGGGCACGTGCCCGAACTGCATGGTCATGCCGATCCGCGTCGGCGACTCGTTCGTCGCCGACGTCAATGATTTCGCCCAAGGCGCCGTCTACGCGGTCGACAACGGAGCTTCGGTCCTTCAGTCGGCGCTCGGCACCCTGAACAACTCGCGATTCGCACAAGAGGCGATCGACTACGCGTGGCGCCGAGGCGTGATCCTGGTGGCTTCTGCTGCGGACGAGTCGGCCGGTCACCACAACTTGCCATCGGTTCTAGAGCACGCGGTCACGATGAACGCGTCTGGAGACCCCGAGATCCCGGGCCGCCCCGCCTCTTTCCTCGAGTTCAGGGGCTGCACGAACTATGGCGCGTACATCACGGCGACCGTGCCCGCGAACTCGTGTTCCTCCGAGGCTGTGGGCCGTTCGGCCGGCATGGCCGGCCTCGCGTATGCGTCGGCCAGAAACGCCGTCGCGGCAGGAACGATCGCGGACTATGGCGCCCTCGATGGGATCGGGGGTGTCCCCGCGGGACGAGGGCTTTCCGCGGAAGAGGTCGATCAACTCATCTCGACAACCGCGGATGATTACAACTTCACCGATCCGCTGCCCTACACGGACCGTCCGACGATTCCGGGGACGAAACGGTATGGAGCGACCCCTGGGTGGGATCCGTTCTTCGGGTACGGACGCATCAATGCGAGGCGTATGGCGGAGGCGGTCGGCGCCGGCAAGATCCCACCGGAGGCGGACATCACATCCCCTCAGTGGTTCGAGATCGTGGATCCGGACTCCGGCCCGATCCAGGTCGAAGGCCTCGTCGCATCCCGTCGATCGGCGAAGTACTCGTACACGTTGACGTGGGCACCATGGTCTTGGCGGGGGCCGGAGCGCAACGCGTACACAACCCCTGCGTTCAGTGATGACGGGGTCAGCCTCGCTTTTCCGGGCGATCAATCCCAAGCTCATTCAGGGGTGGTCGCGACCATCGACCCCAGCGCCGTCTCGGACGCGCTTGCCGGCGTCAACGGACCTCTAGGAGCCGACGGCCCGGCGGTCGACCCCGCCACCGGTCGAGGGGATCACGAGAACAACCAGACGCCCGACAAGTTCGGCGTGATCCTCCGGCTGACGGTGACGGCAAAGGACGCTCTTGGTGTTCCGATCACGACGAAGTTCGACTCGCTCGACGGCGGCGGAAACCCCAACACTGACAAGGCGCTTCTCGATGAGGATCCACTCGTAGGAGTGGCGACCAAGAACTTCAACTTCCACGACGATCCGGCCCTCTTCCCGGGCATGCCGCGCGACATGGTCGGAGATGGAGGAGCGGCGCCTCGCTTCGCCGATCTCGACGACGACGGCACTGATGAGCTCATCGTCGCGACATCGGATGGAGCGATCCACGCATACGAGGCGGCAGGGGGAGAGGTGCAGGGCTGGCCGGTCTACACGACTCCCTACAGCCTGAACTATTCCGCGCCGGCCTATCAAAGTGGAGAGATCTCACTTGTGGATGGCGCCGTTCACGCTGCCGTTTTGCGCAGTCCAACTCTCGTGGACCTCGACCGGGATGGGGATCTAGAGGTGCTCGCCGGAGACTTCGAGGGACGCATAGGCGCCTTCCGCAAGGACGGGTCGCCGCTGTTTTCCACACCGTTGTCATCGCCGAACTACCCGCTTCGGACGAACCCTGTCTATTCCAGCCCTCAACCCGAGGATCTGGCGGCTGGTTTCTACACCCAACATCCCGAACTGGTCCCCGGCGACTATCCGGGACCGGGTGCCCTTCCGAACGACCCGAACAGAGTGCCGGACCTCGTTAATCGCCGTCTAACCAATGGTCCCTTCCGAAGTCTGGATGAAGACGAAAACAATCCCAACCGCGTCATGTGGTGGTCGCTCAGCGCTCCGACGGCGGGGAACCTCGACCAAGATCGTGAACTGGAAATCATCCTGGGCGCTTCTGACGGCCATCTATATCAATGGAACGCCGATGGGAGTTTGCGGGCTGGTTGGCCCGTAAAGCTGCGTGACCCGTCGAGACTCGATGCCGACGATTCGATCGATCCCGTCACGCACCTCGTCAAGGACACCGAAGCGGATGACCGGTACATGGGGGGCGCCGTGATCGTTAGTCCTGCGCTGGCGGACGTTGATGGGGACCAAAAACTGGACATCCTCGCGACGGTGAATGAGTTCTACCCGCGTAACCCCAACACCGATGATCCGATCGTCGGGAACTTCCCGCAGGAAGACCTCAGCATCACGCCGGGAAATGGTCGGATCTACAGACTCCATCGGGATGGATTCATTCATGGGCAGAACGACCCGAGGCACGGAATGGATTCCGCCTACTTCGACGGCTGGCCGGTTGACATCGCCAACCTTGCTGGAGGCTTGCTGCCGATCGTCGGGGAAGGTTCGGATGGGTCGCCCGTAGTGGCCGATGCGCTGTCGGATCCGGGTTTGGAGATTTCGATATACAGCACAGCGGGCCCGGCCTATGTTCTCAACTCTGCGGGTCAGTCGGTGTATGGAAACTCCGCAGGGAAATATCGCACCCTGCAGACAGAACAGGTGGGCGCAGGCAGCAACTCACCCGACAGCCCCAGCGTCCCCGCCGTGTCGGGCGCCATTTTCTCGAAGTTAGGGCCGGGCCCCTTCACGCTTGTAGTTCCATCAGCCGGCCTCGGAAAACTGTTGGACCTCGCTCTCCCGGAGGACCAGCTCCAATCCGACAACCATCTTTCGATTTATGACCTCACCCATCCGGGCCCCGGCCAGCCTGGAGATAGGGGCCAGGTCCCTGCCTTCCCGCGCGAGGTCAACGACTTGCAGTTCCTCGCGACGCCCGCGTCGGCAGACATCGATGGCGATGGCAACGAAGAGGTCCTCGAGGGCAGCGCTTACTCGGACTTCCACGCGTTCGCCCTGTCGGGAGATGAACCCGGCCTCAAGACCCTCTCTCCGGACGGATGGCCGAAGTTCACCGGTGGTTGGACCGTCGCTCCTCCCGCCGTCGGCGATTGGGACGGCGATGGGCTACGCGACATCGCTCACGTCATTCGCGAGGGCTACCTCTTCGTGTGGCACGGCAACGGCGCGCAGACGTGCGATCCGGCAACGTGGCCGGAGTTCGGGCACGACAACTGGAACACCAACAACGTCGAAACCGACGCCACCAGGCCATCGCCGATCAAGGATCTGAAGTTCGAGGAACAAGGCGACGGAAGCATCAGGCTCATCTGGACGGCGCCCGGGGACGATGGGCGCTGCCAGCAGGCCAATTCCTTCGAGATACGCAGTTCGAAGAATCCCATCACGACCGACAACTTCGGAAACGCTCTGCTGCTTGCGACGAAGCCGGCTAAAGCCCCCGGCTCGGAGGAGCGTTATGTAACTCCTCGGATCTGTGAGGAGAGGTTCTACGCGGTGCGGACGCTCGATGCCGACCCGAAAACCGAGACGGCCGCGCATCCCGTCAACTTCTCTGCGGGATCGATCAACGTCTCAACCGAGGCGACGACTGGGCCGTGCAAGCCGGCCCCCACGGAATCGCCAACTCCGTCGCCCACTCCCAGTCCGACTCAGTCGACCCCGCGTCCAAGCGGAACGACAGGACAGGGGCGGGCGGACACGAGCCTTGCTGCGTCAGATGAGCTGGTCGCTTATCGCGACCGGGTGAAGTTCTCGGGCGAAGTGACGGCCACCGGATGCTCCGGCTCATTCCAGATCGACCTCAGGCGTCGGCGTCACGGGAGCCCTGCCTTCACTACCGTGAAGACGGTCACCACGGGTATCGGGAGCTGGTCGACGAAGCTACGGCCGAAACGGAATGCGACCTATGTCGCTGAGGTTCGCGACAAGACGAACTGCGACGGTCAAGCCTCCGACCCGGTCGACGTTCTCGTCCAGGTGAAGATCAAGGTCTCGCTGGCTCGGTGCGAAGGAGATGGGCGGTTGACGGGTCACGTCTTCCCCGATCACGAGGGAAGCAAGGTCGTCTTGCAACGCTTCGAGCTCGGCTGGAGAAAGGTCGACTCCGACAAGCTGGACGACTTCTCGGCCTTCAAGCTGGCGACCGAGCGGTGCAAGGGTCGATTCCGGATCGTGTGGCCGAAACAAGGACCGAAGAACGAAAAAGGTGTTCAGCCGGTGAAGTTCTAGGACGGCAGCTTCTGCTTGAGGGTCCTTACCGGGTCGAACAAGTCGCCACGCTTGGCGACCCGGCGTAGAACGTCCGCGGCCTCGAATGCGAGGAGTGCCGGATCGCCGGCTTTCCGCGCCTTCGTCAGTTCGGCCCAGCTCACCGGGGTTGAGGCTGTCGGTTCCTCTCTCGCTCGGAGCGAGTAAACCGAGACCGTCGTCTTGTGGTTGTCGTTCTGGCTCCAGTCCACAAAGACCTTGCCCTCACGCTCGGCCTTTTTTGGCTTAGACAGGACCTGATCCGGATGTTCCCTTTCCAGCTGGAGGGCAAGCTCATGAGCGAACGCTTTCGTTTGCTCGTAGGTCACTTTCGTGTTGAGTGGAGCAAAGACCTGGAGGCCTTTGGAGCCGGACGTCTTCGGGAAGAGATCCAGATCGTGTGAGGCAAGGATCTTCTTCAACCACAGCGCGACATCGACGCAATCGAGGATGTCGGCGGGGGGGCCTGGGTCCAGATCGAACACGAGAGCCGTGGGCCGGGTCACATCGGTCGCTTTCGCCAATGTCGTGTGGAGTTCGATGCTCGCAAGGTTCGCGGCCCACACGAGGCTCGCTTCGTCATTCAGAACGCAATAGTTGACGGTCACCCCATCTTGACGCCGAATCATCGGCGCCGTCTTGATCCATTCCGGGCGATGCTTCGGGCAGTTCTTTTCGTAGAAGAACATCCCGTCCACCCCATCCGGATAACGCTTCAACGTGAGGAGTCGTCCCTTGAGATGGGGGAGGAGAACCGGCGCGATCTCGCGGTAGTAGTTGATGGTGTCGCCTTTGGTGAAGCCGGTCGACGGATAGAAGACCTTGTCGAGGTTCGAGACTTCGAGGACCCTTCGACCGACCTTCAGCGGAGTCTTCTTAGATGCCATCAGGTGCCATCCTGCCCTTCAGCGATGCCTTCAAGCGCCCACACGGCTCTCGTATCGTGGACAGGTGCGTGTAGCCGAACCCATCCTCCACGTCGACATGGATGCCTTCTATGCATCCGTCGAGACCATCAAGGATCCCAGTCTGAAGGGCAAGCCCGTGATCGTGGGAGGCCTTGGGGGCCGCGGCGTGGTGACCTCGGCCTCCTACGAGGCGAGGGCTTACGGCGTGGGATCTGCCATGCCGATCGTGAGAGCACGGCGCTTATGTCCCCAAGCCATCTTCCTGCCTAACGACTTCGCCGCCTACATGGACCACGCTCGCAAGATCCGGGCCGTCTTCCTGTCGTTCACTCCGCTCGTCGAGCCGTTGTCGCTGGACGAAGCCTTCCTCGACGTCGCCGGATCGGTCCGGCTGTTCGGCAGTCCCATCGAGATCGCGCGGGCAGTCAAGCGGAGGATCGCTGAGATCGGGCTGACGTGCACCGTGGGAGTAGCGCCGAACAAATTCCTGGCGAAGCTCGCTTCAGCGCAAGGCAAGCCCGACGGTTTGCTCGTGGTCAAGGCCGATGCGGTCCAAGAGTTCCTCCATCCGCTGCCCGTCACTGCCCTATGGGGGGTCGGCGAGCAGACGGGCAAGGAGCTTCAACGACTCGGGCTTAAGACGGTCGCCGACATCGCCGGCATCTCCCGCCGTACCCTCGAGCGTGCGCTCGGGGAGGCTCTCGGATCCCACCTTCATCACCTCGCTCACGGCCGGGACGATCGCGTCGTGGTCGCCGAGGAGGGGACGAAGTCGGTCGGGTCGGAGGAGACGTTCGCGCACGATCTCGACTCGACGACGGAGATCATGCGCGAGATCCTCAGGCTGTCCGACCGGACCGCGGAGCGCCTCCGGAGCAAGGGCTTGTGCGGCCGAACGGTCACTCTCAAGGTTCGGTTCGCGAACTTCTCGACCATCACGAGGTCCCGGACCGTCGAGGCGGAGGTGGACACGACCCCAGCCGTCTACGAAGTGGCGGGCTCGCTCTTCCGCAAACTCGACCCCAACCGGCCGCGGATCCGCTTGCTGGGCGTTTCTGTGTCCGGCCTCTCCTTGGGCCCTCCTCGGCGGCAGCTCAATCTGCTCCCCGAGGAAGGCAGCCACGGAGCGGGGGAAAAGTGGGACGACGCCACCAAGGCTCTCGATTCGATCCGGGACCGGTTCGGCACCGATGCGGTAGGGCCGGCCACATTGTTGAGAAACGACCACGATACGTAGCACTCCCGCCGTAAAATCAGAAGACAGTGCCCCTCTCAGAGCGCGAGCAGCGCGTTTTGGACGAGATCGAGAAAAACCTCTACAGGGAGGATCCGTCTTTCGCGCGCGACGTGAAGAAGGGATCCCCCAACTTCTCCGAGGTTAGAAACGCCAAGTTGGGGGTGGTCCTGTTCATCGCCGGATTCATCTCTCTGTTCCTCTTCTTCTTCTCCCAGCTCATCATTCTCGGAGTCGTCGCTTTCGGGGCCATGGTCGGAGGAATAGTTCTCATGGCGGGGTCGGCTCGCGGCGTTAGCGCGGCCCGGCGGTTGAATGCGCCCACCGCGAAGGAGCGGGTTACTCAGGCGATCGCGAACTGGGAAGAGAAGGTCAAGCAGCGCTACAAGCGAGATTGACCAAAAGAAATCTCATCAATTTTTGGCCTAGCTGGTCGACGGGGTTGCCGCATCGCGAAGCCGCGCGCTAGATTCCCTTAGTCGCATGGCGGCAGGGGGACGATCTCTTTTCGGATAGCTCGCCCTTCCGGGCTGGATTTGTATCAACTACGTAACGCTCTGTTTACGAACTACTAGCAGGCTGGGGGAGGTCCGCGCTCTCATATGGAAGGTTTCACTGCAGATCAGGCAACCCGATTCACCGGCTGTACCCCGCATCAACTCCGTTATTGGGATCGAGTTTCATTGGTGAAACCGACCGTTCAGGCAACAGGCGGCCGTCCCGGCATCAGACGCCTCTATTCGTTCCGCGATCTCGTGGCGCTGAAGGTCATCAAATCGCTGCTCGACGGTGGCATGAGTCTTCAGAAGGTCAGACGTGCTTATGACTATCTGCGTAAGCGCGCTCACCTTGACGAGCATCTGTCGGAAGTGAAGCTCGTGACAGACGGAAAAAGCATCTTCAAGATCTGCAAGACCGACGGCGAGGTATTGGACGCTCTCAAGGAAGGCCAGATGGCTTTCTTTCTCGCCATCGATGACATCGCTAGAGGGATCGACGGAAAGGTTGCCGAGTACCTCTACGACCGCGAGGAGTTCATCAAAGCCCTACGGCGGGTCGAGGGCGAGCTGCAGGAAGAGCTCGATCCCGACACTCGCAGGAGGCTACGCGCGGCCCAGTAACCCCGCGGGCGAAAACAGTCGTTGGAGCCTGTTCCACCACGTGGCGTTCGACCAGAGGCGCTTTCTGAGCTGACGCGCGAGCTTCTCGGCTTCGGCACCCTGTCCGCCTTCGATGGGGGCGGGGGCGTACTCGGATGCTTCGTAGATCTGGGCGAGCCGTAAGGCGATATCCCGAGGCATGCGAGCTTCGTCAGACACCCTGAGCGCGTAGGAGGCGGCCGACTCAGCCCTGGATCGACGCGTCGCGAGCTCGCCCGCCTCGAGTTCGAACTCTTTGAAGGCCGCGACCGCTTGAGCACGAGCGTCCGCCGCCCCCCGGTAGGAGTTTCTGATACGGAACTGCTTCGCCGCGGGCACCGATAACAAGAAGAGGAAGAGGAGGACCAGAAGGACGAGAAGGACTCGGGCGAACGTTCGCTGCCACTCGCGATTGATACTTCCGCCGCCATCTTGAGTGGGGCCGATGCGACTCCGAGGGCCGCCGCGACCGACCGAACCACGTTCGAGGGCACCAAGTCTGTCGGCGCCCGCCTTGCCGACGCCGACGCCTGTCCCGACGCCCGCCTCGCCGCCACCGAAGCGGATCTCGCCTGGTTGGTCGCCGGGCACAACTGTGTACGCGGGTTGTGGCGCTTCGCCCCGGGGTGTTGGCTCGAACGCGATCCATCCGAGATCCTCGAAGTACACCTCCGGCCATGCATGAGTATCGGTACCTCGCACCGACCACAGGTTCGGCTCGTCCGTTGCGGTGCCTGGAAGGAACCCGACGACTACGCGTGTCGGGAAACCCAGGGAGCGAGCGAGGAGAGCGAACGCAGTGGCGAACTGCTGGCAGTAGCCGCGCTTTGTCTCGAACAGAAAAGTCTCGAGATAGTTCGCATCCGATGACGGCTCGACGTTGAGGTCGTATACGAAGGTTCCCCTCAAGTGAGCTTGGAGCTGGAGCAGTTCGTCGAACGGCGTGCGGGCCTTGTCGGCCCACCTCTCAGCGAGGTCGTGAACCCTGGCGGTTACGCCCGGGGTCGAGAGTAGGGCTTCGAGAGGAAGTGCTCCGATCTCCGCGCTGTCGAGATCTTTGAAGCTCGGGTTGGGCGTGAGTCCACTAACCGTGTATCTGAGGCCGTCGTGGATCGGCGCCTCGGTCTCGATGTCTCCCGTTCGTGAGTCAACCGTGAGCGGGTTGTTGGAGGAATCGCCTTCCAGCTGCACGACGTTGGGGAGGCCGGTGGAGATAGGAAGCGCGGTCCCACGAAGTCCCGTGATCTCGATGTCGAGCCGGACCTCTTTCCCCGGTTGGGGAGGGATGAGGTCCAGAGGCACTTGGCCGAGCGAGGTGAGGGCCGTCCGCGGCGCGGGTCCCGGCGTCCATCTCTGGCCGTCGAAATTCGTCAACGTCACGAGACGCCAGTACGCCGAGTCTTCGGTTCTAACCGTGAACAGTTCCTTGTCGCTCTGGGTGATCAGTCCGGGCACGATCTGAACGAGCGGATCGATCACGCCGCCGGCCCCCGCGGTGCCGAAACCCGGGCCCTCTCCCGACCCGCTCCGGAACGACAGAAGCCCGTTCTCGAGGGCCGGTGTGAAGAACGGCGTCACGAGCGCTGCCGCGATGCAAGCGGTTCCGAGCCGGCGAGCGAGACCCCCGGTCACGGATCTCGGCTCGTTCACATCCCTGCCTTCCTGCTCGGTCCAGGTCGGGACCCACCGGCCCCATGCTCGCAACCGATGCGAGGACTCGAGACCCCAGTACGTGAACAGCGCGCCGAGGAACAAAGCGACGAGCACCGGCGCCATCGCGCGCGTGCCGAGAACCAGCAGGAAACTGAAAAGCGTGGTGGGCCCCAGCGTTGCAGTCAACGGCCGGCGCCAGCGGAACGTTGCTATCTCGCCGAGGGTCGTTGCGAACCACATCCCAACGACTGTCAGTAACGCGTAACCGGCCCGAAGTGGGACCGGCGCGTAGTCGACCCTGCTGTTCTCGTACGCGTTAGTGATGGACTCCCACATCCTGCTTAGCGCACCGGGCGTCGGAAGCCCGTAGAACGTTTGGTGCGCGGTGAACACGATCCCGAGATAGGTGACGAGTCCGAGGGTCGACAAGAGGAAGGTCAGGCCCGTGGATATCCCGAGCCGGCGGGCCGCCACCGCGATCCCCATCGCGAGCATCATTCCGAGCACCGCCGGACCGAAGTAATCGCCTTCGGCATAGACCTGCTCGAACGTGAAGAGCGTGACCGTGAGGAGGCCCGCCAGCGCTAGACGAGTTCTGGCTTCGGAGCCCACCCCGCGTCACCTCCCCTCATGCGCGTCGATGACAGCGACGACCACGCGGGGGCGAGGGCGTCGCCCGGCCCGAGAACCACCGTCCTGACGCCAGACCGGTTTAGGAGTCTCGAGATCTCCACGGTTTGCTTCTCGCCCTCCCACCGGGCTTTGGTCGAATCTGAGCTGAACCTGTGGGCCGGGAACGACACGACGATTACTTGACGGAACAGACGCTTCAGCCGGGCGAGGCCGATCGCGGCTGAGTCGGGGATCGTTCCCCCTATCAGGATGAGAGTGGCTTCCGCGATGCCCCGTCCCTCGATCTCGCCGAGACGCCCGAGCAGCAAACTCTCCTCATCCTGATCTCCCAGCGGCCTCAGCATCGAGAGGTGGTCGAGGCACTGGTGCATCTGTCCGACGCCCCGACCGCTCGACAGGATGGCGGAATGGACGCCGATGAGCCGGAATCCATAACCCGCCGATTGGTAAAGAGATAGGACCGACGCGGCTGCCTCCACCGCGCGCTCGAATGACGATGAATCCCCGAAGCGATCGTGAGCCCACCGACGATCGTCGATCACGACGGTGGCCCTCGTATGCCAGGGCGTCTCCTCCTGTCGGATCATGTAGCGCCCTCGCTTAGCGGTGGACGCCCAGTGGACCTTTCGAAGGTCGTCACCTTGCGCGTACTCCCGCAATGTGTAGAACTCCTCGCCCCGGCCCCCACTGAGTTGGCGGAGTGCAGAGCTTTGAGCACTTCGCTTCTCGCCTTGGTCCTGAGGAAGCGTGAGCTTCTCTATCTTCGGGTGCACCATGAGCGTCGTGCTCGGCGCGACTCGAGCGCCGAGTTGAGCGAGGCTGAAGGGGTCCACCATCCGCGCTGAGAGCGGACCGACTTCGTAGAGGCCGCGCTGGTGTGCCACCACCTGATACGAGACCTCGCGTCGTCCCTCGGGCTCGACGCCGTTCAGTGTGAATCGGCCCCTGCCTGCCAGTCCCTTTGGAAGCCGATCTTCGAGAAGCATCAAGGGGGCGGAGCCGCGGCCGCGGTTGGTGAATCGCAACGTGACTTGTACCGGCTGGCCGGCGCGCGCGCGTTCGGGCGAAACGGTCCGCGTGATCTCGAGATCGTGTCGACCCAGCCGCACGACGGCCACCGCGCCGATGACGAGAACGATGAGTCCGAAGCCGACTTGCTCGAGCGGTTGTGCGCCGAACAACAGTCCGGCGACGAAGAGCCCGACTCCGGCGGCTCCTACGAGCCACCCGCGAACGTTAGGCAATGCCTTTTCCTGAGTCTCCTACGCCTGCTCGCGCACGGGGATGGGCACCCGACCGATCAAGCTTTCGAGGATGTCCTCCGTGCTGGATCCGCGCATCTGTGCTTCCGGCGACAGGAGGATGCGATGCGCGAGAACAGGGACCGCTAGGTCCTGGATGTCGTCTGGAACCACATAGTCGCGTCCTCTACTCGCTGCGGTCGCGCGCGATGCCCGAAGAAGGAACAGCGATGCTCGAGGGCTCGCGCCGAGGTACACGTCCGGGTGATCTCTCGTCGTCTCGGTTAGTTGAACGATGTAGTGCTTGAGGGTCGGAGCGACATGAACTTCCCGAGCTCGTTTGATCAGGCCGACTACCTCGGCCGGCTCCGATACTGCGTTCAGATCCTGAAGAGGCTCTTCTTGGCCATGGGTGTCGAGGATCTGTAGCTCGGACTCCCGGCTCGGGTAACCCATCGACAGCCGCATCATGAATCGGTCCAGTTGAGACTCCGGCAGTGGATAGGTCCCTTCGTGTTCGATCGGGTTCTGCGTCGCGATGACCATGAACGGCGCATCCAGCTTGTAGCTGGTTCCGTCGACGGTGACCTGACGCTCTTCCATGCATTCGAGGAGAGCCGACTGGGTTTTAGGGGATGCTCGGTTGATCTCGTCGCCCAGAACGATGTTGGCAAAGATGGCTCCCGGCTTGAACTCGAACGCTTGCCTGTTCGAATCGAAGATGCTCACGCCGGTGACGTCGGAGGGGAGAAGGTCTGGAGTGAACTGGACCCGGCTCCACGTACACCCGAGGGATTTAGCGATGGACTTGGCCATCATGGTCTTTCCGACCCCTGGGATGTCCTCGATGAGGACGTGGCCCTCGGCGACCACGGCGATCAGGGCCAGGCGGACGATGTCGCCCTTGCCTTGGATGGTCCGCTCCACGTTCCCGGCGATCCGCTCGAACGTGGCTTGGAATCCGCTGAAGTCGATGGACGATCCGTCCGTCATCCCGCCCCTTCCTAGAGTTGGATATACGTCCTGCAAGCCCCGAAGAGATTTGACGTAACAACGACTGGTCTGGTTCGAGATTAGCAGCGCGAAGGTATTACTACACATGTAGGAGCCGAGGGGTACTGCCTCCTGCGGCCGGGTAGGCTCCCTCGACTTACGTTCGCAGGCTCTCAGGAGGTTCCCTTTGGCCGGTTGGGGTGACGATCCGGAACTCGAGAAGTTGCGGGAGCTCGTCGACGGCGGGTGGACGGTCGTCGAGATCACCGATGACCCGAACGCGCCCGGGGGCCCAGCCGACACCGTCGTGATGACGAAGGACGGAGCGACGGAGACCGTCACCTCCGACCACCTCCAGTTTCACCACTACGTGGAATGGCTGCGCGAGGAGCGCAACCCCTCTTAACCGGGCACTCTCCGCTTCCGACTGATAGCGGAGAGTTAGCAGTCGCTTGCAGCAGTTAGCGAGCCTGCTATGGTGCCGCCTTCAGCTAACCGGTACGACGTCCGTCGAGCGGCGGCGGACAAAGGCCTGGGCTCACCACTTCCCAGCCCGGCCTTTTCACTGCAGTGAAAGGAGACGCGATGACGCGCCTACCCAATCTGCGCGCGCGGGCCTTCATCGGGTTCTTCGCGACCTTGGTTTTGGTCGCCGGGATCCCGGCCCTCGCATATGCGCAGACGCGTACGAAACCCGTATTCGATTCGTGGCCTCGCAAGGTTCGGATGGGCGGGGACGCGGTGATCGAAGGTCATGTGGAGAACGGATCGCCGGGCCAAGAGATCTCGATCCAGCGCAAGCGGTCGGACTCCGAGTGGCGCACGACCAACACGAAGGCGACCGACGAAGACTCGGCCGTGACCTTTCATGTCAACGACCTGCGGGTCGGAGCCAACTACCGCCTCGTTTACATCGACCCGGCGGGGGCCGAGGAGCGCAGCGACGAGATCCGGATAGGAGTAGTCCCGCGCCTGACGTTCGAGGCGTCTAAGGAAGACGTCATGGTGCATCGAGAAGTACGTCTGTCCGGCACGCTTTTCCCGAAGATGTCAGGCCGCGAGATCGTTTTAGAGCAGCGGGTTGGCGGAGAGTGGCACTCCATCGGTCTCCTCCCCGTGCGAGACGGTCGATTCGAGAAGACATTCAGCCCCGACCACCACGGCTACCGGCAACTCAGGGCGCGCTTCGAGGGCGATGATCGCAACGCCGGCGCGTTCTCAGCTACGGGGATCCGCATCTACGACCCCGACCCCGCCACCTGGTACGGGCCCGGTTTTTACGGCCAGCGCACCGCCTGTGGCAAGCGCCTCCAGCCCGGAACCCTTGGGGTGGCTCATCGAAACCTGCCGTGCGGCACCGACGTGGCGATCCTCTACCGAGGCCGAACGATCACCGTTCCCGTGATCGATAGGGGACCGTACGGCTCGGCCGACTGGGACCTCACCGAGGAGACGGCCGACCGTCTCAGGTTCGAAGGAACCGACACGATCGGAGTCGACCCCAAGAGCTGACCTGACCGGCGATCTTTTCGTTCGCCGGTGCGGCCATTCAAAGCAAGGGCGGCAATATACTGGGCGCACCTTGGGGAAAGCGTTGGTACTGAACGCTTCGTATCAGCCGCTGTGCGTTGTTCCGGTGCGGCGGGCGCTGGTCCTCGCCCTGAAGGGCAAGGCCGAGGTCCTCCACACGAACGGCCAGGTCTTCCGCTCCGAGCTCATCGAGATCCGAGCGCCGAGCGTCGTTCGCCTCAATTACTTCGTGAAAGTGCCGTTCCGGGCCCGTTCGTCTCTGTCCCGTCGAGCCGTGTTCGTTCGGGACAACTTCGAGTGTCAGTACTGCGGCCGGCCGGCCGAGAACGTCGATCACATAGTCCCCAAGAGTCGTGGGGGAGCACATACCTGGGACAACGTGGTGGCAGCCTGCCGCCCGTGTAACTCCAGGAAGGAGAACCGAGCCCCGAGCGACGTGGGGCTAGCCCTGCGACATCCACCGACCCAGCCGCACGACAGCGTCTGGATCATCGTTGCCGTGGACCGGGTCGACCCTGTTTGGGAGCAATACCTCGGCGACAAGAAGCGCCGTCTAGCCGCCCAACTCGCCTAACCCACCCCAAATATTCCAGGGAAACCTGGCCCAGCCAGGCCTGGCTGGAGGATTTCGTGGTTTGGGTGACCGGATCGTCCGGTTTTGGCTACCTCAGGCAAACACAAGCATTCACAGGAACAACACATGCAACAAATTACAAGTTTGTAATTGGTGGGGGAAATGTTGACTTCCGTGGGGCCCGGGGGTCTACTTTGCCCACGAAGTGGTGAGAAGTGGGGGAACGGGGAGCCATCGTAGCCCTCCCGCCCCTCAACACCACACAAAGTGGAGCAGGGAGCGGGGTTGGCCTTCACCGGGGAGTTTCGACACACCATCGACGTCAAGGGACGCGTCATCGTCCCCTCGCGGATGCGTGACGCCCTCTCCGGCGATCAGGTGGTTCTCACTCGCTGGCTCGAGGACTGCATAGCGATCTGGTCGCCCGAGGGCTGGGCCCGGATCGAGGAGAGCCTCGAGGCGCTGGGGGAGAGCAACAAGTCCGCACGGACGCTGCGCCGGGTCGTTATGGCGAGCGCCCACCCCGACCAGGTCGACAAGCAAGGCCGCATCACGGTTCCCCAGCATCTCCGGGAGCTTGCAGGGATCGAGAAGGACTGCGTGGTCGTAGGAGCCGGCAATCGGGGCGAGATCTGGAACCCGCAGCGCTGGCAGGCCACTCAGGCGGAGGTGTCTGAGGAAGGCCGGCTCGAAGAGCTGGTCTCGGAACTGAACTTCTGAGAGGGGAGGCAAGCGCATGGCTATGAGAGGACTTTCAGCACTACCAAAGGAAGGCGTGTTCCGCGAGGTCGGCCAGGGCCTCGTGCTGCTCGCCCTCACCGGTGGATCGGTCGGCGGCTTTCTAGGGATGGTCGCGATCGCTACTCGGGCTCTGGGACGCTGAAGATGGAAACACTCAGAGAGGAAACCCAGTGGATCACCAGCCGGTCCTCGTCGACCGAGTCGTCGAACTCATCGTCCCTGCGTTGGAGCATGGGGGAGTCTTCGTCGACGCCACGTTGGGACGCGGAGGCCACGCCGCTCGCATCCTCGAAGCCGCGCCGGCCGCGCATCTCATCGGGATCGATCGCGACCCCGTCGCGCTGGAAGAGAGTCGCGCCAACCTCGCCACTTACTCAGACCGCGTTCGGTATGCCCGTGACGAATTCTCGAACCTCACGTCCGTACTGGAACGACTCGGGGTTGCGTCGGTTCGCGGAGTCCTACTCGATCTCGGAGTTTCCTCACCCCAACTCGATGACGGAGCCCGAGGGTTCAGCTTCCGAAACCCCGGCCCCCTCGACATGCGAATGGATCCCGATGGACCTCTCACGGCAGGTGTGGTCGTGAACGAATACCCGGAGCGTGAGCTTGAGCGCGTGATCCGCTGCTACGGCGAAGAGAGATTCGCCCGACGCATCGCCCGCGCGATCATCGCCTCGCGTCCGGTGAAGGACACCGCCGAGCTGGCCGAGACCGTGCGCGATGCCATACCCGCGGCGACGCGACGCACGGGCCCTCACCCGGCACGCCGGACCTTCCAAGCGATCCGCATCGAGGTCAATGACGAGTTGGGCGAGCTCGAAAAAGCGTTGCCGCAGGGGGTCGACGCTCTCGAGCCGGGCGGTCGGATGGCCGTTCTCTCGTACCACTCTCTCGAAGACCGTGCCGTGAAGAGGTTCTTTGCCGACGAAGCGCGTGGATGCGTATGCCCTCCGGACTTCCCCGTATGTCGTTGCGGGGCGGAGGCTCGTGTGCGCATCCTCACGCGCAAGCCCATCAAGTCACCCGAGGCCGAGGTGGAAGCAAACCCCCGCGCCTCCGCTGCGAAGCTCCGAGCGATCGAGAGGCTTGTCGCAGACATCAATGCGTTGCCGGATGAGGGCGACGAGCAGGGACGCAAAAGCGCGTGAGTGCCCGAGCCGCAGAACTCCGGGCTTCTAGAGCGCGCTCGAAGCGCACGGAACTCGCGGTCGTATCGCGACGTCGTAAGCGCGGCCTAATGCAACGCGAGGGATCGAGCCGGGCCTTATCGATGGGCGCAGTCACCGCGATAGTGGCCGGCGCCATCGTGTTCGGCGTTCTACTCGAGCAGGTAGTCCTCGCGCAGTCGGCTTTCAAGCTGACAAGCATCAGACAGTCTCTGACGATCGCGGAGGCGCGTCACGAAGAGCTGCTGCTCGAAGCCGCGAAACTTGACAGCGCGGCGCGAGTCGAGAAATACGCACGGACGGAACTGGGGATGATCGACCCCGTCCCTTCAACCGTCCGCTACATAGTTGCCGACATCAATGCTCGCCGATTCGACGGCGGGGCGAGGCTGGCGCAAAGCGTCGAATCGCCCGTTTCCGAAGACGCGTCGGCGGCAGGAGCGATATCGGAGACGTCCCCCTAGATGCCCACACCCAACCGTGGCGGTAACAGGGGGTCGACCCGTAGGCGGTCGACCTCTTCTTTACGCGCGAAGAAACGCCGCGGGTCACGGTCGCCAAAGAGGCTCATCGCCATGTTCGTCGTGTTCACCCTCGCGTTCACCCTGATGGGCGTCCGACTTTTCATATTGCAGATAGTGGAAGCCCCCGCCTACGCGAAGCTCGCCGAATCACAGCGTGAACGCGAGATCACGTTCCCTGCCCGGCGCGGTGCGATCCTCGATCGGGCGGGTGAACCCCTCGCGATCTCGATTGACCTTCACATGGTCTTCACGGATCCCGAACTCGTGGAAGACCCGGTGTCGGAAGCAGAGAAACTCGCACCGGTTCTGGGCCTGGACGCGACCGAGATCGCGACGAAACTCCGTGGGACGTGGGAGGGCGACAGGTTCGAGTACCTCGCGCGCCAGGTCGAGCCCAAAGTCGCCCGCAAGATCAAGGATCTGGATCTACCGGGCATCTACCTGCGCGGGGAGCCCAAGCGCTATTACCCGGGGGGCCGTCTCGCGTCGCACCTGCTCGGTTTCGTAGGCATCGACGGCGAAGGCCTGGAAGGCGTGGAATCCCAGTACGAGGACATCCTGAGGGGCACGCCGGGGTCGCTGAAGCTCGAGCAAGACCCGGTCGGCAACGCGCTTCCTCAGGCCGCCTACGAAGAGGAGCGGCCCGTCCCAGGACAGAGCCTTCTTCTGACGATCGACAAGGAGCTGCAGTACTTCACTCAACTGACGCTGGCGGATGCAGCCAAGCGCTATCACGCCGAGTCCGGTACGGCGATCGTGATGAAAGTTCGAACGGGAGAGATCCTCGCTCTCGCGAACGTGCCCGATTTCGATCCCAACCACCCGGGTGAGTTCTCCGACGATGATCGGCGCAACCGCGCGCTCACCGATGTCTACGAGCCCGGAAGCGCCTACAAGATCGTCACAGCTTCCGCGGCCCTCGAAGAGCATGTCGTTACGCCAAAGACGACCTTCACGGTGCCGTACGCGTTCAACTATTCGGACCGCGTCTTCCACGACTCGCACACACACCCCACCGAGAAGATGACGGTCACGGAGATCATCGAGCAGTCTTCGAACGTCGGCACTATCCAGATCGGTTTGAAGCTCGGGGGAGACAAGCTCGATGAGTACGTTCATCGCTTCGGATTCGGGGCGAAGACCGGCCTCGACTTCCCCGGGGAGTCTCCAGGCATCGTCATCGACCGATCTGATTGGACCGGCCCAACCATCGCGACCATTCCGATCGGCCAGGGCATCGCAGTCACACCGCTGCAGATGATCGAGGCGTACGCGACGCTCGCGAACGGCGGCATGTGGGTCGAACCCAAACTGCTCGCGGCGACCGTCCGTGGGAACGGACACTCGGAGCCATCGCCGCCTCCCACGACGCGTCGTGTCCTGTCGCAGAAGACCGCAGACAAGATGACGCGCATCCTCACGGGAGTCACCGAGATCGGGACGGGAGTAGAGGCACAGATCCCCGGATACGAGGTCGCCGGAAAGACCGGGACCGCACAGAAACCACTGCCCGGTGGGGGGTATGGAAACTCCTACGTCGGATCGTTCGCAGGCTTCGCTCCGGCGAAGCGGCCCGCCCTAGTCGTGATCGTGGTTCTCGACAACCCGAGTCCCATCTGGGGTGGCTCCACGGCGGCCCCCACTTTCCGCACGATCATGGAATTCGCTCTGCGCCACCTCGGCGTCGCGCCTACGGGAAATGCCGAGCGTGCCGCACGAGAGATCGAGGCCGAGCAAGCCGCCATCGAACCAGCCCACGACTAGAGTCGATCGACATGGGTGAATCCCGCACGGTCAAGCGACTCGCTGAAGCGACCGGAGACCTTCTCGTCGAGATCCGGGGAGATGACGCGACCACCGTGACCGGCTTGACCAGCGACGCTCGCAAGGTTCACTCGGGCGACCTTTTCCTCTGCATCGTCGGCACCGTCACAGATGGCCACATCTACGCTGCCGACGCCGTTGCGGCAGGAGCCATCGCCGTTTGCTGCGAACGTCCGACTGAAAGCGGCGTTCCTGAGATGGTCGTTTCGGACTCGCGCAGAGCAATGGGTCGGATAGCAGCGGAGTTCTACAACCATCCGGCGGACGCGCTCACCATCCTTGGGATCACCGGCACCAATGGAAAGACGACCACCGCCTTTTTGCTGGAGTCGATCCTCGCCGCCGAAGGGCACACGACGGGATTGATCGGAACCATCGAGACGCGCATCGCCGGCGGAGTGCGCCCGGGCGTGCGGACCACACCCGACGCGATCGAGCTGCAGGCATTGTTCGCTGAGATGCGCGACGCGGGAGTCGACGCGGCCGCGATGGAAGTCACCTCGCATGGTCTGGTCCTCCACCGTGTCGAAGGGATCCGTTTCTCGGCGGTGGGATTCACGAACCTGTCTCAGGACCATCTCGATTTCCATTCGACGATGGAGGACTATTTCGAGGCCAAGCGCTCGCTGTTCCTCCCCGAGCGAGCCGAGCGCGGAGCGGTCAACGTCGACGATCCTTACGGGCGTCAACTCTTCGATTCCACCCAGATCCCATGCTGGTCTTTCGGCCTATCGCCGGACGCGGACGTTCGGGCCGAGGAGATCCACTTCGAGCCGTCCACGACCTCGTTCAGGATGAAGACGCCGAAGGGCGACATGGAGATCGTTACCTCGCTCGTCGGCGCCTTCAACGTGTCCAATTGTCTGGCCGCAGCCGCGATAGCGCTGCAGGCCGGGGTGAGCCCGGACGCGATCGAGAAAGGTCTGGAACGGCTCCATGGTGTTCCGGGCCGATTCGAAGTGGTCGACAGGGGCCAACCGTTCACCGTCGTCGTCGACTACGCACACACGCCCGACTCGCTCGACAATGTCTTACGGGCGGCTCGAGGCGTCGCGGATCGTCAGGCTGGCCGAGTTGTCTGTGTGTTCGGCTGTGGCGGGGACCGCGATCGGGGAAAGCGTCCGCTGATGGGCGCGGTCGTCGCCCGGCTTGCCGACGTCGCGATCGTGACGTCCGACAATCCCCGGAGCGAGGATCCTCACGCGATCCTCGACGAGATCGTCGAAGGCGTGATCGCTGAGCGTGTCGATGGGCCCGACGAGATCAACGTGGATCGAGCCGAAGCCATCTCACATGCTGTGGAACTTGCGCGACCTGGTGACGTGGTGGTCATCGCCGGCAAAGGCCATGAGACGGGCCAGGAGTTCGCCGATCGGACCATCCCGTTCGACGATCGAGTTGTGGCCGCTGAAGCGCTCGACGAACTCGGCTTCGGGGGTTCCGCTTCATGACCAACATCCTTGTCGCAGGCATGGTCGGCCTCCTCTTCGGGCTCTTCGGCACCCCGGTCGCCATCAAACAGTTCCGTAAACGCGGCTGGGGGCAGCAGATCCGCGAAGAGGGCCCGAAGGCCCACTACGAGAAGTTGGGGACTCCCACGATGGGTGGTCTCGTGATCCTCGCCGGGATGATCGTCGGCTACGTCCTGGGCCACGTTGGGCTGGGTGGGTTCACCTCGTTCCGGGATAGCGGCGTGCTGGCGCTGGTCACGATCGCTGCGCTCGGGGGCCTCGGGTTCCTCGACGACATCATCAAGGTACGCAAGGCGCGCTCTTTGGGTTTGCGGAGCCGCACCAAGTTCTTAGGTCAGGTCGCGATCGCGCTCGGCTTCGCTTACGTGGCCGTTGTTCATGTCGATATCGGCACGGATCTCTCGTTCTTCCGTTCGACGGCGATCAATCTCGGTTGGTTCTTCTTCATCTGGGTGTTTCTGATGATCGCCGCCTCATCGAACGGAGTGAACCTCACGGACGGGTTGGATGGTCTAGCGGTTGGCTCCGCCGCCCAGGTACTGGCCGCTTTCGTGGTGATCGGTTTCTGGCAGTTCCGTCACGCGCGCTTCTACGATCTGATCGCCACCGGGTCAGACCCGTTCGATCTCGCCATAGTCGCAGCTGCTCTCTTCGGCGCGTGCGCAGGGTTCCTGTGGTGGAACACGGCACCGGCGAAGGTTTTCATGGGTGACACGGGATCGCTGATGCTCGGCGGGGCGATGGCCGTCCTCGCGATTCTTCTAAACACTCAGCTGTTGCTGTTACTGCTCGGCGGCCTCTACGTCGTCGAGACGCTCTCAGTCATCATGCAAGTCGCAATCTTCAAACGGACCGGGAAGCGCATCTTCCTGATGGCTCCCCTACATCACCATTTCGAGCTGGCGGGCTGGCCCGAATTCACGGTGATCGTGAGGTTCTGGGTGCTGTCGGGTCTCTCGACCGCGTTCGGCCTCGGCCTCTTCTATGCGGACTTCATCAGCAAGGGCGGTGCCCGGTGAGCCTCGCGGGCAAGCGCGTCATCGTCGTGGGCCTGGGCGTCAGTGGGATGGCCACGGCGCGAGCTCTCGTAGAGCTCGACGCGAAGGTGAGAGTCACGGAAGCCGGCGATAGCGATCTCATCAAGCAACGGGCTGATGTCCTCGGCTCGCTGGGAGTGGAAGTCGAGTTCGGTGGGCACGACCTCGGACGCATCGACGGGGATCTCGCCATCGTGTCTCCGGGCATCCCTCTGAAAGCAGCCATCGTCCAAGCCTTAGTAGAAGAGGGGATCGAGATCGCCAGTGAGATCGAGATCGCCTCTCGTCTGGCCCGTTGCGACTTGCTCGCGGTAACGGGGACGAACGGGAAGACGACGACGACTTCACTTCTCGCAGCGATGTTGAGCGAAGCCGGCATCTCTTCGGTCGCCGCCGGCAACATCGGCTTCCCCTTGATCGAGGCGATCGCTTCCATCGGCGCGGGGGGCGCCATCGCGGTGGAAGTGTCGAGCTTCCAACTCGCGTTGACCGACAGCTTCCGTCCGAAGGTAGCGGTCTTGCTGAACGTTGCGGAGGACCACACGGACTGGCATGGCACGTTCGAGGATTACGTCGACGCGAAAGCGCGCATCGTCGCGAACCAGGGGCCCGACGACGTCTTCCTTCCGAACGACGACGATCCGATCGCGTTGAGAGTTGCGTCCAAGACACGTTCCATCGTTCGGCCCTTCTCGGCCGTTCGAGTTCCGGAGGGTGGCGTCGGCGTGAACGAGGGACGCATCATGTTCGGGGACCAGCCCGTCGTATCGGTGGCCGACGTACCGCTGCCCGGCCGGGCCGGCCTCGAGGATGCCACGGCGGCCGCCGGGGCCGCTCTTTCATACGGTCTTGACCCACGCGCTGTAGCTCGAGCGATCAAGGGATTCAGACCGCTGGCTCACCGGCTCGAGGTGGTGGCCGAAGCGCGCGGCATCACCTATATAGATGACTCCAAGGCGACTAACCCACACGCGACGTTGTCTGCAGTGCGCGGGCTACACGACGTCGTTCTCATCGCGGGAGGCCGAAGTAAAGGCATCGACCTAAGTCCGTTGGCGTCGATCGTTCCTCCCGTGACCGCTGTGGTCGCGCTAGGGGAGGCGCGCGACGAGGTCAGAAATATCTTCAAGGATCTCGTTGAAGTCGCGGTGGTGGACTCGATGGAGGACGCGGTGCGCGCTGCAGCGCGCTTTGCCGAGCCCGGAGGATCCGTCTTGTTGTCGCCTGGTTGTGCGAGCCTGGACATGTACGAAAGCTATTCGGCGCGAGGCGAGGACTTCGCTCGCGCCGTAGCAAAGGTCATCGGCGAGAGCGAGGGGGGTGGGGATGGCAACTCGTAGCGGCGCGATCCGAGCGCGGAGGCCGGCCGAAACCGCCTCACCGAAGAGCAAGGCAAAGACAAGGTCCCGTGTGGCCCTCGGCAAGGGGCACCCGGCCTGGCTCTTGACGATCGCGACTGCCGCCCTCGTCACGCTCGGCTTGGTCATGATCCTCTCGGCGAGCTCGGTCTCATCGTTCGCTTCCAGCGGGTCATCGTTCATCTATTTCAATAAGCAGTTGATGTGGGCCGCGGTGGGTCTCGCGGGGTTCGTCTTCTTCTCTCGATTCGATTACCGGAAGATGCGCAACGCGGGGTTCTGGTTGCTGCCGCTATCAGTAGGGCTTCTCGTTGCCGTTCTGATACCGGGCGTGGGAATCGTCGCCGGTGGAAGCGCGCGTTGGCTCGGCGCAGGTCCTTTCTCGTTCCAGCCTTCCGAACTCGCGAAGCTGGCTCTGATCCTGTTCTTGGCGGGAGTGTTCTCCCGCAAAGAGGAGTCGTCCTTGTCGGAGTTGTCACACACCCTCCTGCCGATGGCTCCGGCCGTTGGTGGTCTCGCGTTCCTCGTGATGATGCAACCGGACATGGGAACGACCTTGATGCTGGGCGCCATCGGTCTCACGATGCTTTTCGTGGCGGGTGCTCCGATCAGGTACGTCATTCCGATATGGGCTATCGGGATCGGGGGGTCCGCGGTGGCTGCTCTCAGCGCGCCTTACAGACGAGCCCGCGTACTCGCGTTCATGGATCCCTGGGCGGATCCGCTGCGCACCGGATATCACACGATCCAATCGCTGATCGCCATGGGGTCGGGCGGGTGGTTCGGTGTGGGGCTGGGAGCCAGCAGACAGAAGTGGAGCTACATCCCCAACGCGCACACGGACTTCATCTTTGCCATCCTTGGTGAAGAGATGGGCTTCCTCGGCTCTCTCACCGTTCTGGGCTTGTTCGCTTTCATCGTCTATCTCGGCATCCGTATCGCCGGCAAAGCGCCCGACAGGTTCGGGATGCTGGTCGCGTCTGGCATCACGGTCTGGATCGGTGCGCAAGCCATCGTCAACATCGGTGCAGTCACCGCGACCATGCCGATCACCGGAGTCCCTCTGCCACTCGTTTCCTTCGGCGGAAGCTCGCTCGTCGTCTCTCTGTGTGCGATGGGGATCCTCACGAACATCGCGCGCCTGGGCCGCTGGCGCGCGGCCGGATCTTGATGCGCGTCCTCATCGCCGGCGGAGGTACCGCCGGACACGTCAACCCAGCGCTCGCCCTCGCGCGCGCCCTCGAGGGAGACGAAGTCGTTTTCGTGGGAACCGATTCGGGCGTCGAGTCCAAGCTCGTTCCCGCGGCCGGCTTCACGCTGGAAACGATCGAGGTTCGAGGCTTCGACCGCGCTCGCCCAATGTCGCTTCCTTCAACCGGTTGGATCGCGATGAAGGCTTTCGGCAGAGCGCGTTCCCTTCTCAAACGCGTTCGGCCCGATGTGGTGGTCGGGATGGGCGGATACGTCAGCCTCCCCGTGTGCGTCGCTGCAGCGTCGATCCGCATCCCCGTCGTCCTGCACGAACAGAACATCGTTCTCGGCCTGGCGAACAAGGTGTGCAAACCGCTGGCCCGTCGCGTTGGCGTCTCGTTCGAAGGCACTCTCGAAGCGGTCGGCGCCAAGGGTGTCCTCGTCGGCAATCCCGTTTCCCCCGAGATCGCACAGGCTGATATGACCGCCGAACGTGAACGCGGTTTGACCCGGTTCGGGCTTGACCCCGATCGCAAAACACTCCTCGTCTTCGGAGGGAGCCTCGGCGCACGCAGGATCAATGAAGCGGCGCTGGGCCTGGCGGAGATATGGCGAGACCGCTCCGACAGGCAAGTGGTTCACATACTTGGCCGAGGTGCTTACACACAATTGTCGGATGTCGATCGAGCGAAACTCGATGCGGGATCTCTGATCTACAAGACGGAGGACTTCGTCGACCGGATGGTCGAGGCGTATGCGGTCGCCGACCTTGCTCTATGTCGCGGAGGCGCCACGACGCTTGCGGAGATCGCCATCTTCGGCCTTCCGGCGATAGTCGTTCCCTACCCTCATCATCGTGACCAGCAGCAGTTGAAGCACGGACGCGTGTTCGAGGAGGCCGGGGCTGCGGTGGTCCTGCCCGACGCCGAGACGACTGCCGAAAGCGTTGCGGAACTTGCCGATCGACTTCTTGGCAACGACGTCTCGTTGAAGAAGATGAGCGATGGGGCGAGGCATCTCGCTCGGCCCGGCGCGGCTCGAGACCTCGCCGGCGTCGTGCACGAGGTGGCTGCATGAAGCTGACCGAGGCGCGGCGCGTTCACTTCATAGGCATCGGCGGCGCAGGCATGTCCGCTATCGCCAAGGTTCTGATCGAGCGGGGGACCGAAGTCTCCGGTTCCGATCTCAAACGATCTCGAGCGGCGACCATGCTTGAGATGATGGGCGCTCGGGTCTATCTCGGGCACGACGCCTCCAATATCGGGGATGCAGAAGTCGTAGTTGCTTCCGCGGCCATCCCCGATCGAAATCCGGAACTTGCCGAGGCCCACCTCCAGGGCCTTCGGGTGATCTATCGGGGGCAGGCGCTCGCTGAAGTGTTGTCGGGCACCAGATCCGTGGTCGTTGCCGGAACACACGGCAAGACGACCACGACATCGATGATCGTTTCGATACTTGTCAATGCTGGGATCGATCCCACCTATCTTGTGGGGGGCGGACTGAACGACTCGGGGACCAACGCTCGGAGCGGATCGTCGGATCTCTCGGTCGCGGAGTCCGACGAGAGTGACGGGTCATTCCTTCTCCTGCAGCCGACAGTGGCGGTCGTGACCAACGTCGAGGTCGATCACGTCGACCACTGGGGCTCGATGGACGAGCTTCGGGCCGCGTTCGCGCGCTTCGTCTCGTCCGTGCCCTCTGATGGTGCCGCGGTGGTACCTGCGACGGACGCGGAACTCGCGGCCGCCGGTAGAGCTCAAAGTGCGAACGTCATCACGTTCGGCGATGAAGGTGACGTGTCGGCCCGCGACGTCAGGTCCGATCGGGGAGGTTCAACTTTCACTCTGCACACCGCGACCGATCCGGTTGAGGTGTCTCTTCGAGTGCCGGGGCTTCATAACGTCGAGAACGCACTCGCGGCGGCTGCAGCCGTCATCGCCGTCGGTCTTTCCCCGGACGAAGCGGCCCAGGGCCTTGGACGGTTCAGAGGCGTCGAGCGACGGTTCGAGCTGAAAGGATCCGCCCGGGGCGTGACCGTCATCGACGACTACGCACATCATCCAACCGAGGTCGCCGCCACTCTCTCGGCCGCGCGCACGGGCGGGTGGGAGCGCATCGTGGCGGTCTTCCAACCCCACCGCTACTCGCGCACCATCGCGTTCTCGAGTGACTTTGGCGATTCCTTCCGGGACGCAGACAGGATCGTGCTCACGGACGTCTATGGAGCGGGCGAAGAACCGGTTCCGGGAGTCACGGGGAAACTCGTAGCCGATGCAGTCTGTAGGTCGTTCCCCGGTCGACCCGTCGCCTACCTCCCGCATCGGGCGGAACTGATCACTTACCTCGCCGCCATGACTCGACCGGGCGACGCGTTGCTGACGCTCGGCGCGGGCGACGTGAGCTCGGTGGGAGAAGAGCTGCTTAAGAGGTTGGAGGTCGCGGGATGACCCTCGAGTCTGCAGGCCACCGGCTGGCCGAAGTCGCTGAGGGTTTGGTCGAGCTCGACAAGCCGTTGGCGGGTTTGACGACCTATCGACTTGGAGGTCCGGCATCGCTCTACATAGAGCCGGCGGGGGAGGACGATCTGGTCGCTCTCGGCGCTGCGCTCGCGGAAGCTGGATCGGGGTCGGAGACTCCGGTACTCGTTCTCGGACGTGGCTCGAACGTCGTGATCTCGGACGAAGGCTTCCCGGGCGTTGTCATCCGGATGGGCCCGGCTTTCCAGTTCATCGAGGAGACATCGGACACGGGCTTGAAGGCGGGCGCGTCCACGCCACTCCCGATGCTCGCGAACTGGGCAGCCAGGCGGAACCTCAGCGGGCTTGAGTTCGCGGTGGGGATCCCAGGCTCCGTGGGCGGCGCGGTGCGCATGAACGCCGGAGCTCACGAGGGCGACTTTGCCTCCACGCTGATCGCCGCACGGGTATATGACCTCGATTCCCTCGAGCTCCGTGACGTTCAGAAAGACGAGTTGGGGTTGACCTATCGCAGGTCGAACCTCACCGACCGGCAGCTCGTTTGCTTCGCTCGACTGGAGCTCCGCGCGGCCGATCCAGACGAGATCAGGGCCCGGATGGACTCTTTCCGGCGTCATCGAGCCACTACCCAGCCCGGAGCTCTTCAGAACGCGGGAAGCACCTTCAAGAATCCACCCGGAGACTCTGCCGGCCGGCTGGTCGAGGCGGCAGGCCTCAAGGGTTTCAGGGTCGGGGGAGTCAGAGTCTCGGAGCTTCACGCGAACTTCTTCGTGGCATCCGACGACGCGACCGCCCAGGACGTCTACGACCTGGTCACAGAGGTGGGGCGACGAGTCGAGGAGCGCTTCGGAGTGAAGCTCGAGCCGGAGGTGAGGTTCGTGGGCCCTTTCGAAGTTAGAGCCGCGCTGGGGACCGACGCTTGAGCGCCCGAGTCGCGACCGACCCCCGCATCTCGCGCAGACGGAGAGCGGTGGAGCGGTCGCGTAGGCGACGTTGGGTAGGGCTTGCGATCGCAGCGGTCGGAGTCGCGGGCCTCGTCTGGCTCGCGTTCTTCTCCTCCATGCTCGATGTGCGCGAGATCCAGGTGACCGGTTCCAAACACGTGAACGGCGACGACGTGGAAAGCGTGGCGCTCGTTCGCGGCGACAACCTGTTGACGTTGTCGACGGCTCATGTAGTGGAGCGGGTCGAGACCCTTCCCTGGGTGAAGTCGGCCCGGGTCGAGCGCAGACTGCCGGGCACGATCCGGATCCGAATCGAGGAACGGCGGCCCGCGATGATCCTTTCGCTGGGCGAAGCGCGGTGGACGCTCGACGCGCACGGCCGCGTGCTGCAGCCGGGTATCGCAGACAAGGGGCTCCCCGTACTTGGTGGTGTCGCTGTGGGGGACGTTGCCCCCGGGGCATCGGTCACCGCGCCGGAGGCGCGCGATGCTCTCGCCGCGTGGCGAGGCTTGCCTGCGTCGCTGAGGCGACAAGTGATTGGGATCTTCGCTCCAACAGTTGAACGGCTCACCCTCTCGCTCGACGATGGGACCCTCATTCGCTATGGGGCGGCCGAGGCGATGGAGGCCAAGAACGAGGTCCTCCGATCGCTCCTCGCCGACCTCGCGGCGGAAGGGAGAAACGCCTCCTACATAGACCTGCGGGTTCCAACGAGCCCCGCCGTGTCCGCGGTGGCTCCCGCCTCTCTCACGCCACCGTCGACTTCAACGACATCGACCTCGTCGACGGACCAAAGCAGCGCGGCAACGGTCACGCCGACGCCGGATCCCACGCCCGACTCGGAGCAGTAACACCCGCGCCGCTGCGCGCACTCCTTGACGTTAGGCACCCTTGTCGATATATTCCTCGACCGTTACTACAGGTTGACATAACCATAAGCCTCAACTTGAGAGTGAGGACGATGTTGACCCCTCCTGACCTGGGGAAACGCACCAAAGAACCTCGCGGAGGTTCAAGCCTCAAGTCTTTGTGGAGGGTCGAAAGGAGGGTCGCATGACGGCAGGACCTCAGAATTACCTCGCGGTCATCAAGGTCGTGGGGATCGGTGGCGGCGGAGTGAACGCCGTCAACCGGATGATCGAGGTGGGCCTCAAAGGCGTTGAGTTCATCGCGGTCAATACCGACGCACAGGCTCTATTGATGTCCGACGCCGACGTGAAGCTCGACATCGGTCGAGACCTCACCCGCGGCCTCGGGGCGGGCGCCAATCCGGAGGTCGGCCGGCAGGCCGCCGAGGAGCACCGAGACGAGATCGAGGAAGTCCTCAAAGGTGCCGACATGGTCTTCATCACCGCCGGCAAGGGCGGCGGGACCGGCACCGGCGGAGCGCCGATCGTGGCCGAGATCGCCAAGTCGATCGGGGCTCTAACCATCGGCGTCGTGACGCGCCCCTTCTCGTTCGAGGGTCGTCAGCGCGCGGTGAAGGCAGAAGAGGGCATCGCGAACCTCAAGGACAAGGTCGACACACTCATCGTCATCCCGAACGACAGACTCCTCGACGTCGGCGACGCGACAACGTCGGTGCTCGAGGCGTTCCGCATGGCAGACGAAGTTCTGCTCCAAGGAGTTCAGGGGATCACCGACCTCATCACCACTCCCGGACTGATCAACCTCGACTTCGCGGACGTGAAAGCCGTCATGACCGACGCTGGGTCTTCCCTGATGGGGATCGGCCAGGCTCGCGGCGACGGCCGTGCAACGGAAGCCGCCCGCATGGCTATCTCATCCCCGCTCCTCGAAGCTTCGATCGACGGAGCGCGCGGCGTACTGCTCAACATCGCCGGAGGGTCGGACCTCGGACTGTTCGAAGTCAACGAGGCCGCTCAGATCATCGCCAAGGCAGCGCATCCGGACGCGAACATCATCTTCGGAGCCGTGGTGGATGACACCCTCGGCGATGAGGTTCGGGTCACTGTGATCGCAGCGGGCTTCGATCGCTGGGGTCAGCGAGAGGCCGATGACCTCGTCAAGCCGGAGGAGGAGATCTTCTCGATCCCCACGGTCGGCGACGGCGAACCGTCATTCCTCGGCGAGACCGAGAGGGAGAGGCTCGTGTTCGACGCAGATGACGATCTGGACATCCCCTCGTTCCTGAGGAACGAATAACCCGTAATCGACAGGGAGCTTCCCTGGGGGCGGGACCTGCGGGTCCCGCCCCTTCCTTTTTAATGGGGCAGTGAAAGAGATAGAGCGCGACGGGGTGCGGCTCCTCGCCGATGAAAGCGGGCCCGTCAAAGTCTGGTTCACCGACCGCGAGGGGGGAGTGGGCCTGGCGCCCTACGAGAGCCTCAACCTCGCGGCGCGGGTTGGCGATGACCCCGGAGTCGTGGATGTCAACCGGAAGCGAGTAGCCGATGCGGCAGGGTTCGATCTCTCCGCTCTCGCTCTCGCTCGCCAGGTTCATGGAGCCGACTGCATCGAAGTGACACCAGGGATGTCCGGTGTGGTCGGGGAGGCTGACGTCCTGGTCACGCGGACCCCCGGCGTCGTCATCGGGATCCTGACTGCGGATTGCGCGCCGGTGATCGTTGCCGGGAACGACGCGATCGCCGTCGCCCACGCCGGATGGAGAGGCCTGGTCGCGGGCGCCATCGAACGCGCCGTCGAAGAGGTAGGTGATGTCCTTCAAGCTTGGATCGGCCCCGCGATCCGGGCTTGTTGCTACGAGGTAGGTCCCGAAGTCGTCGACGCTTTCGTCGGGGCAGGTCTTCCCGTCGAGGGCTCGCGATGCGTCGATCCTGTGCTCGCGTCCATCGCCGCGCTGAATCGAGCTGGGATCGAGGATGTGTCCGCCGCGGAGGCCTGCACGATGTCGGATCCGCGCTACTTCTCGCATCGGCGCGATGGAGTAACGGGTCGACAGGGCGCGTTCGCCTCGATCGTTCCATGACCATCGAATCCAATCTCGCTCGCGTCACGGAGCGGATCGCCGCTGCGGCGGAGCGGGTGGGACGTTCGCCCGACGAGATCACGCTTGTTGCAGTCACGAAGACTTTCCCCACGGACGTCATCGCGAGGGCGCTCGACGCCGGCGCGGTGGACCTTGGAGAGAATCGGGCCCAGGAGCTGAAGGAGAAAGCGGCGGTTCTGGGACGGCCCGTGCGATGGCATTTCATCGGGCCGCTGCAGACGAACAAGGTTCGCCTCGTCGTAGGGCCTGCCGCGCTGATCCATTCGGTCGACCGACTGGGGCTGGCCGAGGAGATAGCGCGCCGGGCACGGACTCTCGGCAAGGTCCAGGACGTCTTGATCGAAGTGAACGCGTCGGGCGAGTCCGTCAAGCACGGGGTTGAGCCGGCGGGAGCTGCCCACCTCGCCGCCGAGGTGTCCGGCCTCGAAGGGGTGCACGTAGTCGGCCTCATGTGCATGGCGCCTTACTCGGACGACCCAGCGGACTCGAGGCCTTATTTCAAGGAGCTCGCCGACCTGCTGGCCGTCGTTGCATCACAAGTGCCCGACGCCACGGAGCTCTCGATGGGGATGACGCGCGACTTCGAAGTAGCCATCGAGGAGGGGGCCACGATCGTCCGCGTCGGGGAAGCGATATTCGGCCCCCGGCGAAAGCCCGGCGCCTGAGCCGGGGCGAAGAACCGGAGTCACGGGCAGGTTCCGGGATAATCTGACCCCATGGCAGGGATCTGGCGCAAAACGCTCATCTATCTCGGCCTCGTCGAAGACGAGGATCTAGACGACTACGGCTATGACGACCTGATGGAGCCGGAGGAGCCGATCGCCCGTCGCCCGAGGCGCGGCGAGACCGACGGGGTGGGCAGGCACTCGGCTGGAAACGTAAGGCCGCTCCAGCCATCGGGCCAGGCGAGGTTCCACCTGGTTCACCCGCGCTCCTTCAACGACGCTCAAGAAGTGGGCGACAAATTCCGCGAGGGCTTCTCGGTCATCATGAATCTTTCGACGGCGGACGGCGAGCTCAGCCGGCGGCTAATCGATTTCGCGAGTGGACTCGCCTACGGCCTCGGCGGCGCCATGCAGCCGGTGGCCGACCGCGTGTTCCTCGTCACACCTTCGGGGGTCCAGGTCTCCGCCGAGGAGCGCCGGCGCATGCTCGAAGAGCGCGGTTTCTTCAATCAAGCGTAGGAACTCCGGCGAACCTTGAACATCATCTGCATTGCGCTGTGGGTTTACACCATCATCCTGCTCGTCCGGATCGTGCTCTCGTGGGTCACGATGGCCTGGTCTCCGCCCCCGTCCATGGCACCGGCCGTCCGAGTCGTCTACGACCTGACCGAACCGGTGCTGTCCCTATTCCGGCGATACATCCCGCCGATGGGCGGGTTCGATCTGTCGCCGATCATCATCTTCATCCTGATCGGCCTCGTGCGGAGCTACGTCTGTGTCTGAGACGGTGAACCGTCTGGTCCCTTTCTCCCAACCTCTGCGATACTCAGCCGCATGGATCTGACCGCTCAGCACGTTCTCCAGAAACAGTTTCATGACGCTTGGCGGGGCTACAACCAGGAGGAAGTCGACGACTTCCTCGATCGGATAGCCGAGACGCTTACGAGGCTCGAGCGCGAGAACACAGCACTTCACACTCGTCTACGCGAGCTCGATCAAATGGTCGAGACCAGTCGCAGCACCGAGGAGATGCTGAAGAAGACTCTCGTCACCGCGCAGAAGGCGGCCGAAGATGCCATAGGGACAGCGCGAACGAAGGCGGAGCAACTCGTTGCAGAAGCGGAGGAGCGCGCGAGGCGAGCCAACGATGAACTGAAGACGCGCGTTGCCACGGCCGAGGACGATGTGCGTCGCAAGACCGCCGAGCTCGAGCGGGAGCAGGAAGCTCGCAAGCGTGAGATACAGACGTCGGTGGATCGTCTCGAAGCGTTCGAAACCGAGATCAAGCGCCGGCTGAAGTCATACCTCGAACAACAGCTCAGATCGCTCGACACCCTGGTGGAGAAGCAACAGATCCCCCGCGTCTCCTCCGGTCCCGAACCGGTGGGCGCCCCAAGCCCGCGCCTCCACGCCTCTCCCTCCCACGCCGTTCACGGCGACCAGCCTCACCAAGCCACCTCAGCTCAGCCGGGCGGCGAGACGCCTTCGACCGATTCCCCGGACCAGCCCCAACCGCAGGAGCGAGTGGAGACGGGGCCCAACGCGCCGGACGACGAGATCGATTTCGATGGATACGTCCGCGAGGGAGATCCCCAGGCGCGTAAGAGACCGCTGAGAACGCTCTTCCGCCGAGATCGCGAGGGCGAGGACTGGGCCGAAGAAAGCTCTAGATGACCGCGCTGATCGGCGGGTCGATCCTTTTGATCATCGTCGCGTCCGTCTCCCTAGTGATGGGATGGGCGAGCACCAACGAACCCCTCATCTACACGTCGATCACGTCTAGCGTCGCGTCGTTCGTATGTCTCGCGCTCGCGTACTACCGCAGCAAAGGCGAAGCGAGAAAGATCGTTGCCGCGGCGGACGTCGCCGAAGGTGTTGATCCGCTCGTCGACGAGGAGCCCGCCGACGATCAACTCGTCGACGCATCGGCCGAGGCCTTGGCGAAGGAAGCGGAAGCGGAAGCGGACGAAGAGACCCCGCTTGCGGGCACGCAGGCCATCGACGTCGTCACCGACGATGAGCCTTCTCCGGGGCTCGAACCTGAGCCAGAGCCCGAACCGACCCCCGAACCTGAAGCGAGCACCGACGATGTCGTGGCGTTCGCACAACGGCGGAGGTATCACCGGCCCGAGTGTCGCTACGCGAGTGCGGGGGGCGGTGAGCGGATGTCGAAAGCAGCGGCCGTAACGCGCGGCTACGACGCGTGCCGCTCCTGCAAGCCCTAAGCCTTCTTCAGCCCAACCTCGACGGGTCCCTGATCCAACTCGATCAAGGTCGTGCTTGCGTCCGGAGGAGATGCCTCATCCAGGTGGGTTGAGGTGGCAAGCACTTCGGACGAGATCGAGTCCGAATGCGCAGCGAGAGCGTCCAAAACGTAATCGGACTCGGAGCTGAGCCAGAGCTCGACGCGGTCCTCAACCGCGAGTCCGCTGGACTTGCGCAGCTCCTGAACCCCTCGCACGACCTCGCGCGCCATGCCTTCGGCCTCGAGCTCCGGAGTGAGTTCCAGATGGAGTGCTACGCCGTAAGGACCATCCTGGACGAGCGAGAAACCGGCCCTCCCTTCGATGCGAACGTCGAGATCGTCCTGAGTCACCGACACCTGCTCGCCATCGACGTCTATGTGAGCAGCTCCGTCGCGCTCCAGAGCGTGAACTATCTCTGCCGGATCCGATGCTTCGATGGCCTGCGCGAGCGAGCGCATCCGCGAGCCGAAGCGGGGGCCGAGTGCTTTGAAGTTCGGCTTGACCGTGTAACTGACAAGCTCGCCAACGCCCGCCACCAGTTCAACGCTCTTGACATTGAGCTCTTCTGCGACCAGCCCCTCAAGGCCCACAAGATCCGGTTGCTCGGATGCGGGGATCACCACGAGCGCTCGATCGAGAGGCTGACGGACGCGCACCTTCGCCTCCGTCCGAGCGGAGCGACCCAAGGTCACGAGCTTGCGGACGAGAGCCATCCGCCGTCGTAGCGCGGGGTCGGCTCGGTCCTCGATCGTGGCGGGCCAGTCGGCCAGGTGAACCGAGTCCGGGGCAGCGCTTATCGGCCCCGTCAGGTTCGTATAGATCTCGTCCGCGACGTAAGGCGTGAGGGGAGCGATGAGCTGCGCGATCGTCACGAGGCATTCCCATAACGTTTGGAATGCGGCGCGAGTGTCGGCGTCTTCCCCGGACTTCCAGAAACGACGTCGCGATCGACGCACGTACCAGTTCGATAGATCGTCGACGAGACGATCGATCCGACGGCCGGCCACCGTAGCGTCGAAGTCCTCGAGAGATGCCGTGACGATGGCGACGGAGTCATCTAGCTCGGCGAGTATCCAGCGATCGATCTCGGGACGATCCTTCACCGCGATCGTTTCCGCCTGAGGGTCGAAACTCTCGAGCGACGCGTAAGTCACCCAGAAGGAATAGGTGTGCCACAGAGTGAGCAAGAATTTCCTCAGGCTCTCCTCGATGATCTCGATCGAGACCCTGCGCGCCGACCACGGCGTGCCGCCGGTGAGCATGTACCACCGCAATGCGTCGGCTCCCTGTTTGTCTAGAACCTCCCAGGGGTCGATGATGTTGCCGATCGACTTGGACATCTTGCGACCGTCGCCATCGACGATGTGGCCGAGACAAACAACGTTGCGGTAGCTGTTCTCGCCTTGCACGAGCGTCGAGACGGCGAGCAGGGAGTAGAACCACCCGCGCGTCTGATCGATCGCCTCGGAGATGAAGTCGGCCGGAAAACGTGTCTTGAAAACGTCTTCGTTCTCGAAGGGGTAATGCCATTGACCGAACGGCATCGAGCCCGAGTCGAACCACGTGTCGATCACGCTCTTGACGCGCGTTGCCTCGCGTCCGCACTCGGGACAGGGGAACGTGATCTCGTCGACGTAAGGACGGTGCGGATCGAAACCGGTCAGGTCTCGCCCGGACCGCTCGCTCAGGTCTGCGAAAGAGCCGATGCAGGTCGCATGATCTTCCTCGCAGCGCCAGATAGGCAACGGCGTGCCCCAGTAGCGGTCGCGAGACAGCGACCAATCGACGTTATTCGCAAGCCAGTCGCCGAAGCGGCCGTACTTGATGGTCGGTGGCTGCCAGTTGGTGCTCTCGTTCGATCTCTGCAATTCGTCTCTGATCTGAGACGTTCTGATGTACCAGTCGAGTCGCGGGTAATAGAGAAGAGGCGTCTGACACCGCCAGCAATGCGGATACGAATGCTCGTAAGCCTCGGACTTGAACAGGAGGCTGCGCGCCTTGAGGTCTTCGATGATGGCGGGATCCGCGTCCTTGATCCACAGACCGGCGAAGGCGCCCCCCGATCCAACGACCCTGCCGCTGGGATCGATCATCTGGGTTATCGGGAGGTCATCGCGCTTGGCCACCGACATGTCGTCTTCGCCGTACGGAGCGAGGTGCACGATGCCGGTGCCATCGGCGGTCGTTACGAAATCTCCCGGGCGTACGCGGTGCGCCTTGTCACCCGTTTCGACGAAGTCGAAGGGCGGGTCGTAACGCTTGTCGACGAGGTCTCGTCCGGCGATCTCCTCGACGACCGCAACACCTTCGCCAAGAAGCGGTTCGACCCGCTCCTTAGCCACGATCAGGAAACGGTCGGAGAAGTTGGGATCGGCGACCTTCGCATAGGTGATGCCGGGCCCAACCGCCGCGGCCATGTTCGCGAGGAGCGTCCACGGCGTCGTCGTCCACACCAATAAAGAGGTCTCCGGCTCGTCGACGAGAGGGAACCTCACGTAGACCGACGGATCGGTGACCATCTTGTAAGCGCCGGTCTGATGTTGCTCGTGAGACGACAGGGAGGTCTCGCAGCGCGGACAGTAGGGGACGACCTTGAAGTCCTCCTCCAGCAGACCCTTGTCCCAGATCTGCTTCAGGATCCACCAGACCGTCTCGACGTACTCGGGATTCATGGTCCAGTAGGCATCGTCGAGGTCGAGCCAGAAGCCGATACGTTCGGTCAGTCGCTCCCAATCGTCCACGTATCGCTGAACGGATTCGCGACAGCGCTTCGTGAACTCCTCGATCCCGAACTCCTCGATCTGACGCTTTCGGGTGATGCCGAGCTCCTTCTCAACCTCGATCTCAACCGGCAGGCCGTGGCAATCCCAACCCGCCTTCCGGTGGACGTAGTGCCCGCGCATCGCCTGGAAGCGACAGAAGATGTCCTTGAAGATCCGGGCCTCGACGTGGTGGATACCGGGCTTTCCATTGGCCGTCGGCGGACCTTCATAGAAGACCCACTCGGGGTTGCCTTCCCGCTGCTTCAAGGACCGATGGAAGACGTCTTTATCTCTCCACGCCTGCAGCATCCGCTCCTCCAACTGGGGGAACGAGACACGCGGATCCACTGGCCTGTACTTAGCGTCCGGCATGGGTCGAAGGTTAGCCTGGCCGTACATGGAGCCCGCCGGGTACATCACCGAGTCCGGGGGCCGCGTTTTCCTCGATGTCTTTGTTCAACCCAGAGCGCGGGTCGAAGGGATCGTGGGCATCCAGGGCCGTGCATTGAAGATGAAGGTGAAGGCGCCACCGTTGGACGGTCGAGCGAACGACGCGGTGGTTCGTTCCATCGCCGAGGCGCTTGGCATCGCTCCCAGACAGGTGGTCATCGTGCGAGGCGAATCGAGCCGCAACAAGAGGCTCGAGATCGCCGGGCTGACGCTGCCAGAGGTCCGGAGCGCTTTAACTCGCGTGGTATCGTCCCACGCCCATGAGCCCGGCTAAGAAGCCGTCTTCGGCCAAGAAACCCCCCGCGAGGAAAACCACCGCCAAGAAAACGACGGTGAAGAAGGTCACGCCCAAAAAGACGTCGACCGCGAAGAAGCCCACCGCGCGCAAACCCATCGCGAAGAAAACCGTCGCTAAGAAGACCCTTGCGAAGAAGCCCGTGGCCAAAAAGACGGTCGCTAAGAGACCAGCAGCGAAGAAGTCGGTGGTGAAGAAACCAGCAGCGAAGAAGACGGTCGCGAAGAAGCCAGTGGCGAAGAAGCCGGTCGCCAAGAAGACCGTGGCCAAAGCGCCGGTGTCAAAGACGGCTGCGAAGAACGCCAAAACCACGGTGAAGGCGGCGGCAGAGGCGAAGAAGACGGCCCCAGCACCTGTAACCAAGCCTCCCGTGCCCAAGACGCCTGTAAGGAAGCTTCCGCGGCCGGTCAAGAAGATCGCCAAAGCGACGAAGTTCGATAAGGCTCAACTGAAGAAGATCCGTGAGCAGCTTGAATCCGAGCGAACCGAGCTCCAGAAGCAGCAGGCGGAGCTCGAATCCGATTCGTTCGAGGGGAGCCAGTCGGAGATGACCGGTGAGGTGGGTCTCGACGACGATTTCGCCGACGCGGGCACCGCAACCTTCGACCGCGAGCGTGACCTCTCCATCCGCAACAACATCCGCGACCTGATCGAGCAGATCAATCGAGCTATCGGTCGGATCGATGAGGGGAATTACGGGACCTGCGAGCGATGCGGCAACCCGATCGACGCGGCTCGCATCAAAGCGCTCCCGCACGCCCTCCTATGTCTCGATTGCAAGCGCCGCGAAGAGCGCGCTCGCTAAACACTTCGACATGTCGACCCCGGAAGCCGGGGACAGTGAGACCCCACAAGAACCCCTTCGCGTAACGACCTCCCGATCGATCGCGGGTCTCTACGTCCGGCTCGTGAGCGCCGCAGTTGTCGTCGTGGGACTCGATCAACTGACGAAGGAACTCGCACTCAACTCTCTTACGAGGGGACGCTCGATCGACGTGATCCCGGGGATCCTTCGCTTCCGCGTCACCTACAACTCAGGGGGGGCTTTCGGGATCTTCCAAGGGTCGCCCGGGGTGTTCCTGCTGGCGACGATCGCGATAGTGGCTGCGATCCTTCTCGGCGTGAGGCGGGTGGAGGACCACCGTTGGGCGATACCTCTGGGGATGGTCCTCGGCGGAGGTGTGGGTAACGCTCTCGATCGGTTGGTCAGAGACACGGGGGGAGGAGTCGTGGACTTCATCGACCTCCACGTCTGGCCGGTCTTCAACGTCGCCGACTCGGCGATCGTGCTGGGGGCCGCCCTCATCCTGTTCCTGAGCATCCGATCCTCGGACGGCTGATGGTCTCTTACACCGCGGGTCCTGACGACGTGGGCCTGCGGGTCGACCTGGTGATCGCTCGGGAGACCGGCGCGACCAGGACGCTCGTGCAACGAGCACTCAAAGCGGGGAGCGTGACGGTCGCCGGCGAGCAAGTGCGCGCGAGCCACCGTCTCGAGCTGGGGCAGCAGATCCAAGGCGATCTTCCGGAGGCGATCTTCAGTCCACCCGAAGCGGAAGACATAGGCATCGAGGTTCGGTACTCCGACGACCGCTTGCTCGTCGTGTCGAAGCCCCCGGGCTTGGTGACGCACCCGGCGCGAGGTCACGAGACGGGGACCCTGGTCAACGCTCTGTTGAATCTGGGCGAACCCCTATCGGGGATCGGTTCGACGAGGCCGGGGATCGTTCATCGGTTGGATAAGGACACGTCCGGCTTGCTGCTCGTCGCACGCGACGATGCGGCGCACGAGTATCTGGTCGCGGCCCTCCAGAGGCGCGAGATCGAGCGGACGTACCTGGCCCTCGTCAGGGGCAAGCCTCCCGCCGAGAGCGGAACCATCGAGGCCCCGGTCGGACGCCATCCGGTCAAAAGACGAAAGATGGCGGTCACGCCGGGGGGCCGGGCCGCGGTGACGCACTACAGGGTCTTGGGCAGCGCCCAGGGGGCCGCGCTGCTCGAGGTGAAGCTCGAGACGGGCCGGACCCACCAGATCAGGGTCCACATGGCCCACCTCGACCACCCGGTCTTGGGAGACAGGGCCTACGGGGGCTGGTCGGACCGGATGGCGGAGCTGGGCCTGACCCGGCCCTTCCTTCATGCGGTCCGATTGGGGTTTCCGCATCCGGACGACGGCCGAATGATCGAGGTGACGGACCCCTTGCCTCAGGATCTGAGAGAAGTGCTGGAGAAACTGGGGCTGGAGCTGTATCCCTGAACCTTCTTGATGAATCAGGGTCGGCGAGCCGTAAAAAGACCCCCTCCACAGGCCCTGCCGGGTTACTCACAGGCTGCGGCTCTTGTGCTCCCAAGGGGCTTTCGGCGAGCTTGACGGGGGGTGCAAAATCTAAAGAAGTACATCCTTGTAATTCGAGCCCCGGGGGGACAGCGCAAGCATGAGTTTCGTTCACCTTCACGCTCATACCGAGTATTCGATGCTCGACGGGGCGAGCCGTATCGGCGAGATGTTCGAGGCGGCGGAAGCCGCCGGGATGCCGGCCTGTGCGATCACCGACCACGGCGTGATGTACGGGGTTCTCGACTTCTATCGGACGGCGCAGAAGACGAAGGTCGACGGTGCCTACAAGGTGAAGCCGATCGTCGGCATGGAGGGGTATCTCTTCGGCGGCGGAGACGCTCGAACCAAGCCCGGCCAGCGCGAGAACGGTGAGAAGACCTTCCACCTGACCCTTCTGGCCATGAACAACACGGGCTACTCGAACCTCGTGAGGATCTCCTCGAAAGCGTGGCTCGAAGGCTTCCACTACTGGCCCCGAACGGACCACGAGATCCTCGCCGAGCATTCCGAAGGATTGATCTGCCTCTCCGGTTGTCTCTCGGCCGAGATCCCCAAAGCCATAGTCAACGGGGATCTCGCTCTCGCGCGCCGGAAGGTTGCGCAGTACCGCGAGGTCTTCGGCGACCGTTTCTATCTCGAACTTCAGGATCATGGGATCCCGGTTCAGGCCCCGCTGAACGACGAGCTCATGAAGATCGGGCAGGAAATGGGCATCGTTTGCGTGGCAACGAACGACTCCCATTACACGCACAAGGAAGACTCCACCGCACACGACGTGTTGCTGTGCATCAACACGGGTTCGGTGATGAGCGACCCGGGCCGATTCAAGTTCGACTCCGACGAGTTCTATCTCAAGACACCAGCCGAGATGGCGAAGGCTTTCTCGCGCTGGCCGGGGGTTTGCGAGAACACCCTCGGCGTCGCCGACCGCTGCAACGTCGAGATCTCTATGGGAAAGCTTCTCCTTCCGCGCTACGAGGTCCCCGCGGGTCGCGACGCGAACGATCTCGACGGCTATCTGAGAGAGCTCGTGTTCGACGGCGTGAAGAGAAGGTACGGCGTCGACTCGACCGAGACACGCGAACGAGCCACTTACGAGCTGAAGGTCATCGCCGACATGGGTTTCGCCGGCTACTTCCTCGTTGTTCAGGACTTCGTTAACTGGGCCAAGGGACAAGGAGTTCGCGTGGGGCCTGGACGCGGTAGCGCGGCCGGCTCGATCGTTTCCTACGCGCTCGGCATCACCGAACTGGACCCTCTCGCCTACGACCTCATGTTCGAGCGCTTCCTCAATCCGGAGCGAATCGCGATGCCGGACATCGACATCGACTTCGACGAGCGCAAGCGCGGCGATGTCATCAGGTACGTCTCGGATAAGTACGGAGCGGACCGGGTGGCCCAGATCGTCACCTACGGCACCATCAAGGGCAAGCAAGCGATCAAAGACGCAGCCCGCGTCCTCGGCTTCCCTTACCAGGAGGGCGATCGACTGACGCGCATGTACCCGGCCCTCATCATGGGTCGAGACTCCGGGTTGGCGAAAGCCCTCGAGTCCTCGACCGAGCTCAAGGAGGCTTACGAGGGCGGGGGAGCGAGCAAGGAGATCATCGATACCGCCCTGAAGATCGAGAACCTAAAGCGCTCCGCCGGCATCCATGCTGCCGGCGTGGTGATCGGCCGCGACCCGCTCGTCGAGCACGTTCCACTGAAGCGCGGTGATCACGACGAAGTCGTCACGCAGTTCGACATGAAGGGCGTCGAGGCCCTCGGCCTTCTGAAGATGGACTTCCTCGGTCTCCGCAACCTCACGGTCATCGAACTAGCCCTCGACAACATCCGGCGCAACAAGAACGAAGAGGTCTCGGTTGACGCGCTGAGCTTCGACGACCCCAAGGTCTACGAGATGTTGCGTCGCGGCGACTCGGACGGCGTCTTCCAGCTCGAGTCCGACGGCATGCGGAAGCTGCTCGTCCAACTGAAGCCCGACCGCTTCGAACAGATCATGGCTCTTATCGCTCTCTACCGGCCCGGTCCGATGGAGCAGATCCCCGCATACATCGCGCGCAAGAACGACCCAACGAAGGTCGAGTACCTCCATCCGAGCCTCGAGGACATCACGAAAGAGACCTACGGCGTCCTCGTCTACCAAGAACAGATCGTCCTGCTCCTGCAGAAGCTCGCCGGATACACGCCCGGCGAGGCGGATCTCGTGCGGAAAGCGATAGGTAAGAAAGATCGGGCGATCATGGCGGCCGAGGAGCCTCGGTTCATCGAGGGGTGTGGCCGCAACGGTCTCACCGCACAAGAGGCCAAGAAGCTCTGGGGTTTGATCCAGCCGTTCGCCGACTACTCGTTCAACCGCGCGCACTCGGCGAGTTACGCCTACATCGCGTACCAGACCGCTTGGCTCAAGGCGCATCACCCAGTCGAATACATGGCGGCATTGCTCACCTCGGTCAAGGACCGTAAGGACGACAAACCGAAATACCTGCAGATGGCTCGCAAGATGCAGATCCCCGTTCTGATCCCCGACGTCAATTCGTCGGAGAATGACTTCACGCCGGTCGGCGACTCGGTGCGGTTCGGCCTGTCGGCCGTCCGCGGAGTGGGCGAGGGTGTGGTCGAGAAGATCGTCGAGGCTCGGCGGACCGGCCCGTTCGTTACGTTCCACGACTTCTGCCGGCGCGTCGATCTCAGTGTTCTGAATCGCAAGACCGTCGAGTCTCTGATCAAGGCAGGTGCGTTCGAGGACCTCGGGCACACGCGCAAGGGCCTGCTGGATTCATTCGAGGCGATCTGTGGCTCGACCATCGAGGATCGGAAGATGAAGGACCAGGGCCAATGGGGCCTGTTCGACGAGGTGAACGAGAACGGCGATGCGACGGCGCTCCACGAGCATCCGATCGCCCTCGACGAGCACCCGCGGCGGATCCTCCTCGTTCAAGAGAAAGAGGTCCTTGGCCGCTACGTTTCCGACCACCCGCTCCTGGGTGTCGAAGGCCTTCTGAACAGGATGTGTGACTGTTCGATCTCTGCGCTGTCGGAGCGTCCGCCGGGCGAGGTTCTGACGATCGGGGGGATCGTCACGGATCTGACCAAACGCGTAACCCGGCGCGGAGACATCATGGTCACGCTCAACATCGAAGATGTCGCAGGAGCGACGGCCGAGGTAGTCGTTTTCCCGCGAGCACACGAGCAGTACGCGGCCCACTGTCGGCCGGATGCGATCCTGCTGATCAAGGGCAGGCTCGATCAGGACGTTCGTGACGAATCTATGAAATTGATAGCGATGGAGATGCGCGAACCCGAGCTCGGAGAAGACAAGCCTCTGGAGATATTCCTTGCGATGGAGGCTTGCACCGAGAAAACCGTGGCCAACCTAAAAGACGTGCTGTCGAGTCACCCGGGTGCAACCCAAGTGTTTCTTCACATAGCGAAAGCGGAACGGACGACGGTCTTGAGACTCGGCTCCGAGTTCTCGGTTGACACGAGCAATGGATTGCACGCGGAGTTGAAAGCTCTCCTCGGCCCCCGCGCTCTCGTCTAACCGAAAGAGGTTTCGGTGATCGCGTAGAGAGCGAGAAGCACGAGCCCGTTGTAAAGGGCGTGGACCAACATCGGGGCAAGCAGAGTCTTCGTCCACTCTCTGACCGCAGCGAGGATCACTCCCAGCACGAAGAAGGCCGGCCACACGTACGGGGTCACGTGCGAGAGCGCGAACAGCGCTGCGGGGATGAGGGCGGCGGGGAGCCAGGCCCAGCGTTTGCGAAAGTAGCCGAACAGCACCCCCCTGAAAACGAATTCCTCCGCTACGGGAGCGCAAACGCAAGCGGTCCAGATCAAGATCAGCCAGTTGAGTCCATTGATGTGTTCGCCTTCTCCCAGGAGTTGTTGCTGGGGCGGGTCGATGCCGCCCACGTTGATGACCAGCTGAATGATCGTGCCGCTAACCAGAAAAGCCCCGAAGGCGATCGGCAACAGAAGAGCCAACCTGCCGATGGACAGACGTCGTGCGAAAAGCGTCCGGGCGCTGACATTTCGTCGCTTCAGGATGAAGAACCAGAAGCTGAGGATGATCCAGGCGTACGCGACCGTGCTGAACACGCCGATGTCGACCGTCCTCGGATGATCGAGGTCGGCTCCCGCGGCGAGCATCGCGAGCGCTCCGAGAACGAGGCCGCCGATCACGCCAACCAGAAGCGACAACACGATGTCTCCCAACCTCCAGGGAACCTCGCTCTCGACGAACTCGGGTTGGCCTGGGGGCGGCAGGGGAGGTGGAACGGTCCAGTCGGTCGAAGGGGGCTCGTTCCAAACCGCCGGCGGCGTCGGCGGGGTCAGTTGGATCGGGTAATGCCCGATAGGCGGGGTGTCCACGTCGAGCAGGCTAAGGGTTCCACGGGTGGTCAACTAGGCCCAAGACGGTCAGGATGCGACTACATGCCTTGTTATCGCTGTGGTCGGGTCCAAACCGATCCCGTCAAGGGCGCGTCGCCATGGGCCGTCGGCGTGAAAGGGCGAGACCAGGTTCTCGTATGCCCGAACTGCCAGGCAGACGTCCCGGGTTGGTCCGGCGAGCTGTCGACCTGTCCCTCGTGTGGGAGCACGCGCTTGAGAGTCATGCTGGGATCCGTCATCTGCCGCGCCTGCGGGGCAGATTCTTAGGAGAGAGCCTTCCAGGCGCCCCCATTTAAGCTCCCTGGATGCTGGAGCTCATCGACGGGCGCGATCAGCTCACGCCCATCCACATCCCACGCCCGAAACCGATCGCGCCGGGGGGCGACCCCGGCAAGGTGGTCGACGACATCATCGATTCTGTCCGCCACCGGGGCGACGAAGCGATTCTCGAATACACGAAGAGGTTCGACGGTGTCGATCTGAAGGCCACGGGGATCCAGGTCGAGCCCGAGCTGATCCGCAGAGCGCGCTCGCTGGTTCGGCCCGAGCTGATCGACGCTCTCGAGGTGATGACCGAGAGGCTTCGGATCACCTGCGAGCGGCAACTCCCGGCTTCGTGGACCGACCGGACCGTCGATTCGATGGTCGGGGAACTCATCCGCCCGTTACGCCGCGCCGGCGTGTACGTCCCCGGTGGCAGGGCCGCCTACCCATCGAGCGTGATCATGGCCGCGGTTCCTGCCCGAGTCGCGGGGGTCGGCGGGATAGCCGTCGCATCCCCACCGGGACCTCGCGGAGAGATAGCGGAGCCCGTGCTCGCCGCCTGTGCGATCGCCGGGATCGATGAGGTCTATCGGATAGGAGGGGCCCAGGCGATAGCCGCGCTCGCATACGGGACGGAGACCGTTCGCCCCGTCGACAAGATCGTGGGGCCCGGCAACATCTACGTGACCGTCGCCAAGCGAAAAGTTCAGGGCTGGTGCGGGATCGATAGCGAAGCGGGACCGACGGAGATCCTCATCGTGTCGGACGGTGCGACGGATCCTGAGATCATCTCGCTGGACCTGATCGCTCAAGCCGAGCACGGTCCCAACGGAACGCATGTGTTGGTCACCTGGGACGAGGAGTTGGCGTCCAAGGTCCTCGAGACGATCGAGCTCGCGATCGCGACGCATAGACGCGCCGAGGATGTCGAGAACGCGTTGATCGAAGGCGGCCGCATCGTTTTAGTTCGAGACCTCGATCACGCACTGGAGACGGCGAACGCGTTCGCACCAGAGCACCTCCAGCTTCAGTTCGTCGGGGCCGAGTCGGCCGTCGATCGGGTGCGCAATGCGGGGTCCGTGTTCATCGGCGACTACTCGCCCGTTCCCATAGGCGACTACGTCGGTGGAACCAACCACGTTCTGCCGACCGGCGGAAGCGCGCGCTGGGCGTCTGGGCTCGGCGCCGATGACTTCGTAAAGCGCATCTACGTGTCGAGCTTCGAGCGCAGCGCCTTGGCGCGCCTCGCTCCGCACATCGAGGCGCTGGCCGAGACCGAGGGACTCGATGGCCACTCTGCCGCCGTGCAGGCGAGATTGGCCGACTGATGACGACTCCACCTCTGACCGTCAGGGACGACCTCATCGACGTCGACGCGTATGTCTCGCCGCAGCGCCCGGCCAGGTACCGGATGAACACGAACGAATCGCCGTACGCCCCCCCGGATGCTCTCGTCGCCGAGGTTGCGGAGGAGTTCAAGACGATCGCCCTCAATCGCTATCCGGATCGCGACGCGAACCGCCTGTACGACGCGATCTCGGGTCACGTCGATTGGCCGCGCGAAGGACTTTGGGTGGCGAACGGTTCGAACGAGGTCTTTATGCATCTGTCCCTCGGATTCGGGGGGCCGGGCCGGAGCGCTCTCGTGTTCGAGCCGACCTACACGCTTCATTCGCTCATCCCTCGGATCGCTTCCACACAGGTCTTGACCATGCAACGGAACGTTCGTTTCGAGATCGATCTCGAAGCCGCGCTCGAGGTTCTACGGGAGCAAAGGCCCGAGATCGTCATCGTCTGCTCTCCGAACAACCCGACCGGGAACACCGAGCCGATCGACACCGTGCGCGCTCTGCTCGCGGAAGCCCCCGGCCTGGTCGTCGTCGACGAGGCCTACGGTGAGTTCGCAGGACCCGAGCACAGCGTGCGCGGATTACTGGCCGACCACGACAACCTCGTTCTCGTAAAAACCTTCTCCAAGGCGTGGCGGCTGGCCGGAGTGAGGATCGGTTACATGCTCGCCGCTCCTGCGCTGATCTCGGAGCTTGCGCGAGTCAGGCTCCCGTATCACCTGAGCGCGATCACCCAAGTGGTAGGGGAGTCCGCGATACGGCATGCGGAAGAGACGCTCGATCTCGTGAAAGCGATCGCCCTCGAGCGCGATCGGATCTCGAGCGAACTCCAGGCGATGGGTCTGCGCACGTATCCATCTCTCGCCAACTACGTCCTCTTCGAAGTCGACGATCCCGAGGCCATATGGAACGGACTGCTCGAACGAGGGGTTCTGCTGCGCAGATATGACGGCGTCGGAGGTCTCGAGAGCTGCCTGCGCGTAACGGCGGGTCGGCCGGAGGAGACCGACGCGTTCCTCGGTGCATTGAAGGAGATCGCATGACGCGTCGAGGTCGGGTCGAGCGCAAGACATCGGAGACCGAAGTGATCGTCGAGGTTGGATTGGACGAGTCTGGGCGCGTGTCGAGCGCGACCGGCGTGCCGTTCTTCGACCACATGTTGGATCAGCTCGGGCGACACGGTCGATTCGACCTCCTGGTGGAGGCGACGGGTGATCTCGAGATCGATGCCCATCACACCGTCGAGGACGTCGGGATCGCATTGGGCGAAGCTCTGACTAAGGCACTGGGGGACAAGAAGGGCATCCGGCGCTACGGCGACGCGCTGGTGCCTATGGAAGAAGCGCTGGCGCGAGTTGCACTCGACATATCGGGGCGCCCTCTGCTCGTCTACGGGGCGGACGTCGGAGTCGAGCCGATAGGTCAATACGACCCGGGGCTGACCGAGGAGTTCCTCCAAGCGCTCTGCCGATCCGGCGGTCTGACTTTGCACGTCGACCTGATCCGATCTCGGAATCCACACCATGGAGTCGAGGCGATCTTCAAGGCTCTTGCAGTCGCTCTGGGCGAAGCCGTGTCGATCGACCCTCGTGCTCCCGACCAGGTTCCATCCACGAAGGGCACGCTCTGAGCCGGCGTCGGGTCGCGGTGTTGGACCATGGGATGGGAAATCTGCGCAGCGTGGCCAAGGCGCTGGAGGCCGCGGGATCCGATGTCGAAGTCACCTCGAAAGGAAGCGACGTCGCCGGCGCGGCCGCGCTGTGCGTCCCCGGCCAGGGGATCTTCGGCCGGTGCGTCGACAACCTGGCGGCGCGAGGTCTGGAGGAGGTCGTGCGGTCCTGGATCGGAGCAGACAAGCCTTATCTCGGGATCTGTCTGGGCATGCAGATCTTGTTCGAACACAGCGAAGAGGCGGGCACCTCCAAGGGCCTAGGCATCCTGAGCGGTCGAGTCACGAAGCTCCCCGACACGGTCACGGTGCCACATATGGGGTGGAACACCGTCGGCGACACCTATTTCTATTTCGATCATTCGTTCGCGGTTCATCCTGCGGATGAAGGCACGGTCACGGGTTGGTGCGAGCATGGCGAGCGTTTCGCAGCAAGGGTCGAGACCGGCTCTATCCTTGGCGTCCAATTCCACCCGGAGAAGAGCGGATCTTCGGGCATCGAACTCCTGAAAGGTTGGTTGGGCTCCTTTTGAAGTTCACAGTGTTTCCTGCAGTCGACATCTCCGATGGCCGATGCGTTCGGCTTCTCCAGGGCCGTTTCGGAACCGAAACCGTGTATTCGGACGATCCCGTTCAGGTTGCCCTCGGCTTCGCGCGCGCCGGCGCGCGTTGGCTTCACATCGTCGACCTCGACGGCGCCAAGACCGGCGTTTCGACCAACCGTGAGCTCGTGCTCGAGGTGGTGAGGCGTGCCTCGTGTCCCGTTCAGGCCGGCGGTGGCCTGCGAACCATGGACGACGTCGAGGAGATCCTTGCCGCGGGAGCTAACCGCGCAGTTCTGGGCACGTTCGCTCTCGAAGACGAGAAAGGTGTGGCCGAGGTCTGCAAACGGTTCGGCCCCCGCATCGCCGTTTCGCTGGATGCCAAGGGTGGGGAGCTCGCGTCCCATGGCTGGACCGTAGGAACGGGGATGCCGGTTCTCGAGGTCGTGAAGACTTTCGAGGAAGCCGGAGTCTCGGCTTTCATCTACACCGATGTCTCGCGCGACGGCACTATGTCGGGCCCGGACATCGAAGGGCTCCTCCGTCTCACCGATGCAACCCATCTTCCGGTCATCGCATCCGGCGGCATCTCGACCCTCGACGAACTGAGGCAGGTTGCCCACCTGAGGAGCGAAGGTGTCGCCGGGGCGATCGTGGGGCGCGCTCTCTACGAGCACAAGTTCTCGGTAGGCGAAGCGATCCTCGCCGCCGACGAAGCCGGCTCGGGCAAGAACGAACCTCCCCTCGTCGAACCTCGAGGCTGATCCTGCCGTGAGAGCGTGACGCTCGCCAAGCGAGTGATCCCGTGTCTCGACGTGGACAAAGGACGCGTCGTCAAAGGCGTGCGCTTCGTCGAATTGAAAGACGCGGGGGATCCGGCAGAGCTTGCAGCTCGCTACGACCTCCAAGGCGCGGACGAGATCGTCTTCCTGGACATCACCGCTTCGCACGAGCAGCGCGACATCATCTTGGAAGTCGCTGCCCGCACCGCCGAGACCGTGTTCATCCCGTTAACCATCGGCGGCGGGGTGCGCGAGGTCGCTGACGTTCGGCGACTGCTTAACGCGGGGGCCGACAAAGTGGCGATGAACACCGCCGCGGTGGATCGACCACACCTCATCAGAGAGGCGGCTGAGGAGTTCGGCAGCCAAGCGATCGTCATCGCGATCGACGCGCGGCGGAAGGAAGTTTCGTGTGGCGAGGTCTCGTGGGAGGTCTTCATCCATGGGGGCCGGACCCCGACCGGGCTGGACGCGATCCGCTGGGCTCGTATGGCGGCGGAGATGGGAGCGGGCGAGATCCTCCTGACCTCGATGGACAGGGATGGAACCAACGAGGGTTACGACCTCGAGCTGACCCGGGCCACGTCCGATGCGGTTGGGATCCCGGTTATCGCCTCCGGCGGCGCGGGCTCGCCCGACGACTTGGCCGATGCGGTCGATCCGGCCCTCGGGGGGGCCGAGGCCGCTCTCGCCGCCAGCGTCTTCCATTTCGGCACGTTCACGGTCGCCGATGCAAAGCAAGCGCTGGCCGACCGTGGCCTCGCCGTTAGGATTCCGGCCCCATGACAGACACCTATCTCCTCTACGACGACTGCCTCAGGAGTTACGAGCTGCGTCACGAGATCGGCGAGGCGATCATGGATCCCTTGCCGTTCATTGAGCACGACGGCCGCCGCATCGTTGTCGCGGGCCCCTTCGAAGTCAAGACGCTGGAAGAGCGCGATGACGTGATCGACGAAGTGTGGCGGATGTCCGACTTCGGGCGAGCCGAGCTGGTTGCCGATCCGACCTTCCCGGAGAATGCCATCGGTGACGAGATCGTCTACCGCGTGCTTCAAAAGCTCGGTGTTACTGAGGTCTGCGTCCCCTCGACGTTCCGGATCCAGACCGCGGATTACCTCCGCGATAAAGGGGTCAAGGTGGTCGTCGATCCCCAGGTCTGGATGCAACGTCGTCGTCGTAAGACGCCGTGGGAGCTGGAGGGGATCGAGCGCGCTCAGCGCGCGGCCGAAACGGCGATGCTCACCGCCGCTCGCATACTTCGAGAGGCCGAACGCACCAACGATGGTTTCCTCAGGTTCGAGGGGGAACCGGTGACCGCCGAGTTGATCCGGACCGCGATGACCTCCGAGCTCCTCAGTCAGGGGGCTGAAAGCGAGGACATCCTCGTTCAGTGCGGTGACGTTGCACTAACGGGCCACGATCTCGGGATGGGCCCGATCCTTCCCGACTCGTCGGTGGTCATCGATTGCTTCCCGCGTGACCGTAGGACGGGCGTCTATTCGGACATGACCCGCACCTTCGTGGCGGGCGACGCGAGTGATGAGCTCAAGAATCTCCACGCGCATTGCAGACGTGCTCTCGAGATCGCATATGAATCGATCAAACCGGGTGCATCCGACGCGTTCGAGAAGGTCGCCGGGTACTTCGCATCTCAGGGATTCCCAACTCAACTGACGCACACGGGGCCGAGCGACCTGTCAGAGGGTTTCATGCACTCGCTCGGACACGGCGTGGGTCTGGCGGTGCACGAGCGGCCGTGGATGGGTCGACGTTCGGATGCCTTCCTCGAAGGGGACGTGGTGGCGGTCGAGCCGGGCCTCTACTTCGCGGGTATCGGCGGGGTGCGCCTTGAGGACACGGTCATGGTGACCGATACGGGCGTCGAGTTCTTCACCGACCCCTATCCGTACGACCTCTCCCCATGAACCCCGAGGACCTCGTGTTCGACGACCGGGGGCTTCTCCCCGCGGTCGTGCAGGACGCCGGCACGAAAGAGGTTCTGATGCTGGCGTGGATGGACGCAGAGGCCGTCAAGCGAACCCTTGAAACCAAGACCACTTGGTTCTGGAGTCGCTCCAGGAGCGAGTACTGGAACAAGGGAGCGACGTCGGGCAACACACAGGCCGTCGTCGAGGTGCGCTACGACTGCGACGCCGATGCGGTTCTAGTGCTCGTCAACCCCGCCGGCCCGGCCTGCCACACCGGTGAGTACAGCTGCTTCTATCGCTCCATGCCGGCCGACTAAGCGGGCCACAAAGTGACCCATCGCCCGGATCGAGCCACGTTCGAGGATCTCGTCGCGCGGTATCCGGTCGTTCCGGTGTGGCGAGAGGTGCTCGCCGACGCGCAGACCCCGGTGGCCGCTTTCATGGCGCTTGACCCTCAACCGAACGGCTTCCTCTTGGAGAGTGTCGAAGGAGGGGAGCGCTGGGGACGATTCTCGTTCGTCGGAGGCGACGCGTTCGCGGTGGTGAAGTCATTCGGGCGTCGGATCGAGATCGAGGGCGATCTCGACCTGACCCCGGACGAGCACGAACCTCCGCTCGCGTTCGTGCGGAGGTTGCTCGGCTCCGTTCACGCACCGACCGTCGAAGGCCTTCCTCCGTTCCACGGTGGAGCGGTGGGTTACATCGGCTACGACGCGGTCAGGGAACTGGAGGACTTGCCCAACGAGCCGACCGACGATCTCGGCCTTCCGGATATAGCGCTTCTGTTGACGCGCAGCGTCGTGATCTTCGATCGCTTCGCGCAGAAGGCATATGCCGTCACGAACGTGTGGGGGCCGCGCGACCCTCGGAAGGCCTACGACGAGGCTCTCGACCGGTGCGATGAGGTGGTGGAGAAACTCGGCAGGACCTTCGCCGCTCAGGCATTCGAGGTGGATCTGGACGCCACCCCCAACTCGACAACGCCGGTAGACGATGCTGAATACGAGAAGTGGGTAGCCGAGGCGAAGGAGCACATCTACGCCGGCGACGCATTCCAGATAGTCCCGTCGCGCAGGTTCGAGGCTCCGCTGGAGGGGTCCGCCTTCTCCGCCTACCGCGTGCTTCGCACGCTTAACCCGAGTCCTTATATGTACTTCCTGCGATTCGGAACCGACGGCCACCCTGCTCTCGAGATCGCCGGCTCATCACCCGAGCCGCTCGTGAAGGTCAACGGAGACCACGTGGTCACGCGGCCGATCGCCGGCACCCGGCCGCGTGGCGAGACCGAGGAAGAGGATCGAGCCCTCGAAAGCGACCTGCTCACAGACGAGAAGGAGCAAGCGGAGCACGTGATGCTTGTGGACCTCGCCCGCAACGACGTGGGGCGCGTGGCGCGCTACGGGTCGGTCAAGGTGGAAGAGCTCCTGGTTGTCGAGCGCTACAGCCACGTGATGCATCTGGTTTCTTCCGTGACCGGAACGCTTGCCGAGGGCAAGACCGCGTTCGACGCGTTGACCGCTTGCTTTCCGGCGGGGACGGTATCGGGGGCGCCCAAGGTGCGAGCCATGGAGATCATCGACGGTCTCGAGAAGACAAAGCGTGGCCCATACGCGGGCGTCGTCGGCTATTTCGACCTGTCCGGGAACCTCGATACCTGCATCACGATCCGCACGATCGTCGCGACCGGGGGCCGTGCGTTCGTTCAGGCGGGCGCCGGTGTCGTCGCTGATTCCGTGCCCGCTGCTGAAGCGGACGAGACGCGGCGAAAAGCGGAAGCGTTACTTCGTGCGGTAGCTGCCGCGAACAAGCTGGATGTGTCTTAACCCTCGTATGGTTCGAGGGACTCCGCTTGCTCCTCGGACGTCGTGAGGACGACGGCTTCCGTGGTGATCGAGTCGATCTGATCGGCAGGCACGAAACGGTCGCCGCTGAACAGACCCGACGATATGGCGATCCCGGAAAAGATGTCCTTCTGACGGTCCGCGACCACTTCGCTGACCTTTCCGACATCGGCGCCGTCCGACGACAAGACAGAGGTGCCCTTTTCGAGGGCCATCCAAGAGATGGGAGTCGCATCGCTCATGGCCGCCGATACTAGTGGGCCGGTGAAGCTGTATCTCCGAACCTTCGACATGTTGGTGATGCTCTTAGTCGCGCTTGGTTTGGTCATGAGTGCATGTAGTTCGTCAAATCCGGTGGACGGTGAGACCGTCAAAGCGTCCGGCCCTCCGGACGTTCAGCTCGACGTGGTTGCCGAGCACTCTCGGCAGTTCGACGATGAGGTTCCAACCCGTCTCGCCGGTTCACAGGAAGAGTTCGTTGCGGCCGGTTACATCAGCGGCCACCTTCAACAGGCCGGATACAGGGTTCGACTCGACGACGTTCCGATCGGCGACCTCGTCTCCTCCACGAATGTGGTCGCTCTCCCTCCCGGCGAGGGCGCGGTCGAATACGCGGTCATCGTTCCTTACGGGACTGGGCCGGGCGTGCCTCCTCAGGGCACCGATCTGGGGCTGTTCCTGGAGTTGGCCAGAGCCATGGCGGTGCGGGACCCCGACCACCACGTCGAGTTCGTCGCCCTGGGTGGCGAGTTCGCCGAGGGATCTGGAGGCAACCTCGGCTCCAGGCGCTACCTGAAGATCCTCGAAGAAAACGACGAGCACCCATTCGCCATCACTCCGGCAGTGGTCGCCGGCGGGGGATTCGCCTCCTTGGGCGCGTCCGGTGATGAGTTGAATCGGATAGCGGAGCGATTGGGGTTGCCGGAGGCGCGCCCATTGAACGACCCCCTGTACCCGAGCTATCTGCGGGTCACGGAGATGTACTCGGGCGCTCATATCCAGCACGCGATCGCGACGGGTGGAGCGGAAGAAGTGGGCCGGGTGCTGCTCGAACTCATGTCCGGTGGTTAGGGTCGCCGCATGTCTTTCTTGGACGAACTCCTCACTTCGACCAGAGCTCGGGTGACCGAAGCTCGATCGCTCCTCACCGAGGGTGCGCTCGAGCAACGCATCGCTTCGTTGCCGCGGCCGAGAGGGTTCGCGTCGGCGCTGAAAGGCGACGACATCGCGATCATCGCCGAGATCAAGCGGGCAACTCCGTCGAAGGGGGCTCTCGATCTCGACCTCGACGCGGCGAAAACCGCTCGCTTGTATGCCGAAGGGGGTGCGGCCGCGCTGTCCGTGTTGACGGAACCGGACTTCTTCAAGGGTTCGATCGAGGATCTCGAACTTGCCGGGGGAGCCGGACTCCCGGTGTTGAGGAAAGACTTCGTCATCGATCCGCTCCAGATCCTCGAAGCGAGAGCCGCCGGTGCAGACGCTGTTCTGCTCATCGTGCGGATCGCCGGCCCGGAGTTGTCCGACCTCCTCGACCAGGCGCGCACTCTGGGGATGGACGCTCTCGTTGAGGTCTATGACGAAGGCGATCTGGACCGCGCACTGGAAGCGGGAGCCGATCTCGTCGGTGTCAATCATCGGGATCTCGAGACGTTCGAGGTCGATCCACAGCGGACGCTGAAGCTCGCGTCGCTCGTGCCACTCAACGTGACGCTTGTGGCGTTGTCCGGCGTCTTCGAAAGGTCCGAGGTTGAAGAACTCGGCCGCGCCGGCGCCGCTGCTGTGCTGGTCGGCGAGGCGTTGGTGCGCGCGCCCGATCCCGCCGCGAAACTGAGGGAGTTGTTAGGACGATGAAGAGCGAACCGTTGTCCGACCGCCACGGCCGTTTCGGCGAATTCGGCGGGAGCTACGTGCCCGAAGCTCTGATGGGCGCGCTCGATGAGCTCGAACGCGAGTGGGAGACAGCGCGGTCCGATCCCGAGTTCGACAGAGAGTTCACTGGACTGCTGCGCGACATCGTTGGTCGACCAACGCCGCTTTATGAGGCCGAACGGTTCTCGGCAAGGGCCGGCACGCGAGTCCTTCTCAAGAGGGAAGACCTAGCTCACACCGGCGCCCACAAGATCAACAACACTCTCGGGCAGCTTCTGCTCGCGAGGCGGATGGGAAAGACGCGGATAATCGCCGAGACGGGGGCGGGGCAGCACGGAGTGGCCACCGCTACCGCGGCCGCCTACTTCGGGCTCGAATGCGTCGTTTACATGGGGGCCGTCGACGTGCGGCGCCAGAATCTCAACGTGGTGAGGATGGAGATGCTCGGCGCGAAGGTCGTGCCCGTCGAATCCGGCTCGGCGACACTCAAGGACGCGATCAACGAGGCGTTGCGTGATTGGGTGACGAACGTTGGATCGACCCATTACGTGATCGGTTCGGTGGTCGGACCCCATCCCTATCCAGAGCTTGTGGCGTCACTGCAGTCGGTCATAGGAACGGAGGCTCGCGCGCAAGCCATCGAGGTACTCGGAGGATTGCCCGACGCCGTGGTGGCTTGCGTCGGAGGAGGCTCCAATTCGATAGGGCTGTTCCGACCGTTCTACCGGGACGAGAAGGTGGCGCTCATCGGCGTCGAGGCGGGGGGGGAAGGCCCGGGCCGAGACGGCGCGTCGATAACCCGTGGATCCCCGGGGGTGCTGCACGGGTCGCGGAGCATGCTGCTCCAAGACGAGCAAGGCCTGATAGTTGAGCCCCATTCGATCTCGGCCGGTCTCGATTACCCAGGGGTTGGCCCGGAGCACGCCTGGCTTGCGGCGAGCGGCAGAGCTCGATACGAGGTCGCCACCGATGAGGAGGCCCTCGGCGCGTTCAAGGCGCTGGCGGAAACCGAGGGGATCCTGCCGGCCCTCGAGCCGTCCCACGCGCTTGCGTACGTCCTCCGGGCGGGGGCCGAGTACTCCTCGATCCTCGTCGGGCTATCGGGCCGAGGGGACAAAGATGTCTCCACGATCGCCGAGCACCTTCGCCTCGGCCGGTGACGATTCCGTGACGACAGAGTTGTTGGCCCACCTCAGGACCAAGCTCGAGGCGCGCAAGCTCCTCGTCCCGTATGTGATGGCAGGACAGCCCGATCGAGCGTCGTTTCCCGACGCCCTCGTGGCCGTGGCAAAGGACGCCGATGCCGTCGAGGTGGGGCTCCCCTTCTCGGACCCTCTGATGGACGGGCCGGTGATCGCCGCCGCGGGCGAGAGATCGATCAGGGCCGGGGTCGGGCCGCTCGACGCCCTCGAGATGCTCCCGGAGACGCCTTGCCCGAAGGTCGTCATGACCTACTACAACCCGATCCATCGTCTGGGAGAGGCGGAATTCTGCGCCCGAGCCGCGGCCGCCGGCGTCTCCGGTCTGATCGTTCCCGATCTCCCGCTCGAAGAATCGTCATCGCTGCGCTCGGCCGCGGCCGGCCGGGGGCTCGCGTGGGTCCCACTCGTCGCACCCACCTCCTCGCCCGAACGAGTGACTCGGATAGCGGAGACCGCCACCGGCTTCGTCTATGCGGTCTCCACGATGGGGGTCACGGGGACCCGTGACGCTCTGTCGGCAAGCGCCGCCGGGGTGGTGGGCGCCTGCCGGATGGCCACTGATCTCCCCGTTCTCGTCGGGATCGGGGTCTCCAACTCGAGCCAGGCGGTCGAGGCCGCGACGGAGGCCGACGGCGTGGTCATCGGATCGGCGGTCGTCCGCCGCCTCCTGGAAGAGGGAGCCTCGTCGGCTCAAGCGTTCCTCCACGACGTCAGAGATGCCCTCGATTCAGCGTTCGGGGCCCGAAAAGCTGGGTAGAACTGCTTAGCAGTACGGGCTACAAATCCGAGCTGAGCGACCGATACATGCAACAGTGGGCACATCTGAAGGCCCACCGGGGAGGGCAAGATGAGGCAGATAAGGATCCAGAAGGGCAGAAGGCCACGTCCCTAGCGTCCGTGTAGCGCCTCACGACCAGCTCGCGATTTCGAGCCCGGCTTCCAGCCGGGCTTTTTTAAGCTCCGGGCCTATCTGGAGTGGGAATGAGTAGCCATCCCGGCTTACTTACGGGATAAGCAGGATTGCTTATGCCCCCTGGGGCCCCGCAAGCCGATTAGTGAAGAGATGGACAACAAGAGTCAGTCGCGGGTTCTACGGGTCCTGGGATGGCAGGGGACCTCCCTCCATTTCCGCCTGATGATCGGCATGCTCTGCATGCTCATCTTCATCATGGCCGCTGGCCTCTTCGCCCTTCTGACCGTCGACTCGGTCGTCGATCGTCTCCAGAAGGTTCACCTGTCCCATAACGCAGACCGCGCCGCGGCGATCCAGATCGACCTCGCTATGGCCGAGCAGCAGGCGGCCTACCTCCGCGCCGGGATGATCTTCCTCTTCGGAGTCGCAACCGTCGGACTCGTCAGCCTGGTGGTCGCGAGATCGATCAAACGACCGCTGGCAGCCCTGAGCCAGGGGGCCGAGCATTTCGCAGCGGGGGATCTTTCATACCGCGTCCCCGTGAAACACAACGACGAGCTCAGTCAGGTGCTCGAGATGTTCAACTCGATGGCGGCAGCGCTCGAAACGAACCAGCAGGATCTTTCTCACCAGGCCTTCCACGACACCTTGACCGGCCTGCCCAACCGAGCCCTGTTCCAAGACCGCCTCGACCACGCTCTTGCCCGCCAGACGAGAGACAACAAGCCGTTGGCGGTCCTTCTGATCGACCTCGACGATTTCAAACTGGTCAATGACAGTCTCGGGCACGCGGCCGGCGACGAGCTTCTGATCACGGTCGCCGCCAAGCTTCATGAGTGCCTCAGGCCGGCCGACACCGCCGCAAGACTCGGCGGAGACGAATTCGCGGTCCTCGTCGAAGACATGAGAGGTCGGCGCGACGCTCTGGCCGTCGTCGACAGGATCATCGAAGCTCTGACCGGCAAGCTGACCATTGAGGGCAAGGAACTCTTCGTTCACGGAAGCGTTGGCATCGCTCTCACTTATGGAGGCGAGACCCCCGAGGACGTTCTCAGAAACGCCGACGTCGCGATGTACGCCGCCAAAGAGAAGGGCAAGGGCGGCTACGAGATCTTCGACGGGGCGATGCACGAAGGCGCAATGCGGAAACTCGACCTCAGAGCGGATCTCGCACGGGCCGTTGAGAACCAAGAGTTCGCGATCTATTACCAGCCGATCTTCTCGCTCGAAACGGGGAAGATGGCGGGGGCCGAAGCTCTGTTGCGGTGGAATCATCCCAAGCGCGGCCGGGTCTCCCCGGTCGAGTTCATCCCGCTTGCAGAAGAGACCGGCCTCATCCTCGAGATCGGCCGCTGGGTGATGGACGAGGCTTGCCGCCAGGCTCAGTGGTGGCAGATGAACTACGACCCGGAATTTGGCGTGAGCATGAACATCTCGGCTCGCCAGCTTCTGGACCCCGCTTTCGTCACCGACGTTCACCGCGCTTTGACCAGCGCTCCCGTCGATCCGAAGACCATCACTTTGGAGATCACCGAGGGAGTCCTGAGCAACGACAGGGAATTGGTGAAGGCGAAGCTTTCGGGGCTCCGCACTCTCGGCGTGCACATCGCGATCGATGATTTCGGAACCGGCCACTCGTCGCTTAGCTACCTGAGGCAGTTCCCGATCGAGACGATCAAGATCGATAAGTCGTTCACCGACGGCGTCGCGCAGGGTCCGGAGGACTCAGCCCTTGCTCGCGCGATCCTGAAGCTCGCGGACACGCTCGGCATGTCGACGATCGCCGAGGGGATCGAGGGCGAAGATCAAGCCCGTCATCTGAAGCTGCTCGGCTGCCCCTGGGGTCAGGGAGACTATTTCGGACCAGCGATGAAGGCGGAGGAACTCGAACGGATGATGGCTGGCCAGTCAGGGGGCGGCCTCGCGCCCGACCCTTTCTACCCTGACCTGACGGCGGAGGCCGTTTAGTTAAGTGCCGCGGGTGGGATTTGAACCCACACGCCCTTTCGGACAATGGATTTTGAATCCATCGCGTCTCCCCTTCCGCCACCGCGGCAATGGTGGGTTGGCAGGATAAACAACCATTGGCTCGATTCCTCTCCAGGGCTATAGTTCTCGGCCCCATGGACATCCAGAAGAGCCTCCATCAGCTCGGCGACCGCCTCACGAAGGCGCGCGATGAGCTGCGCATCGTCGAGGAGCAGCTCCTCTTTCAGATGGACGTCCTGGAGGAGGCCAAGACCCGGATGCTCGTGTCCGAGACGCCTTTAGCAGACCGCGAATTCCGCGTCGCTCGGGACGACCACGAGCGCCTCGTCAAAGAGCGCGAGCGAGTGACGAAAGAGATCGCCGAGCTCCAGCTAGAGCAGGACCGGCTCCTTGACCGGATGCTTGGGACCAACGCGTGAGCGATCCATCCGCAACCAGAGTCCTCATCGCCGAGGACGAAGCGATAATCCGGCTCGACCTCAAGGAGATGCTCGAGGAAGAGGGCTTCAACGTGGTCGGAGAGGCTGCCGACGGCGAGGCCGCTCTCAGGCTGGTGGGGGAGCAAACCCCCGATCTCGTGATCATGGATATCAAGATGCCGGGACTCGACGGGCTGGCGGCGGCGGAGCAGATCCGCAAGGACAACGGGCCGGCGGTTCTGATCCTGACCGCCTTCTCCCAGAAGGACCTCGTCCAGCGAGCAGCGGAGGCCGGGGCGATGGGCTACCTCGTGAAGCCGTTCCAGAAATCGGATCTCATGCCGGCGATCGATCTGGCTCTCGTCAGGCACGCCGAGCTGGCGTCGCTGAAGCGGGAAACTACGGACCTCGCCGATCAGCTCGCGACCCGCAAGATTGTCGACCGGGCCAAGGGCAAGCTGATCGACGGGCAACAGATGAGCGAGGCCGACGCCTTCCGCCACATCCAGAAGCGAGCCATGGACGAACGCCGGTCGATGCGAGCCGTGTCGGAGGAGATCATCGGCGGGGCCGGTGCCCCGGCAGGCACAGAGCCCCCGGCCGCTAACTAGCTGCTACCACCCGGGTAGTAAGTCGCGAAGGTTCTTCAGCCCAGCCTGGGTCTGAAAAGACCTCTAACTAGGCGGTAATAGCTAGGCACTACTGGACTTCCGTAGACGGCTCGGGCAGAATGTCGGTCTCGCAGGGCTGGGAGGCCAAGCAAGCGCGTTCGCTAAATCCCCTATCTCCTGCGAGGAAGTCCGGTCCTGTTGGATGAAGCAAGGGGGAGTGAATGAAGAGTTCTAAGTGGATGGCGCTAGCCGCGCTGCTCACAGTCGTTGCACTAGTAGGCGCGGCCTGCGGTGGCGACGACAAGCCGACTGATGGAACGAACCCACCCGCTGGAGGCGGGGATTGCACGTGGGTCATTGGAACGATGGGCGCGCTGTCCGGCGACGTCGCGACGATCGGTCAGCCGATCTTCAAAGGCATCCAGTTCGGTGTCGACACCGTGAACGAGAGCGGCGATCTGCCGTGCCAGCTTCAGCTCGAGTCGGAGGACACGCAGGGTTCAGAGGACCAGGCTCCCCCGCTCGCGCAGGAGCTCGCGCAGAACCCCGACGTTGTTGCAGTCGTTGGTCCGTACTTCTCGGGCGAGACGGCCGCATCGGGCGACACGTTCGCCGAGGCGAACATCCCGATCATCACCCCGTCGGCGACTAACCCCGATCTTTCGAAGAACGGTTGGCCTTTCTTCCGTCTTCTCGCCACCGACGAGGCGTCTTCTACCGGTACGGCTTCGTACCTCAGCGATGTCGCGAAGTTCAGCACGGTCGTCGTGCTGCACGACAACTCCGAGTACGGCAAGGCTCTCGCCGAGCTCGTTCGTCAGAAGGTCGGCGACTCGGCGGTTGGCGATCTGATCGCCATCAACCCTGAGGAAGACGACTTCTCCGCGCAGATCTCTGCGGCGAAGGCGACGGGTGCCGAGGCTCTGTTCTTCGGTGGTTACGAGCCCGAGTTCCGCCAGGTCATCAAGCAGGGCAAGGACGCAGGCTTCGATGCTGTCTACGTCTCCGGCGACGGATCCAAGGGCACGGAGCTTCCGAAAGAGGCAGCGGCTGAGGGTGCGATCGTTATCTGTCCGTGCGACGACCCCGTCGCCTCCGCTAACCCCGCGGCGAACCAGTTCGCCAAGGACTATGAGGCTTCGGTCGGAGAGCCCGTGAGCACGTACTCCATCGAGGGTTACGACGGCGTTCAGCTCGTCGCTGCCGCCCTCGCCGCCGGTGGTTTCGACGGTGACACCGCTGTCGAGGACATCCGTGCGGGTCTCATCGACTGGTTCCACAGCAACGTGTACGAGGGCCTGTCCAAGTCGTTCGAGTTCGATGACAACGGCGAACTCGCAACGGAGACCGTGTACGCGTACGAAGTCAAGAACGGTGCTTACGAGCAGCTGGGTATCGTCAGCGAGCTCGCTGGTCAGTAGCTTCTAAAGCAGTAAGCAACTCAATGTGGGAGGGGCCAAAAGCCCCTCCCACATTTCTTGGAAGGTTTTCGCTACACTCTGGCCGCCTTTGCAGTCCAATCGGGGGGATACGAAGGGGTGAATTGCAACACTGCGGCTCTCGGTGACCTGATCGTTACCGGGATCACGCTTGGAAGTGTCTACGCGCTGATCGCGCTCGGGTACACCATGGTCTACGGCGTACTCAAGCTCATCAACTTCGCTCACGACTCGATCTTCATGATCGGAGCGGCCGCGGCGTATTACCTCTTCGTAGTGTGGTTCGGATGGACTGAAGAGGTCAGCGGCATCGGCCTCATCGTTCTCACGCTCGTTGGTCTCATGTTCTCTGCGTTGGCATCGGGCGGGGCGGCGCTGACGCTGGAACGGCTCGCTTACAGACCTCTTCGGCGTCGCGGTGCAGCTCGACTGTCGTTCTTGATCGCAGCGGTGGGCGCATCCTTCTTCGTCACTTATCTGTTCCAGCAGGAGTTCTTGCTCGGCACGGCCGAGCACAACTTCGGCTCGTTCATGCCTTCGACTCCGATCTTCGAAGTGATCGGCTCGCCGCTGAACCGTCCCCGTCTCCTTTTGATCCTTGGCGCTGTGGTCATGTTCATCGTCCTCGACCGCTTCGTTCGCACCACGAGGACCGGCCGCAGCATCCGGGCAGTCTCGGAAGACATCGATGCGGCCCGCATGATGGGCGTCAACGTCGACCGTGTGGTCGCGACGACTTTCTTCATCGGCGGTTTCTTCGGTGGGATCGCAGGATTCCTCTACGCACTTGTGTTCCGGAAGGTCGCCTGGAACCTCGGCTTCATCCCGGGCATCAAAGCTTTCACCTCGGCCGTTCTTGGTGGCATCGGAAACCTGCGCGGGGCGGTTCTCGGGGGCCTGCTGCTCGGCTTGATCGAGAACCTGTCTACGATCTGCATCGGCTCCGAATGGCGCAACGTGGTCGCGTTCTCGGTTCTGGTTCTCGTGCTCATCTTCCGTCCGACGGGCGTCTTGGGAGAGGGGTTGGCTAAGTGAGTCAAACCGAAAAAGAAACTCCCAAGCTCAACACGAAGCGTCTGCGCGGTGTAGAGGTCCAGTTCGAGGATTACGCGCCGGGGCTCGCCCGGGTGCTGCCCGACGGCGTGCTCAGCGCCATCAACGCAGTGTTCTACGGGTGGCAGAAGCTCGGCATCCTGCGCTACATATTCGCCGGCATCATGCTCGCCGCGATCGCACTGCCGCTCGGTCCGGCGAAAGATGAGGTCCTCGTCCGAACCGGCTTTTACATGCTGGCGGCGCTCGGTCTGAACGTCGTGGTCGGACTCGCCGGGTTGCTCGACCTCGGTTACGTCGCCTTCTTCATGATCGGGTCCTACACGGTGGCGTTGTTCACCGAATCGAATGCGACCGCACATCCGGCCATCCTCGACCCCTGGTTGATCCTGCCCATCGCGGTCGTGGTCGCGATGGTCACCGGCCTCCTCCTCGGCACGCCTACGCTGCGATTGCGAGGCGACTATCTCGCGATCGTGACGCTGGGCTTCCACGAGATCGTCCGGCAAACGGCTCGAAACCTTTCGGTCGTGAACGGTTCCCGAGGTGTGACCAGCATCCCGCACCCAGATTTCAGCATCTTTGGTAAGAGCGTCGAGTTCGGCGTACTCGATCCGCAGAAGTACTGGTTCGTCTTATGCGTGTTCATCGTGATAGCGCTGTTCATCGTTCAACGGATCAAAGACTCTCGGATCGGACGTTCGTGGGAGGCCATCCGAGAAGATGAAGTCGCTGCTTCCGCCATGGGGATCCCCGTCGTGAAGATGAAGCTCTACGCGTTTGCCATCGGCGCATCGACATCAGGTCTGGCCGGGTGGGCTCTTGCGACGAAGGTCGGGTTCATCAGCCCCAACAACTTCCCGCTGTTGTCGTCGATCCTGGTGCTCTGCGCCGTGGTGATCGGCGGTATCGGCTCCTCGCTCGGCGCGCTGTTGGGTGCGGCCCTCGTCTTCGGGCTACCGGAGCTACTGCGTGACATCGGGGCCGAGACGATCCTCGGCTTCGACGTTCAGACGGGCCGTATCGCTATCTTCGGATTCCTCTTGGTGGTCATGATGATCTTCCGCCCAGGCGGACTGATCTCGTCCTCTCGCAGGCGCGCTGAGTTGTCCAGCGGTGGAGACATCGCAGCCGACAGCACCGCGCCGGGGATCCCGGGGGAGAGCTGATGACCCAACTCCTCGTCGTCGATGGCGTCACCCAGCAGTTCGGGGGTCTGAAGGCGCTTTCGGATGTCTCCATCGAGATCAACGAAGGTGAGATCTTCGGATTGATCGGCCCGAACGGGGCCGGAAAGACGACCCTGTTCAACGCCATCACGGCGATCTTTCCTCCGACCAAGGGCAAGATCGAGCTCGCGGGCGAGTCGATCGTCGGCCGACACGCCCACGACATCACAAACCTCGGGATCTGCAGGACCTTCCAGCAGATCCGACTGTTTCCGAACATGTCGGTTTTCGAGAACGTGATGATCGGCGTCGATGCAAGAGGATCATCGGGATTGCTTTCCTCGATCTTCCGCACCCCGTCGAACCGGAAAGAGTCTGCAGCGGCCGAGGAGAAGTCCTTGGAGCTACTCCGGTTCTGTGGGATCGACAGATTTGCGAACGAACTCGCAAAGAACCTCGCTTATGGAGATCAGCGCCGGCTCGAGATCGCTCGCGCGCTGGGGACCGGCCCAAAACTGCTACTACTCGACGAGCCTGCGGCCGGCATGAACCCCGCGGAGAAGAACGGTCTGCGGGACCTGGTTCGCAAGATCCGCGACAACGGCGTAACCGTTCTTCTCATCGAGCACGACATGAAAGTAGTCATGGGCCTCTCGGACAGGGTCGCGGTTCTCGACCACGGCGAGAAGATCGCCGACGGTAAGCCCGAAGAGGTGCAGAAGAACCCGCGAGTGATCGAGGCCTACCTCGGAAGCGGCGCAGGCGGAGGTGCCGGCGAGGGCCGCCACAAGCGGAAGGCCCGAACCGGAAGCACCGCGGGAGCGGGTTCGGATGTGCCACGCAAGGATGTGTTGCCCGACATGACCGAAGCCAAGCGCCCCGATGAGTCGGACGAAGGCAGGGGAGGCTGATGGCGGAGACCGCTCTACTCGAGCTCGACAACGTCAAGGTCAATTACGGCGTGATCGAAGCGGTAAAGGGGATCAACCTTCGGGTGGGAGAGGGCGAGATCGTCACTCTCATCGGCGGTAACGGAGCGGGAAAAACGACCACCCTCCGCGCGATCTCCATGGTGCACCCGCCGTCCGGCGGCAAGATCTTGTTCAAGGGTCAAGATCTGAGCCTGCTGCCCAGTCACGACATCGTGGCGATGGGCATCGTGCAGGTGCCTGAAGGCCGTCGCATCTTCCCCAGCATGAGCGTTTACGAGAATCTGGAGATGGGCGCGTTCCAGCGCAAGGTGAGCCGCTCGGATCTTCAGCAGGGCGCAGATCGCGTGTTCCAGCTATTCCCCAGGCTCCAGGAGCGGCGTCGCCAGGCTGGTGGCACCCTCTCGGGAGGGGAGCAGCAAATGCTCGCCATAGGCCGGGCTCTCATGGCCGATCCCAAGCTGCTCATGCTGGACGAACCCTCGATGGGGCTCGCCCCTCAGGTCGTCGAAACGGTCTTCGAGGTCATCGAGACCGTCAATCAGGATGGGGTGCCGATCCTTCTCATCGAGCAGAACGCCCAGATGGCGCTGATGAGCTCCGACCGGGGCTATGTGATCGAGACCGGCGAGATCGTCCTTGAGGACGATGCCGAGAAGCTCCTCGGCAACGACCAGGTCCGGAAGGCCTACCTCGGCGAGGAGTAGCTCGCTTCGCTTGAGCGTCAACCTTTAATATTCACGAACTCACAGGGCATCCACGAGATCAGAACGGGGGAGCGATGAACGGTTCGACGAGGCGATGGGTGAAGCTCATCGCCGTACTAGGAATGCTGGCGATGGTCTTCGCCGCTTGCGGCAAGGACGAGACACCTACACCCAGTGGCGGCGATACTCAATCCGAGTCCCCGGGTGGTGACTCGACTAACTTCACGCTGAAGACCGAGGGTCGCCTTACCGTTGGTTCGGACATCCCCTACCCCCCGTTCGAGTTCAACGACGACAGCGGTGCCCTCACGGGCTTCGATGTCGAGATCACTCGCGAGATCGCATCGCGACTCGGACTCGAGAACGAGGACAACGACTGGCTGAGTGTGAACTTCGACACGATCTTCACTCAGCTCCAGACGACCAACAAATTCGACATCGTCGTCGCTGCGGTTACCGGAGCGGCGCCCGACGGCTCGCCGGCCTCTGAGACCGTCGCCGACAGGCTCACCCACGTCGACTTCACCACGCCGTACTACCCGTCCCTCCAGTCGCTCACGGTAGACACGTCGGCCAATCCCGACATCAAGAGCGTCGAGGATTTGCCCGATGGAGCGCGGGTCGCGGTACAGCAGGCAACGACAGGCGCGTTCTACGCCGAGGAGAACCTCACCAATGTCGAGCTCGTTCAGTTCCCCAAGGCTCCGGGCATGTACCAAGCGCTCGAGGCCGGACAGGTAGTCGCTGTCTTCAACGATCTCCCGGTTTCGCTCGACGCGATCGACGGCAAGCCCGATCTTCAAGTCGTCAAGCAGGTCGAAACGGGCGAGGAGTACGCGATCGCAGTGAACAAAGAGAACACGGCGTTGAAGGACGCTATCAACTCGGCGCTTGAGGAGATGTTCTCCGATGGGACCTACGCGGAGATCTTCACGAAATATTTCCCAGACCAGGAGCTTCCTAGTTACGCCTCGGAGTGATCCGTATAAGAATCGAAGGGAGCCCGTGCGCGCTGCGTGCGGGCTTCTCTCCTTCTAGGAGGCGATTGAGTGGCGGTAGCGCAAGAACGAGATAAGCCGCTACGCGACTTCGCGTGGTTCAAACGAGAGAGCACGCGCGGGTCTCTGGTTGCGCTCGGTCTGGGCATCCTCGCTCTATTGATAGCGACGGTGGGCACCATCGCCGTTCTCCTGGGTCACGGCTTGACGCCGGTCGAGAGCATCGTCGCCGCGTTCAAATCGAACGAGATGACCGGTGTTTGCCTCTGGTCGATCGGGCTTGGAATCGCCGCTGCCGCGGTCGGTTGGGGATTGTTCAGTCGGATGCCCACAAAGGTCAGCCGGGAGGAGGCCATCGCCGGGGCAGTACTGGGGATGCAGGCGATCGGCCTTGGCGCATTGCTCTTTTGGTTCAGCGGCGGAGATGTTTCGAAGTTCGCCATCAATTATCTGAATTTCGATCCCGTCATCCCTCAGATCGATGCGTTCATAAACGGAGCGAAGAACACCGTCTTCCTCGCATTCACGAGCGAGTTCTTGGGCATCATTCTGGGCCTGGTCCTTGCCGTCTTCACGATCTCGAAGCGAGCGGTGGTGCGGGCTCCGGCCCGGGCTTACATCAACTTCTTCAGGGGAACTCCGCTGGTTTGGCAGCTGATCTTCATCGGCGTCGGAATCCCCTTGGGTCTCGGCTTGAACATCTCCACCTACACCGCGGCGATCATCGCCCTGAGTCTCAACATGGGGGCCTACTCCGCTGAGGTCTTCCGTGCTGGCATCCAGTCGATCGAGAAGGGTCAGCTCGAAGCTGCACGAGGACTCGGCATGTCCTACTTCCAAGCGATGCGATACGCAGTTCTCCCACAGGCGATCAGGCGCGTTATCCCGCCACTGATGAACGAATTCGTGATCCTGATCAAAGACACTTCGCTCGTGATCGTTCTGGGATTGGCGACCGGGGAACGCGATCTGATGTCGGTCGGTAACCAGGGCTATGCGAACACGTTTAACGGCACATTCTTGATCTTCACGGCCATCGGCTACCTTGCGGTCAGCTTGCCTTCGATCAGGATCGTGAACGCGCTCGAGCGACGGATGCGCAGTGGACTCTTGGGGATCGGTGCATGAGCGAAGTTCAGGGGAACGGGCACCTCATGACCTTGGAGGACATCCACAAGTGGTTCGGAGAGAATCACGTTCTTCGTGGGATCGATCTTTCCATCGACGAGGGTCAGGTTGTTGTCGTCATCGGCCCTTCGGGCTCCGGCAAGTCCACGCTCCTGAGAATCACCAACCTCCTAGAGGAACCGACCGAGGGCCGCGTTTTCTTCGACGGTAAAGAGATCACGGATATCAGGACGGATGTGAATAAGGTTCGGACGAACATCGGGATCGTGTTCCAGAGTTACAACCTCTTCCCACACAAGACCGCGCTGGGAAACATCATGCTCGCCCTCCAGAAAGTGTTGAAGGTCGACGAAGACGAGGCGCGCAGCCGGGCGCAGCAGGAACTAGAGCACGTCGGTTTGGAACACAAGACGGACTCGTATCCATCCCAACTTTCGGGTGGACAGCAGCAGCGCGTGGCGATTGCCCGCGCCCTCGCGATGAAGCCGAAGCTGATGCTCTTCGACGAGGTGACTTCTGCTCTCGACCCGGAGTTGGTGAAAGAAGTCTTGGACACGATGCGGCGGCTCGCCGACGAAGGCATGACGATGTTGGTAGTGACTCACGAGATGGGATTCGCGCGCGAGGTTGGTAGCCGCCTGATCTTTATGGATGATGGACGCATAGTCGAAGACGGCATCCCCAAGGAGATATTCGCAAACCCAAGCGACGAACGATGCAGATCGTTCCTATCGCACGTCCTCTAGCGGTCTAACTCAGTTTCTCGACCACCCCGGCGACGACCATCGCCAGTGGGACTGCCGGCAGCAAGTTCGCGATAGGGATCCTGACGAGATCAAGAAGGCGGAACGCGATCCCAAGTATCAACACACTCCCGACCGCTCCAAGCTGGGCGAGGATCTCGTGAGTGAGCACAGGCTCGATAGCGATCGCCCCCGCGGTGATCAATCCCTGAACGACGACGATGGTGATGAGGGAGCCGAGCACCCCCCACCCGTACACGGCTGCGAATCCGGTAGCGGCTATGCCGTCGAGCGTGCTCTTGATAACGAGGAGCCTGATCGATAAACCGAGTCCATCTTCCAGGGAGCCGAGGATCGTCAGTGGACCTACGCAGAAGACCGTCGAGGCGATCACGAACCCTTCGACGAAGGCCGACCCCTCGGTATCGACGCCCTCCTCGTCTGACACCCCAACCCTCCGGCGCAATGCATCGCCGGCGCGCTCGAGCCGAGCCTCGAGCCCAAGCAGTTCGCCTATCGCGGCCCCCACGATGAGACAGGCGATCATGATCACGAACCGCTTGAGCCCCGCGTCATCGTCGTAGAGCGGATCGAAACCCACGACGGCGACGGCGATGACCGCCAGGCCAAGGGCTTGCATGATCGTCTTGCGCATCGGTGCCGGGATCCGATGGCCGGCGAACACGCCGATCAGACCGCCCGCAGCGACAGTGGCGAGATTGATCAGCGTTCCGAGGCCTCTCATGAGGCCGCAGGATACGGGTACCATCGCCCGCTCTGAGGAGGTGACATGACCGGTTCGCGGATCTCCGACTCCCGGCTCGACGCGGCGCAGTCCGCCGAGCTCAAGCAACTGGGCGACATCGACATCGACGACGTGCTCGGCATCCTCGACCGCGATGTCCCCGACTACCGTCAGCTCTATTACCGGTGGGAGAGCCAGCAGTGGGAAGCGGGATCGATCGATCTGACCGACGATCTGCGCGAGTGGAACAACCTCGACCCAGACCTGAAGCGCTCCCTTGGCAAAATGCTCTCGTCCCTGTATGCCGGCGCGGAGCAGATCACGCATGCACTCGTGCCTTTCGTCGACGCTTTGCCGACGGAGGAACAACAGGTCTTCCTGACCACCCAACTCGTTGATGGAGCTCGCCACACCGTCTTTTTCGATCGTCTCTTCTCCGAGGTCCTTGATGGAGATGGAGACGACATGGAGTCACGCCTGAAGCGACAGGCCGGCGAACTTGATGCAGGTGCCCGATCGCTGCTTACGGAGATGCTGCCCGCGGCGTCCGAACGGATCCGCCGCGATCTCACCGATCTCGACTCTCTCATCGAAGGTGTGACCCTGCTCCACATCGTGGTCGTTTCAACCCTCGGTATCACGGCTCAGCGATACATCCTGAACTCCGCACGCGAGATCGGGTCGTTTCGCGGCTTGCGCCAAGGGTTAACCGCGGTCGCCAGGGATGAGACCCGCCACGTAGGATTCGGCGTCCGGTTCCTAAAAGAGGCGGTCCACCAGGATCCTCACTGTGCAGAACTCATCCAACGAGCCGTGAGAGCGTCACTACCGTTGACCCTCTCGGCGCTGGATCCGTCAGACGAGCGGAAGCGATTCGCGTTGAACTCACTCAACAACCGTTTGCGAGCGATCGGGGTCGAGCTCTAAGGAGCCTTAGGGGGTCAGTACCGATGCTCCCCGGATGTCGCCGGCCCCCAGAGTGAGCTTGCTCATCTCGCCACGCAATACTCGACCGAACATAGTCAGGCCGCCGTGTGGGTCACCGAGATCGTCCAGACCTATCTGGTGTCCAAGCTCGTGTGCCGCGACGTTTGCGACTTGATAGCGATTCTTTCCGCCATCCCGGTTCGTCCATCTGTAGTCGCGGCTGTTGAAGCGAAGGTCTGCCTCGAGGGCTCTCGTTCCGTCGTACCACGTGTAGTTGATGGCGAGGGCTTCGTCGAGGGGACCGAAGTCGATCACGTTGGCGCCGTCGTAATCGATCTTCTTGGTAGTCAGGCCGCCGAACTCGAAGTCGAAGTCGATCCGATCCGAGTCCCCACAGGTCGAGTTGGATGTCTTCCACGACGAGTGCGCATCTCGCAGAGCGTGCTGGGTCCGGTAGAGGCCTAGGCCCTCGGGGACGGAGCCCCGGCGGAACACCCAGACGACTGGAAGGTCATCGCCTTGCCATTTGCGGCCGGTCGGCGTGAAGAACGAATCGCTGCATTCGTCGACCGCCTGAACGTCGGGAGCCGCCTCGTCCGATCGCGCCGCGTCGGCGGCGACGGCGCTCTGGGTGGTCACCTCGCCAAACGAGTTCAGGGTTGCAGTTATCGCCGTGAAGCCAGCGCCGTCGAGCACGAGAGGAGCATCGACCGGAAAGTCCGCGTGGATCTCGAGCGAAACGCCCGCGGGCGGAAGTCCGATCTCGGCTATGTCCAGGAGACGGGCGGCGCTGATGGCTGGGAGAGGCGTCATCTCGGTTGAGGACGCCGGCAGAGTCGAGCTCAAGGCAGCTACGAAGGCGAGGAGGGCCGGGCCCAGAACAGTGCGAAATCTCATCGAACGCGCTCCTTCCCCCCAGCTGCGATGCCGTGCATGGGTGGATTTCTGCGCAGACGAGTCGATTCCTGCCGGACGGGGCTCAGGGGAGTTAGCTTCCGGCCGTGAGCGGAGCCGGACTAGACGCAGTCATGGAAGAAGTGGTGACCTGCCGCGCCTGTCCCCGGCTCGTGGCTTGGAGGGAAAGGGTTGCGATCGAGCGCCGGGCATCGTTCGCGGACGAGGAGTACTGGGGCCGGCCGGTTCCATCGTTCGGCGATCCAGATGCTCGTGTGATCGTCATCGGGCTGGCGCCTGCGGCCCACGGAGGGAATCGGACCGGACGGATATTCACCGGCGACAGGTCGGGAGACTGGCTCTTCGCTTCGATGCATCGCACCGGCTTTTCGAACCAAGCGCTTTCGGTGGCGCGCGACGATGGGCTGCGTTTGATCGATGCTTGGGTCACTGCCGCGGTCCGCTGCGCCCCTCCCGACAACAAACCGACGCCCGTCGAACGCGACACATGCTTCCCGTACCTTGTGCGCGAGCTGGAACAGCTACACGCCGGCCGCGTTCTGGTCGCGCTGGGGTCCTTTGCCTGGGACTCAGCCCTGAGAGCGGCCATCGCGGTCGGGTGCGAGCGGCCGAGGCCGAAGCCCAAGTTCGGCCACCTCGCCGAGGTCGACCTGGGGCACTACGTGCTTATCGGCTCCTTCCATCCGAGCCAGCAGAACACCTTCACCGGCAAGCTGACCGAACCGATGCTCGATGCGGTCTTCAAGCGAGCGAAGGCGATCGCGGCTAGGTAGCCGAGGTTTCGGCCCCCTCGAACAGCGCCTCGAGTCGTGCAACCTCGGCGACCGGAGCCACTCGCTTGAAGCATTCCGCCAGCTGTTCCCAACCGTCGAGTATCGCTTCGGCAAGCGGTGATCCGGTTGCCGTGGAATGCAAAGAGATCACGCGGCGCAAAGATTCGAGTTGCCCGTCCGTCGGTTCGTAGGTGGCGACCAGCTGCGGGTTGATCTTCGCCTCGAGCTCGTCTTCGGGGTCGTAGACGTAAGCCTCTCCGCCGCTCATGCCCGCACCGAGGTTCCGACCGACAGGGCCCAGCACGACCACGGCGCCCGCCGTCATGTACTCGCAGGCGTGGTCGCCGGTGCCTTCGACCACCGCGACGGCGCCCGAGTTGCGAACTCCGAACCGCTCGCCGACGCGCCCGGCGACGAACAGCTGTCCGCCCGTCGCGCCGTAGAGCACCGTGTTGCCGGCGAGGTATGGGTCTCCCGCATCGTTGGCGGGCGGCTTGATGGTCACGCGACCCCCGCCCATGCCCTTGCAGACGTAGTCGTTAGCTTCTCCGGTGAGAACGAGCTCGATCCCATCCGAAAGGAATGCACCGAAGGATTGCCCTGCCTCGCCTTCGAACGACGCTCGCACCTGCCCTGTCGGTGCCTCGGGACCCAGCTCGAACGGCAGCGCGCAACCAAGCCGCGCTCCGATCGTGCGATCGGCCGTGGTGATTGGGTAGTCGAGCTCGATGCGTTCGCCACTCCGCAAAGCGCCGATGGCATCGTCGTAGAGCCTGTCTCCAAGCTCCGAGCGGGGTTGCTGGAGCGACACCGAGCCGGTGAAGCGACGGTCGCCGATGCCCGGGTCCGCGAGAAGCGGGGATAGGTCGAGAGAGTCGGCCCGCCGATCGCCGGTTTCTTTCTGCTGCAGGAGATCGACCCGCCCGACCGCTTCCTCGATCGAACGGAGCCCGAGAGATGACAGCAACAAGCGGACCTCCTCGGCCACCAAGAGGAGATAGCGGGCGACCATCTCGGGCGTGCCCGCGAACTTCGCGCGCAGCTCGGGATTCTGAGTTGCGATCCCGACGGGGCAGGTATCGCGGTGGCAAGTTCGAACGAGGATGCAGCCTTCGGCGATTAGGGCCGCTGTTCCGAAACTGAACTCGTCGGCACCCAGCAGCGCTGCGATGAGGATGTCGCGGCCCGTCTTGATGCCACCGTCGATCCGGACGCGAGCGCGGCCTCGCAGGCCGTTCGCTACGAGCGCAGCTTGGGTTTCGGCAAGACCGATCTCCCAGGGCATGCCGGCGTTCTTGATCGACGACAAGGGACTCGCGCCGGTACCGCCGTCGGAGCCGGACACGTGAACGACGTCGGAAAGCCCTTTCACGACTCCTGCCGCGATCGTGCCGACCCCTTCGGACGACACGAGCTTCACGGACACAGCGGCTCGCGGGTTCGCTTGCTTCAGATCGAAGATGAGCTGAGCGAGATCCTCGATCGAATAGATGTCGTGGTGAGGTGGGGGAGAGATCAGCGCGACTCCGGGCACGGTGTGACGCAAACGGGCGATCTCGACCGAGACTTTCTTTCCCGGGAGCTGTCCGCCCTCGCCGGGCTTGGAGCCCTGGGCCATCTTGATCTGTAGCTCACGCGCGTTTGCAAGGTATGCGGGGGTGACTCCGAACCGACCGGACGCGACCTGCTTGATCCCGGAGTTGCGATCATCGCTGTAGCGAGCCGGATCCTCGCCGCCTTCGCCCGTGTTGGCCATGCCGCCGATCATGTTCAGCGCTATCGACAACGTCTCATGAGCTTCGGCGGACAGCGCGCCGTGTGACATCGCTCCGGTAGAGAACCGTCTTGCGATGTCGCTCGCCGGTTCGACCTCCTGGAGAGGGACGGACTCGGACGGAGCAACGAATTCGAGTAGATCGCGCGGCTCCGTCGGCGGGCGACCGTTTACGAGGTCGGAGAACCGTGAGTAAGCCGCATCGTCGCCCTTTGCCGCTTTCTGCAGCTCGTGGGCGGCCTCCATCTCCCGGGTGACTTTCAGGCCGACGGCTTCCTGCAGCGAATCGAGGACGTCGGGGTTGAGAGCGTGGTATTCGCCACCCTTCTTGAACTTGATGTTGCCCGGCATCGCGAGCGCGGGCTTCTGGCTGAAAGCGTGCGCATGCCGGTCGAGAACGTCGCTCGCGAGATCGGCGAAGGAGAGCCCGCCCAGGACCGACGAGGTACCGGCGAAACAGAGTCCGATCACGTCATCGCCGAGCCCCATCGCCTCGATTATCTGGGCGCCTCGATACGAATCGAGGGTCGAGATCCCCATCTTCGACATGATCTTCAAAAGGCCGTCTTCGATCGCGGAGAAGAAGAGGCGCTGGGCCTCATTTGAGGGCACCCCGCCTCCTAGACGCCCGGAAGCCGCGAGGTCGGCTATGGAGTGGAGTGCAAGCCTGGGGCTCACCATGTCGGCGCCGTTCGTCAACAGGCAAGCTACGTGATGCGATTCCCGTGGGTCTTCACCGTCAACGACGATGGAGGTGCTCGCCCGAAGCCCTCGATCGACTAGTCGATGGTGTACCGCGCCGGAGGCAAGCGCCGATGGAACCGCGGCCCTCGTTGCACCGGCCGATCGGTCCGACACGATCAGCCACGGAGCGCCGGACGAGGCGGCGCTTTCGGCCTCGTCGGCGAGACGGCGACAGGCTGCTTCCAACCCTGGCGTGCCTTCTGCTACTGCGAAAGTTGCATCGAGAACGATCCCCGTCGTCCCGAGATCCTCGACCTCCGAAGGGAAGAGAAGGAACGTCTCGTACTCCCGAAGACCCGCGGCCTCGGGATGCTCTTGCAACAATGGGTGACGCGTGCCGAGTCTCGTGCTGATGGACATCACATGACGCTCGCGAAGGTGATCGATCGGCGGATTCGTGACCTGAGCGAAGCGCTGTTTCAGAAACGAGAAGATCGGGCGTGCGTGATCGGCCAGAGGAGGCTGCGCAGTGTCGTCTCCCATGGATGAGGTGGGTTCATGGCCCTCGGTAGCCATCGGTCGGATGACCACGGTGAACTCTTCTTTCGTGAACCCTGCTGCAACCTGGCGTGCGAGAACCCCATCGGCCGGCGCAGCAGCGGGGAATCCGGTTTCGGCGAACTGCATGTGCTCGGCGATCCAGTCGCCGTATGGGCGACGCCTGGCCAACCGGGCCTTGATCTCGGCGTCCTCCATGACGCCGCCCTCGGTCGGATCGACGCAGAACGCCTCGCCCGGCCCGATCTTTATCCGCCGAACGCGACCGTGTCCTCTGGTGGAGACCGCTCCGCTCTCCGATGCGCACGCGACGAGCCCGTCCTCGCAGATCGAGACGCGCAGTGGACGCAGGCCGTTGCGGTCTAGCGCTCCTCCGACGCGCACGCCGTCGGAGAACACGAGTCCGGCCGGCCCGTCCCACGGTTCGAGGAGCGACGCATGGAAGTGGAAGAAGTCGGCGACCTCTTGGTCCATGCCAAGCACGCCTTCCCATGCGGCCGGGACCAACATCGCGGTCGCATGACGAAGGTCGCGGCCCCCACGGACGAGCAACTCCAGCACTTCATCCAGGATCCCTGAGTCGGAAGATCCCGCGTCGACGATCGGACGAAGGAGTTCCTCTGGAGCGAGATCGGTCGAGCCAAGTCGACCTTCGCGTGAACGCAACAGCGCCACGTTGCCGCGGATCGTGTTGATCTCGCCGTTGTGACCGAGGAAGCGGAACGGTTGCGCCCGCTCCCATGTCGGAGTGGTGTTCGTCGAGTAGCGCTGGTGGAAGATCGCGAACCATCCTTCGCAGCGGTCGTCGGCGAGATCTGGATAGAACGACGAGAGTTGATCTGCAGCGCACAGGGCTTTGTAGGTGACCGTGCGGAAAGAGAGCGATGCCACATAGATACGCAGACCGTCGGCACGACCTGTGTTCTCAACTCGTCGCCGAGCCCGAAAGGCTCGCCGCTCGCCGTCGCCGGCGTCGCTGCCTCCAGGGCGCTTGACTATCGCCTGTTCGATGAGCGGGGAGGACTCGAGAGCCGCGGCCCCCAGCGCGCCGGCATCGACCGGCACCGAGCGCCAACCGACGAATTCCAGACCCTCGGCGATGCAAGCCGCTTCCACCGCGGCCCGGCCTGGACCGGGATCGGACCTGTCGAGAAAGACCATGCCCACGCCGGTGCGCTCGTCGCAGTCGAGCAGGAGACGAGGGATGGGAAGCAAGAGGCCAGCCCCGTCCCCGGTCAGTGCGTCCGCCGCCACCGCTCCCCGGTGCGTGACCCGGCACAGGGCCTCGAGTGCAGCTTCGACCAAAGGGCGCGAGGACCGACCCCGAGAATCGGCCACGAAGCCGATCCCGCAGGCGTCCCGCTCTCCCTGTTTGGGGTCGTAAAGGCTCATCGGTCTCCTTGAGGGCGTGTTTCCAGGCATCAAAAAAGCGCTCCGCCGAACCTGCGGAGCGCCGTTGCTCTTTCCTGGGAAGTGGCTGCACGCTACCGACCCCCGCTGAAGGTGTCAATCACCAGCGTCGATCACCCGGCGTGGATCACCCGGGCCGGGGGGCCATTTGACGTATCGGCCCTCTGTTAGGTAGACCTAACCTTAGATCTAAGGCACCCCGAAGATAGATATCGATCAGGAGGAGGTCTCGGTTTGAGCAGCGGGCTGGTTGTGATGCTTCGGGAGGGGCTCGAGGCGGCCTTGATCGTAGCAATCGTGTTGGCCTACCTCAAAAGGCTTGATCGGGAGCGCGACTTCCGAACGGTCTGGCTCGGCACCGCGGCCGCGATCGTCGTGTCGTTGCTCGTAGGGGTGATCGTGTTCGCAGCCGTGGGAGAGCTGGAAGGCAAAGCGGAGGCTCTCACGGAGGGGATCATCGCCTTCACCGCCGCCGGCGTTCTCACTTGGATGATCTTCTGGATGGGCCGCCAGGCCCGCATGATCAAAGGCGACCTTCAAGCGAAAGTCGACGCCGCGGTCAGGAAGGGTGCTCCGATGGCGCTGGCTGGGATCGCGTTCATCGCAGTTCTTCGCGAGGGGATCGAGTCGGCTCTATTCATGCTCTCGACCACGGTTGGGGAGAAGTCCAGCACCGGCGCGTTCGTCGGTGGCCTGATCGGCTCAGGCATCGCGGCCGGGATCGGCTACCTCGTCTATAGAGGGAGCCGCAAGGTCAACCTTCGAGTGTTCTTCAGGGTTACCGGCGTTTTGATCATCGTTTTCGCCGCAGGACTCGTGTCCAAAGGCATCCATGAGTTTCAAGAACTCGGATCCTTCGGCACGGTCAGCGAGCACCTCTTTGACGTTTCATCGGTTAGCGCGCTGAATCCGGATGCGAGCACGGCGGGGGAGTTCCTGAAAGGTCTGTTCGGGTGGTCCCCGAACCCGTCCCTCGAGATGCTGGCGGCCTACTTCGCGTACCTCATTCCGATCGGCTTCTCGTTCCTTCGGATGACGCGCAAGGTTCCCTTCGTGGCGGCTCCGATAGTGGAGAAAGAGGCGGTCACCTCAGCAGCCTGATAGAGGTTCCTAAGGGAGGGCGCATCCTGTTTCGCAGGGCGCCCTCCCTTTTTAGTTTCGGCGCGGCGAACAGACAATGGCGTACGCGGATGTCAGTCTTGAAGAACCTAAGACGTCAATGGATAAGGAGTCGTCGGATGCTGAACAAAAAGGTCGAAGCCGCGATGAACGATCAGCTTCAGAAAGAACTGCAGTCGGCCTACGTGTATCTGGGTATGAGCGCGTGGGCCGAGACGCAAAGCTTGCCGGGGACGGCGGCATGGCTTCGTCGTCAGTTCGATGAAGAACAGATCCACGCGATGAAGTTCTACACGTTCATCATCGATCGGGGCGCTCGCGTCGCGCTGAAACAACTTGACGCGCCTCCAACCGATTACTCGTCACCGCTCGATGTCTTCGAGAAGGCTCTTGCGCACGAACAAGCGGTGACGCAGGCCATCAACGAGCTCTACGACCTCGTCGCCACCGAGCGCGACTTCGCGTCGCAGGCCTGGCTCGACTGGTTCGCGACCGAGCAGGTCGAGGAGGAGAAGACGGTCGGCCAGATAGTGGACGACCTCCGGCGGATCGGCAACGACGGCAACGGGATCTTCATCCTCGACAAGGACCTCGGGACCCGGATGCCGGCCGAGGGGTAGGGATCCCCAGCAGGTCAACCAAAGGCCCGCCCTCTGAAGGGTCTGAGGGCCAAGAGGCGAACCCCTTTAACCGGGAGGCTGTTGCCGGTTGCAGGAACGAAGGGGGCCCGTGATGCGTCGAGTTGCGCTCGTTGGGATGTTGTTCTCCGCGCTCGTTGCTCAGAGCGCCACGGCCACGGCTACAGACGTTCCGAACCCGGCGGAGGCCGGTCAGTTCTCCGCTCCATTCTCAGAGATCCCGCTCTTCGCGGAGCGCCCCCCGGCCAGCAACGCCGAGGCCTCTCGGATCCCGACGGCGGTCTCCGCCGCGATGTTGCCCGACGGGCGGATCATCTACTGGGGCGGCCTTGAGGGCATCGAGAACGCGGGCGCGCCGATCGCCGCCGACGGAGGCCGAACGGTGATCAACAGCAGGACCCGGATCCTCGACCTCCGCGACGGCACCCCTAAGTGGTCCACGCCGAGCCCCGAGGACGGCGCCAAGGACGACTTGTTCTGCGCCGACCAGAGGCTGCTCGTCGACGGCCGTCTCTTGGCGGTCGGTGGAACTGTGTGGAAACCGGACCCGGTCGATCTGTCGCCGGCAACGGGCGAGGGCGGCCCCGGAGGAACCGTCGAGCTTTTCGGCAGCGATCAGGTGACCCTCTTCGATCCCGCGACCGAGGAGTGGACCCGGAACGCCCACATGATGGCGAACCCGCGTTGGTACCCAACCGCCACCACGATGGGGAACGGAAAGATCTTGATCGTGTCCGGCGTGGCGCGGCTCATCTACAACTTCTCCGGACTCAACGTGCAGGCGACCGAGACGTTCGACCCGTCGACCGGCTCGGTGACGGATAACGGACAGACCGGATCGACCTCGCTTCCGCTGTTCGCCCGCATGCATCTACTTCCCGACGGCAAGGTTTTCTACGACGGAGTGGGCCAGATGTGGGGTCCGTTCGGCCAGTCCGCAGACGAGGCGCTGTGGGCCTTCCACAAGGCCTATGACCCGCAAAAGAAAACGTGGACCAACTACGGGATGGGTTCGTACGGCGCGCGTAGTGGAGCGCTATCGGTCCTGCTCCCGCTGAAGCCTCCGTACAAAGAGGCGCGGATCTTGATCGCAGGGGGCACCCTCGGCTCCTCTCCCGGCTCTTATCTCGCGAACGACCTCACCGAGATCGTGACCGTCGCCGACGGTGCATCCACGAGCGAGACGGGGCCTGCGCTCAACAACCGGCGGTGGTACTCGAGCAGCGTGCTGCTTCCGGACGGCAACGTCGTCGCTCTGTCCGGCGCGGACCGTGATGAGGTGATCCTTCCGGGATCCGAGACACCGGTCACGGAGGCCGAGCTATACGACGGAGAAAGCTGGACGCCGCTCGCGTCGGCCCATCGCATCCGGACCTACCACAACAGCGCCATGTTGCTGCCGGACGGCAGCATCCTGGTCGGTGGTCATGCACCGATCAACACGGGATACGGCGGCAGTGGCGACAACTCGGCTCAGCCGGTCACGGGCACCAACAACTTCAAAGATCCGTCCTTCGAGATCTTCAAGCCTCCTTATCTATTCCGGGGGCCGCGGTCCAAGATCACTCACGTCCAGAAGGGCATCGCATGGGGGAAGGACTTCAAAGTCACGACACCGGATGCGGCCGACGTGAAGAAGGTAGTCCTGATGCACATGCCGGCTGTAACCCACATCACCGATGCAGATCAGCGCTCGATCGAGCTCGATTACGACATCGCGAGCAACGGCACGCTGGATGTGAAGGCACCGCCGAGCGGAAACGTGGCACCACCGGGCTACTACTACCTGTTCCTGATGACCGACAACGGTGAGGGGCTCACGCCCTCGAACGCGAGGATCGTTCGCGTTTGGAACAACGAGATTCAGAGCGCGGCCCTCGCGCCGATGGGTCCCTGATAGATGCCATGCGCCGCGCCGGTTCCCTCTTCGCTCTAGTCCTCCTGCTAGCTTCCGCCTGCTTCGGGAGCGTTCCCGCGCTCGCGCATCAAGAACTGCCGCTTCATGCGCTACCAGTGATCAGTTCGGTCCAACCGGAGGTGGATGGGTTGGAGTTCAGAGTCCTCCAACTCACGGCCCCCGCACTTGTGGTCGAGAACACGACGAACGAACCGATTCTCGTCAACGATCAAACCGGTAGCCCGTTCCTCGAGGTCGGGCCGAACGGAGTCAAGGCGAACGCGAACTCGGCATTCACTTATCTCTCGTTCGACCCCGATGGTCGCTCCTCGATGGGCGCCGTGCTAGGCGCGAAGGGAAAGCCGCGTTGGGTGACCCTCAGCCGTGAGTCGACGTGGACCTGGTTCGATCCACGGATCCGATACAACGCCAACGATCTCGACTGGTCGGTTGACGGGGAGTTCAAAGGCGCGCCGGTGCTCGTGACGGGCACGTACGAACCGTTGCAAGGCCACGGACACTTCGTCAGCCGACTGGACGCACCGCCCTCTGCTTCGGGTCTCGATGTGCGACTCGTGGAGGGTCCCGTTCCGGGGATATTCGCTCGCAATACGTCCGAGGAGACTCTCTCGATCCCCGGCCGTTCGGGCGAACCGTTCCTACGGATCGGACCGAAGGGAGTCCTCGCCAATATGGCATCGCCTAGTTGGTACCTCGGTGGCAGTCAAGCGATCGGCAGGGTGCCGCGCTTCGCTCATGCGGGCGCGGCCCCCAGATGGAAGCGTGTTTCGACGTCGCCCGTCTGGGGCTGGCTCGAGTACAGGGCCGCCCTCCCCGCGGGGATGCAGATAAGAGGGGAGCTCGGCGCAGAGCCCGGCGACATCTTGGAGTGGTCAACCCCCATGACGTTGGGTGATGAAGAGATCACCCTCACGGGGGCGGTCAGATGGGTCCCAGCGAAGATCACGCGCGCGCCCGCGCGCGCCCCGGCGAGGTCGGGGTCGACCACCGTTCCATGGTCGTTGCTTTTGGCCTCCACCGGAGTGCTGGTGGTCGTTGGCAACGCTTTGCGTCTGAGACGTCGGCCCTCCGACGCGCCCAGCGAGGCTTAGGCGGGCAGCACCCAGAGGTTGTCGCCCAGCTGTTGACCCAGAGAAACCCTCTCGCCATCCACCTCGAGGGTTCGGGTCCCATCCGGGCCGACGTCGACCACGGCGAGATCGTGACCCGGCATCAGGTTGTGGTCCTGCAGGTACTTCATCACGTCGTGATCCAGCTCGATGTCCTCGAGCAACCGCGTCAAACGCCCTTTCTCGCCGGTTTCCATCGTCGCAACCGACTTCAACGCCGACCACGGGATCGCCGACTTCGTGCCCGGGATGGGATTCCCGTGGGGGCAGGTCGGTTCTCCGGACAGTTTGGAGAGGATCGCCTCCTCGACCTCGGGAGTCATGACCTTCTCCCAGTCTTCCGCTTGTTCGTGACAGAGATGCCATTCGATCCCGAGGATGTCCACGAGCATGCGCTCCGCCAGCCGGTGTCGTCGGACCAGGGCTTCTGCGACCCGGCGCCCTCCCTCGGTCAGTTCGATATCGCGCGATCCCTGGACCGACACGTAGCCCTCGGTCACCAACCGCTTAACGCCCTCCGACACCGTCGCCGGGGCCAGACCGAGCCGTTCCCCGATCCGCGCCTGCAGGATGCGACGACCTTCTTCCTCCAATTCGAAGACCGCCTCGAGGTACTCCTTTGAGGCGGGGTTCAGCGTGCGGAGGTCGGGCGACGGGTCGGCCATGTGCCGGATTGTAGGTTAGGAGCGATGTCTCCCAAGAAGGCCGAAAACCGGCCCAAGGTCCTCCTTCTCGACGGCTACTCGCTCGCGTTCCGTGCTTTCTTCGCCCTGCCCGAAGACCTGTCCACGACGGACGGAACGCTCACGAACGCGGTCTACGGGTTCACCGCGATGCTCATAAAACTGCTTCAGGAGCAGCGACCCGACTACATCGCGACGGTGTTCGACATGGGGCGTTCCGTCGAGAGAACGGCGACCTACCCGGAGTACAAGAGCAACCGAAGTGAGACGCCCGACGCCTTCTCGGGCCAGGTGCCTCTGATCCGCGAGGTTCTCAAGGTCATGAAGATCCCGATCTTCGAGAAACCGGGAACGGAGGCCGACGACATCATCGCTTTCCTCGCCCGCCGGACTGCCGAGGAGGACGTCGACGTCCGGATCGTCACGGGCGACCGCGATTTCTTCCAGCTCGTCGACAGCAAGATCAAAGTCCTCTACAACCGGCGAGGGATCACCGACATCATCGAGGCGGACGCGGCTTGGATCGAAGGCAAGTACGGAGTGCCGCCGACGAAGTACCTCGATCTGAAGGCTCTCGACGGTGACCCTTCCGACAACCTTCCGGGCGTTCCAGGCGTCGGAACGAAGACGGCCGCGAAGCTCGTTCAGCGATACGGAAGCGCCGAGGAAGCCGTCGCCCATGCGGACGAACAAACACCGAAGCTCTCGGAGAATCTCAAGGCCCACGCCGAACAGGTCGCGATCAACAAACAGATGTCCCGACTGATCGAGGTTCCGGTGGAGGGCGTGACTTTGGACGACCTGAAGATGGGCGCCTGGGATCTGGATGAGTTGCGCGAGCGGTTCCTTTCGCTCGAGTTCAAGACGCTGCTCGAACGGTTGATGGCCGATCTGCCGGAGGCCGCGGAGGGCGAGGGCACGCCGTTCGACATCGAGGTTCAAACGCTCGTCGAGAGAACCCAACTCGAAGCGCTGGCGAAAGAGCTGTCCGAGTCCGCCCGATTCGCTATCGATGTCACGCCGGGCATGGACGCGCGCAGACCGCCGCGGGATCTCTCGTTCGCGTGGGGAGAAGGCGATGTCGCGTTCGTGCCCCTCGGGTCGCGCGGGGCAGCGATCGAGGACGTCGTCGCTGCGTTAGGGGACGTTCTGCGGGACTCAGGGGTGCGGAAGATCGCGCACGACGCGCGGATGGTGCAGCTCGCGCTGTCGGCGCTGGGCATCGAACTCGAAGGTCTGTCGTTCGACACCCACATCGGCGCCTACCTTCTCGACCCGGGAGCCCCCGGGTACCCGTTGGAGGAGATCGCACGCAAATACTCAGGACGCGAACTCAAGGCAGTCGGGTCCGAAGACCGCGACGAATCGGTTGCGCAAGGTGCTCTCGATCTCGGGGGGGCCGAGATGGATGAAGTGGAAGCAGAAGCAGCTTCGCTTCGTGCGCTTGCCGTTGCCGAGATCGCCGACGCTATCGAGCCGGAACTCGAGCGGCTCGGCATGAAGGACCTCTACGCGACAGTCGAACATCCCCTCATTCCAGTGCTCGCTCGCATGGAGCAGATCGGCGTGAGGATCGATCTCGACTATCTGGCCGAGATGGCGCGCGACCTGGACAAGCGGATCGGAGTGCTCGAGACCGAGTGCTACGAACTCGCCGGCGAACGGTTGAACCTCGGCTCCCCTCCGCAACTGCGCACCCTCCTTTACGAGAAGCTCGGGCTCAAGACGACGAGGCGAACGAAGACGGGCTTGTCGACCGATGTTCGAGCGCTCCAGCAACTCGTCGATCAGCACCCATTCGTGCCCAAGCTCATCGAGTACCGCGAGCTGGCGAAACTGAAGAACACGTACGTCGATGCGCTGCCACCGCTTGTCGATCCGAACGACGGGCGCGTGCACACAACGTACGAACAGACGGTCGCAGCGACAGGGCGGTTGTCGAGCACGAACCCGAATCTGATGAACATCCCCATCAGGACTGAGCTCGGCAAGAAGATCCGTCGAGCGTTCGTCCCGGACGACGGCAACTTGCTCCTATCCGCCGACTACTCGCAGATCGAACTGCGGGTGATGGCCCATCTCTCCGGAGACCCGATCCTCATCGAGGTGTTCGATAAGGGTCAGGACGTTCATTCGGAGACGGCCGCACGTATCTATGGCCTCGACGCCTCCGAACTCGGAACGAAGCATCGGTCGGTCGCGAAGATGGTGAACTACGGCCTCGCATATGGGATGCAGGCTGCTGGCCTCGCCGATCGGCTCAACGTTCCGAGAGAGGAAGCGGAACAGATCATGGATGCCTATTTTGAGCAGTTCGGGGGCGTGGCGGACTTCCTGGACGAGGTGGTCAAACAAGCCCACAAAGACGGCTTCACAACGACGATGTTCGGGCGTCGGAGATACCTGCCGGAGCTCGGGAGCGGCAACCCTCGTATGCGCGCGATCGGCGAACGCCAGGCTTTGAACGCTCCGATCCAGGGGTCGGCCGCGGACATCATGAAGCTGGCGATGATCAACGTCGAGCGAGCCTTGACCGGCGAGGGGTTCGACGCCCAGATGATCCTCACCGTTCACGACGAACTGGTCTTCGAGGTCCCCTCGGACGAGATAGCGCGCGCGACAGAGGTTGTCGAGCGGGAGATGACTGGAGTGGCCGAGATGAAGGTCCCGCTTGCAGTCGACGTCTCGGTCGGCGAGGACTGGGCGAAAGCGAAAGGCTAAGGTTCCGGCGGTTATCCGAATATGGGAAAGGGGGCGGAATGAAAGCGAAGCCGATCGTGATGATGGCGCTGGCGGTGTCCATCTCGGCCGTCGCTTTCGTCGCGGGCAATGTGGGTGCGGCGGAGACGAAAATGGTGGGCACCCTGAACGGCGGTCAGGAAACACCGACACCGGGGGACGACGATGGCAAAGGCAAGGTGACCATCAAGGTCAACCCGCCGGCAGGACGTGTGTGCTTCAACCTGAGCTGGAGCGACATCCTGGCTCCCACGGCAGCTCACATCCATGAGGGGACCAGAGGCAACGCGGGCGACGTCGTAGTTGCGCTCTTCGTGACCGACAAAGAGCCCCTCCCCGCCACGCTCAACGGCGCCAAAGGCTGCGTGAAGGGTGTTGACTCGGCCCTCGCCCGGCGGATCGCCAACAATCCCCAGCGCTTCTACGTGAACATCCACAATGAGAAGTTCCCCGACGGAGCGATCAGGGGGCAACTCGAGGCGGCCGGAAAGTAGCCGAATACCGCTCCGTGGCGAGGGTTCTACCCGCCTAGTACACTCATTCGGCCCTCCTAACGGGGGGCCGAATCTTGTACAGGGAAGGAATCCGTATACCTATGAGTCCAGAGCAAGACGTGGCTGTTCAAGCCACGGCAGATGTTGAGCAGACCCTGCCCGACGGCAGGGGAGGTCAGATAACCAGAACGGCCCCCTCGACTTCGGGGGAGAGCTATGCAGGCGGCACGATCGTCGAGAACGATGTCGGCGAGTCGATGGAAGAGCTGATGGCCGCCATCGAGGCCACGATCAAGCCCTTCGACGAGGGGGATCTCGTCTCGGGCAGCGTCGTGAAGATCGAGAAGGACGAGGTCCTGCTCGACATCGGCTACAAGTCCGAGGGCGTCATCCCACTTCGTGAGCTCTCGATCCGCAACGACGTGAACCCCAACGAGGTGGTCTCGCTCGGCGACGAGCTCGAGGCCCTCGTTCTTCAGAAAGAAGATAAGGACGGCCGTCTCATCCTGTCCAAGAAGCGCGCTCAGTACGAGCGGGCCTGGGGCAAGATCGAAGAGATCAAGGCCGCCGACGGCACCGTCGAAGGACCCGTCATCGAGGTCGTCAAGGGTGGACTCATCCTCGACATCGGTCTCCGCGGTTTCCTTCCAGCTTCACTCGTCGAGATGCGCCGAGTGCGCGACCTCCAGCCGTACGTCGGCAAGGTCCTCGAATGCCGCATCATCGAACTCGACAAGAACCGCAACAACGTCGTGCTGTCGCGCAGGAAGTTCCTCGAGGAGAGCCAGGCCGAGCAGCGCCAGGACTTCCTCACTTCGCTCGCCAAGGGCGAGCGCCGCACCGGCGTGGTCTCTTCGATCGTCAACTTCGGGGCGTTCGTGGATCTCGGCGGGGTCGATGGCCTCGTTCACGTCAGCGAGCTGTCCTGGAAGCACGTCGATCACCCGAGCGAGGTAGTCGAGGTCGGCCAGGAGGTCGATGTCGAGGTTCTGGACGTCGATCTCGAGCGCGAGCGCGTCTCGCTGTCGCTCAAGGCGACGCAGGAAGACCCGTGGCGTCAGTTCGCACGCCAGCATGAGGTCGGCGACATCATCGAGGGCCGCGTGACGAAGCTCGTCCCGTTCGGCGCTTTCGTCGAGGTCGACGATGCCATCGAGGGTCTTGTTCACATCTCCGAGCTTGCCGATCACCATGTCGAGCGGGCCGAGGATGAGGTCGGCGTTCACGACAAGGTCGAGGTCAAGATCATCGACATCGATCTCGACCGCCGCCGCATCAGCCTTTCCCGTAAGCAAGCCATGAAGGGCGCCGGCGAGCCGATCGAAGTAACGACCGGCGCAACTGGAGTCCCTGCGGCCGAGGCCGAGGAGCGACCTGCAGAAGCCGAGATGGAACTGGAGGGCGACGACGACGCCAAGGCCCTGGACTACCCGGCCGAGGATCCCGTCCTAGTTCCCGAGGCCGACGAGGAGATCCTTACCTCGGCCGAGGAAGCGGGGGACATCCTGACCGAGTCGGCCGCTCCCGAGGTCTCCGATCCGATCGAGGCGATGGCAGCCGCTCCCGAGGAGGAGAAGGAAGAGGCCGAGCTGGAGGCCATGATGTCTCCGGACACGCCGAAGCTCATCGAGCCGACCGGGATCGATGGCCGCCTAAGTCAAGAGGAGCCGGATGTCGACCCCGAGGCCGTCGGCGAAACCCTCGAGTCCGATGAGGAACCCGCTGAAGAGTCGCTCGAATCGATAGTCGAAGAGCTGAAGCGCGAACGCGGTCAACAGCCCTAGCGATCTTCACTCCACGCCCGTGCGTGTCGTAGGTCTCACCGGGGGTATCGGCTCGGGTAAATCGACGTTTGCCGCGCTTCTGGCGGAGCTGGGCGCTCACGTGATCGATGCCGACATACTCGGTCGTCAGGCTTTACACCCCGGCGAACCCGCATGGCATGCCGTTGTCGACACGTTCGGCGACGAGGTGTTGCAGGCCGGGGGCCTCGATATCGACAGGAAAAGGCTGGCCGACCTCGTGTTCTCCGACAAGGCCAAGCTGGCAGCGCTCAACGCGATAACCCACCCCGTGATCCTCAGGTCCATCGCCGACTCACTCGACCGTTACAAGAACTCGGACGACGTGGTCGTGATCGACGCGGCGCTCATCGTGGACTTCGGATTGCGAGACGCGATCGACAAACTGATAGTCGTCGGGGCTGGCGAAGAACTTCGCAGAGCCCGCTTGAAAGAACGGGGGATGAGAGCGCAGGACATCGATGCCCGCATCGCCGCACAGAAGTCACAGGACGAGCTCATCGCCGAAGCAGACATCATCGTGACCAACGATGGGTCTCTCGAGACCCTGCGTGCTGAGGCTGAGCGCGTGTGGACTTTGATCGGGGCTGGATGATCGACTTCATCTTCCTCGATGTCGGCGAAACGCTCCTTCGCCCTTGGCCGAGTTTCGAGGAACTCTTCATCTCGGTATGCGCCGAGGTCGGCCTGACAGTCGAGGTCGATGCAGTGGTCAACCTGCACGACGCTACCCGGGTGATGCAGGTCGTGGAGGAAACCGGGATCCGGAACGCGTCTCTTGACCCCGAGAGATCGAGAGGATTTTGGACCGCGCTCTACCGGCGAGGTCTTCACGAACTGGGAATCGATAACGAGGAGCTCGTCGAGCGCCTGTATCAGAGGTTTTCGAGCTCATCGTCGTACAAGCTTTACGACGATGTTCTACCGACGATCAAACAGCTGAAGGACGAGGGGTACAGGCTCGGCGTTATCTCGAACTTCGATGAATGGCTTGAAGAGATGCTCGTTGAACTCGAGATCGGCGCCCTGCTCGACGTAAGCGTCATATCGGGCATAGCGGGAGTGGAGAAGCCCGACCCGCGCATCTTCCAGATCGCCATCGACCAAGCCGGAGTGGATCCCTCACGCACCGTTCATGTTGGTGATTCGATCGTGTCCGACGTCAGGCCGGCGGCGAAGATGGGCATGGTTCCGGTCCTTCTGGATCGTGCCGGTAGGTACCCGGACGAAGGATGCGCGACGATTACGACCCTGCGGGAGCTTCCCGCCTTGTTAGGAGAACTGTGAGCGACACGGAACCATTCGAGATGCGAACGAACGAGGCTCGAAGGTACTCGGAGCTCGCGGCTCTCTATGCCGTCGCGGGCATCTCCGCGGCGCACACCGATCCATCGGAGATCGTGCAGAAGATCCTCGGCGTGGTCGCGGAGGTCACTGCCTGCGAGCGCGCCCTTCTGTTCGTACACCACCCAGAGATAGACAACATGGAGGTCTTCTCGTCCGAGTCTGGGGGCGAGAGCCGTATCGGCCTCATCGACACGGGGATCGTCGGCCGCGTTTGGATGAACCAATCGGTGGAGGTTCTGAACGATGCACGTTCCGACCCAGATTCCAGAAGTTCCATGCGCGTTCTTGCCGACGCACGGCAGTTGGTAGCGGCTCCCCTCACCGTCGGCGACATAAGAGTGGGCGTCGTAGCGGCCGTCAATTCGAAGAGGGGAGCATTCAGCGACGAGGACCTGCGGGTCGTGTCGATCCTGGGAGACCGGATCGCGCTGACTCTTGAGAACTCACAACTGCTGAAGAGACTCCAGCGACAAGTGACGGAGCTCGAGGGCCTTCAGAAGCTTGCCCGACTATTGACCTCAGCGGACGCGGTGGAGCGGGTGGTGGGGGATTCCATTCGGATCGTCACCGATCTTCTCGACTGCGAGAAGGTGGCGATCCTGATGTTCGACGAGTCGGGTAACTCTCTCGTCGCACAGCCGCCGGTTTTCGGGATCAGCGACGAGGAGCTGAGTGATCTTCAGATCTCCCTCGACGAGCCATCTCTCGGGGCCACCGTGTTTCGCACGAACACTCCGCTGGCTTCGAACGAGGCGGAGACGGACGCTTGGGTAAGCGGCGTGACTCAGAAGCTTCTCGCCATGCGCACCGTTCTCGTTGTGCCGCTCAATACGGGAGCCAAGCCGATCGGCATCCTGATGGCGGTTAACGCCAACAAGGGTTACTTCGACGAACAACAGATCCAGTTCACCTCTCTGCTCGGCCGCCAGATAGGCGCGATCCTGGAATCCAGCCTTGCGCGAGACCGCGAGAAAGCGTTGATGAAGCGGCTCAAGGAGGCCGATCGGACGAAAACAGAGTTCGTCTCGATGCTTGCCCACGAGCTGAAGGGCCCCATGACCACGATCATGGGATTCGCGAACACACTTCGAGACCAGCGAGCCAAGCTCCCCGAAGAGAAGCAGGACCACATCCTGACGATCGTTTCCAAAGAGGTCGAGCGACTCTCGCGACTTGTGAACGATCTTCTCGACGTTTCCCGCATGGAGGCGGGTTCGTTGAAGTATGAGCTCGAGCCGATGTCGCTTACCGATGTGGTCGACAGCGTGCTGACGGTTCACACGTCGCTCAGGTCGATGCACGCGGTCGTTTCCGAGATACCGGAGAACTTCCCGAAGGTCATCGGAGACAAGGATCGGATCCGCCAGGTGGTTATCAACCTGTTGACCAACGCCACTAGGTACTCGCCGGAGGGAACGACCATCACGATCTCTGCAGAGCTGACCGGCGGGGAAAAGACCGCTCGTGTGAGCGTGGCGGACGAGGGGATCGGGATCCCCGAAGCGGATCGCGAGCGGGTTTTCGACAAGTTCGCGATGCTCCCGAAACCGGGCTGGGTGAAGAAGGGCACGGGTCTTGGTCTGTTCATCACGAAAGGGATAGTCGAGGCGCATGGGGGAGAGATCTGGGTCGAGGCCGGCGATCCGAAGGGCACCGTCTTTGTGCTCACCGTCCCTGCGGTGACCGACGAGGCTTCCGGCTAGATCCGCCGCCGTCGGTAACCGTCGTACCGGCTCCCTAAAATCTAGCTGTGCCCCCATTCAAGGTCGAGTTCGATTTCTCCCCGTCCGGAGACCAGCCCACGGCGATCGCCGAGATGGTCGAGCGCGTCCAAAAAGGCGAGCGTTATTCGACCCTTCTGGGCGCAACGGGTACCGGCAAGACGGCGACCATGGCATGGGCCTTGGAGCAGATCCAGAAGCCCACTCTCGTCATAGCGCCTAACAAATCTCTTGCCGCACAGCTCTGCAACGAGTTCAAGCAGTTCTTCCCGAACAACGCGGTCGAGTACTTCGTCTCGTACTACGACTATTACCAGCCGGAGGCTTACGTTCCGTCCTCCGACACCTACATCGAGAAGGACTCGTCTATCAACGACGAGATCGAGCGTCTGAGGCACTCGGCCACGAGCGCTCTGCTGCAACGAGAGGACGTCATAGTCGTCGCGAGCGTGTCGAGCATCTTCGGCCTTGGTTCTCCAGAGGAATACCTGAACCAAGTGGTCAGCGTCGCTCGGGGAGGGGTTGCCGACAGGGATTTCATCACCCAGCGGCTCGTAGACATCCAGTACGAGCGGAACGACGTGAACTTCGTCCGAGGGAAATTCCGGGTTCGTGGGGACTCGATCGAAGTCTTTCCCGCGTACGAGGAACTCGCTCTGAGGATCGAGCTTTTCGGAGACGAGGTCGATCGGATCATCCAGCTCGATCCCTTAACGGGCGAGATCATCCGTGAGCTCAACCACGTGACGATCTATCCCGCCTCGCACTACGTCGTGTCGCGCGAACGTCTGCACCGAGCGATAACACAGATCGAGGCCGAGCTTGCCGACCGGCTGCAGGTGCTCGAAAAACAGGGGAAGCTTCTCGAAGCCCAGCGTCTGCGGATGCGGACCCAGTACGACCTCGAGATGATGCGCGAGGTCGGTTTCTGCTCGGGCATCGAGAACTACTCTCGCCACCTCGAGGGCCGGGCTCCCGGCGAGCGCCCGAACACGCTTCTTCACTACTTCCCCAAGGACTTCCTCGTCGTGCTGGACGAGTCTCATGTCGCGGTTCCCCAACTCAACGGCATGTACGAAGGGGACCGCAGTCGCAAGGAGACGCTGGTCGAGCACGGGTTCCGGCTGCCCAGCGCGATGGACAACCGGCCGCTGCGGTTCGACGAGTTCCTCGAAGTCGTCAACCAGGTCGTGTTCATGAGCGCGACCCCCGGACCGTTCGAGCTCCGCCACGGCGGCAAACCGATCGAACAGCTGGTCCGCCCCACGGGGCTCATCGATCCGGAGGTACTGATCCGGCCGACGAAAGGCCAGATCGACGACTTGATGGAGGAGATCCGCAAGCGCGTCGAGGTCGATCAGAGGGTCCTCGTCACGACGTTGACCAAGAAGATGGCCGAAGACCTCACCGACTACCTGCTGGAATCCGGCATTAGGGTGCGCTACCTCCACTCGGATATCGACACCGTTCAAAGGATCGAGATCCTCCGGGATCTCCGGCTCGGCGAGTTCGATGTGCTCGTCGGTATCAACCTGCTGCGGGAGGGACTAGACCTTCCGGAGGTCTCTCTTGTTGCGATCCTGGATGCCGACAAAGAAGGCTTCCTCCGATCGGAGACGAGCCTGATCCAGACGATCGGTCGCGCTGCCCGTCATGTCGAGGGGCAAGTGATCATGTACGCGGACGAGGTGACGGACTCGATGCGCACGGCGATCAACGAGACGCAGCGGCGCCGCAAGATCCAGATGGAATACAACGTAGCCAACAACATCGATCCGCAATCGATCCGGAAAGCGGTCTCGGACATCCTTCTTTCGGGCTTTGGCCGGCAGAGAGAGGGCGCGCCGGTGCCGTCCAAGAGCAAGAGTCGCCTCCGCGAGCCGGTCGGGGGAAGTCCCGACGAACTCAAGCGCCTCATCCTTCAATTGGAGGAGGAGATGCACCAGGCGGCGGGCGACCTGCGCTTCGAATACGCGGCGCGGATCCGCGACGAAGTAGCGGACCTCCGGCGAGAGCTCCGAGAAGTCGGTTAGAAGGACGCTAGAGGAGCGAGCGGAGCTCCGAGAAGGCACGATCCACGTCGGCCTCGTTGTTGAAGAAGTGCGGCGAGATTCGAAAGGTGTCGATGCGGGAGTCGAAGACGACGTCTCGGGCGAATAGCTCATGCAGGACGCTCTCGGCTCGGTCGCGGCCCCCGGGGATGCGCACCCGAACGAGTCCACCTCGGACCGTGTCGTCACGGGGCGATAGCAGGTCCAAGCCCGCTTCGTCCGCTCGCTCGATGATCCGGCGGGTCAGTTCCTGATTCCGGGCCCTTATGACGTCCACGCCGACCTCAAGCATTATCGACAGCCCTCCCGCCGCCGTCCACGCCTGGGGGAGCACGTAGGTCCCGGTTTCGAACCGACGAGCGTCGTCTCGCAGTCTCAGTCGTCCCCGGTCAAAGTCGAAGGGGTCCTTCGTCCCGAACCACCCCACGACGCGCGGCTCCATCTTCTCGATCAGATCCCGGCGGCAATATAGGAAGGCGATTCCCTGGCCGCCACACAACCACTTGAGGGCACCGGACACGAGTAGATCGATACCGGCAGCGTGAACGTCGATGGGCACGATGCCCGAGCCGTGGAAGTCGTCGACCACGACCAACGACCCCGCGGCGTGGGCCGCGTCGACGATCGGTTTCAGATCGATGATGAACGACGACTCGAACAAGACTCGGTTGACGTTCACGATCGCGGTCTGCTCGTCGACTCGCGCCGCGATCTCGCCGGCGTCCATCGTGATCTTGTCTTCGGACACCACAACGTCCAGCTTCGCTCCCGCCTTTTCCTGGGCGCGCCAGACGTAATGGTTGGTGGGAAAGTCCATATCGGTGAGAACAATCTTTGGACGGGCCTCGAGATCGAGGCAGCCGGCGATGGAGGAGAGGCCGGACGATACCGACGGGACGATCGCGATCTCGTCTGGATCCGCCCCGATCAACTCGGCGAAGAGCTCCCTGCACTCCTGCAGCTTCGGCAGCCCGTGGTCGAACCAGAGCTCCTCCGGCCCGTAGCGTTGCCAGAGATCCAGGTGTTCCTCGGCGAGCCGGCGGCTACGCCGGGAAAGCGGACCGAGCGACGCAGAGATCAGATAGGTGCGCTCAGACAGAACGGGAAATTCGTCCCGCCAGGCGGCCGGTTCCATCCGGTCAGGATAGCCAGACTGGGGGGCCGGGAAGAGAAGTTACAAGAGCGTCGTTTACCCTGGGGACCATGTCTATGACGCCTGTGGGGAGCTCTTCCGGGCGGCTGGTGATCCGAGGGGCTCGAGAGCACAACCTAAAGAACGTCAACCTCGAGCTGCCTCGCGATTCGCTCATCGTTTTCACGGGGATCTCCGGCTCGGGGAAATCGTCGTTGGCTTTCGACACCATCTATGCCGAGGGCCAGCGTCGTTACGTCGAGTCCCTTTCGTCTTACGCCAGGCAGTTCCTCGGTCAGATGGACAAGCCGGAGGTGGACTTCATCGAGGGCCTTTCGCCGGCGATCTCGATAGATCAAAAGTCGGCTTCGAGGAACCCTCGTTCCACCGTCGGGACCATCACTGAGGTCTACGACTACCTGCGGCTACTTTTCGCCCGCATCGGACGTCCTCACTGTCACAACTGTGGGAGGCCGATCGCCCGCCAGACACCCGAGCAGATCGTCGACCAGGTGTTGAAGCTTCCCGAGGGCACGCGTTTCCAGGTGCTCGCTCCGATCGTTCGCAGCCGCAAGGGTGAGTTCTCGAACCTCTTCGACGATCTCTCTAAGCGTGGGTTCGTTCGGGCTCGCGTCGACGGCGAGGTCAAGGAACTCACCGACAAGATCAAGCTTGATAGGTACTTTCAGCACGACATCGACGTCATCGTGGACAGGCTCGTCATCAAGGAAGGCATCGAGAGCCGGCTGACGGACTCGATCGAAACCGCGTTGAAGCTTGCAGAGGGCACCGCCGCGATCGACATCGTGGATGACCCCAGCGAGGACATCCTTTTCAGCCAGCACTTCGCTTGCACGTTCTGCGGGATCAGCTTCGAGGAGCTTGCGCCACGTAATTTCTCGTTCAACTCGCCTTATGGAGCATGTGAGCACTGCGATGGTCTCGGCACCCACCTTGAGGTTGACCCCGAGCTTGTCATCCCCGACACAGACGTCGCCTTGGACGAAGGAGCGATCGCACCATGGTCGGGCCGCTCGCTCGAATACTTCGACAGACTCCTCGACTCGGTGGCGACGACGTACAAGTTCAAGACCGACGTGCCGTTCCGCAAACTCTCAAAGAAAGCCCAGGAGCTCATCCTTTACGGCTCCGACGACAAAGAGATCCACGTGCGCTACAAGAACCGGTTCAACCGGATCAGGTCGTATTGGACGACTTTCGAAGGCGTGATCCCGTGGCTCGAGCGACGGAGGGACGAGACCGACTCCGAATTTGCACGCGAACGCTACGAGCAGTATTTCCGGGAGATCCCGTGCCCCAAGTGTCACGGAGCCCGGCTTAAGCCCGAGTCACTCGCGGTGACGATCGGCGACAAGAACATCCACGAACTCACCGACTTGTGCATCGGGGACGCGGACGCATTCTTCCGGAAGCTCGAATTCGACGATCGGGAAACGGTTATCGCCGAACGTGTCTTGAAAGAGATCCACGCGCGACTTGGCTTCCTGCTCGACGTGGGATTGGATTACCTGACTCTCGCCAGAGGGAGCGCGACGCTCGCGGGGGGAGAGGCTCAGCGGATCCGCCTTGCCACGCAGATCGGCTCCGGACTCGTCGGGGTGCTCTACATCCTGGACGAGCCTTCGATAGGCCTTCATCAGCGCGACAACCGCAGGCTCATCGACACCTTGATCAGGTTGCGGGACATCGGGAACACGCTGATCGTCGTAGAGCACGACGAGGAGACGATCCGAACCGCCGACCATGTTGTGGACATCGGCCCGGGCGCGGGGGAGCACGGTGGCTCGGTCGTCTACACCGGTTCGTTCGAGGGTCTGTTGAAGAACGAGAACTCGATGACGGGCGATTACCTCACGGGACGTCGTTCGATCGAACTCCCCAACAAGCGGCGGTCTGGCAACGGCGAGTACATCGTCGTCAAGGGTGCCCGGGAACACAACCTCAAGAAGATCGACGTTGCGATCCCTCTTGGCGCTTTCGTCTGCGTTACGGGAGTGTCGGGCTCGGGCAAGTCGACGCTCGTGAACGACGTCCTTTACCGATCCGTCCATCAGACGCTCGTTCGCAACGCTCGCTTGGTTCCGGGGAAGCACACGCGGATCGAAGGACTGGACCACGTCGACAAGGTGATCGACATCGACCAGTCGCCGATCGGACGAACTCCACGGTCGAACTCTGCGACTTACACCGGGGTTTTCGATCACATCCGCAAACTGTTCGCGAAGACTCCGGATGCTCGGAGACGGGGCTACCAGCCTGGCCGCTTCTCCTTCAACGTCCGAGGCGGCCGTTGCGAAGCCTGCGCCGGCGAAGGGACCATCAAGATCGAGATGCACTTCCTGCCGGACGTGTACGTCCCGTGTGAGGTCTGCAAGGGCAAGCGTTACAACCGCGAAACGCTGGAGGTTCGCTACAAGGGCAAGAACATCTCCGAGGTGCTCGAGATGAGCGTGACCGAGGCCTGCGAGTTCTTCGCGCCGATCCCGCCGATCGCCCGGCACATGGAAACGCTCAGAGACGTCGGTTTGGGTTACATCAAGCTCGGTCAACCCGCCCCAACCCTGTCGGGCGGAGAAGCACAGCGAGTGAAGCTTTCGACGGAGCTGGCGAAACGCTCCACCGGAAAAACCCTGTACATCCTGGACGAGCCCACAACCGGTCTGCACTTCGACGACGTTGCAAAGCTCCTGGGGGTCCTTCACAGGCTGGTGGATGCCGGCAATACCGTGGTTGTGATCGAGCACAACCTCGACGTCATCAAGACCGCGGATCACATCATCGATCTCGGGCCTGAAGGAGGGGCGGGGGGCGGCGAAGTGGTCGCCGTGGGAACTCCGGAGGACGTGGCGGCCACTCGACGTTCGTACACCGGTCAGTACCTGAAGCCGCTTCTTAAGCAGGCAGAGCCCAAGCGCAAGCGAACCGCGGCGGCATCCAGATCGAAGCGCTCGGTGGAGGCAAGGAGAGCGGGCTAAGCTCACAGACCGTAATGGCCCTTACCTCGCCGGTCCCAGTCACCAGCATCCCGCCGATCAAGCACCGCGAGTGGGTTGAGCTCGGTGCCGCGCAGAACCGAGCATTGCTGGATCTCCTTGCAGGCCTGAACGAGCAAGAGTGGAGCGCTCCCACTGATTGCGAGGGCTGGGACGTCAAAGACATCGCCCTCCATACGCTGGCCTGGGCCGAGGCGATCACCTCTCCGACGATCTACTCGAAGCAATGGGTGGCGGGCATGCGCACGAAGAAGGAATTCGGCGGCAGTGCTCTCGATGCAACCAACGACTTCCAGATCAAGCTCAGGCGCAACCTCTCGACCGATGAGATACAGGCCGGGCTCGCTCGACACCTTCGGCGTCAGGCCACGTTCCTCGCTCGCGCGGGTGTTCCTTTGAAGGCGGTGCCCTACCGCGAGCCCTTCTCGGGACACTGGGTCAGCTTGGGATACGTCGCAAACATCATCTTCACTCGCGACCACTACATGCACCGTCTCGATATCTCGAGGGCTGTTGGTCGCGAACCCGAACCCGCTGAAGGGGACGCGAGGCTCGTGGCCGACATCGTTAGGGAGTGGACGAAGCGCTCTCGAGCGTCTGCGCTCGTGGAGCTGGCCGGACCCGCGGGCGGTTCGTTCCGCTGTGGAACAGGGTCTTCCGGAACGATACGCGGCGATGCCTACGACTTCACCCGGCGCCTCGCCGGTCGAAAAGGTGACCTCGACGTCGAAGGCGATGCGACGTCTATCGAAGCCTGGCTAGGAGTCCTCTGTACCTTCTAGTCGTTCGCCCGCACGTTTCCAGTCCGGCCCCCCGTAGAACCTCGGCTCCGCACCTTCCACGATCCCTTGAAGCTGGTCGATGAGCAGTGTCCTGCTTAGTTTGATCCCGTGTCGGTCCGCCACCTTCTTGTAGACCGGAAAGCGAGTGACGAGGTCGATCGCCACGGTCTCGAAGGCGTGTCGCGCAACGCTCTCGCGCGACCCGTAGTCCATCAGGTTGAAGACGAAGAGGTGCTCGTCGTCGCGTCTCGGCTCGATCAAGATGATGTCCACGTCGGGATGCGCGGTGGTTATGAACTCGAGCTCCTTCTCGACCTGTGCCTGTGCCATGATCCTGAACGTCTGCGCCGCGATGTGAGCGAAACCCTTCTGCGCTATCGAGTGCGACGGAAGGCCGGTGGCCGAAGGCAACAGATGCCGCGGGTCGTGCACGTAAGGAACAAGCGGATTCACGCAAACGATCAACTTGGCTCCGTGTGCGATCGCGACGTCGATGTTCGTCGTGGACCGCAGGCCGCCGTCGAGATACGTCCGCTGCCCGATCTTTCGGGGCGCATAGAGGAGCGGGATCGCCGTCGAGGCCGCGGCGGCTTCGGAGATCGGAACCTCTGCGTCGTCGGGCGTGTCGCCAAAGACCCGGGTGCGGGCGCTGTCTAGGTCTGTAGCGGTGACCAGAAGCTTCCGACGCGTCTGGCCGAACGTGTTCGCTCGTCCAGGCTGTTCGAGCAGGCGCCGCATGTAGCTCTCGGTGCCGTCCGTCGTGTAGAGGGCGGGCGGAAGCCCCTCGGCCAGCGCTCCGAGGCCGTCGATCAGCGAGGTGGTGAACGGGTGGCCGATGTAACGCCTCACGGCCCCCATAACGCCTATCGGCCATCTGACCATCGAGCGGATAAGGCCGCGCCTGTCCGGCCGCATCACTTCGTTCGCGCCGATGGCTGGGATCGTCGCCATCTCGTGCCCAAGGTTCGCGAGCACAAGTTCTTCAGGAGTGATTCCGTTGGCGAGGCACGATGCGATAACAGCCCCTGCCGAAGTGCCGACATAAAGATCGAACTGATTGACGTTGGCGTTCTCGCTCATCGCGTTCATTGCGTTGAGAACGCCTAAGTGATACGCGGCTCCCGTGATGCCGCCACCGCCGAGAACGAGAGCCGTCTTAGGTGAATCGCCTTTGCGGGGTGGCGTCCGCTTCTTCTGTTTGATCGCGCCCTGAGAAAGGTGGATGACGGAGCCCATGGATGCGGCGAACCCTACCTCGCGTCCGCCCCGGCACCTCGCGTGACCGTTTTGTCGCGTCCGGTTCGCTTGGCTTCATAGAGGGCAGCGTCGGCCCTGGCGACGAGGTCGTGCTCGGATTCGTTTCCGTCCCAACATGCGATGCCGGCCGACGCCGTCTCGCCCGAGGGAGTGCTCCCACGCAACCGCTCCAGGGCTTCTTCCGCTTCGGTCGTGCCGGCCGCCGGTAGAGCGATGGCGAACTCCTCTCCGCCGTATCGAGCGAGAAGGTCCGTCTCGCGCAACTGCGAGAGCCATGCCTTCGCGGCGTCACGCAGGAGATCGTCGCCGGCTTGATGACCTCGCTCATCGTTGAACCGCTTGAAGTGATCGAGATCGAGCATCGCCACACATAACGGATGGCCCAAGCGGCGCGCCCGCGCCATCTCCAATGGAAGCTGGCGTTCCCACTCGCGCCGGTTCGCCAAGCCCGTTAACTGGTCCGTTCGGGCGAGGCGCTCGAGTTCATTCTGTTTCTCTTCGAGTTGCTGCACCAGATCGTTGATCGTGAAGCAAACGACGGGAGTTATGACCGCGGCGAGAAGGGCGAATCGCACGTCGCTTCGGTGGACCTCGCCGACGAAGTTCGACACTCCGAGTATCCCTGCCGTGAGGATGAACGCTACAAAGAGTTGCGGCTTGGTCCCGTAGAGGGCGAGCCAGAAGAGCGGCAACAAGAGCAAGGGGGCGTATGCCGGGCGCGCCCCGCCGGCCCCTTCTCTAAGCAGGAAAACGACGAACACGTAGAGATAGGCGGGTAATGCCTCCAACCAATTGGGAAGTCGCTGCCATGGCAGCAACGCGCTGCCGATCAGGATGATCGCGGTCAGGGCGGTGGCGCCGAGCAGGAGGCTCGGACGCCTCTCTTCGGGGGTCGAGCTGATGAATGTCGCCAGCCCGATGACTGCGCTTAGGGCGAAAGGCCCGCCCCGCTGAAGCAGGCCCGGATGTTCGAGGGGCCGCGCTCTTCGTTCGGGGATCACCCTTCTATTGTGCAGCCGAACCGCAGGAAGGCGACGGCTAATATGGCCCATCCCGGGCGGTTAGCTCAGCGGGAGAGCGCTTCGTTCACACCGAAGAGGTCACTGGTTCGATCCCAGTACCGCCCACCACCTGAACGGACGCGGTTAGCGGCTCTATCGAGGCTGGATCTCGTCGGTGAGGATGAGGGCCGACGAGCAGACCGGACAGGACGCGTCCGACCCCTCCTCGAGGTAAACGCGCCGCTCGCAATCCGCGCAGATAGCGACAGGACTCATCCCCAGCAACCTTTCAACCGAAGCCCGCTAATTCCGCCGCCTGGACGCATTGGTATTCGGCGTCCGAACGACCTGTCCTGCAGATGCCGCCCCCGATCGCCTATCGATCCCGAAGCTCCCGGTACTAGAGTCGTAGTAGCTATGCGATACATGGAGCCCCCTCCGCCAAGACCCCAACGGCCGGCGCTGCCGACGATCGCCGCCGTCGTGATGATGCTGATCCTTTGCGGATTCTTCGTGTACAGCTCGTATGACTTCTTCAGGGATGCCGGACGGGCGCGTATCCAGGACCCCTACGGGTACTACGAAGGGCGTTCGTTCTTTCTGCGTTTCATGGGCGTTCTCACGCTGGCGATCACGGCATTCATCGGCACCTGCGCGCTCGGGATCCTTCGGCTGCGCCCGTGGGCGCGAGACGCCGCGATGTACACGTTCTGCGTTTTCGCCGTGATGACGGGCCTGTCGTTCTTGGCCGCCCCCGCCGGCGACGCCGGCCCTGGGTTCTGGATCCTTGCTCCGACGATCTTCGGCCTTCAGGTTGGTGTCATCGTCCTACTGAACAGCCGTAAGACGCGCGAGGAGTTCTACGCGATCGAGGATCTCGAGATGGGAACGAGACGAGAACGCCGTCGGCTCGCGTATGAGAGGGATGCTCTGCGACGCAAGATGAGGCGGGAACGACGTTTGGCCGGTTCGGCCGATGTCGTGCTGCTTCCCACGCCGGACGAGCGTAAGCGGGGCAGTGGTGGGTCCGACGGGATGGGCGCCTAAAGATCTTCGGATCAGACGCTTGAGTGCATACCCGGTTCTGTGGCGTCAGAGCGCACGCTGGGTTCGGCGGGATCCGCGAGGTCGATGTTGTCTTGAAGGCCGAGGAACGCGACGACGGCGTCCGGGTCGAACTGGCGCCCCCGCTGCTTCCTGATCTCTTCGATCGCTTCATCCACCGGCCATGCATGCTTGTAGGGGCGCTCGTTGATCAACGCATCGAACACATCGGCCACTGCGAGTATCCGGCCCTGGATAGGGATCTGCGTCCCCTGCATCCCTCGATACCCCGTGCCGTCCCAACGCTCGTGGTGGGTCAGTGCGATGGTCTCGCCGAGACGCAAGGTAGGGGAGATGCTGTTGGCGAGTAACTGCGAACCGATCTCCGTGTGACGCTTCATAAGATTGAATTCGTCGTCCGTGAGCTTGCCGGGCTTCAACAGGATGCTGTCGGGGATGCCGATCTTGCCCACGTCGTGCAGAGGGGCCGCCCTCCGGATCAACTCGACGTCTGTTGCGTCCATGCCCATCGCCTGCGCGATCTGCGCGCACATGCGTCCGACACGCTGGGTGTGTTCTCCGGTTGCGTCATCCCGGAACTCGGATGCGAGAGCAAGCCGCTCGAGGATCTCGATCCTGGCCTGGTCGAGCTCCCTGGTTCGCTCTTTTACCTTCACCTCGAGGACCTGATTATGGTTCTGCACTTGCAGATACAGCAGGCGCGTCTCTAGAAGATTCCGGATCCGAAGCGCCGTCTCGGTCGTGTCGTACGGCTTGTGGACGAAGTCCTTGGCTCCCGCAGAGAGCGCGCGTAGCTTCGCTTCTCTAGATACGTCTCCGGTCAATACGAGGATCGGGATGTAGTCCTTGTCGGCCCTGGCGCTCAGGGTCGCGACGACGTCCAACCCATTGACGCCGGGCATGTGGAGGTCGGTCAGGACGAGGTCTGGCTTGAAAGCGTCGAAGAGATCCCCGACCCGGGTCGGGTCGGTGGTGCCCAGGATGTTCGAGTAGCCCTCGGTCTCCAAGATCGTCTCAAGGAGCGCAAGGCCATCCGGGTCATCGTCGATGAGAAGGATCCGGGCCGCTCGAAGTTTGTCCAGCATGTAGTCCCTATCGTCGGAAAAAACTGCCGAATCCTTTACTCCTTACCCGATACCCAGCCTCGGCTCGACTAGACGGATCTACAAGGAAGATTCTTCCGGGAGACCCCGCCACCTGCACGGGTCGGTGCTTGGTTTGGCGGACCGGCCGCCGCCGGGCGCTCAAGGGCGGGAGGGCCGCTAGGGCCCTATCAGGAGCGACCCGTTTACCTCCAGGGCTCCAGGCTCGAGTTCGATCGGGATCTCGTCTTGCTGGGTCTCTCCCGGCCCTATCTCGCCGATATCGGCCGGAACCGTGGTGTTGCCCAGCTTCAAAGTGACGGTGCCCTGCCACAGATATTTGGAGTGATTGGTGATCGGAAGGATCATCGTGACCTTCCCAGGGCCCTCTCCTCGGGCTCCCATATTGAGGGAGAGCCCCCCACAAACGAACTCGTCGTCGTCGGCCGAGATCCGGGTGGAGCTCAGCAATTGAGGCTCAGGGCCGTCGTTGATCAGGGTGAAAGGCGTCTCGGCCTCTTGCTTGCAGGTGAGGACATGGGTGAGCCCGCGCAGGTTCGACATCCCGATCGGGATGAGAAAAGCGCCGAGGAGCGTCAAAAGGGCAACGCGCGAGCGAAGGATCGAAGGCACGGGAGAAAGGATAGGGGAACCGCGCTGACAATCGCCAGTCCTTCCGCTTATCCTGCTGCACATGATGGATGAGGGGGTTCTGAGCGGATTGAACCGCCTGGGCTACAACCGGGCGAGGCAACTGATGCTGGCCGTGGGGTTGCTTGTTCTCCTGGTGACCGCGGCGATCATGTACGTCAGGCGGGTCGAGCCGGTTGAGGTGTGGGGCACGCTGCTCTTCATCCCCGTGTTCATCGCCGTCGTCTTCTGGCACACCAGGGGCGGAGCGATCGCGGGATTCCTTGCGGGGCTCGCATATGTGGCCCTGCGCTATCCGGCGATCGACCAAGTGGGGGCCGGGCGCTTCACAGGCCTGATCGCCTCACGGTTCGTTGCTTTCATGATCTTCGGCTTGATAGGCGGGTGGGCCAACAAGCAGCTCGAGACGTCTCTGGAGAAGCTCGAGCTCTACGACCAGATCGACGACCACACAGGTCTCTTCAACGCGCGCTTCTTCGTTCAAGACACGGACCTTGAACTATCACGGTCTAAGCGCTACCAAACCGTCTTCTCGATCTCGCTCGTGGACTTCCCCGTGGCGGCGATCGCCGGGCTCCCACGAAGGCAGAGGGTCTCGATCCGTCGAGATCTCGGTCGCATGCTGAAGGAAGCAGTGCGCACCGTGGATCGTGCCGTCCACGGCTTCGACGGCACCAATCACAACTTCGCCTGCGTCCTGCCGGAAACGGGCCCCGAAGGTGCGCGCATCTTTACGACGAGGCTTGCCGAGCGCATGTCGGCATTCCTGGTTCAACGCGGCGGCCAGCTTCCAGAGAGTGGCGTCTCGTATCGCTGGATCACTTTCCCGGACGACGGGGAAGAAACGGTTCAGGAGCTGAGGAACAAGTTCGCGGAGATAGACCGGCACGAGCACCCCGAAGGGTCAGAGACCTCCGGCGCTCAAGCCGGGGGATCGCCTAGCTAAAAGAGCGGATCAGCAACTCGGCATCTTCAACGGCGTGCCCGGGTTGGAGCTCGCCTCGAAGATAACCGTGACCCACATCCGGTCATCCTTTTGGATGACACCCACGCCCACGTTATTGAACGAACTAAAGAGGATGTTCTCTTTGTGGGCGGGGGAGTTCATGAAGGCAGTGTGGAGCGAGTCGACCGTCGAACCGACACCGACGTTCTCACCGACGGTTCTCCAGTTCGTCACGCGCCTCTTGAGCGAGGTCGACGTGGTGTGAACGAGCGTGTTGCTCTTAACCATCTCGTTCGTGTGAACGATCGCCGCCTTGGAGAGCTCGGGATCGAGCTTCATGGTTCCTTTAGACCGCTTGCTCCTCTCGCCGTTCATCAGCGAGGCGAAGCTCCGCTCTGCGCTGCTGAACTTGTAGCACTTGTTGTCGGTGCCCCCGGCGGTGGGGAACATCTTCGGTATGACGTAGGGGGCCGCGACCGGGATCGCGTAAGCGAGGACGAGGGCGGCCAGCGCCAGGATCAGCTGCCTGGTGCGCAGCGTCTGTTCGGCTCGGAGGGCTATCGCACTGCCCGATACGTTCATCTCGCTCCCTGCTCTAAGGCCCGCTGGGGGGTCCAGTTATTACCAGACTGTAGGGAGATTCGACCCCCATGTCTAGATTCCTAGATTGCGTAGCTACCCAAGCTTGGCCAGAGCGGCCAATTCTTCGGGCTTCAGGAGGATCAGCTCCCCCTCGGCGGTGATGATCAGGCCATCCCTTTCGAAGTCCTCGATGATGCGGCCCACCGCGATCCTGCTGCCTCCCGAAAGCTCGGCGAGCCGGGAAAGGCCCACGTAGGACGCATCCCAGGACTGCCGGGTCCGGGCGAGCTCGCTGAGGGCCGCCTCGACCTGCTCCTCGGTCATGTCGCCCGAGGCCGTGACGTGGTGGATGTGGCTTTCCGCTTGGCCGGCGTAGGCGAGGAGGCGCTTGGCGACCCTGCCCTCGAGGTCCAGGAAGAGCAGGTCCTCGGCCACCATGTCGGCGTCCAGGAGGTATTTGGCAAGCCCACTGGCGACCTCGATGGTCACCGCCGGCTCGGACTCGTAGAGCTCGAGGAACGCCTCGCGCTCGATCGCCCAGACCTCCGTCTCTTCGACCGCTCTGGCTCCTGCGCTGCGGGGATGCCCACCCAACACCCCGAGCTCGCCGAGCATCTGCTTCCGTCCGAGAGCGCGGGCCACTTCCTCGGTTCCGTCCAGGAGCTTGGTGAAGACCTCCACTTGCCCTCGCTTGATCACGAAAAGCGTGGTGGCAGGCTCCCCCTCCGAGAAGATGATCTCTCCCGGTTGGTAGGTCTTAACGGTGGTTCGTTCCGACAGGCGGTTCAGACCTTTGACTGTCGCCGCGCTCAGGAACGGAACACTGTTTAAGGCGTCTTCTTCAACTATCTCGTCGGGCGAGTGGTACTCGCTATCGCTCACGGCGCCCCCTCGGAGGAATCGTGGCCGTAAGGCGAGAGTTCTCGGGCTTCCTGACTCGCGCCGGTCGACGCCTCTGCGAACTCTTCGGGGTGCTGGAACATTCGGACGATCATGTCGCTGATCTCGATAAAGACCCTTGCGAGATGAGGGTCGAAGTCATTGCCGGCCTGTTCCTCGATGAGTCTCAAGGCATCGGGCGGGTCCCACGGCTTCTTGTAAGGACGTTCCGAGCACAGCGCATCGAACACATCGCAGATGCTACAGATGCGAGCGACGTAAGGGATGTCTTCACCTGCCAGGCCGCGCGGATAGCCCCTGCCGTTCCATTTCTCGTGGTGGTTGAGGGCGATTATCTGGGCCATCTGCATCACGCGGGACGAGCTCCCCGACAGGAGCTCCGACCCGATGGTCGTGTGGGTTTTCATGATGTCGAACTCTTCATCCTCGAGCTTCCCCGGCTTCAGCAGGATCCTGTCCGGGATGCCGATCTTGCCGATGTCGTGCATGGGAGCGGCTTCGAGAAGTAGCTTGCAATCCGCCTCGGAGAGGCCGGCGGCTTCCGCAAGCTTTGCGCAGAACCGGCTCATGCGGGTGATGTGTAGACCGGTGTCGTCGTCTCGGAACTCAGCGGCGAGACCAAGCCTGCGGATCACCTCGAGCTGAGTCTCGCGGAGCTCGGCGGTCCGCTCCTGAACCTTCTGGTCCAAGATTTTGTTGTCGTGAACGACGTGCTCGCGCGCCATCGTCAAGGAGCGCGCCATCGTGCCGAGGATCTTGCGCGTCGTCTGCGGGTCTTTGTCGAGAACCCGCTCGAGCTCTGCACGGTGCAGCTCGAGTGTTTCGCTCGGGTCGATCGCCACGGCCGACGCGGAGCGTGGGGCAGGGTCGAGCACGGCGAGCTCACCGAAAGCCTTCCCCGGCCCGAGGGTCTGGAGCGTTGTGTTCGACTCCGTTCTGACGATCCTGATGAGCCCGGACCGGACGACGTGCAGGGACTCGCCGTCGTCTCCCTCCTTGAAAACGAACTGGGCGGGGCCATAGGAGCGAACCTCTGCTGCTCGAGCCAGTTCTTCCAGCGACTCGCGAGGAAGGGCGCTGAACAGCTCGACGAAGCCGAGTTCTTCGGCTGTTGGTGCATTAGTCATAGAAGGAAGGGTCTATGCGGGCGGCTGGCCCGTCAAGCATGTTCGCCCAAGGTGTCGCCATTGGTGCAGGATCACACGAAGCGGTCATATCGGGCTACCATCTCACAGCTCGTTCGAGCAGGCCCGGCGGATGGAAGGCTCCATGAAGGCACACTCCAGGCGTTCGACTCCCTGGCTGGCAACCACATTGCTCGCAGGCATGCTTGCTATGGCCGGTCCGGCCTCCGCATCTCACGGCGCGACCTTCGTGGTCACGACAACTGTGGACGCCGCGGATGTGAATCCCGGAGACGATGTCTGTGCCGCCTCGTCGAGCGGCTGCACGTTGAGGGCGGCGGTAATGGAAGCGAACGCTTTGCCTGACGCCAACGTCATCTCATTGGAGGCCCCAGCTCCCGCCGTCTATCGACTGACGATCGCCGGCCAGGGCGAGGACTCGGGCGCCATCGGTGACCTCGATCTAAAGCAAGATGTCGACATCGTCGGTCGGGGCCCCGATCAAGACACCATCGACGCCGCGGCCCTCGATCGTGTCCTTCACGTTCTCGGGGCCGGGACCACGGCGACCGTGACCGGCCTCACCATCACTGGAGGCAAACTTGCGAACTCCGAGGGTGGTGGCGTCCTCAACGCGGCTGACCTTCGGATCGAGGACTCTGTCGTTAAGGACAATTTCTCCTCGAGCGGGGGTGGGATCAGCAGCAGCGGCACGTCGCTGAGCATCGCGGACACGCTGCTTGAATCGAATGGTTCCTCGGGTCAAGCGGGCGGCATCAGCATCTCGGCCCCCAGCTCGACTCCACCTTCCAACACGGTCTTCACGTTCGCGGATTCTGAGCTTCGTAACAACATCGCAGCCTCCGTTGGTGGAGGTCTGGTCGTCGCGCTTTCGCCTCCGCTCCGTTACGAGGTGCTTCGCTCCAGTCTGATAGGGAACAGCGCCAACGCGGGCGGCGGTCTCTGGAACAACGCTACCGAGTCCAGTACGCCATCGGTGATACGTGACACGACCGTCGCACAGAACTCTTCGTCTGATACGAACTGCGACTACGGGAGTGGTCCGATCTACTCACCTAGGTCGGTCGCGAACCGCGGGACCGGGCCGACCTGCTCGGCGGCTGCTGAAGGCGGCGGCCTCGTGAATATCGGGACACTCGCATTGAACAATGACACCGTCATCCTGAACTCCGCGAACAAAGGTGGAGGGGGGATAGCGGGGGGCACATCGGCCATCGTCGGGCACACGACTGTAGCGAACACGATCGTCGCGATGAACACGAACGAGACGGTCGCCGATAACTGCATCAACGGTCCGCTCACGTCGTTGGGCGGCAACATCGACAGCATGTTGAACGATTGCGGCTTCGACAGCGATGTCGCCAATCCCGATGCCGACGGCGATCGAACGGGCGTCGATCCACAGCTCGGGCCGGTCCAATCGGATGCCTTTGGCGTAACCAGTTTCTACCCGCCTCTTCCGGGAAGTCCGGCCATCGATGCCGGCAGCGACCTCGTATGCACCCCCGACGATCAGCTCGGGCAACCCAGACCTGCGGACGGCAACGGCGATGCCGTGGCCGTCTGCGACATAGGCGCGATCGAGCTCTACGACAAACCGGCGGCGTGCGACCGGTTCGGGGCGGTATGCGGAACTGGTGGCGACGACGAGGTCCAGGGAACCGACGGGGACGACATCCTCGTGGGAGGTCCCGGCGATGACCACATCGTTTGCGGCGGAGGAAACGACAAGGTATTCGCCGGCGAAGGTAACGACACTGTCGAATGCGGGAGTGGCGACGATGAGATCGACGGTGGGCCGGGCGACGACCTTCTGGTCGGCGGTCCCGGCGATGACACTTTCAATGCGGGAGACGGTGACGACGAGATGTTCGGCGACACTCAAGAGGAGCCCGGTCCGATCAACGTCGCGAGATTCGCCGGGAGCCAGGGGAAGGACAAGCTGCGCGGCGAAGGTGGCGACGACTTCGGTTTCGGAGGAGGCGCGTTCGACCGTCTATTCGGCGGTGGAGGAAAGGATCGTTTGTGGGGCGGGAGTGGCGACGACACCGTTGAGGGTGAGGACGGCCCCGACAAGCTTTACGGCCAGGATGGCGGAGATGAACTGGACGGTGGGAAGGGGCCCGACCAGCTGAGGGCGGGCGATGGTCGCGACCTCTGCCTGGTCGGGGATCTGGACACCGTCACCGACGGCTGCGAGAAGGAGAAGCGAGCCCACAAGCGAGCGCACTGACCCGGCGCGGAGACCGGGGGAGCCCGTCCGTAGCCTCATCGGGCCATCCGGGGGTCCCGCTAGACGGGGCCGAAGGGGTCCGAACCGCCCGTTCCGGGCGGTTTTGTTCAATCCGGGCCTAATAGGTGTCGAGGATGAACCCATGGCCCTTGGTTTTCCTCGACGCGCGCTCTGCTTACTGGCGACCGTCGTCTTCGCCTCTTTCCTGGCTGCCGTAGCGCCGGCCCACGCCGCCGCGACCTTCGCGGTGACTTCTACCGCCGACGAGGTGGACGCGTCGCCCGGTGACGGACTGTGCGCGGGGGCAAGCGGCGCTTGCACGCTCAGGGCGGCGGTGATGGAGGCGAATGCCACTCTGGACAACGACACGATCTCGCTGGAGGCGCCGGCTCCCGCCACCTACGAGTTCACAGTGGCCGGCTCCGGCGAGGACGGTGCCGCCATAGGAGATCTGGACCTCAAGCAGGACGTTTCCATCGTCGGCCGGGGGCCGACCCAAGACACGATCGACGCCGCGGGACTCGATCGCGCTATCGACGTCTTGGGCACGGGGACCTCCGCGGTGCTCAAAGGCCTCACGATTACGGGTGGCAACGTCACAGCCGCCGGCGGCGGCGTGCTGAATGCGGCCGACCTGACCATCGCGGACTCGGTGATCAAGGGGAATTTCTCTCAAAGCGGCGGAGGGATCAGTAGCTCGGGCGTGTTGGCCGTCGATGGCACGTCGATCGAGTCGAACAATTCGTCCGGGCAGGCCGGAGGGATCAGCGTGTCGGCTCCCGGGACTACGCCCACGTCCAACACCGTCTTCTCTCTATCTGATTCTGAGCTCCGCTCGAACATCGCCGAATCGGTAGGAGGCGGTCTGGTTGTCGCGCTGGCATCCCCGTTCCGATACGAGATCGTTCGCTCGTCTTTGATCGGAAACAGCGCCAACGCCGGGGGCGGCATCTGGAACAATGCAACCGAGTCCACCTCCCCGTCTCTGATCAGGGACTCAACGATCGCCGTCAACTCCGTCTCGGATGTCAACTGCTCGCCGCGAGTGAAGACCTGTACGGCTGCTGCTGAGGGCGGCGGTCTCGTGAACATCGGGGCTGTCGTCTTGCAGAACGACACGATCGTTTTCAACACCGCTAATAAAGGTGGGGGCGGAATAGCGAACGGCACATCGGCCATCGCCGGGCAGACCACGATCTCTAACTCGATCATCGCGAAGAATGGCGACGGAACGTCGCCCGATAACTGCATCAACGCCCCGCTCATATCCCTCGGAGGAAACATCGAGGACAGTGCGAACGATTGCGGGATCGATAGCGACCCGGGCAATCCGGACGCCGACGGGGACCGCGTGAGCACGGATCCTCAACTGGGTGTCGCCCAGGCAGATCTATTCGGCCCGACAACGTATTACGCACCATCGGCAACGAGCCCTGCGATCGACAACGGCAAGCCCAGTGTCTGCACGTCCGAAGATCAACTCGGCCAACCTCGTCCGGTCGACGGGAACGGCGACACGGTCGCCGGTTGTGATGTCGGAGCGATCGAGCTCTACGAGAGATCGGCCCAATGCACCGGCGCCGCCATCTGCGGTACGGGCGGTGACGATGAGATCCAGGGGACAGAGGGCAATGACGTTCTCGTCGGTGGGCCCGGCGACGACCACATCGTCTGTGGCGGTGGCGACGACATCGTGTACGCAGATGAGGGCAACGACAGCGTTGATTGCGGCGAGGGCGATGACGTTATCAACGGCGGTCCCGGCGATGACCTAATGACCGGCGGTCCCGGCGCCGACTCGTTCTTTGCCGGCGATGGCGATGATTCGATGTACGGGGATTTCGAAGAGCCTACGGGGCCTGTTTCGATCGCGCCCTTCCTGAACGCGCGCGGCGAGGGTAAGGACAAGTTGTACGGAGAGGGCGGTGACGACTTCGGTTTCGGCGGAGGAGCATTCGATCGTCTGTTCGGCGGGGCGGGGAAGGACCGCATGTGGGGAGGCCAAGGCGACGACGACGTCAAGGGGCAAGACGGTGACGACAAGCTGTACGGACAGGACGGCGCCGATGAGCTGGACGGCGGAAAGGGCGCAGACCAACTCCGCGCAGGGGCCGGCCGCGACGTCTGCATCGTCGGAGACCAAGACACCATCACGCAGTCCTGCGACACGAAGAAACGCGCTCACAAACGCGCTCATTGACGTCTTGGCTTAGGCCGAGAATCTCTCCAAGAGCGCTCGCGTCTTCTCCATCCATGGAACAACGCCCTTGCCTTCGTAGAGCTTGAACGCTTCCTCGATCGGTTCGTGAGCTTGCTCCGGCCGCCCTGACAGAAGCAGAATCTCGGCGAGGCCCATCAAGCTGTTGGCCGTCGAGATGACGTCGTCTCCCATCTTCGCGATCGCCACCGCCTCGCGGGCGAGATGCTCGGCGGGCTCGATCTCCCCCCGGCGCGCCATGATGCGAGCTCGAGTTGGGCCCCATTCGGCTTTGGATGCCTCGTCGCCGTCGGATGCCGTCTCGCTCAACTCGGTGTACCTCTCGGCCTCCTCGTAGCGATCCTGGGTGTAGAGGCTGCGGGCAAGGAGAGCGGCTTGAGTCGCCAGATAGGGGCGCTCACCCATCTCTTCGAGCTTCTCGTATCCCTGTCTGAATTGTTGTTCGGCCGCGGCGGGCTCGTCTGCCAGGAGCTCTATCAAGCCGGAGATCTGTGTTCCGAACGCAAGTGCAAGCGTTTGCCCAAACTCGGTCTGGATGTTGCGCGCCTTTGCGAACAGCGTCCTTGCCTCGTCGAAGTTCCCTTTCATCGCCTGCAGGCCGGCCCTGCTCCACAGACAGCGCGCCTCGACGAGGGGATTCGCGTTTGAGCTCTTGTCGATCTCCTCGCAAAGGCTTAGGCCCTCGTCGACATGCACGGGCCCCCAGAACGCGCCGGTAGCGATCCAGGCGAGGATCTTGAACTCGTCGTGCTTGTTGGACCCCGACCGGGCATGCTGCAACGCCATCTCGAGCGCGTCGAGCGCGGCTCCCGTGTTGAGCTGATCCCAATACACCTCCGCGACCAGCTGATACACCTTCGCAAGTCCGTAGTCGTCGCCGATCCTCTCGAAGATCTCCTTCAATCGTTCCATCTCGGCGAGCTCATCGATCTCCGAGGACTCCGTGTGATGCAACAGATAGGCGCGTTGGACGGCGGCCCGCGCCTGGAGTCGTTCGTCACCGAGTACTTCGGCCGCTCTAAGCGTCTGACCTACGACCGTCTCCGCCGCCTTGAAGTCGCCGATCTCCATCTGAGTGTCGAAGAGTTCGAGAGCGAGTTGTAGGCGAGTCGGATCCGCGACCGGGAGGAGGCTTACCGCGCGCCCGAGCAGGTTCGCTGCAGCGGGCATGTCCGTTCTCGCGAAGGCCCTGCGCCCGGCTGAGCCGAGCAATTCCGAGGCCCGTTTGCCTAATTCGGCTACGTGATCGTCAAGGGCGCCAAGTTCTTCCCGCAGTCTGAACGCTTGCTCGAGGTGATAGCCGAGGATCTCCTCGTACTCGCGAACTCTGTCGCCCGCTTTACGTTCGAGCCATCCCGAGAACAACTCGTGCATCTCGGCGCGCAGCTCCTTCGGAAGGCCCTGATACGCGGCGTCCCTGATGAGGATGTGACCGAACTTAAACGCGTCCTCGCCAGCGAAGATCGATTGATCCGGCAGGATCAGCTCCTTGCGCACAAGAGCCTGGAGATAGTGACCGAGCCTGGTTCTGAGTTCCTCAGTTGAGAGCTCGGACACGGCTCCCCACCAGAACTCTTTGCCGATCACGGAGCCGCGCTGGATCACCGCTTGTTCGTCGGGTCCGAGCCGGTCGAGTCTGGCCGAGAGGAGCGCGTGGATCGTGGGGGGGATGGAGATGTTCGACAGATCCTGGATCGGCTCCCAATGGCCTTCGACGTTGGCGAGCAATCCGTCGTCGATGAGCATCTTCAGGATCTCCTCGACGTACAGGGGGTTGCCTTCTGCGGCGCTCTTGATCTGAGTCCTTGCCGCGTCCGGAAGTCGCGCTTGTCCGAGGAGGTTCTCCATCAGCCGGTCGACGTCGTCCTCCGAAAGAGGTTGCAGCTCGATCGTCGTCGACCCTGAACCCCACGAGGGCCGGGTGTCCAACAGATCACGACGGGAGAGACAGAGGATGAAGATCGGGATCCCCATCGCAAAGCTCGCGAGATACTCGATCAGGTCGAGCATCGTGGGTTCCGCCCAATGGATGTCGTCGAACACGACGACCAGGGGTGAAGTGCGAGATACGTATTCCAATAGCTTGCGGACCGCCCAAAAAGTTTCCTGCGCGCTCGGCGTCGCATCCGAGAGTCCGATCGCGGCTGCGATCCGTTGCGTGATCAGATCGGCTTCCTCTTCACCACGCGGCAAGAGCGAAGCGAGCTTGCTCAAGGCCTCGTCGGGGCTGTCCTCCTCGGTGATCTGAGCGAGTTCCTTGACGACCTCCGCGATGGGCCAGAACGTGATCCCTTCTCCATATGGGAGACACCGGCCCACGACCACGCGCGCTTTGCCTTCAAGCGAGCGAAGGAACTCCTTGGTGAGCCTCGACTTGCCGGTGCCCGCGGTCGCGTAGACCGTGGTTAGGAGGCAGGTCTTCTCCGCGGCGGCTCTCTCGAACGTCTGAGTCAACAAACTGAGCTCGGCGGCTCGCCCGACGATAGGAGAGTCGAGTCGGCGCGCCACACCGATCACAGCCCCCGCCATGACCTCGACGAGGCGGTAGGCCGGCATCTTCTCCGCCTTGCCCTTCAGTTCGAGAGGCTCGACCGCTTCGACCTTGACAGCGTCCCGTACGAGCCGGTAGGTCGGTTCGCCGATCAGAACCTCGCCCGGGGGGGCCGCCTGCTCCAGACGCGCCCCGACGTTGACGGTGTCGCCCGAGACGAACCCGTGACCTTCGCTCGAGTCGCCGGCGATGACCTCGCCGGTGTTCACTCCGATACGAGCCTGCAGCGTCTTTCCGTACTCGAGTTCCAGATCCCGGTTCATGTGGCTCATCACTTCTTGCATCTCGGCCGCAGCTCGGACGGCCCGGAGGGCGTCATCCTCATGGATCACGGGGATCCCGAAGGCGGCCATCACCGCGTCACCTATGAACTTCTCGACCGTGCCCCCATGGCGGGCAAGAACGGACTTCATCTCGTTGAAATAACGAGTGATGACCCGCCTGAGCGTTTCCGGGTCGAGGCTCTCTCCGAGCTTCGTCGAGCCGGTCAGGTCGCAGAAGACGACTGTGACGATCTTTCGGGTCTCGACACCCACACTGCTCTCAACAGGCATCGCCTGACCACAGTTCTGACAGAACTTGGCCTTGTCACCGTTGTCCTCACCACAAGTTGGGCATTTACGCACGTGGGTTAAAGCGTACGGGACGTGTGGGCGGCGACAAGGGAGGCCGCTGAGGTGTTTCTGAGACTTCCGGCGAGGGAAGAACGGTGACCATGGAGAGCACCGAGCACAGAGACCAGAACCGCCCCGACGAAAACCGAGACGACGAGAACGAGTCGCAGGGCCGGGGGCCTAACGGCGCCGGGAGCCCGGAGATCGACGCGCCCGTCGACGGCCCGGCTCCCCAGGGTGGGGGAGACGACCCCGGCGCCACCAGCCAGGACCGACCGGCCTCTTAGGCCTCGCCTTCCAGCAGCTCGGGCAGTTTCCGCCAGAACGCCCCTCGAGGGATCGCCTCGATGCCGTTCCTGTCTGCGGCTGCCTTCTTTCGCTTGTCGATGTGGGAGAAGAACCCGACGGCCCGGCTTGAACCGCCGGGAGCTGGGTTTCGGAACCTTCCGGATGCTTCGATCGCATCTAGGTCGTAGATGAGCAGGTCCGCGTCTAGGGGGCCGGGGCTCGCCATCTTGGGGTGGGCCGTCGCGTAGGACCAACCCGCCTTATCCGCGGCGGCCGCTACCCGGCTCTGGGCCAATAGATCCGTGGAGACCAAAACGACGGTCTTAGCCATGTCTCTTATTTTGACTCCCCTGGGGGAATAGGCGGGTCCTGGCCAGGGTTGATGTCTATGCGCTCAAGTTGGATAAGCTATAGACACTTAACTCTTTGGGCAGCCCCTCAAACAGGAGGAATGAAGAATGGCTAAAGCAGTAGGTATCGACCTCGGCACGACGAACTCGGTGGTTTCCGTGCTCGAGGGCGGCGAGCCGGCGGTCGTCCCGAACGCCGAAGGTTCCCGCACCACCCCATCCGTCGTGGCGTTCGCGAAGAACGGCGAGATCCTCGTCGGCGAGATCGCGAAGCGTCAGGCGATCACCAACCCGGATCGCACGATCCGGTCGATCAAGCGCGAGATGGGGACCGATCACAAGATCGACATCGACGGGAAAGCCTGGGGGCCGCAGGAGATATCCGCGCGCATCCTCATGAAGTTGAAGGCGGACGCGGAGGCGTACCTGGGAGACAGGGTCACCGAGGCCGTCATCACGGTTCCCGCTTATTTCGACGACGCACAGCGTCAGGCAACAAAAGAGGCGGGCAAGATCGCCGGTCTCGAAGTGCTGCGCATCATCAACGAGCCCACGGCCGCGGCTCTGGCGTACGGGCTCGACAAAGCCGACGAGAACCAGACGATCCTCGTCTTCGACCTCGGTGGTGGAACATTCGACGTTTCGTTGCTCGAGCTCGGCGAGGGCGTGTTCGAGGTGAAGTCCACTTCGGGCAACACGAACCTCGGCGGTGACGACTGGGACCAGCGCGTCATCGATCATCTGGTCAAGACGTTCAAGGACCAGAGCGGCGTCGACCTGTCTAACGACAAGATGGCGATGCAGCGACTGAAGGAAGCGGCCGAGAAGGCGAAGATCGAACTGTCTTCGACGCAATCGACTTCTATCAACCTGCCGTTCATCACCGCGACCGAGCAGGGTCCGATGCATCTCGAGCTAACGCTCACTCGGAGCGACTTCGACCGCATGACTGAAGACTTGCTCGACAAGACGACCGGCCCGTTCAACCAGGCCGTCAAGGACGCGGGCATCTCCGTGTCGGACATCGACCACGTGATCCTCGTCGGTGGCTCCACTCGGATGCCGCAGGTCCGCGATCTCGTCAAGAAGCTGACCGGTGGCAAGGACCCTCATCAGGGTGTCAACCCGGACGAGGTTGTTGCAGTCGGCGCCGCCATCCAGGCCGGCGTGCTGAGGGGAGAGGTCAAGGACGTTCTGCTCCTCGACGTCACCCCGTTGTCGCTCGGTGTCGAGACCAAAGGCGGGATCTTCACTCGTTTGATCGAGCGGAACACCACCATCCCGACCAAGCGTTCGGAGACGTTCACCACGGCGGAAGACAACCAGCCGTCGGTTGAGATCCACGTCCTCCAAGGTGAGGCCGAGATGGCATACCGCAACAAGTCGCTTGGCAAGTTCCAGCTCGTGGGCCTTCCTCCCGCGATGCGCGGGATGCCGCAGATCGAAGTCACTTTCGACATCGACGCGAACGGCATCGTCAACGTTCACGCCAAGGATCTGGGCACGGGCAAGGAGCAGTCGATGACGATCACCGGCGGAACCAAGCTTGGTGACGACGAGATCAACAAGATGGTGCAGGAGGCCGAGGCACACGCGAACGAGGACAAGACTCGGCGCGACGAGGCCGAAGCTCGCAACCAGGCAGACAACGTCGTCTACCAGACGGAGAAAGCCCTGAAGGAGCACGGCGACAAGTTGGACGAGTCCGACCGCAAGTTCGTCGAGGACGCGTTGAACGACGCTCAAGAGGCTCTCAAGGGCACCGACGTCGACCGCATCCGTCAGACGAGCGACACTCTGATGACCGCATCTCAGAAGATCGCCGAGGTGCTGTACCAGCGCACCTCGCAGGACCAAGCTGCTTCGACAACGGCAGGCAGCGATGACGACGTTGTCGACGCCGAGATCGTCGACGAGGGCGGCTCCGAGGAGCGATCCGCCTGATGACCGAACGCAAGATCCCTGTTACGGACAAGAGAGTGGCCCCAGACGACGAGGTTTCCTCGTCGTCTGACCCTCTCGTCGACCCTGCAGTTGAAGAGACAGTCGAGGAGCGCGACTACCTCGGGGACCTGCAGCGACTGCAGGCCGAGTTCGATAACTATCGGAAACGCATGATGAAGGAGCAGACGGCTCTGACTAGCCGCGCTACGGCTCAGTTCATCACCCGGCTGTTGCCGGTGCTAGACAACTTCGAGCGGGCTATCGCGCACGGCGAGGGAGGGGAGGGCGTTGCTCTCGTCTTCAAATCGTTGCGAGAGACCCTCGAATCAGAGGGGCTCTCCGAGATCCCGGCCAAGGGCGTGCCGTTCGACCCAACCGTTCATGAGGCCGTCCAGTCTCACGAGGCTGATGTCGAGCAGCCCATCGTCGAGTCGCTGTTCCGACGCGGCTACACGCTCGGTGACAAGGTGATTAGGCCCGCGATGGTCGTCGTCGCGCGTCCGCACGATGCACCGGCGCGAGTAGTTGAGGAAGCAGGGACCGACGATGGCTCAGCGTGATTGGGCGGACAAGGACTACTACAAGGTCCTCGGCGTGTCCAAAGACGCGACCAAGGACGAGATAAAGAAGGCGTACCGGAAACTCGCTCAGAAGTACCACCCGGACGCGAATAAGGACGATGTTGCTGCCGAATCGCGGTTCAAGGAGATCTCAGAAGCGCACTCCATCCTCAGCAACGACGAGAAAAGGTGCGAGTACGACCAGTTCCGCCAGCTCGTCGACTCCGGAGGCCGGCGTTTCTTCAACGTTCCCGGGCAACCGGGCGGCGGCGGTGGCAACGTTCGGATCAACATCGGCGATCTGTTCGGCAACGACAACGTCGATTCCGGCATGTTCGACGATCTGCTGGGAGGATTCGGCTTCCGTCCGAACGTCCCGCGTCAGGGTCGCGACATGGAGACGGAGGTGCGACTGTCCTTCGACGACGCGATCCAAGGAACGACCGTCAAGGTGCCGCAAGGCGCGCAGGTCCGGATAGCTCCCGGTATCCGGGACGGCGCCCGGATCAAAGTTGCCGGGCGAGGGGAGCCGGGCCCGAACAACGGGCCGCGCGGCGATCTTTACGTCGACGTGCGAGTGGAGCCACACGAGGTCTTTTCGTTCGCGGCTTCCGGCGATCTCCAAGTGGTCGTTCCGGTCACGTTCACGGAGGCGGCCCTCGGCAGCAAGGTCGAGGTTCCAACTCTGGATGGATCCGTGACGGTCAAGGTCCCAGCCGGAACCGAAAACGGCAAGACGTTGCGAGTGAAAGGCAGAGGTGCGCCGAAGCGCAACGGTTCCACCGGGGATCTCCTGGTCCGGATCGAAGTTCGGGTGCCTCAGAAGCTCAGCCGCAAGGAGCGCGAGATCCTCGAGCAGTTCGCGGAGATGCATAAGGCCTCTCCTCGCGAGGACCTCGACAAGCACATCTCCAAATCGGCTAAGGCCGAGGCGTCCTAAGGAGGTGCGGGATGGCTGATCGAGGATCGAACCCGGATCAAGCGATGTACGTGATCTCCATCGCGGCCGAACTTGCCGGCGTGCACCCGCAGACGTTGCGGGTTTACGAGCGCAAAGGTCTCGTCAACCCTCAGCGCACCGGTGGGAACAGCCGGCGCTACTCCGACCGTGACATCGACAGGCTTCGCAAGATCCAAGAGCTGACCCAAGAGGGGATCAACCTCGCAGGCGTGATGCGGATCATCGATCTCGAGGGTGCGCTCGACGGCCTGCATCGGCGTTACGAAGCCGCCCTCGATGAGATGGATCAGATCCGAGCGCAGTTTTTGGAGATGATGGATGCGACACAGCACAGCGCCATGGTTCCCCTGCGGGACGTTAGGCGAGTGCGCCGCGCGATGAAGGCCGACTTCATCGAACAAGCGGGCCGACGCAGAACATTCCCCGCGCCGCCCGTTTCCGAGTAAGAAGAAGTCCCCGGACTATCGAATAGGTTTCCGGCGTGAGCGAGACAGTGATCGTCTACAAGTGCAGCGCGTGCGGAGACGTCTTCCCGCTCCACGAAACAGACGAGAAGCGGTGCCCAAGCTGTGGTTCGCTCGACCTGAACATCGCGCACGAGCCGCTCCTATGAGCGAAGTCCGTGTGCACATAGCCCCCTTCGTCGACGACGAGATGAAAGCAGCGGTCGCCGAGGGCGGCGGTCGATTCGTCGAAGATCCCAACGAGGCGGATGCGATCGTCTGGACGAATCCGGGCGATCCAGAGGGATTGAAGACGATCCTGCAGACATCTCCCGCGAAGTGGATCCAGCTTCCGTTCGCCGGCATCGAGTCGTTCTTCGCGGCCGGCGCCATTGACGCGAGTCGAACCTGGACCTGCACGAAGGGGATCTACGGACACGCGACGGCGGAGCATGCTCTCGCATTGACGCTTGCCGGAGCTCGTCGCCTCCCCATGCATGCGCGCGCGAAGTCGTGGGGCTACTCGGGCGGATTCGGCGCGGAGGAGCGCCGCTTGAAAGGAGCGACCGTCCTGATCGTAGGAACCGGCGGGATCGGCGCCGCCTTGAAGGACATGCTCCAGCCGCTCGGCCCCCAGATCCTCGCAGCGAACCGCTCGGGGAAGAAGCTTGAGGGCGCCGAGCGCACTGTGGCGATCGAGCATCTCGACGACGTGATCGGTGACGCGGACTTCGTTGTGATCGCGGCTGCTCTCACGCCGGAGACGAAAGGTCTCATCGATGCCCGTCGCTTGAAACTGATCAAACAAGGTGCCTGGCTCATCAACGTCGCGCGAGGTGGCCTCGTGGTGACCGAGGACCTCGTCGAGGCTCTTCGCTCTCAACATCTTGGGGGAGCCGCGCTCGACGTCACCGACCCCGAGCCTCTGCCGGACGGCCATCCACTGTGGGATATGCCCAATGCACTCATCACGCCTCACGTCGCAAACACGTGGGACATGGCCAGACCCGAACTCATCGAGATGGTGAAGCGCAACATCGGTCATTACGCGGCGGCCGAACCCCTTGAGGGTCTCGTGGACCCCGCCGCCGGTTACTGATCCTTCTCTCCCAGCATCCTTGCTAACGGCTCCGGCCCCCGTCATCCTCTCGATATGTCGCAGCCAAATCCGACCGGACCGCCTCCCGCTCCTGGATGGACGCCTCCACCGGGCCCTGCCGGGCCCCGCGCCGGTTTCTGGGCGCGCTTCGGCGCCTGGCTGATCGACACCATTCCCTTACTGGTCGTAGGAGCGTTGATCGGCGAGGCGATGGGCCAGCAGGTCGTCGATACCAACAACGGGTTCCACTACATGCTGACCGATGGGCCTTTCGTTGTGACTCTGCTCGTCGGCACGATCTACTTCACGCTGACGGAGGGCAGTGGATCCGGTCAGAGCCTCGGCAAGAAACTGGCCGGTCTCCGGGTAATCGACTTCAACACCGGCGGACCGATCGGTTACGGCCGCGCCTTTCTAAGGCAGATCGGCAAACTCATCTCCTTCATCCCTCTGGGCCTCGGCTTCTTCTGGATGCTGTGGGACGGTCAGAAGCAGACGTGGGGAGACAAGATGGCGACCTCGATAGTGGTTCCGAACTCCGCTTACCCGATCAACTAGACCGCAAGAAGGAAACGTCGAGTCCCGGGGAGATTCCGGCAAGCACGTCAAGCCCCCCGAGTCCTCCCGGATCCAACAACGCGCCGAGGGCCTGACGACGCGACAGAAACGCCATCGCTTCGGCCCCCTTTCGTGCAGCGAGGGCTTCGGAGTGTGCGGTTTTGAATCGCCCGTCAAGATCCCGCGCCCCCAGGGCCAGCAACACGTCGCGCTGCGACCGAGGGCCACAGGTCACGAGCCCGGCGCTCTCGAGCGCGGCCCCGATCGCGGTCCAGTTCGCGTGAACCGTGATGTCTTTCTCCCCGGCCCGCTCTAAAGGCTCCGCGTCGACACCCGCGTCCGAATAGCACAGGAGGGATCCCGCCGAACGGTGAGCGAGATCGCCCGCCTCGGCTCCATAGTCGACGAAGACGAGAGCTCCTCGGGTGATGACTTGAGCCGCTCGAGCCACAAGCGATTCGGCGGCAAGCCCGACCTCGTAGATGTGTCCTTCTGGAAGATCTACTCCAACCCGCTCGAGGAAGTTCTGAAGCTCGGGGTTGGACGGGGGCCGCGGCGTAAGGATCAGCTCGCCGTCGGAAACCTCGACACAGAGCTCCTTCAATCCATCGGGATCGCGCCGCACGAGATGCACGGGAAGGTTGTCGAGCACCTCGTTGGCGAAGACACATCCATCCCCGAGCTCGGGGACGTCGACGATGGACGAATGCCAGGCCGCACGAGCGTCGCCCTCAAGCCGCGCCTGTTGTCGCTCTGCCACTCCAGACACGCGCTCTACGAGGTGGTACCGCAAGGACTTCGCGAACTGCCCCTCCGACGCGTCGAGCACGGCTCTTGCGAAACCGCCCTCGGCTGGACCGATCTCGATCACATGGAAGGGGTCGGGTCGTCCGCTAGCGACCCACAGCTCCACGAACCCGGCCGCCCATAGCTCGCCAAAGGAGGGGTCGAGTTCGGACGAAGTAAGGAAATGGCCCCGCCAACCAGTGCGCGTGGCCCCGGCGGCGTAGTAACCGTGCTTCGGGTCGTAAAGAGCCAGCGACATGAATGCGGCGAACGGCATGGGTCCCGACCGTTGGATGCGCTCGACCAACGCCTCTTGGAGAGTCACCCTCGATCGCGTGGAGCCGCCTGGGGCACGCGGTTCGCGGCTTTAACCGCTTCGTCTCGCATCAGCTCGTACCAAGCTCGTTTGTCGTCGTGGGTGTGGACGTTGGCCAGGGCGGCCTCCGCCACCCGAGCCACTTCACGGTGTTGGGCTCGTTCCCCGTAGAGAGCGATCAACCGGTCGTAGGGGCCGGTCGAGTCGAATCGTGACTCCACGGCCTCCTCATACAGCACGATCGCATCGTCGGTTCGACCGACCTGCTCGAGGTTCTGCCCCTTGAGGAACCGGCGAACCACCTCGACGTTATCCACTTTGTAAGGTTAGGTCCTCAGACGATCCCATCCCAACGAGGAGGACCCCCAATGGTCTCAGTCGCCGATCTCGCCGCCGTTGCGAAGTCGCTGGTAGCCCCGAACAAAGGCATCCTGGCTGCCGACGAAAGCTTCCCCACTATCGGCAACCGCTTCAAGAGCATCGGCCTCGAGTCGACGGAGGAGAATCGCCGCGCTTATCGCGACATGCTCTTCACGACGCCCGGGGTTGAAGAATTCATCAGCGGAGTGATCCTCTTCGATGAGACGCTCCGACAGTCATCCTCGGACGGGACGCCCTTCGCGAAACTGCTGGAGAGCAAAGGAGTGATCCCCGGCATCAAGGTGGACGCCGGTGCGAAAGACCTTGCGTTTTATCCCGGGGAGAAAGTCACTGAAGGTCTCGACGGCCTCCGTGAAAGACTCATCGAGTACTACGAGCTGGGAGCGCGCTTCACCAAGTGGCGGGCCGTGATCACCATCGGCGATGGGATACCCACCGACTACTGCATCAAGGCGAACGCGGACGCGCTGGCGCGCTACGCGGCGCTCTCGCAAGAGAACGGTCACGTGCCGATCGTTGAGCCCGAGGTCTTGATGGACGGGGAGCACGCGATCGAGCGCTGCTACGAAGTGACCAATCAGATGCTGACCACTCTTTTCCAGGAGCTCGATCGAGCTCGGGTCGACGTCAGTGGAGCTTTGCTCAAGACGAACATGATCCTGTCGGGCAAGGATGCAGCGAATCGGGCCGATGTCGAAGAGGTGGCGCGCCAGACGGTGAAGGTGCTCACCGAAACGGTGCCCGCCGAGATCCCCGGCGTTGTCTTCCTCTCGGGAGGCCAGAACGACGAGGAGTCCACTGCGCATCTCAATTCGATGAACCAGATGGGTCCCCACCCATGGGAGCTCAGCTTCTCCTACGGTCGCGCTCTGCAGGCGCCTTCGATCAGCGCGTGGGGCGGCAAACCAGACAACGTCGAGGCGGGTCAGAAAGCTCTGTACCACCGAGCGAAGTTGAACGGTGCAGCGCGCACTGGGAGCTACACGTCCGACATGGAGAACGAAGCCGCCTAGCTTGCGCAGGGTCGCTGCACTTGCGTTGACGGGCGCGTTGCTCCTCGTTTCCGCGCCGTCCTTCGCTCAATCGGATGACGACAGAGCCGGGATCCAGGCCCTGCTCGATCGGCGCAGTCGGGCAGTGCTCGACCGAGACGAGCCGGCGTTCCTGTCCACCATCGACAAGGGCGATGTCGGTTTCCTCGTTCGGCAGCGCCGGCTGTTCCACGCGATGCGGGACGTCCCGTTCTCGGACTATCAGCTCGAAGCGGCGTGGGACAGGTTCGGGGACCTGGCCCGTCCCTCCGATGTCGAGAAGTACAAAGATGCCGACGAGGTTTTCATCCCGGTCACCGAAGAGCACTACAAGATCGCCGATTACGACCCGGAGTCTGCGGCCGAAGACCTCTTCTATACGTTCGTAAAGCGCAACGGCGAGTGGCTCATCGCCGAGGACACCGACCTCGACGACTTCACCTTCTACACGGCCCGGCACCTCTGGGACTCCGGCCCCCTCTACACCGACAAATCGGATCACTTCCTTCTGTTCGCGCATCCGTGTAGTGCGCAGGTGACCCAGGGTTGCTTGGCGGTCGGGTCGGACTTCCTCTCGCTCGCCGAGGCCGGTCTGGCGACGCTCGAACGCTATTGGACCGCTCCGTGGCAGGACAAGGTAGTTGTTCTCGTCCCCGGCTCGATCGACGAGCTTGAAAGGATGATCCAGTCGACGTTCGATCTGGACAACTTCGTCGCGTTTGCTTACTCGACTATCGATCTCGACCACGGTTTCGACTACACGGGTAATCGCATCATCCCCAACCCGAACGAGTTCCAGGGGAGGGCCGGGTCTTCGGTCCAGGAGATCCTCACGCACGAACTACTGCACGTGGCGACACGGGCGTCTTCGGGTCCGTTCATCCCGATCTTCGTCGAGGAAGGATTCGCCGACTACGTCGGACACGATGCCGACCCTGGGGCACTCGCATTCTTCAACAACGATGTTGCCTCGGGTCTCTTCGACGGCCGCCTTCCGGAGGACTACCAGTTCACCGTCGGCAGCGGGACCGACATCTATCGCAGTTACCAGAAGTCACACTCTGCAGTGCGGTTCTTCATCGGCACCTATGGACTCGAAGCGTTCCAACGTTTCTACCGGTCGCTGGGACACGTCGAGATCGCCGCAGGCACGGTTCGCTATCACCTCGAGCGTGCATTGCGACGCACGACGGGGCTCGACCTGGATGGTTTCCAAGATGCGTGGGCGAGTAGCATCCGCTAGATGAGCGTGAAGGCTGCACCAGACGGGATCAAGGACGGCTTTGCCCTCGCCAAAGAGGCGGGAGCGCAGGGACCGCTCGCCATGGTCGTAGATGGGAAGCAGCGCGACCTCTCGTTCGTCCCCCCAGAGGGCTCAGAGGTCGCCGTTATCACTCAGGACGAGGACGCGGGCCGCGAGGTCCTTCGACACTCGACCGCTCACGTTCTCGCGCAGGCAGTCTTGAGGCTCTATCCCGACGCGAAGTACTCGATTGGCCCGCCGATCACCGACGGCTTCTATTACGACTTCGATGTCGAGAAACCGTTCACTCCGGAAGACCTCGAGCGCATCGAGGCCGAGATGCGCGACATCGTGAAGGAGAACCAGCGTTTCGAACGTGAGGAGCTCGACCGCGATGCGGCCCTCGAGCTCTTCGCCGATCAGCCGTACAAGGTAGAGATCATCGAAGGGGTTGCTCAAGGCGCGGACGCTCTCGAGCAGCAAGGAGCCGAGGGCGAGGTCATCTCAATCTACAAGAACACCCTCGCATCCGACGGCGTCGTGAAATACGTGGACCTCTGCCGCGGCCCCCACGTTCCCGGGACCGGCCGGATCAAAGCGTTCAAACTTCTGCGGAGTTCGGGGGCGTACTGGAGGGGCGACGAGAAGCGCCCGATGTTGCAGCGCATCTACGGCACCGCGTGGGAATCGAAAGCCGCCCTCGAAGATCACCTCCATCGACTCGAAGAAGCCGAGAAGCGCGACCACCGGAAGCTCGGTCGGGAGCTAGAGCTCTACTCGTGGCCCGAGGAAGTAGGGCCGGGCCTCGCGTTGTGGCACCCGAAGGGCGCCATCATCCGCAAGGAGCTCGAGGACCTCGCTCGCCAGATGCATCTCGATCGTGGATACGAACCCGTTTACACGCCCAACATCGGGAAAGCCATGCTGTGGGAGACGAGCGGCCACCTCGGCTTCTACGCCGAGAACATGTTCCCGCCGATGCAAGCGGAGGAATCCGACTACTACGCGAAGCCGATGAACTGTCCGTTCCACACTTTGATCTTCAGGAGCAAAACGCGGTCCTACCGCGAGCTTCCCATCCGCTATTCGGAGCTCGGAGCCGTCTATCGGTACGAGCGGTCGGGCGTCTTGCACGGGCTGCTACGCAGTCGAGGATTCACGCAGGACGACTCGCACATCTTCTGCACTACAGAACAGGTCGTACCGGAGATGATCGCGGTGGTGGACTTCGTGAAGGCTCTGTACGCGACGGTGGGACTGGGCCCGGACGAAACCCACTTCTCCACGAAACCCGAGAAGTACGTGGGCACGGACGAACAGTGGGTGGTCGCGGAACAGGCCATCCGAGATTCGCTGGCCCAGGCGGGGCTCGAGTACAAGATCGCCGAGGGCGAGGGGACCTTCTACGGGCCGAAGATCGACATCCATGTGCGGGACGCGATCGGGCGGCTGTGGCAGGTCGCGACCATCCAGGTCGACTTCCAAACGCCGGATCGTTTCGGCATCGAGTACATCGACGAGCACGGCGAACGCCAACGCCCCGTCATGATCCATCGAGCCTTGTTCGGATCGATCGAGCGCTACATGGGCATCCTCGTGGAGCACTTCGCCGGGGCGTTCCCCACTTGGCTCGCCCCCGTACAGGCCGTGGTGATCCCCATCGCCGACCGTCACCTTGAATATGCCAACAGCGTCGCTGCCCGGCTCAAAGAGGAAAGGGTGCGCGTCGAAGTGGACGACAGCGACAACACGATGGGGTCGAAGATCCGTCACCAACAGATGCAGAAGGTTCCTTACATGCTCGTGGTCGGCGATAACGAGGCCGAGGCCGACTCGGTTTCGGTACGGCTCCGCTCCGGAGAAGAGGAACGAGGCGTGAAGGTCGACGACTTCCTGGACCGAGTGACCACAGAGATAGAAACAAAAGTCGTCTGAGGGCCGGATGGAGCGCCTCTGGACCCCATGGAGGATGCAGTACGTGAGCACCGCCGACGACGACAACGACTGCATCTTCTGCGCGGCCCTCGAAGGCAAGGGCGATCCTGATCTGACTCACGTCCTCTACACGGGAGAGCGTGTCTTCGCGTTGCTCAACGCCTTCCCCTACAACACCGGCCACCTGATGATTGCCCCGAAGCGACACGTCGGCGATGTGAGCGATCTAGACGTCGATGAACGTCACGACCTGTTCGACCTGACCACGAGATCGATCGAGGTGATCCGAGAGACTCTCGAGCCGCACGGCTTCAACACGGGGATGAATCTGGGCCGCGTGGCGGGGGCCGGGATCCCGGGCCACGTTCACATGCACGTGGTCCCGCGCTGGGGCGGCGATACGAACTTCATGCCGATAGTGGGCGAAACGAAAGTTCTCCCAGAGATGCTGGCCGAAACGGCAGCCAAACTCCGCCCGGCCTTCGCCGCCCTTTAACGAAATATTCCGGTGCGGCTGGGCGGTGCCGGGCCCAGCCGGAATATTTGGGGGTTAGGCGTGCTCTTTTTCTTTCGCCACTGCGTCCAGGACTTTTTGGGCTACGTCGTGCGGGACCTCTTGATAATGGGAGAAGGTCCACGAGAACGTGCCCTGGCCCCCCGTCATCGAACGCAGGTCGGTCGCGTAGTGGGTCACTTCCGCGAACGGAACCTTCGCCTTCACGATCTGGCGATTTCCGCCGATCGTGTCGATGCCCTCGGGGATGCCCCGGCGTTTCTGTAGGTCGCCCATGATGTCGCCCGTGAACTCTTCGGGTACCAGAACCTCTAGCGTCCACACCGGTTCGAGCAGAGTGACGCCGGCCTTCTCGACCGCGTCCTTCATCCCATGTTGCGCCGCGAGCTGGAAGGCCATGTCCGAAGAGTCGACGGTGTGGTACTTGCCGTCGTAGAGCTCGACCTTCAGATCGATCATGGGGAAGCCGGTTCCGACGCCGCCTTCCATGGCGGCCCTCACACCTTTCTCGACCGAGGGGATGAACTGGTTGGGCACTGAGCCGCCGAAGACCTTGTCTTCGAACACGAAGCCGGAGCCGCGTTCGAGCGGCTCGACCCGGATGTTGCAGATCCCGTACTGACCGTGACCGCCCGATTGCTTCACGTGGCGACCGAGAGCGTCGGCCTTTCCACGCAGGGTCGAGCGATAGGGGACCTTGAACGGAACGTCGGCGACCTCGACGGAGAACTTCCGCTTCAATTTCTCGATCGCCACATCGAGGTGCGCGTCGCCCATGCCCCAGAGGATCGTCTGATGCGTCTCATCGTTGCGCTCGAGGCGCAGAGCGGGGTCCTCTTCGATGATCTTCTGAAGACCGATCATGAGCTTGTCCTCATCGCCCTTCGTCTTCGGTTCGATCGCCTTCGGAAGGATCGGCTCGGGCGCCTCGATCTCTTCGAACACCACCGGTGCAGATTTATCGGCGAGCGTGTCGCCGGTGACCGTGTGGTTCAGCTTCGCCACAGCTCCGATGTCGCCCGCGACGATCTCGTTCAACTGTTCCTGCGACTTGCCTCGCATGGTGAACACGTGAGCCACGCGCTCGTCGGTGTTGTGTGTCGCGTTGTGGATGGTGCCCTCGCCCTTGAGCGTTCCGGAGTACACGCGGAAGAAGGAGACCCGACCCACGTAGGGGTCGGTCATCGTCTTGAACACGAGCGCCGACAGAGGGGCGTCCGGCTTGGCCTCGCGCGCCGTGCCGTCGACGCCCTCAACGGGGGGCCGATCCAGCGGCGAGGGTCCGGCCGAGACGATCACGTCCATCAGACGGTCGATACCGATCAGATGCGTGGCGGAGCCGACGACGACCGGGAACATGGTCGCGTCGTCGATGCCTTCGTGGACCGCCTTGATGGTCTCGTCCCGCGTTATCTGACCGCCCTCGAGGTAACGCTCGAGCAGTTCATCGTTCGACTCGGCGACGGAGTCGAGGAGATCGGTGTGAACCTCATCGACTCGCGCCTTGCGATCGTCGGGAACCGGGACATCCTTGAACTTCCCGTTAGCGTCGTACTCGAACGCGGACTGGTCGATGACCGAGATCACGCCCTTGAACTCGTGCTCGCGGCCAAGGGGGAGCGACAGGGGAGCCACTCCCTTGCCAAAGGCGTCCCGCAACTGCTCGAGCGTTCGGCGGAAGGAAGAGTTCTCGCGATCAAGCTTGTTGATGAAGAACATCCGGGGGATGCCGAGCTCCTCGGCGTAATGCCAGGCAGCCCGAGTTTGAACCTCAAGCCCTTCGACGCCGGAGACGACGAACACGGCGAGGTCGGAGACTCGCATGGCCGCCCTGAGGTCTCCGATGAAGTCCGCGTACCCGGGGGCGTCGAGAACGTTGATCTTGTGCTCGTCCCATTCGACCGGTGCAAGCGCCGTGGAAACGGAGATCCCCTTGCGGATCTCCTCCTCGTCGAAGTCGCAGACGGTGTTGCCATCGGTGATCTTGCCGATGCGGGTGGTTGCGCCGGATAGAAAGAGCATCGCTTCGGCTAAGGAGGTCTTGCCGGAACCGCCGTGGCCCACCAGAACAATGTTGCGGATGTTCTCCGTCGGATAGCTCTTCACGGGCGTTCCCCCCCGGCTCGGACCGATCGAATTGTGAGGCGACATCGTATAGCTCACCCCCTGGCCGAGCTGGCGGGAGCGGCGAGTTGCCTGGCTAGGATGCGGCCGTGCTGAACCAAAGGCTCAGGCAAGGCTGGAACGGCTTGATGAGGCCGATCGGGCGCGGGCTGGGGCGAGCGGGATTGAGCCCCGACGCGATGACCCTCATCGGCGTCGCGATCTCGGGCGGGGTGGCTGTACTGATAGTGCAGGGCCGTTTGCTCGCCGCGGGATTCGTGGCCATCGCTGCCGCGTTCGCGGACACCTTCGACGGAGCCATCGCTCGTGCCACCGGCCGGACCTCCAAGTTCGGAGCTCTCCTCGACTCGACCACCGACAGGCTTGCCGACGCTCTCTACCTCGTGCCCGTCGCGTGGCTCTATGGCGTAGACCCCGACATCGCCGAGCGCAACGAGCCCTGGGTGGCAGCCGTGGCGCTTACGGCTTTAGTGCTGTCGTTCATGGTTTCTTACGTCAAAGCGCGGGCCGAGGGCCTCGGTTTCGACTGCAACGTTGGCTTCGGCGAGAGGGCCGAGCGTCTGATCATCGTGATCGCGGGGCTGATCCTCGATCTCGTCCCGGCCGCGATGGTGCTCCTCGCGGCCGTCTCGCTCATCACGTTCTTGCAACGCATCTTCCACGTTCGCGCGCAAGCCGAGAGCGCCTAGGGCGGTGTCCCGCACGAAGAGACCTCCCGACGAGGGACGTCTCCTCCAACTCGTCTACTACGGATACGTCGCCTTCTCGGCGATCGCGCGCGCTCTGCCCGAGAAGATCTCCTACGGGTTGGCGATGTGGCTCGGGGGTGTGGGCGCGAGGCGTTCGAAAAGACGTTCGGTGGTCGCTCAGAACATCGGCCGCATCGTGGGCGAACCTCCCGAGTCCGAAAGAGTGCAGAGCCTCGTCGACAAGGCATATCGCTCGTACGCCCGCTACTGGCTCGAGACGTTCGCTCATGTGCGGGAGTCCAAGGAGTTCTTCCTCGAACGTTTCATCTGTCCAACTCAACACAACATCGACGAGGTCCTGGCTCGAGGTAAGGGCGCCATCGTCGCCGTGGGCCATCTGGGGAACTGGGACGCGGCGGGGGCGTGGGTGGGAGCGAGAGGGAATCTCCTCGTGACCGTCGCCGAAGTGCTTCGCCCCCGGCGGATGTTCGATTTCTTCGTCCGGCACAGAGAGAGCCTCGGGATGAGGATCATCCCCGCCGCCCCAGGAGCAACCGATCGGCTCGCTCAAGCGGTCGAAGAGGGGGCGGTCGTCGCCATCCTGGGGGATCGAGATCTCAAGAACCGTGGGCCCGTCGTGGACTTCTGCGGCGAACCGGCGCACTTACCCCCGGGGCCGGCCGTCGTCGCGTTGCGAACAGGGGTGCCACTGCTTGTGGGGGGCGTGTTCTCGATCATCCTTCCCGATGGTCGAAGGGGATGGGAGGCGGTCATCAGCGAACCCATCGAGCTTCCCGACGCTCCCGACGATCAAGCCGTCGCGATCCTCACGCAGAAAGTTGCGGACATGCTCGGGGACTTCGTCAAACAGAGGCCCGAGGAGTGGCACGTCTTCCAGCCATTCTGGAAGGCCGATCGCGACCGCGAAGAAGCAAGGCGTGAGGACGCCGCGCCGATCGAGAGAGATTCGAATTGAGGATAGGGATCGTCTGCCCATACGCGTGGGATCGCGTGGGGGGCGTTCAGACTCACGTTCGTTATCTCGCGCGTTCGTTACGGGATCGGGGGCACGAGGCCACCATCCTGGCCCCGACCACCGGAGACAGATCGGCTGAGGATGGCGTCATCCTTGTGGGTCGAGCCGTCGGCGTCCCTGCTAACGGATCGGTTGCGCCGGTGAGTTTCGGCCCCCTCGCCGCGGCCGGCGTTCGTCGGGCGTTGTCCGGTCTCGAGCCGGATGTGATCCATCTGCACGAGCCTCTGATCCCCAGCACCTCGCTGTTGGCTCTGTGGAACGCGAACGCTCCGACTGTAGGGACGTTCCATGCGGCAGCGTCGTCGAGTTTCGGTTACCGGATCTCGCGTCCCGCTCTCGAGAGGACGGCTCGCCGGCTGTCCGTGCGAACAGCGGTATCCGATGCAGCCCGCGCTCTCATCTCTCGCTACGTGCCGGGCGAGTATCACCTCACTCCGAACGGCGTCGACTTCCAACGATTCGCCACCGCGTTGCCCGCCGACCTCGGCTTGGGCAAGAAAGTCCTCTTCCTGAGCCGTCTGGAGAGAAGGAAGGGGTTGGAGGTCTTGATCCAGGCGATGACACGCCTCCGCGATCTGGGTGCCCGTTTGATAGTCGTCGGCGCCGGCCCCGAGGAACGGGCGGCGCGCGCTTTAGCGAATTCTCTTGGAGTCGACGCCGACTTTCTGGGCCGAGTTCATGACGACGACCTGCCCGGGATATATCGAGCCGCGGACGTCTACTGCGCGCCCGCGCTTGGAGGTGAGTCGTTCGGCATCGTTCTCATCGAGGCGATGGCCGCGGGGGCCCCGGTCGTATGTTCGGATCTTGACGGTTTCCGCGCGGTCGCGGCCGGAGCTGCAGAATTGGTTCCACCCGGAGAGGCGGGGCCCCTGGCCGACGCACTGCGGCGCGTCTTGTCCGATGAGGAGACTGCGGCCCGAATGTCCAAAGCGAGCAGCCGTCTTGCGGCGTCCTTCGATTGGAGCAGGTTGGTGACAGGCGTCGAAGCGATCTACGCGCGAGCGCTGCCCGGATGACCGAAGGTTCGCGCTACGGCCGGCCGTGGTCCGCTCATCAGGAGAATCCGGCGTCGGCGGTTCAAGCCATCGGTGTAGTGAAGACGTATCGGCAAGGTGAGGACGAGATCAGGGCCCTGCGCGGGGTCGACCTCGACGTAGCGGTCGGAGAGTTCGTTGCGATAACAGGGGCGTCCGGCTCCGGTAAGTCCACCTTGCTTCACCTTCTTGGCGCGCTCGATAGACCCGATGAAGGAGATGTCCGCGTCGAAGGTCGCTCACTTTCACCGATGTCGGATGAGGACCTCGCGCTGTTGAGACGGAGGCGACTGGGTTTCGTCCTTCAGTTTTTCAATCTGCTCCCCACGCTGAATGCCCAGGAGAACGTCGCGTTCCCACTATTGCTTGACGGGATCGGCGATGCGCTGGAAAGAGGAGCGGTTGCACTCGACGCGGTTGGACTATCGCAGCGCGCGTCCCATCTTCCCTCGCAGCTGTCCGGCGGCGAGCAGCAGAGGGTCGCCCTGGCGCGAGCGTTGGTGACCGAGCCTGCCGTCGTGCTGGCCGACGAACCCACTGGGAACCTCGACTCGGCGACCGGAGAGGAGATCCTGAAGCTATTGCGGTCGACTGCCGATCGCGGCCAGACGATCGTCATGGTGACCCACGATGAGCGCTCCGCGCGTTACGCGGACGCAACCGTGCGACTCATTGATGGGGTGCTGGAGAGGGTCGGATGACGGCTCTCGCAACGATCTTCCGCCGCGTCAACCTCAGGCATCTGCGGGCGCATGTCCTTCGAAGCTCGTTGACTTTGGCAGGGATCGCGGCCGGTGTTGCCCTTCTCTTTTCGATCTCGGTCATCAACGCAACTCTGCTGGCGTCGTTCCGAGCGAGCGTAAGAGCCGTTGCAGGCGACGCCGAGTTGGAAGTAGCAGGTGCCGATGCCTCCGGTCTGCCCGCGTCGACCCAGGACCTCGTAGCGGCCACGCCGGGTGTCGACCGCGCTGTTCCCGTGCTCCGCACGATGACCGAGCTGACGGGGAGCAAGGGAAAGGAACGCGTTCTCGTTCTAGGAGTGACCCCCGACATCGTGACCCTCTTCCCGAAGACAACTCCTCTTGGGGGCCAGCTCGAGAACCTGCTGCAGATCGATGGGGGATTCGGACAAGGCGGCGAGGGTCTTGTCCTGTCGGAGAGCGTTGCCGACGATCTGGGCCTCGGGCAGGGATCGCCCGCAGTGGTCGAGACGCCGTCGGGCGACGAAGGTTTGGTCGTATCTGGGGCGCTCACCGGCGGCGCGGTCGACGGACTGAACGGTGGGGCCGTGGGCGTGATGCTCTTGCCGGCGGCCCAACAGACCTTCGACCGGGTCGATCGACTCGATTCCGTCTACGTAGTTGTCGATCCGACTTCGTCGCCCGATGACGTCGCGGCAGACCTCACCGAAGAGCTGGGCGGGTCCGCGATAGTCGGTCCGCCGGGGCAAAGGGGTCGCGGGCTCGAGCGCGTTTTCGCATCCCTCGGGACGCTCCTTTCGATGGGCGGCACGGTAGCGCTATTCGTCTCGCTTTTCGTCGTCTACAACACGATGTCCATGTCTCTCGCCGAACGACGACGCGAGATCTCCATGACCCTGGCCCTCGGCGCGAGACCCAAAGACGTGTTCGGAGCGTTCCTGATGGAGGCAGCTTTGCTCGGCGCCCTCGCCACCGCTCTCGGCCTTGGAGCAGGATTGCTGCTCGCGCGCGTCTTGGTACTGCAGGCGGTCGACGATTTTCGAGTTCTTTCGATCAACTCAAGTGGACCGTTGGCCGTGCATGCGTCGCACTATGTGATCGCGACGGCGAGCGGATTGGCCGTATCGGTCGCCGGTGCGTTCATTCCCGCTCGACGCGCGCTGTCCGTGCCCGCCGTCGAGTCTCTTCGCCCGGTCGCGGCTTATGAGTGGGAGCCACACGCTCACCGCTTCGGCGGTCGGGTCTCCGCCTATGGAGGCATCGGCGGGATCGCCGTCGCGGGAGCGCTCCTTGCGGCGTTCATCGTGTTCCCGGAGCAACACTGGATCGTCACCGTCGGGCTTCTCTGTGGCCTTGCAGGGGTGAGCTTCCTGCTTCCTTTCATAGTGCCTCTTGCGGTGCGGATACTCCGGCCGGCGATCGAGCGAGCGTTCGGTGCGGTCGGCCGACTGGCGACCGACGCTCTGTCGAAGAACCCGCGTCGGACCACGTTCACGGTGGCGGCCCTGGTCCTCACGCTCGGTTTAGTCGTCGGAGTCGCCACCGCGCTGGGGTCGTACGAGACCCAGATCCACAGAACGGCCTCGGCCCTGATCGGCGCACCGATCTACGTGACGGCCAACTCTTTCACGGGCCTGTCCTCCGATCAGCCGATACCGGAGAGATTGGGCCCGGAGTTGGAGAAGGTCGATGGCGTCACCCACGCGTATCCGCTTCGCTTCGCGTTGATCGACCTCGACGGTGAGACGGCGCTCGTCTACGCCATCCCCGTTAAGTCGGCGATCGAAGGAGGAGCGACTACGGAACTCGGCGCGATCACCGACGATCCCCAGGGCTTTCTTGATGGTCTCTCGAAAGGTGGGGTGATCGCGTCACGGCTGACCTCGGAGAGATTGGGTGTCGAGGAGGGCGATCGGATATCTCTTCCGACGCCGGAGGGCGCGAGATCGTTCGAAGTCGCGGGGCTCTTTGATGATCTGCTCAGTTTCAACTCCTTTTATATGGATCGAGCCGTCTACGAACGGTTCTGGAAGGACGACGTCGCCGATGAGTTCGGCGTCTTGCTGGAGCCCGGGGCGGATGTCGAAACCGTGCGGGCTCGGCTCGAAGATGTCATCCGAGCCGAAGACGCCCCGGCGACGACCTTTAGCAAAGACGAGCTTGTCGGTCGGATCCTGACGATCGTGGGAGGGACTTTCGACCTTGCGCGAGGCGTGCAGCTTGCAGCGCTCGTCGTCGCAGTGCTGACTATCGCAAATACGATGTTCACAGCGGTTCTTGAACGCCGGTGGGAGATGGGTCTCGAGCGTGCCTTAGGGATGGGGTCGTCTCAGCTGTCGCGAACGGTGCTTGTCGAATCCTCGACCATCGGGCTGATCGGCGGTATCGGCGGAGCCATCCTGGGGATGATCTCGGGGTTCTTCATGACCCAAGCGATGGAGGCCGAATTCAATTGGCGGATCCCATTCATCCTGCCCGGAGCGCTCGTGGCGTTGTCGGTGCTCGGAGGCCTCGTGCTCGCGGCTTGCGCGGGGCTGGGGCCGAGCCGGCTGGCGGTGCGTGCGCCGATCATCGAGTCGCTGCGTTTCGAGTGAAGGCGGACGGATGACAGCGTGGCAGGGTGGGTGGATGCGGGCTGCTCTCTCTATCTTTGTCGTTCTCGTTCTTGTCTCTTGCAGCGAACCGTCACCGGCCCCCCAGGCCGGCGGTGCTTCCACTCCCTCGAGGCACGCCACGAAGGGGCAGGGTGGCTCGCACGAAGACCCTTCGGGTGGATCTGGGACGGCCGAGGGATCAAAGAAGGGTGGGGCCAAGCACGATCAGGGGTCGACGGGCCCGGGCTCCTCTCAATCCGAGTCGTCCGAGTCGTCCGAGTCGGAATCCGCCGACTCCGGAGCTTCGCCTGCGGACGATCCGGCTTCCCCCGGGGGCCGCGTCTATCCCGCGGACGGGAGGTACACCTATGCGCAGAAGGGCTGGGAGGAGTTCTGTCAGGGCGCGTGCGATCGCGAGGATCTTCCTCCCCAACAGCTGCTTGAGGTATCGCTGAAAGATGCGAACTCCGACCGAGCCATCGTGGAAGCGGAGGCTCACCAATCCGACAATCGGATTACACGCACGACGATGTTGTTCACCCGCTCGAGTGCTCTGATCACGAATGTCTACGCGAAAGTGACTTACTCCGGATTCACCGTCGAGGAGAACTACGAGCCGGACCCACCGGTTAGATCGCTCCAGTTCCCTCTTGAGGTTGGAAAGCAATGGTCGGGCCGCTGGGATGCCGACACGTCCGGTGACTACTCGATCGAGGTGCTCGATAGAGCAACTGTTCAGGTGAACGGCAAGTCGGTGGACTCCGTTGTGGTGCGAACCCTCACCAACTTCCGAGGTGAGTACGACGGCCGCGCCGACATCACGGTCTGGTTCGATCCGAGCACACGCTCGGTGGTCAAGAGCACGGGCGACGTTGCTCTGAAGAGCGAATTCGGCAGTTATTCGACTCATTTTCAGATCTCCCTGACGGGGGGGCCGGGATACAGATGAGCTCGATCCCCACGCCCGCACATGCCCGGAACTCGACCTGGGAAGTTGACCAGTCTCCATATCCGATCGCGCACCGCCTAGCGCTATTTCTGCCAGGGCTGATCGCGGCCGTTGTCGTGGCTGCCATCGTCGGACTGATCGTCTCGTGGCCGGCCGGCATCCTCGCGCTGGCGATCGTTCTGTCGCTGTCTTTCTTGGTTGACGTGACCGCGGGCTCGTGGGCGGTGCGACGGGTTGGTGCGAAAGAGCCGGCAACTCCGCGCTTGTCGAACATTGCGTCTGGCCTAGCGGCGTCGTTGGGCGTGGCGGCTCCGACGATCCTTGTCCTCGAACGTGGCGGACCGAACGCCCTTGTGATCGCGGGCCGCGGTGCGCCAACCATCATCGTCACGCGTTCGTTGATCGACGACTTCACCCGGACGGAACTAGAAGGCGCGATCGCACACTGCTTGATCCGAGCCTCTGAAGGAAGGCTGCGATACGCAGCGACCGCGGCTCGCATGGGCCGGTGGGCGTTCCGCTTTGCTCCTAGCGTTGGCGGAGCCGACGACGTTCACGCCTCGGCTCTCACGAGGTATCCGCCGGCACTTGCCTCTGCGATATCCAAGGCGGACCGGCGCGTGGACGATCGATTCGGACCACTGTGGTTCGTGTGGGATGGGGTATCTCACGTTCCTGCAGAGCAACGGATGTCGGCCCTGTTAGACCTTTGAGACTTAGTGAGCGGGCACTGATTTCCGCCGCTTAGTTCATCCTGCGTGTTAGCGTCGACGAACGCGCCTTTGAGCCATTTGAGGCGCTTTTTCGCGCACGACGCGAGCGGGGTAGATGCAGCGTCGAGTGCGATCCTGAACCGAACGAATCCAGCAGTGAGGAAATAAGGAGGCGCGGCGCGTGTCACCCAATGCGAAAAAAGGTTTGGCGATCGGTGGGGGAGTGATCGCGCTTGCCATCGGCGCGTTCTTCATGTTGGGCGACCGCGATGTCCCGATCATCGGTCCGATCAAAGACGCGGTCGATCCGCCGCCTGCGACTTGTCCCCTCAGTGGAGTCGAGCCGCACAATGAGGCTTTGCTCGACCGACCTGCTGTTGCAGTGAAGGTCGAGAACGCTTCGGTCGCGTATCCGCTGTCCGGATTGGACGAGGCGGAGGTCGTGTTCGAGGAGCTCGTCGAGGGTGGAGTGACGCGCTTCATGGCGATCTACCACTGCACGGATTCCGACAAGGCCGGGCCGGTCCGAAGCGCTCGGGCGGTCGACCCGGCGATCGTCACCCCCATCACCAGGATCCTTTCCTATTCCGGGCAGAACGCACCGGTGTTGCAGGCCCTCGAAGCCGCCGACATCGTCCGGATCGACGAGGACACGGCGCAGGGCGCCCTCGAGCGCATCCCGCGCGAGGGCCTCAGTTCGGAGCACACCCTTTACGCGCACACCAAGGAACTGCGAAAGATCGGTCAGAAGCAGTTCGAAGATCCGCCGCCGGACGATCTGTTCGGATTCGGTGATGTCCAGGACGGAGCCAAGCCGGCCGCGTCGATAAATATCGAATTCAACGCTTCCAACACCGTTCGGTACGACTGGAGCGGCGACGGCTGGGACCGTTTCCAGGGCGATGAGCCGTTCATGATGGAAAGCGGTGACCAGGTGCACGTGGAGAACGTCCTCATCGAAGAGCACACCGTGAACCTGTCCAAGACGATCGTCGATGTAGTTGGGAACCCCTCCCTGGAGATCGCGAACGAGACGGGCTCCGGGCGAGCGGTTCTATTCCGCGATGGCAAGGCCATCAAGGGCACATGGACCCGCGACGACATCGAGAGCCCAGCAGTGTTCGAGACGAAAGACGGCGATAGATTCGTGTTCGCTCCGGGCTCGATCTGGATCGAGCTCGTCCCCGACGACCAAGGCGAAGTGAAGGGGTCGTTCTCGTTTGCGAAGAAATAGGACGGGCCGAGTTCTAGGGGTCCTCGTTACATTGCTGTTGGTGTCCGCCGCGTGCAGTGGCGACGACGAAGGCGATGTCACGACCACCCCAACGGCGACGCAACCTTCAGCCACTCCGACGCCAGAGCCCGAGACGACGTGCCCACTGACCGGCAAGGATCCGGCCAAGGGCATCGACATCGCGCGATCCGCGGTCGCGATCAAGGTCGAGGATTCTCCTGAGGCTCGACCGCAGAGTGGTCTCGAGCATGCGGACCTGGTTTTTGAGGAGATCGTCGAAGGTGGCATCACAAGGTTCATGGCGATCTACCACTGTGGTGATGCTCCGAAGGTCGGCCCCGTACGCAGCGCGCGCTTCGATGATCCGAGGATCGGAAAGCCCTTCACGAAGCTGCTGATCTACTCCGGCGCCAACGCGATAGTTCAGAAAGAGCTGGAGGATCGCAAGATGCTTGCGTTCGAGGAGAACGACATCAGCGGAGCAGCGTTGTTCCGCGACCCACCTGGGAGCACTTCGGTTCACAGCCTCTTCGCCAATACGGAAGAGATAAGGAAATTGCCGGCCGCTAAGAGAACGCGGCCCCCCGAGCGCATCTTCGGATTTGGACCGGTCGATGAAGGAGCCAAGAAGGCTCGCTCTGTCCGGCTTAATTTCACTGCAGGGAACACGATCGAGTGGCGTTGGCAGGGCAATTCGTGGCGACGCTTCGAGGCAGGCGCTCCGTTCTTCGTTGGCACCGGCGATCAGGTCGCCGTCCCGAACGTGCTCGTTCAAGAAGTCGAGGTGGATCATTCGTGTTGCATCGTCGATGTCGCGGGGAATCCTTCGCCCGACATCAAGCTCGAGGGAACCGGTCGCGCCCTGTTGTTCAGGGACGGCAAGGTCATCAAGGGCGTCTGGACGATCGACAGCAGGCGGGACGCCCCAGTCTTCGAGACGGAGTCGGGCGATCCGCTCCTATTCGCGCCCGGTTCGATCTGGGTAGAGCTCGTTCCATCCAAGAAGGGCGAGGTCAAAGGGGCCATCGCCTTCGACTGAGCGGGTGACCGCGGCGGTAAAATCGGCTCTTCGAAGGTCAATCTCGTCGAGGAGCGTTTGCGATGACCGACATCCACAAGGAAACCGGCGGCGTGCGCGTCAAGCGCGGGCTCGCCGAGATGTTGAAGGGCGGGGTCATCATGGACGTGACCAACGCCGAACAAGCGGTGATCGCCGAGGACGCCGGTGCGGTCGCGGTGATGGCACTGGAACGCGTCCCCGCGGACATCCGCGCCGAGGGCGGCGTAGTGCGTATGGCCGATCCCGAGAAGGTCGCCGAGATCGTCGAGTCCGTCTCGATCCCCGTTATGGCGAAATGCCGCATCGGTCACTTCGTCGAGGCCCAGGTGCTTCAGTCACTCGGCGTCGATTACATCGACGAGTCCGAGGTCCTCACTCCAGCGGATGAGACCAACCATGTCAACAAGTGGGACTTCGACGTGCCGTTCGTTTGCGGCGCGACGAACCTCGGCGAGGCTCTTCGTCGATTGGGCGAAGGCGCGGCGATGATCCGATCCAAGGGCGAGGCCGGAACCGGCAACGTCGTGGAGGCCGTTCGCCATATGCGCTCGATCCTGTCCTCGATCAAGAAGCTGTCGGTGATGGGCGCGGAAGAGTTGATGGCCGAAGCGAAGGAATTACGCGCTCCTTTCGACATCGTGCGCGAGGTAGCCGAAACGGGCACGCTTCCCGTCGTCTTATTCACCGCCGGCGGGATCGCGACTCCGGCGGATGCCGCCTTGATGATGCAGTTGGGCGCGGACGGTGTCTTCGTGGGTTCGGGGATCTTCAAGTCGGGCGAGCCTGCTCTCAGGGCTCGCGCCATAGTCGAGGCGACGACCTACTTCAACGACCCCGAGATCGTGGCGAAAGTGTCGCGTGGTCTCGGCGAGGCCATGGTCGGTATCAATGTGGACGACATCCCCGAAGGCCAAAGGCTCGCAAAGCGCGGGTGGTGATGGCATGAAGGTCGGCATCCTCGGACTGCAGGGAGATGTTCGGGAACACTCACGCGCCATCGAGGCCGCGGGAGGGACGCCGGTGGTGGTCAAGCGCCCGGCGGAGCTGGCCGGAGTCGACGCGCTCATTCTCCCCGGTGGCGAGTCAACGACTATCGGCAAGCTGCTCGATCGTTTCGGATTGCTCGGCCCCCTTCGCGCTAGAGCACGAGAGGGGATGCCCGTATACGGAACATGCGCCGGAGCGATCCTTCTGGCTCGGGAAGTGGTCGGCGAGCAGCAGATCCCTCACTCGATAGGCGTCTTGGACATCTCGATCCGTCGCAACGCGTACGGCCGTCAGATCGATTCGTTCGAGTCCGATCTAGACATCGACGAGCTTGACGGGCCGTTCAGGGCTGTCTTCATCCGAGCACCGGTTATCGAGGGCGTCGGCGAGGGTGTCGAGGTGCTGGCGAGCCACGACGGCCACCCCGTGCTGGTGAGGCAAGGAAGCGTCGTCGCGTCGACCTTCCATCCCGAGATGACCGCCGACGCTAGGGTTCATGCCATGTTCATGGAGGTGATCTAGGTGTCGGGCCATTCCAAGTGGTCGACGATCAAGCGCAAGAAGGGCGCGGCCGATGCACAGCGCTCCAAGCTCTGGGGCAAGCTCCTGCGCTACGTCGAGGTGGCGGCTCGCGAAGGCGGCGGGAACGTCGAAGGCAATGCAACGCTCGCGTCGGCGGTCCAGAAGGCCAAGGACAGCTCCGTACCGAACGACAACATCGCCAAAGCGATCAAGCGGGGCACCGGCGAGCTCCAAGGCGAGGCATATGAAGAGGTCTACTACGAGGGCTACGGCCCCGCCGGCGTTGCGGTTCTGGTGCATTGCCTAACGAACAACCGCAATAGGACATCTCAGGACGTGCGAAGCGCGTTCAACGGGGTCGGCGGAAAGATGGCAGAGCCCGGCGCTGTCTCCTGGATGTTCGAGGCGAAGGGCGTCGTGCTGGTGCCGGCAGGATCGGCTACCGAAGACGACGTCTTTCTCGCTGCCGCGGACGCGGGGGCCGAAGACATCCGCTCGTCCGAAGAGACGATCGAAGTGATCACTCCACCCGAGGCCACGAAGGCAGTGAGGGACGCGCTCGAGGCGAACGGGATCACGGTTGAGTCAAGCGAACTCACTCAGTTGCCGAAGACGACGATCGAGCTCGACGAGTCCGACGCGCGAAAGGTACTGAAGTTGATCGATGCCCTGGAGGAGTTCGACGACGTGCAAGACGTCTACGCGAACTTCGACATCCCCGACCACGTTCTGGCGGCGGTAGCGGGGTAGCGCGATGACGGAGCCACTGCATCCCACTCTCGAGCAGGCGGCGCAACAGATCGGCGCGACCGAAGGCGCTGCTGCGATCCTCGATCGCGAGGCGCGGCTTGTGTGGGTCTCGGACGAGTTCCGCGAGATGCTGATCGAAGAGGTCGGTGAGGAAGCGGTCGGTCTGGGCAAGCACATCGTCGCCAACTACATGAGCGAATCCTGGTCTCGAATGATGAGCGAGGAAAGCAAACTTGACGTGGTTCACGAGTACTTCCCTTACGTGATGTTCGACACGCCGGGCCGTAAGGAGGGGCTGAAGAGGATCTTCATGACCGAGGCGATGGCTCTCGCCGAGAGGGGGGAAGCCTTTCCCGCGTGGGCGGGAGAGCTGCAAGGGGAGACCTTCGAAGAGATCGTCGACAGTTTGTTCGAAGACCTCGAGCCGAAAGAGCCTCCGCTCATCTGGACGAGCACATTCGAGTTCATCCAGGGCGACCTTCCGCCGATGCGGATCAACGAGTTCCACTTCCGGCTTTTGGATCCGACGGAAGGGTTCGTCGGAACGCTGATCCTCTACGACCCGGCGTTGCCGGCGCGGGTCCATGGTCTGCTCGCACGCGGCGATCAGGGCATGTACTCGCGGATGTACAGGTTGGTCAGACCTGGACGACGGCAAGCCGCCATCCTGTTCGCGGACCTGCAGTCTTCGGCTCAGTTATCGCGCCGGCTTCCCAGCGCGGCATATTTCAGGCTCATCCGCGAACTCACTACCGCTATCGATGATGTCGTCTCCGACAACCATGGGATCGTCGGCAAGCATGCGGGGGACGGCGTCACCGCTTTCTTCCTGGCCGAGGATCTCGGCTCACCGTCGGCTGCCTCCCGGGCCGCGATAGGCACGGCGCGCGAGATCGTCAATCTGGCGAAACGAGTCGCGGGAGAGCTTGCCGACGACATCGGCATAGTTCAGGAGGAGCTCTGCCGCATCAACGTCGGGGTTCACTGGGGTGGGCGCTTGTACATGGGGCAGCTCGTAACGGGAGGACGTTTGGAGGTCACCGCGCTCGGCGACGCGGTCAACGAATGCGCGCGAATACAGGAAACCGCCCGGGACGGAGACATCCTGGCGTCCAAGAGCGTGATCGAGCACCTCACCGACGAGGACGCAGCTGCGGTTGGAGTGGCGCCGGACCGGATGCTTTACCAAACCGTCGCCGAGCTCGATGCCCCGGAGAAGGCCAAACGAGACGCCGGCGGCATCCCCGTGACCTCGATAAGACACCTCTAGAGGGGCCGAAAACCGGGCTTCCGTCCCAGGCCTCCGATACGCTACGGCGAACAAGCGTTCGACCTTTACCGAGCTGGAGGTGGATCTAAGAGCCGTGCGGGTCCTCGGAATCGACCCGGGCTTGACCCGGATGGGAATCGCGGTCGTCGAACGGACGGACGGCGCCCTGCGCCCCATCGCCATGGGCGTGATCAGGACGTCCACCGATCTGCCCGTGGCCAAGCGCCTCGTCGAGCTCAGGCGCCAACTGCTCGAGGCTCTGGAAACCAGCGAACCGGATGTGGTCGCGGTCGAGCGGTTGTTCTTCAACTCGAACGTCAGGACCGCGATGTCGGTGGGGCAGGCCTCCGGAGTCGCCATCGAAACGGCTGCCGAAGCCGGCTTGGAAGTGCACGACTACACCCCCGGCCAGGTGAAGGCGTCGGTCGTCGGTGTCGGGAACGCGACGAAGGCCCAGGTCCAGGCGATGGTCGCAGCGATCCTCGGTTTATCGACTCCTCCTCGGCCTGCCGACGCGGCCGACGCGTGTGCACTTGCGATCTGTCATCACAACTCAAGCGGACTCGCGCGCGCCGTGAGTAGGGCGGTCGGCGGATGATCGGTTTCCTAGACGGGCGCGTCGTGAGCCCCGGACCCGACGGCTGCTACCTAGACGTCAACGGCGTCGGGTACAAGTTGCAATGCTCAGCGACCACGATGGCCGCGCTACCGGGATCGGGCGAGAGCTTCCGGATGTGGGTCCATACGCACGTTCGTGAGGACGCGCTCGCATTGTTCGGCTTCGCGACCGAATCGGAAAGAACCATGTTCGAGGCGCTGATCGGTGTGTCGGGGGTGGGACCGAAGGTCGCTCTTGCGATCTGTTCGGCGCTGACTCCGGAAGCGTTCCGAAAGGCATTGGTGACCGATGACGTGGACGCCCTGGCCACGGTGCCCGGGATCGGCAAGAAGACGGCCGGACGCATCGTCTTGGATCTGAAGGAAAGGCTCCAGCTTCCCGATCTCGAGGTAGTGGGCGGGGGGCGTGATGCGATAACGCTTGCTCGTTCGGCTCTTCAGAACCTCGGCTACTCGGTGCCCGAGATCCGGGCGGCGCTCGGCGAGCTTCGTCCCGCCGACGATGACACGGTCGAGACGATCGTTCGCTCTGCTTTGAAGGCGCTCGCGTGATGGCCGATCCGGACGCAGGGGACTTCCTCGTCCCCGTTGCCGACGTCGCGGAGCGTGAGGCCGAAGGGTCCCTGAGGCCGCGGACCCTGGATGAGTTCGTCGGTCAGATGGAACTCAAGGAACACCTTCAGATCGTCCTTGAGGCCGCACTCGAACGAGGCGAGCCCGCCGGGCATCTTCTTCTTTCGGGCCCCCCCGGTCTCGGCAAGACGAGCCTCGCTCACGTCGTGGCGCGCGAGATGTCCGCGAACATCAGGCCGACCTCCGGGCCCGCGCTCGAGCGGGCCGGTGACCTCGCCGCGATCCTCACGAACCTCGAGAACGGCGATGTCTTGTTCATCGACGAGATCCATAGGTTGCCGCGCACCGTTGAAGAGGTCCTCTATCCGGCGATGGAGGACTTCCAGCTCGACCTTGTCATCGGCAAGGGGCCGAGCGCTCACACGCTCAGGCTCGATCTCCCTCGGTTCACTCTCGTCGGTGCGACCACGCGCGCCGGCCTCATCACCGGCCCTCTTCGAAGCCGGTTCGAGCTCGCGGAGAGGCTGGACTACTACCCGGCAGCGGATCTCGAACGGATAGTGACGAGGTCGGCCGAGATCCTCGAAGTCGAGATCGACGCGGCCGGCGCAAGCGAGATTGCGCGTCGGGCCCGGGGGACGCCTCGCATCGCCAACCGTCTCTTGCGACGGGTGCGCGACTTCGCGCAGGTCCGCGCCACCGGGACGATCGACGGCGATGTAGCTCGGAAAGCGCTCGAGGTGTTCAAGGTCGACGAGCTCGGCCTCGATCGCACCGACATCGCTCTGCTCGATGCCCTCATCCGGCGTTTCGGAGGCGGTCCGGTCGGTCTTTCGACCCTTGCCGTGGCGGTTGGGGAGGAGCCCGACACCATCGAGGACGTCTACGAACCGTTCCTGATGCAACTCGGCTTCATCCGCAGAACCCCGAGAGGGCGGGTGGCTACCAGGGCGGCGTTCGCCCATATCGACGCCCCTCTTCCCGAGGGCCCCGCCGCCCGCCTCTTCGACTCTTAGGCGCCCGCCCGTAAGGCTTCTAGGCGGTTAATATCGCCCTCCTAGGGCCGCCCGGGCGGCTCTGTTCGCGTGAGCCTCAATCGGATTCGCACGGGTCGACTCCGGGTCCACGCGGGAAATCCTAAAAAGGATGTGAGTCGAAGTGGAGAACGGGGCAGGCACGCTCATCTTTCTCGGCCTGATGATGGCCGTGTTCTATTTCATGCTCATCCGGCCCCAGAAGCGCCGGGTGGACGAGCATCGGCGGCTCGTTGACAGCGTGGATGTAGGCGACGAGATCGTCACGATCGGCGGCATGCACGGAACGGTGCGAGCCATCGGCGACGACCAGATCGAGGTCGAAGTCGCTCCAGGAACCGTGATCAAGTTCGTCAAGAGCGCCATCGCGCGCCGGGTCACCGAGGACCTCGACATGTCTGAGGACGAGGACGAGGACTCCGACGAGGTCATCGAGGAGGAAGAGACGGCGTGAACGCAACACCGGCCGAAACTCCGGGGGCCGGAGAGGTAGAACCAACCGACGCGTTGGGTCGAACGGTGAAAGAGGCAATGCCTGTGGAGGCCGCCTCCACGCCAGAACCTCTCGACGTGATCTCCGAGATCGGCATCTCCCAGGTCGAGGCGCATGAGGGTGTTCGCACCTTCATCTCGCTTGCGGACCGCTATCTGGGTGAGATCGGCTACACGGAGCACGGTTTCCGTCACGCGGGGCTCGTGTCGAAGATCTCCTACAACGTCATCCACCGCCTCGGCTACAACGACCGAATGGCAGAGCTCGCCGGCATCGCTGGTTACCTACACGACATGGGGAACTTCGTCTCCCGGTCGATGCACTCTCAATCCGGCGCCGTGATCACTTACGACATCCTCAGAGACTTGGGGATGAGCTACTCCGAGATCGGCATCATCATGGCCGCTATCGGCAACCATGAAGAAGAGTTCGGAAACCCGGTCAACCCCGCCGGAGCTGCCCTCATCGTTGCCGACAAGTCAGATGTGCACCGGAGCCGGGTCCGGGTGAAGGACCCGACCTTGTTCGACATCCACGACCGGGTCAATCACGCTGTGGAACACTCCTTCCTGCGCGTGGATGCGGATGCCCGTACTCTCACGCTCGAACTGACGATCGACACCGAGCTGGCAGGAGTGATGGATTACTTCGAGATCTTTCTCTCGCGCATGATGATGTGCAGGCGCGCGGCGGATTTCCTCGACTGTCATTTCAAGATCGACATCAACGGCACAAAGCTTCTATAGGAGTCAGATGAAAGCAACGCGTTACAAGGTACGACTGATCCTCTCGCTCATCCTCGCGTTCGGCGGGCTGGGCGCGGTCGTCGCGACGCATACGACGCCGAAGCTCGGGCTGGACCTGGAGGGTGGCCTCTCCGTCATCCTCACCGCCTCGGGCGAGAACGTGAACGAGGGGGTCCTTCAGAAGACGGTGGAGATCATCAGGAGCAGGATCGACGGGCTTGGCGTCGCGGAACCCGAGGTCAGCATCGCGGGCTCGAACAACATCTTCATCCAGCTCCCCGGCGTCGAGGACGAGGAGAAAGCCCTCCAGTTGATCGGCACGACCGCGCAACTGACCTTCAGGCAAGTAGAGGAAGTCATCCCCCCGAGTTCCACGAAGAAAAACGCGCCCACGGTCACCGAGGCAACCGACGACAGCGTCAACGACCAGGAGGTCGTCTACCCCTCGGGGCAGGATGGCGAAGAGGGAACCCTCTACAAGCTGGCTCCTGCAAGGTTGACCGGCGACGTCGTGACGAAGGCCGAGGCGGTCCCCGACCAGACGACCGGGGCCTGGAACGTGTCTATCGACATGAGTGGCTCCGGCGCGCAGGTCTGGCAGGCGTTCACCGACGAACTCGCATGCCTGCGAGACAAAGGCGATCCGGTGAAGAGCCAGGTCGCGATCGTGCTGGACGGCAAGGTGGAGTCCGCCGCGGGCATGTCGACCGGCAACGGTACGAGCAGCGGCGTTCAATGCGGCGAGGGGATCACCGGCGGTCAGACGCAGATCGACGTAGGGGACCAGGCCGAAGCCAAGGATCTAGCACTGGTTCTCCGCACCGGCGCACTCCCGATCACGCTCGAACAGTCGGAGGTCCAGAAGGTCTCGCCGACGCTCGGAGAAGACTCGCTCAAAGCCGGACTGACGGCCGGGGTCATCGGCTTGGCGCTCGTGATGCTTTACGTGCTCCTTTATTACCGTGCGCTCGGCCTGGTGATCTGGTTGGGCTTGGCGATATTCACAGCGACGATCTATACGATCATGGCCATACTCGGCCAGACGGCGGGATTGGCGCTGAGTCTCGCCGGCGTCGCGGGCATCATCGTCTCGATAGGCATCACCGCCGACTCGTACATCGTGTCCTTCGAGCGCCTCAAGGACGAGGTTCATTCCGGCAAGAGCATGCGCGCGGCCGTTGACAGAGGCATGGCGCGAGCGTTCCGGACGATCCTTGTGGCCGACTTCGTGACCGGAGCCGCCGCCGTGATCTTGTTCTTCCTGGCGGTTGGGCCGGTTCGAGGTTTCGCTCTTACCCTCGGGCTCGCGACCTTGATCGACGTTCTCATCGCGTACTTCTTCACTCGCTCGGCGGTAACCCTCCTGGCGCGGAGTAAGAGATTCACCGACGGCCGCTTTATCGGACTGCGTCAGGCGCTGGGGGTGAACTCGTGAGCGGGATCCTCCACAGGCTGTACCACGGTGAGACCAAGATCGACTTCATCGGCCGGAGGAAACTCTGGTTCGCGATCTCGGCCGTTCTAGTCCTCGGAAGCATCCTCCTGCTGGCCACTCAGGGTTTGAACTACGGGATCGAATTCAAGGGAGGTCTGTCGATCCAGACCTCGATCCCCGCCGACGGACCCCTGGGCGATTCGGACGATCAAGAGATCATCACGGCAGTCCAGGACGCCATCGCCGAGTTCCACCCCGGAGAGGCTCAGATCCAGGTAGCCACCGAAGGCTCGAACCGCTCGCTCATCCTGCAGACCAAAGAGATCGCTGACCCCGAAACACAGAACGCGGTAGTCGAAAGCGTGGCGGCGGCGGTTGGCGTCGACGTCGCCGACACCGACAGCCAGCGCATCGGAAGTAAATGGGGCTCGGAGATCACCAGGAAGGCATTCCGCGCTCTGATCATCTTCCTGCTCGTCATCCTTGCGTTCATCTCGTTCCGGTTCGAATTCAAGATGGCGGTCGCAGCGATCATCGCGCTCGCTCACGACATCCTGATCACGGCCGGGATCTATTCACTCATTGGATTTGAGGTGACGCCGTCGACCGTGATCGCGATCCTTACGATCCTTGGTTATTCGCTATACGACACTGTCGTCGTGTTCGACAAGGTCGAAGAGAACACAGCGACCTACGCAGCCACGGGTCGGATGACATATCAGGACGCGGCGAATCTCTCCATGAACCAGGTTTTCATGCGATCCGTCAACACATCGCTTGCAACGCTCCTCCCAGTGGCGGCGCTCCTTTTCGTGGGGGCCGGGCTCCTTGGCGCGACCACGCTCGAAGACCTTGCTCTGGCCCTCTTCGTCGGAATCTTGGTCGGGACCTACTCCTCGATCTTCGTGGCCACACCGGTGCTCTCGGTGTGGAAGGAGCACGAACCGAAGTACCGAAACGTGCGGGAGAAGATGATGCGCGAGACGCAGCGGGCCGCGCAGATCAAAGGTCCTGCCGCTGCCGCGGCTACAGCAGCCGGCGCCGCGGAAGCCGGCGAAGCCACGCCGGCAACCCGCCCGGCGATGACAACGGCGCGGCCCCCGACAAAGCCGAAGGCCGGCTCCAAGAAGGCGAAACGCCGCAAGCGGCGGTAGGGGAGACTCCGGGGGATGGCAGACCACAATCCGAATCACGACTGGCTCAAGGACCACATCCGCGACATCCCGGATTTCCCGAAACCGGGAGTGATGTTCAAGGACATCACTCCGCTTCTCGCCGACAAGAAAGCCTTTGCATACACGATCGACGCGATCGCTCACCACTACGATCGTGACGAGATCGACAAAGTGCTGGGCATCGAAGCTCGCGGGTTCATGGTGGCGTCTCCTCTTGCCTACAGGTTCGTAGCCGGCCTCATCCCCGTTCGAAAGAAGGGGAAGCTTCCCTGGGAGGTCGAGAGTCAGTCCTACGACCTGGAATATGGGACCGATGACCTTGAGATCCATCGCGACGCGATCTCGTCGGGGGAGCGAATCCTGATAGTCGACGACGTTCTCGCGACAGGCGGGACGGCCCTTGCCACCGCGCAGCTGACCGAGCGATGCGGCGGAAAGGTCGCGGGGATCGCCACCATCATGGAACTCTCCTTCCTCGGAGGCAGGTCGCGCCTCGAGGGATACGACTACTTCAGTCTCATCACTTACTGAGAGAGCGTTCGGTGCTCGACAATCCGGACATATAGCGCTACCCCCTACTTGACACGTCCATACCTCTCTAGTGTCGGTGGCGTGACGGAGAAAACCGAACGACGGTCTCTCAAATACATCCGCCTTGCCGCATACCTGGCCAATCAGCCGGGCGGCGTAGAGCGGCTCGTGATGACGCTTCCCGAGATCGAAGAGGTGGTGGGGGAGACGCTCCCCTCGAATGCTCGGTTCCCTTCGTGGTGGCGCAACGACGACCGCAGGATGCACAGCCGCGCCTGGCTCACGGCCGGGTGGCGTGTCGGCTCCATGATGGGAGACAAGGCTCAGGTCGAGTTCGTGCGAGCCGAGGACTGATAGACCCTCTGCCTACAATGGTGTATGGGAAGCGCTCCGGACACGCCTGAAAAATCGCAGACGACGCTTGTAGGTGCGCCGCAACGCGGGGTGAAGGCCGTGTTGAAGAAGGTGCGGCCTCCCCGGCAAGGCGGCAGCTCGGCGCTCGACAGGATCTCGCGCGAGGTCCGCAAGCAGCGACCGAAGGCCGACCTCAAGCTGATCGAGCGTGCTTACGAGATAGCCGAAGCAGCGCACGATGGCCAGGTCCGTAAATCGGGCGATCCCTTCATAAGTCACCCTCTCGCGGTTGCCGAGATCCTCGCGAAGCTCGGGCTCGATGAATCGACGATCGCAGCAGCCCTTCTTCACGACGCGGTTGAAGACACGGATGTCACCCTCAGCCAGGTCGAGGAAGCCCTGGGGTTCGACATAGCATCGCTCATCGACGGCGTGACGAAACTGGAGAAGATCAAGTTCCGTTCTGCCGAACAAACCAGGGCCGAGAACCTGCGCAAGATGATCGTCGCTACGGCGCGCGACATCAGAGTGCTCCTCATAAAGATCGCCGACCGGTTGCACAACATGAGGACACTGGGCCCTCTGAGTCCCGAGAAGCGCGAGCTCATCGCTCTGGAAACTCTCGAGATCTACGCGCCGCTGGCGCACAGGCTTGGGATGTACGGGATCAAATGGGAGCTCGAAGATTTGGCTTTCGTGACTCTTCACCCGAAGAGATTCGAAGAGATCGACACCCTCGTGAAGAGCAGGCAGCCCGAACGCGAACGGGCACTCGATGACGTGGTCGAGCAGATCCAAGCCAAGCTACGCGAGGTCAAGATCAAAGCGGAGGTGTCCGGCCGACCCAAGCACCTCTATTCGATCTACGAAAAGATCATCCTCGGCGGCAAGGAGTTCGATGAGATCTTCGATCTCGTGGGGATGCGCGTGGTGGTCGAATCGGTGAGGGACTGCTACGCGGCCCTCGGCGCCATCCACACCGTGTTCACGCCGGTTCCGGGCCGCTTCAAGGACTACATAGCGATGCCTAAGTTCAACATGTACCAGTCACTGCACACGACGGTCATGGGGCCGGGTGGGCGTCCTATGGAGATCCAGATCCGCACCGACGACATGCACCGAGCGGCTGAATTCGGGATCGCCGCGCACTGGCTCTACAAGGAGCAGCGGCGCGGCAAGGTCCCGGAGGAGGAGATCGCCTGGCTGCAGAAGATGATGGACTGGCAGCGAGAGTCGATCGATCCCAAAGAGTTCATGGAGTCTCTCAAGATCGATCTTTACGCGGACGAGGTCTTCGTGTTCACCCCGAAGGGCGACGTCGTCTCCTTGCCGAGAGGTGCCACCCCCGTCGACTTCGCATACTCGATCCACACGGAGGTCGGGCATCGAACGGTCGGGTCCCGGGTGAACGGACGCCTTGTGGGTCTGAGTCACGAACTCGTATCGGGGGACTCGATCGAGATCATCACTTCGAAGGGCCCAGCCTCTCCCTCCCGCGACTGGCTCCAGATAGTCAAGACACCGCGAGCCAGGAACAAGATCAGACAATGGTTCTCGCGCGAGCGAAGAGAAGATGCCCTTGCGCAGGGCAAGGATGCGCTGACCGCGTCGATGCGCAAACACGGCCTGCCCGTCGAGAAGATCGCCCGCGCGGATCTACTGCAGAAAGTCTCCGATGACCTCAAGTATCCGGACCTGGAATCCATGCACGTCGCGATCGGCGAGGGCCATCTCTCGCCCCAATCGGTTGCCACCAGGGTTATCCGCTTGTTTCAGCCGGAGGCCGAGACCGACGTCGCCGATGAGGTCACGCCGATCCGCCGTCGAACCCACAAGCCGCGCGGCAAGGGGGTCATCGTCGAAGGCATGGACGATCTACTCGTCCGCCTCGCACGGTGTTGCACTCCGGTCCCCGGCGACAAGATCGTCGGCTTCCTGACGAGAGGACGCGGAGTTTCGGTTCACAGGGTTGACTGTCCGAACGCGAAGCAGCTCCAGTCCACGGATGAGAATCGGATGATCGAAGTTTGGTGGGACGAACGACAGGCTGGCACGTTTGTCGTTTCGATCCAGATCGAGGCTTTGGACCGCACCAAGCTGCTCAGGGACGTCACCACCGCCATCTCGGACCAAGGGATCTCGATAGTCGGGTCGTCAACCCGCTCTGGGAAGGATGGGATCGCCACGCTCAGCTTCAGTTTCGAATTGGCCGATCCGACTCACCTCGACCACATCATCCAGAGCGTCAAACGCGTCGAGTCCGTATACGACGTCTACCGAGTGGTGCCCTCGGCGGCCCGCAACTGAACCGAGGAAGCAGCCGATGTCAGCGCGTATCTGGGTTCTGCTAGTCGCGGCCTCCCTATCTGCAGGGGCAGCCTGCGAAGCGACGGAGGCTCCGGCCCAAGCGAGGTCTGACCCCAGTGGCGCGGTCGATTCCTTCGTGGGAGCCTGGAACGAGCAGGACCCCACGACGCTGTATCAGAGCCTGGACGAGGCATCCCAACGGAAGTGGGGGATAACCAAAATCCGAACGCTCTTCGAGTCCAACCTGGCTGCGGGCCGGATCACCGATACAGAGATCGCGGTCGACCCGCCATCCGCCGAAGCCGGCGAGACCGAGATCCAAACGCCCTACACGGTGACCTATGTGTCGAAGGCGGCGGGCGAGCCCGTCGAGCTGTCCGGGGACCTCGCGCTCATCTACGTCGAGGAGGAAGACCGCTGGGCGGTGTCATTCGACGATGACGTCCTCTGGCCGGGCTACGAGCGCATCGCCGGGTTCGTGTCACTGGAGGACTGGCCGGCTCGGGCTTCGATAGTGGACAGGGATGGGGCGAAACTGGCAACGGGCGGTTCCAACCGAACGTATCCCCAGGGGAGCGTCGCGGGGACGACCGTAGGACACCTCGAACCGGGTACCGGCGATCGTCTGGTCGGAGCGTCGGGTTTGGAGGAGGCGTTCGAAGACACGCTCGCAGGGTCGCCGGATCGCAGGTTCGCGCTCGTCCACGTGGCGCGCTGCAAGGCGGGCCGGCGTTGCGCGCGTCCGGGTTACGAGGTCCTCGGCCGGATAGATGGGACTAAGGGCGAGAAGGTCAAGGTCACCCTCGATGTCGATATCCAGCGCGCTGCGGAGAACGCCTACGGGGGGACCACGGGTGGAGCCGTCGTCCTGCAACCTTCCACCGGCGACATCCTCGCCATCGTCTCGTCGTCGCCGTTCGACCCAAACAATTACGTGGGCGTCCCGGGGATCGAACCGTTCAACCGGGCTCTCTCGGGCCTCTACCCACCGGGCTCCTCCATGAAGGTCATGACCGCGTCTGCAGCTCTCGACACCGGCACCGTCAAACCTGACACTCAACTCACCGGGCCGGCCGAATACCAGGGCGTGCGCAATTTCGAGTCGGGCGACTTTGGCACGCTCGACTTCGCGACCGCGGTGAAGTACTCGGTGAACACCGCATTCGCCCAAGTGGCATTGGACCTTGGAGCCAAGCGGCTCACCGACTACGCAGAACGATTCGGTTTCAATCGGCAACCGTCCATGGCTCTGTATGCAGCGACTCCATCGTTCCCGTTTCCGGAGGACACCGGCGATCTGATGTGGGGGTCGATAGGACAGGCTCAGACGCTCGCAACTCCGCTCCAGATGGCCAGCGTCGCCGCAACCGTCGCCAACGGCGGCCAGCGTATGGAGCCGCGCATCGACCTCGGCGAGGAGCCGCGCGGCGAACGCGTCACTAAACCCTCCACCGCTTCGACTATGACCGAACTGATGCGCAACGTCGTGACGGGCGGAACGGGCGTGGCCGCGAACGTCACCGGCCTCGAAGTGGCCGGAAAGACCGGAACGGCCGAGGTGGATGTGAACGGCGAGCGCAAGAACCATGCCTGGTTCATATGTTTCGCTCCGGCGAGTGATCCGAAGGTCGCGATCGCTGTGGTGTCCGAATACGGGGGAGTGGGCGGACAGGTCGCCGCGCCTCTCGCGCGGGCGATCCTGCAGGCGGTCTACCCACTCCTCCCCCCCAAGTGAGAGCCGTCGTTCAGCGCGTCTCGACGGCCCGGGTCACGGTCGGGGACCGTACGGTGGGCGAGATCGGATCCGGCGCGCTGGTTCTGCTGGGGATCTCTAAAGAAGATGGAGACCGCGAGGTCGCATGGTTCGCCGACAAGCTCGTCAACCTTCGCATATGGCCGGACGACGACAACAAGATGAATCACTCGCTCCTCGATGTCGGCGGCGATGCCCTCCTCGTCTCGCAATTCACGCTCTACGGCGATGCGAGCAAGGGTCGCAGGCCTTCGTTCATCCGAGCCGCGCAGGGCCCCGACGCAGAGAAGATCTACGAGGCTTGCTTAGCCGCGGTAGCTGAGACGGGGGTGCACTGCGCGGCGGGTGAGTTCGGAGCGATGATGCAGGTTTCTCTTGTAAACGACGGCCCGGTGACGATCCTGTTGGACTCGGAGCGGGGCTCCTAAGCGACTGTCAGTCCTTCAATACCCGGCGTGCGGCGTCAAGGATCGCGTCGGGCGTTAACCCGTACTGAGCCAGCAACTCGTCGGGTTTCCCGGATGTCGCATACGTGTCGCCGAGATCGACGAACGCCATTCGGGTTGGCTTGCGCTCCGCGACCACCATCGCGACGGTAGCCCCCAGACCGCCGTACGCGAGATGTTCTTCGGCTACGACGATGCCTCGAGTCTCGTTGGCGGCCCGCTCGATCGCGTCGGCATCGACGGGTTTAACGGTGTGCATGTCGAGAACGCGAGCCTGGACCCCTTCTTCGGCGAGGCCTTCCGCGGCGTCGAGGGCCATCGCGACCATGATCCCGTTAGCGATGATCGTTACGTCGTCGCCCTCTCTGACGGTGTTCGCCTTTCCGAGATGGAACTCCGATGCGTCGTCGTAGATCACCGGAACCTTGGGCCGGCCACACCGCAGAAACGTCGGCCCGTCGCGCTCGATCATCGCCTTCGTCGCGGCGCGAGTGCTCGGTCCGTCGGCCGGGACGATGACCGTCATTCCCGGGAACGCGCAGGCGAGGGCCACATCCTCGATGGCCATCTGCGACGGCCCGTCCTCGCCGATCGAGATGCCTGCATGCGTCCCTACGAGTTTCACGTTTTGGTTAGGGAACGCGATCGACATGCGGATCTGGTCGAACGCGTTGGACATGAGAAAGGTTGAGAAGGACGCGACTACCGCGATCTTGCCGGCGCCTGCCAATCCAGCGGCGACTCCCACCGCGTTGGACTCGGCGATCCCCACGTTGAAGAACCGGTCCGGGTAGCTCTTCTTGAACTGGTTGGTGTAGGTCGAGTTGTTCACATCGCCATCGACGACGACGATCCTCTCGTCTGCTCCGAGCTCCGCGAGAGCTTCACCGAACGCCTCCCGCGTTGCCGGGCCCTCCGTCAATTCGATCCGAGTGATACCGAAACTCATACTCCTATCTCCTCCAGTGCTTTCGCCTCTTCGTCGGGCGGGATCGGCTTGCCGTGCCAGTCGCCCGGACTCGCTTCCAAGAGCGAGACGCCCTTGCCCTTGACGGTCCGAGCCACGATCGCTTGAGGCTTTCCTTTCACCGACCGGGCCCACGTAAGCGCGTCGGCAACTTCGTCCAAGGAGTGGCCGTCGATCGTGCGAGTCTCGAACTTGAACGCACGCAGTTTCTCGTCGAGTGGGTCCAGAGGTTGGATGTGATCGACGGCGTCGGTCTGTTGGAATCCGTTGTGATCGATGATCAGAGTGAGGTTGTCGAGGCCGTGGTTGCCCGCGTACATGACGGCTTCCCAGAGCTGGCCCTCTTCGCTCTCTCCATCTCCGACCATCACGTACACCCTGTAGTCCTTGCCGTCGATACGACCGGCAAGCGCGTGGCCGATGCCTATCGAGAAACCCTGGCCTAGGGAACCGGTGGATGCCTCAACGCCCGCGAGACGGCACATGTTGGGGTGACCTTCAAGCGGTGATCCGAGCTTGCGAAGCGTCATCAGATCCTCGACGGGGAAGTAGCCGGCCTCCGCGAGAACGGAGTAGAGCCCCGGAGCTCCATGACCTTTCGACAGGATGAAGCGATCGCGATCCGCGTTCTTGGGGTCGGCCGGGTCGTATCGCAG
>JAXDJH010000019.1:0-81397 GCA_034663635.1 Actinomycetota bacterium | reverse complement strand
TGGCGAAGATCACATTTGCGATGCTCTTCCTCGTCTTCCTCGGGATGGGACTCAGTTACTGGAAACTCATCGGATCTCGTCAGAAGGGGACGGCCTGACCGAGATCCCTCGGTCCGGCTTCAGCTCGTGACCCGGCTGATCGACCCACGGATCGCCGTCGCCGTAGCGAAGCGCGTCGCCGGCGACTCTCCTTTGGAGAGCTCTTATCTGCTGGATCGCCTCCGCCGCGATCTCGACCTTGCCGTCCCTCGCTCGGAGGAACTCGTCGCCATCGAGAGCGGGATCCCGGCCCCCGCGCCGGTCAAGTGGGGGATCATCAGCCGAGCGCGCTGGGCCGAAGTCAACGTCACCGGCATGAGCGCTTTGCTCGGGCCGATCCAGGACCGAATCGGGTCTCGACTCGACTCCGTCCCCATGCCTCTGCGGATGATTCAAACGACTGCCGTTTCCGCTGAGGTCGGGGCACTTCTCGGCTACATCTCCAAGCGCGTCCTCGGCCAGTACGACCTTCTCGTGCCAGAAGAGGGCGCACACGCGGGGCGTCGTCGCCGCCGGCCAGAGCCCGATGAGGGGGCAAGCCTCTATTTCGTGGGCGTCAACATGGTCGAGACAGAACGTCGCTTCGGATTCGTGCCGGAGGAGTTCGCGCTGTGGGTGGCACTGCACGAGGTGACACACCGCTTCCAGTTCGAGGGCGTCCCGTGGTTGCGACCTCGTTTCTTGGAGCTCGTCCATTCCTACATGGACACGGTCGAGATGGACGCGAAGGGACTCGCACGGAAGCTCGGCACCGCGGTCAAGAAGTTGATGTCGAGCTCGACGCCGCCTGAAGAGAAGAGCCCGATGTATCTGTTCGCCAACGACGAGCAGAGGATCGTTCTCGATCAGATCCAGGCTCTGATGACCGTCGTGGAAGGTCACGGCAACTATGTGATGGACGCCATTGGAGCGCGCGTCATCCCGTCCTTCCGCCAGATGCGTCACGTTTTCCAGCGACGCAGGGAGCAGCAGAGCCGCATCCAGCGAATAGTCGCGAATGCGATCGGCCTCGAGATGAAGCTTCGTCAATACGAACTGGGCCAACAGTTCTGCGAGGCCGTAGTTGCCCGCGGAGGTCCATCCGCGCTCGAGGCGCTATGGACGGCGCCGGAGAGCTTTCCCACCATGGCGGAGTTGCGCGCGCCCGAGACATGGCTGACGCGGGTAGCGGCTTAAGCGCGGACAGGCCGCTCGGCGGTCCGGGCTTCGAGCTCTACGAACGAGCGCTCGCGACCATCCGCGATCGCGATCTGATCCACTCCGAGGAGATCGTGCTCGTCGCATATTCGGGTGGCCCCGATTCGACGTGTCTTCTCGACATCCTGACGCGGGCACGTAACACTATGGCCATCGAAACCGTGGTCGCGCTCGTCGACCATGGGTTGTCGGATTCGTCGGAGGAGATCACGGCGGCGATTGCGCGGAATGTCGCGGCGGCGGGTCTCGACATCCATGTTGCGCGGGCGCACGACTTAGCCGGGCCGAACCTCCACGAGCGAGCGCGCGAATTCCGATACGCGTTCTTTCAAAGCATCGCCGATCAGGTTGGAGCAACCAAGATCGCGACCGGCCATACCTTGGACGATCGGGCAGAGACAACGCTCGCCCGACTCATCCATGGCGCGGGGACATCGGGCCTTGCAGGGCTTCGCCCGAAAGAGGGGCCGCGGGTTCGTCCACTGATAGATGCGCGTCGCGCGGAGACACGCGCCTACTGCGATGACTGTGGACTCGGCTACTTCGACGACCCCGCCAATGAAGATCCTCGCTTCGAGAGGGCGACGGTCCGGTCCGATGTGCTCGGTCCGATCGAGGCGCGCTGGGGGGACGGTGCGATCCGAGCCATCGCCCGTTCGGTCGATCGTCTGACGGAGGACTCGGATGCGCTCGCGTCGCTCGCCGATCGGCTCGGCCGCGATCTCGTCACGCGCGACGGCGATGTCGTTCGGATCGACCTCGAGGCGATGCGCTCGATGCCGCGTGCCCTGCGCCGCCGGGTCCTCGAGAGGGCGGTGGGACGCATCCGAGACAGATCGGCAGGGATCGAGAAGGTCCTCGCGGCCCTCGACAAGCCGGATGTGAGGCAATTCGGCACAATCTCCATCGCGACCGGGATCGAGGTTGAGGTCGAGGCCGGTGTTTTGGTGCTCAGAGGTATAGACCTCAGCGCTGATTAGGATGGACCGATGAGCTTCCAGTTCCACGAGGACATCGCCGAGATCGTCATCTCCGAAGAGGAGATCCACGACAAGATCGCGGAGCTCAGCAAACAGATAACCGAGGACTACCGGGGCAAGGATCTTCTGCTGGTCGGAGTGCTCAAGGGCGCCTTCGTATTCATGTCGGATCTCGCCCGCCAGGTGCAACTGCCACTCGAGTTCGACTTCATGGCGGTTTCGTCATACGGGTCGGCCACGAAGTCATCGGGGGTCGTTCGGATCCTCAAGGACCTCGACTACGAGATCACCAACCGCCACGTTCTGCTGGTCGAGGACATCATCGACTCGGGCCTCACCATTTCCTATCTGCTTCGCTATCTCGAGGCACGGAGACCCGCATCGCTCGAGATCTGCTCGTTGTTCTGGAAGAAGGGCGAGCAGGCCGTGCCGCTTGATGTGAAATATCCCGGCTTCGAGATCCCGCCCGTTTTCGTGGTGGGTTATGGCCTCGACTACGCAGAGAAGTACCGGAATCTCCCGTACATCGGGGTGCTGAAGCCGGAGGCTTACGGGGGGAAAACGCCCGCCTAGCGGGCGGAAATCACGCTTCGGCGGCCGGGAGGCGTTGAATCCCCCCTGCGCTACCCTTGATGGACGATGAATCGCATCTTCAGGTCGGCCATCTTTTACCTGCTTCTCATCATCGCGGTCGTTTGGGTCTTCAATCTGTACAGGGCCGGGACCGACAAGCCGACGGAGCTCAAGTCCGTAAACGAGTGGGTCGAGCGGCTCAACACCGATATCGCTTCGGCGGAATTCTTGAATAAGGACCTCAAGGTCGTCGGTGAACTCGAAGACGGCACGAAGTACGAGCTGAACCTCCCCCTGGATACCGTTGACGAATACCAGCAGCTCGCTCTCGAGGCCGAAGTTGACGTCAGCGCCGATCCTCAGACCGGTTCGGTGCTCCTCTCGGTGTTGTTCCAGTTCCTGCCGATCCTGATCATCGTCGGGTTCTTCTTCTTCCTCATGCAGCAGATGCAAGGCGGGGGTAATCGCGTCATGAGCTTCGGCAAGTCGAAAGCTCGCCTGGTCACCAAAGACCAGCCGAAGATCACGTTCTCCGACGTGGCCGGCCTCGACGAGGCGGTGGAGGAGCTCCAGGAGATAAAGGAGTACCTCGAGGCGCCGCAGAAGTTCCAGGCGATGGGGGCCAAGATCCCCAAGGGCGTTCTGCTCTACGGCCCCCCCGGGACCGGTAAGACGCTGCTCGCCAGGGCGGTTGCCGGCGAGGCAGGCGTTCCGTTCTTCTCGATCTCCGGTTCAGACTTCGTCGAGATGTTCGTCGGCGTCGGCGCGAGCCGCGTCCGTGACCTGTTCGAACAGGCGAAGGCGAACGCGCCGTCCATCGTCTTCATGGACGAGATCGATGCGGTAGGCCGTCATCGTGGCGCGGGCCTCGGCGGTGGACACGATGAACGCGAGCAAACGCTCAACCAGTTGCTCGTCGAGATGGATGGATTCGACGTCAAGGGTGGCGTGATCCTCATCGCAGCTACTAACCGTCCCGACATCCTCGATCCGGCTCTGTTGCGCCCGGGTCGCTTCGACAGGCAGATCGTTGTCGATCGTCCGGACCTCAATGGACGACTTGGGATCCTCAAGGTCCACACGCGAGGAAAGCCGCTGTCCAAGGAGATCGACCTCGAGGTGCTCGCGCGACGCACGCCCGGCTTCACAGGAGCGGATCTCGCGAACGTCGTTAATGAATCCGCTTTGCTCGCCGCCCGTTTCTCGCGCACCGAGATCGGGATGCAGGAGTTGGAAGAGGCGATCGACAGAGTTCTCGCCGGGCCAGAGCGTCGCAGTCGCGTGATCTCCGACAAAGAGAAGAAGGTGATCGCTTACCACGAGGCTGGTCACGCGCTCGTTAGCCACGCTCTGCCGAACGCGGATCCCGTTCACAAAGTGTCGATCGTCTCGCGTGGACGTGCGCTTGGTTACACGCTCACGCTTCCGACCGAGGATCGCTTCCTCGTGACGCGCTCCGAACTCATCGACGAGCTAGCGATGCTTCTCGGCGGTCGCTGCGCCGAGGAGATCGTGTTCGACGAACCCACTACGGGAGCCCAGGACGATATCCAGCGGTGCACCCGGATCGCGAAGCAAATGGTTACGCAATTCGGGATGTCCGATCTCGGCCCCCTCGCCCTCGGCGAGAACGAGTCCCAGCCGTTCCTCGGCCGAGACTTCGGTCACGTGAAGGACTACTCCGATGTGGTTGCCGCCAAGATCGACTCCGAGATTCGCCGGTTGGTAGAAGAAGCTCATGACGAGGCTCGAGAGATCCTGTTGAAGTACCGGCCGAAACTCGACCTCATGGTCGAGAGGCTCTTGGAGAAGGAGTCGCTCGAGAAGGAAGAGATCGCCGAGATACTCGCCGAGGTCGCCAAACAGTCGCCTGCGAATCCACTAGAGCGCACTCGTTTGCGCCGGGAGGCCCGAGACCGCACGACACAGTCGGGCACGGGAGGCGGCGAAGACGCCCCCAAGCGCCCTGCCCTTCGCCCCAAGCCGAGACTCGGCGAGGCCTAAGAGCTTCCTCATCTCTATGGAAGACAGACCCGAGTTCGATCGAGAACTCATCGTCGATGCGGTCCGACAGATCCTGAAGGGGATAGGCGAGGATCCAGATCGCGACGGCCTTCTCCGCACGCCCGAACGGGTTGCAGACATGTACGCGGAGATCTTCGCGGGCATCGGAGCAGAGCCCAGCGACCTTCTCGAAGTCCGTTTCGACGAAGGCCACGACGAGATGATCATGGTGCGCGACATCCCTCTTTTTTCAATCTGCGAACATCATTTAGTTCCCTTCATGGGGAAGGCGCACGTCGCGTACATCCCGAATGAGTCTGGGCAGATCACGGGGATCTCCAAACTCGCGCGTGTTGTGGACCTGGTTGCTCGCAGACCACAGGTACAGGAACGGTTGACGACTCAAGTTGCGGATGCGATCGAGAAGGCATTGGAGCCGCGCGGCGTACTCGTAGTTGTTGAAGCCGAGCACCTTTGCATGACCATGCGCGGGGTCCGGAAGCCGGGAAGCCAGACCGTTACGTCGGCAGTGCGCGGCATCTTCCGAGCGAACGAGAAAACCCGCGCTGAAGCCCTCGGCTTCATCCACCGCGGCCACTGATGCAGCTGAAGCTCCCAAACGGATCGCTATCGCTTGACCGCGTTGTAGTGATGGGCGTGGTCAACGTCACGCCGGACTCGTTCTCGGACGGCGGTCGTTACCTCGATCCCGAGGTCGCTGTGAAGCACGGCCTCGAGATGATCGAGCAAGGCGCCGAGATCATCGACGTCGGCGGAGAGTCCACCAGGCCCGGCGCGACGCCGGTGCCCGAGGACGAGGAGCTTCGCAGGGTCCTGCCGGTGATCGAGTCTCTCGTCGCGGAAACGGACGTGGCGATCTCGATCGACACGCGCAAAGCTTCCGTCGCGAGCAAAGCCGTCGAAGTTGGAGCGATGATCGTCAACGACACCCTTGGCGAGGAATCCGACGGAAGCATCTGGAGGGTAGCGGCCGAGACAGGTGCTGCACTCGTGTTCATGCACTCGCGAGGGACGCCCGAAACGATGAAGTCGCATGCCGTCTACGACGATGTGGTTCGAGACGTGAAGGCCTACCTCGAGGAGGCTGCCGACCGCATCGAAGCGGCGGGCGTTCATTCCGAGTCATTGGTTCTCGATCCGGGCATCGGTTTCGCGAAGGGCACTCGTCAGAATCTGCAGCTCCTCCACCGGCTCGATGAGATCGTTGCTCTCGGTTACCCCGTTCTTGCAGGGACGTCGAGGAAGTCGTTCATCGGTGCGATCCTCGACTTGCCGGAGGATCAGCGTCTCGAGGGGACTGCCGCGACGGTAGCGTGGGCCGTGGCGATGGGAGCGCGATTGGTGCGTGTTCACGACGTCGCGGAGATGACGAGGGTGGTACGGATGACGGAAGCCATCAGGGATCCGGGTCTCGCTTAGATGAGCGATCGCATCGAGATAAGAGATCTGCGTGTGCTCGCCCGGATCGGGGTGACCGACGCCGAGCGGGCAGTCGAACAGACGTTGGTGATCAGCATCGAGATCGAGAGCGATCTGCAGAAGGCGGGGGCCAGCGACGAATTGGACGACACCGTCGACTACGGCCGCATAACGCTCGAAGTCGCCGAGCTTGTTCGAACCACGGAGACCAAGCTCCTCGAACATCTGGCCGAGATGATCGCGAAACACGTGAGTGGGAATGATGGGGTAGAGAGGGTGGCTGTGGAGGTTTCCAAGGCGACGCCTCCGATCGACGAGGACGTCGGCAGCGTTGGTGTGAGGATCGAGAGGCGGGCCGGATGACGATCGCATACATAGGGATCGGTTCGAACGTGGGAGACCGAACGAAGTTCGTGAGAGACGCAGTTGCCGCGCTCGAAGGAGCCGACGGTATAACGGTCAGCGACACGTCGTCCCTCTACGAGACGGCTCCGATCGGAGGGCCTCCCCAGCGATCCTTCGTGAACCTCGCGGTGAAGATCGAGACCGAACTGGAGCCGCGGGCCCTGCTCGAGGTCTGCAAGTCGGTCGAGTCTCGCTTCGGACGAGAGCCCAGCGACATCCGTTGGGGGCCGCGCGTGGTCGACCTGGACATCCTTCTTTACGGTGATGAAAAGGTGAACGAAGCTGACCTTGAGATCCCTCATCCCAGATTGCGCGAACGGAAATTCGCTCTTATTCCGATGCTCGAGATGGAACCAGGTGTTACCGATCCGTGGGAGGCTCGCTACTCGGACGCGCTCGATGAAGCCGAAGGGGATGTGGAGTTCCTCGAAGGCTTCTAGCGCCGAGTCGTTCGCAACGATGTGAACTCGATGGACTCGGGGTGGTGGAATGACTAACGATCTGGTGTGGAAGGGCGACAGCGGTCTGGTCGACGTGCGGCTCGACGGCGACATCGCAGTCCTCCGTCTGAATAGACCCGACAAGCTGAACGCGTTGACGATCGACATGCTTCTCGATGTCGGCGAGGGCCTGCGGTCTTTCGGGGACCGATCCAAGGCCGCGGCGATAGTCATCACCGGCGAGGGCCGCGCTTTCTCGGCCGGGGACGATCTGAAGATGACCGAGGATCTCGACGACTCGGGTTTCGGAGATCTGATCCGCTCTTTCCAAGCCCTCACCCTGGCGGTACTCGGATCCGAGGTCCCGGTGATCGCCGCTCTCAACGGTCTGGTCGTCGGAGGAGCTGCCGAATGGGTCCTGGCGTGCGATGCGCGAGTCGGTTGTTCTGCGACCTACTTTCTGTTCCCCGAGAACGGCGTCGGCCTGACTATCTCTAATGCGTCGACCTATCTGCTGCCGCGCTTGCTTGGGGGCCGGGCTCTTCCCATCGTCTTGAGTGGCGAGAGGATCCAATCCGAAGAGGCTCATCGACTGGGCTTGATCGACTACCTCGAAGACCAACCCGCGGATGCCGTCGGTAAAGCCGTCGAGCTCGCCCGCGCCTGGTCGCGGCCGGGCCTTACTACGGCCTTGCACATCAAGATGCTTCGCCCCCCGATCGCCGAGATCCAGGCAGCCATCGAACGCGAGAATGAGTTCGCCGCGGAAGTCTGGAAGCGCGACCTCGCTCGCACGGGGATCGGCCGCTTCTATTCCGGCAGGAACCGTGGCGCGGGATCCTGACTGGCCGGAACCGCGCGGGTTCGATGACGAAGATCTGCTGAGCTTGATCCGCCGCCAGGCGGACAAGTACGGCGACCGCACGTTCATGTCCTTCGGCGACGGCACATCGATGTCGTTCGCCGAGTTCAGGGCCCGCGTGGCCGGTTGTCGTGCTGAACTCAAGGGCCTTGGCGTCCAATCCGGCGACCGGGTGGCGCTCATGCTCAAGAATTCACTCTTCTATCCGGTGGCTTGGCTCGGGATTCTCACTTCCGGGGCAGTGGCTGTTCCGATCAACAGCCGGTTGCGCGGCCACGATGCGGGATATGTGCTGGGCCATAGCGAAAGTCGCGTCGTCATAACCGACGACGCGACGGAACCGGCGGCTCGCGACGCGGGTGGGCTGTCCGGGATCGAGCACGATTACTTCGTCGCACGTGCCGGTGACCCCATGGGGGAGCTGTCGTCGCCGGATATCGGCGATCCACCGTCGGCCCACGATCTTGCGAACATCCAGTACACGTCGGGGACGACGGGATTCCCGAAAGGCTGCATGCTCACTCAGAGTTATTGGCAATGGATGGCGGGAGTCACGTCCAGGGTGATGGGGCTCGACGAGGACGCGACGTTCCTAACGTCACAGCCTCACTCCTACATCGATCCTCAGTGGAACGTCGTCGCGGCTCTTCGTTCCGCAGCTCACCTCGTTCTGTTGGACGGATTCCATCCGAGCACGTTCATGCGTTCCGTCGTCGACTTCAAAGTGACGACGTTCTATTGCTTGGGCGTGATGCCAACCCTCCTTCTGAAGCAGCCCGAACAACCCTGGGAACAGGAGAATTCGTTGCGGAGTGTGTACTGCTCCGCGATCCCTGTTCGGTTGCACGAGGCGATCGAGAAGCGATGGGGCGCACCGTGGTACGAGGCCTTCGGGATGACCGAGAGCGGTTTCAACACAACGACGCTCTATGAACCCGATCACGATGAGATCGTCGGCACCGGCTGCATCGGGAGCCCCCTCCCACACAACGATGTAAGCGTGTTGACTCCGGAGGGAAACTTGGTCGCTCCCGGCGAGACCGGCGAGTTGGTCCTTCGTGGAAACGGATTGATGCTCGGCTATTACCGGAATCAAGAGGCCACCGACGAGTTCTTCTCTGGAGCGTGGGGGCATACCGGGGACATCGCCGAGATGGATGCCGAGGGCAGGATCTATTACAGAGGCAGGTTCAAAGAGATGATCCGTCGAGCCGGCGAGAACATCTCTCCCGTAGAGATCGAGGCGACGCTCGCAACACACCCAGAGGTCGTCGACTGCGCGATCTGCCCGGTTCCCGATCCCGACGTCGAGGAGGAGATAAAGGCTTACGTTGTGGCGAAACCGATGTCGACGATCTCGGCCGACGACATCCACTCGTTCCTGGCGGATCGCCTGGCACCTTTCAAAGTGCCGCGTTATTACGAATTCCGCGATGAGCTTCCGCACACTCCGTCGGAACGCGTCGCGAAGCATCTGCTGGGCGACCCCTTGAACGAGGCCACAGTGGAGATCGCCCGAAGGTAGAGGCAGGGACTCACGCCCTATGCTGTGGTCTACGACCGGTACCTGTAGGCCTAGGACTGGAGCGGATCCGATGTCCGACACTTCCCCCCAGATGCGGGTTGCGCTCGTAGGCGCGGGCAGCGTCGGCACCGCGGTTGCCTATCTCTTGAGATCTCGCGGCCACATCATCACGGGAGTCGCCTCCCGTTCTCAGTCCTCGGCCGAGACCGCGGCGGAGCGGCTCGGTGCCAAGGTCTTCGATCAAACGCGCGCGGTGTCGGCCGATGTAGTTCTGCTCGGGGTGCCGGAGCCGGCAATCGAAGATGCTGCCGCAGATATCGCTAGATGGGTGGGGCCGGGATGCAAGGTGGTTCACTTCGCCGGCGCCGCCGGCGTAGAGCCTCTCGGTCCGGTGACCTGCATGGGGGCGCGCCCGGCGGCCCTGCATCCCGTCCAGGCCTGCCCCGACGTCGACACGGCCATCAAGAGGCTGCCGGGCAGCGCGTGGGGTGTGACCTGCTCGGAGGACGTGCGCGAGTGGAGCCACGCTCTCATCCGCGATTGCTTTGAGGGTTCGCCGGTCGATGTGAAGGAGGCGGACCGTGTCATCTGGCATGCGGCAGCCGTATCCACTTCCAACGCGATCGCCGGATTGATGGCGACCGGTGAATCACTGTTGCGATCGATAGGGATCGAAGCGCCGACCGAAGTGCTGGGTCCCATCTCGGCAGGGACGATCGCCAACGCGCTCGAGGTCGGAGGCGGAGCGAACGCGCTGACGGGACCCGTAGTGCGGGGTGAGCGCGACACGATCGAACGGCACGCGCGCGCGATCCACAGCCGAGCGCCGGAGCTGTTGTCCGCCTACCTGGATGCGGTACAGGTCGTGCTCACCGCGGCTCGGACGGCAGGACGGATCGATGAAGCGACCGCCACCCAGATCGAACAGATCCTCAAGGAAGCTTCCTCGTGGATGTGATCCGAAGCGAAGCCGAGCTGCGGGAGATCCTTGAGCCTGCTCGTCGAGAGGGCCGGACGATCGGTTTCGTCCCGACGATGGGAGCGCTCCACGCCGGCCACCTCTCGTTGGTTCAAGCGGCCAAGGAACGCACCGATCTCGTAGTGCTCAGTATCTTCGTCAATCCCCTCCAGTTCGGACCCGGCGAAGACCTATCTCGCTATCCGCGCGATGAACAACGCGATCTCGATCTGTCCCGGGCGGAGGGCGTAGATGTTGCTTTCTTGCCGAGCGTCGAGGAGATGTACCCGCGGGATCGGTCCACCGTCGTCAGCGTTGGAGGAGTGTCGGAGCCGCTCGAAGGAGCCTCGCGACCGGGGCATTTCGACGGCGTCGCAACCGTTGTGGCGAAGCTCTTCAATCAGGTTCGCCCGGACGTTGTTTTCTTCGGACAGAAAGATGCCCAACAGCTCGCCGTCATCCGCAGGATGGTCCGAGATCTGGCGTTCCCCGTTGAGGTGATCGCGCATCCAACCGTGCGGGAGCCGGACGGCCTCGCCTTAAGCAGTCGCAATGCATATCTCGGGCCCGACGACCGCAAGAAGGCGGTGGTGATCTCGCAAGCTCTCGAGGCGGGCCGTGCGGCCCTCGATCATGGTTCGGGCACCGAAGGGGCAGAAGCCGCCATGGCCGAGCTGCTCCGCTCCATAGACGGGATCGAAGTCGATTACGCGCGCGCCGTGGACCCCGACACTTTCGAGCATCCGGCCCCCGATAGAGACGTCCTTCTGGCGGTCGCGGCTCGGGTGGGTCCGGCCCGGCTCATCGACAACGTTGTGTATCGACGAGCGGCCGGCGGGTCGCGAGACGCGGGATGATGCGCTGATGCTGCTCGCGGTGGATGTCGGCAATACTCAAACGCACCTCGGGGCGTTCCACAGGGGTGAGCTCGCTCACGAGTGGAGGGCGAGCACGGACCCGACCCGCACGGCGGACGAGTTGGCCCTGATGTTCGGGCAGTTCCTGTCCTTGGCCGACCTCTCCTTCTCCCGGCAGATAACCGGCGTTGCAATCTCTTCTGTGGTCCCGAGGGCAACGCAAGAACTAAGGGAGATGACCTCTCGGTATTTCGGCTTCGACTCCGTCGTAGTGGAGCCGGGTGTGAAGACGGGTATAGCGATCCTCACGGACAATCCACGCGAGGTTGGTGCGGATCGGATCGCCAACGCGGTTGCAGCACACGATCTCTTTCCGGACGAAGCCGTGGTGATCGTGGACTTCGGAACGGCCATCACCGTGGATGCGGTTTCGGCGAAGGGCGAGTATCTCGGCGGCGCGATCGCCCCCGGTATCGAAACCGCCGCCACAGCCCTTTTCTCCACGACCGCTCTGATCCGGCGGGTCGAGCTCGTTGAGCCCCCCGGCTCTGCGATCGGAAAGAGCACGGTGACCAGCGTGCAGTCGGGCATCATCTATGGAACCGCGGGACTGGTCGACGCGTTGATCGAGAAGATCGTGGACGAACTCGGCGAAGATGCCCGCGTGATCGCGACCGGCGGTCTTGCACCGGTCCTGTTGCACCATTGTCGCCACCTCGAACGATTGGAGCCCACGCTGACGCTCGAAGGTCTTCGGATCATCTATGAACGCAACGCGGAAGGCGCTCGATGACGAGCGCCTATCCGTACCGTTACGACCGGACGCACGAGATCGCCGACCTCCGCAAACTGTTCGGCGATCAGGAACCGGGCACGGAAGCCGGCGAGACCGCGCGTCTCGCGGGACGGATCATGACCGTGCGCAGTCACGGGAAAGTCGCATTCGCTGACATCGCCGATTCGACTGGACGTCTTCAGCTCTTCGCTCAGCAAACGGTTCTTGGCGACGCCGGCATGGAGGAGTTCGGCAAGATCGGAGTGGGGGACATCGTGGGAGCGGAAGGTCAGGTGATGATGACCCGCCGCGGAGAACTGTCCTTGCTTGTATCCGAGACCACCATCCTGGCCGAGTGTCTCCGCCCCATGCCCGACAACTGGCATGGGTTGAGCGACGTCGAGGTCCGCTATCGGCACCGGTACCTCGATCTTCTGTTCAATCCGGAAGCGCGGCGGGTGATCGAGGCCCGCGCTCGCACGAACGCAGCCATCCGATCGTTCTTCGACGATCGTGGATTCGTCGAGGTCGAGACCCCGCTACTTCAGCCGATCGCCGGTGGCGCGGTGGCCAGACCGTTCGTCACGCATCACAACGCGCTGGACATCGACCTTTATCTCCGGATCGCGCCGGAGCTGTACCTGAAGCGCCTCTTGATCGGCGGTCTGGACCGCGTCTACGAACTGAATAGAAGCTTTCGCAATGAAGGCGTGTCGACTCGCCACAATCCCGAGTTCACGATGCTCGAGGCCTACGAGGCCTACGTCGACTACGAGGACACGATGGCCCTCGTCGAAGATCTCCTAAAGACGATCGCGCAGGCGGTGAACGGTCATCTGGAGATCGAAGCGAAAGGAAAGACCATCGATCTCGGCCGGCCGTTCGAGAGGCTCACGATGTTCGAAGTGATCCAGCGAGTCGCGGGTCGAGACCTCGAAGGCGTTTGGCGCTCCGAGGATCGCGATGCTCTCGTCGCAGAAGCCAAGACGATGGGCGTCGGGGTCGACCCTGCATGGGGGCCCGGGAAGGTCCTCACCGAGGTCTTCGAAGCGACAACCGAGAAGGAACTCGTTGATCCGGTTTTCGTTACCGGTTTCCCGAAAGAGGTTTCTCCGCTTGCCAAGGATCACCGTTCCATCCCGGGATTCACGGAACACGCGGATCTGATCGTCGCGGGCGTGGAGCTCGCGCCTATCTACTCCGAGCTCAACGATCCGGCCGAGCAGCGACGCCGTTTCGAGCAACAGGCCGCCGCCCGGGCGGCCGGCGACGAAGAGGCGGCGGTCCCCGACGAGGAATTCCTCGAAGCTCTAGAACACGCGATGCCGCCGGCAGGTGGCTTCGGTCTCGGCGTAGACCGGTTGCTGACCCTCCTGCTCGGCGCCGGGTCGATCCGGGAGGTAGTCATGTTCCCAACCCTGCGCCCCGGACCCTGATATCCGCCTGACGCTCCAAACAGACTGGCCGACGAAGCTCGCGTGCGGTGGCAGGATTCCGCGATGAGACGGCTGGTGGCGCCGGCGCTTAGCGCCGTTCTTGCTTTGGTTGCCTGTCAATCCGGCGGCTCACCGTCCGCGACGTTCCCATCGCGCACTCCCCTCGCGAGTCCGACCTCCTCCGATGCTCTCGTGATCGGTCTAGTGGGGACGCTGACTGGTCCGGATTCTTGGAGAGGGGAAGACGCGTTCGAGGGAGCGGACCTCGGCGTCCACGATCTGAATAGTGGTCGCAGTCGTGATGAAGCCGCGTACGAGCTCGTGAGTCTCGACGATGAGGGCGACCCCCAACGAGCGCTGGATCTCATCGGGCAGCTCGCCGGGTCCGACCGAACGGTTGGGATCGTCTACGCAGGCCCTCCCGAAGCTCTGCCTCGCGCCGAACCTGTTTTGTCCGAAGCCGGCATCCCCGCGCTGGCGTGCTACGGCGACCTGTACTCGGCTCGCTCCCTGACCGCGCACACCTTTCAGGTGTCGCCTTCTTACCTCTGGGAAGCCCGACGGATAGCCGGATACCTGACCCGAGATCGTCGCTACAAGCGAGTTGGAGCCCTCGTGAGCCCCGGGGCCTCCGGCGACGTCGCGCTCGATACGTTGCAGACCGCGTTCCGGGAGGCCGACGCCCGACCGACCGACCAGGCTCGCCTCGGCGAGGACGGCGATCCAACGGCCGCTTTGCGAACGCTGAAAGGAAAGGGTGTGGAAGCGATCGTCTTCGAGGGCGATCAGGAGCAGTTCCAAAGCGTTCTGCGCGGCCTCCGTGGCCTTCATGCGATGTACGTGTCGACCGATCGAGCTCGGATCGCAAGCGCCGGCTCTCCCAAGAAGCGACGATTGCACGCACGGAACTGGCGTCCCCAATTAGCGGCGTTCGACCCGGCCCTCGGCCCGAATGTGGATCCCACTCTTCTGACGCCGGGCATCGTCGTGGCCGATAGCTACTCGCGCGGGGCCCACACGCTTCCGGTTCCGAGTTTCGTTGGGTTCGCCAAAGCCTTTCGTGCGTGGTGGGAGACCGAACCGCTCGGATGGGAACGACGGGGGTACGAGGCGGTCAGGACGATCGGATGGGCGGGTGAGCATGCCGGCGACGACGACGATCTCGCCGAGGTGCTTGAAAAGCTGAAGGGCAAGAGGTTCGGAGGCCTCGACGTCACGTTCGGTCCCGACGACCACACGAGCGTTGACGCTCCCAGCGTGGGGCTCTGGGTCGTGCCGTCGTTGGCCGACTACCGCGTCTATGACCTCGAGACCCCGGCCGGCCTCCCCTGGGTTCCGCTGGCGAGGGGGTTCTCGATCGATGGGGAGGACACCGAGGTGCCTTCGAAAGATTGGCGTTTCCTATTCCGCAACGCTCCACGGCCTGAGGCCCCCGCCCCCAAGGTCACAAAGATGAAGTTTTCGGTCGCCAGCCCAAGACGGGACTCGATCCACTAACCCAGGGCACATTCGGTGCCGATATCCAGGAACGAAAGGGCAGAGTTCAGCGTTCTAAGAGTGTGTAGGGATGAGGGTCTAAAAAGGGACCCCCCTCCTTATAATGGGTTCCTAGAGGGGTCGGGTCGTACCCGGGCCCTCGTTCACTAGGTAAGGAGGCCTGGCTTGTTCGAAAGGTTTACGGACCGGGCCCGCCGCGTGGTCGTCCTCGCTCAAGAAGAGGCGAGGCTCCTCAACCACAACTACATCGGCACCGAGCACATCTTGCTCGGTTTGATCCATGAAGGCGAGGGCGTCGCCGCCAAGGCGCTCGAATCGTTGGGCATCTCTCTAGAGAAGGTGCGCCAGCAGGTTGAAGAGATCATCGGCGCGGGCCAATCGCCCCCATCGGGGCACATCCCATTCACCCCACGCGCCAAGAAGGTGCTCGAGCTCTCGTTGCGAGAAGCGCTCCAACTTGGCCATAACTACATCGGCACCGAGCACATCCTGCTCGGTCTCATCCGCGAGGGCGAGGGCGTCGCAGCTCAGGTTCTCGTGAAACTCGGAGCAGATCTCAGCCGCGTTCGTCAGCAGGTCATCCAGCTCCTCTCCGGCTACTCGGGCGCGAAGGAAGCTCCGGGCGGCGGGGGGGCCGAGACACCTCAAGGGTCTCTGGTTCTCGACCAGTTCGGTCGCAACCTCACGCAGCTGGCGCGGGAGAACAAGCTCGACCCCGTGATCGGACGCGAGAAAGAGATCGAGCGCGTGATGCAGGTTCTGTCGCGCCGCACCAAGAACAACCCCGTGTTGATCGGTGAGCCCGGCGTCGGCAAGACCGCGATCGTCGAAGGACTCGCACAGGCGATCGTCAAGGGCGAAGTGCCGGAGACGATCACGGGCAAGCAGCTATACACGCTCGACCTCGGCGCTTTGGTCGCCGGCTCGCGCTACCGCGGTGACTTCGAGGAACGACTCAAGAAGGTCTTGAAGGAGATCAAAACCCGAGGCGACATCATCCTGTTCATCGACGAGCTACACACGCTCGTCGGCGCAGGTGCTGCCGAAGGCGCGATCGATGCTGCCAGCATCTTGAAGCCGATGCTCGCGCGAGGCGAGCTTCAGACGATCGGCGCAACAACGCTCGACGAGTACCGCAAGCATCTTGAGAAGGACGCGGCTCTCGAGCGCAGGTTCCAGCCGATCAAGGTGCCGGAGCCGACCGTCGCTCACACGATCGACATCCTCAAAGGATTGCGCGATCGCTACGAGGCACACCACCGCGTCACCATCACCGATCAAGGTCTGGTCGCGGCCGCGAACCTTGCTGACCGCTACATCAGCGATCGTTTTCTGCCGGACAAGGCGATCGACCTCATCGACGAAGCGGGCTCGCGCCTGCGCATCCGTCGCATGAGTGCGCCACCTGATTACCGCGAGCTCGAAGAGCGGATCTCCGATGTGAAGCACAAGAAGGAAGAAGCGATCGAGCAGCAAGACTTCGAGACGGCAGCTAGCCACCGCGATGAGGAGAAGCGTCTCACCGCCGAGCGATCCGAGAAAGAAACCGAGTGGAGAGCTGCGGAAGGCTCAGCGTTCGCTGAGGTCAACGAGGAAGAGATCGCCGAAGTCCTGTCCTCGTGGACCGGGATCCCCGTTACCGCTTTGACGGAGGAAGAGACCGCCAAACTGCTGCGCATGGAAGACGAGTTGCACAAGCGCATCGTTGGACAGCATGACGCGATCAGCGCCGTGTCTCGTTCGATCCGCCGTACTCGTGCAGGGTTGAAGGACCCGAAGCGGCCGGCAGGTTCGTTCATCTTCCTCGGACCTTCAGGCGTCGGAAAGACCGAGACTGCCAAGACTCTCGCCGAGTTCCTGTTCGGCGATGAGGACGCGCTGATCCAGCTCGACATGTCGGAGTACATGGAGAAGCACACGGTCAGCCGTTTGATCGGCTCGCCTCCCGGTTACGTGGGTTACGAAGAGGGCGGTCAGCTGACCGAGGCCGTTCGCAGGCGTCCGTACGCGGTCGTTCTTCTCGACGAGATCGAAAAGGCGCATCCGGATGTCTTCAACACGTTGCTTCAGATCCTCGAGGACGGTCGTCTGACCGATGCTCAGGGCAAGACGGTCGACTTCAAGAACACGGTCATCATCATGACGTCGAACCTGGGCACTCAGAATCTGCGGAAGCCCGCGATGGGCTTCGGTCAGGCATCGACCGAGATGACCTACGACAAGATGAAGGAGAGGGTGTCCGAGGAGCTCAAGAAGAATTTCCGACCGGAGTTCCTTAACCGCATCGACGAAGTGATCGTCTTCCACGAACTTTCGATGGACGAGGTCAAGTCGATCGTCGATCTGATGATCCAGCGAGTGGCGGCACAACTCGAGAGCCAGGATGTCGGCATCGAACTGACCGATGCATCCAAGGAGCACCTGTCGAAGGTGGGTTACGACCCCAGTCTCGGCGCTCGGCCGCTACGGCGCTCCATCCAGAGACTCATCGAGGACCCAGTCTCGGAGAAGATCCTCTGGAAGGAGTACGAGGCGGGCGACGTCATCATCGTCGACGTCGGTCCCGACGAAGAGGGCAAGGACACCATCGTCTTCAAGAAGATCGCACGTACGCCGGACCACGTTCCCATCGAGTTGGCGGGGGCCGGAGTGGGCGAAGGCGAAGAAGCGGCAGCTCCCGAAGGCTAATAATCGATCAAGGCAACTGGAGCCCGGTCGAAGGACCGGGCTCTTTTGCGTTCAGCGAGGTGGCATCTTTTTCTTGAGGCCCTCAAGGAACAGATCGATCCCGAATTCGAATTCCTCGTCGTGGTTGCAGCTAAGGATCACAGGGATCATCTTCATCAGGTTCGGGTACTCGCCCGAAGTCAGGTCGGCGGTGTCGATCGTGTAATCGGTCTTTGGGCCGGTACCCTCCGCGAAGAACCCTCCCGTCTCCGCGAGCGTGTAGCCGGTAGCGAAGCCGGCCAACGCGCGAAAGACATGCAGCGCCTCGTTCTCATTGAGTCCGAGCGACAACGTCAAGCCGAACGCGTACTCAACATTCTTGAGGGCGGTCACCGTGTTGAACGGACGCATGGCGATCAACGGGACGATGTGTGGGTGCGCCAGTGAAAGCCGTCGGAAGGAACGCGCCATCTCGCGGATCTGTTCGTCCCAGGGAAGCGCCTCGTCGGCGATCGGGACTTCCGCGATCACATGGTCGACGAGCGCTTCGAGCAAAGCAGCTTTGTTCGGGATGTGGTTATAGAGCGACATCGCTTCGACGCCGAGCTCCGCCCCCAAGCGCCTCATGCTGAGAGCTTCGATCCCTTGCTCGTCGACGAGTTTCACCGCGGCGCTGAGGATGCGCTCGCGCGACAGAGACTCTCGACCCGGCGTTCGTCCGCGTGCCGCTTCTGGCCCGGGGCTAGTCAAAGAGCACCATCCAGACTGCGCAACCTGCGCAGGTTTGGGTTAACCCATTGACACTTACAGTGTAAGGGTATGTATTTACGTCGTAAGTGGCGCTCGGCTCTCAGCCCTGGAGTGAGGGTCGAGCGCCGCTGCATTTGTCCGCCCAATTCATCACCCATGGTTTATGAAAGATGCGACGTTGGTCAAGGCGGATGACGAGATGGCTGCTCGAGTCTCGTCCGACACTCAGATGGGCGAGATGGTCTCAAACAATTCAAGCAACATCCTCGTCGCGAGCGGCGTCCGCAAGGTCTACAAGACCGGAGCGGAGACGGTCGAGGCGCTGAAGGATCTGACGATCTCGATCGGAAGAGGTGAGTTCCTCGCGGTCATGGGCCCCTCCGGGTCGGGCAAGACGACATTCTTGAATTGCTTGTCCGGGCTTGACGAGATCGACGCGGGGTCGGTCGTCGTCGAGGGCCAGGACGTACACCGGATGCCGGACGCAAAGCGAAGCCGTTACCGGGCCGAACACATGGGCTTCATCTTCCAATCCTTCAACCTGATCCCTGTGTTCACCGCGGTCGAGAACGTGGAACTTCCCTTGCTCCTTGCAGGAAGATCGCCCACCGAGGCTCGGGAGCGGGCCGAACAGACTCTCGAGCGTGTGGGCTTGGGCAATCGCAAGAACCACCGCCCAAATGAACTGTCCGGAGGCGAGCAGCAACGCGTCACCATCGCTCGCGCGCTTGCGGGTAAGCCCTCGATCGTGTGGGCAGACGAACCGACCGGCAACCTCGATACGGAAACCGCCGGTTCGGTGATGGAGCTATTGAAGGAGCTCAACGACGAAGGTCTCACCGTCGTGTTGGTCACTCACGACCCCGCGATCGGAGCCATCGCCGGTCGGTTGATCCGTATGCGCGATGGGCTGATCGAGTCGTCGACTCAAAAATGATCCTTCCTGCGATTGTGGCCGTCGTTCTCGTTGTCATCGGGATCCAAGCGGCCCGGCAGCCACTTCTTCGTCGTCTCGCGCTTCGCGATGCGACTAGGCGCCCAAAGGAAACACTCCTGATCATCGCCGGGAGCCTTCTCGGCACTGCACTGATTACGGGCAGCCTCATCGTCGGCGACACACTCGATGCATCGGTGAACGCGACGGCATTCACACAGCTCGGGCCCGTCGACGAGATCATCAAGGTGCCCGATCCCCAGGCAGCTCGTGGGCTGGTGGACAGGCTCAGGGCGCGCGATGAGCCTCGGATCGATGGAGTCCTATCCCTCGTCTCGGTGGAGGCTTCCATCTCGAGCGACGCATCGGGTCAGGATCTTGCCGAGCCGGGCGCGCAACTCATCGAGCTTGACTTCAACGAGGGGCTGGCGTTCGGCGACGACCCCCAAGCCTCCGGCCTGTCGGGAGCAACTCCCGGGCCGGGCGAAACGGCGATCACCGATGATCTGGCTAAGCGTCTCGAGGTGACTGAGGGCGATGAGATCACCGCGTTCCTTTACGGGAAGGAACTCAAACTCGAGGTCTCAAGCATCCTCCCGCGCCGAGGGCTCGCGGGTTTCTGGCTTGGGTTCGAGACGATCTCGTCTAACGCCTTCGTCGCGCCCGGCGCGGTCGAACAGTTGCTGGATGGAAACATCCCGAAAGGAACCGCGCCGCCCATAACGATCGTCGCGGTTTCGAACCGCGGGGGCGTCGAGGACGGATCGGCTCTGACTGCGCCGGTCGTTGGCGTTATCGAGGAGGAACTCGGTGAGGCAGGCGATGTCCGCGTCGAGGAAGTAAAGCGCGAGAGGCTCGATTCGGCGGAAGAGGCCGGCAAGATGTTCGGCGAACTCTTCATCGGCATCGGTTCGTTCGCGATCATCGCCGGGACGCTTCTCCTCGTGAATATCTTCGTGATGCTCGCCGAGGAGAGAAAGAGCCAACTCGGGATGTTGCGTGCGGTAGGGATGAGTCGGTCCCATCTGATCCGCGCGTTCGTCATCGAAGGCACCCTCTATGCCCTGGCCGCCGCCATAGTGGGTGCCGCCCTCGGCATCGGCGTGGGCTGGGGGATAGCGAAAGCGGCAGCACCCATCTTCGGAAATATCGATGAGTTCTCTCTTGAGTTGAAGTTCGCGATCGAGACATCGAGCCTCGTGGTTGGATTCTGCGCCGGTTTCCTCATCGCCATCGCGACGATCGCTGGGACAAGTTTTCGCATCAGCAGGATCAACATCATCCGTGCGATCCGGGATCTGCCGGAGCCAACTAGGTACGAGTCGCGCACCCGCACCGTTGTGCTCGGTTCCATCGGGGCCTTGATGTTCGCGGGTTGGTTCGTAGCCAGCCTCGGGAACAAGCAGGCCTGGGCGGGTGCATTACTGGCTCCTCCGTTGACGGGCTTCGCCCTGCTACCCCTCCTCAGCCGGTTGGCGAAGCGTCGCTACGCGGTGATGGGCGTCGCTGCGTTCTCTCTGATCTGGGGGATCTTTGGCAACACGATCCTTGGGGGCGATTTCTTCGAGGGTGGAGACATCTTCGCCTTCGTGCTCCAAGGGGTGTTGCTCACTTTCTCCGCCGTCATCCTGCTTTCGCAGTTGCAAGAGAACCTCGGTTCGCTCGTTCGTCGTTTCGCTGCGCGGAACCTTCCGATGCGTCTGAGCATCGCCTATCCGCTGGCGAGACGATTCCGCACCGGGCTGACGCTGGGGATGTTCGCGCTGGTCATCTTCACGATGACGTTCATCAGCGTGCTGTCGAACGTCTTCGGCGGCCAGATCGATACCGCGATAGCGAAAGAGGGGAGCTACGACGTCCTGGCAACGGCAAGCATCACGAATCCGCCGACCCGAGCCGATCTCGAACGACAACCGGGTGTTTCCGAGGTTGCCGAGTTGCTCGCCGGCTTCGCGCTGTGGGATGCACCGACGGTGGATGAGCCCGTGGCGTGGCAAGCGACCGGCATCGACGGGAAGTTCGTCTCGGGAGGACCACCTCCGATAGCGAAACGCGCCGAAGGCTACGCGACCGACGACGACGTTTGGGCGGCGGTGCTTACCGACGATGCCGCGATTGTGATTCCCGAGTGGTTCCTGCAAGAGGGCGGAGGACCCGCGCCCGACCTCGTCAACGACGGTGACACCGTGACTATGGTGGATCCGATCACCGGGGTGCGGGCAGAAAGGAAAGTCGTAGGGACTATCGACAACGACTACGCGTTCTCAGGGGCGTACATGAACAAGCGCTCGCTGGTTCAGGTTCTCGGGCCCACGGCCACGCCCTCGCGCTTCTACATCAAAGTCGATTCCGGCGAGAACCCCGATCGAGTGGCTCGTGAGTTGCAGGGTCAGTTCGTGTCGAACGGACTCGATGCTCAGAGTTTCAAGGCATTGATCGAAGAGTTCCAGGGAGTCAACCTGCAGTTCTTCCAGTTGATGCAGGCTTATCTCGCTCTCGGGCTTCTGGTGGGCATCGCCGGTCTGGGAGTAGTCATGGTCAGGGCAGTGCGTGATCGACGGCGACAGGTGGGCGTTTTGCGGTCGTTGGGGTTCGTTCCACATCAGGTCCGTCGCGCGTTCATGCTCGAGTCGGGCTTCGTGGCTTTCGAGGGGATCGTCGTGGGCGCCGTCCTCGCTTTGATCACGGCCGCTCAACTCGTCGCTACGGGAGAGTTCGGCGAGAACGTCGCATTTTCCATCCCGGCCCTTCAGCTGGGGATCCTGACGGTCACAGCGTTGATCGCATCCCTGATCGCCACGGTTTGGCCGGCCCAACAGGCCTCTCAGATCCCGCCTGCGGTGGCTCTGAGGATCGCCGACTAGATCCCGCCCTCGACCTGTCACACCGCCTCCTTAGGTTGAGGGCATGGTTTCCAAAACCGCAGGTTCCAGAGCATCTGCCTCGAAGGCGTCGTTTGTCTGCGACTCATGCGGTCAAGAGGCGCCACGTTGGTTCGGGCGGTGCGCCGAATGCGGCGTCTGGGGCAGTGCCCGCTCCGACGTCGAAGGAGGTTCGGCGACACCGCTTGTGTCGTCACTCGCTATCTCGGACGAGCGCGTGGCGCGTATACCTACGGGCGTCGGTGAGGCGGATCGAGTGCTGGGCGGCGGATTCGTGCCCGGTTCCGTTGTGCTGCTCGCCGGCGACCCCGGCGTCGGGAAATCCACCCTCGTACTCCAACTGATGGATCGGTTGACTGCAGCTGGACGTAGCTGCCTGCTGGCGACGGGCGAGGAATCCCTCGACCAGGTTGGACTACGCGCACGGAGACTCGGTATCGACGGCGATCGCCTTCACGCTCTGGCAGCGACGTCTTTGCCAGATGTCATCGCTGCGGCGCGGCAGTTCGATCCCGACGTTCTATTCATCGACTCCATCCAAACGATGGAGGACCCGACACTTTCACAGCGAGCGGGGACTCTCACTCAAGTCCGAGAGTGCGCGAATGATCTCGCTCGTTTCGCGAAGGGAAGCGGATGCGCGACGGTGCTCATCGGCCATGTCACCAAGGATGGCGACGTTGCGGGACCGAAAACACTCGAGCATCTGGTGGATGCCGTCCTCGACCTTGAAGGTGAACGGTCGGGAAGTCTCCGCCTCCTACGCGCGCACAAGAATCGCTTCGGATCGTGCGAAGAAACCGGCGTGTTCGCTATGCGCGAGATCGGGCTCGAGGAGGTTCCTGATCCATCTCGATTGTTCTTATCGGATCGCCTCGACGGCGTTCCCGGCTCCATCGTCTTTCCCAGCATCGAAGGCACCCGCCCGATGCTGGCTGAGGTTCAGGCGCTCGTGACGAAACAGGACTACCCGCAACCGAGGCGCGTTGCGATCGGTTGCGATGCTCGACGCCTGGCGATGTTGATGGGCGTGCTTCAGGAGCACACCAACGTCAGCCTCGAGAAGAAGGATGTCTTTGTTGCTACTGCCGGGGGCCTTACGGTCAAAGAACCGGCCGCCGATCTCGCGATCTGCTTCGCCATCGCTTCTGCATGCTTGGGCATGCCGGTGCCCGCGGCGACCGTCGCCTTCGGCGAAGTCGGGCTCGCCGGCGAGGTGCGCCGCGTGCCTTCGATCGAGCGACGGTTGGAAGAAGCGGCGCGGCTCGGCTTCACGCGCGCGGTGGTGGGACGACACGTAGAGCGCGCGCCCGATGGCCTCGAACTCGTTCGTGTTCGCAACGTCGACGCTGCCCTCGAAGTCTTGCGCAGTGCCCCGCGCCGAACGGCTAACGGGGAGCGACGAGACGACCGACGTGTTACCATTTAGCAACAGAAGAACCGCATCTCAGACTTTCTTCGTTCATCAGTGCCGCCCGGCACAATCGGTCGTTCGCGCAGGAGGATGTTAGGCATGTCCTTTCGAGTAGGTGACAAAGTTGTTTACCCGCATCACGGAGCCGCCACGATCGAGAAGCTAGAGAAGAAAGAGCTCTTTGGCGAGATGCGTGATTACTACATCCTCAAGCTCGCGTATGGCGAGTTGACCTTGATGGTCCCGACGGACTCGACCGAAGAGGTCGGTCTTCGTCAGGTGACTCCGGCTAAGGAAGTCCCCAAAGTCCTCAAGGTTCTCAAGAAGAATGAACCCACAACGAACACGACGAACTGGTCGCGCCGTTTCAAGGCAAACGTCGAGAAGCTTCGCTCCGGGGACATCTACCAGGTGGCCGACGTGGTTCGTAGCCTTCACCAGCGTGACAAGGAGAAGGGCCTGGCAGCAGGCGAGAAGCGCATGCTCACCAAGGCCCGCCAGATCCTCGTCTCTGAGCTCACCTTCTCCAAGAACTGCAATGAGGAAGAGGCCGAGCACATGTTGGACGAGGTGCTCGGCTAGAGCTTCGGACGGATCCTCTGGAGCCATCGCCCTGCGCGGCGATCGTCGCAGCGGGGGGATCTGGGAGCCGGGCGGCTGGGCCGGACGGCTCATTGCCTAAACAGTTCCGCGACCTCGGCGGTCGCCCTCTTATCGCTTGGTCCGTCGACTTGCTGATCTCCGCCGGTTGCTCACCCGTGATCGTCGTAGTCCCACCGGGATCATCGGCTGCGGCACAGGCGGCGTTGGCAGATCGCAACGACCTCGTGTTTGTCGAAGGTGGCGGAACGCGCCAAGAGTCCGTGGCTAATGGCTTAGCGGTGGTCGAAAGCGAGTCCGTGGTCGTTCACGACGCGGCGCGTCCCTTCGCCAGCGGGAAGACGATCCCCGAACTCATCCAGGCTCTAGTCCGATTCGACGGGGCCATCACAGCGATCCGAGTGAGCGAAACGATCAAGGATGTCGAAGGCGAGCGAGTGTTGATGACGGTAGATCGTTCTCGCCTCTGGCGAGCGCAAACCCCTCAGGCTTTCCGCACGGCCAGGCTTCGAGCGGCACATCTAAGAGCCGTGGAGCACGACATCCAGGCTACCGATGACGCGCAACTCGTCGAAGCGTATGGAGGAGCGGTTGGCGTCGTCGAAGGTTCCCACACGAACATCAAGCTGACCGTGCCCGAGGATTTCGCTCTTGCCGAAGCGATGATCGCGGGGGGCCTCGTATGAAAGTTGGCTTGGGCTTCGACGTTCACGCGTTCGCGCCGTCCCGGCGTCTTGTCCTCGGCGGCGTCGAGATCCCGGGGCACGCCGGGCTCTCGGGTCATTCCGACGCTGATGTTCTCTGCCACGCGATCGGCGACGCTCTTCTAGGAGCAGCGGGCCTCGGCGACCTTGGATCGAATTTTCCGAGTGACGAGACTTGGGCCGGTGCCTCTAGCCTCGAGATACTTCGGGTTGCCGCGGAGCGCGTCGCCGATAAGGGGTTGGCGATCGACGGGATCGATGCGACCGTCGTGGCCGAGGAACCCAGACTCGGCCCGTTCCAAGCCGAGATGCGAACCACGATCGCTACGGCTCTGTCGGTCGATCCAGACAACGTGTCGATCAAAGTGACCAGCACGGATGGATTGGGCTCCATAGGACGTGGCGAAGGCATCGCTTCGATGGCGGTGGCCGTTTTGAGTCCACTAGGGTGACCGGATGATCCAAGTCTCCGACACTCTGCGACGTGAGGTCGTCCCGCTCGAGACCCGCGATCCCGGCAGAGCGGGGATCTACACCTGCGGTCTTACGGTCTACAACTACGCGCACGTAGGCAACATGCGGTCGATCATCTGGTTCGATTTCATCCGGGCTTACCTGGCATATCGCGGGTACAACGTCACGTTTGTAATGAACTACACGGACGTCGATGACAAGATCATCGAGCGGGCCAAGGTCGAGGGGATCCCCCCAGAGGCCGTGACGGCTAAATACACGAAGGCGTTCGAGGATGACTTGCTCGCGCTTGGGGGGCGGATGCCGGATGTAACTCCGCGCGCCACGGGCCATATCGAGGACATGATTGGGGCGATCCAGGGCTTGGTCGACAAAGGATTCGCGTACGAGTCCGAAGGCAACGTCTGGTTCGCCGTCGAGAAGTTCGACTCGTACGGCAAGCTTTCCCACCGTTCACTCGACGACATGCGTGCAGGTGAACGGATCGAACCTCACCCGAGTAAGCACAATCCACTCGACTTCTCGTTGTGGAAGGCGGCCAAGGAAGGCGAACCGGCGTGGGACTCACCCTGGGGGCCGGGCAGACCGGGGTGGCACATCGAATGCTCGGTGATGTCGGAGAAGTATCTCGGGATGGGCTTCGATATCCACGGAGGCGGGAGCGATCTGATCTTCCCCCACCACGAGAACGAGATCGCGCAAGCCGAGGCCCTCTTCGGCGCCGAACCGCTCGCGCGTTACTGGCTCCATTCAGGGATGGTTCAGATGGATGCAGAGAAGATGTCGAAGTCGCTTGGCAATGTGGCTCTAGCCCGGGATGTGCTCGAGCGTTATCCGGGTGAGGCAGTTCGATACTGGATGTTACAGAGCACCTACCGCAGCCAGGTCGTGTTCTCCGAGAAGTCGTTGAACGATGCCTCGCAAAGCTACGAACGGTGGCGCAACTTCAAGGAAGCCGCGGCTCACGCTCTCGGCGACGAGATGCCGGCTTCTCCCGAACCGTTGTTGAGACCGCTCGACGATGATTCATTGCCGACCGGTTACGTCCAAACGTTCATCAACGCCCTCGACGACGACTTCAGCTCCGCCGAGGCTTTCGCAGCGATCCACGAACTCGTGGGTGAAGCGAACAAACGTGTCGACGGCGCTCAGCGAGGCGACGCGGAGACGCGCGCAGAACTCATCGAATTGACGCGAACCTTCCTCGAGCTAACCGGCGTACTGGGTATGAAGTTTCCGTCGGTGGACTCGGGCTCCGAGATAGTGGGGGCCCTCGTCGAAGCGATGCTCGAGTTGCGGGAACGTGCCCGTGCCCGCAAGGACTTCGAGGAGGCCGACGCGATCAGAGACAAATTCGTGGAGCTCGGCATCGTGATCGAAGACACTCCGGCTGGGGCTCGGTGGCGAATCGGTGTCTCCTGAATCGCCGGCGGAATCGGAAGGACTAGCCGGCCGGAGACCCGTTCTGGAGCTTCTTAGATCCGGGGGCAAGGCCGAAAAGGTTCTGATCGCAGCGGGTCTTGCACCGTCCAGCGTGATCGGCGAGATACGCAAGAGAGCCGAAGAGGCGGGGATACCGGTTCGAGTTGTGCCTCGTGAAGAGGTGGACAAGCGAGCCGCCGGGCAGAACCACCAAGGCGTCGTGGCGATCACCGGCCGGTTCCGCTACGCACCGATCGAGAAGCTCTTCGTCGAACGCGCCAAGCTCCTCTTCCTCGACGGCGTCTCCGACCCACACAACCTCGGCTCGCTCCTCAGGACGGCCGAGTGCTCTGGGTTCGACGGTGTCGTGATCCCCGCTCATCGAGCAGCCCCGGTAACCGCAGCGGTGAGACGGGTCGCGGCAGGGGCGGCGGAGCTGGTTCCGGTGGCCAGGGTGACGAACCTGCCCCGGGCCATGGATCAGGCAAGAGAGGCGGGACTGTGGCTGGTTGGGCTGGACGAGAAAGCCGAGGCCGACCTTTGGTCGAGCGATCTGCTTGACCCTCCGCTTGGCTTGGTTCTGGGCTCTGAGGGCAAGGGGCTAAGCAAGACCGTCGCCGACCGGGTCGACGGGTTCGTCCGAATCCCGCAGGCGGGAAAGATCGGATCTCTGAATGTAGGGGTCGCAGGAGCTCTAGCGATGTTCGAAGTTGCCCGAAGGATTTCGCCCGGCTTCAGCTAACCTCCATGAGGGATTGCACCCGATTTGAGGCGGTGCGACCCGATTCCCAGGCCGCCAGGGGACGTTGATGTCGAAGGAATACCTTCAGCTCGATCTGCAGGACGAGGAGCTCATCGAGCGCGCCCGCCTGGGGGATGAGCTCGCAATCGAGTCTCTTTTGTATCGGTACCGGCACTACGCGCGAGCGAAAGCCCGTTCGTACTTCCTCGCTGGGGCAGACAAAGAAGACATCGTCCAGGAAGGGATGATCGGTCTCTTCAAGGCGATCCGCGATTTCCGTCCAGAGAAGAACATCGCGTTCCGAGCATTCGCCGAGCTCTGCATCACACGTCAGATCATCACCGCCATCAAGACGGCGACAAGGCAGAAGCATCAGCCACTCAACTCTTACGTCTCGCTCAACAAGCCGGCGCCGGGCGACGAGGAGGACCGACCGCTCTCAGATGTTCTAGTGATCTCCGGCGGGGTTGACCCGGCCGATCTGGTTGTCTCCGCGGAAGAGATAGCCAACATCAAGGAATCGATGAGCCGATTGCTATCCGATCTCGAGACGGAGGTCCTGCAGCTCTACATGGATGGCAAGTCCTATCAACAGATCGCGGACATGCTGGGCCGTCACGTGAAGTCGATCGACAACGCTCTCCAGCGCATCAAGCGCAAGCTCGAGCAACACCTGCTGGTCCGCGACGCCGAAACGGTCTAAGCACAACCGAAGGTGCCGGCTGAACTACCGGATTTCGTGATCCGACCCGTTATCGAGTCAGACCTGCCCGATCTGCTGGACCTTTGGGAGGCTCTGGCGGCGGAGGGATTCATCGGAGCCGAAGCTCCCATCGACAGGCCCGCCCGTTCCGCGATGTGGAGAGAGAGGTTCATCGATTCCCACGACGCCGTTTTTCTCATCGCGCGTGACGATCAGAACCTCCTTGGAGTCGGAAGCCTCGAAGGCAGAGGCGGGCTACTGAACCTGGGACTAAGCGTGGATGGTCGCTTCCGTCAGCGGGGTGTTGCTACGAAGCTGTTGGACGCGTGTCTCGAGTGGGCCCGTAACAACGGAGCTCACAAGATCAGTCTTCAGGTGTGGCCCCACAACGAAGCCGCGATCGCGTTGTACGAGAAGTTCGGTTTCGAGCACGAGGGCCTTCTGCGCAAGCATTACCGCCGCAAGAACGGCGAACTCTGGGACGCGCTGGTGATGGGCCTACCGCTTTAGCATCCGATACCCGCCGTTCACCAACCGGCGAGGAAGGTACGCTGGGCCGACGAATATGAATTGAAGTTGCCGGGTTAGCTCAGTTGGTAGAGCGTCGCATTTGTAATGCGAAGGCGGTCGGTTCGATCCCGACACCCGGCTCGATGGCAGAGAAGAAACCTACGCACCCGCCCGCGGTTGCACACCAGCCGCACGAGGATCCTTCGGCCGACTCCGCGTGGGAGACGTCGCTCGCGCAGCTCGACGAAGCGGCCGAACTCATGGGTCTCGCCCCCGGGGTCCACGCGATCCTTCGGGCCCCCAAGCGCACGCTGATCGTCTCCGTTCCATTCCGTATGGACGACGGATCGACGCGTGTCTACGAGGGCTATCGCGTCCACCACAACGTCACCCGCGGTCCCGCGAAGGGCGGGATCCGATACCACCCAGATGTCGGGCTCGACGAGGTCAAAGCGCTCGCGATGTGGATGACCTGGAAGTGCGCGATCGCCGGGATCCCGTTCGGAGGTGCGAAAGGCGGCGTGGGCGTCGACCCAAAGGAGCTGTCGCGCTCCGAACTGGAACGGATGACGCGGCGCTACGCCTCCGAGATCTTGCCCTTCATCGGTCCGGAAAAGGACATCCCGGCCCCCGACATGAACACCGACGAGGAGATCATGTCGTGGATCATGGATACGTACTCCATGAACACCGGTTTCTCCGTTCCGGGTGTAGTTACCGGCAAGCCCGTTTCCATCGGAGGTTCTAAAGGCCGCGCCGGTGCCACGAGCCGTGGCGTGATGTACATGATCTTCTCGACTTTGAAGACCCTTGGGATGAACATCGACGAAATCAGCGTCGCCATCCAGGGTTATGGAAAGGTCGGCGGACACGCGGCCCAGTTGTTGCACGATGCCGGCTGTCGAGTTGTGGCCGTGTCGGACGCGCACGGCGGCCTTTACAGCGAAAAGGGTCTCGACCCGGAAGGGATCAACCGGCACCTTCGCGAGGCTGGCACGATCGCCGGGTATCCCTCGGCCGAGGCCATCTCGAACGCCGACCTGCTCGAGCTCGAGTGCGATGTGCTCGTCCCGGCCGCCATCGAGGGCGTCATCACTGTGAAGAACGCCGACAGGGTGAAGGCGAAAGTGATCTGCGAAGCAGCTAACGGACCGATCACGTTCGAAGGCGACAAAGTCCTCCATGAACGCGGCATCTTCATCGTCCCGGACATCCTGGCCAACTCAGGTGGCGTCACCGTGTCCTACTTCGAATGGGTCCAGGACATCCAGGCGTACTTCTGGGATGAGGAAGAAGTGAACGACAGGCTCCGGATGATCATGGAGCGAGCATTCGCCGAGGTTTACGACCTCGCAACTTCCAAAGGATTGTCGATGCGCCAGGCTGCGCACTGGATCGGAGTAGGTCGGGTCGCCGAGGCGCACCAGACCCGCGGGCTCTTTCCCTGATCTGCCTGCCCCCTGAAATCCGGCCCCCCCGAGTACGCCCCAGATACATTGGCGACATGGAAGAACTGGCCCAGCGGGAGCGCGACATCCTCGACTTCGAGAGGTCGTGGTGGAAGCACGCCGGCGTCAAGGAACAAGCGATCAAAGAGCGTTTCGAGATGTCTGCGACCCGCTACTACCAGATGCTGAACGAGATCCTCGAGAATCCGGCTGCTCTCGCCTACGACCCGATCCTCGTCAAGAGGCTCAAGCGGCTGAGGGTCTATCGCCAGCGACAGCGTGTGGCTCGTTTGCTGGGCGCCGAATACACGCCCGGCCGTAGGTAGAACGATGCCGTCCCTAAAGGGACCGGCGCAGTCCTCGGCTAAGTGAGATGGGCCGGCACTCGAGTCCCGATCAAGGTCCTTTCCTTCGTTCCTTAGCAGCGTTCATCCTCTTCTGGGTTTTCATCGCGGGCGTTCTAGGTGCAGCGGCCTGGCTCGCGGTCGATCTGATCGGCGGAGACGAGGTCAAAGGGACGCCGACGGCAGCGGAGAGTCCGACGCACCGCGCGAGCCCGTCACCGAAGGCGTCCGAGCTCGTGATCGCCACTCCGACTCCGGACAAGAGCGAGCCCGAGCCGGTGGAGAGCGAAACGCCCAAGCCCGAACTGATCACCGACGGCATCACCGTTCAGGTTCTGAACGGCACGTCGGACCTCGACGCCGACGACCGCATGGCGGACAAGCTTGCGTCTCTCGGATTCACCATCGAGGCGATCGAGGGATCCTCGAAGAGCTATCCACAAACCACCGTGTTCTGGTCCTATCCGGAATCCGAGGACGCGGCCCGCGCTCTTGCGGAACGTTTCGGGTGGCTCGCTCAACCGAAACCCGCGAACCTTTCCGACACGGTTGCCGTCCATGTGGTGGTCGGCGCCGACGAGATCTGACCTAGAGCTATCGGCGCGTGACGTGCAGGTCGAGCGATAGTTCAAGCGTTCCGATGATCGGGGGACGATCCCCGCCCGGGACCACTCGTACCTCGAACGTGCCGGTCATGCTCGACGTCGCCTCCCTGAGGGCTCCTGCGTCGATGTCGAATAACGCTTGGGTCTTGGTTTCGGCTGATCCGGTGAGGTCTGCTTCTCCTTGGGGCAGTGTTGTCGTCCAGTTCAAGGGGCCTTTCCCCGTGTAATTGATCTCGGCCACGCGGCCGTCCCCATCACGATCGAGCCGATCCAGCGTGCCGGTTGTCACTACCTGTTGGAAGACCGACTCGAGCTGCACCTGCTGCTCGGAGTCCCACGAGTCACCGAGGCCCACGGCGTCCTGCGACAAGGGGGGCCTATAGGTACCGATGAAAACCAGTTCGTCTGGATCTAGAGCCGTCGCCTCGACCCCGTCCACCTCGAGCACTTCTTTGACCTCACCTCCACGGCCCATGCGAAGCGAGAACGACCGCTGCTCCGCTCCCGGAGATGGAAGTCCTCGTTCAACGACTTCGGTGGGAGTCATCTCCACGGACACGATGATGTCGTCACCTTCAACGGTTTTGATCGTCTCGACCACGTCGAAGGACACGGAGTAGGAGCCACCGCCCTGGCCTCCGATGTCCCATGTGGCATCCGCGTTCGCAGTCATCCGGTATGCGATACGCGTGCCGGCGTCGAACCCGTAGCGCAACTGGATCGCGTCCGGTCTGCAAGCCGCGAGAGCCAGGAGCACAATTGCGCCTATCCAACGCACCCGCCGACTCATCGAATGAGTGTAGTCAGCGCGCCTACTACTCTCGGTCGGATGGACGAGCTACTGGACCGATTCGCAAGTCTTCGAGACAAGGCGGGAGTGTTTCTCGACTACGACGGCACGTTGTCGGACATCGTTCGCCACGCAGACCAAGCGACCCCGATCGAGGGGGTAGCCGAACTCCTCGTGGAACTTTCAAGGCGGTTCCGCCTCGTGTCGATCGTCTCGGGACGCGGAACGCCGGAGCTCGTCGAATGGCTAGGGGAGGGCGTCGAGATCTGGGGAGTGCACGGCGCCCAGCACTCGCACAAGGGGGAAACCCGATGGACCTCGCATGTGACGCCTCACCTTCCGGTGATGGCTGAGATCAGGGACCTCGCAGAGGAAGCGGTCGCAGCTCGAGGGGATGGTTCGATCGTCGAGGACAAGGGGGTGATGGTCGCGTTGCACTACCGACCCGCTCACGACCCCGAAGCGGCCAAGGCCGCTCTCTCTGATCTGGCGGACGATCTGGTGAAGCGCTTCGATCTCGTCCGAAGCGACGGTCGAATGGTCATCGAGCTCCGTCCGCAGGTGGAGCTCTCGAAGGCAGGCGTCGTTCTTGAACGAACGCGCGATCTCGATCTCGCCGCTGTTCTGTTCGCCGGCGACGACCGCGTAGACCTCCCTGCATTCGACGCTGTCGATCAGCTCATCGAGCAAGGGGTCATCGGCGTCAAGGTGGCCGTCGATTCGCCGGAGGCCCCCGAGGAGTTGCTGGCTCGGGCAGACATCGTTGTCGACGACCCTCAGGGTCTTGTTCGGTTGTTGAAGAGTCTTATAACGAAGTGACGGGTTCGCCCGAAGATCTGATCGCCCTTAGATCCTCGAGCTGCGGACCGATCCAATCTCCCGGCTTCCGCGCCTGAGCTGCGTCTCGCAAACCGCTAGCTCGTCGCTTCCTTTCGTCCGGTGACAACGAAAGCGCGAGTTCGAGTTGCCGTGAGGTCTCTTCGACATCGAGTGGATCTTCGATCGGGATCGCGTGACCGCCCAGTTCCTCGAACGATCCCGCTCCGGTCGAAAGGACTAGAACGCCGTCATGCTCGTTCAAGCAGGGCCCTTCCTTAGAGACGAGATTCATTCCGTCCATGATCGGATTGACGAGAAGGATGTCGTACTCGGTGAGGGCCGCGAGCGTCCTATCGAAGTCGTCTTCCATGAAGAGGTGGATGGCGTCGGGATGGCGGCGATCCACTTGATCGACGACTTCCTTGATCGACTCCATGTATCGCTGGTACTCGGGCATCGAAGCGCGCGAAGGGTAGACGCACGCGGCGAAGCGCGTCGATGCAAGCAGCTCCGGCCGGCGATCAAGCAACATCCCGTAGGCCTCGAAGCCGCGCACGATGTTCTTTGACGGTTCGGCCCTATCGGCTCTGATGATCAATGCCCCGCCATCGGGGCGGAAGTTCGCGAATCTCTCCTTCCAGTGCTGAGCGCTTGCGTTCTGCGATCGTTCCCTCAGAGACGCAGGGTCCACGGGGATCGGGTAGGTACGAACCCAAGAAGTGCGGCCGTCTTGGGTTACGCGACCAGCGTCTCGTTCGACCTTCGCCCCGATGTCTTCGCAGCAGTCCATGAAGCCGCTGGCCCAGGAATGAACGTGGAAGCCGACCAGGTCGGCGCCAAGCATCCCCTCGATGATGTTCCTGGGTAGCGGGTCCGGCAGGGGAGCCAATCCTTTCGGCCCGCAGAACGACGAATGAGTGAAGTGCAAGATCGTCTGATTCGGGTGCAGCTCGCGCAGATGGCGCGGCGTCGTAGCGAGGTGATAGTCCTGCACCAAAACCAGAGATCGGTCATCGCCGACTGCAGCGATCTCTTCCGCGAACCTGCGATTGACGGGTTCGTAGGCCTCCGACCATGCGGCAAGCTCGTCGGCACCGAAGTCATGGATGTCGAGTTCATCCCAGAGACAGTGGTTCGCGAACCACAGCATCCGATTCGAAACGACGTCGTAGTAGCGAGCGTAGGTCTCGTGCGGGATATCGATCATCCTCAGGCCGTAGCCGAGCTCGGCCCCCGCCCGGTCGACAACGTCGGGGTCCTCCGCCGCCGCGCGATCGACGTCTGAGTTGGTCGCGCAGATCCAGACCGCTCGTTCACCCAAGCGGCGTGCGACGGGGTCGACGGCCCCCGATAGTCCTCCGGCCCCCCTCTTCGTCTCGAAACCGTCAGGCCCCTCAGTGAAGGAAACCGGCCCTCGGTTGGACGCGAGCACGACGCTGATGTCATCCATCTTGTCCGTATCGTAGGGGCCATGCGCGTGCTCATCGCCCCCGACAAGTTCAGAGGCACATTGACTGCGATCCAGGCCGCCGCGGTGATGGCCAGAGGCGCGCGCGCTCTGAACGAGTCAGTTGAAACCGTCGAGTTTCCAATGGCAGATGGAGGAGACGGGACCCTCGAGGTTCTGTGCGCGCACATCCACAACGCCGATCTACACACGCGGACTGTCGAGGGACCCTTGGGTGAGACGGTTGAAGCAGGCTTTCTGACGATCGGCGGCGACGCTTGGGTCGAGATGGCATCGTGCTCAGGTCTGGTCGTCTCATCGACTCCTCTCCGTCCCCTGAACGCGGGTTCGATGGGGACGGGAGTCATGATGCGTCGGGCCGTCGAGCGCGCAGAAGTAAAACGAACGATCGTCGGCGTTGGTGGAAGCGCGTCGACCGACGGAGGGACGGGAGCGGCTCGCGCCTTCGGCTGGCGCTTTCTTGACCGCGACGGACGCGATCTACCTCCGGGTGGTGGGGCACTTGTCGACGTCGCTCACATAGAACCCGGCGAGCCTTCTCCGACCGAGGTGCTCGGGGCATGCGATGTCGACTCGCCCCTGCTCGGTCCCGAAGGAGCGGCCAGCGCCTTCGCGGCTCAGAAGGGGGCTACCGATCAACAGATCCGGCAGCTCGAAGAAGGTCTCTCAACCCTCGCAGAGGTGATTGCGCGAGATACCGGCGTTCTGGTTGAGGCTTCCCCCCATGGCGGTGCAGGAGGTGGGATGGGAGCCGGGCTGTCGACGTTCTTCGATGCCCGGCTGCTCTATGGGTTCGATGTTGTCGCGGAGTCCGTTCGGTTCGACACGGCCCTAGCGCGGTGCGATCTTGTTGTGACGGGGGAAGGCGCATACGACCTCCAGAGCTCACGCGGAAAAGTCGTCCATCGCGTGGCCGAGGCCGCCGCCGCGCGCGGGGTTCCTTGCGTGCTCGTCGCCGGAGATATCCGTAGCGACCCTGCCGGATCGTTCCTGCGTGCTGTCTCTGTCTCCGAGACGTATGGACCCAAGCGGGCTCGGCTCGAAGCGGTGTCCGCGGTTGCTAAGGCGACGATGGAGGCACTGGCGGGTTCGATCTAGGTCCGTTCGACGGGCACTTCATCGGGGCATACTCGGACGATGGGTTCCCCGACGATGCCTCGGCTTCCACTCAGCGAAAGGATGAGGCGGGCCGGGACCATCGCGTGGTCGACGATCGGCATCTTGATCCTTGCCTACGTGTTCGTCTGGGGTCTGACGCGCATCCGGATCATCTTCCCTCCGCTCGTTCTCGCTCTGATCATCATCTACATGCTCAATCCGATCGTGAGCAGGTTGGAAGAGCGAGGCGTGAAGCGGGGGCTCGGCACGGTCCTTTCTTATGCGGTGGTGCTGGGAGGAGTGACTCTCTTGATCCTCGCCGTCGCGCCGTTCATCAGCTCCCAGGTCTCCGGATTCGCGGATGACTGGCCACAGTTCAGGCTCGATCTCGCTAAGTCCATCGAGAACGGGGCCGACACCCTGCACGACAGTCTCGGTCTGGATCTCGACACAACCCAAGTCACATGTCTCCTCGGAGCCGATGAGGTTCAGTCCTCCGAGGCACCGACTCACGCGCAATGCGATGAGGTCACCCGTGACTTCCGCGATCGGATCAGCCATCAAGCCGGGCGGATCACCGAGATCGGTTCGTCGTTGCTGGAGATCCTCTTCATCTTCATCGTTGCCCCGATCCTGGCGCTCTATCTGCTCATCGATCTGCCTCAACTGCAGAGAGACATCCTCAATCTTGTGCCGGAGGACCACAAAGAGGAGTTTGCCGATCTCGGAGGCAAGATCGGCAAGACCGTTGGGGGGTTCTTCCGAGGGCAATTACTCGTTGCGTTGATCGTCGGGATCATGTCGTCGTTGGGGTTCTTCTTCATCGATCTCCGGTTTTGGCTGATCATCGGCGCCATCGCAGGTTTCACGAACCTGATCCCTCTAGTGGGCCCTTTCATAGGGGGCGGGCTCGGATTCATCGTCGGGTCGCTCACCGATGGAGTAGGCCAAGGCCTCAAGGCGGCCCTCGTAGCTTTGATAGTGCAGCAGATCGACAACCACTTCATCTCGCCCAACGTTATGAAGCGCACCGTCCAACTGCATCCGGTAACCGTGATGCTCTCGATCCTGGCGGGCGGCGCGGTTGGTGGTTTCTGGGGCGTGTTGCTTGGGGTGCCTACGGTGGCGGTTGCGAAGCTCTTGCTCAGTCATCTCTGGACGACGCGCGTTCTCGGCACCGAACCATCGCCCTACGCATCGTCGGCCGGAGCCACCCCGCCCTCGGTTGTTCCGGAACGGACTGAAGCGATCGTCGGCGCTCGAGTAGATGCCGAGGAGCAGGGAGAGGAGCAGGGAGAGGAACAGGAAGACGCGACTACGGAAGAAGAGTGACCATCGGCGGCCGTTGTGCGATGTCGAGGTCGTGCACCGTTGGGACCGGGCCGTTGCCGGAAGAGTTGAACTGAACCATCGAGCTCGGAAGGTCGTCTACCAACTTGATGCGCCCCGCCGCCTCGGCTCTAAGGATCAAAGCCTTCATCACCTGAAACGACGTTCTCCCCAACGAAAGAACATCGCGGTTCCGATGCACTCGCATCCCGAGGTCGACCTGGCACATCGCATCTAGGCCCTCGGCTTCCAAGATGTCGATCAATAGGCCGATCTCGACTGCATAGCCGGTGAAGAAAGGAATGGCCCGCGCGAGCTCGGTCCTGATCGCGTACTCCCCCGATAGCGGCTGCACGAAGCCGGCGAGCTCCGGATAGAAGAACTGCAGCAACGGCCGAAGCGCTATCTCCGTAACTCGAGCGCCGCCCGTCGTGAGGGTTCCTCCCTTGTCGATCGGTCTGTCGTAGAAGGCCTTCGCGAATTTGAGTTCGGGGTCATGCAAGAGCGGCGCCACCAGCTCGGTGATGAATCGATCATGGAAGTTCTTCGTGTCGGAATCGATCCAGACGATCACGTCGGTATCCATCACCGACAAGCTCCGCCACAAGGCGTCGCCCTTCCCGCCTCCGGGCGAATGACCCGCCTCGCTCAAGAGGTCTGCGACCTGATACACCTCCGCATTGGCAGATGCAGCCACCTCGCGAGTGGAGTCCTCGGAGCCCGAGTCCACCACCACCAACCGGTCGACCAGCCCTGCGGGCATCAGGTTTCGCGAGACGACCTCGCATATCTGCCCTATGGTGTCTTCCTCGTTGAGGGCCGGCAGGCACACGCCGACGGTTTGGGAGCGGCGCCGCTTCAGCTCGACGAGATCCTCCAGCGACGATGTGGTCGGACCGAGCGTTCGGCGGGAGAACCATTCCTCAACCGGGCCGGGCAGGGCGTGCTTCACATGAATGAGCCTAGCCTCCCGCTCGAGACCGCTCGGCCGGTCGTTAGACGAAAGGGCGCACTTGAAGTACGTGAGAGCACTCGTCTGCAAGGAATGCGGGCGCGAGTATCCGATCGAACCGGAACATGTGTGCAGCATGTGTTTCGGCCCCCTCGAGGTCGCTTACGACTACGACGCGATCGCGGCTGAGATCTCATGGGAGTCGATCGTGGCCGGGCCTCCTTCGATCTGGCGCTATGGAGCTCTCCTTCCGGATCCGACCGAATACCGCATCGATATAGGCGCGGGATTCACGCGCCTTCGGCCCGCGCCTCGCCTCGCGGAAGCGATAGGCATCGACAAGCTCTGGTTGAAACTCGATGGTGGGAACCCAACTCATTCGTTCAAGGACCGAGTCGTCTCTGTGGCGCTTTCGGTTGCGCGTGCATTCGGTCGTGATGTCGCAGCATGCGCGTCGACCGGCAATCTCGCCAATGCGGTCGCTGCCCATGCAGCGGCCTCGGGCATGAAAAGCGTCGTCTTCATCCCGTCGGACCTCGAGTCCGGCAAGGTTGCAGGCACCGTCATCTATGGGGGCGAAGTGGTTGCCGTCGACGGCTCCTACGACCAAGTGAACAGATTGTGCGCGGAGCTGGCGGGGGAGAGGCCGTCCTGGGCTTTCGTAAACGTTGGGTTCCGTCCTTATTACTCCGAGGGTTCGAAGACGCTCGCGTTCGAGATCGTCGAGCAACTCGGGGGCCGCGCCCCGGACGCGGTAGTCGTTCCGATCGCTTCCGGGTCCCTCCTGACGAAAGTGGCGAAAGGTCTTCGCGAGCTGCATCGAGTCGGTCTCCTGCAGGACGCGCCCGCCACCGTGATCCACGGCGCCCAGGCTGAGGGTTGTTCTCCCGTCGCAAGGGCCTTCGAGGCAGGTTCGGAAGTGGTCAAGCCGGTGAAGCCCGCAACTATCGCCAAGTCCCTCGCGATCGGCGATCCCGCCGACGGGTACTACGCCATCAAGGAGGCCAAGGCGACGGGCGGCCGGATCGCTTGGGTTCCCGAGTCCGACGTCGTCGAGGGGATGAAACTTCTTGCCCGAACCGAGGGCGTTTTCACCGAAACCGCAGGAGGCGTGACCATCGCCACTCTTGCGAAATTGGTTAAGGAGGGCTCGATAGCTCGAGGAGAAGAGACTGTGGCTCTGATAACGGGCATCGGGCTGAAGACGCTCGAAGCTCTTGGGTCGGTCGAGCCGACCCACCGGATAGAGCCGCGTGTCGAGGAGGTTGACCGAGTGCTTGGAACCGAAGGTGCGGAGGTGCAGAACAGATGAGTGTCACGGTGAGGATCCCTACTCAACTTCGATCGCTAACGGACGGTGCGAACGAGGTGAACGCATCTGGCGCGAAGGTGACCGAATTGATCGAGGATCTCGAAGCTAATTTCCCTGGGCTGCGCGAACGACTCCTGGATGAGGGAGGCGAGCTTCGCCGGTTCGTCAATATCTATCTCAACGACGAGGACGTTCGTTTCTTGGAAGGGCTCCAAACCGATGTTCCTGAAGGGGCGAAGATCTCGATCATCCCCGCGGTTGCCGGGGGTTAGTTCCTAGATACGCGCTAGCGCGGCATCAACGTCCGCGGCGGTCGGGACGTCTTTCCATCTACTCACGACATGGCCGCTCGCGGTGATCAGGAACGTCGTGGGGACGGTGCGAACGTGATAGCGATTGGCGAGCTCGCCACGAGCCGACGCATCTACGGTTCTGATCTCCGTGGGGGCGGGGTTCCTCGAGATCGCACCTTCTAAGACGCGCAGGACCGCCTTGCACGGTCGACAGGTGGGAGTAGTGAAAACAACGAAAGCGCAGCACCCCGCCATCAACTCAAGCTCGAGGTCGTCGACCGACAACCGCTCTGGCGAGGCTCCTCCCTTACGGAATACGTCGAACAGCTTGTAGGCAAGGCCGACTCCGATGACTACCGCGGCGAGGACGAGGGCCCTATCGAGCATCTACGCCCGAGATGCTTTGACCCTGCCCATCCAGAGGTAGGCCTCGCAACCGACGCAGATCCCCGTCGTGGCGGCGAGCCCGGCAAGCACTGTGACAAGCAAGGCCGGCCCCCAACCGAGAGCCCACCACAACGTCGACTTGGCCTCGGCCGTAAAGAGGAAGACCGTGCCGGTCATCAGGAAGATCGTTCCAAGCGTCTGCGCGAAGCGCGGAGGGGCGGCGGGTTCTGGCTCGCCTCGGGGGATGGGCAGGGCGCGGTAGAGGTAGGCGAAGAGGTTGAAGCGCGGCCCCCCAAGAGCTGCGGCTCCCAAAACCAGGGCGAGCAACGGAACGACTATCCGCAGGTCGAGCAGGAAGGCGAGTGCCAGAAGGACCGACTGAACCCCCTGCGCGAAACGCGGCTGGTGGGAATCGATCATGTGTCCAGGTTAAACCCGTTCCAGGGCCTTTATCCCCTTCCACGGCTCAAGAACCCCTTGACTCGGCCCGATGACTGTAGGGACCCTGGAAGAGACCCCCGGAAGGAACGGGCCCGTTCGCTATGGCCAAAGTTCATATCTCTGACGACGAGCCGGACATCAGGCAGATCCTGGTGTTCACGCTTACCGACGCCGGCCATGAGGTGACGGCTTCGAAGGATGGCCGCGCCGCCATCGATGCCATGGTTATGGACCCACCCCAGGTGCTCGTCCTCGATCTCATGATGCCGGAGATGGATGGTCTGGCGGTCCTCCGGGAGATGCAGGATTACCAGATCCTCGACTCGACCAAGGTCCTCGTTCTTACGGCCAAAGGCAGTGAGTACGACCGCCACCTGGCGTTCGACATGGGGGCCGACGAGTTTCTGACCAAGCCATTCGAGCCTGAAGAGGTAGCCAGCACGGTCGACACGATGTTGGCCTCGACGAAGGAAGAGCTTAGAGTTCACCGTGAGCAAGAGCGGGATACGGCTCATCTCTTGTCTCAACTTGAGTCAATACTTGACGATGTAGAGGCGGGCTCGCCCCCTCCGGGTGAAAGTCCTGTTGTATGAACGGGGACGGAATTAGTAGCGAAGGGAGCGGCGCATGGCTCGGATCCTCATAGCTGAGGACAACGCCGAGATCAGGGCCTTGGTCAGCAGCATCCTCGTTGAGGAAGGTCATAAGGTCGGGGTCGCCCAGAATGGGCAGCAGGCCCTCGACATGATGATGGAGGACGCACCTGATGTGCTCGTCCTCGACATCATGATGCCGCAGATGGACGGCTACACCGTCTTGAAGGAACTCAAGTCCTCCGGCATCAAGGACACGATGAAAATCATGCTTCTCACCGCCAAAACGTCCGAGTCAGACTGGGTCCGTGGCTACAAGCTCGGGGCCGACTCGTACTTGACGAAGCCGTTCGACACCGACGAGCTCATCAACGGGATCGAGGACCTTCTAGCCTCGACGAAGGAGCAGTTGAGGATGCGCCGCGAGCAAGAGCTCGACAAAGCGCAGCTCCTCTCCCGCCTAGAGTCGATCTTCGACAGCTCCTAGCCTTAGGTCTTCGAGTTATCCCTAAGCTCCCAATCTCTTCAGGTTCGTCTGTAACCTGAGCCCACATGAAGCGTCGTAATGATCACCGGAGTGCCGATTCCAATGGACGGGTCAGCTCTGATCTGGTCGAGCGATGCAAGCTCGGCGACGAACAGGCGTGGGCCCAGCTGGTGGAAGAGACGCACCGGGGCGTTTACACGCTGTGTCTCCGGATCCTTGGAGACCCCGACGATGCCAAGGAGGCGACCCAGGACGCCTACCTGAAAGCGTGGCGGGGGCTGAAGGGGTTTCGCGGGGATGCGGCCTTCGAAACGTGGTTGTACAGGGTCGCCAGCAATGCTGCTCTCTCGAAACATCGGGGGCGGCGCCGGAGGCGTAGTCACGAGGCGGGGATCGACGATGAGGTGCTCACTCAGATGGCCGCTCCCGGTTCCGTCGAGGCGGAGGCGGGTGCGAAGGTCGAGGTCAAGGCTCTTGAGTCGGCTCTCGCGTTGTTGCCGGAGCACTACCGGGCGGCGGTCGTTCTACGAGACGTGTATGGCCTCAGCATCGAGGAGATCGCCGGTCAGCTCGGGATCTCAGAGACGGCAGCGAAGGTCCGGGTACACCGGGGCCGAAAGAAACTGAAGGATCGGGTCTATGGAGATAGCAACGATGGAATGCGCTGAGATTCGGGAGTCTCTCCCGGCATACGTTCGCGACGGCGAGGTTGGGCTGGCTGTTCGCCGTCACGTTGCACATTGCGCGGACTGCAAAGGCGAGCTCGGTGACTACGTCGCTCTGCTGGCCGGCCTTGACGAACTCAAGTCGGCAGTGATCGAGCCGCCTCTGGATCTAGTCGCCAACCTTGTCGCGATCCCTTCGACTGAGACACCTGTGGATGTCGTGCGCCAACACGTTGTCCGCAACCGTCGGGCGTACGCCGGGGGGCTCGCTGTAGCCGCGGTTGGGATAGCTGGGGCGGCCCTCCTCAAGAGCCGTCGCTCTCGTCCCGCCCTCGCTTGACGCGTAGACTTCCGCCCCTGAGAAATCGTTAGGGCGGTAGCTCAGTCTGGTCAGAGCGCTGGTCTCCAAAACCAGTGGTCGGGGGTTCGAATCCCTCCCGCCCTGCTTGCATTCCTTAACTGCGTAGTCCGTTTCGGTACAAACGTATTGACCCGGACGCCTCGAACTGGTCGGGTGGGGCTATTCGATCGAGGTGGAGGCGAAACTGATCCGCAAGATCCCTGTATTGCTGCTGGTGGCAACGCTCGCCTACTCACTTGCCATGGTGCCCGTACAAGCCTCCTCACCCATGCGCGCAAAGTGGACGCAGAACCACTACGACGCATCGGTTGGAAGCTCGACGCGCCACTCGTCGGATTGGACGGCGTTCGATTCCCAGAGGGACTCGCTCGACAAAGCGCTCGCTCGGGGCCGGCTGTCCGAGTCTCAGTACAACCTTCAAAGGGCTCTCTCTTTCGTTCGTCCCAAAGCCGTGGCAAAGCGTTTCGGCCCGGTTCGAACACCTGCGGTGGGCGAAGCGACTCTGGTGCTCCGCGATCTCGCCGCCACGTTCCGATCGTTGCCTCGCTCACAGCGATCTCTCGCTCAGAGCTTCTTCACGCGGCCCGACGACGGAAAGACTGAACCGGAATCTGCCTTCCCTAAGTATGGGTCGACCCCTTCGAAAGTCTTCTGCTCTTTGGTCGTTTGTATCCACTGGGTCGAATCTGGATCGCACGCGCCGGCGACGACCGATTCGGATGGGGATCTGGTGCCCGACTACGTCGAGGAAATGTCCGCGGATATCGAGTTCGCGTGGAGCACGGAAACGACGGATTTCGGTTTCGCGACGCCGTCTGGAGACACGGGTGCGACCAACGGCGGGCCCGATTCGAAATTGGACCTCTACGTGGCCGATATCGAGGACACCTTCGGCCCTGCCTACGTCCCTTCCGAGAGAACCGGCAGCGTCTATATGGTCGCCGATAACAACTACTCCCTTTCGATCATCCCGTCGGGGGCGTCTGCAGACGGCCCGGACTTCATCGCGGATGTGCTCTCACACGAGCTGTTCCATGTCATCCAGAACGAGTACGACTTCTACGACGATCGCTGGCTGATAGAGGGCTCCGCTGCGTGGATGGAAGACGAGGTCTATGACGATCTCAATTACTTCAACATCCGCCTCGACAGCGTCTACGGGAGAAGCGCTCTGTCGGACTCCAGGTACCCGGTGGACTATGGCGCTGAAGGTTTCGAATACGGCGCCGCTCTGTTCTGGCGCTTCCTCGGAGAGCTCTACGGACCCAGCGCGGGGGTCCAGGACCGGACGCTCTTGAGGCGCATCCTCGAGCTGTCGGCCGATCCCGACCCGAATTCACTCGAGGCAGTTAAGAGTGCGATCGGGGAGCGAGGTTTCAAGTTCGCCGACGACTTCACTCTCTTCACCGTCGTGAACTACATCCCCGAGGCCTTCTATGAGGAGGGTGCGGATTACTTAGCGCTCGTCGGCCGCCCGACCGTATCGGGGAAGGCGACGATGACCAAGAGGACCTCGGCCGTCGGCGGAACCTTCCAACTCGATCACTTGAGCGCCAACTACATCACCCACAAACCGGGAACGGGCGTGTCCAGCTCTGCCAAGCTGAAGGTGACCGTCGACGGTCCTCCGTCGGCTTCCAGTCCTGCGGCCACCTTGCTCGTGCTCAAGCAGGACAACACCTTCCAGGTCGTGTCCATCAAGCTCGATCGTTCGGGCGATGGATCAAAGAGCGTCGCATTCGGCCGCGGAACCGTCAGCTCCGTCGTCCTTGTTATTACAAATGCCAGCACTCGTTTCCAGTGCTTCCGGCAAAGCCCGTTCTCTTGCCAGGGGCTATCGCGCGACGACGGCAAGGTTTTCAAGGTCACGAGCAAACTGGTTCAGTAGTTCCCGTCACGCTCGACGTGATGGTAAAGAAGCTCCATGCATGGATCTGTCCCAGTGGCGACCGTGTTCGCCCACGTTCTGACCAAATCGGTTCGAGAGATCTCGCCTTTCAAGCTCGCGTTCTGTGTTGTGGCCGTGATCGCCGGGATCGTCGCTCTAGTCTTGTGGAGTCCGGTGGCCGCACGTGACGAGAAGCAGGCCAGGAGCGCCTACGCGAAGCGGGTAGCCCACCGAAGATGGTTGATCCGCTCCGTTGCCGGCGCGGTGCTCCTCCTTGCGGGCCTGGGGGCCGTCCCGTTGTTTGCATTCGAAACCACCACCAGATCCGTCGCACACGTCGAGAAGGAGATCGAGGCGACGACCGAGGGATCGGAGCTTCCTGTCGACGTCATCGGGTCGACCGCGAGCGGCAGTGTAGAGATCAGCGTTTCCAATCCGGACGCGTTTGCAGTCCACTCTCAATGTGTGATCAAGGCGCTTGACCAGGCGGGTGCATCCGTCGTGAAGGGGAGCTATGTCCAATTCGGCCGAGATGGGCGCGCCTCAGATTCGGAGGACTACACATCTAGGGTCGTTGTCCCGCCGAAGGATGTCCACAATTTCGAGGTGGATCTGAACATCACGGCCGACGTGGCGCGCTACGAGATCGCCTGCGAGTCCATCCCCTTCACCCAGGAACTCATCGACAAGCTGGAAGAGGAGGGGATCCCCTTCGAACGGTTCCCATCCGGTGGAGGAGCGGGTACCGGCCCGTAGAACCTTCTTGGTTATGCGTGCCGTGCGGATCTTCGTGTCGTTAGCCCTATGCCTCTGCCTGACCGCGCCCGCGTTTTCCGCCTCGACCGCCAAGCATTCGGGTTCGATTCAACTCTCGAAGGAGGGGGGACTCGGTCGTCTCGAGATCCACGGGGACATCGCTGCCGTACTTCAGCGAGACGAGGGAATCGTGACCCTTCTCAGCCTCAAGGACCCCGACCGTCCGAAGGTGTTGGGTCGATACGACGATGACGCCAACCAATCCCTGGATGGCGATATCGCGTTCTCGAGCGACGGCCGTTTCATCTTCTACGCAAGGCAAACCGTTCAGTTCTCGCTTGATGGCATCCACGTGATCGACGTTTCCGATCCGAAGAATCCGAAGCTTGCCGGCTACGCGCCGGGCGGGGGAGCGTTTCGCGTCGCCACCTACAACGATGGAACCGACGAGTGGGTAGTTCTGCTCGACGCCGTGACCGGGCTCGTCGTATATCGATTCGAACCGACGAGTGCCCAACTCGTGCCCGTGTACACGGACCCACTTCCAGCGACGGACAAGGTGGGCGGCCCGGCCTCCGCCGGACTCGTCATCGACCCCAAGGATGAGCAATTTGGCGGCCCCGTCCTCTATGTCGCGACCGGCGGCAGCGGGCTCCAGATATACGACTTCTCCGATCCAACGGCGCCTTTGTTGGTCGGGTCTAACGCGGACGAAGGCATCGCAGAGATCGAGATCTTTGCCGGCGTTCTCGAAACCGGAGAAGGCGGACCGTCGATCCCCATCCGTTTCGTCTTTGCTGCAACCGAGTACTGGTTCGACAAAACGAACGTTCCCACCATCGTCGTCTACGACGCGTCAGACCTGTCGAACGTTCAACCGATCGGCAGACTGTCGGCAGGCGCGCAAGCGAAGGACGAGATGCGTATCCAAGGCATGACGTTCGCGAAGGGCGGTCTCTATGTCGCTCATTCAAGCCTCGGCCTCGTTCGATTTGGCGGGCGAAAGGGCCCGCAGACGGTCTTTAAGGACCCGGGCAGACTGAATCCGAGTGCGGGCGTCCTAACTGCGCCTTATGCCTTCGATGTTGAGACTGCAAAGGGTCGTTTGTACGTAACCGACGCGGCAACAGGAACGCTGTCGGTCCTCCGGCTCTAACGACGTTTTGCTTCTTCCCCAACTGGGGAAATAGGAGCCATCGATGCAAACGAAAGGCCGATGGTGACTTCAACGCGACCCAGGTTCCTTGTCGCCGCCCTCCTGGCGGTCCTGCTTGCGTTCGGCGCGCCGTCGAACGCGCTTGCGCAGAGCCCTGCACCCAGTCCGAGCGCATCAGACGATTCGAGCACAAGCGGCAGCCAGAACCCGGACAACGTAGTCGTCAAGGTCAACAAGAAAGACGGCTCGTCGGTCTTCAAACTCGGCTTCAAGGTGATCAAGGTCATGGGAGACACGGTCGACAGCGGCAATGCCGCGGCCGCGGTGTCGAGCTGCGAGTCCTGTCGAACGGTAGTGATCGCGATCTCGGTGGTTCTCATAATGAGCGATCCATCGATAGTCGCTCCCGAAAACCTGGCTCTGGCTCTGAACGTCGATTGCACCTTGTGCGAGACGATGGCACTCGCGTATCAACTAGTGCTCTCTCCAGGTGAGATGGCACGGATCGACCACGATGCCGGCAAAGCGATAAAGGACCTTCTTGATCAGATCGACGAGATCGGCTCCTCGGACCTTCCCTTGGCTGAGATCGATGCTCAGGTAAGTGCGCTGGTCGACCAGTTATTCGACATCGTTCGCAACTCGCTCGTGCCGGTTGGTCAAGATGACGACGAGGAAGACCAAGCGGACGCCTCGCCGACCCCTTCTCCATCCGTGACGCCGTCAGAGTCACCAAGTCCCACCCCGTCAACCGAGTCGACTCCGGAACCGACCCCGTCCCCTGCAAACGAGACGCCGTCTCCCGAACCGACACCCACCTGATCTCGGATGCGGACCAGGTGCCTCGCGATTGCAGTTCTGCTCGCTCTCGCGGCCTGTTCGCAGAGTTCGGGCTCCGACGATCCGCTCGTTGAAACCGCTTCGAATCTGAAGAACATCGAAAGCGGGACGATGACGATGTCGGTCACTATCGCGGGGAAGGGAGGCTCGACCGATGACGAGGTCGGCTTCCAACTCTCCGGGCCTTTTGCCCTCCCCGATGAAGGCGCCCTCCCGCTTGCGGACCTCCAATACACCCAGACTCGCGGTGCGGACGAGACGATCGGCCGGTTCATAGCCGACGGGGAGAACGCGTTCGTGGAGGTCGACGGTCAGGCATACGTCTTGCCCGACGATCAAACCGAGACCTTCATCGGGGGCCCCGAGGCGGGCGAGGGTGACGACATCCTTTCCTCCCTCGACGTCTCCGATTGGGTTGAAGATCCGCAGATCTCCTCCGACGAGGATCTGAACGGCGAGAAGGTCGACAAGATCACGGGAGATCTGAATGTGGTCGAAGCGCTCAACGACCTGATGAGCGCGGCCCAGAGCGCCGGCGCTCTCGATTCCTTCACTCCTGTGGAGGGCGAGGATCGCGATCAGCTCGAATCGGCGGTCGAGTCCGCCTCGATCGAGGTTCTCACGGGGGCCGAGGATCGACTCTTGAGACGGCTCGTAGTCGAGATCGACCTCGGAGTTCCCGAGGATGGTGAGATATCCGGCGCGCTGGCCGGGCTTCTCGACGCATCCTTCTCGTTCGACCTGACCATCGAGAAGCCCAACGAGGACGTGGAAGTCTCTACGCCCTCCGACGCCTTGCCCCTCGACCAACTGGGGACCTGAGCCTGAGGCGCCAAGCGGCGCCCGTGCTAATCTTTGGCCTCGAATCCCCCAGTAGCCGGACCCTTACCAAACGCGTCCGGCCGATGAAAGGCTCGAAGGTGAACAGGCAGACCAAGCGCCTCATGAAGAAGGACGAGGAGCGCAAGAAGGCCGGCGGCCGTCCCGCGGTGAAGGCCCCAGGCGCGCCCACGAAGAAGGAACGGACGAAGCCGGGCCAGTTCTTCAAGGAGGTACTCGCCGAGCTCCGCAAAGTAGCGTGGCCCACCCGGCAGGAAGTGATCGCCTACTCCATGGTCGTCCTCGTGAGCACGATCGTGGTCGGCGCAATCATCTTCGGCATGGACTACATCTTCACGCAGGCGGTCCTCGCCCTATTCGGAGTTAACTGACATGACTGAAACCGATCTGGAAGCCCAGCAGCAGCTGGAGGCTTCCGAAACCGGCCAAGCGAGCGAGCAGGTAGACGCTCCGTCCGAGCCCGAAGCCGCGGCAGAAGAGGTTCCGGCCCCCGAAGCCGTTGCCGAGACCGACGCATCTCCAGAGACCGACGCGTCTGCCGAGACCGACGCATCTCCAGAGACCGACCAGGAGGTTCCGGTCGCGGTCGAGCCCGAAGCTCCAGAGGCCGAGGCATCGCCGGCTGCAGAAGTTGCAGACGACGGCGAGGATGGTGAAGAGGGTGAAGAAGGCGAGGACGACGAGAAGTCCTACTACGACGACACGATCATCCCGCCGACCGAGCGTCCGGGCGACTGGTACGTCATCCACACCTACGCGGGTTACGAGAACAAGGTGAAGGCGAACCTCGAGTCCCGTATCTCCTCGATGAACGTCGAAGACAGGGTCTTCGAGGTAGTGATCCCCATGGAAGACGTGATGGAGATAAAGCAGGGTAAGAAACAGGTCGTTCAAAAGAAGGTCTTCCCCGGCTACCTCCTCTGTCGTATGTACCTCGACGACGACTCTTGGTACGTAGTGCGGAACACTCCCGGCGTCACCGGGTTCGTCGGTTCCGGCGCGAAACCAACTCCGTTGTCCGACAAGGAGATCGACCGGATCCTGCAGGTGAAGCCGGATCAGAAGAAGCTCAAGCCGCGCCTCGAGTTCGAGGAGCAGGAAAGCGTCCGCGTCACCTCCGGACCGTTCGCGAACTTCACGGGTTCGATCTCTGAGATCAACGTCGATCAATCGAAGCTGAAAGTGCTCGTGAACATCTTCGGGCGTGAGACGCCCGTCGAGCTCGGCTTCGACCAAGTAGCGAAGCTCTAGGAGGAGACATGGCGGAACGTCGGAAGAAGATCGCTCAGATACTGAAGCTTCAGATCCCCGCGGGCCAAGCAACTCCGGCTCCACCCGTAGGCCCGGCTTTGGGTCAGGCCGGGATCAACATCATGGACTTCTGTAAGCAGTACAACGCTGCGACGCAGCAGCAGACGGGCACGATCGTCCCCGTCGAGATCACCGTCTACGAAGATCGTTCCTTCTCCTTCGTGACGAAGACCCCGCCGGCGGCGGTGCTACTGCGTCAGAAGGCCGGTGTGGACAAGGGCTCGAGCGAGCCCAATCGCCAGAAAGTCGCCAGCGTGACGAAGAATCAGGTTCGAGAGATCGCAGAGATCAAGATGCCCGACCTGAATGCGAACGATGTCGAAGCTGCGATGAAGATCGTTGAAGGCACAGCTCGGAGCATGGGTATCACCGTAAGTTAGTCAGGGATAAACCTTAGGTGTGGGAGGCGGGCTAGACCCGTCGTTGACCACGAAGGAGGAAGCAGCATGCCGAAACACGGCAAGAAGTTCGCGGCGGCGCTCGAAAAAGTCGATCGCGATCACATGTACTCGCCTCGCGAGGCGGTCAAACTTCTCAAGCAATATCCCGACAGGAAGTTCGACGAGACCGTCGAGCTCAACCTCCGTCTCGGCGTCGACCCCCGAAAAGCCGATCAGATGGTTCGCGGTGCACTTTCTCTTCCGAAGGGGACAGGCAAGACGATGCGAGTTGCCGTCTTTGCCAAGGGAGGAAAGGCGAAGGAAGCCGAAGAAGCCGGCGCCGACTTCGTGGGCGACGAGGATCTCGCTGCCCGAGTTGGCGGAGGTTGGGTCGATTTCGATGCGGTCGTTGCAACGCCAGACATGATGCCGGTGCTGGGAAAGTTGGGCCGCGTTCTAGGTCCGCGCGGTTTGATGCCAAACCCGAAGTCCGGGACCGTCACCGATGATGTGGCGAAGGCCGTCAACGACATCAAGGGCGGTCGGATCGAGTACCGCACGGACAAGAACGGGAATCTTCACCTGATCGTTGGGAAGAAGTCGTTCACGGAAGACGATCTGATTGCGAACTACGCGGCGATCATCGACGAGGTTTATCGCGCCAAGCCAGCGGCGGCGAAGGGTCGGTTCGTCAAGACGGTGACGCTCTCAACCACGATGGGTCCGGGGATCAAGATCGACCCTCAGAAGTCGAAGGACATCATCGAAGAAGAGTTGGAGGATGCCCCCGCTTAGCTCGTTTCAAACCCAGTTTTTTTCAGGAGAGGCCTCTTTGTGGGGCCTCTCTTTTGCGTTTCGACGCGCCCATGCCGGGAAGGATTCCTTGATGAAGTACCGCAAGGTGATCAACGAACCCATCGAAGTGGATGAGGACGGCGTCACCATCCGTGGCGGAGTCAACGCCGTGATCGCGGCCACCGTCAACGAAGGAAACTCTCGCGTCTCCTCGCACCAGAAGGTGCGCGTCGTGCAGCGCAACGGCATCACGGAGGTGTTCGAGCAGTCGAGCGATGTCGACACCGGCGATGCCGACGACGACGCGCCGTCCTCTATCTGATCAAGGACTCACAGACAGTCGTTGCGCGTTTACAACGACGAAACAGTGGGGAGGAATGAACTCATGGGAGAACAACTCAAAGGCGAGTTGAAGCGACGCAAGGAAGAACTCAAAGCACGGATCAAGGACGCGGTGAAGGACGACACGAACATCGTTTCTTCCGTAAATGTTGGGGGATCCGGCTCCAGGACATCGGTGTCGTCCCGTCAGGAAGTGGTCACGAAGAACGGAGTGACCACGAAGCGAGAGATCCGGGAGGAGAGGAGGAGCTGATGACCGAGGACCGAAACACGCAGGAGTTGAGCCAGGAGGAACTGGAACAGCAGTCCGCCGAGAACCTCGGCGAGCGCGAAGAGATGTCTCTCATCAACGCGAACCTCGCGGCCCCCGTGAACGCTGCGGTGGCCCTGAACGTAGCGTCCGACAACTCGATCGCCTACGCGAACGCGACGCAGGACGTGGACATCGACCAGAGCAACTAGCTGAGCCGACCACACATTTCGATAGATCCAACGAAGGAGGCAGTCATGACCGACGAGAAGAAGAACCAAGAGGGCTTGAGCCCGGAAGAGCTTGAGGAGCAGGGCAGTGAGGAATTGGGCGACCGCGAAGAGATGTCGCTTATCAACGCCAACGTTGCCGCTCCAGTGAATGCCGCTGTCGCAGCGAACATCCTGTCGGACAACTCGGTTGCGTACGCCAACGCCGAGCAGATCGCCGACATCGACCAGGGCAACTAGCCACCAGAGGGGAGTGAGTTTCGATGACCGATGCGAACAAGACTCCTGAGGGCCTCTCTGAAGAGGAACTCGAACAGCAGGGCAGCGAGGAACTTGGCGAGCGCGAAGAGATGTCTCTCGTGAACGCGAACGTGGCTATCCCGATCAACGCCGCTGTCGCCGCCAACGTCCTTTCCGACGGGGCGATCGCCTACGCCGATGCTGCGCAGGGCGCCGATATCGACCAGGGCAACTAGGAGGGATCCATGACTGACGAGACCCGTAAGGGACTTTCGCAGGAGGAGCTCGAGCAGCAGGGCAGCGAAGAGCTCGGCGAGCGCGAAGAGATGTCGCTGATCAACGCGAACGTCGCAGCGCCGGTGAACGCAGCCGTCGCACTGAACGCTCTGTCGGACAACTCCGCAGCGATCGCCAACGCGGAGCAGACCGCCAACATCGACCAAAGCAACTAGCTACTAGCGAATCTTTAGGAGGCGGCCCTCAAGGGGGCCGCCTCTTTTAGGCCCAAATCACCAGAGCGAGGACGAGAGATTGGCCAGACGAACCCCACCGCCGCCACCGCCACACGCCGCTCCTACCGAGCGGATGGGCGAGGTGGCACCGTCGAGTCCCGATGAGACACGGGCCGACCAGGCGCGAACGGTGGTTCTCGACGCGACACCAGCCGAGGAGTCAGGGCCTACCTCCGGCGCTTCCCAGGGAGCTGCCCCGCAGCTGACCGATGGGATCGAGCTACTCGGCGAGTACGAGGGATCTGGGTTCAAAGAGCCTCGCTACTTGGTCAAGCGCACCGATGGCGAGATGGTCCAACTTACCGAGTTGCTTTACCTGATCGTCGAATCCATCGATGGGTCGAAGGGACTCGACGACATCGCTCAGCGAGTAAGCGAGAAGTACGGCAAGAAGGTCAGCGCCGACAACGTTCGGCAACTGATCGAGACGAGCCTGCAACGAGACGGCATCGTGGCCGGAGCAGGTGGAGCGCAGCCGGCGGCCGAGAAAGCGGACCCCCTCCTCGCGCTGAAGCTCAAGACGACGCTTCTGCCCGAGCGCGCGGTCAACTTCTTCGCCGCCCTCCTGCGCCCCCTCTTCTGGCCGCCGCTGATCCTCGCCGTCGTCGCCGGGCTCGTCGCGTTGGACATCTGGTACTTCGGAGTGCACGGCGTCGGCAAGGGGCTGCGCGAACTCATCTACCAACCGCTCGTGATGCTGATGCTCTACGGCCTCCTGATCCTTTCGGTGGGATGGCACGAACTCGGACACGCGACCGCCACGCGATACGGCGGAGCCCGTCCAGGAAAGATCGGGTTCGGGATCTACGTCGTCTGGCCCGCCTTCTACACGGATGTGACCGACGCGTTGCGCTTGGGAAAAGGGGGCCGGGTACGGACCGACCTAGGCGGCGTGTATTTCAACGCGATCTTCGCGTTGGCTACCGCGGGGGTCTACTTCCTCACCGGATTCGAGCCGCTCTTGATCCTGGTGATGATCCAACACCTCTTGATCTTCTATCAGTTCCTGCCCTTCATGAGGTTGGACGGGTATCACGTGATCAGCGACCTGACGGGCATCCCGGATCTCTTTGCACGGATCCGCCCCACTCTCGCCGGCATGATTCCGTTCAAGAAATCACCCAAAGAAGTAACCGAACTGAAGCCGTGGGCGCGGATAGTCGTAACGGTCTGGGTGCTTAGTGTCGTTCCCGTTCTCTTCTATCTATTCGGGATGATGATCTTGAGTGCCCCGCGCGTCTTAGCTACAGCGTGGGACTCGTTCTTCATCCAGAAGAGCAACGTCGCTAAGGATCTCGACGGGGGGTCGACCGCCCAGGCCGCGGTCCATGGATTGCAGGTGGCGTTCATCGTCCTTCCGGTTCTGGGTATGAGCGTCACCTTCACGCGTGTCACGAAGCGCATAGCGACCGGATTCTGGAACTTCACCAAGGGCCATCCGTTCCGTCGAGTCGCGTTGGGCGCAGTCGGCCTCACTGCCATCGCCGGCGTTGCCTACCTACTGATACCGAACGGCGAGTACAAGCCGATCCAACCCGGTGAGGATTGGACCTTCGCTAACAGCATCGAGGCCGCATCGGATGTCACTTCGGGTCGGCCGGCTTTGACGGAGGACCGGGAGACCGAGCTCAACGCGCGGTTCTTCAGCGACACCGGCGAAGATCCTCTGACGGCTGAAGAGGAATCGACTGCTACGGACACGTCCGACACCTCGGACCAACCCGCGGTCGTCCCCGCGCCGGACGGCACTCCTCCAGCGGACGAATCCACCCCCGAACCAACGCCGACCCCCGAAGAAACGGCAGTAACGCCGGAACCCACCCCGACGCCTTAAAAACAAACCCAACGTCTGCGACTGCCGCCGCTCCGCGCCGCCAGTGGCAGACACCAAGATGAACCCTGTGCATCTACCGTCGTATATCGACGCCCAATGCGAACAGTTCAGCCTGGATCGGGACCCCGGGACGTGGCGAGGGGCACTTCGGCGACGCTTTGGTATCGTGCGGGCCGGAAGCCCCAGACCGTCGGTGAGCGAAAGCTCCTAAGCGAAACAAGGCCGGCGCAGGTGTACCGAGCGGCACTTCGCGCGGTCGTCTGAGGTCTGGGCGGCCGTTTTTCAGTTTTCGGGAGGAGATGAAGTGCCGAGACCAGCTAAAACCGCTGCGGTGGAAGAGATCGCCGGTCGGTTCAACGATGCCGATGCGGCCCTGTTGACCGAGTACCGCGGCCTCACCGTCAGCGAGCTCCAGGAGCTTCGCCGCGCTCTGCGTGAGGCGGACACCGACTACAAAGTCCTCAAGAACACGCTCACGCGCATCGCCGTCAAGGAGGTGGGGCTGGAGGCGCTCGTCGAGCACCTCGTGGGCCCCACCGCCATCGCCTTCGTTAGGGGCGATGCAGTTGCGGCTGCCAAAGCGCTCGACGAGGCCAGCAAGAAGTTCCCGGTCCTCGTGATCAAGGGTGGGGTGGTCGACGGCAAGATCATCACCGCCGACCAGACCAAGGCCCTCGCACGGCTCGAGCCTCGCGAGGTCCAGCTCGCCAAGATCGCGATGCTCATGAACACGCCGATCCAGCAGACGGTGAACGTGTTCGCGGCCCTCCTGAGGGACCTCGGCTCGATGCTCGCTCAGGTTCTAGCCCAGAAGGAGACCGAGGCTCCGGCCCCGGCCGCCGAAGCGGCCCCCGAGGAGACTGGTCCCGCCGAGGCCGAAGCGGCCCCCGAGACGTCTGCAGCTGAGGCAGCTCCGGCCGCCGAAGCGACCCCCGAGGAGGCTGCGCCCGAAGAGACCGGCCCCGCGGAGGCCGAAGCCGAGACCACCGATGCGGTCGCGGAAACCGAAACCACTACAGCGGAGGCGGCGGAGGGATCCGTCGCAGCCGCATCCGAAACCGAAGGTGAAACCGCCGAAGGCGGCCAGGACAAGGAGGAATAGAAGTGGCGACCCTTAGCCAAGATGACGTTCTAGATGCAGTAGCGAATTGGACGGTCCTCGAGCTTTCCGAGTTCGTGAAGGCGTTCGAGGAGAAGTTCGGAGTGACTGCGGCGGCCCCGGTGACGATGGCGGCTCCGGCGGGCGGCGGCGGCGGCGGTGCGGCCGAGGTAGCCGAGGAGAAGGACGAGTTCGACGTCGTCCTGAACGCGGCCGGCGACAAGAAGATCCAGGTCATCAAGGAGGTCCGGGCGCTCACGAGCCTCGGCCTGAAAGAGGCCAAGGACCTCGTGGACTCGGCCCCCAAGCCGGTCCTCGAGAAGGTCAACAAGGAGCAGGCGGACGCCGCCAAGGCTCAGCTCGAGGCAGCGGGAGCGACCGTAGAACTCAAGTAGTAAGCGAACAATCGAGGAGGGGCCCCGGGAAACCGGGGCCCTTTTTCGCGGTCTCGGGAAAACAAGGGTTGAATTTCCTGTGGCGCGGGCATACAGTCCTGCACAGCCAACGGCGGCCAAGCCGCCTGCACAGACGCGCCGGGCGCTTGACGCCCCTGAACTCCTGCGTCATAATCTCTCTTCGGCCCCCGATCGTTCGATCGCTTTGTCGCGCGGCTAAGAACCGCCCATGGCGAGCCGATCAGGGGCGGCCGAAGAGGGAATAGGGGCCCCTCATTGGCCGTTCTCATAGACCCCCCTTGGTTCTATACAGGAGGCTCGCTTGTCGCTTAATGCCCTGCGCGACCGTCGTTCCTTTGCCAAGCTTGCCGAAGTCCACCCCCTCCCCAACCTCATCTCAGTCCAGAAGGAATCATTTGATTGGTTCCTTCAGGTCGGGCTAAAGGAGACGCTCGGAGACATCTCTCCGATCGAGGACTTCACCGGCAACCTGGCATTGCAGTTCCTCTCCCACCGCTTCGAAGAGCCCAAGTTCGACGAAGACGAATGCAAAGAGAAGGACATGACCTTCTCCAAGCCGCTTTTCGTGACGGCCGCGTTCATCAACAAGGAAACCGGCGAGATCAAAGAGCAGACCGTCTTCATGGGTGACTTCCCGATGATGACCGAGAAGGGAACATTCATCATCAATGGCACCGAGCGTGTCGTTGTGTCCCAGCTCGTTCGTTCACCCGGCGTCTACTTCGATCGCTCGATCGACAAGGCGTCGGACAAAGACATCTTCGCCTGCAAGGTCATCCCGGCCCGCGGCGCGTGGCTCGAATTCGAGACCGACAAGAAGGACATGGTCGGGGTTCGCATCGACCGCAAGCGTCGCCAAAACGTGACCGTGCTGCTAAAGGCCCTCGGCTTCGGCAGCGACGACGACATCCTTCGCCTGTTCGATGGAGCCGAGTCGATCGCTCTCACCCTCGAGAAGGACCCGATCGAGACCGAGGAAGACGCGCTGATGGACATCTACCGCAAGCTCCGTCCGGGCGAACCCCCGACGGTCGAAAGCGCGCGGGCTCTCCTCGACAACCTCTTCTTTAACCCCAAGCGCTACGACCTCGCACGGGTCGGTCGCTACAAGGTCAACAAGAAGCTGGCGACCGTCGACAACAAGTTCAAGGCCGACGAGAAGACGATCGAGGAATTCGGCAGCGTTCTCCGCAAGGAGGACATCCTCGCAACGATCAAGTACCTGGTCGAGCTCCACGCCGGCAACACCGGCTACGAGACCGACGACATCGATCACTTCGGGAACCGCCGGATCCGTCCGGTGGGCGAACTGATCCAGAACCAGATCCGCGTCGGCCTCTCGCGCATGGAGCGCGTCGTACGCGAGCGCATGACGACCCAGGACGTCGAGGCGATCACTCCTCAGACGCTGATCAACATCCGGCCGGTCGTCGCTTCGATCAAGGAGTTCTTCGGGTCGAGCCAATTGAGCCAGTTCATGGACCAGACGAACCCGCTCGCAGGGCTCACGCACAAGCGCCGCCTCTCGGCCCTCGGCCCAGGCGGTCTGTCGCGCGAGCGTGCAGGGTTCGAGGTGCGAGACGTGCACTCCAGCCACTACGGCCGCATGTGCCCGATCGAGACGCCTGAAGGTCCGAACATCGGACTGATGGGGTCGCTCTCGACCTACGCTCGACTCAACCGCTACGGCTTCATCGAGACCCCCTACCGCAAGGTGGTGGACAGCAAGGTCTCCAAGAAGATCGAGTACCTGACCGCCGACGAAGAGGGCAGGGCGATCATCGCCCAGGCCAACGTCGAACTGGCCGAAGACGGCAGGTTCCTCGACGAGCGCGTTCTCGTCCGAGGCCGCTTCAACGAGATCGAGTACGTCGATCCGCACGAGGTCGACTACATGGACGTCTCGGCGAAGCAGATCGTCTCGGTATCCGCGGCGTGCATCCCGTTCCTCGAGCACGACGACGCGAACCGCGCCCTCATGGGCGCCAACATGCAACGCCAGGCGGTTCCGCTTCTGCGTCCCCAGGCTCCGATCGTCGGTACCGGACTTGAGTTCCGCGCAGCGGTCGATGCCGGCGACGTCATCCTCAGCGAGCAGAACGGTGTGGTCGAAGAGGTAACGGCCGAGCGCATCGTCGTCGCGCCGCAGGGTTCGGGCGCCGGCGAGCGGAAGGTCTACAAGCTCGACAAGTTCCGTCGCAGCAACCAATCGACGTGCATCAACCAGCGTCCGGTCGTCAAAGAAGGTCAGAAGGTCAAGGAAGGCGACATCCTCGCCGACGGTCCTTCGACCGACATGGGCGAGCTCGCGCTTGGCGCGAACCTCCTGGTCGCCTTCATGAGCTTCGAGGGCTACAACTTCGAGGACGCGATCATCCTCAGCCAGCGTCTCGTGAAGGACGACATCCTCTCCTCGATCCACATCGAGGAGTACGAGGTCGACGCACGTGACACCAAGCTGGGGGCCGAGGAGATCACTCGGGACATCCCCAACGTCTCCGAGGACGTGCTCGCGGACCTCGACGAGCGCGGCATCATCCGCATCGGCGCCGACGTCGGCCCGGGCGATGTGCTGGTTGGCAAGGTCACGCCTAAGGGCGAGACCGAGCTGACGCCGGAAGAGCGACTCCTCCGGGCGATCTTCGGTGAGAAGGCTCGCGAGGTGCGAGACACCTCGCTCAAGATGCCGCACGGCGAAGAGGGCAAGGTCATCGGCGTCCGCGAGTTCTCTCGCGACAATGGCGACGAGCTTCCTCCGGGCGTCAACGAGCTCGTTCGTGTCTTCGTTGCTCAGAAGCGCAAGATCTCCGAGGGCGACAAGCTCGCAGGACGCCACGGCAACAAAGGCGTCATCTCGAAGATCCTGCCCGAGCAGGACATGCCGTTCCTCGCGGACGGCACTCCAGTCGACATCATCCTCAACCCCCTTGGTGTGCCTTCCCGAATGAACCTCGGTCAGGTGCTCGAAACGCACCTCGGCTGGGTCGCGAAGCAGCGCTGGGAGGACGAGGACTACTCGAGCAACGGCAGCCCCGGCGCCTGGGTGAAGCAGCAGGCGACTTACATCGAGACCCCGGTCTTCGACGGCGCTCGCGAGGACGAGATCCTCGAGGCGATGCGCACCACTGCCGCTCGCAAGACCGAGTACCCGCTCGTGAACGCCGACGGCAAGGCGCAACTGTTCGACGGCCGTTCGGGCGAGCCTTACGACGGGCTGGTAACGGTGGGCTACAAGTACATCCTGAAGCTCAGCCACCTTGTCGACGACAAGATCCACGCTCGTTCGACGGGTCCGTACTCGATGATCACCCAGCAGCCTCTCGGCGGGAAAGCGCAGTTCGGTGGACAGCGCTTTGGCGAGATGGAGGTTTGGGCCCTCGAGGCTTACGGAGCGGCCTACTGCCTCCAGGAACTGCTGACCATCAAGTCCGACGACGTTCTCGGACGCGTGAAGGTCTACGAGGCGATCGTCAAGGGCGAGAACATCCCCGAACCGGGGATCCCCGAAAGCTTCAAGGTCCTTATCAAAGAGATGCAGTCCCTCTGCCTGAACGTCGAGGTCCTCTCGGCGTCCGGTGAGGAGATCGAGATGAAAGAGATCGACGAGGACATCTTCCGTACTGCGGAGGAACTCGGGATCGATCTGTCCCGCCGTGAGCCGAGCAGCGTCGAGGAGGTCTGAGAACTTTGTTAGACGTTAACTATTTCGACGAACTGCGGATCGGGCTCGCGACAGGCGACCAGATCCGCACGTGGTCCAACGGCGAAGTAAAGAAGCCGGAGACCATCAACTACAGGACTCTCAAGCCCGAGAAGGACGGACTCTTCTGCGAGAAGATCTTCGGACCGACGAAGGACTGGGAGTGCTACTGCGGTAAGTACAAGCGCGTTCGCTTCAAGGGAATCATCTGCGAGCGCTGCGGCGTCGAGGTAACTCGCGCCAAGGTGCGTCGCGAGCGGATGGGTCATATCGAGCTCGCGGCCCCCGTGACCCACATCTGGTACTTCAAGGGCGTTCCGAGCCGCCTCGGTTACCTGCTGGACATCGCGCCGAAGCAGCTCGAGAAAGTCATCTACTTCGCGGCTTCGATCGTTACCTCGGTCGACGAGAACAAGCGCCACAAGGACCTCCCGCGACTCGAGGAGGAGCTCGACAAAGAGGTAGCCCGCATCGAGTCCGAGCGTGACAAGCGACTCGACGAGATCCTGAAGGAGACCGAGGGTCGCCTCGAGGAGATGGAAGCCAGGAAAGCCAGATCCTCCGAGAAGAACGCTGCCAAGAATCAGTCCGAGCGTCAGATGAAAGAGGTTCGTCAGCGTGCCGAGGACCGCATCAACCGTCTTCGCGACACGTTCGACGCGTTCTCGCTTCTCGATCCCAAGTACATCGAAGAGCGCGAAGAGATCTGGCGTGACATGCGCGACTACTACGGCGACTACTTCAAGGGCGGCATGGGCGCAGAGGCCATCAAGGACCTCCTCGCAGGCCTCGACCTCGAAGGAGAAGCCGAGTCGCTTCGCGACGTCATCAAGAACGGCAAGGGCCAGAAGCGCCAGCGCGCGATCAAGCGCCTGAAGGTCGTTGCGCCGTTCGTCGACGAGACCAAGAAGAACAGCCCGATGGGCATGGTCTTGGACTGCGTCCCCGTCATCCCGCCGGACCTTCGTCCGATGGTTCAGCTCGATGGTGGACGTTTCGCAACGTCGGACCTGAACGACCTCTACCGTCGAGTGATCAACCGCAACAACCGACTGAAGAGGCTGCTCGACCTCGGCGCTCCCGAGATCATCGTCAACAACGAGAAGCGCATGCTTCAGGAGGCCGTCGACGCTCTGTTCGACAACGGCCGCCGCGGTCGCCCGGTAACGGGTCCCGGCAACCGTCCTCTGAAGTCGTTGTCCGACATGCTCAAGGGCAAGCAGGGTCGTTTCCGCCAGAACCTGCTCGGCAAGCGCGTCGACTACTCGGGTCGTTCGGTGATCGTGTCCGGCCCGACGCTCAAGCTGCACCAGTGCGGCCTGCCGAAGCAGATGGCGCTCGAGCTCTTCAAGCCGTTCGTCATGAAGCGTTTGGTCGATCTGGGCCACGCACAGAACATCAAAAGCGCGAAGCGCATGGTCGAGCGGAGCCGTCCGCACGTTTGGGACGTGCTCGAGGAGATCATCCACGAGCACCCGGTTCTGCTGAACCGTGCTCCGACGCTTCACCGCCTCGGCATCCAAGCGTTCGAGCCCGTTCTCGTCGAGGGCAAGGCCATCCAGATCCACCCGCTCGTCTGTGTGGCGTTCAACGCCGACTTCGACGGCGACCAGATGGCCGTGCACGTTCCCTTGTCTGCGGAAGCGCAGGCGGAGGCTCGCGTTCTGATGCTCTCGGCCCACAACGTTCTTTCGCCGGCCCACGGCGACCCGATCGTTGCGCCGACGCAGGACTTGATCCTGGGCGTTTACTACTTGACGGCCGACCACGATGGCGAGCCCGGCGAGGGCAAGAGCTTCTCGTCGGCGACGGAGCTGCTGTCCGCGTTCGACGCCAAGATGTGGAGCAACGGCAAGGGGGCCGCGAAGCAGCACCCGGTCGTCGGGCTTCACGCAAAGGTCAAGGTGCGTGGTCTGAAGCGCTTCGAAGGTGAGTCCGAAGAGGATTACGCCGCGAATCCGAAGCGACTGATGGAGACAACTCCGGGACAGGTCATCTTCAACTCTGCCTTCCCGGACGACTTCCCCTTCCAGGTTGGGATCTTCAAGAAGCGCGAGCTCTCAGGTCTGATCGACCGTGTCGCTCGCACGTACGACAAGAAGGATCTCGCGGAGACGCTGGACGCGATCAAGGACATCGGATTCAAGTACGCGACGAAGGCCGGCGTCACCGTCGGTCTGCAGGACGTGCTTACTCCTCCGGGCAAGGCGGCGATCATCGCGGAACACGAGAAGGCCGCCGACAAGATCGAGCAGCAGTACAAGAGAGGTGTGATCACCGACGACGAGCGTCGCCAGGAGCTCGTCGAGGTCTGGACCGAGGCGTCCGAGCAGGTTAAGGACGAGATGGAGAAGGCCTTCGAGGCCGCCGAGTTCAACCCCATCTGGATGATGGCGAACTCCGGAGCCCGAGGCAACATCACGCAGATCCGTCAGCTGGCGGGTATGCGTGGTCTCGTCGCCAACCCGCGCGGCGAGATCATTCCTCGGCCGATCCGCGCGAACTTCCGCGAGGGCCTGACCGTTCTCGAGTACTTCATCTCAACGCACGGTGCACGTAAGGGTCTCGCCGACACGGCACTCCGTACGGCCGACTCGGGTTACCTGACCCGTCGTCTTGTCGATGTCAGCCAGGAAGTCATCGTGCGGCATGAGGACTGCGGAACCGATCGCGGTATCTCGCTCGACCTCGTGGCGGAACGCGCTCATGTCAAGCAGAAGCTGATCGGTCGAGTCCTCCTCGAGGACGCGGACGCGGATGGCAAGACGGTTTATCCGGCCGGCGCCGAGATCACTCGGGAGATGTCCGAGGAGATCCTCGAGGCCGGCGTCAAAGGCGTCATGCTCCGTTCGGTCCTCACCTGTGAGGCGAAGTACGGCGTCTGCCAGCTTTGCTACGGCACGTCACTCGCCTCGGGTCGGCTCGTCGAGATGGGCGAGGCGGTAGGCATCATCGCCGCCCAGTCGATCGGCGAGCCCGGCACGCAGCTGACGATGCGTACGTTCCACACCGGTGGTGTGCGGTTCCGTGGCGGTTCGGACATCACGTCCGGTCTGCCCCGAGTCGTCGAGCTGTTCGAGGCTCGTACTCCGAAGGTCAAGTCCGAGATCGCGCAAGTGACCGGACGGATCGAGATCGAAGAGGACGAGCGCACTCGGGCGATCAAACTGACCCCGGACGACGGAAGCGACGTGATCACCTACAAGATCGGTCGCTACGACGACGTTTTAGTGCGCACGGGTGACGCAGTAGAAGCCGGCCAGCCGATCACCGAGGGTTCGATGGACCCGGACGAGGTTCTCGACATCCTGGGAACCCGCGCCGTTCAGCTGTACCTCGTGAACGAGGTGCAGAAGGTCTACCGCAACCAGGGTGTGCCGATCCACGACAAGCACATCGAGCTGATCGTTCGTCAGATGTTGCGCAAGGTGAACGTTCAGGAGCCAGGCGACACGGAGTTCCTCCCGGGTCAGCTGGTCGACGCTCGAACCTTCGCGGAGACGAACGAAGGAGTCGTGTCCAACGGCGGCGAGCCGGCGACGGCCCGTCCGATCCTGATGGGTATCACAAAGGCATCGCTGGCCACCGAGTCGTGGCTGTCGGCGGCTTCGTTCCAGGAGACGACCCGAGTGCTCACCGAGGCAGCGATCAACGGCAAGTCCGATCCGCTGCTCGGCCTCAAGGAGAACGTGATCATCGGAAAGCTGATCCCGGCCGGTACCGGCATGAGCCGTTACCGCTCGATCCGGGTCGTCACTTCCGGCGAGCCTGCGGTCTCCGACGACGAGGCCCGGGCGATGTTCGGCCTGCCGCCGAGAGAGGTAGTGGAGGACGAAGAGGTCCCCGCCTTCATGCTCTCGGCGGTCCGTTCGGAAGGCGAGGACGGAGCCGACGCCGACGCTGAGGACGAGGATTCGGAGGAATCGATCCAGGCTGCAGCCGCTGCCCTGGTGGCCGAAGCCGGAGCCGAAGAAGCCGTTTCGGAGTAGCTGATCGAGGAATCAAAAAGGCCCCCGGGAAACCGGGGGCCTTTCCTTATTAGAAGCCTGGGTTCAAGCGCCCTTGAGGCACGGCACGTCGATGTCGAGCATCCGAACCTGCGTCCCGGTGAGCTCGAGAAGCGAACACTCCCTGTTGTTGGTCTCGTCGGACTCGACGAACACGTTGTTGGGGTCGATCTCGATCTCCAAGACGTAGCGTCCATCCGTCACATCCGAGATCTCGATGAACTGGTCCGGGAGGTGTGCTCCGTAAACGTCCATCCACCCGGCCGAGATACCGACGAAGGACGTCGGGACGTGAGCCTCTCCGTTGAGGCCGAAGCAGCTGTAGGTGCTTTCACCGCCGTCGCCACTCATCTGGTACGAGTCCTCGGGGCAAAACCCGCTCTTATCCCCGACGGCAACCGGCGGGCGGCTCCGTTTGGGACCTTTCCGGCCGGCCTCCCAGAGGCGAGCGACGTAGAAACCGTCGATGTGGAAGTGGGTGTGGGTCGGGTGGTACGAGGTGGGCGCGGCCTCCCGCTCATCGATCGATCCGTCAGAGAGGTGGATCCGCTGGAATGCAGTGAAGCCCGCCCCGGCTTGGCGGTACTCGACCTCGAGGGGGCCGTCGCCGTCGTTGCCCACCCGAGAGTCGAAGCGCAGGCACCTAAGGGCGAGCTTTCTCGAGGTCTCGTCTGGGAAACAGCCGTTGACCATGAGCGAAGCGGGGTTGCCGAGCCCGAAATCGGGCGTCATCCCTGTATCCGGCCCGATCAGTTGCTCTGGATAAAGAGGTACGAGGTCCGGAAGAAGTGGCCGGGCCGAGGCGGATGCACCCTGCCAGAACGAGCCGATAAGCAGAGCCACCAGGGCGCCCGAGGCAAGGCGACGAAGGGGTCCCACGGCTCAGCCGAGCTCGATGGCGACTACCCGAGAGGCCTCATCGAGCGTGGCGCCCTCGGGGAGCTGAGATTCGATCTCGGAGATCGCCCGTTCCAGGACCTCGGTCTGTCGGAGGGCCATGTCGATCCACTTTTCCCTTTGGGTTGGGTGGCGCAACGCCATCTGGAGCGCGCCTTTGATCACCGCAAGCGGTGTTCGGAGTTCGTGACTTACGCGCGCTCGTTCCATTCCCATCGTCTGCCCCATGATTCGGCTAAGCCCGCTCGATACCTTCAGTCGGGGATGTCCGCTTATGCGGCTCGTTAAACTCTTTCAGCGGCTGGGAACAACGTGGAGAGGCGGCCGAAGGCTGTTTGACCGTACTCACCTGGGCGTTTATCCTCCTGCGTCGCGCCTGAAAGGGTGCGATCCCCGCGCCACACGACCGGGCGCAAGCATGCCGGTCGACGGGTGGCGGGAACCTAGTAGCAACCCGAGCTCGGTGAGCTTTGGCAGGCCCGGTTGCCCCGGGAACCGTCGGAGTCGGGGTTAATCGCCGAGCGTCAGCGTCAGCTGGGAGGACAAACCGGTTCACACCGGCCCCTATCTCTCGGCCAGACCGTGGAAAAGGCGCCTTAGTCGCGCCACATAGAGGTGAGGCGCGGGGCAGCAGTTGTGTCCCGCCGAACGGAAAGCCCGCTGCGTGCGGGCGTTGAGCGTGTCGGGCTGTGCCCGGCGAGATGATGTCGGGCCGGAGGCCCGCCGAGGAAAGAGGAGAGGCTTTGCCGACGATCCAGCAGCTGGTGCGACAAGGGCGCCAGTCAAAGAAGGAGAAGTCGAAGTCGCCGGCCCTTAAGGGGTCGCCGCAGCGCCGGGGCGTTTGCACCCGCGTTTACACGACCACTCCCAAGAAGCCGAACTCCGCTCTCCGCAAGGTCGCTCGAGTCCGCCTCACCTCAGGTATCGAAATCACCGCTTACATCCCGGGCATCGGACACAACCTCCAGGAGCATTCGATCGTGCTCGTCCGTGGGGGCCGGGTTAAGGACCTACCGGGCGTCCGCTACAAGATCATCCGCGGCACCCTGGACACCGCCGGCGTGCGCGACCGGGTTCAGTCCCGCTCTCGCTACGGCGCGAAGAAGGGCGGTAGCTGATGCCTCGTAAGGGCCCGGCCGACCGCCGAGAACTTCTTCCCGACCCGATCTACAACTCTCTTCTCGTCACCCAGATCCAGAACCGGATCATGACGAGGGGTAAGCGAACGCTTTCCGAGGGCATCGTCTACAACGCACTCCTCAAGGTAGGCGACAAGACCGGCAAGGATCCGTTGCCGATCCTCAAAAAGGCGATCGACAACATCAAGCCACTTTTGGAGGTTCGTTCCCGCCGGGTGGGTGGAGCGACCTACCAGGTGCCCGTCGAGGTCATCTCTCGACGCGGCACCACTCTTGCGATCCGCTGGCTCGTTAACTTCTCGCGCCTGCGTCGCGAACGCACGATGGCGGATCGTCTCGCCGGCGAGATCCTCGACGCCTCTGGCGGCGCTGGGTCCGCGGTGAAGCGCCGCGAAGACATGCACAAGATGGCCGAGGCCAACAAGGCCTTCGCTCACTACCGCTGGTAACGAAGGGACGCTCGGGACAGTCATGGCTGAAGCAGCGCAGAAGCAAGATCAAGAGAAGAAGCCTCAGCTTCGCGAGGTGAAGGGCGGGGGTCCGCTAATCCGCGAGTACCCGCTCAGCCATACCCGCAACATCGGGATCATGGCTCACATCGACGCGGGCAAGACGACTACGACCGAGCGCATCCTCTATTACACGGGCAAGACCTACAAGATCGGCGAGGTCCACGAAGGCGCTGCCGTCATGGACTGGATGGTCCAGGAGCAGGAGCGCGGCATCACGATCACGTCTGCCGCGACCACTGCGAACTGGAAGGGCTACTGGATCAACATCATCGACACCCCAGGACACGTCGACTTCACGGTCGAGGTTGAGCGTTCGCTTCGAGTACTCGACGGCGCCGTGGCCGTGTTCGATGCGGTCGCCGGCGTCGAGCCCCAGTCCGAAACGGTGTGGCGTCAAGCCGACCGATACAACGTTCCGCGCATCTGCTTCGTAAACAAGATGGACCGCACCGGCGCCGACTTCTTCCGCACCGTGTCGATGATCGAGGACCGTCTAAACGGGACCCCCGTCGTTATCCAGCTTCCGATCGGCTCCGAGGAAAACTTCCACGGCGTCGTCGATCTGGTCACGATGGTCGCTCACTACTGGCCCGACGACGGCCACGGCGAGCAGTGGGAAGACCGTCCGATCCCCGACGACATGAAAGAGCAGGCGGACCAATATCGCCACGACATGATCGAGGTCCTGGCCGATCACGACGAGCAACTGATGGAGCTCTACGTGGCCGAGCAGGATCCCGACGTCGAGCAGATCCGCAAGGCGCTCCGCCGGGCGACGGTGTCGGGCGAGGTCAACCCGATCCTCTGCGGCTCGGCGTTCAAGAACAAAGCGGTGCAGCCGCTTCTAGATGCGGTGGTTTGGTACCTCCCAAGCCCGCTCGAGCTTCCCCCGATGGAGGCGATCCGGCCGGGCAGCGGCGAGATCGTTCTCCGGAAGCCGGATGACAACGAGCCGTTCGCGGCCCTCGCTTTCAAGATCATGAGCGATCCCTACGTCGGTCGCCTCACCTATCTGCGCGTGTACTCCGGGACGCTGAAGGCGGGCGACTCCGTTACGAACTCGACCCGCGATCGCAAAGAGCGCATCGGACGCATCCTGCAGATGCACGCGAACCACCGAGAGGACAAGGACGCGGTCTTCGCAGGTGACATCGTCGCGGTCGTCGGCCTCAAGCAGACGCTCACGGGCGACACGATTTGCGACCCGAGCGATCCCGTTCTCCTCGAGCAGATGACGTTTCCGACGCCGGTCATCGACGTTGCTATCGAGCCGAAGTCCAAGCAGGATTCAGACAGGCTCGGCACCGCCCTTCAGCGTCTCTCGGAGGAGGACCCGACATTCCGCGTCCACACCGACGACGAGACGGGCCAAACGATCATCTCGGGCATGGGTGAGCTCCACCTCGACGTCCTTGTGGACCGCCTCATCCGCGAGTTCAAGGTCGGCGCGAACGTGGGCAAGCCACAGGTCGCCTATCGCGAAACGATCAAAGAGCCGGTTCCGAAGCACGATCAGGTCTACAAGAAGCAGACCGGCGGTAAGGGTCAGTTCGCTCAGACCGTGATCGCTCTGGAGCCGATGGGTCCCGGGGGCGGATACGAATTCATCAACAAGATCACCGGTGGACGAATCCCGTCGGAGTACATCCCCGCTGTCGACGGGGGCGTTCAGGAAGCCATGGCTTCAGGAGTGTTGGCCGGTTATCCGGTCGTCGACATCCGAGTCACCTTGCTCGACGGCTCGTACCACGACGTCGACTCATCCGAGATGGCTTTCAAGATCTGCGGCTCGATGGCTTTCAAGGCTGCCGCTAAGAAGGGCAAGCCAATCCTTCTCGAGCCGATCATGGAAGTCGAGATCGTTACGCCCGAGGAGTTCATGGGCGACGTTATCGGCGACATCAGTGGCCGTCGAGGAAAGATCGAGTCCATGGACCAGCGCGGCGGCGACCGCATAGTCAAAGCGCTCGTCCCGTTGGGTCAGATGTTCGGTTACGTGACCGAGCTGCGCAGTCGTACGCAGGGACGAGCAACCTCGTCCATGCAGTTCCACAGCTACCAGGAAGTACCCACGTCAATCGCAGAAGAGATCGTGCGCCAGGTCAGAGGCGAGTAGGAAAGGGAGAGCGATGTCGAAGCAGAAGTTCGAGCGCAACAAGCCGCACGTAAACATCGGGACCATGGGTCACATCGACCACGGTAAGACCACGCTTACAGCGGCCATCACCAAGGTCCTTGCCGACAACAACCCGAACGTGACCTTCACCGCGTTCGATCAGATCGACAAGGCTCCGGAGGAGAAAGAGCGCGGCATCACCATCGCTATCGCTCACGTGGAATACGAGACGGACAATCGTCACTACGCCCACGTCGACATGCCTGGTCACGCCGACTACATCAAGAACATGATCACGGGAGCCGCCCAGATCGACGGCGCCATCCTCGTGGTCTCGGCGGCCGACGGCCCCATGCCCCAGACGCGTGAGCACGTGTTGCTCGCCCGTCAGGTCAACGTCCCTTACATCGTCGTCGCTCTGAACAAAGTCGACATGGTCGACGACCCCGAGCTCCTCGACCTGGTCGAGCTCGAGGCTCGCGAGCTGCTTTCCTCGTACGAGTATCCGGGCGATGACATCCCGGTCATACGCGTCTCTGCTCTGAAGGCTCTCGATGGCGACGCCGAAGCGGCCAAGGGCATCCTCGAGCTCATGCAGGCAGTCGACGACTACATCCCCGAGCCCGAGCGCGACACCGACAAGCCGTTCCTCATGCCGATCGAGGACGTCTTCACGATCACGGGTCGTGGCACCGTCGTCACCGGTCGTGTCGAGCAGGGTCAGCTGAAGGTCGGCGAGGAGATCGAGATCGTCGGCATCGAGGAGAAGACCAGCAAGACAGTCGTTACCGGAATCGAGATGTTCCGCAAGATGCTCGACGAGGCCCAGGCCGGCGACAACGCCGGCATCCTGCTGCGTGGAACCAAGAAGGAAGAGGTCCAGCGCGGCCAGGTCCTTGCGAAGCCCGGTTCGGTCACGCCGCACACAAAGTTCGTCTCCCAGGTCTACATCCTGAGCAAGGATGAGGGTGGGCGGCACACACCGTTCTTCTCGAACTACCGTCCGCAGTTCTATTTCCGCACCACGGACGTCACCGGCTCCATCAAGCTGCCCGAGGGCACCGAGATGGTCATGCCGGGCGACAACACCGAGATGGAAGTCGAGCTCGGACAGCCCATCGCCATGGACGAAGGTCTGCGGTTCGCCATCCGCGAGGGTGGTCGCACCGTGGGCGCCGGCCGAGTCATAAAGATCACGGAATAGGAACAACGACATGGCGAGCGGAATGAAGATCAGGATCAGGCTCTAGGCCTACGACCACGAGGTCATAGACCAGAGCGCCAAGAAGATCGTCGAGACGGTCACTCGTACGGGCGCGAGCGTGAACGGGCCGATCCCACTTCCGACCGAACGATCCGTTTACACGGTCATCCGTTCGCCGCACAAGGACAAGGACAGCCGCGAGCACTTCGAGATGCGCACGCACAAGCGGCTCCTCGACATCGTCAACCCGACGCCCAAGACGGTCGACTCGCTCCAACGGCTCGACCTCCCGGCCGGCGTCGACATTGAACTCAAGCTCTAGCAAAACCAGAAAGAGGTATCAGTGGCTTCAGAGGTCAAAGGGATACTCGGTCGCAAGATCGGTATGACCCAGGTCTTCGACGACCAGGGACGGGCAGTGCCCGTAACCGTTGTCGAGGCCGGGCCCTGTCGCGTCGCCCAGATAAAGACGCCCGACACGGATGGTTACTCGGCGATCCAGCTCGCCTTTGGCGAGGCGAAGCACACGTCCAAGCCGCGGGCCGGGCATCTCGCGAAAGCCGAGATCGACAGTGCTCGTCATCTCGTTGAACTTCGGATCGACGACATGGCTGGTTACGAGGTCGGCACCGAGATCAAGGCCGACATCTTCGAGGTGGGCGAGATCGTCGACGTCGTCGGAGTCACCAAAGGCAAGGGTTTCGCTGGGGGCATGAAGCGTCACAACTTCAAAGGGCTCTCCGCGTCGCACGGTACTCAGCGCAAACATCGTTCGCCGGGCTCCATCGGAGCTTGTGCGACTCCGGCTCGCGTGTTCAAGGGGACCCGGATGGCGGGGCACATGGGCCACACCCGTGTGACGACGCTGAATCTCAAAGTCATCAAGGCGGATCCCGAGCGCAACATCTTGCTGATCCGTGGCGCGGTCCCAGGCCCTCGCGGCGGACTCGTGATGGTGCGGAGCGCGATTCGTCTGCGCCAGCGGGGCGGCCAGAGGAGGGCTAGCTGATCATGGCGAAGCTCACCGCGAAAGTGCTGGACGGCACCGGGAAGTCGACTGGAACGCATGACCTGCCCGAGGAGTTGTTCGGTGGCGAGGTAAACGAGCCTTTGATGCATCAGGTTGTTCAAGCCCAGCTCGCCGAGGCCCGTTCGGGCACCGCTTCGACGAAGACCCGAAGCGAGGTTCGAGGCGGCGGCAAGAAGCCCTGGCGCCAGAAGGGCACCGGTCGCGCTCGCCACGGATCGTCTCGCAGCCCCATCTGGGTTGGCGGTGGCGTGGTGTTCGGACCGAAGCCACGCAAGTACACACAGAAGGTCAATAAGAAGATGAGGGCCGCTGCTCTAAGGAGCGCGCTCGCGTCGCAGGCAACCGACGGCCAGATCTACGTGCTCGATGGCTTCTCGGAGCTGAAGACGAAAGCTGCAGCTGGCCTCCTCAAGACGGCTGAGATCGAGGGCCGGATACTCATCGTGCTGGATCCGACCGACGACGGTTCCAAGACCGTAGATCGTGCGTTCCGCAATCTCGGGACGGCCGCTTTCACGCTCGTCGGTTCGCTTTCGGTCTACGACGTGCTTGTCGCAGACAGCGTGCTCTTCACGAAGAGCGCGATGGACAGTCTCACCTCCAGGGCTGGCAAGAAAGAGGTGAACGCATGAGCGGCAGATCAACGAAGGGCGACCCCCGCGACGTGATCATCGCTCCGGTGGTTAGCGAGAAGTCCTACTCGCTGATCGATCAGAACGCTTACACGTTCTACGTGCACGTTGACGCCAATAAGACCGAGATCCGCCAGGCGGTCGAAAAGATCTGGGGCGTCAAGGTCGTGTCCGTGAACACGATCAACCGCAAAGGCAAGGAGAAGCGCTTCCGTTACACGAAGGGAGCGCGTCCCAACACGAAACGAGCTGTGGTCAAACTCGCACAGGGCGACAAGATCGAGATCTTCGAGCAGGCATCGACTTAAGGGATCAATGATGGCTATACGTAAATCGAAACCGACATCTCCGGGACGCAGGTTCCAGTCCCACTCGGACTTCAAGGAACTCACGCGCGCCGAGCCTGAGAAGTCGCTCCTCGAGCCCAAGCCCAAGAAGGCCGGCCGGAATAACTACGGCCGTGTGACGACGCGCCACCAGGGCGGAGGAAACAAGGTCCGCTATCGCGTCATCGACTTCAAGCGCACCAAAGACGGTGTACCGGCGAAGGTCGCACACGTCGAGTACGACCCGAACCGCAATGCTCGCATCGCTCTTCTTCACTACAAGGACGGCGAGAAGCGCTACATCCTCATGCCGAACAGAGTGAAAGTCGGCGACGTGATCCAGTCCGGCGCGAAGGCGGATATCCGTCCCGGCAACGCTCTGCCGCTCCGGAACATCCCGGTCGGTACGGTCGTTCACAACGTCGAACTGAAGCCTGGGGCCGGCGGGAAGATGGCTCGCTCGGCCGGCTCGTCGGTACAGCTGATCGCTAAGGAGGGCACGAAGGCAACACTTCGTCTGCCGTCGGGCGAGATGCGTATGGTGCCGCTCGACTGTCGCGCGACGGTCGGCGAGGTCGGAAACGCCGAAGCCGAACTGGTCTCGGTCGGCAAAGCCGGACGCAATCGCTGGAAAAACAAGCGTCCCTCCGTCCGAGGCGTCGCCATGAACCCGGTAGACCATCCGCTCGGTGGTGGAGAAGGCAAGTCTTCCGGAGGCCGCCATCCGGTGAGCCCGTGGGGCAAGCCCGAAGGCCGCACCCGTAAGAAGAAGCCGTCGGACAAGCTGATCGTCCGGCGTCGCAGGAAGAAGAGAGGGCGTTAGCAGATGCCGAGGAGTCTGAAGAAGGGCCCGTTCATCGATGACCACCTTGCTATCAAGGTCAGCGAGATGAACAGGAAAAACGAGAAGCGTGTAATCAAGACGTGGTCACGCCGGTCGACGGTGATCCCAGAGATGGTTGGTCACACGATCGCGGTGCACGACGGTCGCAAGCACGTTCCCGTTTACGTCACCGAATCGATGGTGGGTCACAAGCTCGGCGAGTTCGCGCCGACCCGCGCGTTCCGCAGCCACGGAGGCTCCGCGGAACGTTCTACGAGGGCGAAGTAGGGACAGGGATATGGCTTACAAAACACAACCGGACGCTCAAGAGGCCATCGCTACTGCGAGGTACATCCGCATGTCCCCGACCAAGGCTCGTCAGGTGATCGATCTGATCCGTGGCCGCCACGTCGAGGACGCACGACGCGTGCTGCGCTTCACCCCGCGAGGTGCCTCCCCAGTCGTCGGCAAAGTGCTCGAGTCGGCTATCGCGAATGCAGAGAACAACCGCGGTCTGCCCGCCGACGAGCTCATCGTCGTGAGGGCTTGGGCCGACGAGGGTCCGACACTGAAGCGTTTCCGCCCCCGCGCCCAAGGCCGTGCAACTCGGATCCGTAAGCGGACCTGCCACATCGCCATCGTTGTCGGCCGCCCCGAGGACCACGCGATCCTTCCGGAGCGTCCCGCGACCAAGCAGATAACTCGCAGGGTGCGCAAGGACTCCGGGGCCAAGCCGGCGACCGACGCGTCGGCCACGGAAGCGAGCGAGGCGACGGAGGCAGCTCCGAAGAAGACGTCTCGCAAGAAGACGACTGCCAAGAAGACAACCGCAAAGAAGGCGACTGCTAAGAAGACGGTGGCGAAAAAGACCACCGCCAAAAAGACGACAAAGCGCAAGACCGAGGGGGATAAGTAATGGGTCAAAAAGTCCACCCATACGGCTTCCGTCTCGGTATCCATACCGACTGGAAGTCCAGATGGTTCTCCGAGAAGCAGTACAAGGATTACCTCGAAGCTGATCTGAGGATCCGCGAGTACCTGCTCGGGCAACTTCCGCATGCCGGCATCAGCCGCATCGACATCGAGCGCACGCGTGAACGCGTTCGCATCGATGCCCACACGGCTCGCCCGGGCATCGTGATCGGACGCAGGGGGGCCGAGGCTGAGCGTCTCCGTTCGAAGCTCGAAGAGATGGAATCGAAGATGTACGGCAAGCCGACCGACGTTCGGTTGAACATCATCGAGGTCAAGCAGCCCGAGCTCGATGCCCAGCTGATCGCCCAAGGCGTTGCGGAGCAGCTCGCCAGCCGCGTCTCGTTCCGACGAGCGATGAAGAAGGCCGTCGGCTCCGCGATGCGCCACGGTGCCAAGGGCATCCGCGTGCAGTGCGCCGGACGCCTCGGCGGCGCCGAGATGAGTCGCACCGAGTGGTACATCGAAGGCCAGATGCCGCTGCACACCCTTAGGGCGGACATCGACTACGGCTTCTCCGAAGCGAAGACGACGTTCGGTCGCATCGGCGTGAAGGTCTGGATCTACAAGGGCCCGTTCCAAGATATGTACGCGACGGCTCGCGACGCCGCAAGGCTTCGTCGTGAGGCAGCTCTGGCCGCAGGCGAGACAGTGGGCAGCGGGGCCAAAGAGCGCGAAGCGCGCAAAGCCCGTACCGCCGCGAAAGCGCCGTCCAAGGTGAAGACGTCCAAGATCGAGCCGGCCAAAGCCGAGGCTCCCAAAGCCGAGGCTCCCAAAGCCGAGGCTCCTAAAGCTGCTTCCGAAACCGAGGCTCCAGTAGCCGAGGCTCCGGCAGTCGAGCCCGAGACGCCGACCGAGACGCCGGTCGCTCCCGAGGCGACAACCGAAGCACCCGAGACAACCGAGGCATCCGAGGCACCCGAGGGGGGTGCGTCCTAGATGTTGCAGCCAAAGAAAACGAAGCATCGCAAGCAGATGCGTGGGCGTATGCGCGGGAAAGCCAAGGGCGGCACGCAGGTCAACTTCGGAGACTTCGGCCTCATGGCCGTCGAGCCGGGTTGGATCACGAACCGTCAGATCGAGGCTGCTCGTATCGCGATGACGCGTCACACGCGTCGAGGCGGGAAGGTCTGGATCAACATCTTCCCCGACAAGCCGTACACGAAGAAGCCGGCCGAGACCCGTCAGGGCTCGGGCAAAGGAAACCCGGAGGGTTGGGTCGCGGTCGTGAAGCCCGGCCGCGTGATGTTCGAGATCGCCGGTATCCCGGAACCGCTCGCGAAAGAGGCGATCCGCCTTGCGGCCCACAAGCTTCCTATCAAGACCAAGTTCGTCCGCCGCGAGCAGACCCTCGAGGTGCAGTGATGAAGGCAAAAGACGTGCGTGAGCTGTCCCTCGAAGAACTCGAGCTCAAGCTCGCGGAGACGAAAGAGGAGCTGTTCAACCTGCGTTTCCAGAACGCGACCGGACAGCTGGACAACTACAAGCGGCTCGGCGAGCTTCGCAAAGACGTCGCCCGGCTTAAGACGATCCTGCGTCAGAAGGAACTGAGTGAGGCATGAACATGGCTGAAGAGACCACACAAGAAACGACAAGGGGTAAGCGCAAGAGCCTCGTTGGGCGCGTCGTGTCCGACACGATGGAAAAGACCGTCACCGTCGAGGTGCGTGAATCGGCCGCTCACTCGACCTACGGGAAGATCGTTCGTCGTGACAAGAAGATCAAGGCGCACGACGAACGCAACGAGGCAGGTGTGGGCGATCTCGTCCGCATCACCGAGACGCGCCCCCTGTCCAAGACCAAGCACTGGCGACTAGTAGAGATAGTGGAAAAGGCAAAATGATCCAGCAGGAGACAAGGTGTCGCGTCGCAGATAACACGGGGGCCCGCGAGGTTCTCGTCATCAAGGTGCTCGGTGGCTCCCGCCGTCGCTACGCCGGTATTGGGGACATCGTGGTGTGCACCGTGAAGGACGCGATCCCGGGTGGGGCAGTCAAGAAGTCAGAGGTCGTAAAGGCGGTCGTGGTTCGTACCGCGAAGGAACGTCGTCGTGTTGACGGTTCTTACATCAAATTCGATGACAACGCCGTCGTGATCGTCGATGCGGCGATGCAGCCGAGGGGCACTCGCATCTTCGGCCCGGTGGCGAGAGAACTGAGGGAGAAGCGCTTCATGAAGATCATCTCCCTTGCACCGGAGGTGCTGTGATGCCTAAGAAACCAACCATTCGTAAAGGTGACACCGTGCAGGTGATCTCGGGCAAAGACCTCGAGACGCGTGGCCGCGTCCTGGAAGTCATTCCGAAGAAGGGCCGCGTCATCGTCGAGGGCGTCAACCGGGTTACCAAGCACGAGAAGATCCGCATGTCCCAGCGCGGGTCGCAGCAGGGAGGCATCCAGCACAAGGAGGCCTCGATCGATCTGTCGAATGTCGCCCTGGTTTGTCCCACGGACGGACCCACGCGGGCGGGTTACCGCATGGAAGAGGGAACCGGGGCGAAGGTTCGCGTCTGCCGCAAGTGCGGCACGGAGCTTTAGAGGAAGAGTGATGGCTACTTCTACTTACACGCCGAGACTAAAAGAACGCTTCCGCAGCGAGATCCTTCCGCGCCTCAAGGACGATCTCGGGTTGGCCAACGTGATGCAGGTGCCGCGGCCCCAGAAGATCGTCATCAACATGGGGGTCGGCGAGGCGTCCAAGGACGCCAAGCTCCTCGATGGCGCGGTCAAGGACCTCACGACGATCAGCGGGCAGAAGCCACATCTCCGAAAGGCTCGTAAGTCGATAGCGACTTTCAAGATCCGGGAAGGGATGCCCGTGGGCGCGGCCGTCACGATCCGCGGTGACCGCATGTGGGACTTCCTGGACCGCCTCATGTCCATCGTCCTTCCGAGGATCAGGGACTTCCGTGGTCTGAATCCCAAGTCTTTCGACGGCAACGGCAACTACAGCTTCGGCTTGAACGAGCAGCTGGTCTTCCCCGAGATCGACTACGACGACATCGACGTAACTCGAGGCATGGACATCACGATCGTTACATCGGCGACAACTGACGATGAAGGCCGGGCACTGCTGCTCGCGATGGGTTTCCCATTGAGGCAGCAGGCCGGAACCACTTCGTAGGAGCGAGGAATACATGGCAAAGAAAGCACTCGTAGAGAAGGCGAAGCGCAAGCCGAAGTTCAAGGTGCGCGCGTACACGCGCTGCGCACGTTGTGGCCGCCCCCGCGCTGTTCTCCAGCGCTTCGGGCTGTGCAGGCTCTGTTTCAGGGATATGGCTCACAACGGCGAGATCCCCGGCGTCACGAAGTCGAGCTGGTAGGGGGTGAGCTGATATGACGATGACAGATCCGATCGCCGACATGCTCGCCCGTATCCGCAACGCGTCCACCGCGATGCACGACGAGGTGAACATCCCGAACTCGAAGATCAAGGCAAACATCGCCAGGATCCTTCTCGATGAGGGATTCGTCGACGGCATGGAAGTCGTCGCGGATAACGGCGTTCACTCGATGATCAAGATCACACTTCGGTACACGGCCGAGCGCGAGCGGGCCATTTCCGGGATCCGCCGCATCTCGAAGCCGGGCCGTCGGGTTTACCGGGGGGCGCAGGAACTGCCCCGCGTGCTCGGTGGTCTTGGCGTGGCGATCATCTCGACCTCGCAAGGGCTAATGACCGACAAGCAAGCTCGCCGTCAACGTGTCGGCGGCGAAGTCCTCGCATACGTCTGGTAGGGGAAGAACATGTCACGAGTTGGACAGGCACCTATAACGATCCCTTCAGGGGTCCAGATAAGCATCGTCGGCAAGAAGGTGACGGTGCACGGGCCCAAGGGGGAGCTTCAGCGATCGGTTCCTGAAGGAGTCGATCTGGAGCAATCGGACAACGAGCTCCGCGTCACGAGGGACTCTGAAGCCCGCGAGGTTCGGGCGCTTCACGGTCTCATCCGTAGCCTCGTTGCCAACATGGTTACTGGAGTGACCGAGGGTTATGAGAAACGACTCGAGATCCATGGGGTTGGCTACCGTGCCGCGAAGCAAGGAAACGACCTCGAGCTTTCGGTCGGTTTCTCCCACACCGTCAAGAAACCGGCGCCGCAAGGGATCGAGTTCGACGTTCCTCAGCCCACCAGGATCATCGTGCGTGGGATCGACAAGGAACTCGTCGGACAGACGGCAGCCGAGATCAGGGCGATCAAGAAACCCGAGCCGTACAAGGCGAAGGGGATCCGCTACGAAGGCGAGCACATCCGTCGTAAGGGCGGCAAGGCAGCGAAGGCAGGCGCATAGACATGACTGAAACCAAATTCAAGGGGCTGAAGCGGCGTCATCGTCGGGTTCGCAAGAAGGTGGTCGGCACTCCCGAGCGCCCGAGGCTTGCGGTCTACCGCTCGAACCGCCACGTCTACGCGCAGGTCATCGATGACTTCGCGGGCAGAACGCTGGCAGCGGCCTCGAGCAACCCGGGCGCGAACGGCGGCGACCCGACCGAAAAGGCGAAGGCCGTAGGGAAGGACCTGGCGGAGAAAGCGAAGGCCGCAGGGGTCACCCAAGTGAGTTTCGACCGTGGTGGATTCAGATACCACGGACGCATAAAAGCAGTCGCCGATGGTGCCCGCGAGGGCGGGCTCGAGTTCTAGAGGAGAGAAGGTAGGCGTATGGCACGACCAGGAGGAGATCGCGGAAGAGGCGGACGCGACGACGACCGCAATCAGTTCGAGGAGCGCGTCGTCTCGATCAACCGCGTCGCGAAAGTCGTCAAAGGCGGCCGGCGCTTCTCCTTCACCGCGCTCGTGGTCGTCGGTGATGGAAACGGCCAGGTTGGCGTCGGCTACGGCAAGGCCCGTGAGGTACCGGCGGCGATCCAGAAGGGCGTCGAGGATGCCAAGCGCAACTTCTTCAAGGTCCCGATGATCAAGAAGACGATCCCTCACGAGATCATCGGCGAGGATTCGGGTGGCGTGGTGCTGCTGAAGCCGGCTTCGCCGGGTACGGGAGTCATCGCCGGGGGGCCGGTTCGCGCGGTGGTCGAGTGTGCCGGGATCCACGACATCCTGTCCAAGTCACTGGGATCGGATAACCCCATCAATATCGTGCACTCGACAGTGCAGGCCCTGAAGGGACTTCGCACTGCCGAAGAGATCGCGCATAAGCGTGGCAAGACTCCAGAAGAGGTAGCTCCGCCGCATCTGCTGGTGGACCGGAACTAATAGAACGGCAGAGGTAGCACTATGGGAACCAAGTTGAAAGTCACACAGGTGCGCTCGGCCCTCTCCAGAGGGGCGAAGCAGCGTGGAACGATCAGAGCTCTAGGCCTGAAGCGGTTGGGCCACAGCGTCGTTCACGAGGACAAGCCCGAGATCAGGGGCATGATCCGCGCGGTCTCGCACCTGGTGGAGGTCGAGGAGACGAGCGAATGAAGCCACACGAACTGAAACCCGCCGAGGGGTCCCACAAGCGGCGCAAGCGCGTCGGTCGTGGCGACGGCTCGGGCAAGGGCAAGACCGCCGGCCGTGGGACGAAGGGCACCAGAGCTCGCGGCGAGGTCCATCTGTACTTCGAGGGTGGTCAGATGCCGATCGCCCGTCGTCTGCCGAAACTAAAGGGCTTCACCCCGCCGAACCGCAAGGTCTACGGCGTCGTGAATGTCGCTGCGCTCGCCGAACTTGAGGGAAGCGACGTGGGTCCCGAGCAGCTTCACTCCGCCGGGCTCGTACACAAGCGCGACAAGCTCATCAAGGTGCTGGGCCACGGCGACATCGCCCGCGCGGTGACCGTGCGCGCTCACGCGTTCAGTGACTCCGCCCGCTCCAAGATCGAAGGTGCAGGCGGGACCGTCGAGGTCATCTCAACCGCACCGCCTGGACCTAAGCCCGTCCGTAACAAGGCCGGCCACGGAAAGAAGGCGAAGTGAACCTACTTAAGGCCTTCGTAAACGCTTTCAAGGTTCCGGATCTTCGGAACAAGATCCTTTTCACCCTGCTCATCATCGCTGTCTACAGGTTCGGCGCCCACGTCCCCACTCCGGGCATCGACGTCCAAGCGGCGCAAGACTTCGCGCGAACCGCCGACAACAGCGTGCTCTCGTTCATCAACCTGTTCTCCGGAGGAGCGCTCACTCAACTCGCGGTGTTTGCGCTCGGGATCATGCCTTACATCACGTCGTCGATCATCATGCAGCTGTTGACGGTTGTGATTCCGAAGCTCGAGGGATGGTCCAAAGAGGGGGAGCAGGGCTACAAGAAGATCACCCAGTGGACCCGTTACCTCACGGTCATGCTTGCCATCCTCCAGTCGACCGGTCTGGCGTTCCTGTTTCACTCCGGTCAGCTGGGTAGAAGGGGAGCTAACGTCGGCACGGACCTGATCCCAGACTTCGGCCCCGGTCGGGTCTCGCTGATCGTGATCTCGCTGACCGCCGGAACTGCCTTCATCATGTGGTTGGGCGAGCTCATCACTCAGCGTGGTGTGGGTAACGGGATGTCGATCTTGATCTTCACGTCGATCATCTCCACCCTTCCGGGCGAGGGGAAAGCGATCCTCGACCAGAAGGGTCTTGGTCCCTTCCTCATGATCTGCCTGATCGGCCTCGGCATCATCGTGGCGATCGTGACCATGGAGCAGGGTCAGCGTCGCATCCCGGTTCAATACGCGAAACGGGTGGTTGGGCGAAGGATGTACGGCGGAAACACGACCTACATCCCTCTTAAGGTCAATCAAGCCGGAGTTATCCCGATCATCTTCGCATCGAGCGTGCTGTACATCCCCAGTCTGCTCCAAAACGTCGTGCATAACCAAACGATCCAGGACTTCATATCGAACAACCTCGTGAACTCGCGAAGCGCGGTCTACATGATCCTGTACGGACTGATGGTCGTCTTCTTCGCCTATTTCTATACGGCGATCACGTTCAACCCGACAGATGTTGCCGACAACATGAAGAAGTACGGGGGCTTCATCCCGGGCATCCGGCCGGGGCGGCAAACCGCCGATTACCTCGATCGCATCTTGACGAGGATCACATTGCCGGGCGCCTTGTTCATCGCGTTCATCGCGCTGCTTCCATCCATCTTCCTAGCGACCCAGAACATCAGGCAGTTGCCGTTCGGCGGTACTTCGATCCTCATCACGGTCGGTGTGACGTTGGAGACCATGAAGCAGATCGAATCTCAGCTGATGATGCGGCACTACGAAGGTTTCCTGAAGTAAGAGCGTGGAGGCGGGTTTGAGGTTGATCATCTTCGGCCCTCAGGGCGCCGGTAAAGGCACTCAGTCGGTCCGGATCTCTGAGAAGTACGGCATACCTACGATCTCGACGGGCGAGATCTTCAGGTCCGCGATGCGCGGCCGCACCGCACTTGGACTGAAGGTTCTCGAGTACGTCGACGGCGGAAAGCTGGTGCCGGACGACTTGACCATCGAGGTGGTGACCGACCGGCTCGGCGCCGACGATTGCCAGGACGGCTTCCTTCTCGACGGCTTTCCTCGGAACGTCGGTCAGGCGAAGGCCTTGGATGCTGTGCTCTCCGATCAGGGTACGAAGCTTGATGCTGCGCTGGCGATCGAGGTTCCGGAGGAGGTTTCGTTGCGCCGGCTTCTCGGTCGCCGGGTCTGCTCGAACTGCGGCCGGAACTATCACATCGATAACCCCCCCGAGAAGAACTGGACCTGCGACACCTGCGGGGGCGAAGTCGTCGAGAGGGTCGACGATCACGAGGAGGAGACGATCCGTAAGCGGCTCCGCCTCTATCACGAGCAGACAGAACCCCTGAAGGAGTACTACTCCGATCGAGGCATCTTCAAGGAGATCGACGGAACTGCGTCGACCGACGAGGTTTTTCAAACCATCGTCTCGGAACTCGGGTAGGCGCCCCGTGATCTACAAGAAGTCGCTCGATGAGATAGCGACGATGCGCAAGGGCGGCGCCATCCTTGCGGAGACGCTCGACCTCCTCGAGGACGCATTGAAGCCCGGGGTCACGACCGGCGAGCTGGATCGGATCGCACGCGACCACATCGAAGCCAACGACGCCAAGCCCTCGTTCCTCGGTTACCGGGGCTTCACCGGCTCCATCTGTGCCTCGCCCAACGAAGTCATCGTTCACGGGATCCCCGGCGATCGAACCGTCGATGAGGGCGACATCATCTCCCTCGACGTCGGGGTCTACTACGGCGGATTTCACGTCGACTCCGCCTGGACGTTCCCGGTGGGACGCGTCAGCGATCAAGCCGAAGAGCTGCTCGAGGTGACCCAGAGGTCTCTGGAGGCGGCTATCGAGATCTGCAAGCCCGGGATCCGGCTCGGCGACGTCGGATTCGCAGTCGAATCCATGGCGGAAGACGCCGGGTTCTCGATAGTGAGGGAGTACGTGGGCCATGGGGTGGGCCGCTCGCTCCACGAGGAGCCGCAGGTCCCTAATTACGGCCCGCCGGGCCGGCGAGAGGTCCTCGCTCCGGGGATGACCATAGCCATCGAGCCCATGGTGAATGCGGGCGGAGCGGCCACCAAGGCGATGCCGGATGGGTGGACCGTGGTCACTGCCGACGGGTCCCTTTCGGCTCACTTCGAGCACACCGTGGCCATCACCCCCGACGGGCACGAGGTCCTGACCAGGAGGAACGGCCGATGACCCGGTTTGTGCCGTGCGACCTGGGCAAACGCGATCTGGTCCGGTCGACCGGATCGGCCTCGTCTGATATTCTCATGCGTCGGCCCGCCTCCAGTTTCCGCCGCGCCCCCGAGGGGGCGCTTTGTGTGGACGGGCCAAAAAGTCAGTCCGTCGAGAGCATCGGGGTCGTCGCGCGTGGCTAAGACAGCCAAGAACAAGGACAAGGCATCCTCCTCCGGCAAGGAAGAGGGCATCCAGGTCGAGGGCTCGGTGATCGAGCCTCTTCCGAACGCCATGTTCCGGGTCGAACTGGACAACGGCCACCGGGTGCTCGCTCACATCTCCGGGAAGATGCGG
>JAXDJH010000003.1:0-31856 GCA_034663635.1 Actinomycetota bacterium | reverse complement strand
CCCCCCCCCCCCCCCCCCCCCCCCCCCCCCCCCCCCCCCCCCCCCCCCCCCCCCCCCCCCCCCCCCCCCCCCCCCCCCCCCCCCCCCCCCCCCCCCCCCCCCCCCCCCCCCCCCCCCCCCCCCCGCCGCGACGTCCATCTTGGTCCTCGACAATGGAAGGCACGGCGACGGTCTTTATCTGCTTATCGCCTACGTGCTGATCACCGCGCTGGACGACATCGGCGGCTACTTCGTGGGAACGCGGTTCGGAAAGCACAAGATGGCGCCGTCAATCTCCCCGGCGAAATCTTGGGAAGGCTGGGTGGGCGGGCTGCTGGGCTCGCTGGCCGGGGGCGTGTTGTTCGCGGTTCTTCTCAATTCGCTCGATCTGGCCGACGGGCTCGCCATCGGCTTGATCAGCGGGTTGCTGGCACCTGTCGGGGACCTCGTTGAATCCCTCGTGAAAAGAGAGATCGGCATCAAAGACTCAGGGCGTTTGCTCCCCGGCCACGGGGGCCTCCTGGACCGGCTCGACGCGATCATCTTCTGCGCCCCGGCCGTGTACCTGTACCTGCGCTTCGTCGTCTATTGACTCTTATCTAGGGCTAATCACGCCGTGTGACAATCGTTGGGTGAAGAAATGGGTGAAAAAGAGGGTCACCATCCTCGGTTCCACGGGATCGATCGGAAAACAGGCGATCGAAGTGATCCAAGCCCATTCGGAGCTCTTCGAAGTTGTCGGATTGGTTGCCGGCCATGACGCGGACGCACTTGCCGTTCAGGCACGTGAGCTCAACGTAGACAGGACGGGGCTCGGATCCGCGGCCGCCGAAGAGATGGCCGCCTTCGAAGGCGCTGATGTCGTATTGAACGCGGTGGTCGGAGCGGCGGGACTTCGCGCCTCGGTCGCCGCACTCAAGGCCGGGAAGAGGCTCGCCCTCGCGAATAAGGAAAGCCTCGTGGCCGGCGGCGATGCCTGCACGCGCGCTGCGATGGAAGGTGGCGGTGAGATCGTCCCGGTTGACTCGGAGCACGCGGCGATCGCCCAGGCGCTACAGGGTGTCGAGAGAAGCCATGTCAAGAGGATCCTCTTGACGGCATCGGGTGGGCCGTTCCGCACGCGGACGGACCTGAGCGATGTGACCCCGGACGAGGCACTCGCCCACCCAACCTGGTCGATGGGGCCGAAGATCACGGTGGACTCCGCGACTCTCATGAATAAAGGCCTCGAGGTGATCGAGGCCCATCACTTGTTCGGTTTCGAGTACGACCGCATCGACGTCGTGGTTCATCCTCAGAGCGCGGTGCACGGGATCGTCGAGATGGTGGACGGGACGATGCTGCTGGAGGCGGCCCCCACCGACATGCGCATCCCGATCCAGTCGGCCCTTTCGTGGCCCGATCGACTGCCTTATGAGGCGAACCTTGATCTCGAGGCGTTGGGCTCACTCGACTTCGAACCGGTGAATATGCAGAAGTTCCCCCTGGTGGAGATCGCCTACGAAGCCGGACGCTGCGGGGGGCTCTACCCCGCGGTCATGAACGCGGCGAACGAGATCGCCGTTCAAGCATTCCTCGACAGGGCCATCGGCTTTGATGACATCGCCGGGGTGGTCAGGGAGTCGATCGACGAGATCGCCGACGAGGTCTCCGCTGAAGATCTCGCCAAGAGCGACCTCGACGCTGTTCTGCACGCCGACGAAGGAGCGCGCGACGTGGCGCGCAGGATGATCGAGAAGCGCACGAGATTGGTGGGTGACCGCAGCTGATGGGCATCCTCTATTTCATCCTCGCGGTTCTTATCGTGATCATGATTCACGAGGCCGGGCATTTCACTGCGGCGAAGACCCTCGGCTTCAAGGCGACGAAGTTCTTCGTCGGATTCGGCCCCGCGATCTGGTCCACGAAGAAGGGCGAGACGGAGTACGGCATCGCACTGATCCCCGCGGGGGGCTACGTGAAGATCGTCGGGATGAATCCGTACGAGGAGGTTCCTCCGGAGGATCAGCCTCGCTCCTACCCGAACAAGCCCCTCTGGCAACGGGCGATCGTGATCCTCTCGGGCCCCGCCACGCATTGGCCGCTCGCGTTCCTCGTCTTGTTCTTCGCATTCACCACCTTCGGGTTCCCAACCGACAAGGCGACGAACTCGGTGGCGATCGTCGAGCCGGCATCGCCGGCGGCCGGAGCCGGTCTGAAACCTGGAGACGAGATAGTGGCGGTCGAGGGACAACCGACCGAGAGTTGGGACGAGACTCGTCAGGTCATCCGGTCGCACGCGAACGAGACAGTGGAGTTCACCGTCGTGCGTGATGGCAAACGAGTGGACGTTCAGGTCCCATTGGGATCGGCTCTCTTCGACACGGATGGCTCGCTCATCAAAGGAGTCGGTCCCGGCGAAGCGGTGCCCGATCCCAAGCCCGGACAGGAGGTCACCGGCTATCTCGGCGTGTCACCCGAGCCGGAGATGAACCACTCACCCATCAACGCCGCGAAGCAATCTGCGACCGGCGTGTGGGACATCACTTACCAATCGGTGACCCGACTCGGCGATGTATTCGCTCCGCTGTTCAACGGTGATCTGCTGGATGCGGTTCGGGGGCAGGGGGAGCGACCTCAAGGAGTGGGCCTCGTGGGGGCCGGGCGTATCGCGGGTCAGGCCGTCGACGCCGGGCGGTTCCTCGAGTTCTTCGAGTTCCTCGCGGTGCTCACCATCTTCATCGGAATCATGAACCTCTTGCCGCTGCCCCCACTCGACGGTGGTCACCTCGTGGTCCTTGCGATCGAGAAGATACGAGGCAAGCCCGTGGACATGCGGAAGGTGATCCCCGTGGCGGCCGCCGTGATCTCGTTCTTCCTCATCTTGTTCCTGGCGTTCCTCTATCTCGATCTGGTTCGTCCGATAGACGTGCCGTTCTAGTGGAGTTCATAGAAGCGGCGCCCGGTGACCCTCGATTGGGCGAGATCTATCCGGTGATGCACGAGCTTCGAACCGAGATGAGCGAGGACCAGTTCAACGAGATCTACGCCGAGGGTCATCCGATCGGATACCGCGTCGTCGGTTTGTTCGACGATGGTGCGTGTCGGGCGACGGCCGGCTACCACCTGACGCACATGTTCCTTCACGGACGGATCCTTTACGTAGACGACCTGATCACGTTGGCTTCCGAACGGTCCAAGGGCTATGGCAAAGCGATGAATGACTACCTGATAGCGGTCGCTCGATCGGCTGGCTGTTCGACTATCCAGCTGGATTCCGGCTCATTCCGTCATGATGCTCACCGCTTCTACTTCCGCGAGGGCTACGTCATCACCAGCTTCCATTTCTCACAGGATCTGGACGACTAGCTCACAAACCGCGCCCTACACTGGATGTATGTACGAACGACGGAAGACACGTCAGGTCCACGTCGGATCGGTGGCCGTCGGAGGTGACGCCCCGATCTCGATCCAGTCGATGACCGTGACGAAGACCGAGGACGTGCAGGCCACGCTCATCCAGATCCACGAGCTGGCAACCCAGGGCGCGGACATCGTGCGAGTAGCCGTTCCACACGAAGGCGACGCCCTCGCTCTTCCCGAGATCGTCAAGGACGCGGGCGTTCCGATCATCGCCGACATCCACTTCTCGGTTCGGCTGGCCATGCTCGCTCTCGAGGCCGGCGTACAGGGGCTCCGGCTGAATCCCGGCAACATGCGCAACCCCGATCACATCAAGCAGGTCGCGGAAGAAGCCAAAGCGCGGGGGGTGCCGATCCGGATCGGTGTCAACGCGGGCTCGCTCGATAAGAAGCTGGTCGAGAAGTACGGGCGGCCGACGGCGGACGCGCTCGTCGAGAGTGCCCTTTACGAGATCTCGTTGCTGGAACAACACGGTTTCACCGACTACAAGATCTCGGTCAAGCACCAGAACGTGTCCGAGATGATCGAGGCCTACCGGTTGCTGGCCACGAAGACGGACGCTCCATTCCATCTCGGGGTGACCGAAGCTGGAACGCCGAAGCAGGGGATCATCAAGTCGGCGATCGGCATCGGAACCCTCTTGGCCGAAGGCATCGGGGACACGATCCGCGTCTCGCTGACGGCGGACCCCGTGCAAGAGGTCCAAGCCGGTAAGCAGATCCTCAAGTCGTTGGGATTGAAGGAGGACGGCTTCGATCTAGTCGCATGCCCCTCCTGCGGGCGCGCCGAGCTCGATGTGTTCGCTCTGGCCAATGAGGTAGAGGCCGCGATCGAGAAGATGGATCTGCCCCCGATGCAGATCGCAGTGATGGGATGCGAGGTCAACGGCCCGGGCGAGGCACGGGACGCGGACATCGGCATCGCGGCAGGTCCAGGGCGCGGTCTGCTCTTCTCCAAAGGCAAGCAGATCGGCTGGGTGCCTCACGACAAGTTGGTGGAGGCTCTCCTTAAAGAGGCCGAACGCGTTGCCGCCGAGATCCGAGCCTCGGGCCCCGTAGGCGACGGAGGTCCGACCGTCGTTAAGGGCGCCGGCCGCCGCAATGCGCTGCTTCAGCCGGGATTCCGCGCTTAAGGGTTACTTACGCCCTGCGAGAGGCCGCTTGCCGTGGTTCGCCTTGTTCTTGCGACGTGCCCGGCGCTTCCTCGCTTTCTTGCCCATGGTGGAGGTCCTTTCGATCATTCGATGTGAGGCGCTAGAGGGTATCGCGCGGGGGCCTCGCGGGGAGGGGCTCGATTCGTCGAAGTGATAAAGTTGCCCCTGCTCTGAGTAGGTGTTTCACAAAAAACTGGAGAGCTCGAAATTCTGAGGCCCCTCTCGGAGGGGCTTTCGTTTTGACAGAGCTTGAAACTGAGCGTGAAAAGAGGAGGGCGGATGGGGACGCTCGAGGAGGTCAGAGACCTCGCCGAGGCGGTCGTCGTTCGCCGTTCCCTGAGACTTTGGGACGTCGAGATGGGGGGCCAGCCCGGCCGCAGTGTGATCCGGGTCTTCGTGGATGGCGACAACGGGGTGGATATCGACACCGTCGCCGAGGTGGCCGAGGAGATCTCCCGAGGTCTCGACCTGAGGGATCCGATCGAGGGTCGCTACACGTTGGAGGTCTCGAGCCCGGGCCTGGAGCGCACCCTCAGGTTGCCCACGCATTTCGAACTGTCCGTGGGAAGCAAGGTCGTCTTGAAGACCAAGGACCGGGTGGTGGGGGACAGCCACCGGATCGAGGGAGTGATCCGAGCGGCCTCGGCGGACGAGGTCGAGCTCGAGACGGGTCAGGGCGAGTTGAAGCTGCCCTACGAATCGATCCGCTCGGCTCGCACAGTTTTTGAATGGAATTAGGAGGACTTAGATGAAGATCCCCATGGAGTCGCTCCGCGAGCTCGAACGCGAGCGCGGGATCTCCTTCGACCAGCTGGTCGATGCGATCGAGCATGCTCTCGCGCAGGCGTACCTGCGCGTCATAAACGCGGATCAAGACCCGACCGTAGGGGCTCGGGCCACGATCGATCGCGACAGCGAAGAGGTGACGGTTTACCGCCAAGAGCTCGAGGTCGATGACGAGACCGAAGAGCGCAAGCTCGTAAAGGAGTGGGAGGACACCCCCGAGGAGCTCGGTCGCATCGCGGCCCAGGTCGCCAAGCAGGCGATCCTCCAGAGCCTCCGGGAAGCCGAGCGCGACCAAACGTTCGGCCAGTACTCCGGACGCGAGGGCGACATCGTCACGGGGATAGTCCAGCAACAGGACCATCGCTACACGATCCTGGACCTCGGCAACACAGAGGCACTCATGCCGCCGTCCGAGCAGATCCCGCACGAGCGCTACGAACACGGCGCAAGGGTGAAGGCCTACATCTTCGAGGTGAGGCGGTCCGCTCGCGGCCCCCAGATCCTCGTGTCGAGAACCCACCCCGGCCTGATCAAACGGCTGTTCGAGCTCGAAGTTCCCGAGATCGACGACGGAGTCATCGAGATCAAGTCGGTCGCGCGCGAGCCCGGCCATCGTTCGAAGATCGCCGTCGTAAGCAACGATCGCAACGTCGATCCCGTGGGGGCCTGCGTCGGTGCGAAAGGCTCCCGCGTCCGCATGGTCATGAACGAGCTGCGCGGCGAGAAGATCGACATCATCAAGTGGACCGAAGATCTCCCGGAGTTCGTAGCAAACGCGCTCTCGCCGGCGAAGGTGAAAGAGGTTCGGATCCTCGACGACGGCGAGACCGCTCTCGTGATCGTCCCGGACTATCAACTGTCTCTCGCCATCGGCAAGGAGGGCCAGAACGCACGGCTCGCGGCACGGCTGACCGGGCTGCGGGTCGACATCAAGTCCGAATCTCAGGTTCGCAAGGAGTCGGAGCCAGACGAGCCTGCAGTTGAAGAGCCGTCCGCCGAGGAAGCTCCCGTCAACGCCGAGAGTACGGTTGCAGAAGGGAATGCATGAGTAAGCCACGGGTCCACGAGGTCGCCAAGCAACTCGGTCTGACCTCCAAAGAGGTGCTCGAGCACCTGGAGAAGATCGGGGAGCCAGCCAAGAGCCATTCGTCGACGATCGACGAGGCTCTGGCCGAGCGCGTCGTGGCCGAGCTCGGAAACGGCGCCGCCCCGGCGAAACCCAAAGCGAAAACCACGGCCAAGGCAGCGACTCCAAAAAAGACGGCCCCGGCTAAAGCGCCCGCGGCCAAGGCTCCGGCGGCCAAGGCGGCCCCCAAGGTGGAGCCGAAGGCGGCCCCCAAGGTGGAGCCGGCCGCAAAGCCTGCAACCAAGCCGGCGCCGCAAGCTCCCGCGCCCGAGGTGACTCCGAAGCCTGTCCCCAAAGCCGAGCCGAAGCCGGCCGAACCCGAGCGTGTTGCGCCAGCCGCAGCGGCGGAGTCAGACGACGAGCCCGCCGACGAAGGAGTCTCGGGCGACACCATCCGGGTTCACCGAGGCATCACCGTCAAGGACTTTGCCGAGAAGATCGACCGTTCGCCCGCCGAGATCGTCAAAACGCTCATCGGACTTGGCGAGATGGTCACCGTCACCCAGTCGATGAGCGACGAAGCGGTGCTGCTCGTCGCCGAGGATCTCGGGATCGACGTGCAGGTAGTCGATCCGGAGCTCGCCGACGCGGAAGTCGATGAAGACGACGAGGACGAGGACGAAGGCACGCTTGTCCCGCGGCCCCCGGTAGTAACGGTCATGGGCCACGTCGACCACGGCAAGACGGCGATCCTCGACGCGATCAGACGCACGAACGTGGCCGGAGGTGAAGCCGGAGGCATCACCCAGCACATCGGTGCCTACCGCGTTAAGCACGAGGGCCGCGATGTCACCTTCATAGACACCCCGGGTCACGAAGCGTTCACCGCGATGCGTGCCCGTGGCGCTCAGGCCACCGACATCGCCGTGCTCGTCGTCGCGGCCGACGACGGTGTGATGCCGCAGACCGTCGAGGCGATCGACCACGCGAAGGCGGCGAAGGTTCCGATAGTCGTTGCCGTCAATAAGGTCGACAAGCCCGAGGCGGATCCTGCGCGGGTCCGCCAGCAACTCTCCGATCACGGGCTCCTGCCCGAAGAGTGGGGCGGCGACACGATCTTCGTCGACGTCTCCGCGAAACAACGCACGAACCTCGACGGACTGCTCGAGATGATCCTTCTGACCAATGACGTTCAGCTCGACCTCAAAGCGAACCCCGACGCGCTCGCGCGCGGTGTGGTCATCGAGGCCCACCTAGACAAGGGTCGCGGCCCCGTCGCTACCGTGCTCGTGAAGAAGGGAACGCTCGTCGCGGGCGATCCGATCCTCGCGGGGGCCGCATGGGGCCGGGTGCGGGCGATGCTCGACGAGAACGGCAATCAAGTAGACGAAGCCGGTCCGGGTGTGCCCGTGCAGGTTCTCGGTTGGCAGTCGACTCCGGCTGCGGGCGATGAATTCCGCGCGCTGGAGGACGAGCGCGAAGCAAGGGACGTCGCATCGGAGCGCGGCCACCACCGTCGCGAGGCCGAGATCGTGGCTCAGCGCACCTCCATGTCGTTGCAGCGACTGCTGGCGGCGACCCGCGAGGGCGAGATCCCCGAGCTCAACCTGCTCCTGAAAGCGGACACGGATGGTTCGGTCGAGGCCCTCGATGATCAGCTGACGAAGTTGGATCAATCCCTCGTAACGATCCACGTCCTGCGCAAGGGCGTGGGAGCGATAACCGAGAACGACGTCACGCTCGCCCAGGCATCTAGCGCGATCATCATCGGCTTCAACGTGATCGAGAACGCGCAGGCCCGCGCTCTCGCCGAGGAGGGCGGGGTCGACATCCGCACCTACCGCGTGATCTATCAGGCGGTCCAGGACATCGAGAACGCAGCTAAGGGTCTTCTCGGCCCCGAGATCCGGGAAGTGCCGATCGGTCAGGCCGAGGTTCGTGCGACCTTCCGGGTGCCCAAGCTGGGCGTCATCGCGGGTTGCATGGTCCTCGACGGGGTCATCCGTCGAAACTCCAAAGCCCGCCTCGTCCGCGACGGCACCGTCGTCTACGAAACGAACATCTCGTCGCTTCGCAGGTTCAAGGACGACGTGCGAGAGGTGCAGGCCGGCTACGAGTGCGGTATCGGTCTCGAAGGCTTCCAGGACATCAAAGAAGGCGACCTGATCCAGGCGTTCGAGGTCCAGGAAGTGGCGCGCTAACAAAGCGGGAACCCAGATGTTCGTAGGTATCGCACGCTATGAGCTGTTCATTCCTGCGAGTGGCTCGCTCAAAGACAAGAGGCAGGTGTTGCGCTCCGTGATCGCTGCGGTTCGGAACAAGTTCCCGGTCGCGGTCGCAGAGGTCGATCACCAGAACCTCTGGCAGCGGGCCGCCCTCGGCGTGAGTTGCGTTTCGAGCACCACGGGTCAATGTCGTCAGGTGTTACAAGAAGTGGAGCGGACGATCGCTCGTGCGGCTCTCGACGGCGCCGAGATCATCGACCGTGAGATCGAAGTCATCGCGATGGAGGACCTGTGAGTCAGCGGACGGACAAGGTTCAGAAACTTGCGAAACAGGTTCTCGGTGAAGAGATCCAGAACCTCAAAGACCCACGCATAGGTTTCGCAACCGTGACGACCGTCAGGATGACTCCCGACCTCAGGCGAGCGCGAGTTTTCATCAGCGTCTTGGGTACCCCCGGCGAGGTCGCGGCGACGATGGCGGGGCTCGAGAGCGCTCGCACGCATCTGCGCTTCGAGCTCGGCCGACAGATCCGCATGAAGTACCTCCCAGAGCTCCTGTTCGAACTGGACACGGGAGCCGAGGAGGCCGAGCGACTCGACGAGCTGCTAAACAAGATCCACGAGACGGAACCTCAGGAGGACGAGAGTTGATGCGAGACAATCCCGATTGGGGCCCGACCGTGGCCGCTTTGAAGGCCGCGGACCGGATCGCGATCTCGTGTCACGTCAATCCCGACGGCGACGCACTCGGGTCGTTGCTGGCGGCGTCCCTCGGTCTGCGGCAACTGGGCAAAGAGACTTTCCCGAGCTGGGGCAGCGAACCGGCGGCGGTGCCTTTCGGTTATCAGTTCCTCCCGGGCGTCGATCACATCGTGCAGCCGGGCGAGGTGCCGGTGGGGGTCCCTTTCCTCGCGCTCGATTGCGGCGCTCAGGATCGCTTGGGCACTCTCGCCGATCACATCGGTAAGGCCCCGGTTTCGATCAACATCGATCACCATCCCGGCAACGAGGATTTCGCCACCCACAACATCGTCATCACCACGGCTTCTTCAACTGCCGAGATCGTGACGCGGGTACTTCAAGACCTTGGCGTGACGATCGATCGGGACATTGCCACTAACCTCTATGTCGGCATAGTCACCGATACAGGCCGCTTCCAATACGCGAACTCCACGCCGGACACTCTGAGACTTGCCGCCGATCTCCTCGCGCTGGGCGTCGATGCCCCGGCGATCGCGCAAGAGGTCTACGAGTCGTCCCCGTTCGGATTCATGAAGTTGGTGGGACGGGTGCTCGATCGCGCCGTGCTCTTCGAGCCCGAGCGGTTCGTCTATTCGTGGATCACGCTCGATGACCTTGACGAGACCGGTGTCGCGATGGACGAGACGGACAAACTCATCGACATGGTCCGTTCGACTCGCGCCGCCGACGCGGCCGGTCTATTCAAGCAGCAGCGCGACGGCAAGTGGCGGGTGAGCATGCGATCCAAAGGACCAAACGTCGGCGCGCTGGCTCGAAGCCGGGGCGGGGGCGGGCACGATCTCGCGGCCGGCTTCACCGCGGATGACATCGAAACCACGGTAAAGGGGCTTGCCGCCGATCTCGGCGCGGCGAGCTGACAGCCGCCTTGAACGGGATCCTCGTCGTGGACAAGCCCGCGGGCATGACGTCTCACGACGTCGTGGACCGCGTCCGGAAGATCTTCTCCACGAAGAAGGTGGGGCACGGGGGGACTCTCGACCCCGATGCGACGGGCGTACTCGTGCTTGCGGTGGGCTACGCGACCAGGTTCATCGACTACACGAAGGACGCGCCGAAGCGCTATTCGGCTACCGCGACCTTGGGAGCTTCGACCACGACACAAGACAGTTCCGGGGAGGTCGTCGAATCCAGGCCGGTCGATGTGACTGAGGACGATGTCCGGGCAGCACTGAAGCGTTTCGAGGGAGACATCGACCAGATCCCGCCTATGGTCTCCGCCGTGAAGATCGGCGGCGAGGCGCTCTACCGCAAAGCGCGTCGAGGCGAGGAAGTCGATCGACCCCCACGTCGCGTCACCGTTCATTCGGTCGAGCTCCTGTCCTACGACGAGCCTGCCGCGCAGATCGACGTGAGTTGTTCGGGCGGGACCTACATCAGGACCCTGATCCACGACCTCGGACAAGAGCTCGGCTGCGGCGCGCACATGAGTTTGTTGAGGCGCACCGCCTCGGGCGGGTTCTCGCTCGACGATGCGGTCGCGCTCGACGACCTCGGCCCCCAACACCTGCGGCCGCTGAAGGACGCGCTGAGATCGCTCGACAGCGTGACCGTCTCGGACGAAGAAGCGCGGTTGGTCGCGAGCGGGCGGCGTCTTCCGGCCAAGGCCGCCTCTTCTGGCCTCGTGGCGGTCGTTCATGACGAGGAAGTGATAGCCGTCTATCGCAGAGATGGCGACGAGCTTGTCGCAGAAAAGGTTCTGGGCTCGTGAGGACGTTCGTGGGCCTCGATCAACTCGCCCCCGTCGACGGTGGCCTCTCGGTCGCGATCGGAACGTTCGACGGCGTCCATGTTGGACATCGGGCGCTGATCGGTCGTGCGATGGACAAGGCGCACTCGAACGGGTGGTCGTCCGGCGTCATCACGTGGGATCGACATCCGAACGAGACTGTGCGACCCGATCACGTTCCACCGCTGCTGACGTCGACGGAACGCAAGACGGAACTACTCGAGTCGCTCGGCATCGACGTCTTGGTGGTGCTGCCGTTCGATGATCGCCTTAGGAATCTCTCGGCCCCCGATTTCGTGAAAGACGTTCTCGCGAAGGGGCTCGGTGTCGACGCGGTGCACGTCGGCCACGGTTGGCGTTTCGGTCACAAGGCGATGGGCAACGTCGAGCTCCTGACCGATCTAGGTCGCGATCTCGGCTACGAGGTCGAGGAGCTGGGGCTCATAGAAGTCTCTGGGGGTCCGGCATCGAGCAGCCGTTCGCGCGAGGCGGTTCAGCGTGGCGACCTGGACCTCGCCCACGCGCTGCTCACGCGCCCCTTTGATCTCGACGGCCAAGTCGTCCAAGGAGACCGGCGCGGAACTGATCTCGGCGTGCCTACGGCGAACGTCTTCCCGGAGGCGAAACTGGTGCGCCCGCCTCGAGGCATCTACGCATGTCGGGTGCGCGCTAAAGGTGACTGGTATGCCGCGGCCACCAACGTCGGCGTCAATCCGACCTTCGGAGGAGACCCGGACTCGTCGCCGATAAGGATCGAGCCGCACCTGCTCGACTTCTCCGGCGATCTCTACGGCGAAACGATCAGGATCGAATTCCACAAGCGGCTACGCGACGAGCTCGATTTCGATTCGGTCGACGATCTAGTCGCCCAGATGAAGCTGGACATCGACGACACGCGCTCGCTGATCACCGGAGCCGGCTAGCCGATCGCAGGAAGCTACGGAGTGGGCTCCCACACAACGTCGAGGTCGGTCAGCACGCTCTCGAGGAGCGTGGGGTAGTCGCTCATGATCCCGTCGACGCCCCACGCAATGAGCTCCCTCATACTGGCTTCGTCGTTGACGGTCCAGACGTGCACCGCGAGGCCGTTCGCATGCGCCCTTTGTATGAACTCCGGCGTGACCACGGTGATCGGTCCATCGTCGTTGGGGAACATGACCGGGACCTGCAGGGCTTGGTGATGCGATGGAGATCCCGGTAGCGGCCCCTGAGCGGTGGCCCAGAATGCACCGCTCTCCGCGGTGCCGGTGGCGGTATTGACCTCGGGTGCGTACACCTTGAAGACCTCGGTGGCGGAGTCGATGAACGACACGACGATCGTGTCGTCGGTGCGACCGAACTCCTGCAGCAGGTCGGCGAGCTCTTTCTCGTACGGCTCGGTGTCCGGTGCGGTCTCCTTGATCTCGATGTTCATCAGTTGGTCGGGAAAGGTCTCGAGGATCTCCCTGAGCGTGGGGATCGTGAAGTCGTTGGGCTCGAAACGCTGCCCGTAGACCTCCTCGAAGTCGAGCTGCTCCTCCTCCGTGAACGTCTTGTCGCCGGTGGCGATGCCTCGGAAGGTCTTCTCGGAGTCTGGCCGGCCCCCACAGGTGCCGCATTCGGGGACGAACTCGTAGGCCGCGTCGAATTGTTTGATCTGCTCGAGCGTCAACTCGTCGACCCGGCCCGTGCCGTCGGTCGTCCTATCCACGGTGGCGTCGTGCAGCACGACCAGCTCGCGATCGGCCGTCGCATGGACGTCGAGTTCGAGGACGTCGGAGCCCTTCGGCAGGGAGGTCTTGAAAGCGAACAAGGTGTTGGACGGCGCCTCGTTCTCTCCGCCTTGATGGGCGATGTTGAGCACCCGGCGGCCCGTCCACGCGTTGGCAGCCGCCCCCACGGGCGAGCTTGAACCGAACCAGGCTGCGAAGGCGAGCAAGCAGACGCCGAGGGCTAGGGTGCGGCGAGGGATCGAGGCGAGCATGGCCTCTTTATTCGCCTTTGTCCGGTAAGTCCCTTCCAGGGCCTGGGCGGTATCTGACCTGCTACGATGCTCCCTCGAAGCTCCGCTGAAGCATCTTCGCGGGGCATTCTCACGAGAGAAAGGTTCGTGGCAGCGCGCATGGCTTTGCTGAAAGACGAGAAGCACCAGATCATCACGGATAACGCCCGGTCCGATACGGACACGGGCTCCCCGGAGGTGCAGGTAGCCGTGCTGTCGCGCCGGATCTCCGAGCTCACCGAGCACTTGAAACTTCACCCGAAAGACCACCACTCGCGCCGAGGCCTTCTTCGGATGGTCGGTCGCAGACGCCGTCTCCTCGAGTACCTGAGGCGCGAGGACGTCGAGCGCTACCGAGCGATCATCTCCAAGCTCGGCCTCCGCCGCTAAGACCCCCGGGCTACCGGCCCAGGTCGGCGCCCAAGAAAGGAGAGGGACCGACCACCCAAAACCCGCAAGAGGAGAGGTCCGCTCGCGGTCGATTACCAGTTGCGGCACGTTTCCCCCGCCCGAGTGTTCATCTCATTGCTCATAAGGCAATCAGGTGCACAGTCGGCGAAAACGGAAGCGTTCTTACAACTGAGAATCGGCCGAACGGCACCTCTCCTACACCGGTGGCGGATCAGAATCCGTCGCCAACGAACCCAGGAGGTGCCTAGAAATGGCCCCAGAGATTCACACCGTAGAAAGAAAGATCGGCGAAGAGGTATTTCGCCTAGAAGCAGGGCGCGTCGCGTTCCAAGCGAACGGCGCCGTCCTCGCCACCTGTGGCGAGACAACCGTGCTGGCGGCAGCGACGTCGTCGCCCCCGCGCTTCGCAGACCAGGACTTCTTCCCGCTGACCGTCGACGTGGAAGAGCGGATGTACGCAGCGGGCAAGATCCCCGGCGGGTTCTTCCGTCGTGAGGGCCGCGCGTCCGAGAAGGCGATCCTTAACGCTCGCCTGATCGACCGCCCCTTGCGTCCGTCCTTCCCCGACGGCTTCCGTCATGAAGTACACGTTGTCGTGACCGCGCTCGCGGTCGACAACCAGAACCCGATCGACATCCTGTCGGTCAACGCAGCTTCGGCCGCCGTGGCGATCTCGGACATCCCGTTCGAGGGTCCTATCGGTTGCGTGCGTCTGTCACACATCGACGGACGCTGGGTGGCGAACCCCACTTACGTTCAGCAGGAGGAAGCCACCATCGAGCTGGTCGTTGCCGGCCGTAAGAACGACCGCGGCGAGGTCGACATCATGATGATCGAGGCCGGCGCCTCCGAGCACGTCTTCGATCTGATCGAAGCCGGCGGTACCGCTCCGAACGAGGAGCTTCTCGCGCAGGGGATCGAGGAGAGCAAGGCCTACATTGGCGAGGCGATCGAGCTCCAGAAAGAGCTGATGGACAAGGCCGGCAAGCCGAAAGGCTCGACCACGGGTGACAAGCCCGACTATCCGCTGATCATCGATTACTCGGATGAGCTCTACGAGCGCGTGAAGCAGCTCGCCGAGGGCCCGTTGAACGAGGCCATCGCGTTGACCGTCAAGGGCGAGCGCCGGGCGCGCTTGTCCGACGTCGGAGCCGACATCGGCGCTCAGCTCGCGGAGGACTTCCCCGAGCAGGAGAAGGCGATCAAGAACGCGGTGCGTTCGCTCACCAAGAAGCTCGTTCGCAAGCGCGTCATCGAGCAGAACGTTCGTCTCGACGGCCGCAAGACCGACGAGGTTCGTCCGATCTGGACCCAGATCGGCGTCATCCCCCGCGTCCACGGCTCCGGGTTGTTCACCCGAGGCGAGACTCAGGGCCTGTCGATCGCGACGCTCGGCATGCAGCGCATGGAGCAGATGGTCGATGACCTCTCCCTCGATGATTCGAAGCGCTACATGCATCACTACAACTTCCCGCCTTACTCGACCGGAGAGGCCGGGTTCATGCGGGGGCCGAAGCGCCGCGAGATCGGCCACGGAGCCCTTTCCGAGAAGGCGGTACTCCCGTCGATCCCGGCGAAAGAGGACTTCCCGTATGCGATCAGGGTGGTTTCGGAGATCCTCAGCTCGAACGGCTCGACGTCCATGGCGAGCGTTTGCGGAACGTCGCTCGCTCTTATGGATGCAGGAGTGCCTATGCGCACCGGCAAGCACGTCGGTGGAGTAGCGATGGGTCTCATTGCGGAGGACGGCAACTTCGTCACGCTCACCGACATCCTCGGTGACGAGGACGCGTTCGGCGACATGGACTTCAAGGTCGCCGGCACCGAAGACGTGGTCACGGCGCTGCAACTCGACACGAAGATCTCCGGCATCCCGGCCGAGGTGTTGCGCGACGCGCTGACTGCAGCGCAGAAAGCCCGCCTCCACATCATCGGAAAGATGAACGAGACGATCGATCACCCGCACGAGGAGCTCAACGCCTCCGCACCTCGAGTCCTCTCGATCAAGATCCCGGTCGACAAGATCGGCGAGCTGATCGGCCCGAAGGGCAAGAACATCAACATGATCACAGCGACGACCGGCGTCGAGATCGATATCGACGAGGACGGGACGATCCGCATCGGGTCGATCGACCAGGAGTCGGCCGAGCAGGCCGCCGAGATGATCGAAGCGACCGCGAACCCGCGGATGCCCGAGGTCGGCGAGCGCATCATGGGCAAAGTCGTCAAAGCGATGCCGTTTGGCGCATTCGTGAACATCGCTCCCAACCGAGACGGGCTGGTGCACATCTCCAAGCTCGGCGAAGGCCGCATCGAGCAGGTCGAAGATGCAGTCAATGTCGGAGACGACCTCGAGGTCGAGGTGACCGAGGTCGACCGTCAGGGCCGCATCAACTTGACGCCGGTCGCCTGGCTCGAGCGCCAGGTCGCCGGAGGCAAGACGATCGAGGAGGCCCGTGCGATGGCCGCCCAAGGCGGAGGCGGAGGCGGTCGAGACCGCGGCCCCCGTCGCGAAGGCGGAGACCGTGGCGGACGTGAAGGTGGACGTGACCGCGACAGGGGGCCGCGGCGTGAAGGCGGACCCCGGCGCGAGCGCGCTCCTCGCCGCGACGACAACAACGGTTAGGCCCGCAGGGTGAAGTTCTCCAGAACCACTCTGGACAACGGCGCGACCGTTGTGACGGAGAGCATGTCCGAGGTCCGGTCGGTGTCGACGGGTTTCTGGTTCGACGTCGGTGCCCGGGACGAGCCGGATTCGTTGGCCGGCACGTCGCATTTCCTCGAGCACCTGTTGTTCAAGGGCACGCCGACGCGCTCAGCGAAGGACATCGCCGATGCTTTCGACGCAGTCGGTGGCGACATCAACGCGTTCACGGGCAAGGAGTACACCTGCTACTACTCGAGGGTTCTGGACGACGACCTGCCGATGGCGCTCGATGTTCTGACGGACATGATCACCCACTCCAACATCGATCCCGATGAGCTCGAGTCAGAGCGAAAGGTGATCTTGGAAGAGATAGCGATGCACGAGGACGCCCCCGACGAGCTGGTGCACGACCTCTTCTACCGGAGCATGTGGGACGGGCACCCCCTCGGCCGTCCGGTCCTCGGTTACAACGAGACCATCGGCCGGGTTTCCCCAGACGAAGTGACCGATTACTGGCACGAGCGCTACGGCCCTACGAATCTCGTTGTGGCTTCGGCAGGAAACGTCGAGCATGACTTTCTCGTCTCAGAGGTCGAACGCCTTTTCGTCACGGTCGAAGGCAAGCGAACGCTGCGGTCCGGCTCGGCTCCATCACCTGCCGGAGGCGTGAACGTCTACAAGCGCCCTACCGAACAGGCCCACATCGTTATAGGAACCGAAGCGCTTCATCGTGGCCACGAAGACAGGCATGCCCTCGCCGTGCTCGACACCGTGCTCGGCGGCGGTATGTCGTCGCGGCTGTTCCAAGAGGTGCGCGAGAAGCGAGGACTCGCTTACTCCGTCTACTCATACCGCTCGCTGTTCGCAGACACTGGAACCTTCGCGGTTTACGCGGGCACGACGCCGCAGAACGCGGAGACCGTCATGGACATCGTGCGTACAGAGATCGATTCCATCCTCTCGGAGGGGATCACGACGGCGGAGCTTGAGCGCGCGAAGGGCCACGTCAAAGGCGCTCTCGTCCTCTCGTCCGAGGACCCCGGAAGTCGGATGAACCGGCTCGGGCGCCAGCAGCTGACAACCGGCGAGATCCTCTCGATCGACGAGCTCATCGCGAAGTTCGACGCGCTCGATATGGACGACATCCGTCGCGTCGCGGGTGAGGTTCTCGGTTCGGGCCGGTGGCAGACGACCATCGTGGGTCCGTTCGATGAGGACGCGTTCGACCAGCACGCCGCATGATCAAGGTCGGCGTGATCGGCGCCGCGGGGCAGATGGGCTCGGAGGTCTGCAAGGCGGTTGAGGCCGACGAAGAGCTCGAGCTCGTCGCGCGGGTCAAACACGGCGATCCTCTCGATGACTTGACCAAGGCTGGCACGCAGGTCGCCGTCGAGTTCACGAACCACGGCTCTGCGAAAGAGAACGCACTTTTCTGTCTAGCCAACGACATGCACGTGGTGATCGGGACAACGGGCTTCTCCGACTCGGATCTATCCGAGATCGAGCAGGTGGCTAACGATGGGAACGCGAATGCGTTCTTCGCTCCCAACTTTGCATTGGGCGCTGTTCTCATGATGAAGTTCGCAGCCCAAGCGGCCCGTTACTTCGACACCGCCGAGATCATCGAGCGCCATCACCAGCGGAAACTGGACGCGCCGTCCGGGACTTCGCTCATGACAGCGCGCAAGATGAACGACGCGCGCGGGGGCGAGCCATGGGCGACCATGGAGGGCGAGACGGAGTCGGTAAAGGGAAGCCGCGGGGGAGATGTCGGGGGCATCCACATCCACTCGCTGCGCGATCCTGGTTCTGTTGCGCACCAAGATGTCATCCTCGGAGCGCCGGGCGAGACGCTAACTATCCGTCACGACTCGCTCGACCGTGCATCGTTCATGCCCGGTGTGCTGCTCGCCGTGAAGAAGGTGGACTCGATGCTCGGCCTCACCGTCGGTCTCGAGCACATCCTCGATCTCGACTAGTGGGCCGCATATCCGCCGCGGGCCTTGCGCTCGTACTTTCACTGGTTTTGGTCGGCTGCTTCGGCCCCGATCCGAAACTGACGGAGTCCGGAAAGAGTCGTCCCGATCTATCGATCGAAGCGCCGCCCTCAGCGGCCCCCGGCGATGAGGTCGAAGCGACACTCACGATCTCTAATCCGGGCCCACAGGACCTTTCCGGCACGGTCATCACGTTCGCGCGACTGGGAGATCCGGAGTTGCCGTATCCGATAGTCGAATCCATCGAGGGTCAGAGCGCCGGGGTCGTTGCGGTCGATCCAAAACCGGTGGCGGAATCGCCCGACGGAGTCACTTTCAGGTTCCCGGGTCTAGCGGACGGCGAATCGCTCGAAGTCACGTTTACGTTGCGTATCCCCGAGCGTGGCGAGATGACCGGAGACTCTGAATCGGTGGGCAATTCCGTGCAGGTCTACGATGCGGAAGACCCGGAGAGGGCGCGCGGGGTTCCGCTGAAGGTCCGCCTTGAGGGTTAACGTAGATACGTACAAAAGCGACCAGGAGGACGCCATGACTCGAGCTCGATTCGGCGAAGTGCTAACAGCGATGCTCACGCCGTTCGCCAAGGACGGCTCGCTGAACGTCGCTGCGGCCAAGGACCTGGCGACCCACCTGGTCGATCACGGTTCCGACGGCTTGATCGTGTGCGGAACTACGGGAGAGTCTCCGACCCTCAGCCACGACGAGAAGATGACGCTGTTCCAAACCGTTCTCGAGGCGGTGGGCGACCGGGCCAAGGTCGTCGCCGGCACCGGGTCCTACGACACGGCCGAGTCGATACATCTGACGAAGGATGCCGGTCGACTGGGGGTCGACGCGTGTCTGATCGTGACCCCCTATTACTCGAAGCCTCCGCAGAATGGTCTGCTCGCGCACTTCACTGCGATCGCAGACGCGTCGAACGTGCCCTTGATCCTTTACGACATCCCCGGGCGGACGGGACGGCGGATCGAACGACCCACGATGGTCGAGCTCGCCAAGCACGACAACATCGTGGCCGACAAGGACGCGGTGGGTGACGCGGGCGAAACGGCTTTGCTTCGATCCGACCTCGACGCGGCCGGGCTCACCGACTTCGAGATCTATTCGGGAGACGACCCCCTTCTATTACCGCATCTGGCCGCGGGAGCAGTTGGGATCATCTCTGTTTGTTCGCACGTCATCGGGCCGCAGATCAAGCAGATCCTTTCGGCCTGGAACGACGGCAAGGTCGAAGAAGCGCAACGCGTCTATCAGGAGATGCTGCCGCTGATGAAGGTGATCATGGGTGTCACGGCGAGCCCGATCCCGGTCAAGGCGGCGGCGGCGATGATCGGACTCGACGTCGGCGACCCGCGGCTCCCGCTCGTGCCGGCCACGGCCGACGAGGCTAAGCAGATCCGGGCCGCTCTGGAGGGCGCTGGACTCCTGTGAGTAAAGCAACGCGGGTCGTCTTCCTCGGAGGAGTGGGGGAGATCGGCCGCAACATGATGGTGGTCGAGTCCGGCGGCAAGCTGCTGGTCATCGACGCCGGACTGTCGTTCCCCACCGAGGAGATGCTCGGGGTAGATCTCGTTCTTCCCGACTGGTCCTACGTCGCGGAAAGGGCCAAGGACTGTGTGGGGGTCGTTCTCACCCATGGCCACGAGGATCACGTGGGCGCGCTGTCCTGGTTCCTGCGCGACGTCGACGCTCCCGTTTACGGCACCCCCCTCACCCTCGGGATAGCGCGTCGCCGGCTTGATGAGTACGGGATCCAAGCTCGTTTGGAGACGATCTCTTCGCCCGGCCAGCTAACGCTCGGGCCGTTCGACATCCAATTCCTATCGGTGTCGCACTCGATCCCCGATGCCTCATCGGTGGCCGTCACGACCGCCGACGGTCGGATCCTCTATACCGGTGACTTCAAGATCGACACATCGCCTATCGACGGCCGCAGCACCGACCTATCGGATTTCCGCGCCCTTGGCGAGTCGGGGGTTGATCTCCTGCTCTCGGATTCCACGAACGTCGAGACTCCGGGCCGCACGCCTTCGGAGGCCGTTATCGGACCAGTGCTCAAGGAGATCTTCGACGCGGCGACCGGACAGATCATCGTCGCCTGCTTCGCATCTAACCTCCATCGGATCCAACAGGTGTGCGAGGCGGCCGAACGTAGCGGTCGCCAGGTGGCGTTCGTCGGACGGTCGATGATGGCCAACACGGAGGTCGCCCTCGAGTTGGGACACCTCGACGTCAAGCGGGACACGATCATCGACGTGGATGAACTCGAGACGTATCCGCCGGAGCGCACGGTCATCATCTGCACCGGTTCGCAAGGTGAGCCGTTCTCGGCCCTCGCTCTGATCTCGGCCGGGGAGCACAAGTTCGTGCACGTGGAGCCGGGCGACACCGTCATCCTGTCCGCGTCGGCGATCCCCGGAAACGAATCGGCAGTGCACCGCGTCATCAACGGGCTCTACCGCGCGGGAGCCGAGGTCCACCATCCAGGGACCGCGCAGGTCCACGTCTCGGGCCATGCGGCGCGCGACGAACTTGCCGACCTTCTTCGAGCGGTCAAGCCTCGGAACTTCGCGCCGGTCCACGGCGAGTACCGGCAACTCGCCCTTCACGCCCGCCTCGGCGCCGAATGCGGCGTAAACAAAGAGAACGTGTTCATCGTCGAAGACGGCGATGTCCTCGAGCTTCATGACGGCCGAGTTAGCGCGGGCGAACCGGTACGGGCCGGCACGGTGCTGGTCGACGGCCTCGGCGTCGGCGACGTTGGACCCGTCGTGCTGCGTGATCGCCGCGTTCTCGCGGGCGACGGCATCCTGATCTGCGTCGTAACCATCGATTCGCAGACCGGCGAGATCCTGGCCGGGCCCGACCTCATCAGCCGTGGTTTCGTTCACGAGGACATGTCGCGCGACCTGCTCGACGAAGCCGCCGATCGAGTCGAGGATGCCATCGAAGCCCTCGATCACGATCAAGCGACGGATTGGGGAGCGGTCAAAAAGGCTTGCCGGCGGGCCCTCGGCGAGTACGTGTGGAAGACCACCCAGCGCCGCCCGATGATCCTCCCAGTGATCATGGAAGTCTGAGCCCAACCCCCAACATCGTGAAGGCCAAAGAGATTGCGCATTGGCGAATGCACAACCTGCGCATCTGGAATACCCCTTTGGATGACCCGGTCGAAGTCGTGCACTATCTCGGCGCTCTCCAAGCACAGGAATTCCTCTACGCGAAGTGGTCGATCGCTCAGCGCACCAAGGGTGCCGGGGATGCCGAGATCCAGCGACTGCTCGATGACGGATCGATCCTTCGGACGCACCTGCTCAGACCGACATGGCATTTCGTTCTGGCGAGGGATATCAGGTGGCTGCTCGAGCTCACGGCTCCACGCGTCCACGCGCTCAACGCGTACATGTACCGCAAGGAGGACCTGACCCCGGAACTTCTCGCCAAGAGCAACCGCGTTCTGGCGAAGAGCCTCTCGGGAGACCTACATCTGACCCGCAAGGAGATCCAGGCCGTGTTCGAGGGAGCCGGCATCGATGCGTCCGGGCTCCGCCTTGGCTATCTGCTTGGGTATGCGGAGTTGGAAGCGGTCATCTGCAGTGGGGCGAGGCGCGGGAAGCAACAGACGTACGCGTTGCTCGACGAGCGAGCGCCGGACGCCGAGAGCATGGATCCGGACGATGCCTTGGCGGAGCTGACGCGTCGGTATTTCACGAGCCGGGGTCCCGCGACGGTCAAGGACTTCGCGCGCTGGTCGAGTCTGAAGATGACTGACTGCAAGCACGGACTCGAGATGCTCGCGGCCGAACTGGACAGCGAGACAGTCGGCGACCGAACCTATTGGTTCGCCCCTTCTTCATCGCCTCCGAAAGCGCGGGGAGTGGTCGACCTCGTCCAGGTGTACGACGAGTGCGTCATGTCTTACAGCGAGAGCCGCGATGCGCTGGCGGGATCCGTTCCGACCCAAGAGTCCCCTTTGATGCACGCGGTCTTGCTGGATGGGCAGCTGCTCGGGTTCTGGAAACGGATCGAGAAGGGGGATTCAATCGAGATCGAGACCTCTTTCCCGAGACCTCTGAATCGGGCCGAGTCGGCAGCGCTGAAGAAGGCGGCGGAGCGATTCAGCGGGTTCCTCGGAAAAGCCGCGACCCTGGTCTGAGGGCCCGGCCCCCTAATCCGCCCCAAAGGCCTGTTTTCCCTGTTAAGTATTGTTAGATTTGTCCTCCAACGTTGAGGAGGAGGTTAGGGGTGGCCACGAGGGCGCGCACGCGCTCCGGCAGCCGAAGCCGAGGTAGCAGCAAGGCTGGCGGCAGGAGCCGGAGCAAGAAGAGGACGCCGGCACGGGGACGTAGGCCGGCCCCCGCGCGCCGTCCGGCGTCTCGCTCCCCGAAGAAGAGGCCCCCCGCACGGCGACCCCGGAAGAAGCAGTCGACGTTCGTCCCCGCGGTCGGATCGGCCGTCGGCTCGACCGTTCGATGGACCGCACTCCACGTTCGCACCGCACCGCCCGAAGCATGGGGCGGACTGGTCGGCGTGGTCGCGATCCTTGGAGGTCTTGGGGTCTATGGAGCGGGCGCGGGACCACTTGGCAACGCATTCGAATTCCTCGGGCGACTCATGTTTGGCCGGATGGTTCTGGTCTTACCGGTGGTGGTCGGACTGGCGGCGGTACTCATCATCGTTCGGCCTCTCCGCCATCACGCCGCGCGGATCCTGGTCGGCGTTTCTATCTCCACAGTGGCGCTGGCGGCGATGGGACATCTCGCTCGCAACAACCGCCCCGTTTCAGCTCCGCTCGAACGTCTTCAGAGGATAGGGGGCATCTTCGGAGCGCTCGTCGCACGTCCGATCTCCGATCTCGCAGCGACGTGGGTCGCTTGGATCGTCGCGGTCGCGCTGTTCGCGCTCGGAGTGATGGTGATCTCGCGCACATCGGTGCGGACGGTCGGCGGATGGATGAAGTCGGGCGGTCTCCTCGCAGTCGACTTCTTCCGCGGGCTCGCCGATCGGGTGGACGTCGAAGATGAAGATGAAGAAGAAGTAGATGAGGGAGACACCGAGTACGAGGCGGAAGACGAGGAATACCAGGAGTTCGAAGACGTCGAAGAGGAAGAGGCCGACGGCGACCTAGCTCCCGAAGCGAAGGCGAAGCCGGAACGAACCCAGCAACTCTCGATGTCGGTCGGCAGCGGCCGCTCGTACAAGCTGCCTCCTCTGGAACTCCTCGCCAAGGGCGGTGCGCGGGAGGTTTCCGTCCGCTCCATCGAAGAGACCACCAAGGTGCTCGAGGCGACACTGGCCGAGTTCAACGTCGACGCCTCGGTAACGGGCTACACGGCGGGCCCCACCGTCACCCGCTTCGAGATCGAGCTTGGGGCAGGGGTCAAAGTCAATCGGGTTCTCTCGCTCTCGAACGAGATCAAATACGCGCTCGCCTCGGGCGAGCTCCGCTTCCTAGCGCCCATCCCGGGGCGCAGCGCGATAGGGATCGAGGTTCCCAACCGAACCCGAAACCTCGTCACGTTGGGAGATGTGCTCACGTCGAAGGACGCTCGCAATGACAAACACCCGCTGTCGATCGCTCTTGGTCAAGACATCTCGGGCGAGACCGCGATGACGAACATCACCGAGATGCCTCACGTACTGATCGCCGGTGCGACCAACTCCGGTAAGTCGTCATGCATGAACTCGATGATCACGTCGATCCTGATGCGGGCCCGGCCCGACCAGGTCCGGATGATCCTGATCGACCCCAAGCGCGTGGAGCTCTCGCACTTCTCCGGCGTTCCCCATCTCTTGACTCCCGTAGTGACGGTGCCCAAGAAAGCCGCCGCTGCACTTGGCTGGGTGGTCCGCGAGATGGAGATGCGTTACGAGACGCTCGCGCATTCAGGCATGCGCAACCTCGAGTTCTACAACGAGGCTGTCGGGCGGGGCGCAGTCGTGAAACGTTCTGAAGACGATCCCGAACCGCACCAACTGCCTTACATCCTGGTCGTGATCGACGAACTCGCGGACCTGATGATGGTGGCTCCCCGCGACGTCGAGAACGCGGTGTGCCGGATCGCTCAGATGGCTCGGGCCGTCGGCATCCACCTGATCATCGCGACGCAGCGACCCTCGGTCGACGTCGTCACCGGAGTTATCAAAGCGAACATCCCGTCGCGGCTCGCGTTCAGCGTCGCGTCCCAGCAGGACTCGCGCGTCATCCTTGACCAAGGCGGAGCCGACAAGCTCATCGGGCACGGCGACATGCTGTACCTGCACGCGAACTCCTCGAAGCCGCGGCGCATCCAGGGTTCGTGGGTGACCGAGAAAGAGATCGCGGCCGTCGTTGGCCACGCGCGCCGGCAGGGGAACCCCGATTACATCGAAGGCGTCACGGTCGAAGAAGCCGGACCGGCCGGGATGGCGGGAGTCGGTGGGCACGGCGGCGGTGATGAATTGCTGCAAGAGGCGATCGAGCTGGTGGTCCGTTCACAGCTCGGCTCGACATCCATGCTCCAGCGCAAGCTTCAGGTCGGCTTCGCTAGAGCCGGTCGATTGATGGATCTGATGGAACAAAGAGGGATCGTCGGTCCCGGCCAGGGCTCCAAGCCCCGCGATGTCCTGATGACCGTGGAGGAACTCGAAGGGGCCACCGGGAACGAACCCGCCGCCTAACCCGGGTCTCTTTCGGGCCTGCGGCCTGGGATTTCGCGACCTCTTTCTATAATCGTTCGTTCATGGACGACGCCCCGCCAACTATGGGTGGATATCTCCATGCCGCCCGGCGACGTCGCCGTATTGGCATAGAGAGAGCCGCCGAAGACACTCGCATCCGTCAGGACTACCTGATGCGCATGGAGTCCGACGAGTTCGACTTCCTCGCGCCCGCATACGTGCGCGGGTTCCTCAAGACCTATGCCCGGTTCCTGCGGGTCAACCCCGAGCCTCTGCTCGAGGAGTTCGACCGCCGCTACGGCCACATGGTTGACACGACCCAGCTCGTCGCGCTCGAGCGGAACCGAAAGAGGCACTCCCCGAGGGAGAAACGGGTGACGAGCAGCTGGGCGATGGCGGCGATCATCGCGGCGGCAGTATTGCTCGTGCTCGGGATCGTCGGACTGCTGTCGGGCGACGACAAGAAACCGCCTCGAGACACACGACTCACCGAGACCGACGAATCGCCTAGCCCGACGCCTAGTTCAACACCAACGATCGCTCCCACCGTCGCTGCGACACCAACGGTTGTGGCGACCGATGACGTGATCGCGTTCACCGATGGGATCGAGTTGACCGTGACGGGGGCCGAAGATGATTGCTGGCTGGACATCACCGCGGACGGCGTCAACGTCTTCAGCGACACGATCGTGCCAGGTCAAACCGAGACGTTCACCGCGACGGAGAAGATGCAGGTAGTCCTCGGCTATGCCGCGGGGGTGGAGCTTTCGGTTAACGGCCGTGATCTTGGCTCGCCCGGCATCCAAGACGTTCTTACTTTCGAACTCCCCGACGACATCGACAGTCTGCTGTAGGCGATCGATATGTCGAAGATCGCCATAGTCACGTTGGGGTGCCCGAAGAACGCCGTCGACTCCGAAGGATTGGGCGGGATGCTCGCGGCCGCCGGCCACGACGTCTCGGAAGAACTGGCCGGAGCCGACGTCGTCGTTGTCAACACGTGCGGGTTCATCGACCCCGCGCGGAGAGAGACGATCCAGGAGGTCCTCGACCTCGGGGACCTCAAGGAGACAAGCGGTCTGAAGGGCTTGGTGTTGACGGGATGCCTTGTGGCCCGCTCCGCCTCTGATCTCGAGGAGGCGTTACCGGAAGTCGACGCTCTCGTGGACTTCGCGGCCTATCCCCGGATCGCGGAGATCGTCGAGGGGGCCGCTGCGGGAACGCTGAGCCAGAAAGTATTCGGCGATCCCGGAACGCGCTTCGACCCAGCCTGGTGGGACGCGACGATCGAGGCATCTCCTCGTATCCGCTTCGGCCGCGCGCCATGGTCGTATCTGAAGATCGCCGAGGGCTGCGATCGCGGGTGCACGTTCTGCGCGATCCCATTGATGCGAGGCAAGTTCAGGTCGCGGACCGCTGAGGTCATCGAGACCGAGGCGCGGACGCTGGCGGCCCAGGGAGTCTCGGAGCTCTCTTTAGTCAGTCAAGACTCCGTGATGTGGGGACGCGACATCGGTGCGGGTGACTTCGCATCGTTGCTTCGTCGCCTCGAGGGGATCGACGGGATAAAGCGGATCAGGCTTATGTACCTCCACCCCCAAGGAGTCACCGACGAGCTCATCGACACGATCCTCGCGTCCGAGACGGTCGTGAACTACTTCGATCTGTCGCTACAGCATGTGGCCCCGCCGATCCTCAAGGCGATGGGGCGGTGGGGGGGCCGGTCCAGATTCGAGAAGATGATGGACCGCATACGAACTGCCGACCCTTTGGCGGCCCTCCGCGCAACTTTCATTCTCGGCTTCCCGGGAGAGACGGACGAGGACGCAGCCGAGGTCGCTTCTTTCGTTGCCGACTCGGACCTCGATTGGATCGGGGTTTTCACCTACTCGCCCGAGATCGGCACGAGATCGTTCGATCTTCCCGATCGGTCGTCCGAGACGACGGCGCGCGAACGAGCAGACGACGTGTCGATGGCGGCCGACCGCAGCATGGAACGTCGAGCCCGGTCTCTGGTCGGGCGCGACTTCGAGGTGCTCGTCGAGAAACTGGAGTTGGAGACCGGGGATTGGATCGGGCGATCTCATCGCGAGGCCCCCGAGATCGACGGGGAGATCCGATTCACCAGCGACGGTCCCACGAGGGTGGGGGACTACGTCGACGTGGCCATCACCGCGTCGGATGGCGCCGACCTGATCGGCAAGCGATTCGTTTGAACGCCCCGAACTCGATCACGGTCCTGCGGGTGCTGCTCGTGCCGATCTTCGTGGCGTTCGCCTATGGGCACACTCGGGGGTCCGCGCTAGCTGCATTTACGGTTTTCATCGTCGCATCTCTGTCGGACTTCGTCGACGGGTACCTCGCTCGCAAGTACGAGATCGAGACGCGCTTCGGGCGGTTCGTCGACCCGCTTGCCGACAAGCTGCTCGTCGGGGCGGCGCTCTACGTTCTCGTGGACACGCGCGGGTTTCCGTTGTGGGCGGCGGTCGTGATCGCCGTCCGGGAAGTCGCCGTGCAGGTGCTGCGAACTCGCATAGTCGCGACCGGTAGGGACCTCCCGGCCTCGAAGACCGCCAAGCTCAAGACGATCATTCAGATCTGCATGGTGGGTTGGTGGCTGCTTCCATGGGAAGAGTTGAATCCGGTGCACTGGATATGGCTCGGCGCGGCGATCGTCGCGACGCTTTATTCGGGGGCGGAGTACTTCAATGGTTATCGCAGAGAGGTAGTCGCTCGTGAGAGCTGAGATCGTGGGGGTGGGAACCGAACTGCTTCTAGGGCAGATCGCGAACACGAACGCGCAGAAGATCTCGGACGCTCTCGCCGGCATCGGGATCGACGTTCTCAATCACCAGGTGGTCGGCGACAACGTCGACCGGATGGTCGATTCATTCCAGCTCGCGTTGGGACGCGCTGAGGTGGTGATCGTTACCGGAGGACTCGGCCCGACACCCGACGACATCACGAGAGAGGCGGTCGCGCAACTGACCGGCCGAGAGCTGAAGCGCCGTGAGGAGCTCATCCCGGTGATTCAGGAGCTGTTCGATCGCATGGGCCGCGAGATGCCACCCAGCAACCTTCGTCAGGTGGACCTCCCGGAGGGCGCTACCGTCATCGATCCTGAGGGCACCGCCCCCGGCTTTTGGCTAGAGCATCGCGGCTCACTCTTGTTCGCGTTACCGGGCGTCCCGTGGGAGATGGAAGCGATGATGGCCAAGGCTGTACTTCCGGAACTCAGAGCTCGAGTGGGGGATTCAGTGATCCTCAGTCGCGAGATCCTCGTGCTTGGTCTCGGCGAGTCTCGAACCCACGAGTTGATCGCCGACATCGTCGACGCGCAGTCCAATCCCACGATCGCTTATCGGGCGATGGCGGGTCAGGTGCGAGTCAGGCTCACCGCGAAGGCTGCCGACGAGAAGACCGCTCTCGGGCAGATCGCGCCGGTGGAAAAGGAGCTCCGCGAGCGACTCGGCAGGGCTGCAGTTCCCGGCGCTCCGTCATCGATGGGCGAAGCACTCGGAAACATGCTGCGCGACAAGGGCGCGACAGTCGCCGTCGCCGAGTCGCTGACCGGGGGTGGGATCGGAGTCGAGCTCACCAGCACGTCGGGATCTGGCGACTACTTCCTAGGCTCGATCGTCGCTTACGCGAATGAAGCCAAACGCGATGTGGTCGGAATCGATGAAGCCATCCTGATGGGACCCGGCGCGGTGAGCGAAGAAGCGGCGCGAGCGCTGGCCGAGGGAGCAGCGCAGAGGTTCGGCGCGGACCTGGGCATCGGGGCCACTGGAGTCGCGGGTCCGGCCGAGCAAGACGGCCAACCCGTGGGCACGATCTACGTGGCCGCGGCATTTGGCGGCGCTACCGAAGTCCGCAAGGTGCGGGCCTATGGCGATCGCTCTCACGTCAGGTCGTTCGCGGTGAATGCCGCCCTCGATCTGGCTCGACGGCTGTTGAGCGCGGATGGAACCCCCTAAGCGCCAGCGTCTCTTCGTGGCCGTCGGCGTTCCGGCGGCGCACCTCGCCGCGATCGAGGACGCCACGGCTGATCTCCAGGAGACGTTGCCGACGGCGCGGTGGACCTCGACGGCAAATCGCCATGTGACCCTCAAGTTCCTGGGACCAACCGACCCTGAGCTAATTCCAGAGGTTGAGGCCGCGATCCGGGCAAACGCGGGGGCCGAGCCCTCGTCGGAACTGACCTTGGGGGAACTAGGCGTTTTCCCCTCACGGGCGAGAGCCCGGGTTCTCTGGGTGGGTCTCTTAGATCCCGCCGGCACGTTGACCCGGCTCGCCGCTCGTCTCGATGAAGCCCTGGTCCCCCTGGGCTTCCCCGTCGAAGATCGGGCATTCACCGCTCATCTGACCCTGGCCCGATTCAAGACCCCTATCCGTATCGAGGCCACTCCCCAGGTGGACCTCGCCGCCACTGGCCCCTTCGACCTCGATCGGATCGGCCTCTGGCGCAGCCACCTGACGCCCAAAGGCGCCGGGTACGAGCGCCTGGGCGAGTTTCCGTTGGGCCTGCCCTAGCCCTCGGGCGCCCCTCCCAAGATTTTTTCGAGATTTTCGCGTCTCCGGGCAGGAGTTTCCCTCGCCCGCATCGAAATGTAGTCACACGAACACAGAGAGTGACCAATCCACATACGGCGCCCGTGGGGACCGTTTAGCAAGGAGGGATCAAGTGGCAAAGAAGAAGCTTTCGATACTGACCATCCTGGCGGCGTTCTTCGCCGTCTGTATGTTGGCGGCGTCCGCTCCCGCTTTCGCAACGCCCCCAGACCCCGACAAGCACTCCTCGGATGAGGAGTCCTCGACCGCGTCCGAGACTTCGGATTCGTCGTCCGAGGATTCGCACACACCTCCGGGTCAAGCGAAGAAGGATCGCGAGGAAGCTGCGGACGAGAGCTCATCCTCGAGCTCGTCTTCATCGTCTTCATCGTCTGACTCGTCGTCCGACGGAAGCGTTTCCCAGCAGGGAAGTGGCTCCGACCATGACGGCGACGCGGACAACGACCCCAACACCGCTCAGGAAGATGACCACACCACTGCCGACGAGGGCGACAACATGCACCCGTCCGGCAAGGACCGTTCCGTCGAGAACGGCAATTCCGGCAACCAGGGCAAGTCCGAGTCTCACCCGGACGACTCCAAGGGTCCGATGCGTTGTGAGGGCACTTGCGGTAGCCCCGACAAGCCGGGTGGCCAGGGTGGAACCGACAAGGCCGATCAAGACGGCAACAACGGTTGCGGTAACGACGACGACTTCGACGACGACAACAACGGTTGGTGCGGACACAAGCCGAAGAACGAGACGCCTCCGCCTCCTCCCGAGACGTGCCCGAACGGTCAGCCGATGCCGAGCAACCACAAGTGCGACGAGAACCCCCCGCCGCCTCCCTGTGACGCAAACCCGAACATGCCCGGGACGCAGCCGTGCAACGTCGAGACCTGCCCGAACGGTCAGCCGATGCCGGCGAACCACAAGTGCGACACTCCGCCGCCTCCGTGCGATGCAGACGCAACGATGCCTGGCACCCAGCCGTGCATCGTCGAGACCTGCCCGAACGGTCAGCCGATGCCGCACAACCACAAGTGCGACGAGACCCCGCCGCCTCCGTGTGACGCAGATGCAACGATGCCCGGCACGCAGCCGTGCAACCTGCCCCCAGGACCGCCGTGCGACGCAGATGCCAACATGCCCGGCACGCAGCCGTGCACCGTTCCTCCCGGCCCCTGCGACGCAGACGCCACGATGCCCGGCATCCAGGCATGTGACGAGGTTCTGCCGGATCGCATCGACAACCCCGGTATCCCGGACGTCTGCCCTGCCGAGGCGACCATGCCTGCTGGTTCCACCTCCGGTGACCTGTGCGGCGAAGAGCCCACCGGCCCATCGGTGGCGCCGGACAGCGTCCTCGGCGAGCGCATCACGAACAACCCGAACGTCGCTCCTCAAGCGATCGCACCAGCGGTCGAGGCTGAAGGCGCAGTGCTTCCGTTCACCGGTGGCAACGTCATCGCCTTGCTGGTAGCGGCGCTCGGCCTCATCGCTCTGGGCTTCGGAGCCCTGCGAGTGAGGTTCGCAAAGAAGTAAGCAAGCAGCGAAACAAGCTCAAGGCAGGAGGGGGTCGGGAAACCGGCCCTCTCTTCGCGCTCTACGCACAAAAGCCCATTGAGACAGGGACGCGGGGGCCTTAGGCTCTTCTTTTCAGCGAAAAATCCATCCATCGGATCGAGGGGGCTCGTTATGCGGCGTGTAGCTGCGGCACTATCTCTGGCACTGGTTGCGGCACTCGCGGTGATGCCGAACGCGACCGCCATCACCTACGGCGAGAAAGACGGCACCGCACATCCGTCGACGGGAGCCTTCCTCGCGCCCGTGGCCTACTCGGATGGAACCTGGGTTCAGTGCTCTGGGACGCTGATCTCCCCGACGGTCTTCTTGACCGCAGCTCACTGTGGCGACGGCCGCGACCGCGTCAAAGTGACTTTCGACACCGTCTACACGCCTGGCAGGAGCAAGACCTACGAAGGCACCTACCACGGCGACCCCGACTACAAGGGTGCCGTCGAACACGACATCGCCGTCATCGTCTTCGACAGGGCGATCAGCGGGATAACCCCCGCAAGGCTCCCAGCTGCTAATTCGCTTGCGAACCTTTCCTCGAGTCAGCAGTTCACGTCCGTCGGATACGGCGGTCAATCGGTGACTCAAAGCAAGGGGCCGAAGGAGATCCATTACGAAGACGTCCGCTGGCGTTCGGTTGGGACGTACAACACCGTGACCCAGAGCGCGTTGAAGATCTCCCAGAACCCTTCGCACGGCGACGGGGGCACCTGCTATGGAGACTCGGGTGGGCCGAACTTCCTTGGCGCCGGATCGGGCGAGACCACCATCGTGGCGGGCACGACGATCACCGGCGACACCTGGTGCCGGTCGACCAACGTCACCAACCGCATGGACACAGACATCGCACGGGCGTTCCTCGGCCAGTACGTAACGCTTCCTTAACTCTGCAAACTTAGAGACTGGGCCCGTAGGCTCGGGCGCATGGGAC
>JAXDJH010000011.1:0-11895 GCA_034663635.1 Actinomycetota bacterium | reverse complement strand
TATCTCTCAGTCCGACGGCGAGGATGTCTTCGTGCACTTCTCGGCGATCCAGTCGGAGGGTTACAAGTCCCTTCAGGAGGGCCAGGCGGTCGAGTTCGACGTCACCGATGGTCCGAAGGGCAAGCAGGCGAGCAACGTCCGCCCCGTTTAAGCGACGAATAAAATGTCAAAGGCCCCCGGGAAACCGGGGGCCTTCTCGCGTCCGGCCCGTCGTGGCCCTACCCCAAAAAGTACGCGTATAGGGTGAAAAGGGACCAGCACCGAAGGAGCCCAAAGAGCTAAAACGAGGAGGTTGCCGTGCGCAAAAGCATCGCGGTCGTCGCAATGGCCATCGGTTTCATGATCGTGGTCGCCTCGGGAGCCGAGGCGCAACAACGACTCGATTGCGCCCCGACCTATGAGGGCATCAAAGGGAAGGTGGGCGCTCAGGTCCAGCTTCAGGACGGCACCTGGGTCACCGTCACGGATCCGAAAGTGTGCATGGGCGAAAGCGTTGCTTCTGCAGCCGCACACGCAGAAGAGCAGGCCGCTGCAACATCGGAGAACGGCGAACTGGTTCTGTCGTCGAACTCCTCGAACGCAGCATCCTCGGGGTCCGCTCCCGCCGCGGTGCCACAGGGAGCCGCCAACACCGGCCTTGGCGGGATGTCGGACGAGGCAACTGCCACTCTGCTGGTCTCGTTGCTTACCGGAGCAGTTGTCGCCGCGGGCATCGGAGCGTTCATAGGACGCCGGCGCGCTGCCTAGCGCCGGGCCCTTTCAGGTGAAGACCGCCTATTGCTCAGGTTGTGATGGCGTAGTCCGAGACCAGCGTGGGTTCTGTTCCCTCGGCCACGCGCTGTATCCGTGGTCGGAGTCGGCCATGGCGCGCTCCGATGCACGAAGGCGAGAGTTGAGGCACGCCGCCCGAGGCGCGGCGATCGCACTCGTTCTCTATTCGGTAGTGGCCGGAGCGCTGATACAGATGCGTGGCCCTATTTCGACGCAGTCGGCTCGTTTCGTCGCGCTGGAGAGCTCTCGCCCTGCCGATTTCGGGTCCGAAGCCCGAGGACGAAGTAAGGGACATAGTGCGAATCCTCAGGCGCTCATCGTATGGAGGCTCGGGATCTACGCGCCGGTTGAGCGGATGGGACTGGAGAGCGATGGAACGCTCGAGGTTCCCTCGGACGCGCAGGAGGCGGGGTGGTTCGCTCGAGGGCCCAGGCCGGGCGAGAACGGCTCGGCAGTGATCGTCGGTCATTACGACTCGCGAACCGGGCCGGGCATCTTCTGGCCCCTGAAGAAACTCCGCGTCGGTGACGAGGTCGGGGTCGTGGATCGTCGGGGTAACGAGTTCGTATTCCAGATCGTGCGGATCGAACAAGTCGATAAGGATCTGTTTCCCACGCGCTCCGTCTATGGGCCGACGTCCAAGCCGACGCTGAAGCTGATCACCTGCAAGGGAGACATCGACCCTGGGACGGGTCACTATGCGGACAACCTGATCGCGTACGGAAAGTTGGCCGGCTGAGGGTCAGCCTGCGGACCCCTGCGGCGGGGGATTCATCGACCTCTCCGCGTAAGCCATCTGCAATTGGGCGAGGGTCTGCCGAAGCGGGGCTTCGGCGTCCGCCAGTTTCCCGGACAACGAATTGACCATCGCAGCGAGGGCGTCGATCGCGAGCCCGGCGTCGGCCGGATCTCCCAGCTCGATCTTCGTCGCCGCAACGTTGGCGAGGGTGACTGCGGTATTGATGACCCAGTCGAGGCTGGGTGTCTCGGCGATCTCTTGGGCGATCCGACGGGCTTCCGCCTCCTGCTCCGGCGTCCAGACCTCCGAGGGGTGTTGCCCACCGATGTCGGAGGGCACCGGCTCGGGCGCGGGCGGTTCGGCTGGGGTCGGCGACGTCACCGTTGCCTTGGGTTCTGGCGCGGGGTCATCAGGCCCTCGCGCTGAGATGCGCTTGTCGACTACCCGGGGGCGTGGACGACCCTCTTCCTGGTCCTCGTGGTCTCTCATGACGGGTCGTTATACTCCCTAACTGCGAAGTGTCGCCAAGAAGGGCAGCAGTTCTAGCTCTCACCTCCCGGCGAGCATCAAGAGGCCAGGGGGGTCCGGAGGTCAGCCGGTGAACCGCGTCTTGGTTCACGTTGCCGGTGACGTCAGGTCTTGGCGTTGCCGGTTTTTCGCGTCCGGGGATGAAAACCACCCCCGGGGGTCCTTGCCGTCGACGAAGGAGAGGGTTCATCGCAACAGATCTGAGGGTCAACGATCGCATCCGGGTCCCCAAGGTCCGGGTCATCGCTGAGGACGGTTCGCAGATCGGCATCATCGACACCAAAGATGCACTGGCCATGGCCACCGAACAGGATCTCGATCTGGTCGAGGTCGCAGGTCAAGCCGATCCGCCTGTTTGCCGGATCATGGACTACGGCAAATTCAAGTACGAGCAGGATCAGCGACAGAAGGAAGCTCGCAAGAAGCAGTCCCTCATCGTGGTCAAAGAGATGAAGATGCGGCCGAAGATCGACCGTCACGACTACGGAACTAAGAAGGGTCACGTCGAGCGCTTCCTTCGCCAGGGTGCCAAGGTCAAGGTGACGATCATGTTCAGAGGCCGCGAGATGGCTCACCAGGACCTCGGCCGGCGCTTATTGGACAAGCTCGCCGAAGACGTCGCGGAGATCGCAAAGGTCGACACCCCTCCCAAGGTCGATGGCCGCAACATGACCATGGTTCTCGGTCCGTACAAAGAAGCGGTCACGCCTCGCTCCAGCCCGGCCCCCAGGGTCCGGCCCCAGCGGATCGAACCGCAGCCGGCGCCCGTGACGGAGCCCTCGGCGGCGGAGCAAGAAGAAGACGAAGAAGACAAGAAGAAGCCACCGAAGATCACTAGAGCAGAAGGAGGTTGAGCCGATGCCGAAGATGAAGACGCATCGGGGGGCCGCGAAGCGGTTCAAGGTGACGCCGAACGGCAAGATCAAACGTCGCCGCGCGTTCGCGAACCACATCCTCGAGAAGAAAACTCAGAAACGGAAGAGAAAACTCAATTCACCGGCCCTGATCGCTAAGGCGGACCGCAAGCGCGTTCGCCGCATGCTCGGGAAATAGGAAGGAGGAGTGGCAGATGCCTAGGGTCAAGCGCGGCGTTCCTGGCCGCAAGAAGCGTAAAGGCGTACTGAAGCAGGCGAAGGGCTACTACTCCGCAAGGGGCAAGCACTTCAAGGCGGCACACGAGCAGGTACTTCACTCCGGCGTCTACGCGTTCCGCGACCGCCGGGCTCGCAAAGGGGACTTCAGACGGCTGTGGATCACTCGCATCAACGCGGCTGCTCGCCTGAACGGACTCTCGTACAGCAAGCTGATCGCCGGACTGCGGGTCGCCGAGGTCGAGGTGGATCGGAAGATCCTCGCCGAGCTCGCCGTCAACGAGCCCGAAGCTTTCGCGGCGCTGGCCGAGGTCGCCAAGAAATCCCTCCAAGAAGCCTGATCGAGGGCGCCCTCGGCGCGACATGGCCGTCATAAGCAGCATCTCGAACCCGCGCGTTCAGTCGGCGCGCAGGCTCAATCGCCGTCGCGAACGACTGGATTCTTGTCGCTTCCTCATCGAGGGACCCAAGGGCGTGGCCGAAGCGATCGAGACCGGCTGGCCCCTAACTGAGGTCTTCGTCCAAGACGGACATGACGATCTCGTGGCCCTCTGCCGCGAGTTCGGAGTGCCGGTGATCGACGTGACCGAGTCGGTCATGAAGGCGATATCGGATGCGACCACTCCTCAGGGCATCGTGGCGGTGGGGGAGATCACGTCGCCTCCGGGATGGGATCGACGAGCCGGGACGGGACTGAGCCTCGTGCTCGGGGAGATCCGCGACCCGGGGAACGCGGGAACTCTTCTTCGCAGCGCGGCGGCCGCCGGATGCGACCTGGTCACATTCACGAAGGGATCGGTCGATCCGTGGTCTCCGAAGGTCGTGCGTTCGGCGGCGGGCGCAACCTTCAGGATCGCCACGGCGGTCGAGATCGAGCTCACCGACGCGGTAACCCAGTTCAAGGAACTGGGTTACAAGGTTGTGGGCACCGAGGCGGGGGCCGAGTCAGACCTGTACGACGCAGACCTGACGCCGCCACTCCTTGCCATCGTGGTCGGCAATGAATCCTGGGGCCTGCCCGACGACATCTCGGAGTCCCTCGATGAAACCGTGGCCATACGCATGCCGGGCCAAGCGGAGTCTCTCAATGTGGCCGTGGCGGGCTCGATCGTCTTATTCGAGGCCCTCCGGCAGCGCCGCTGACGACTATCCTCCTCGGAATGGACGATGCCCCGCGATTCGCAGAGCTGATCTCCAAGATCGCCCACGAGCTGCGCTCGCCCCTGACCTCGGTGAAGGGGTTTTCCTCGACGCTGGTGCGCCGGTGGGACAGGTTCACCGATGAACAGAAATTCCAGTTCGTCGAGACGATCCACGCCGACGCCGAGCGTATGAGCCGCATCGTTTCGGAGGTGCTCGACCTCGCCAGGATGGAGACCGGCAGACTCGAGCTGAACAAGACGATGGTGGATGTCGGCGAGATGGCCCGGCGAGCGGTGGAGCACAACGCTGGTCTCCCGGGGTCCGATCGAGTCACCATCGATGCCGAGAACGTGTCGGTGTTCGCGGACGGTGAGCGCATGGGGCATGTCTTCGGCAATCTCGTCGAGAACGCGATCAAGTTCTCCGACGACGGCGAGATCCAAGTATCCGCCCGGCGAGAGGGTGAATGGGTCGAGGTCCGGGTTCTCGATCACGGCGTTGGGATCGAGCCCGAGCGTCTTACAACGGTCTTCATGGGCCCCGGACCGACCGGACAGAAGGCGACTCCGTCGGGAACCGGTCTCGGTCTTTACTTGAGCAAACGCCTCGTGGAGACGCATGGCGGAACTATCGAAGTGACGAGCTCTCCCGGCGATGGGTCGACGTTCACCGTTCGTCTTCCCGCGGGCAGCGGTGCCGATGGATGAGCTAAGACGAACGTTCGAGCAAGCCCGGTCCGATGGGCTCGCTCGGATCGAAGAGGCTGAAGATCTCGCCGGCCTCGAAGAGGCTCGCGTGCGCGTTCTGGGAAGGAAGTCGGCTCTGTCGACGGCGCGCGGCGGCTTGGGGTCGCTGAACGAAGACGATCGCAAGGCCATCGGAGCACTGGCCAACGAAGTGCAGCGTCAGATCGAGAGCGCGATCGAAGCGAAACGGGATACGTTCGAAGCGGGCGAGAAAGAGCGCCGCTGGGCCAGCGAGCGGATCGACGTGACGCTCCCCGGACGGGACGTCGAGGTAGGAAGCGTCCATCCGCTCACGAAGACGATCTGGGAGATCGTCGACATCTTCATAGGGCTTGGCTACGAAGTCGCCGAAGGCCCCGAGGTCGAGCTCAACACCTACAACTTCGATGCGTTGAACACCCCGCCCGCGCACCCCGCCCGTTCCGAGCAAGACACCTTCTATGTGGCGGGCACGGATGACCAGGTCTGCTTGCGTACGCAGACCTCGCCGATGCAGATGCGTTTGATGGAGGCTCAGTCGCCGCCTCTCTACGTCGTGATGCCGGGCCGCGTCTATCGCCGAGAAGACCAAGACGCCACGCACCTCGCGCAGTTCGCGCAGCTGGAGGGCCTCGCTGTCGATGAGCACATCACCATGGGGGATCTCAAGGGCACACTGATGACTTTCGCTGCGCGGGTGTTCGGCAAGGATCTCGACGTCAGGATGCGACCTCATTACTTTCCGTTTACGGAGCCGTCCGCCGAGCTGGATGTGCAGTGCTTCGTTTGCCGCGGCAACGACCCGGCTTGCCGACTCTGCAAGGGTGAGGGGTGGATCGAGGTACTGGGCTGCGGGATGGTCGACCCGTTTCTGTACGAGTGGGTGGGCTACGAACCAGATAAGTGGACTGGTTTCGCTTTCGGGATGGGCATCGAGCGCATAGCTGCTCTCGCTCACGGGGTGCCGGACATCAGAGCCTTCTATGAGAATGACACCCGCTTCTTGAGGCAGTTCGGAGCGATCACGTGAAGGTAGGGCTCAAGTGGCTGCAGGAGTTCGTCGCGATCGACGTGCCGGTCGAAAAGCTCGTCGATTTGCTCGATCTCTCGGGAACGAAGGTAGAAAGCGTTTCGCGGCCCGGAGCGGAGATACAGGGAGTGATCGTTGCAGAGGTCCTGGATATCTCCGAACATCCCAACGCCGACAACCTCACTCTTGTCGAGGTGAAGATCTCGGACGGAGAAACGCAGAGAGTCGTCTGTGGCGCGAGGAACTTCTCGGTCGGAGATCGCGTGCCTCTCGCTCGCGTCGGCTCGCGTCTGCCGGGGATGGAGATCACGGAGCGCAAGATCCGGGGCGAAGTAAGTCAGGGGATGTTGTGCTCCGCCTCTGAGCTGGGCGTCTCCCGCGATCATTCGGGGATCCTGGTTCTGGCTCAGGACGCGCCTTTGGGTGATGATGTCGTCAAATCCCTGGGTTTGGACGACACGATCCTCGAGTTTGAGATAACTCCGAATCGCCCGGACTGCATGGGGGTGCTCGGACTGGCGCGCGAGATCTCGGTTCTGTTGGATCACGAGCTACGTCAACCGGATACCAACGTCGAGGCAACCAAGGACCTTCAGAACCCCGTCCGCGTCGAGATCGAAGATCCCGTCAAGTGCCCTCGTTTCCTGGCCCGCTATATCGAAGGCGTGAAGGTGGGCCCGACGCCGGGCTGGATGACCGCGAGGCTGCTCGCCGCCGGCGTCCGATCCATCTCGAACGTTGTCGACGTGACCAACTACGTGATGCTCGAGCTCGGTCAGCCACTGCACGCTTACGACGCAGCACAGATCAGGGATAACCACATCATCGTTAGGAGGGCCAAGGCCGGCGAGAAGTTCGTGACTCTCGACGGTACCGAAAGGACCATGCACCCCGAGGACCTGATGATCGCGGATCGCAAGAGAGCGCTCGGCATAGCGGGCGTCATGGGAGGAGCCGAATCGGAGGTGTCCGAGACGACGACAACGGTCATCCTCGAGTGTGCCAACTTCGATCCGGCATCCATCGCGTACACGAGCAGACGTCACATCTTGCGCACCGAGGCATCGGCTCGCTTCGAGCGGGGGATGGATCCGGATGCTCCGCCGGCCGTTGCAGCTCGAGCAGCTCGGCTCATCACGGAGTTGGCGGGAGGCGGCGTCTCCGCCACCGATGCCGACAGCTACCCGACCCGATACGTCCCTCCGCACATCACACTCCGGCCTCGAAACGTGACCCGGCTCCTCGGAGCGCCCGTACCAGCGAACCTTCAGATCTCGTATCTGCGTGGTCTCGGATTGCGAGTGTCAGACGAGGATCCCGAAGCGCTACAGATAGAGGTGCCTGGTTACAGACCCGATCTGAAGCGCGAGGTCGATCTCATCGAAGAGGTGGGTCGACTCGCAGGCTTCGACCGGTTGCCCGCCACTCTTCCGCCCGGTCGAGCTGGAGCACTCACACCCGCTCAGCGATTCGAACGGGGGCTCCGGATGGCGCTTGCGATCAGGGGCGGGGTTGAGTCCTGGACGAGTTCGTTCGGGTCGGTCGCCGATCTGGAGTCGCTAGGCCTCGAGGCTGGGCACCCGGCTTACCGGCAGGTGCAACTCTCGAACCCCACGAATGAAGAGCAGTCTCGGATGCGCACCACATTGCTTCCCGGCCTGTTGCGGGCCGCCGCAGTGAACGCCTCGCATCGCAAGGTTGACTTCGCGCTGTTCGAGATCGGACGCGTCTACGAGCCGAGCGATGAGCTCTTACCCACCGAGGCTCTGGTGCTCGGCGCGATCTTCGGTGGCGTGCGCCGGGCAAAGACATGGGATGCGCCCGCGGATCCGTGGGATGTGTTCTCGGTGAAGGGGACCCTCGAGGCAGTACTGAGCGCGACCGGTGCTCCTTCTCCTCAGTACGGGCCCGCGTCCGGCATGCCGTTCCATCCGACGCGCGCCGCGTGGCTCTCGGTCGGTGAGACCCGGCTCGGAGCGATGGGCGAGGTGCACCCCGACGTGTGCGAACGATTCGACGTGCCCGCCGGCGCCATCGCGGTCGAGATCGCACTGGCACCGCTTCTCGTCTCGATCGGAGAGCGGGCGAAGATCCAAGAGCTTCCTCGCTTCCCAAGCCTGTTCCTCGACCTTGCAGTCGTCGTCGACGAGGGAGTCCTGTCGAGCTCGATCACGGATGCGATCCGAGCTGCCGGCGCTCCCGAACTCGTGGGAGTGCGAGTCTTCGACGTCTATCAAGGCGAGCAAGTGCCGGCCGGTAAGAAGAGCCTCGCCTACGCCCTCGAACTCCGTCGTCCGGACCGGACGATGACCGAGGAGGAGGCGTTAGAGGTGCAGAGCCGGATACTTGTAGCGTTGCAAGCGCTGGGGGCCGAGCTTCGGTCTTAGGGAGGAGTAAGGGTGGCGGAAGAGCGAGACTTCCTATCCATCGACGATCTGACGCCGAGTGAGCTGTTGAAGCTGCTCGGGGATTCGGACGCCGTGAAGGCGGACCCGGGTGCCTGGGCGGACGTCATCAAAGGGAAGCAAGTGGCGCTGATCTTCGAGAAGCCTTCAACGAGGACGCGGGTTTCGTTCGAAGTGGCAGTGACCTCGATGGGCGGACATGCGGTCGTTCTGCGCGGCGACGAGCTACAGCTGGGTCGCGGCGAAACGATAGAGGACACCGGACGCGTTCTATCTCGCTACGTGGACGCCATCGTGGTAAGGACGTTCGGACAAGATCGTCTCGAGCGTTTGGCCGACTCATCGACGGTGCCTATCGTCAACGCGCTTAGCGATTTCGAACATCCGTGCCAGTGCCTCGCCGATCTCCAGACCTTGCGCGAGAAGAAGGGATCGTTGGAGGGCCTCCCGATCGCCTATGTCGGGGACGGCAACAACGTCGCCCATTCACTGATGTTCGGCGGCGCGAAGACGGGGATGGACGTTCGGATAGCGACGCCCTCCGGTTACGAGCCATACCCCCAGGTGGTCGAACGATGCGTCGAGATAGCGGCCGAGACCGGGGGAAAGCTATCGGTGACCAACGTGGTCGCGGAAGCTGTGACGGGTGCGGAGGTCCTCTACGCCGATGTCTGGACGAGCATGGGACAAGAGACGGAATCCGATAAACGGAATGAGCAGTTCGAACGATTCCAGATCAACGCGGACATGATCTCCAAGGCGCACTCTGACGTGATCGTTATGCATTGCCTTCCCGCGCACCGCGGGGAAGAGATCTCGGCGGATGTCCTTGACGGGCCTCGGTCGGTGGTTTGGGACCAAGCGGAGAACCGGCTCCATTCGCAGAGAGCGCTACTCGCCTGGCTGTTGTCCTGAAGCTGGTCGCACCAGACCGAGGGGGCCGCGGCGCGACTCTCTAAGGCCTTCTACGAACGCGACGCCCTCAGCGTCGCCCGCGACTTGATCGGCTGCGTCTTCGTGCATCAGATGAAGCGAGGCATCGTGAGCATCAGGCTCGTCGAGACCGAGGCTTATCGCGGGGAGCTCGACCCCGGCTCTCATGGGTATCGCGGACCCACGCCACGCAACGAGGTCATGTTCGGCCCCCCCGGCCGGCTGTACGTCTACTTCACCTACGGGATGCACTGGTGTGCAAACGTCGTCTGTGGACGAGAAGGTGAGAGCGAGGCCGTTCTCCTAAGGGCAGGAGAGCCGATCGATGGCATCGAGATCATGCGGACGCTTCGTCCAACCGCGACTAAAGATCATCTACTGGCCTCAGGTCCCGCGCGGCTGACCCAGGCGATGGACATCGGGAAGTCCCTCAACGGAGCAACGCTCCTAAGAGGGGGCGCGCTCTGGATCGCGGAGGACGAGTCCACTCAGGAGTATCGAAGTGGAGAGGTCGCGCAGACGGTTCGGATAGGTCTCGGAGAAGGTCGCGGAGACAAGATCCCTTGGCGATTCGTGATTCCGGGTCACCCGCACGCGTCGCGGAGGACGTGACCTAGGGGTTCACCCAGATCGTCACGGTTGAACCACGGCGCACCTCCGCGCCGGACGAGGGCGACTGCTTCCACACCCGGCCGCTGTTCTTCTTGGCCTGACCCTTGTTCGACTCGGCCTCGCGGATCGTGACCACCGTGAAACCGTCTTCGCGCAAGGTCGCCGAAGCTTCGCTCGAGGTCATGCCCAGCACCGAGGGAACCTTTACTCGGTCGCCCTCATCGGCGCCTTCGTCTTTCACGGAGACCGCGAGCGTGATGGTCGAGCCCTCGGGCGCCTTCGAATCGGCGGCCGGGTCTTGGCCAACGACGATCCCCGGCGGGTAGCTGTTGGTGGGCTCCTCGACCTGAGCCACTGCAAATCCGGCTCGCTGCAATGTGGTCTTTGCCTCGTCGGCCGGGAAACCGATGACATTCGGCACCCGTTTCTTGTCACCGATGAAGCGACAAGATTCCTCGGGCTCGGTTCCTGCCGCGAAGGTTGCGTCCGACTTGAACTCTTCCGGCGTGATCTTGTTGGCGAGGCACCCGGTGCGCGTGTCGATGGCGACCGTTACGAACCCTCCGGACGGCTGAACGAAGGAGCTCGCCGGCGTGCCGCTCAGCGCTGCCTGCATGAAAGCGCTCCAGATCTGAGTGGGGAAGGATCCTCCGGTCACGCCCTGGCCGGTGAGAGAGCGCGTCACGCGACAGGCGCTGGTCGAACCGGCGCAGCTCGGCTTCATCTCGATCTGCCCCTCCGGGTAACCCATCCAGACCGCCGCAACGAGATCGGGCGTGTAACCGACGAACCACGCGTCGCGATACTCCTGGGCGGTGCCGGTCTTGCCCGCTGCGGGACGCCCGATCTGCCCATTACCTGCTGCGGTGCCGCGCGAGATCACTTGTTCGAGTGCCGTCGTCGTCAGATACGCGACCGCCGGGTCGAGCGCCTGCTCCGACTCCGTTTTGTCTTCATAGAGGACCTCCCCTGCCGAAGTCTCGATGCGCGTGATGGCGACGGGGGGATTGTGCTCGCCGTTCGTGGCGAGGGTGCCGTAAGCAGATGCCATGTCGAGTGGGTTTACCTCGTTCGAGCCCAGCACCGCGGAGAGATAGGGGAAGAGGGGGGTCTTGATCCCCATGGCCTCGGCGGTGTCGACCACGTTCTGCGGGCCAACCTCCTCCATGACCTGTGCATAGACGACGTTGACCGAAAAGACCGTCGCCTCGAGAAGCGACAAGTGATCGCCGAAGCTCCCGCCTTCGTAGTTCTGGACGACGTAATCGTTGCCGCCGTCCGCGCCTGGGATCGTGACGCTCGATCCGGCCTTGTAGGTCTTGGAGAGGGGGATCCCCTTATCGATAGCGGCGGCGAGAGCGAACGGCTTGAAGGACGAACCGGCTTGCCGGCCCGTGCCGGGCGCCCGATTCACACATTTCTTGGATCCCTCTTCCTCGACACATCCGAGTCCCGGCTCCGCGAGGATCGCGAGGTTCAATTTCGCGTAGGGGTCCTCTTTGGCGCCGGCGAACCAGTCGCGGCCCCCAACCATCGCTCGCACTTCACCCGTGTTCGGATCGATAGCGACGAGCGATGCATGCGGATCCGACGCGTTCGGGAGGACGCTGTTGACCGCCTCCTCCGCCGCGGTCTGCATGCCGAGGTCGACGGTCGTGTGGATCCTCAGCCCCCCGCGGAACAAACGCTTCGTGCGTTGTTCGACGGTGTCGCCCAGGAACGCGAATCGGTCGTCGTAGGTGATGAGTCTCTGGACATAGTCCATGAAATAGGGGGCCGGATATTCGTCTTTCTCGGACACTTGCTCCAAGGTGATCTTGCTTTTCAACGCCTTGTCGGCTTGGGCTTGGTCGATGTAGCCGAGTTGCAACATCTTTTGAAGCACGACATCGCGCCGTTCTCGTGCGGCCTTCTTATG
>JAXDJH010000006.1:0-88317 GCA_034663635.1 Actinomycetota bacterium | reverse complement strand
AGACGCGTCACATCAGGGGATCTCGTTGTTCATCGTGGACACGGACACGCCGGGCTACGAGGTCGCTCGGACCCTCGACAAGATGGGGATGTACAGCTCCGACACGGGTGAGATCTCGTTCACGGATATGTACCTGCCCGATGACGCGTTGCTCGGCAACGAGGGCGAAGGGTTCTACAACATCTCTTGGGAGCTCCAAGGTGAGCGGTTGATCGGCGCGGCCGGAGCGATCCAGGGAGCGCGTCGTTCGTTCGAAGCGGCCCTCGCTTACGCAAAGCAGCGCGAGACGTTCGGAAAACCGATCGGCAAGCATCAAGTGATCCGGCACAAGCTCGCGGACATGGCGACCGAAGTCGAGGCCGCGCAGCAGCTGGTTTACGAAGCTGCATCGCGCGTGAACCGCGGCGAATATCCCGTGCGGGAGATCTCGATGGCAAAGCTGATCACTGGAGAGGTCTCGTGGAAGGTCGTGGACCAGGCTCTGCAGATCTTCGGGGGTTACGGCTACACGGTGGAGTTCCCGATCCAACGCGCCTGGCGCGACTCGCGTCTTATCCGCATTGGCGGAGGCACCGACGAGATCATGCGCGATGTCATCGGACGGATGGAGGGCCTGTGAGCACGACGCTACGGCCCGACTCCTCGTCGCTCGAGGACACCTTCGAACTGTTCACGCCGGAACATCGCGAGCTGCGAGCCTCGGTCCGTAGCTTCGTCGAGCGCGAACTTGCTCCACATGCCGCCGAATGGGAGAAGGCCGAGGAATTTCCGAAGGAGATCTTCCACCGGGTGGGCGAGCTCGGACTCTTCGGGGCCAAGTTCCCCGAGGAACTCGGCGGGTCGGGACCAGATTTCCTCGCCGACGCGATCATCACGGAGGAGTTCGCCCGGATCGGGTCCGGTGGAGTCTCCGCCTGCCTCGGCGCGCACAAAGACCTCGCGATGTTGTACGTCTACAACTTCGGAGACGCGGAGCAGCATGCGCGCTGGCTCATTCCGTCGATGGACGGCTCGATAGTCGGAGCCCTGGGAGTCACCGAGCCCGACGCAGGCTCCGACGTAGCAGGGATCAAGACGACGGCTCGACGCGATGGCGACGACTGGGTCATCAACGGCTCGAAGCTTTTCATCACCAACGGCGCTTGGGCGGACTACGTAGTGGTTGCTGCGAAGACCGATGTGGACGCCGAGCCCCCACACACGGGGATCACCTTGTTCGTGGTGGATACGAACGCAGCCGGCTACAGCGCCCGCAAACTGAAGATGCTGGGGTGGAGGTCGGGACAAACGGGCGAGCTGTCCTTCTCCGACGTACGGGTGCCGGACTCGCAGCGGCTTGGCGACGAAGGCTCGGGCTTCCTGGCCATCATGAACAACTTCGCGTGGGAGCGACTGATCATGGCGCTGGGCCAGGTCGCCGGCGCGGCTCGCGTCTATGACTACGCGAAGGCTTACGCGCTGGAGCGCACTGCCTTCAATCGTCCGATCGGGAAGTTCCAGGTCTGGCGTCATCGGTTTGCCGGTATGGCGACCCGGATCGAAGCGGGGCGTGCTCTCACCTACAACGCCCTTCGTCTTTACGCCGCGGGCGAGAACCCGATCAAGGAAGTGGCGATGGCCAAGCTGTACACGAGCGAGGTCGCGGTTCATGTCGCCGACGAATGCGTCCAGATCCACGGTGGCTACGGCTACATGACGGAGTTCTCGGCGGAGCGGGCACTCCGCGACTCTCGACTCGGCCCCATCGGCGGAGGCACCTCCGAGATCATGAAAGAGATCATCGGCCGCACCCTGGGCCTGTAGCCGATCTCTATGTCGTCGGCTGCTGAGTCGTGGCCACGAACCGTTTGGTCGGTCGCCGACTGGATCACCCTGACGGGGTTGACCGTGTTCGCGGGTCTGATCCGGTTCATCGGATTGGCGGACCCCGTGGGGTTCATCTACGACGAGCACTTCTATGTCGCGCTCGCATGTCGCGTCCAGAATCTCGCCTCAGGGGCCTGCTCGGTCCCACTGGAGATAGTGCCTCACCCCCCATTGGGCGAGCTGCTCATCGCAGCCGGCGGCCGCCTCTTCGGAAATGGGGTCTTCGGATGGAGATTCTTCCCCGCGCTTGCAGGAACCCTCACCGTCGCGCTTGCATACGTTCTGGCGAGGAGGTTGTTCAGGTCCAGGGCCGCGGCAGGCCTGGCTGCATTCCTACTTGCGATCGACTTCATGCACTTCGTCAACTCCCGCGCGGCCCTCTTGGACATCTTCGTGCCGTTCTTCGCAACTGCCGCATTCCTTTGCATCGTTTTGGATCGCGATAGCGGGGGGGCCGGGCGGCCGTGGTTCAGACGGCCTTGGCTCATCTCGTCGGGGATCTGCGCTGGGGCGGCCATCGCCTCCAAGTGGTCGGGCTTCCTCGCGCTCGCGGGCCTGATAACGGTTCTCGTCTGGTGGGGAGTCTCGGATCGTCGCAGGCAAGGCGTCGCGAATCCGTTGGACAAGACGATCCGAGACCTATGGGGCCCGATCCTTGTCGCGTTCGTCGTGGTTCCGGCGGTCTGCAATTGCCTCGTGTACATCGGACGGATCCATGGATCCGTTATCTCTTTACCTTGGTCCGACGGTTCATGGCTCGCAGCCTGGGGACAAGAGCAGGTGCGCATGTACAGGTTCCATACGACGTTCGCGTTGATGACGAGCTTTCGTTCTCCCGCGTGGTCGTGGCCACTTCTGATGCGACCTCAGCCGTATTTCTTCGAGCGGACCGCGGGCGGAGATATCCGCTGGATCATGGCGGGGGGAAGTCCCCTCGTTTGGTGGAGCGGCTTACTTGCGATCGTGTACTGCGGCGTGCGCTGGATAAGGGAAAAGGTCCCGACACGCGCTGCCGGTTTCATCGTGATCGGCTTTCTGACGAGTTACGCGCTCTACGTTCCGCTGTCGCTACGCAGGTCGGTTTGGATCAGTTACTTCTTGCCCGCGATCCCATTCCTGTGCCTCGCGCTTGGAGCGGTTCTCGATGACCTCACTCGTTTCCGATGGAGCCGCACCGTCGCCGTCGTGTACGCGGGAGCGGCCTTGGCGTTGTTCGCGTTCTTCTATCCAACGCTGACGGCGACGCCACTTTCCCCTTACCAACGGGAGCTCCGTATCTGGTTCGACGATTGCGGCTCGCCGGGGTGGCACATCCAGTTCGACCCCACCGGTCCGATCGGGCCTCAAAAGCGCATCTTGGATTCGGGAGCTCCACCGAATGGTTGGTGCTGGGGGGAAACGCGCCCGATCTAGCGGTCTGTGATCCCTTGTCCGGCCGACAGCCGGATGAGGGCGGCAAGGTCTCGCCCTATCGACACCACTCCCTGTTCGGTCTCGATCGCCAGAGGACCCTCCATCGGAGCCACGTCCTTGACGATGAGCTCGGCCCCCGGCCTCACCCCGAGTCCATCCAGATAGGGCAAGACGTCCTCCTTGATCTCGGAGATCTGGGCCACGCTGCCGCGCTCGCCCGCCTCCATCTCGCTCAGCCGTCTCAGTTCCCTGAGATCGACCGGGCAGATCGGGTGGCCGTGGGGGCAGTAGTCGGGGTAGTCGAGGGCCTGGGCCATCGCTTCCTCCACTCGAGCGGAGATGGCGTGCTCGATCTTGTGGGCCTCACCGTGGACCTCGTGCCAGGCCATGCCGAGTTTCTCGACCAGGAGGCACTCGACGAGCCGGTGGCGGCGAAGGATCGTGTGGGCCAGACGGCGCCCGTCGGGGGTCAGAAGGATGTCCCCACCCTTCTGCCGGGAGAGGTATCCCTCGCTGGCGAGCCGCTTGAGCATCTCCGAGGCAGACGGCAACGAGACGTCCAGGATCCGAGCCACCACCGTGGCTGTGATCCGCTCGCCGTCTTCCTCGAGCCGTTTTATCTCTTCGAGGTAGTCCTCAACACCCCTCACGGGACCAGTCTAGCGACGCCCCCCGACGCCCCCTGGGTCGGTGGGAGAAGGACATCTTCGGCTGGGGCCGAAACTTGGCCGTGTGCTAGCGTCAGCCGCCGTGTCCTCAGGACGCAGCTCCCGGGCGATCCGACTAGTGGTCGCAGGCGCCGCACTTGCCGTGATGACTCTTCCGCTCTTTACGAGCGTGGCGTCGGGCGAGGAGCCGGTTTCCGACATCAGGGCCAGGATGGATTCGATCCAGGCCGAACTAAACGCGGCCCAAAGCAAGATCGAAGACCTCCGGACCCAGGACGAGCTGCTCGACCGCAAGATCACCGAGACCCGCGACCGCATGGATTCCCTCTCGGCCAAGCGAGATCAGCTTCAGGTGGAGGCCGTGAAACGGGCTCGCAAGCTCTACATGTCGGGAAGCAGCGGGATGGTCGAGATCCTCTTCGGTGCCGAAGACATGTCCGAAGCGGTTAGTCGCACCGAGATGTTGTCTCGCGTCTCGATGAACGATTCCAGCGTCTTCGTTCATCTGTCTCGCTCCCGCGCGGAGCTCGCGCAGCTCGAAGACACTCTCGCCGAGTCGAGCAGTCAGCTAGAGGGTGTGACCGAGGCTCTTGCACAAGAAAACGATGCGCTCCAAGCGCGCTTCGACTCGGTGGCCGCCGAGTACGAGCGTCTTCAACGCGAGCTTGCGGCGAGCTCTCCCGCTCCCGCGACTGCAGCACCGGCGGCCTCAAGCAGCCTCAGCCTCACATCGACCGACGGCATGTACTGCCCGGTGGCCGGACCCGTTTCGTTTGTGGACAGTTGGGGCGCTCCGCGTGACGGGCACACGCACCAGGGCGTTGACATGATGGGGGCTTACGGGACCCCGCTAGTCGCGGTCACTTCTGGAACCATCACCTACGCCGCTTACGACGGCAGTGGAGGCAACATGATCTTCCTCTCGGGTGATGACGGGAACGCTTACTGGTACATGCACAACCAACAGAACATGGTGACCGGCGGCCACGTTTCCGCGGGTCAGCAGATAGCAACGCTGGGCGACACCGGCAACGCGGCGGGCACACCGCACCTTCATTTCGAATACCACCCGGGGGGCGGAGGGGCCGTGAACCCAACTCCGCTGGCAGCCTCACTCTGCAACTAAAGCTCGTTACCCTGCGGATGTGGATCCGCTCATCATCACCGTCGCTGCCGTGGGGGCCGAGCTAACTCCCGAACAGCAACCGAACCTTCCGATCGGCCCTGATGCTCTCGCGCGCGATGCGCGCGGATGTCAGGACGCGGGTGCCTCGATCTATCACCTCCACGTGCGAGATTCAGACGGAAAGCCGACCATGGACGTTGACGCGTTCCGGGCCGCGCACGATGCGATCACGGCCGAGACCGATCTGATCGTTCAGTTCACAACGGGCGGAGCCGTCACCGATTCGGCCGACGAACGCGCGGCCCCCCTCGGCCTCCGGCCGGAGATGGCGACGCTGACCACGGGAACGGTGAACTTCGGAGACGACGTTTTCATGAATCCGCTCCCGCTCGTTCGAAGTTTGTACGCAAGGATGCGCGAGCTCGACGTGGTTCCCGAGTTCGAGATCTTCGACGCGGGCATGATCGCGAACGCGATCCGGACGGTTGAGGACGCGGCCGGCGACCACCATCTGCATTTCGATTTCGTCCTCGGCGTTCCCGGAGCTCTGCCGGCGTGGGCCGACGCCATCGCGTTCCTCGCCGCTCACCTTCCCGACGGAGCGACTTGGAGCGCTACGGGGATCGGGCGATCTCATCTGCCAGTCGCCGAGGAAGCGATAGCCCGCGGGGGTCACGTCCGAACGGGGTTCGAGGACGTCAAGTACTTCGCCCCGGGCGAACCGGCGACATCAAATGCCCAGCTCATCGACCGGGTTGCGACGATGGCACGGGTGGCAGGTCGTGACATCGCGACTCCCGATCAAGCGAGGGAACTCCTGGGAATCAGGTCCGGTTAGGCGGTACCCTGTCGAAGAGATGAACGACGCCCCACGCAGACTGGTCGATCGGATCGTCGAGCCGACCTACATCGATGGCTACGAGACCCGCGCCATCGAAGAGCTAAGGGTCATCCGGGATGAGTGTAGAGAAGGCGAGAACGAGATCTCGTTCGAGCGCCGGCTCTGCCAGGCCCGGATCGACATCCTCTCGGCCGAGCTCGATCACCGAGCGGGCCGCCACACCGGAGATCTGATGTCCAGGCTGCCCGAGATCCTGGCCGACGACGAGCGAGGCTCGGACTCACCGCTCCCGGACCGGGCGCCGGACCTCTCCATCCCTCGCAACACAGATATCCCCCGCCGTCGGGTCGACGAGATCGTGGGAGAGACGACGTTGTCGCGCCTTTCTCAAGTGCCGGTCGAGGAGATCAAGAAGATCATCGAGTCTCTGGGCGAGCACGAGCGGGTCCTCTCGGCGAAACGCCGTCAGGTCCATGAGGTCCTGGACCGCATCCAGGAAGAGATCGTTAGGCGCTACACCAGTGGGGAAGCCGACCCGGCAGCTCTTCTCCGCTAGGACGCTTCCAGCCGCTTCGACTTCTTGGCTTTCTTGGCTTTCTTGTCCGGCTTCGGGGCCTTCACCTTCTTGGGTTTCTTCACCTTCTTCACTTTCTCGGCCTTCTCGACCTTCTCGACCTTGGCGTGTCCGTTGGATGCGCTGGGATCCGCTTGGGGAGGACCAGCGGCCGGAGGCGGTAAGAACCCGGCTCGAGCCGGTCCCCTGACCGGTCCCCGAGACGGCTGAGACCTGCGGTCGGTCGATCGATCCGCAGGCCGAGTGCTCGGAGACGAGGAGGCAACCGTCGCCGGCTGAGAGCCGGAGTCTGCGATCTGGGTTTCTGCGCCGCTAAGGGTCGGGGCTGACGGAACTGGGGCCGGAGCCTCTTGGGCGACCGCCGGGTCGGCTCCGCCCTCCTTCGGCGGACTTCCGGGAAGGGAGATCGTGCCGGACACGTGAAGTGAGGGACCGCGAACCGGCCCTCCGGGCGACAGGTCGAATCCGGTGGCCCGCTCGACGATCGAGGCCACGACGATCGTTCCCGCCGTGAGCAGCACCAAGCCGGCCCCGGCCAGGGCCGTGAGCCTGTTCGTCGCGGTCTTACCCCTAATCCTCATTGCCCCCAAAATTCAACGGACTCTCTCTCAAACCTGCTTCACTCCGCGTTTACCCAGTTACGTAGTGTAGTCAAACTGGTCATCTTTAACTAGTTATCGACCGAAAACCCCCGCTCGATGACGCCTCCGGTACCCTTCCTAGTGCTTGCAACTGTTAAACATTCATGCTATACAGCTAGCAGGGACGGGGAACTACAAGGAGAGGTCCATGGCCGGGGGACGCATGAAACTTGACGAATTGGGCGAGTTCATTAGGGAGCAGCGCCGCACGGCCCGGCTTTCTTTGCGCAAGCTCTCGGACCTCGCCGGGATCTCGAATCCCTATCTCTCACAGATCGAACGAGGGCTGCGTAAGCCATCCGCAGAGATCCTTCAGCAGATCGCCAAGGCGCTGCGCATCTCGGCCGAGACGCTCTACGTCCGAGCCGGGATCCTCGACGAGAACCGGGATCACGACCTTGTGGCCGAGATCTTGAAGGACTCGACGATCAGCGAGCGCCAGAAACAGGCACTGATCGATCACTACAAGAGCTACCTGGCCGACAACGAAGGCCCAGCCGAACGGGCCGCAAGTGTCAAAGACGTAACTGGAGAGAAGTGATGTTCAGGTTTGGCGGGAAATCGGAGCGACCCTCTTCACCCCCCACCCGGCGTTGGGTCACGGCTGCGGTTTCGCAGACGAGATCCGGCGAGCCTCCGTTTTCCCGTCATTCGTTTTGCACCAACGAACTCGAGGGAGGGAGGTGAAGAAATTGCCCAAGACTCAGGAGCTGCTTTACGCCGTAGTCGGAGCTGGCGACTACACCCTCGAGAAGGTTCGCAACGTCTCGAAGGTCGCCGACCGCAAGGTCACGACCAAGGCCTACAAGGACTTCGTGAAGCGCGGCCGCACGCTGTCGACCCGGATCAAGAACTCCGCGCCGACCAAGCAGGCGCTCGCTCAGACGAAGACCGCTCGCACGCAGGTCAAGGCCGCCGTCACGAGCGCTTCCAAGGCCGTGAACGCGAACGCCAAGGCCGCCCGTTCCGCCGCGACCAAGGCCGCCAAGGCCAGCTAGTTCAGTCGCAACGCATGATGAGAGCCCGCCGCAGTCCGGCGGGCTTTCTCGCGTCCCAGGGGGCCTGCGAAAAGCCCAGGAATCGGGCAGAGCGATCGGGCGTTGAGGCTACTGTGACGCCCACCATGACCCTCGAGGTCTCCCTCGACTGCACCGAGCGATGTTTCCAGCTCCCTGAATGGAGGGAGCTTCTGGAGCGCGACCCGAACCGGCACATCTTTGCTACGCCTGAGTGGAACAAGCTCTGGTGGGACGAGTTCGGCCACAGCGGGGTCCCCAAGGATCTGTTCCTTCTGATGATGAAGCGGGCCGACGAGGTCATCGGCATCGTGCCGCTCTACCGGAAACAAGAAGGGGACGCAAAGGTCCTCCGGTTCATCGGCGGGATCGACCTCACCGACTATCTCGGCCCCATCTGCGCGGTCGAGGATCGCGTGGACGTCATCGACTCGCTCGTCGATTGGCTCATCTCTTCGACCGTCGAGTGGGATGAATTCGATGCTCACAACATGCCCGTGCCCTTCCAATTCGCCGAGCTTCTCGTCGAATCGGCCGACCGGCGCGGCCTCGAATTCAAGCTCGACCAGGAAGAGACCGCAGCCGTCCTCCCGCTGCCTTCTTCATGGGAGGAGTACGAGGCGCAGCTGAAATCCAAGGATCGTCATGAACTGCGTCGCAAAGCGCGGCGTCTCGAGCGCGAGCATCCAGACGCCCGCGTTCGGACGGCAACGCCGGAAACGTTGGATGTCGATCTGAAGACATTCGTTGAGATGCATCGCGGAGCAGAAGGTCACAAAGGCCACTTCATGAAGCCGGAGATCGCGACCTTCTTCGAGCGGATCGCTAAGGACTTCTCGGCGAAAGGTTGGCTGCAACTCGATCTTCTCGAGATCGGAAACAGTGCCGTCGCCGGAACGTTCAGCTTCGTTCAGGACGGCCGCTTCTATCTCTACAACTCGGCTTACGAGCCCGATGCAGCGCGGTTGTCTCCCGGCCTCGTGCTGGTATCCGAGCTGGTCAAGAGATCGATCGGCGAAGGTCTGGAGATCTTCGATTTCCTGCGAGGCCCCGAGCGTTACAAGTACCAACTGGGCGGGCAGGCTGTTCCTTTGAACAACGTCCGACTGACGAGGGAGAGCTGATGCGGACGGCGGTCATCTCGTATCACTCCTCACCTCTCGACGAGCCGGGCTCGGGCGATGCCGGCGGAATGACCGTCTACATCAGGGATCTGGCCGAGACCCTTGCCGCGCGCGGCGTCTCAACCGATGTCTTCACTCGTGCGACATCCGACGGTCCGGCCGTGGTCGAGCTCAAACCGGGGTTTCGCGTTGTTTTCGTCAAGGCGGGCCCGATCGGGCACGTGAGCAAGGAAGAGCTGCCCGATCACATCGAAGAGTTCACCGCGGGAGTGCGCGCGTTCGCGGACGACCGCTCGATCCTTTACGACATCGTCCACTCGCACTACTGGCAGTCCGGTCTTGCCGGCATCGGTTTGCGCGAGGCATGGAACGTCCCACTCGTTCACTCGCATCACACCCTTGGACGCGTGAAGAATCGCTTCCTTGCCCCCGGCGACGTCCCGGAGCCAGAGATGAGACTGATCGGGGAGGCCGCGGTGATCCGGGCGGCCGACGTGCTGATCGCCTCTACCGACGACGAGCAGGAGCATCTCGCCTGCCTCTACGGCGCCCATCACGACAAGGCCAAGACGCTCCATCCGGGCGTGGACCACGGCCTTTTCCGCCCCGGAGATGCCGCTTCGGCCCGGGCGGCCTTGGGCCTCGGCGGGGAAGCAGTTGTGTTGTTCGTGGGCCGGATCCAACGGCTGAAAGGCATCGAGCTCGCCCTGCGAGCCGTCGAACAGATCCACCACGGCCTCGACCGGCCTCTCACGTTTTTGATCGTCGGGGGAGCGAGCGGCCGCGATGGAGCCGAGGAGGTCGAACGGCTCCGGGCGTTGTCCGAGGAGCTCGGCATCGAGCACATCGTTCGGTTCGAGGGCCCTCTCCCGCACAAGGATCTTCCGTTGTATTACCAGGCCGCCGATGTCGTGACGGTCTGCTCGCATTCTGAATCGTTCGGTTTCGCCGCCCTCGAAGCTCACGCGTGTGGGATCCCCGTGATCGGCACACCGGTCGGGGGGATATCGCACATCGTCACCGACGGGTCTAGTGGTTTTCTGATCGATTCACGCGATCCGACTGAATTCGCAGCGCGACTGAAGACGGTTCTCGCCGACTCCGAGCTGAGGGAACAATTTCGAGAGCGCGCTTTATCGAACGCGTCGCACTTCACATGGGAACGAACTGCCGACGAGTTCCTCGAGTTGTACGAGTGCCTCGTGCGCGAAGACTCGCCGGAGATCTGTACCTGCGTATAGCGGTCCGTGACGTCGCGAAGAATTCTCACCAAGAATTTTTGTGTCCCTGACCTGGTAGTTCGTTGGCGCGTCTTGTGGTCAGTGCCCTTGACGCTTCGCGGCGCGCGTCGCTATCTTCACGCCGTCTTAAGGAGTCGCGGGATCAGTCCTCGGACGGGTTTGGATTCCTTGAGATGCCAGGCCTCAGAAGCTTCAAAGCCTGCGCATCTCGTGTGTGGGGAAGTGCACGAGATTCGTGAGCTGAAGTTTCTGAGGCCTTATTGTTTCGATCGCCGAAGTTAGTGGAAATTATTTTCGAACCATCGCCCGCATGAAGAAACGAAGATTTCCCGGTCGCTCGGCGATACGCCGCATCAGATACGGATACCAAGCCGAACCGAACGGCACGTAGACCTTGACGCGATGCCCCTTCATGGCGAGCGATTCCTGGAGCTCGCGGCGAACGCCGTAGAGCATCTGGATCTCCCAATCATCGAGACCTTTGTCCGTACGCCGAGCCGCTTCGGTGGCGTGCTCGATCAACTTTAGGTCGTGGGTCGCTAGTGCTGGATTGTCGCCTTTCTCGAATAGCCAATCGGTCAGGAAGCGATATTGCGCATCGATCTCAGTGCCCTTTTGGAAGGCGAGCTCCGGGGGTTCGGCATAGGCGCCTTTGACGAGTCTCACTCGAGGCGGCGGAGTGGCCATGTCTTCGAGATCGATAGGGGTTCGCCGCAGCATCGCCTGGATCGCGAGCCGCAGATCGGGGAAGTCCGTCCGGAGCAACTTGAAGACATCGATGGTGTCGGTGACGTATTCGGACTGCTCCATGTCGATCTCGAGGCTGGTGCCGACTGCCTGCGCTTCAGCGCTCAACACCCTTAATCGATCGATGCAGCCGCCCTTGTCCTGGACGAGGCCAAGCTGGGTCAACTTCACAGAGACCGTCGTGTCGACGCCTGTCGATTCGATCCGTTTGATGGACGCGCTGTACTCACCGGCCGCGGCATCGGCCCCTGCGGCGTCGGCAACGCCCTCGCCGAGCAGGTCGAGGATCCCGCCGATCCCTTTGGAGTTCAGCTCCTTGATGACCCGGATCGCGTCCTCGAGTTCCTCGCCGGCGACGAACCGCTGGACGACTCCATGGGTCAGCCGGCTCTGAGTCACGAACCGTTGGACGCGCGGCTTATCGGATGCCCACAGCCACGATTCTCGGAACATCGCCCTATCATCGACGAAAAGATCGGACGGGATGGACGATGGCGAAGCTGGCAGTTCTAGGTTGCGGAAAGATGGGCCAGGCCCTGCTGGCCGGCCTTCTGGCCTCCGGTTGGCGTAAGGCAGACGACATCGTCGTTACAGCCCGCCGCCAGGAGCGCCTCGATGAGCTGGCCGATGCCTACGGGGTCGAGGCCACACTCGACAACGCCGCCGCCGTTGAGGGCGCGGAGATCGTGGTGATCGCAGTCAAGCCGCAGGACATCGACGGACTACTGGCCGAGATCGCCGACCGTCTCGAAAGCTCTCAGACGGTTCTGTCTTTCGTAGCTGCGATCCCCACCACCTTCATCGAGTCGCGGCTGCCGGGCGAGGTCCCAGTGGTGCGCGCCATGCCGAATACGCCTTCGGTCGTCCACGAGGGGATGGCCGGTATCTCGGCCGGCAAACACGCGTCGGAACGACACCTTTCCCTTGCCACCGATGTGCTCACTCACGTAGGTCGCGTTGTGACGGTGCATGAGAGCTACTTGGATGCTGTAACCGCGATCTCGGGGTCGGGTCCTGCTTACTTCGCGTTGCTCGCAGAGTCGATGATCGAGGCCGGGATCTTGTTGGGGTTGTCGCGTGAGATCTCTACCGAGCTTGTGATTCAAACGATGCTCGGCTCGGCGAAGCTGATGCGCGACGAAAAGATGCACCCGGTCGAGCTCCGAGAGATGGTTACGTCCCCCGGTGGGACGACGACGCGGGCCATCCGGGTCCTCGAACAGTCGGGCGTTCGTGCCGCCTTCCTGAACGCCATCCAGGCTGCGATGGAGCGCTCGCAGGAGCTTGCCCACGGAGACCCCGAAGCCTGATAGCTAGACTCGCCCTCTCAATGTCGAGTTAGGGGGTACCAACGATGGGTCAGGACTTCGGCAACTTCATCAACGGCGAATGGGTTCCTGCCGCTTCCGGTGAGACGTTCGAGTCCCTCAATCCGGCGGATCGCACTCAGGTCCTCGGAGCATTCGCAAAGTCGGCGGCCGCCGACGTGGACCGCGCGGTGCAATCCGCAGTTGCCGCGTATCCGAAGTGGATGCAGACCCCGGCCCCCGCGCGCTCTGACTTCCTTTTGCGGGTCGCGCTGTTACTCGAGGAGCGTAAGGAAGAGTTCTCGAGGGTCATGACGCAGGAGATGGGCAAGACGCTCAAGGAGGCCCGAGCCGACGTCCAAGAGGGCATCGACTTCGCTCACTACATGGGAGGCGAAGGTCGCAGGGCGATGGGCGACGCGATCCCTGCCGAGCTCCCGAACAAGATCTACATGACGATGAGACACCCGGTCGGCGTCGTGGGGCTCATCACGCCGTGGAACTTCCCCGTCGCGATCCCGTTGTGGAAGATCGCCCCCGCGATCGTCTCGGGCTGTACATCGGTCTTCAAGCCGGCCGAGGACACTCCCCTTTGCGCTGCGATGCTCGTAGATCTGTTCCGCGAGGTCGGACTACCGCCGGGCGTTCTGAATCTCGTCAATGGATACGGCGAGGACGCGGGGGCCGCTCTGGTCGACCATCCCGACATCCGTGCGATCTCGTTCACCGGCTCGCTCGATGTGGGCCGGATGATCAACGAGAAGTGTGCCCGTTCGATGAAGCGATGCTCGCTCGAGCTCGGCTCCAAGAACGCGCTGATCATCATGCCGGACGCCGATCTCGATCTTGCCGTCGAGTCTGCGGCGTGGGGAGCGTTCGCGACCTCCGGCCAACGATGCACCGCAACCTCGCGCCTGATCGTCCACGACGAGATCCGCTCGGAGTTCACGGATCGACTCCTCGACCGGGTCGCGACCATGAAGGTCGGGAACGGGCTCGAGCCGGATGTCGAACTCGCGCCGGTCATCAACGAAGCACAGAAGAACAGGGTGCTCGAGTACATCAGTCTCGGCCAGCAGGAAGGCGCCAAGCTTCTAACCGGGGGAGAGGAGCTGAAAGGACCCGAGTACGAGAACGGGTTCTTCCTTGCGCCGACCGTCTTCACGGACATGACCGGTGACATGCGCATCGCGCGGGAGGAGATCTTCGGTCCCGTGACCGGGATCATGCGGATCGAGTCCGTCGACGAGGCGATCGAACTTGCCAACAGCGTCGACTACGGGCTCTCTTGCTCGATCTATACGCACGACATCACGAACGTCTTCAAGGCGGTTCAGCTGCTCGAGTTCGGGGTCGTGTACGTCAACGCACCGACGATCGGAGCGGAGATCCAAGTTCCGTTCGGAGGGATGAAGAACACGGGCAACGGGCACCGCGAGGCGGGCCCTCAATCCCTCGACGAGTTCACCGAGTGGAAGACGGTAGGCATCGACTACTCCGGCAAACTCCAAAGAGCCCAGATGGACGAGAACTAACAACAAGTGTCGGTCGCTCTCGTAACCGTCGAGGACATCGCGCGCGCATACGACTTCGGCGCCTCTCATCCACTTAGGCCGGAGCGCGTGCTCCTGACCTACGACCACATCCGCGAGCTCGGTCTCATCGACCTGGTGAGAGAGGTTCCTTCCCAGCCGGCGACCGATGCGGAGATCCTCGCCGTGCACGCTCCGGACTATGTCCAGATCGTCAAGGCGATCGATGCGGGGACCGCCGAGCCGAGGGCCGGGTTCCAGTACGGCCTCGGCACCGGCGATAACCCGATCTTCGACGGAATGCATCCGGCGTCGGCCGCGGTTTGCGGAGCATCGATAACGGCCGCGGAGCTCGTCGCGCGGGGCGAGGTCGAGCATTCCTTCAATCCGGCCGGGGGGCTGCATCACGCTCGCAGGGCCGAGGCATCCGGGTTCTGCATCTACAACGATCCGGCCGCCGCGATCGCCAAGATCCTCGAGCTACAACCTGATTGGCGAGTCGCGTATCTGGACGTCGATGTTCATCACGGTGACGGCGTGCAGTGGATCTTCTACGACGACCCGCGCGTGCTCACGATCTCGTTCCATCAGTCGGGCCGCTACCTCTATCCCGGAACGGGCTTCACCGACGAGATCGGAGAGGGGGCCGGGATCGGAACTTCGATGAACGTCCCGCTGTTGCCGTACACCGGGGAAGCCGACTATCTCTGGGCCCTCGACCGCGTTCTTACCGAGGGTCTCGGTGCATTCCAGCCTGATGTCATGGTCACTCAACTCGGCGCGGACACGCACTACGGCGATCCCCTCGCGAACCTTGGCCTGACGATGACCGCCTATCCGCCCATGGCGAAGTTGATCCACGACGCCGTGCACGCCCACTGCGCGGGACGATGGGTGGCGACCGGAGGCGGTGGTTACCAGGCGGAGACGGTGGTCCCGAAGGTCTGGACCATCCATTTCGCCGAGATGTGCGGAGCGACCGAGCGGATCCCCGAGGACTGGCTCGCCGACCACTCACCTGATGCGGTGTCACGCGACTACCGGGCCGAGATCGAACGAAGCGTCGATTCCGTGCTCGAAGCGTGTCTTCCGAAACTGTCTGCGACGGCGACGTAACCTGTGGCCCCGTGACCCAGGTTCATCACTACATCGGCTGGTCGATCCCTATCGGCTTCGCCATTCTCGTTGTCTGGACGATCTACTCGTTCATCAGGAACCGGGCTCCGCACGACTTCTTCTGGACGCTCCTCGGGATCCTGCAAGTGGTCATCGGAGTGCAGGTCCTCATCGGAACGATCCTCTTCGCCAGCGGCTTGAGACCACACCCGATCGGCCCCGTGTGGCTTCACTACGTCTACGGGGGCCTGTTCCCCGCGGCCATCCTCGTGGGAGCGCACCGGGTGGCAAAGAAATACGAAGACATCCCATGGGTCGTCTTCGGTGTCGCCGCGTTCGTCTGCTTCGGTCTGACCTTCCGGGCCCTGCAGACGGGCTTGGGCGTCGACTGAGCGCCACCACTTGAACCTCGTCGATCTGATCGTCGTCGTGCTCGCCGGGCTATCGGCGTTCCGCGGCTGGCGTCTCGGGTTCCTCGGTCAGATCTTCGAGTTGGGCGGAGGTTTCCTCGGGTTGGTCCTTGGCGTCGCCGTCGGCCCCCGAATCGCGTCGGCTTTCACGGACGAGGCGGGTCTAACCGGAGCGCTGGTCTCGTTGATCGTCGTGTTTGTCTTGATGTCGTTGGGACAGACGCTCGGCCACTTGCTCGGCCATCGCGGAGCGATGATGGCGGCTCGGGCGCGGCTCGACGGTCTCAACAAAGGGATGGGGGCCGGTTTCGGAGTCGTCATCACCGTCGCCTCCTTCTGGTTGATCGGCTCTTTGCTCGTTCACGGTCCCTCGCGCTCCGTCGCTCGCGCCCTAAGAGGGTCGGCGATCCTCAAAGCGACTTCCGAAGTTCTGCCGCGGCCCCCGAACGTCCTCGCTTACTTCCAGCAATACCTCAACACCTCTGGCTTCCCTCAAGTCTTCGCCGGTCTTCCTCCTTCGATAGGCCCGCCGGTGAAGCTCCCATCGAACGCGATCGCGCGTAAGGCCGTTAACGCATCCAAGGACTCCATGGTTCGCGTGATGGTTCCCGCATGCGGTGGCGAGCAACTCGGGAGTGGATGGATCGCGGGGCCTTCGACGGTAGTGACGAACGCACATGTCGTTGCTGGTGGAGACGAGGTGACGCTTCGTGATCCATCGAATGTCGATCACGAAGGAACCGTCGTGCTGTTCGATCCCAAGACCGACATCGCGGTGATCCACTCAGATTCGCTGGACGGTCCGATCCTGGATCTCCAAACGACCGTCCAAGACGTCGGAACTCCTGGAGCGACCTTGGGCTATCCGGGCGATGCCGGAGGGCGACTCATCACGCACCGAGCGGCGGTGCAGAACTACTACGAGAACGCGTCGGGCCGCGACATATACGGCCGGAGCACGGTCACGCGTTCCGTCTACGAGCTGCGGTCCCCGGTGCGTCAGGGAGACTCGGGAGGACCCTTCGTTCTTCCCAACGGCGACGTGGCGGGAGTGGTGTTCGCCGCTTCAACAACCGAGAACGACACCGGTTACGCGCTCACCGCGGCAGAGGTCTCCGACGAGATCGATTCCGGGACCAACCGCACAGCGGCGGTGGGCACCGGCGCTTGCACGCGCTAACCGGCTAGGCGGTCTGGCCTCCGTCGACGACGATCGTGCTGCCCGTGACGTAGGAGGACGCATCCGAGGCCAGGTAGACGGCCGCCCCCACGATCTCCTCGGGTCTGCCAAAGCGTCCCATCGGGATCATCGCTTCGGTCGCCTTCAGTAACCTGTCGTCCGAAGTGATGAATTCGTTCAGGGCCGTGTCGATCCAGCCGGGTGCTATGCAGTTAACGCGCACGTTGGAGCCGGCGAGTTCTTTAGCGACGGCTTGCGACATGAGCGTCACGCCTGCCTTTGCAGCCGAGTACGGAGATAGACCCGGCGCACCTTGTATGGACGCAGCCGATGTGATCTGGATGATCGACCCACCGCCGGTTTCGAGCATCTTCTGCGCGCCGAGTTGCGTCGCGTGGAACACGGAATCGAGATTCAGGGTACGCAGTTTGTCCCAGCCCTCGGGTCGCATGGCGACGATCGGGGACATGAAGTTCGACCCACCAGCGTTATTGACAAGGATGTCGAGGCGTCCAAGTTCGCTTGCAGTTCGCTCGACGGCAGCTTCGATCGAGTTTCGATCTCGTACGTCGGTAGTGAGCGCGATCGACTTCCGCCCGAGCGAATCGATTTCCTTCGCGAGCGTTTCGAGGTCGGCTTCACTGCGAGCGGCCACGGCCACGTCGGCGCCCGCCTCCGCTAACCCGAGCGCGATCGCACGTCCGATCCCGCGTGACGCCCCAGTAACCAGGGCGACCTTGCCTTCGAGTGAGAACAACTCATTGCCCATCCCTTGCGCCTCCTTAAGGTCCCGCCACCTAGGATGCTGCCATGTCCGAGATCACCGCGTCCGAGGTCCGCGAGGCGCTCATCGCGGCGGGGATCACCGGCCCCCACCAGTCGCACGGACGAACCAGTTCGATCGGGAAGATCCAGGGGCTGATCGAGGGTGATCCAGACAAAACGTTTGGCCTGAGCGGTGCGGACAAGTATTCCGCCAACGAGATCCTTGGATTCATGGCCGAGATCACCGGTTGTTCAGACGACATCGCTTGTCTGGACGTAGACGACCTGATCGACCCGGATCGGACGATCAGCGGTTTAGAGGTGATGGGCGAGCGCCTGCGCGATCACGCAGCGGCGGGCGGCACTCTGCTCGTCGCAACCGGACATCCGACCGGGATGCTCGAGATGTACATCCGTGTCGCCGCCTCATTCGGCCGGGCCGGAGGAAAACTGGTCCGGCTTCGGGAGGAAGAGCTTTTACCCGTCGGGCGCAAAGGGCATCACGCCGAGGTGCGCTACGTCGGGAACGTGGGATGCCTCGCAGATTGGGGCACGCTAAAGCACGCCCACACGTCGGACGCGATGGAGGCATTGCTAGAAGTTCAACCGTGGCCGGAGCTAGTGCTTGCGGATCACGGGTTCGCCGGCGCGGCCATCGAGCGCGGGATCCCCGCGATCGCCATCATGGATATCAACGACCATGCGCTCGCAGTCGCCGCAGCTGAGGGCAGGGATGTCACCATCGTGCCGCTCGACGACAATCGCCCGCCCAGGCTTTACGAACCCGCGTGGCGACTCGTGAACCAGATCATCGAAAGCGGCAAGTTGCTCGTCTGAGGTTTCAAAAACCCCCTCTGACCTGGACAAATAGCTTGGTATACTTTGTCCCTGATGAGCGATCCCTCGACTCCCCAAAGCGGCGATCCATTCATGTCGCAATTCCTCACGGTGGCTGAGGTCGCTCGTCATCTGCGTGTTTCGAACATGACGGTTTATCGGCTCGTCAACTCCGGGCAGCTTTCAGCGGTCCGGGTGGGAAGGGGTTATCGCATCCGGGAGGACGACGTTCGTACCTACCTGGAGAAGCGGTACATGGACGCCGGCTAACAAGCCTTACGCCTGCGCCCGGGGCCGTCTCTAGACGGTCCTTTTCTGTGTGACGAGATCGATGACGACTGGAGGATGGCGGTGCAGTCAGACTTCGAGCAGTCCTACGAGCGACTCCTCGGAAGCCCCGGAGTGGTTTTCCTGCTCGGCGGGATGGATACGGGAAAGACGACGTTCGGGATCGAGTTGCTGCGTCGCGCAGTTGCGGCGGACATCCCCGCTGCAGTCGTCGACGCCGACATCCAGCAGTCGACGGTGGGCCCTCCAACGACGGTGGGGATGAAGGTCGTCACGGGCATGCCGGATATCTCGCTTGCCACGATCCGCACGGCCGATGCACTGGGGTTCGTTGGGGCGCTGACTCCGAGAGAGCATCTACTCCCGTTGGTCGCCAGCGCGGCGAAGCTCGTCAATCAGGCCCGCGCTGAGGGCGCTCGCCTGATCGTCGTCGATACGACCGGATCGATCTCTGGCATCTATGGACAGCTGCTGAAGTTCCACAAGATGGACGCGGTGGCTCCGGACTTCGTGGTCGCCTTCGAGCGCGGCGGCGAGCTCGAGCCCGTCATAGGGATCGCGCAACGCTTCACTCCCGCCGAGGTGATCGAGCTCGAGGCGCCGAGTGAATTCGAGACGGGTCGTTCCGCTGAGGAGCGCGTTGCTTTCAGGGAGAGTCAGTTCGCTGGGTACTTCTCGGCCGGGACGTCCCGCTGGCGAGTCAAGCCGACTGTGTTCATGCCGACATTGCCTCCTGAGTTCGATCTGATCCGATTGGACGGACTCGTCGTTGGCATGGAGGATGGGAAGGGATCCTGCGTTGGTATCGGGGTCCTGGAGTACGACTCGACCGAGGACATCCTCCGCATGGTCTCCCCAGTAACGGAGGGCGTGCGCGGGCTTCGGCTCGGGTCGGTAAAGATAGATACGCAAGGCCGTTCAAAAGGGCCGGTAAGCCTCCGGCAACTCTTCGGGACGGAATAGGAGCCGAGAGGACTTATGCCTTCACTCGTAAAGAAGCGCCGCAAGAAGATGCGCAAGAAGAAGCATCGCAAGATGCTGAAGAAGACGCGCTGGCAGCGGCGACAGCAGGGTAAGTAGCCAGAACTCTTAGTTAACTAGTTCTGGTAGAGCGCGTCCGCGCCTTGAGTTAGTCGAGCTTTACGCCGCTTAGCGGCGAGCGATCGACGCTCCTGCGAGGTCAAGCCGCCCCAGATCCCGAACCGTTCGCCCGCGATCAGAGCGAATTCGAGGCATGGGTCCTTGACCGCGCACGTCTGGCAGACGGATTTTGCTTCGTACGCCTCTTGTTCGACCGCCGGGAAGAACATCTCTACCGGCAGTACTCGACAGGCGGCGACGTCCTGCCATTCGTCGTTGGATGCCAAGGATGGGGACTCCTGCAATCGGGGAAGCGTTCGCGGAGTGTAGGAACCGGTTGCAGGCACGTCAATAGTTTTCGCGTAGTTGGGGGTCGGCCCACTAGGATGCCGCCGTGGCCAAAAGGGACGTCGTTACCTTTCTTTCCGACTACGGACTGCAGGACGAGTTCGTGGGGGTCTGTCACGGAGTCATGCTCCGGATCGCTCCTCACCTCAGGATCGTGGACGTGCATCACTACATCCTTCGCCAGGACATCCGCCATGGTGCGGTCGTTCTCGAGCAGTCGGTCAGGTTCCTTCCCGATTCGGTCCATCTGGCTGTCGTCGATCCGAGCGTGGGTTCGGCCCGGAAGGCGATAGCGATCCAAAGCGGTTGGGGCGAGGTCTTCGTGGGCCCCGACAACGGCCTCCTCATCCCCGCTGCCAAGACCGCCGGCGGCATCTCCAAGGCCTACGAGATCACCGATGAGCGGTTCCTGCTCACTCCCGTCTCTCGAACGTTCCAGGGGCGCGACGTCTTCGCTCCCGCCGCCGCTCATATCGCGAACGGCGTGGATCCCGCGGAGCTCGGCCCAGCTCTCGATCCCGCGGACCTGATCGATCTCGAAGTGCCCGAAGCGTGGCTCCACGACGATCACTTGCACGCGGAGGTTCTTCAGGTGGATCGGTTCGGCAACCTTCAGTTGAATCTCGTGCGCGAGCAGTTGGAGAAACTGTCGATCACGAACGGAGCGCGGTTGGAGGTTCGGATCGAAGGACATCGACTAACTGTTCCGTTCGGCGCGACGTTCGCCGACGTTCGAGCGGGCGAGTTCGTCGTGGTCGAGGATTCCTACTCCTATTGCTCGCTCGCTGTTAACAAGGGCGACGCTGCCGCACGCCTGCGGGCGAGAGCGGGCTCAACGGCGATAGTAGGTCCTGCCCCTCAGGGGTAAGGTTCCCGCATGGCGAAGCGGCGGGTTCTCATCACCGGCGTGTCGCGTTTCTTGGGCCTTCGCTTAGCGAAGCTGCTCGAGCAAGACGACGACGTCGAGATGGTTATCGGAGTCGACCTCGAAGAGCCACCCGTCCCCATCTCCGGGATGGAGTTCGTGCGCGTCGATATCCGCAACCCGTTGATCGCCCGAGTCCTTTCGGCGACGAAGGTAGACACCGTCGTTCACACGAACATCGGGTCTGGTCCGGCGCGTCTCGGCGGTCGATCTCAGATGAAAGAGAACAACGTCATCGGAACGATGCAACTCCTCGCTGCGACGCAACGCGCTGAGCGAGTGAAGCGCGTCGTGATGAAATCGTCGGCCGCTGTCTACGGATCCAAAGCCGGGGAGCCGTCGCTCATTCCGGAGGATTACGCGTCTCGTCCTGTGGACCTGACGGGCTACAGCAAGGACTGTTCCGAGGCCGAGCAATACGCTCGTGACTTCGGCCGCCGGCGCCCGGATCTGGATCTCGCGATCCTTCGCACGCAGCAGGTTCTGGGGCCGACCGTTCAGACGAGCATGACCACCTACTTTTCGCTGCCGGTGCTGCCCACCGCTCTGGGCTTTGACCCAAGGTTGCAGTTCGTCCACGAGGAGGATGCCGTCGAGGCCCTCCACCTCGCTCTTAAGAGCGACACACGCGGGATCTTCAACATCGCCGGCGACGGAGTCGTCTACCTGTCGCAGGCGATCAGGATGTTGGGCAAGCTCGAGGCTCCGCTCCTGCTGCCCGCGGCCCAGGCTCTGGCTTCGCTCCTTCGGAGCTTCAACATCGTCGACTTCCCAACCGATCAGCTCAAGCTCATCCTCTTCGGTCGGGTACTCGATACGCGTAGGGCGGCCGAGCAGCTCGGGTTCAAACCGCGCTACACGACGCGCGAGGCGCTTGAGGACTTCCACGACAACAGAACTCAGGACCAACTGCCGGAGCCGAACACTCGTCCGACCTGGGAGCGGGAGCTCTTCGAGTATCTGAAACAACGAACCGAAACCGAACGGGAGACCGTCTGATGGGCGAAGCAGAGATCATCAACTTCGACCGCTCGCGGCGCGCTCCGCTCGGCCCCCCGCGGCCTCAGCCCAAAGTGCGCTGCCGGGCCAGCACCGCGACGGGGCGGCCGTGTCGCAACTACGCGACCACCGATGATGGTTACTGCAACGTTCATGCGAACCGTTCGGCCCGTGACCGTCATCCATCGGGCACCGGTAACACGGGCACGATCGCGTCGGAGGTTTCGTTCGATGAGCCCGGCGGCGTCGAGGCTTGGGTGCGCAAGCGGCTCAGGGGCGATTACCCGATAGACGACTTCGGCTACGACCCCGAGCTTGCGCGAAACGTGCTGCTGCCGCTGGCGAAGCCTCTCTACGAGAAGTACTTCCGGGTCAAGACGCTCGGCGTCGAGCGGATCCCCGACGACAGCGCGGCCCTACTTGTGGGAAATCACTCGGGGACGGTCGCTATCGACGCGGTCATGGTTCAGTACGCGGTCGCGACCGAACATCCGATGGAGCGCCCGATCCGCAACATCGGGGCCGACCTCGTGTACTCACTGCCGTTCGTCGGACCTCTCGCGCGCAAGGCCGGCAATGCGGTCGCATGCGATGAGGATGCGTTGGAACTGCTGCGCAGAGGCGAGCTCGTCGGCGTTTACCCCGAGGGTTACAAAGGCGTGGGGAAGGGTTGGAAGGAGCGCTACAAGCTCCAGAGGTTCGGTCGCGGCGGCTTCATCCAGACCGCGCTCCGGGCCAGGGTTCCGATAATCCCGGTCGCGGTTGTGGGGGCCGAGGAGACGTATCCGATGATCGGAAACTCCAAGCTGCTCGCCAGGCTCTTCGGCGCCCCGTACTTCCCGATCACCCCGACCTTCCCCCTGCTCGGCCCCCTGGGGCTCATCCCGCTTCCGTCTCGCTGGATCATCGAGTTCGGCGAGCCGATCCCGATGGACGACTACCCGGAGGATGCGGCCGAGGACGCGATGCTGGTCTTCGATCTGTCAGACAGGATCAGAGACACGATCCAGCAGATGATCTACAAACTGCTGGCCCGCCGCCGCTCCGCCTTCTTCTAGCCGTTCTTTTCCACGCTGCAAGACCTGAGGTCCCGTGCCGTGGAAAAGAACGGCGGACTTAGCCGTTTAGTTGCCAGATCCTCAGCGTGGCTAGGAAGCCGGCGATCGTTATCGCGGCGAGGAGGAACCCGAGGGCCCAGAGGGTGTTGCGTCGCATAGCTACGAGGATACCGACGCGTCGGGCTCGCCCAGACCTAGGAACTTCACGGTGAAGCGGCGATCGCAAGAGCCGCAGTAGTAGCTTCCCGCTTCGTCGCCGATCGGCTCCAGTTCCTGCTCCGCGCAGTAGGGGCAATAGAACGGAACGGCCCGCATGCTCATCGCAGCCCCCCTCTATTGCTCAGCCTCTGTCTCCTTCGGGCCGTGTGGCTTGCCGAACGAGTGGATGCCGCATTCGGTCTTCGTGTTCCCGTCCCATCGCCCGGCCCTCTCCTCCTCTCCGGCTTTAACCGCACGGGTGCACGGCCAGCAGCCGATCGAGGCGAAACCTTTCTCGAAGAGCGGGTGGGTCGGGATTTTGTGTTCCGCGATGTACGCGTCGACCTCGGTCCGTGTCCAGCGCGCAAGAGGGTGCACCTTGAGGACCTCGTTGCCAGAGGGCAGGAGCTGAGCCTCGACCATGGGAGTGTCCCCACGAAGCGGCGACTGGTCTCGGCGGAGGCCGGAGATCCAACCGTCATATTCCTCGAGAGCGTTCTGCAGAGGCAGGACCTTGTTGATGAAGCAGCACCGGTCGGGATCCTTCTTGAACAACTCGGGGCCGTAGATCTGGGTTTGACGATCGACCGAGCCGTGCTCGCCGTGCAGCTCGACGAGCTTCAGGTCCCACATCTTGGCGATGCGATCCTTGAACTCCATCGTCTCGGCGAAGTGGAAGCCGGTGTCTAAGAACAACACGGGCAGGTCCGGCTTGATGTCGATGAGCTTGTGCAGGATCACGAGCCCGGAAGCCTGGAACGAAGTCGCGACCGCGAGCCTGTCTATCGTCGCGACCGCGAATCGCAAGATGTCCTCTGGCTCGCCGCGTTCGAGGTCCGCGTAATGAGCGCCTGGATCGACGAACTTCTCGTGGTTCACGACGCCCTCGGTTCCGCGATGACGCTCGGTGCCGGCGGGAGGTTGGCGAAAACGGGTTTCGCCCCGAACTCCAGGAACTCCTCGGGCGAGAGGCGAGCGACGAACTCAGCGAATGTCTCGTCAGGCTTCCGCAGCTTGCGGAACCGGCGGATCAGAGTCTCGACGTAGGGGCCCATCTCGGATGCAAGAACCTTCACGCCCCGCACCTTCTTCCCGAAAGCGTGGTTCTGTCCCAAGTGGCCGCCGAGGTGGACGAGGAAAGCCTCGACCTTCCGCCGCTCTGGCACCTGGTTGCCGTCGTTGTCGAGGACGAAGATCTTCTCGCTGACGATGCAGCCCATCAGCCCGATGTCGGCGGTTTGGTAGCGCGCGCAGGAGTTCGGGCAACCGTTGACGTTGATGCGGATGTCGTCGTCGTATCCGGGGAGTCGTTCCTCGAGGTAACGGTAGAGCTCGACCGCGCGGCCCTTGGTCTCCACGATCGCGAGCTTGCAGAACTCGATGCCGGTGCATGCCATCGTGCCGCGCCGCCAGTTACTCGACTTCACCGGGAGATCGAGAGTTTCGAGCTCTTCACTCAAGGCGTCGACGTTGTCGGTAGAAACATCGAGGATCACGAGTTTCTGCTGCGTCGTTGCGCGCACTCGGCCCTCGCCGTACTTGCGAGCCAGTCGAGCCACCGCGCGTAGTTGATGGCCCGAGATACGTCCGGCCTTCGGGCTGAATCCGAGATAGTTCGTTCCGTCTTTCTGGGCCCAAACACCGACGTGCTCGCGGTGGTTCAAGGCGGTCGGCGGAGGCTCCGGCAAGTCGGTCAACGCGAACCCGAGCTGCTTCTCGAGCATCTCGCGGAATTTCTCCGGCCCCCAGTCCTTAACGAGGAACTTCATGCGCGCGTGGTTGCGGGCGCGCCGGTAGCCCCAATCGCGGAACACGGCGGTGATGCCCAGCACGACGGCGACGACCTCGGACGGTTTGACGAACGCACCGAGCCGCTGCCCGAACATCGGGTTAGTCGACAGTCCGCCACCGACCCACAGGTCGAAGCCGGCGTCGCCGTTGGGATGGATGGTGCCTACGAGCCCGATGTCGTTGATCTCGTGTTGGCCACACTGATGAGCGCAACCCGAGATCGAGATCTTGAACTTGCGTGGCAGATTCGAGAATTCGAGGTTGCCGACGAGCTGAGCGTTCGCCTCCGCAAGAACCTCCTGCGCGTCGATGATCTCGGTCGCGTCGATACCGGCGAGAGGGCACCCGAGGATGTTGCGCGGCGTATCTCCACATGCCTCGGTGGTGGAGAGGCCGACCGCCTCCAGCTCGCTCCAGATCTTCGGCACGTCTTCGATGCGGATCCAGTGAAGCTGGATGTTCTGGCGGTCGGTGACGTCGGCGACGTCACGTCCGTAGCGCTCGGAGATCCGACCGATGACGTCGGTTTGCTCAGAGGTGAGCTGACCGCCGGGGATCCGGATGCGCATCATGAAGTAGCCATCCGATTCCGGTCGCTGGGTGTAGAGGCCGTGCCAGCGGAAGCGATTTCGCAGATCGGAGGGCCAGATCGCCCCGAAGCCCTTCTTCGCGTAGACGGTCTCGATGCGCGTGCGGACGTTGAGCCCGTCGTCCTCCCGCTTCGCCACCTCGGCGGGATTCTGGGGCTCGAAATATCCCAAGGCCCACTGGGCCTCGCCCCCGGGGGGCCGGGTTGGGGTGCTGCTCATCGGTAGACCTTCCTCGCGAGAAGGTCCCTTTACTACCTTGTAAAAGGTATTAAGTCAATCGGTCAGGAGCCAAGGTCCCGGACGAGGTCGGTGATGTGACGCTCGAGCTGGTTGAGCCCTTCGACCTTCCCGATGCACATCGCCACTCCGGCCTCTTTGGCGAGGCCCTCGAGTTGATCGTCGAGATAGGCCGTGTACAGGATGATCGCCTGGGTGGGACGGGTCTCTCGGATCGCTTTCGAGGCGCTCAGGCCGTCCATGTCGGGCATCTTGTAGTCCATCACCACGACGTCTGGATCGGAGCCCTCCGCGATCGCGTCCACGGCCGCCTTGCCCGATGCAGCCTGGCCCACGACTTCGAAGCCATCCAGCTCGAGCATGTCCACGAGCATGTTTCGCACGTGGTCGGTGTCGTCGACGACGAGCACCTTCGTAGCCAATGGACCCCCCTTAAAGACCCGCTAGCGCCTGGGCATTCCCTTGTCCAGGCGACCCTCGCCCGAGAGCCTCTTCTCGACGTACTCCCGGTTCCTCCGCAGCATCGCCACCAGGTCTTGTTTGCGTTCGAGGTACTTCCGTACCCCCAATTCAAGCGAGATTATCCCGGCGTAACCGGTGCGCCGCAGTTCGTCCAGGAAGCGGTCGATCGGGAGGATCCCCTGCTCGAGCTCGAGGTGGCCGTCTTTACCGTCCCCCGCGTTGTCCGAGAGATGGATGTGGACGAGCTTGTCCTTGAGGATCGTGTAGGAGTCGAGGATGTCGTGGCGGGCGACCGTCACGTGACTCGTGTCGAGAGCCACCCTGTGGCACGCCTCGAACAGCGCCTTCGGATCGAGCCAGCGGTAGGCCCTCAGGCGCCGTCCGGCCACCCATTTCGGATACATCGTCTCGACCGCGACCTTCACGCCCGTCTCGGCTTCAATGTCGGCGGCATCCTCGGCCAGCCACCTGGTGTAGTCCCGCTCCCACAGGAGTGGCGGGTGCACCACCATCTGGTCCGAGCCGACCGCGTTGCAGAAGTCGATCCCCCGGGTGATCTTGCCGACCGGGTCCATGCCCCAGATGCTCTTGGTGATAGCGAGGAAGGGGCCGTGCACCGAAGCGATCCTTAAGCCCCGTTCGGCCGCGAGAGTCCTGGGGATGTCCGGCTCCTGGGTCCTCGGGTCCCGCGTGATCATGAGCTCGATCTCGCTAAAGCCCGCCCCGGCGAGAGAGTCCATCGCGACTTCGAGCTCGTAGGCCCAAAACGGCCCCGTCGAACACTGGATAGCCGCCGTCCCGGAGCTCATCCCCCCATGCTCCCACGCCCCCCATTCCGTTCTGAGCGCGTCAGGTGGCGCTATGCGCCACTAAATCACCCGAGAAAATTCGCGAGGGGAAAAGTAAAGGCGCCTCCGGGGGCCGGAGGCGCCGGGGAGTCTCGAAGCGGCGGGCCGACTTGGGGCGGGCTGGGAGGCTCGTTCACGACCGCTGGGGCCGTGAGATCTGACGTCCCACCACCGAAGACTCCTAGTGAATCTTCGGCTCGCGCTGGTAATTCTTGAGAATGATTTTCGCGCTTCCGGGCGGCTAGCGAGTGCTTGCAATAGTTTGCAGCATCGGCCTTGAGGGGACACAATAGGCATATGAATCTCGCGGACCTTCTGGCCGACAGCGCCCGGAGCCACCCCGAAAAGACAGCCCTGATCGTCGCCTCGAGCGGCGAGGCGATCAGCTACGCCGATGTGAACGCGGAGGCGAACCGAGTCGCCGCGGGCCTAACCCGGGCCGGCCTCACCAAGGGCGACAGGGTGGCGATCGGGATGCACAACGTTCCGCATTTCGCCTACGCCTATTTCGGCATTCTTCGAGCGGGAGGCGTGGTCGTTCCTCTCAACATCATGCTGACTCCCACCGAGCTGGCGCGCATCTTGAAAGACTCCGGCGCGAAAGCACTCCTGGCCGCTCCTCCCTTCGCGCAAGGTGCGAGCGCGGCCGCGAAGGATGCCGGCATCGATCTCTACTCGACCGAAGATTGGGATCGCCTCGGCGACCGCACCGACTCTTTCGATGCTATTGCAGCGAATGAAGACGATCTCGCGGTCCTCGCCTACACGTCTGGAACGACGGGCGAGCCGAAAGGGGCGATGCTCACGCACGGCAACTTGCTCGCGAACCTCCGCCAGCAGATGTCGATCCCCGAGGCGCATGTCACAGATCAAGACGTGTTGTTCCTCGCGTTGCCCTTGTTCCACATCTTCGGACTGAACGTGACGATGGGGCTCCTCGCGATGAACGCGGCGACGGGGTTACTAGTCGAGCGGTTCGAACCGATCGCAGCGCTGCGGGCGATCCAGGACCACAAGGTCACGGTTTTGTTCGGCGCTCCAACGATGTACTCGGCCTGGGTGAACACACCCGGTGCCGAGCAGTACGACCTGTCGAGCGTGCGGCTCGCGATCTCTGGGGCCGCGCCCTTGTCGGCCGAAGTGCTCAAGGACTTCAAGGACATGTTCGGCGTCACGATCTACGAGGGCTACGGACTCACCGAAACTGCGCCGACCCTGTGGTCGAACCGGATGACGGATATCCCGCGGCCCGGCTCTGTCGGCAAGCCCCTTCCCGATGTCGAGTTCAGGCTCCTTGGAGAGGACGGGAATGAAGTCGAGCTCGGCGACCCGGGCGAGATCGTTGTGCGGGGGCCGAACGTCTTCAAGGGTTACTGGCAGCGCGATGAAGACACCGCCAATGCGTTTCTCGACGGTTGGTTCCGCACCGGCGACATCGGCGTGGTCGATGAGGAGGGTTACCTCTATCTCGTCGACCGCAAGCGCGACCTGATCATCGTCTCGGGCTTCAACGTGTTCCCGTCCGAGGTCGAGATGGCGCTATTGCAGAGCCCCAAGATCGCTGAAGCAGCGGTCGTGGGAGTTACGCATCCCTACACCGGTGAGGCTGTGAAGGCTTACGTCGTACTCAATAGTGGAGCAAGCGCGACGGAGGCCGAGATCATCGAAGATGTCGCGACGCGGCTCGCGCGGTTCAAATGTCCGCAGTCGGTCGAGATCGTCGAGGATCTTCCGCACCTACTCACCGGCAAGGTTCTGCGGCGCGCCCTTCGCACCTGATCCGCTCGAGAGCGTCGGGGCGAAAGATCCGCAGCTTCTTTCTTTCGTAAGTAAGAACGCCGTCCTTCTGTAGCTTCCGCAAGCCTCGACACGCGCTCTCGCGCGACATCCCCGCGAGTTTGCCCAGATCGGATTGGGCGAGAGGCAGGTCGATCTCTATCGTCCCGCTGCACATGTGTCCCACCATCTCAGCGAGGTCGAGCAGTCGCCCGGCCAAACGCGCAGTCACCACGGATGATCCGCGTTCCTGCGCGGCCCCCCCGAGCCACCGGCTTCGTGCCGCGATCGCCCGGGCCCAATCGAGTGCGGCGCGACCGTTTCGTTCCATCGCTTCCAGGAATCGCTCCGCATCGATGCCCAGCACGACGCAGTTGGTAACCGCGATCGCGTCATGGGGCTGACCGAGACCGTCTAGCGCACCCACGTCGCCGACCAGATCGTCGGGGACGGCCAGACCGAGGATCGTTTCGCGGCCCTCCTCATCGCAAGCAGACAGTTTCATGAGGCCCTGCAACACGAGGTAGATGCGATCGCACGATTCACCGGCAAGGAAGAGGACCTCGCCCGCCCCCAGCTGCCTAGGCACCGTCCGCTCGAGTAGCTCTTGCCTCTCGCGAGTATCGAGAGATTGGACAACCGCACACGTTTCGAGCACCGCACACCTCCATCGGTCGAGCCGATATGACGTGAGGGCGCGGTTTGGGGCGGCCCCATAGGGACCGCCCCTCCTCGGCGCCGAAACTAACTCCGCGCTATCGGTCTGTAAAGACCTGCGGAGATATCCATTCGCCCACGCGAAGATTGGGCCCGTGGACCCCGTGCGAGCGCCCGAGAAGCCGAGGTGGGCGCGGATCGCAACCCTCATGACGCCGGCCCTGATCTTCCTAGGCCTCATGACCGTGGCCGTGTTCATCCGGGCCGGTGATCTTCATGAAGGAGACGTCGCTCCGGCTTTCACAACCGAAACGCTTGCAGGGGACACGCTCGCCCTCGCGGATCTGCGAGGCCAACCCGTCGTAGTCAATTTCTGGGCCTCGTGGTGTGTGCCATGCGCGGACGAGGCTCCTTTGTTCGAGCGCGCGTATGAGGAGTACGGCGACCGGATCGCATTCGTGGGGGTTGACGTCAAGGACGCGCGCTCGGATGCGGAGGGTTTCCTAGCGCGGTACCACCTTGATTATCCACACGTGCGGGATGAGGACCTCTCGATCTCGGACGCATACGGTACGACCGGCCAACCCGAGACGTTCTTCCTCGACGAGGAGGGCCGGCTCGTGAAACACATCCCCGGCCCCGTCGACGAAGAGCTTCTTTTCAGGCTTCTCGATTCTCTCGTCGCGAGGTCCGCGTGACCGATCCATCGTTCCCCGTGGCGTTCGCCGCGGGAGTCGTCTCTTTCCTTTCGCCATGTGTCCTGCCGGTCGTGCCGGGCTACCTCTCCTACATGTCGGGGGTCGCCGGGCCCGACTCCGAGCGCAAGATCCCGGCCTGGGCTGTGGCCGTTGGTTTCATCCTCGGGTTCAGTCTCGTCTTCATCGCGTTGGGCGCGACGACGACGTTGTTGGGTTCACAGCTGCGAGAGCATCAGCGATTGCTCGCCCAGATCGGCGGCGCGTTCATCATCCTCATGGGCCTGATCTTCATGGGCGCTTTGAAGATTCCGTTGTTCTATCGAGAGGCTCGCTTCCATCCCACGCCCGGCGCCGGCATCTACGGCAGCGTCGTTCTCGGGGCTGCATTCGCTTTCGGCTGGAGCCCTTGCATCGGCGCAACGCTGGGAGCGGTTCTCGTGATGGCGGCGGGAAGCGCGACTACCGGCGGGCCCGCGAAGGGGGCCGCACTGCTCGCGGTCTATTCGCTTGGCCTCGGCCTTCCGTTCCTCATCGCCGGTCTCGGCGTCTCACGTCTGACGACCGCGGTGAAATGGCTTCGCCAGCACACGCGCACCGTGAACCTCATCAGCGGAGTCCTACTCGTAGCGGTCGGGCTGCTGTTAGTGACCGGCCAGTTCTTCCAACTCTCGATCTGGTTCCAGAAGACGTTCCCCGCATCGTTCTGAGCTTTCTTTCACGCCGTTGCTGAGCGAAAATCTCTAGACCATGGGGATGCTCGAGGGAATCAAGGACGAATTCAGGAAGTACCACCTTGGAGTGGTCGCGACAACGCTTTGCGTGATCTTCGGGACCATGCTGGCGTTCCTTGCCGCCGTCTTCGATGCAGCGACGAGTTTCGGCGGTGCTACCGGCCTGCGATTCTTTTTGGTCTTCATCCTCTGTTTGCCCATAGCCATCTTCTTCACCTACGTCTCCGTGATGGACATCAAGATGAGGTACATGAAGCAGAGGGAACCGGACTACGTCCCCCCGTCGATGACGAACCGGAACGTGATTATCTGGCTCGTCATCATCGGGATCCTGGGCCTCCTCAAGCTCTTCTTTGGCGACAGCTCGATCGTCGGCCCCTGACCATTGATTGCTGGGCTGCTGTGGAGCGCTTTCAGATAAGAGTTGGCCGCGGGAGTTGGCATAGCCTCGGGACCGTGGCCTGGAAACCAGCTTGACGTTTGCCAACCGGCGCTGGCTAATAATTCTCGTCGTGGCGCTGCTCGTATTGGGCGGACTTTGGTTGTGGAAGGGCCAGCAGTGGTACTGCGAATCAGTGAGGGATCAGATTTGGCTGTCACAGGAGCGGATCTGCACGGTCGAAACTGACCCCTAGGCAGGTGAGTCAAGTAAGTCGCTGCCCTCCTTGGGTAACTACATACTTGGCTCACCCATTGATCCCCAGTCAGTTTGCTTTGGGGCGGGTCAAAGCCACGAAAGCCGTCGCGTATGCGATGCCCGCCCAGCCCATCGTGAAAATCATGAGACCAGGAAGGCTGTCTCTGCCCGCGAAGAAGCTCGGGAGCAGCCATACTAGAGCTAGGAGCGCCGAGAAAATCGTCGAGGCCTTCCACCAGCCGACGACCCACGTTGCGAACGCTAACCAGGGAAGAGCCAGGGCTGCGATTGCCGCTACGGCTTGAAAAGCGCCTCCGGCTAGCAATCCAGATGCCGCCGCCGCAACAAAATATGCCCCTGGAAGTGACGACACGAAGGCGATTAGCGCGAAGCCCAGGACAAGGAAGCCCAAAGCAAGGCCGCCACGATTCCCGGTCGGCATTCGACTAGATCGCTGAACCGAGGAACTGAGCGGGCGTTGATGGGAAAGCCTGCATTTGGTCGGGTCGTTCGTCCGTCACCAGCCCACGGTAACTGGATGACGGTTTGCATCGGTCCTGAGACGGTTCCTACAGCCCTCGTCAAGCCGCTCATGCAAGAGCGCGAAAAACTCTCTCTAAGTCCATTTAGAGAGAGACATGACCCCGATTCGCGTTTATGCAGGTCAGAGGGGCCGAACGCTTGTTCGCCTCGTAAATGCCTGAGAATCCGCCCTCATGGGCCTACCCTGGTGCGTACGGGAAATGAAAGCGCCTGGGGTTGCCCCCCCAGGCGTCTGGATCGAACCGCTAGGTGTCTCTTGACCTAGACGCAGGATAAGACCGCGTCACGCCTAGCTGCCGGATTTCCGGGGAAGGAGTTAGGCGTGGCCGAAGAGGAGTACTGGAATCGGAAATCGAGGCGGAAGCACTATGGCCAGATCACCATCAGGCTTATCCGGCAGGAAGGTCCGATCGTGGTCGATTTCGACTACGAGTGCTGGCTGGCTGGCGAGACCGCGCCGTTGGCGCATCTCTTCTGGAATGAGGACGACGGAAGTATCAGGTTGGAGCGCTTCAGGGAGGGCCACAGGGGGCCGACTAATACCGAAACGGTTGCCACTGGGGTCTCCAGCGCTAATGCTGGTTATGCTCAAGTAGAGGATTGGCTCGATGAAGAGTCCTTCTGGGACACCCAGAAGCAGAAACGAGAGGGGACCGATGGCGAGCAAAAGCGCGCTCAAACGTCCAACCCTTAGTCGGAGAGTGGCGGATCTCATCCTGGATGAGTCTTTCAGAGAGAGACTTATCGTTGATGGGGACGACTTCACGAACGTGGTCGTTGCCGATTGGAACGACCGCATGGGGGACGTTTACGACGGCCTGGAGGACGATCTAGGTCTGCCTGCCACGCTCATTGTGCAGGCAGGTCACGACGGACCTCTGCTCTACTTCTACATAACGTCTTCACCGCAAATTGGAGCGGTGGGTGATGACGCGTACGCATACGATTCCGAGGAGTCTCTTGGTGACTTCCTTGTCACGGTAATTCGGAATGGATGCGCGACCCTCTACACACCAGCGGTGGCTCCTTCTTCACCGACCAGCGGAGACCAACTGCTTTCCTTCAAGTTTGCCCGGGCAGCATGAGCGAGCCTGAACAACCTCCGCAATCCGCATATGAACGCTTTGAGCGCCTGACCAGGCGTCTGCTCTCTGTTCCCTCCAAAGAAGTGAAGGAAAAGGAGAAGGAGCGGAAGGTTCAGCCGCGCAAGAAACCTGCCTAGAAGGGTCCCATTCGGTAGGGCTTCGGCTTCCTAGGCTCGGGCGTTGGCTCGGGCTTTTTTGATTCCTTCCCAGTCAGCTCGCGGTAGGTAACGCGACGACCATCCACCATTCCTAGGACGCCCTCAAACCGCTCCAGATCGCATCCCTCTCGCTCGTTGTAGCGATAGACCTGCTCGTCTAGGTAACGGTGGAGGTGGAAGGGACGGACGGATACGTAGGTTCCTCCCAGACCACGCTTTAGCAGACTCCAGAAGTTCTCCATGCCGTTGGTGTGGACCTGACCCTTCACGTAGGTCTCGGCGTGGTTGATGATCTTGTGCTGGTAATGCTCGTCCAGACCTTTGTAGCTCGCTAGTTCGTCGGTAATCACGGTCGCGTCGGGACGGACGCGCTTGCGAATCTCCCGGTGCAAGCTGTCTCGCTCGCGATCCTGAATGACCGTGACGGCAACCTGCCCGTCGCGCTGACGAAAGCCCATGACGCCGACCTTCCCCTTAAAAGGGCCGTCGCCACCGTCCCGGTCCCAACGACGACGCCGGGCGGCGTTCATGTTGCGAGCCTTGCCACCGATGTAGGTCTCGTCAATCTCGACCGCACCATCGAACTTGTCGCCGTACTTCTCAAAAGTGCCTGTCTGCATCGCGAGCCGGATGCGGTGAAGGACGAACCAAGCAGACTTCTGAGTGATCCCGACCGCCCGGTGAAGCTCCAGGGATGACACGCCGTTCTTGCAGTTGGCAACCATCCAGATCGCCACTAGCCACTTGTCCAGCGGGATCGGGGAGTCCTCGAAGATGCTGCCCTTTTTGACTGAGAACTGCTTCTTACATGCCTTGCACTTCCAGATGCGGCGGGTGGTCAGGTAGGAGTGTTCCTTGCCCCCGCACTCGGGACAGATCGGGCCGTCAGGCCACCGAAGCTGGGCGACGAAATCGGTCGCCACGTCGAGGTCCGAGAAGTACCGGACGGCCTCGACCAGCGTGGTCGGAAGGGTCTGATCGGTGGTTTTCCTAGCTGGCATGAGGTGAGTCTAGTACCTAGGGCCAGGTGTGTCAAGTATATAGTTACCCCTCCTTGGCCCTCGTGCACTAATCCACAAAGGGGTTCTGGGGCTACATCCACAATATGTAAAAGCCCAGGTCAGGGGCCTGGGCTGCGTTTGTGATTTCTCTCACAAGCCCTACAATCGACGAGATGCGAAACCGCCCGATCCCCGAGGCCACCGTTGCTCGGCTCCCCATCTACCTGCGAGCTCTCCTCGATGTGGCGGAGGGTCGCGGCGACCTGACCGTATCGTCCGAGGAGCTCGCCCGGATGGCCGGCGTGAACGCAGCGAAGGTCCGCAAGGACCTCTCTTACCTCGGCTCCTACGGGACAAGAGGCGTCGGCTACGACGTCGAGTACCTGCTCTACCAGATCACTCGAGAACTCGGCCTGACCCAAGACTGGCCGGCCGCCATCATCGGCGTCGGAAACCTGGGCCGCGCTCTCGCTTCCTACAAGGGATTCTCAGAGCGCGGTTTCCGGATAGCTTCGGTCTTCGACGTCGACGACAAGGTGATCGGCAAGAAGGTGGCGGATCTCGTCGTAAGGCATCTCGACGAGCTCAAGGAGGCGGTGATCGATGAGGGCATCTCGATCGGAATCATCGCGACGCCTCCGTTCGCCGCGCAGGAGGTCGCAGACAAACTCGTCGACGCCGGAGTCAAGTCGATCCTCAACTTCGCACCGGCCGTCGTGAACGTTCCGCCCGACGTTTCCGTGCGCAAGGTCGACCTTTCGATCGAACTTCAGATCCTGTCCTTCTACCAACAGCGCACTCAGGCGATCGCGACGGCTCGTGAGGCGAATCGCCGCCTCGGCCAGCAGGCCCAAGGCCGAGCTTGAGCACGCTCTCGCTCGTCGCGGTCGGTGTCAATCACCGGAGTGCGCCGATCGATCTGCTCGAGAAGCTCGCCATCAACGACGAACGTCTTCCTAAAGCGCTGCATGAACTCACATCGAACGACGACATCGTCGAGGCCGTCGTTCTTTCGACATGCAACCGCATAGAGGTCTACGCGACGGTCCTCGCGTTCCACTCCGGCGTTCAAGCGATCCAGAATTTTTTCTTGGAGTTCTGTCATGTCGAGCCGGAAGAACTAGCCGACCGCGTCTACACGTTCCACGAGGACGGAGCCGCAAAGCATCTGTTCCGTGTTGCATCGGGGATCGACTCGATGATCGTGGGAGAGTCCGAGATCCTCGGTCAGGTCCGGCGCGCTTACCAGTCGGCGGTGGCCGAAGGAAGCGTCGGTCGTCTGTTGGGGGCCGCGTTCCGCACGGCTCTGCGGGTTGGCAAACGAGCACGGACCGAGACCGGCATCGGCCGCGAGCCGATCTCTGTGTCCTCGGCTGCGGTCGAACTGGCCCGGCGTGCATTCGGCCCCGAGGTCAGGACTCTCGCAGATAAGAAGATCGCAGTGGTCGGCGCCGGCAAGATGGGCCGCCTTGCGGCGAAGGCACTGGCCGACTCCGGCGCAACGGACGTGACGGTCGTCAACCGCTCACCGGAGCGCGCCCGTGAGCTCGCCCACCTGTTCGGGGGCCGAGCCGAGTCGCTGGATGATCTCGACCGAGTTCTCACTGATGTCGACATCGTTCTCTGCTCCACGACCGCTCCTCAGAGCGTGATCGGAAAACCGATAGTCGAACGAGCCATGAGCGATCGCGGGGACCGTCCTCTGTTCATCGTCGACATCGCGGTCCCTCGAGATGTCGAGGCCGACGTCGCGGATGTGCCCGGCGTCGTGTTGCGCGATATCGATGACTTGAAGGGCGTCGCGGAGGCCGGCCTGGGAAGCAGGATGGGCGAGGTCTCCAAGGTCGAGTCCCTGATCGCCGACGAGATCGCTCGGTTCATGACGTGGGAGCGTTCGATCGAAGCCGCCCCGACGATAGCGGCCCTCGTCTCGCATGCAGACGAGATCCGATCCGTCGAATTGGAAAGAACGGTCGTACGGCTCGACGGACTCGATGTGGCTCAGATCGAGGCGATCGATCAGCTCTCTCGGCGGCTCGTCTCCAAACTGCTTCACACACCTATCAAGAAGTCGAAGGACCTCGCCGGTTCGAAGCAGGGCCTGGTCTACCTCGAGGCGCTACGCGAGCTCTTCGAGCTCGACGATGAACCCGAACTCTGACCGGCACCTCACCCTCGCAACTCGCGGCTCTCGCCTCGCGCTCAGGCAGAGCGAGATCGTCGCGGCCCTTCTGGAGAAAGCTCACCCGGGTCTCGAGGTAGAGGTCCACGTCGTCAGCACGAAAGGTGACGTCGATCGCCGCCCGTTCGCCGAGATCGGCGGGAAGGGCATCTTCACGTCGGAGGTCGAGCGGGAGTTGGTCGATAGCCGGGCTCACATCGCTGTGCACTCCGCTAAGGACCTCACCGCCGAGATAGCTGACGGTTGCGTGATTGCCGCCATCCCGGAGCGGATCGGCGCGCACGATGTCGTCGTCGGCGGTGCGGGCACGAGTGGGGAAGAGAGACTCGCGAATCTGGCTCCGGGCGCGACTGTTGGAACTTCGAGCATGAGGCGACGGGCTTTGCTGGCAGAGATGCGGCCCGACGTTCAAGCCGTCGAGCTCCGCGGCAATCTCGACACTCGCCTCCGCAAGGTTGCGGAGGGCCAAGTGGATGTCGCGATCCTCGCGGCGGCCGGCATCGAGCGACTGGGGGACGCGCAGGCGGACTCCGCCCCGTTGAATCCCGACACTTGGGTTCCCGCGCCGGCTCAGGGAGCGCTCGCGGTGGAGGCCCGCGACGAGCCCTGGATCGTCGAGCTCATATTGGCCATCGACGACGAACGAGCGAGAGCCGAGGTCGAGCTCGAGCGAGCCTTCGGTGCGCGACTCGAAGGTGGCTGCTCGGTTCCGCTCGGCTGTCGGGCGAAGTGCGACGGTTCCATGCTCATCGCCACGGGTTTTCTGGGCGCCCCTGAAGGAACGTTCTCGATCCGGGATCGCATCTCCGGAGGGGCTCACGAAGCCGTGGCTCTAGGACAGGAACTGGCCGATGCAATCCTTCAGGCTGGAGGCGATGACATCCTGGCCGATCTTAAAGAAGCGACGGCTCCTGAGGTTGTCGAACCATGACCGAGGATGTGCGCGTCTTCCTGGTTGGAGCGGGTCCCGGCGATCCGGGCTTGATCACGCGTCGCGGCCTCGAGCTTCTTCGCGCTTGCGACGTCGTGCTCTACGACAGATTGGTCAGTCCGGCCCTTCTCGATGAAGCGCCGGCCGCCGCGGAGCGTGTGTTCGTAGGCAAGAAGGTCGGCGAGGTTCTGCCCCAAGCAACGATCGACGCGCTGATCGTCGAGCATGCCCGTGCCGGCAGGCGCGTGGTTCGGCTTAAAGGCGGCGATCCGTTCGTGTTCGGACGCGGCGCCGACGAAGCCCAAGCGCTGGCAGCGGCGGGCATCCGGTTCGAGATCGTTCCCGGCATCACCTCCGCGGTGGCTGTTCCCGCGTATGCCGGGATCCCAGTGACACACAGTGGCGTGTCGTCTTCATTCACCGTACTGACCGCGCATGAGAGTGCAGCGCGGCCCGACTCACCCGAGCGCTGGCGACAACTCGCGAGCGGGGCTCAGACTCTCGTATTCCTGATGGGAGTCGGAGCGCTCGAAGACACGGTCGAGCGATTGATCGATGCAGGCCGCGACGCGGATGAACCGGCGGCGATCATCGAATGGGGTACGACTCCGCAGCAACGCACGATCGTTGCGACGCTCGCGACCATCGCAGACGCGGCCCGTGAAGCGGGTATCCAACCTCCGGCCACAACCATCGTTGGAGAGGTGGTTCGCCTCCGCACCGCGGTCGAGTGGTTCGAGGCGCGTCCTCTGTTCGGACTCCGGGTCGTTGTCACGCGACCGAAGATCGATTCGGCTTCGATGACGCAGGCTCTGAGCGATCTGGGGGCCGATGTCATTCACGCTCCGGTTCTCGAGATCGCGGATCCTCCGGCGTGGGACGAACTCGACGGTGCGTTGAAACGACTCGACGATGACGCGTTCGAGTGGGCTGTGTTCGCGAGCGCTCACGCGGTTGCGAAGACATTCGAACGGCTCGCTGCGCTCGGCCTCGACGCGCGGGCGTTCAGGAATTCGAAGGTCGCTGCGGTTGGCCCTTCGACGCAAGAGGCTCTTGTCGCCCGCGGTATCAATCCTGACCTCGTGCCGTCGACCTACACGGCGAAGGAACTCGCACGATCCTTGGGATCGGGCAGCGGTTCGATCTTTCTGCCTCGACCGGTCGAGGCCCCGCGCGGCATCGTCGATAACTTGAAGTCGGCGGGGTGGGATGTCGTGGAAGTTGCCGCCTACGAGACGCGTCCGGCGGAGATCACAGACGAGATCAAAGCTCGGATCTCGCAGGCAGACTTCGATGTCGTCACGTTCTTGAGTCCGTCCGCTGTCGGCGCATTCACCGATCTGTTCGGCTCCAGCCTCGAGGGAAAGCTCGTCGCCTGCATCGGGCCGTCCACGGCGGCGGCCGCGGAAGCACGAGGCCTTCGGGTGGACCTCGTTCCGGAGGAGCACACGGCCGAGGGGCTCATCGCCGCGCTCGTGGACGCGAAACCCCCTCGCTAGACTTGACTCATATGAGCGGATTCCCGTCCTATCGACCGCGCCGTCTCCGCCGAACCCCAGGGCTGAGGCGTGCATTCGCCGAGACGAACCTCGTCCCGAGCGATCTCATGGCACCTCTTTTCCTCAAGGAGGGGCTTGAGGAGCCGGTTGCCATCGCATCGATGCCCGGCCACTCCCAGCACAACATCGAATCGCTCGTTAAAGAGGGTCGCGCCCTTGCGGAGCTTGGCGTTGCTGGGGTCATCCTCTTCGGCGTACCCACGACGAAGGATCCTGTCGGGTCCGAGTCGTACAACCCGAACGGCATCGCTCAGCAAGGCATCCGGGCGCTCAAGGACGAGCTGGGCGATGACTTCGTCGTGGTAGCTGACGTGTGTCTGTGCGAGTACACCGACCACGGTCACTGCGGTGTCCTGAAAGGGACCGAGGTAGACAACGACCCGACGCTCGAAACCTATGCGCGCATCGCGGTATCTCAAGTCGAAGCGGGCGCCGATGTCGTTGCACCCAGCGGGATGATGGATGGACAGGTCGGCGCGATCCGGGCGGCTCTGGACGAGTCGGGCCACGACCAAGCCGCGATCCTGGCCTACGCGGTGAAGTACGCGTCGAGTTTCTACGGACCGTTCCGCGACGCGGCGGAAGGCGCTCCGCAGTTCGGCGACCGGCGGACTTATCAAGAGGACCCCGCCAACGTCGAAGAGGCCCTTCGTGAAGCGGCGCTTGACGTCGAGGAAGGCGCCGATGCTTTGATGGTCAAGCCGGCCATCGCTTATCTCGACGTATTGCGGGCGGTGAAGGATGCATTCGGCTATCCGACCGCGGCCTACAACGTCAGCGGCGAGTACTCGATGCTCATGGCGGCCGCACAGAACGGTTGGATCGATGAACGCCAAGCAACGCTCGAGACTCTCACGGGGATCCGGCGCGCGGGGGCCGACTTGATAGTCACGTATCACGCCAAGAAGGCAGCCGAGTGGCTGGCCTGAACAGAGACAAGTCCGAAAAGCTCTTAGCCGAGGCCACGCAACTGATGCCGGGTGGCGTGTCGTCTCCCGTTCGATCCTTCAACGCCGTAGGTATGCATCCGTTCTTCGTCGAGCGCGCATCCGGCGCGACCATCACCGACGTCGATGGCAACAACTACATCGATTTCGTGCAGAGCTGGGGCGCGCTGCTCTTCGGCCATGCTCATCCCACGATCGTCGAGGCGGTTCGGGACGCTGCGGCGAAAGGAACCTCGTTCGGAACGCCAAGCGAACTCGAGGTCGAACTGGCCCGGCTGGTCGTCTCGATGGTTCCCAACCTCGACAAGATCCGCTTCGTGTCTTCGGGAACTGAGGCAGCGATGACCGCGGTTCGACTCGCGCGAGGCGCGACGGGCCGCAACAAGATCTTGAAGTTCGCGGGTTGTTATCACGGGCACCTCGATGCACTTCTTGTCGAGGCAGGCTCGGGAGTCGCGACGCTCGGCCTTCCCGGAACACCAGGAGTCACCGAAGGCGCAGTCGCCGACACCCTGGTCGCTCCTTACAACAACCTCGATGCGGTCAAAGAGATAGTCGAGCATCACGGTGAAGACCTTGCCGCGATCCTCGTTGAGCCGGTCGCAGCGAACATGGGTCTCGTCATTCCGCACGACGGATACCTCGCCGGCCTAAGGAAGATCGCGGACGGGTGCGGCGCGCTCCTTGTCTTCGACGAAGTGATCACAGGCTTCCGGTTAGGGGCCGGTGGAGCCCAAGAGCGCTACGGCGTTAAGGCGGATCTCGTCCTGCTCGGCAAGATCCTCGGCGGCGGTCTGCCGGTCGGAGCGGTCGCGGGCCGGGGCGACATCATGGATCGATTGGCTCCGGCGGGTCCCGTCTATCAAGCGGGCACCCTGTCGGGGAATCCGGTCGCGATGGCCGCGGGCATAGCGATGATGTCTCTCATCCGTTCGGACCCCGGTCTTTACGACCGGATCCAGGAGCGCGCTCGATCCCTCGTTCGAGGTCTCGTCGATGCTGCCGACGTTGCCGAGGTACCGATGGTCGGAGCGGCGATCGGAGGACTCGCAGGGTTCTTCTTCTCGCACGACGAGATCGACGACTACGAGGATGCGAAGGCGACGTTCGAAGACGCCCACGCTCGGTTCTTCAGGGGCCTCCTGGGTCACGGGGTCTACTTCCCCCCGTCCAGGTTCGAGGCGCTTTTCATCTCTTCGGAGCACACCGAGGAGCACGTGGATCACGTCATCGGAGTGGCTGCACATGTCCTCACCTCTCCCTGAGGCCCCTCCCGAGAGGGGGCGCCGCCGGCCCTGGGAGCCGTGGCGAAAAGTGATGCTGGTGGGAGGGCTGTGGCTCTGGGCCTTCTATGTGTACGTGGCGATCGCGAAGGTTCACCCCTCGCAATGGGTCCTGTTCCCCGTGAACTTCGTGGGCTACGGCCTCCTTTCCGTCGGCTTCCTCCTGTGGATGCGGGCTCGCAAGGGGACTCCGGCGGACCGGCCCGAAACTCCCAAGCAAGAGGAGTAGAAGCGCCCCGGCAAGGGAATCGGTGTCTCGTGGAGAACTGAATCCACACCCAGTTCATTAACGAGAACCCAGAGGTGGCTGATGGATCTTTCGCGCCGGGACTTCCTGAAGTCCTTGGGGGCCCTTGGAGCGGCGGTTGCGCTCCCCAGCATGTGGCGCCCCGGCGTCTCTTTTGCCGACCAGCTCACCACGGCCGACCTCACGACCCTCGGCCGCACCATCGTGCAGGGATCGAAACTGAACCAAGGTTCCGTGGGCGCCTACTACCGTTTGATGGACGGCCCAGGCGAGCCGCACCTGCTCCGTCAGGAGCTGGGCTCCAAGAATGGATCCGGCGACGAGCGCGAGATCGGTCACGCACGACGCTCGCTCGTCAACTTCGCTCACTTCACCGACATCCACCTCGTCGACGCCCAGTCGCCGGCGAGGGTCGAGTTCCTCGACCGCTACAACGACCCCGGACAAGGGTGCGAGGACATGCCGTTCTCGTCCGCTTACCGGCCTCAGGAAACGCTGACCCTTCACATCCTCGAGTCGATGGTGCGGCAACTGCGCGCGATCAGCGTCAGTCCTTTGAGTGGGATGCCACTTCAGTCGGTGATCTGCACCGGCGACAACATCGACAACGAGCAGTTCAACGAGCTTCGCTGGTTCATCGACCTGATGGACGGCGGCAAGCAGATCGTGCCGAACTCGGGCGGAGGAGCATACGAAGGCGTCATGGCCGCTTCCTGGGGCGACGTCTCCTACTACCACCCAGACGCGGGAGTCGCCGACAAGTACAAGCAGCAGTACGGCTTCCCGGATTACCCGGGCCTTCTCGACGGCGCGACCCAATCGTTCACTTCGACCGGCGTCGACATCCCCTGGTACCAGACTTTCGGAAACCACGACGGACTGTTGCAAGGGAACGCTCCGCATAACCCGGTGTTCAACCGGATCGCGATCGGCGGCACGAAGATCTCGGGTCTCCCACCGGGCGTTAACCCGTGCGATGCGTTCCAGACGATGAAGGACAACCCGAGCGCGTTCTTAGCGGCCCCCGTCCACCCGGTCAACGCAGATGAGAACCGTCGGGTGGTGAGCCGTCAGGAGTACATCGACGAGATGTTCAACTCTTCCGGCTTACCCGTCGGACATGGTTTCTCGAATGCGAATAAGGCGGGCGGCGCTCTGGCGAGCCAGGCCTACTGGCACACCGACGATCATCCGGGCTTCCGCTTCATCGGCCTCGACACGGTTCCGCCGGGCGGCTACAACGATGGCAACATCGGTGCCAAGCAGTTCGCGTGGCTCGAGGAGAAACTGATGGAGGTGTCGAAGGACTACTTCGACGCCAACGGGGACGAGGCCCACAACAACGGCGTGGACAACAAGTACGTCATCATCTTCAGTCACCACGGCCTTCGTTCGCTGAACAATCCGAACGTCGCGCCCGACCCGCTGGACGCTGCCTCTAACGACATGCCGCGAGTGATGGCCCCCGAGGTCGAGGCGTTGGTCCATCGCTTCCCGAACGTGATCGCATGGGTCAACGGCCACTCGCACCTCAACGTGATCGTCGACCGGCCGAGTCCTCACCGACAGGGCGGGTTCTGGGATATCGGCACCGCGGCGCACATCGACTGGAGCTGTCAGTCTCGACTCGTCGAAGTCGTCGACAACAAGGACGGCACTCTTTCGATCTTCTGCACGATGTTCGACCACGCGGCCCCCATAACCCCCGGCGGTAACGATCCCGTTCTGAAACTTGCGTCGATCTCGCGAGAGCTTGCGGCGAACGACTTCCAGGCTGGGTTTGGCACCGGGTCCGGCGGCATCGAGGATCGCAATGTTGAGCTTGTCTTGCCCAGGCCATTCGCGTTGCCCACCAACAACGCATCCGCTTCTCGCGGCCGCGTTCGTTCAGGAGTTCCTGCAGCCCTTCTTTAGTGGCGAGCGTCACCACACCTCGAACGTTCGAGACCTAGCTTCGGCGCGTCCCTGTCCTGCCTACGAAGGAGGAGCACATGCGCGTCGCCGCTGCTTGTCTCGCGGTTCTATGTTTCGGCCCCATCTCCCCAGCCCTCGCCACCACAGGGGAGTGCGATCCCGCCACCACCACCGACGATCACATCGAATGCTCGAGCTTCGACGATGTCGTCTCGGCGGACGCAGGCGACGACCTTGTCCTCGGTCGCGGCGGTAACGACGTAGTCGATGGTGGGACGGGCCGAGACCGGCTGTTCGGTGGTCTCGGCATCGACGTCCTGGAGGGGGCCGAGGCGGCTGACGTCCTGGATGGCGCGGCGGGCGCGGATTCGCTCAACGGCGGACCCGGGGCGGACGAGATCCGAGGTTCGGCCGGCGCCGACGCTCTGGTCGGCGGTGCCGACGGCGACGCTCTCGACGGCGGGCTGGACAACGATCAGCTCAAGGGCCAGAGCGGGCCGGATTCGCTAGCGGGAGCCGACGGCGACGACGTCCTTAACGGCGGAGCCGGAGCCGACTCGATCATCGGCGGTTGGGGCGACGATCTGCTGAAAGGCCAGCTTGGGAAAGACGATCTACGCGCGGGCCCCGGCGATGACGAGATCCGCTCGGCCGACGGCTTGGTCGATCGGGTCCACTGCGGAGCAGGGCACGATGTGGTGATCGTGGACGAGTACGACAGGTTCTCGAGCTCGTGCGAAGAGGTGTTGCTGGCGAACTAGTAAAGGCTCGCTATTCCTCGCGGCCGAGGATGATGTACAGCACTATCCCGATCGTGATCAGCATCCCGGACATCGCGATCCACGCGACCCCGCCGTTGCTCGTCTCCGACTCGCCGCCGGCATTGATGCCACCGCGGCATGCGGCGAGAGCGAGGAGAGATGCCGAAACGAACAGCGCTCTCAGCTTGGGCTTCATGCTGGTTGTACCTCCTGACGGGCTTTGCGTTCGGCCCGGCTCAGTCCGAATAGATGAAGCACGAGCAACACGAAAATGCCGGCCGCGATCTTCCTCGCTTTACCCAGTGGATTCCCGGGATCGAACTTCGCGACGAAGACGAATTCGCTCTTCTCCGCCTGGGCGGAAATCTCGACGGTGGTCGCTCCGTAGAGCTCTCCGTTTTGGTCGAGCAGACGGGACGAGTCTTCAACGATCACTGCGGCTTCGTAGTTCTGGGGAAGCCCCTCGACCTTGTCGGTGCCGGCGACGGACTCGAGGTACTTCGTCGCCTCGCTCTCGAGCTCGGAGCGTTCCGTCAGTTCCTCAGCGTTCTCGGCATCGGCCACTCGCCAGGAACCTTCCGGATATTCGGCGGCGGGGTCGAACTTATCGATCTGTGATGGATCGGGCGCCGCGGCGATCGCATCCCACTTCGCCAGCTGGCCCACAGGGCCCAGCTTGTTGATCGACCAAACGACTCCCATCACAAGCAAGAAGCAAAGGGTGATCGAAGCCACCACGAAGTAGGCGAGCCGCCCTCCCAGCACGAGGGAAAGGAGCAGGAACGCGCTCCCGATGAAGATCAACAGCCCAGAGATGACGGCTCCGAGCCCGGTGACGAAAGCGGTGTCCACCTAAAGCGTCCTCTCGTAGGTCATTACCGCTTTGATCTGGTCGTCGGTGAGCGGATACAGAGGGATCGGGATGCCCGACGAGGGCGCCTCGCCGAACGGAGGCATGAACGCGAACCGCCGCCCGTTCATGATCGTGTAGTAGTGGAGATTCTCGGGCAGATGTTGGACGTCTCCCTTCCACAGTGCCATCCCCTGATACCAGGTCGGGCCCTGGATGTACTCGAAGGTCTCGGGATCGCGCACTGCGGTGTCGGTCAGCTTCGGATCTTCCTTGCCCTGTCCTTCGGGTCCGTGGCAAACCGCGCAACGCGCCTGGAAGATCTCGCGACCGCATCTGTAGTTGTCGATCGGCTTGTCGCAGTCGGTCAACTCCGGCGGCGGCTCGTTGTTTCCGGGCAGCGTCTTTAACCACGCGATCACGTTGTCGACCATCTGAGGCGTCATCGACCCGCCGAACGCGACGGCCCACGCGGGCATCGGAGTTCCCGGCCTCCCGCGCTCGATCGTGAAGCGCACGACTTCCTCATCCCAACGTTGGAAGACGTTGTTCAGAGGCGGGGCTTTGTAATTGACGATATTGCCGGTGACCGGGTCCTTGAAGGCCGGGTTGGCGATGCCGCCGGCGGCCGTGTTCTCGTCGGCTTCCTCGCCGATCGGTTGAGGGGCCCCGTGACAGTTGGCACACGCCTGGCCGAGGGCCAAAGCTCGCTCATCGGCCTTGAACTGCTGCGGCGAGAGGTTCTCTTCAAGCGGGGGTGGGGCGGCAAAGATCAACTGGCCGGCCTCGATCGCGCCCTCGTCGAACCGCTCCTGGAACGCGTCCTGGCGAGTTTTCTCGGGGAACCAGTAAAGGGGGATGAACGCCGCAAGGACGACCGTGAATAAGACGCCGCCCGCCTGGATCCGAGTGAGCCGCCTGTCCTCGAGGACATCGTCCGGAGCGGCCGGTCGCATCGCTCGCGGGATCCCCAGGATCGACGCGGGGTTTCGCGTGCCCCGACTGCGTGAGAGGAAGAGTCCCCACAGCAGCGCTGCGGGAACGAAGACGATTACGGCTATCAGAATGACTTTGCCGGTATCCATAGCTGCTTAGTTCGCTCCTATACCGGGACGCAGAGAGGTCCGACGGGCTCCGCGAACTTGTCCCAAGTGCTCGTTCCCCGCGGCGGCCCCTCTTGAAGGTTCCCGGTGTCGACGACGACCTGTCCGCCTTCGATGGTTATCGGGAAGCGATCCAGGCCGCGCGGCGCAGGACCTCCGTAGTACTCGCCGGTAAGGCGGTACTTGGAGCCGTGACACGGGCATTCGAACAACTTGGACGTGTCGCACTTCGGCACGGAGCAGCCGAGGTGGACGCACTTGCGATACAGCGCCTGCATCTTCACTGCCTTTGCGTCTGTTGCGACGTAGACCGGGATGTCCCCAGGATCGCCGTCGTAGTAAGCAAGCCAGAAGCGCCCTTCGGCGATGAACTTCGGCGTGTAGTTGTTCTCCGGCCCGATCTCCTTGAGAAGCTCCTCGTAGTCGCCGGCTTTGATCTTCGTGCCGAAACCTCCGGTCAGCTTCGGCCACAAGAAGCTGAGGGTCGAGAGCCCGAAGAAACCGAGGAAAGCGGTGAACGACATCGTCCATGCCCGGTTCAGGAACTGACGCCGAGAGACCGCCATCTGCTCGGGCGTCAGCGGCTTGAGACGTTCCACCGGAACCTTCTGCACGGTCACGTCTCCGCCACCTTCGGAGGTCGCGCCGGCCGCGGCCGGTTGAGCCGTTGCAAGGGCCGCCCCCTCGCCGGCGGCGAGATGGTCGCGTGTCTTGGCGGCGGAACGCTGACGACGGATCGTGATGTTGGCCATGAAGAGGCCCCAAGCCGCGACGCTGACGGCGATGACTATGAGGGTGATCGTTCCAGGACTCAAATCTCGCTCCTCATAACTCGAAGAAGATCGGGCCTGTGTCCCACGGGAAGACGAAGTTGAAACCCGGCCCCCTGAAGAACATACCGATGATCGTTAGGACTCCGAAGCTGACGACGAAGAACGTGAAGATGACGATCGCGAGCTTGCGATCGTCGGGGCGCGTCGAGGGATTGCGATCGATGAACGGAGCGGCCATCAAACCGATGATGATCACCGTCGGGATCGTCACACCGGCGGGCTGCGGGTGGAAGTAACGCAGCAACTCCTGCAGTCCTAGGAAGTACCACGGCGCCTTCGACGGGTTCGGCGTCTGACTGAAGTTGGCAAGGTCACGCAACGGAGCGTCGACCGCCATCGAGAAGATCGTGATCAATGCGAGAACGACGAGCAGCGATACGAACTCTGCGACCATCAGGTGCGGCCAGACGTTGACGCGGTCCATCGGCTGACGCTCGACCTTCTGGATCGCTTCCGGCTTTACGACGGCGAGAAGTCTTTGCACGCGCTCGGGAACCGCCGGCCCGCCGTTGCCGACTGCCTTCTTGGCTGGAGCTCCCGCGGGCCGAGCAGCAGCTGCTGGCTTCGCGGCAGGTGCGGCGGTCGCGGTTGCTGCCGCAGCGGGCTTGGCTTCTGCAGCCGGAGCCTCCGATGCTTCCGCGGCCGGAGCGGCGGCAGCGCCTTCGCGCTTGGGGGCTGGGGCGGTGGCTTTGTCCGGCACGTTGGGGGTTGCCGAGCCGCGTTGGGCCCGGACGCGCGCGGCTTTCGCTCGCGCCTGGGCGACCGCCGGAGAGGATCCCTTGGCGGTCTCCTCGGCCAGTACCTGTTCGAAAACCTCGTCTGGGGTCGGCATGTTTTCTTTTCCCTGGGCTACATGGGCCCGGAGATACCTCCGTCCTTACGAACCCTCCAGAAGTGGATCGAGATGAAGATCACGATCACGAACGGCAATAACCACACATGCAACGTGTACCAACGTAAGAGCGTTTCGGGCCCGATGACGGGACCACCTAGTAAGGCGAACTGCACCTGCGATCCGATCACCGGTGAGTTCTTCATCATCTCGGTGCCGACCGTGACGGCCCAGACCGCGAGCTGGTCCCAGGGAAGCAGGTAGCCGGTGAAGGCCAGGAGCAGCGTGAGCAGGAACAGGATCACGCCGACCACCCAGTTGAACTCCCGCGGGGGCTTGTAGGCGCCGGTGTAGAAGACGCGAGCCATGTGCAGGAACACGCTGATCACCATTAGGTGAGCGCCCCACCGGTGGAGGTTTCGAACGAGAAGACCGAACGAAACCTGGGTGTGCAGTCGCTGCATGTCCGAGTACACGATCTCTACAGAAGGCCGGTAGAAGAACATCAGGTAGATGCCCGTGATGGTCAAAAGGATGAACAGGAAGAACGAGAGGCCCCCGAGGCAGAGGGTGTAGGAGAGCTTGATCCCGTGACGCTTCACCTTCACCGGGTGGAGGTGGTACAGCAACGAGTTCATGACCACGTAAGCGCGGTTACGAGGTGAGTCGGCGTAGCCGCGGCGGAAGATCGATCCGGGACGGAAGATCGCGCGCCACAGCTGGCTGTTGTGGAGCTTGTCGATCTGGTCCGAGACCTTGCCCCTCAGCCCAGTTTCCCTAGTCGCCAATCCTTGGTCCTCCTACGAAGCTTTCTGCGACTCGGACACGGTTCCCATCGGTCGCACCGACGCCTTCTTCTTACCGCCCGCGACCTGACTCTGGACCAGCGCCCCGGTTGGGCAGCGCTCGACACAGAGGTTGCAGCGGGTACACGCGTTGTCGTCGATCAAGAAAAGGATGTCGTTCGGGCCCATCGTGCGGGCGAGCTCGACATTGCCGGCATTCTCCACCGCGGTGGGGTCGACCATGAATATGCAGTACCAGGGGCAGATGTCGACGCAGCCTTCGCACAAGATGCACTGCTCTGGAATGAAGTCGATGAAGTTCTTGGGCTTGACGGCGCCTTTCAACCAGTCCGCGTCGACCATCTGCATGTCGTAGTCGGCCCGGAAGACCGGCTTCTCGATGATCTCCATCCGCTTTGGCTCGGGAGGCTTCGCCATGGTTCTCCTATTTCCCCGGCATGTAGCCGCGGACGGGGTCCTGAAGGCCCTTAGCGCCCGAACGCTTCCGCTTGCCCTCTTGGTAGAAATAGGCGACGACCAGGATCCCTGTGAGGATCCCCATCTGAACGCTGTTGGCGATGATGTCGCGGATCATCTTGACCTGAACGGTGTTGAGGCCGTTTTTGTTGATGCCTGGGATCTTCTTTGAGAAGTCGATGATCTGGCCGATGTACTGATCGAACTTGTAGATGATCACCGAGGGGACCTGGCCTAGAGCCAGGATCATGAAAACCCAAAGTGCGAAGCCGATGAGGATCGCAGTGGTCCACGTCAACGGCCTGTCTGTCATTCGATAGACGCGCTCGGGGATCAGCTTCATGCGGGCGTCATCTTACTCACAAACCAGGGGGCGGAATCTTCAAGATTGTGCATTTGAGCAGGACAAACGCGCTCTGCTTGTGAACGCGTGACGATGCTCGATTCAGTCTTTTCGGTCGAGTTCCTCGAGCCTGGATTCGAGCTTCCTTTGACGGACCCCCAGCGACAGAACGTATGCACCGATGCCGACCCAGACCGCGGAGAAGGCGATGAACAGCCAGGTGAGCTCGCTCATGTCGCGAGCTTCATTTCGAGCTGCTCGACCCGGTCGGCCGTTCGGCCGAGCCGCACCCTGACCGCGAGGAGCCAGGCGAACAGAAGCGTGAACGCGGCCAGCGACACGAAGAAGGCGATCAGCTCGGGGGAGCCGAGGCCGGAGCTGCGCTCCATGTCCGCGACGGTGGGGCCGCTCGGGTGGAGGGTCCTCCACCACTGGACGGAGAAATGGACGATCGGCACGTTGACGAAACCAACGATCCCAACGACGGCGGCCAGGCGCCCGGCCTTCGTCGGATCGAGGACCAACCCCCGAAGGAGCAGGTACCCCACGTAGCTGAGCCACATCACGAGGGCCGAGGTCAGTCGGGCGTCCCACTGCCACCAGGTGCCCCAGACCGGCCGGGCCCAGATGGGGCCCGTGATCAATACGAGGGTTGTGAACAGCACCCCGAGTTCGGCCGCGGAGGTGGCCAGGAGATCCCAGCGACGGGCCCCCGTCCGCAGGTAGGCGATCGAGCTGATGAAGACGATGGCGAAGGCCAGGTAGGCGGCCCACGCGGAGGGAACGTGGAAATAGAAGATCCGCTGGAGCTGCCCGCCCATCGCCGCGTCTGCCTCTCGGGCCTCGAAGAACACCAGGTAGAGGGATGCCGCTATCGCGACCATCGTGAGGATGCCGAGGCGCGTGATCGCGCTCTGCTTGGGCACGTCGGGTGAGGAGGGGGCTCTCATAAGAGGGGCCGACTTTACTAATGTCGGGTGCCTATGGACCGTCGGATCGGTGTCACGCTTCCCTTGCCCGGCCAGTGGCTGCGCGAATCTGTGGAAGTCGCGCGCTCGATGGAGGACGCAGGGTTCACCGACATCTGGACCGCCGAGGTGGCGGGCACGGATGCGTTCGCCGTCTGTTCGGCGATAGGGGCAGCGACCTCCAAGGCGCGCATCGGGGTTGCGATCGTTCCCGTGTTCACACGACCTCCGGCTTTGATCGCCATGGGGGCCGCGACCGCGCAACAGGCCAGTGGCGGCCGCTTCAACCTCGGGCTCGGCGCATCGACGCCGACGATCGTCGAGAACTGGATGGGCGAGCGGTTCGAGCACCCCGTCGCGCGGATGCGCGAAACGATGGATTTCGTCAGGCGTGCACTCGCCGGCGAGAAGCTTTCTTACGAAGGCAAGACGATCACCACGAAGGGCTTCCGATTGGACACGGCCGGAGGGGAAGTGCCGATCTTTCTCGCCGCGCTCGGCCCTCGAATGATGGAGCTGGCGCGCGAATCCGCGGATGGCGTCGCGTTGTTCGCAGTCTCGACGGCCGGAGTGAAACTCGCACGCGAGTCGGTGCCCGACAAAGAATTGATAGCGCGCCTCGTGTGGGCTCCCGGCGCGTCGCGCGAGGAAGCGCGGGGCCTAGCCAGCTGGATCCTTCCGCCATACGTCTCGGCCCCCGGCTATAACCCGTGGGTCGCGCGCCAGGGATTCGAAGCCGAAGCGGAAGCGATCAACAAAGCTTGGAACTCGGGCGACCGCGAGGGCGCGCGAACGGCGGTGACCGAACGACTGGCCGACGCGCTCGTGCTGTCGGGAGGCCCTGAAGAGGTAGCGGATCGTCTAGAAGAGTTCTACGAGGCCGGCCTCTCCACGCCGATCCTGATGCCCACGTCCAGCGACCCCGACGCCCTGATGGCAGTAGCGAAGAGGGTTATCGGCTAGGTCTGGATCAGGCGCGCTAGTTCGAAGTGCATGGGGTCGGGCCGGGCCCAGCGGCCGCCCCAATCGAAGCCCCATCGCTCGAATATCTCGACGATCTGCGGGTCCATGTCACCGCGTGTTCCAAGCTGGTTGGTCGCCGCGTTCAGATCTATCGCCAGTCCGAACGCGTGCATCGAGAGCGGCTTGCCGGGGTCGCGGTCGATGAAGCGAGGAACGTAACAACCGTCGGCCGTATGCAGCTCGGACGACAGGCCCGCGCTTTCGATCTCGGACAAGGCCGCGCGCAACTGGGGGAACATCAATCGGTGGCACGTGACCGAGCCGATCAGTGGGACGTCACCGATCGCGATATTCGAGGCGACCCACGCTGGGTCGGGAATGATGAATCCGTTCTTCAAGATCGTGAAGCTCATGGATCCGATGACGCCGCTGTTCGCCGCGCCGGTCGGTTGAGGGGGCGGAGCGGGATGAGTGATGGGCGTCTCGGGCAACAGTCGCTTGATCTTCCCGAAACTTCCGACGCGGTCGCGCAATCGGTTCCCCACGGATTGCAAGGTCGAGCCGGAGCTCACTCCGACGACGAGAACTCCGGGTGGACCGAGTCCAAGACTCGAGCCGAGGTTGTCTGCGACTAAGACATCGGCGATGTTGGGGATGCCGTTGTCTGCGAACGCACCCACCTGAACGGTCTGGTCGCCGATCGAGATCTCCCCACCCTCAGATAATCCGAGTACCTCCGCGGTGTCGAAGGTGACGACGGCGCGTCCCGCCATAAGCGCCGTCCACACGAAGTCGGCGTCGCGGGTCGATGCGGGCGCCACCGAGCGATAGTCGAGCGGCGACGCGGCCCCCACCACGAGCTTGGCGGTTAGCCCGTCGGCGCCCACAACCTTCATCTCCCGCAGGGCGACCTGCCCGACCACGGCAACCCCGGGAGTCTTCGCGACGCGCTTCAAGTCGTTCGGCTGAGAGTCGCCCTTCAGATCCACCCTGAAGGCGGGAACTGCCGGGACCGGATCTGGCAGCTCCAACGCGCGGGTCGCGCCCGAAGGGGCGTCCGGCGGAACCTCGTAGACGTCGACCCGGCCCCCACAACCGGTGACGACCAGCGCGATCAGCAGCAAGATCGCTGCGGCTCTACGCATCGAGCACGAACTCGAACATGAGGGCCGCAACCGTGGTGAAAACGATGTCGTAGGCGATGAGTATCCCGAACCAACCCCGCGCCGCGACGGCTTCGAGACCGTTACCGGCGAAGAGATCCGACGAAAGCTCGAACGCGGCGATGAAGACCGGCACGAGCACGGGCAAAGCGAGGATCGGAAGTATCAACTCGCGGCTACGCGTCTGCGCGGCGAGCGAGGCGAACAACGTTCCAACGGAGACGAATCCGATATCGACGAGCGCGATGACGAGTGCGAACGTCGCCCAATCCGCCCCCAGATGGATGCCGAACATCACCGCCAGAACCGGAACGAGCACGATCTCGACGATGCACACGAACGCGAGGTTCGCGAGGGCCTTCGCGGCGAACACGCCGCCGAGGTCGAGTGGCGCCAGGAGAAGAGGCTCGATCGCACCCTGTTCGCGCTCGACCTCGAAGGTGCGCGCGAAACCGATCAATCCGGCGAAGAGGATCGTTATCCAAAGGAAGGCTGCGATCACATCGGAAAGTGCGACGGCTCCGACCGGGCTTTCGACCGCCTGATCGAGCGAGGTCGTGTCAGGTACCGCGAAGGCCAAAAGCAATGCGACGGTGATCGCGAACGCGATCATCGGCGGAAGTGTGTCCCGTCCGCGCCATTCGACGCGCAGATCCTTCGAGGTCAGCGCGAGCGTTTTCGAGACGAAACCCGCGCTCATATCTTCGCCTCTTCGTGCACGTAGATCCCTTGGGTGGAAACTCGTCCGCGCTTGAGGATCAGGCCTCCATCCGCGTACGCCTTCACTCGCTTCGCACCGTGAGTGGCAATGAGCGCGTATCGGTCGTCGCTCCGCCACGCGACGATCGCGTCCGAAACGATCTGAGCGGCGTCGTCGTCGAGGTTCGCATAAGGCTCGTCGAGGAAGAGGAAGCGCGGCTCGTGGAGCAAAGCTCGTGCCACGGCGGTCCGCCGCGAGAGCCCCGCCGACAGATCTCCCGCGGACGTGTTCGCCCATCGGCCGAGGTCGAGCAACTCGATCATCTCGCTGGGCCGGGTCACGCTTATCCCGTGCAGCTTTGCGAACAGCCCGAGGTTCTCTGCGACCGTGAGACGCGTATAGAGCCCGCTCGGATGTCCCACATATCCGATGGAGCCGCGAACACGCTCGTCGGGATCGCGCGGAGACGAACCATCGAGCGTGACTTCGCCCGTGGTCGGTCTCTGAAGTCCGGCGAGTGTTCGCAGCAGCGTCGTCTTCCCCGAACCGTTCTGCCCGAAAAGGCCGGTGATCCCAGGCCCCAGCCGGATGTCTACGGAGTCCAACGCGAGGGTTCTGCCGAACTGAACCCGGAGGCTCTTGGCTTCGATCACCGCGCGGCCGGCTCTCGATTGCGAAGGTCATCTTTCATGGCTGCTCGTCGGGCCGCGTGCTCTTCATCCGAGATCTCGCCGGCTTCGTGACGCAGGTCGAGCTCGGCGATCGATGCGAGCAGGACCTCGCGTGCTGCAGGAGCGGTAACCACAGCGGGGCGGCGTGACCTTCGCCATCCGAAGGCGGCGGTCGCGACGAGCAGCAGAAGAACCGCGGCGACTCCCAAGAGGAGCCCCCCGGGAGTTCCAGCCTCTGCGGTAGCGAGCACTTGAACCGGGTCGGCGGGATCGAGCCCCTCGGTCGATGCATAGCGCGTGTACGTCTTATCTCCAACCTGGACCGAGCCTTTGTCCTCGAGCCGGTTGCTTTCGATCGTGAGCGGAGGTTCTGCATAGAAGTCAACCTCCGCCATCGCGTACAGCGCTGTTCTCGTGATGTCGTAAACGCCGGCGGACCCCTCGACCCGATAGGTGTAGGTGAGCCGCGTTTCCCCCGGCGGGATCGCGATCGTTGTGGCGAATCCATACTCGGTAGGAAGCAACGACGGCACGTCGAGGTCGCTCTCGATTATCTGGACCGACTGTTTGTCGGCTTTCTCCGGTAGCCAGAACCCCACCGTCGGCGTCGTCGTCCCGTCTTCGTTCTCGCCTGTTTCGCCGCCGCGTCCGATGTAGGCGAGATGCGTTGGGTTGACGATCCTGTATGACTCGATCAACCCGACGCCGTCGGCGTCTTGAACCACGAAGACATCGTTGCGCCGTATCAAGATCGAGGAGGGATCGGTCGTCGTGTCCCAAACTCGCAATGTCGAAGTGATGATCGGTTTCTTCTCCGTGTTGTCTGGAATCACAAGCGGGCGTCCCGCGAAGAGCCCGCCGTCGTAAACCGCGTCGAGCGCGTAGAAGTGGGCTTCGCCGGTTGCCAGATCGTCGAACAGGTAACGACCCTTGGCGTCCGTGGTTGTCGTTTGCGACTCAAGCTCTTCTGTGCCGCCACCGATCGTGAGCGTGACCTTGACCCCCGGCTGGGGTTTGTCGACACCGGCGCGAACAACTTTTCCCTTGATGGTGCCGGTGTCGGCGGCGCGAACGGCCGGCGCTGCCGATACCGCGATCAGGGCGGCGCAGATGACCAGGCCGAGTGTGCGCAGGACGCGAATTACTCGCGGCGTGCGCACACTCAGGCGCCGCATCGCGGGCATGGCTCGCCGGGAGAACGGACTGCGCCGCATGACGGGCATTGCATGCGTTTCCGGAGCGCCTTGATCTCGACTTCCAGTTCGTCGTCGTCGGCGGGGTCGGCCTCGGCATCGTCGAGCTGGATGAGGGCCATGACGGCCTCCATCTCGTAAGTCGCACGGAGCTTGACGAGGTCGGCCGTAGAGATCTTTCCCATCTCGGCGTCCTCATCGAGCTCGAGCAAAGCGCTGAGTGCTGCTCGCTTGCGCGATCTCGCTTCCTCAACCGGCCGGCCCTCGACTTGAGATTCCTCGGCGGCCCCGAACCGTAGAGGTGCGGCGACGTAGGCCAAGGCGAGGATCGCAAGCGCAGCGATCAACATCCCGGCGATCACGAAGGTCCTCCAAACGCCTCGAGCTCGGCGTCAAGGCGAGCGCGTTGTTCGGACGTGATCCCCTCTGTGGGAGCGGGGGGCTGGCGTCCACTGAAGCGTCGAGCTAGAACCACCGCGGCCCCGATTCCGGCGATTAGCGCGGCCCCCGGCAAGACCCAAGCGAACAAACCGGTTCCGCTCGTCTGGGGTACTGCACGGATCTGGGGACCGAACTCGCTGACGAGTCGATCGATGATCTGCCCCTTCGTCATGCCCTGATCTGCCCAGGTGGCGATCCGGCCGCGTAACTCGAGCGCCTCACGCGACGGGCAGTCATGCAAAGTCACACCTTCGCAGTACGGCGACATCACATTGCGAGCGACGTCGTTCGCGATGTCTTCGGAGTTCGCCAACGCGGGGGCCGCGAGGAACAACGCGAGGGCGACACCAGCGATAACGGCCCTCATGATCCGACCGCAACCGGCTCGGCCGGCTGGCGCGCCACGCTCGTGGCGGTGACCGGTTGGGCGATGGGACCTGTAAGCAGCACCGACATCCCTATCGCCATGACGAAAGCGCCGGCCCATATCCACCACGTGAGCGGATTGACGAACGCCCGCACGGACGCATCACCATCGGGATCGAAGGCCGTCACAACGACGTATAGATCTTCGATCGGCGTAGTGCGGATCGCGACTTCGGACTGGAATTGCCCCTGCGCGGTGTGCAGGTTGCGCTGCGGGGCCATCGTCCCAAGGTCCTTGTCGCCCTTGTGCACTCGCAGCGTCGCCTGTGCGATCTCTTTCTCAGGCGTGGAAGCCGTCTGCAGGCTCTCGTAAGTGAGCGTGTAAGCGCCGACCTTCATGCTTTCGCCTTTGGAGAGCTGCTCGTTGCGCTCGGTCTTGAACGCGGATCCCGCGAATCCGATGACGATGAGAGCAACTCCGAGATGCACTATGTATCCGCCATATCTCCTGCGGTTGCGAGCTAGGGTCTTCCGCAAGGCGCTGCCCCAGGAGGCGCGCTCTCGTCTCCGATAGATGCGGCTTCCCCTCACGAACTCGCCGCCGACCGCGATCAACGTGAAAGCGCACGCGCCGAACGCGATCAGCGCGCCCGTGCTCCGAACCCCCGAGAGCCCTAGACCGGTCGTAACCACCCCGGCTGCGATGAGGGGAGCCTTGATGATCCGGCCGAGCGCGCCGGGATCCATGCGCCGCCACGCGATCAAGGGACCGATCCCGGTCAGGGCGAGTATCGCGAGGCCGATCGGGATGAACACAGAGTTGAAGAACGGTGGTCCTACCGAGAGGCGAACGCCCGAGACAACCTCGGCGATGATCGGGTAGATCGTTCCCCAGAGGATCGCGAACGCGGCCGCCAGGAACAGAACGTTGTTGGCGAGAAACGCCGATTCGCGCGACAGCAACGAATCGAATCTGTTCTCGCTGCGCAAAGCGTCCGCTCGCATCACCATCAAGGTGATCCCGCTGATCAGCATCGCTGCGAGGAACGGCAGGAACCACTTGCCGATCGGACCTTCGGTGAAGGTGTGGATGCTCGAGAGGATCCCCGACCGAGTAAGGAACGTGCCGAAAACCGCGAGCAGGTAGGTCATCAAGATCAACGAGATGTTCCATGCCTTGAACATCCGACGCTTCTCTTGGATCACGACTGAATGCAGGTACGCGGTTGCGGTCAGCCACGGAAGGAACGAAGCGTTCTCAACGGGATCCCAGGCCCAGTAGCCACCCCAGCCGAGTTCGGTGTAGGCCCACGCGCCCCCCAGGACGATCCCGATCGAGAGCGCACTCCACGCGAACAGCGTCCACCGGCGCGTATGTGTGAACCAGTCCTCATCGAGCCTGCGCTCGACAAGTGCGCTCATCGCAAATGCGAATGGGATCGAGAACGCGACGAAGCCGGTGTAGAGAAGCGGTGGGTGGATCATCATCCCGGGCGATTGCAGCAGCGGATTGAGCCCCGTGCCGTCGGACGGGATCCCGGCCAGCATGCGGAACGGATTCGCCGGGAAGACGAGCAATGAGATGAAGAAGACCGCGATCCCGGCGAGGATCGCCGCAGCTCGATCGACGACCGTTCCTTTTCGAACGCGAGCTTTGAAGATCGCGACGGTAGAGAAGATGGTGAGTAGCAGCGTCCAGAAGAGCAGCGAGCCTTCCATCCCTCCCCATAGAGCCGACAGCGTGTACGGCCGCGAGAGCGATCTGGACGAGTAGCTCGCCACGTATTCGAGCGAGAAGTCGTGTGCGTAAAGGGCAGTGACCAATGACAGAGCAGCGAGAGAAACGAAAACCGCGCAGACGGCGAGGGCGCGACGACCCGCTGCCGCGAGATTCGGTTTCTTTGCCGTGGCTCCCCACCCACATGCGATGAGCGCGAACGTCGCGAACACGAGCGCGGCCAGAAGGGATGGTCGCCCGAAGCCGGCTAGAGAGATCATGGTCGTCGGGCTACCCGCCCGCCGCTACCTTGGCCTTGAACTTGGACGGGCACTTCGCGAGCACTTGCGAGGCGGTGAAGATGCCGTCGCTGTAACGACCTCTCGCGACGATCTCGACCTCGGAGGAGTCGTTGGCCATCGCCGTCCAGAAGGCATCCGGTAGGGGGCTGTCGGTTGTCACCCGCATCTCGGTGGCGCCGTCATGGATCTCGAAAGTGGTCGTGAGGCCATCGGGGTCACCCTCAACGGTGTCCGGCAGGACCTTCCCGTTCACTCTGTACTCGCCTTGCGGCGCGTCCACTCCAAGCGCCATGACCTCGGTTGGCGTGTAGAAGAAGGATGTGGAGCCGGGGCGACCCATCGCCCACGCGACGAGTCCGCACAGCGTTAGGACGACGATCCCCGCGCCGACAACGAACTTGTTGCGGCGTGCCGGTGGTGGGGGATTGGAAGGAGCCTCCATGCCCGCCCGAGCCTAAAGGATGCCCGCTCCAATCCGGGGTGTGGAGACCCACGCCGACTAACGCGTCCGGCTGAGTAACCTAGATGGGACTGGATCGGGCTATGGAGGAGAAACAGATGCGCAAGTCGGTCGCCCTTATTGCGTGCGCCATCCTGGTGCTCCTGCCGGCGTCCGCCCTGGCCCACGCCTCCCTTGAGAGCTCGGATCCCGAGGTCGACTCGACCGTGGACAAGGCTCCGCCGGAGGTGACTCTGACGATGGCCGAACAACCCGCGGCGGGCTCGAGCGTCACGGTTACCGACGGCTGTAAGAAGGAGGTGGGCGAGAAGGCCCAGCTCAGCGGCAACGACATGGTGGTGGCGATCGATGGCGGCCAACCCGGCCGCTGGAATGTGGATTTCGTTGCCATCTCGGCCGAGGACGGGCACGAGCTGAGCGACTCGTTCTCCTTCGTCGTCGCGGGCCAGAAGGATTGCAACGCGAAGCCGACCATCGAGCCGTCGACGTCGAGCACGAAACCCATCAACAATCCCGACGACGGCTCCAGCTTCCCCGTGGTTCCGCTGGTTATCGGCACGGTCGTGGTCGTGGGCGGCGCGCTTCTGCTTCGAAGGAGCACGTCCGGATCGTGAACCTCGCCCATGGAGCGGATTCCGGCCCGAACATCGAGGCTTTGGTTCTGGGCGCTCCGCTTGTCGTGCTCGGCCTAGCGCTCTTCTTCCAGAAGACCGCCAACGTGGTCGTGCCATTCGTGTTGATCGGCGCCGGAGCGATCCTGAGCATCGGCGCCTTCACTTTCCTGAATCGAGATCCCCATCCAGCCGTGGCTCAAGGGCCCGGCCCCGCCGGCACTGAAGCGACATACGCGGCGGCCGTCGAGGGGTTGTGCCTCGCGCAAGCAGCAGCCGCGGATCGCGATGTCGACCAGGCGCGCCGCATGTTCCAAGATCGAGCTCACTCTCCACTCCATGAGATCGCCGCCGATGTCGGGGCCAAGGACCGGGGGGCCGAAGGCGACCTTCTCGTCGCGATGCAGCGCGTCGAGGCCGATCTGTCCCCGGCCGGCGAGGGGGAAACCCTCGACGAAGACCTCGGGGATCTGATCCAGGCGACGACGACGGCGCTGGACGAGCTGGGGATCCCGGCGGCGAGCTGCGCGTTGTGAAGAAACTCGCTGCGATCCTCGCTTTGACTTTTCTCCTTGCCGCGTGTGGCGGAGATGAGCCGGCGGATGGAAACGCGACCGGCAACGAGTCGCCCGGCGCCGGCACTGGCACCGGCGAGCTCATCGTCGAACCCGCTTCCTACGACCTGGTCGCCGGATCTCCCGGACGTTTCATCGTCGGCCTCCTCACGCCCGAGCAATTGTTCGTGAGCTTCGGAGAGGTCGAGGAGACATTCACCTTCCTTGGGACTGAGGCTGAGCCGGTCAACGATGGAGCGTCGATCGATGGGACCGGGGAGTTCCTCGCGATCGAAGGGGATCCCTCGACCAAGGGCCCGGTAGCGGGAACTGCGTCCGACGGCCGGGGGGTCTACTCGTCGGAAGTCAACTTCGATCAACCCGGCTTCTGGTCGGTGAAAGTGACTGCGGATCTTCCCGACGGAGCGATGTCTGGGGAGGCAACGTTCGAGGTTCGCAGCGAGCCCGTCTACCCAGCCGTGGGAGCCGACGCTCCCCTTAGCAAGAATCTCCTGGTCGGGGCGAAGGACGCGCCCGTGGGAGCCATCGACTCCAGAGCGGTCGAGGGAGGCAAGATCCCAGACCCCGAGCTCCACGGGATCACCGTCCTCGACAGCGTGAAGAATCACCAACCCGCACTCGTGGTCATCTCCACGCCGGTTTATTGCATCAGCCGGTTCTGCGGACCGATCACCGACATGGTTCAAGCCTTGGCCAAGGATTACTCCGACCGAGCGAACTTCATCCATATCGAGGTGTGGCGTGATTTCGAGGGCCGCGCGATCAACCAGGGCGCGGCGGACTGGATCTATCGAGGTAAGGACCTCACCGAGCCATGGATCTTCCTCGTCGGCCGCGACGGCAAGATCGCGGCGCGCTGGGACAACGTCGCCGTGCGCAGCGAGATCGAGCCGCTCCTTCAGAAGCTCCCGAAACTCTAGGAACCGTCTACTTCAGCAGGTAGAGCGTCGCGAAGAGCAGGATCCAGACCACGTCGACGAAGTGCCAGTAGTAACCGGCCGCGATCAGGGGGCCGTGCGAATCGGCGCTGATGTTTCCCTGCGCGTTGCGCAAACCGATCACTCCGAAGGTGACGAGGCCGGCCGCGACGTGAGCGCCGTGGAACCCGGTCATCGTGAAGAACAGCGTCTGGAACGCTCCGTCTTTCACCGAGAAGCCAAGGTGGCCGTAGTCGTAGATCTGGGCCCCCAGAAAGGCGACCCCGAGTGCGACTGTGATCGCGAGCCATCGCCCGGTTCCCCTTCGATTTCCGGCCGCCGCCTTCCGCTCGGCGAGCATGATCGTGCCTGATGACGAGATCAGCGCGAGCGTCGCGAGTCCCGGGAGCAAGATCTCGAGCTCGACGCCGGAGGGGGGCCAAACGCCCGCTGCCGCGCGGAGGCTGAAGTACGCGGCGAACAATCCCCCGAAGAACATCGTCTCGGACGAGATGAAAAGCACCATCCCGAGAAGCGAGGGGGGTAACGCTTTCTGCACGTGCGCTTGTGCACTCATCTCGAAGGTTCCTCCAACAACCTGTCTATCCCGTTGCGGAGGGTCTCCTCGGAGATCGGGCCGAGGACCTCGCTCGAGATCTTGGGCCCCGTTTCCGCGGCGGCTATCCGTCCGTCTTTGTCGATGAAGTACGTGCGAGGGAGACCGAAGAAATCGAAGAGCTTGGGCCACAGCTCCTCCTGTAGATCGAGCGCGTTGGGGTATGTGATCTTGTGCGCCGCGATGAACTCGGCTGCTCCCTGCTCTGAATCCCGTGCTGCGACGCCGATGAAGCGCACGCCACGGTCCTTGTAGTCCTCCCAGGCGCGCTCGAGTACCGGGGCCTCCTGCTTGCACGGCCCGCACCACGACGCCCAGAAGTTGAGGACCACGGGAGACCCGGCGAGTTCGGCGCTCGAGATCGTCCCGCCCCCGCTCACCAGGGGGAGCTCGAACGACGGCAGTTGATCGCCAGCAGCGATTTTCGGCTCGGCTCTTGTGAAGACGCCGTAGGCGATGACTCCCAGGAGCACGAGGGCTGGGATCGCCACCATGAGCACGCGCTGGACCCGAGAACCTTCTTCCGGTGCATCGAGTTCTTCTTCGGAAGGCATTGGGAGGCCAGGATAGGGGTTAAGCAGCCGGTAGTTCATATATATTCCGCGGCGTCCATGAAGCCTTCGAGAGGTCTCAGCGCGCGCGGTCGGCGACTCTTGTTCGCAGGTTTGATGGGTGCATTCGCGCTCGCCGCCAGCGCCTGCTCTTCGAACGTCGGGCCTCAGGACTACATGTCGCCCGAAGGCCCGGTTTCCAGGCGAGCCGACCAGCTCTGGGACATCACCTTCATGCTCGCGGCGATCATCTTCGTGATCGTCGAAGGGCTCATCGTCTTCGCGCTGATCAAATTCCGTCACAAGCCCGGTCGCCAAGCCGCCCAGTTCCACGGCAACACCAAGCTCGAGGTCGTGCTGACCTTGGTGCCGGCCCTGATCTTGGCGGGCCTCGCGATCCCCACGGTGAAGGCGATCGCAGACCTTTCCCAGAAGCCCAACAACGCTCTCGAGGTAAAGGTCGTCGGACATCAATTCTGGTGGGAGTACGAGTACAGCGACCTCGACGTGATCACCGCCAACGAGATGCACGTTCCGATCAACCAGCCCGTGTACCTCACGCTAGAGGGCGTCGACGTGATCCACAGCTTCTGGATCCCCAAACTCACCGGCAAGCAGGATGTCGTGCCGGGCCGCGTCAACCACATGTGGTTCACGGCCGAAAAACCGGGCGAGTACTGGGGGCAGTGCACCGAGTACTGCGGCTTGTCGCACGCGAACATGAGACTGCGCGTGATCGCGATGGCTCCGGACGACTTCCAGACCTGGATCTCGGAGCAGCAACAACCCGCGAGTTCACCGAGTGACTCTCTGGCGTTGCAAGGCGAGAAGGTCTTCATGGAGGGGCCGTGCATCAACTGTCACGCGGTCGAGGGGTCGGACGCGGCGGCCCGGATCGGCCCCGACCTAACTCACTTCGCCAGCCGAGGCACGTTCGCCGGGGCGATCTTCGATAACAACGCCGAGACCTTGACCACCTGGTTGGATGATCCCCCCGCGGTGAAGCCGGGATCGAAGATGCCGGACTACGACCTTTCCCAGGAAGATATCCAGGCTCTGGTCGCATACCTTCAGAGCCTCGAGTAAACGAAAGGACATTGAACTAGATGGCAACGGCCGCGATATCGCAGCGCAGGCTCTTCGCGCGTCCGACCTCAACGACGGGTTGGAAGAGCTGGCTGTTTACGGTCGACCACAAGAAGATCGGGATCCTCTACGGAGCGACCGCGTTCATCTTCTTCATCTTGGGTGGACTCGAAGCGGTTGCCATGCGTACCCAACTTGCCCGCCCGGATCAGACCTTGTTCGGTTCGGCCGAGCAGACCGCCGACCTCTACAACCAGTTCATGACGATGCACGGCGTCACGATGATCTTCCTAGTCGTCATGCCGATGGGAGTCGCGCTCTTCAACTTCTTCGTTCCTCTGATGATCGGCGCACGAGACGTCGCATTCCCCCGTCTCAACGCTCTGAGTTACTGGATCTTCGCGTTCGGCGGGATCTTCCTGTACTCGAGCTTCTTCCTTGGGGGGGCCCCGGACGGAGGCTGGTTCGGATACGCGCCGCTGTCTACGACGCAGGCCAGCAACGGGATGAGCTACTACTCCGTGGGTCTGCAGATCCTCGGTGTGGCCTCCTTATTGGGGGCCATCAACTTCATCGTGACGATCCTGAATATGCGCGCGCCCGGCATGACGATGATGCGGATGCCGGTGTTCATCTGGATGACGCTGGTCGTGTCGTTCCTGCTGCTCTTCGCGATGCCGGTTATCGCCGTTGCACTGTTCCAACTGATGTTCGACAGGCTCTTCGATACGAACTTCTTCAACCCGGCCGCGGGCGGTGATCCGGTCTTATGGCAACACCTGTTCTGGTTATTCGGTCACCCGGAGGTCTACATCCTGATCTTGCCGGCGATGGGGATCGTGTCCGAGATCATCCCCGTGTTCTCGCGCAAGCCCTTGTTCGGCTACGCAGCGATCGTCTTCGCCGGAGCTGCCATCGGCTTCATGGGCTGGGGAGTGTGGGCGCACCACATGTTCGCGGTGGGCCTCGGGCCGGTCGCTAACTCGGCCTTCGCGATATCGACGATGTTCATCGCGGTGCCGACTGGAGTGAAGATCTTCAACTGGCTTGGAACGATGTGGGGTGGAGACATCCGGTTCAAAACGCCGATGCTCTTCGCCATCGGTTTCGTGATGATGTTCATCATCGGCGGGCTCTCCGGCGTGACGCACTCGATCGTGCCGCACGACGCGCAACAGACCGACACCTATTACATCGTCGCTCACTTCCACTACGTGCTGTTCGGAGGAGCGCTCTTCGGGATCATGGCCGGCCTCTATTACTGGTGGCCGAAGGTCTTCGGGCACATGCTGTCGGAGAAGCTCGGCAAGCTGCACTTCTGGCTCTGGTTCATCGGGTTCAACGTGACTTTCGCTCCGTTCCACATCGTTGGACTGCAAGGGATGCCGCGCAGGATCTACACGTATCCGAAAGGCATGGGGTGGGACGTCTGGAACCTCGTCGAAACGATCGGCGCGTTCATCATCGTGTCGTCGGTTCTGGTGTTCATCGCCAACATCATCGTCAGCAGCCGTAAGCGCGAGGAAGCCGTTGACGATCCGTGGGACGCGCGGACCTTGGAATGGTCGATCCCGTCGCCGCCACCGGAGTACAACTTCGCCGAAGTTCCGGTGGTCACCCATCGCGATGACTGGTGGCACAGGAAATACGTGGAGTCGCCGGAAGGTTTCCCCGTGCCGGTCCTTGCGGGCGGCTCGAAGGGGGAGGAGAACCTCGGCGACGGGCACGGCATCCATCTCCCGTCACCGTCGTTCTTCCCGCTCGTGGTCGCGGCCGGGCTGCCGGTTATGGGCTATGGAGTCATCTACTTCAATCCCCTGGTCTTGGGGCTCGGGGCTTTGATCACGATGATGGGCGTCTTCGGATGGATCTTCGAGCCGGGAGCAGCGGATGAGCACTGAAGCCCACGCCGTAGCTCCTGCACACGATGAACATCAAACCTCCACCGGTTTGGACAACGTCAAGATGGCGATGTGGGCTTTCCTGGGCTCCGAGTGCCTCTTCTTCGGCTCCCTGATCTCGACCTACCTGCTCTATCGCAACAGGTTCGGCTCGGGACCCGCTCCGCACGAGATCTACGACATCCCGTACACGTCGGTGTCGTCTTTCGTGCTCCTGATGTCGTCGCTGACGATGGTGCTCGCGCTCAACGCCCAGCAGAGAGGGATATTGCGGGCCGCCAGAGTGTGGCTGCTGGCCACCGCCTTTTTGGGGATGACCTTCATCGGCGGCCAGATCTACGAGTTCACGACCTTCTATCACGAGGGCCTTGCGCTCTCTAAGAGCCCGTTCGGCAGCGCGTTCTTCGTCCTGACCGGGTTCCACGGGGCGCACGTGACCGTCGGGATCCTGATGCTGCTTTCGCTCGTGGGAATGTCCCTCGCCGGGCGGTTGCCGCAGAGTGATAGCCGTAAGGTTGAGCTGATCGGTCTGTACTGGCACTTCGTCGACATCGTTTGGATCGTCATCTTCACCGTCGTTTACCTGATCCCGACAAACAACTGAGGCCATGACAACTGCCGAAGAAGCTCCGCGCGAAGAACTCGAACTGCACGAACACCCCGGGCCGGGTCGCTACGTAGCGGTCGCGGTGATCCTCGCGATCGTCACGCTCATCGAGGTCGCGATCTACTACATCACTTCGCTAAAAGACCTGCTGGTTCCGATGTTGATAACGCTTTCGTTCTTCAAGTTCGTGATGGTCGGGCTCTACTTCATGCACCTGAAGTACGACAGCAGGATCTTCAGGCGGCTGTTCATCACGGGGATCATCCTGGCGTTCTTCGTTTTCACGATCGTGCTATCGAACTTCTTCTTGCACGACACCGGCCCGGCATAGCCGGCCGTGCTCAACGCAGCTGCCACGGCCGGAGCAACGGTTCCCGGGTGGCACCCGCACTTCGACGTCTGGCTCGTGATGCTCCTCAGCGCGGGCGGGTACCTCGCGGCCCTCAGGTACCTCGGCCCCAAGCGCGTGGCGCCGGGCGAGCCCGTCGCTACCCGGAGGCAGATGGCGTACTTCCTTTCGGGCGTGGCGATCCTGTGGATCGGCGCCGACTGGCCGCTGCACGAGGTCTCCGAGAAGTTCCTCTTCAGCGCACACATGGTCCAGCACACGCTGTTCTCACTGGTCGCTCCACCGCTCCTTCTCCTAGGCATTCCGGCCTGGCTGTATCGAGCGATCATCGATGCGGCGGGGCTGAACAAGGTCGTGAAGTTGGTGACGAAACCCGCCGTTGGGCTGATCACCTTCAACCTCGTCATCGTCGGTACGCACTGGCCCACAGTCGTTGGGATCTCGGTCCACCACCATCTCGCGCACTTCGGCCTCCATGTGATCCTGTTCACGGCCTCGGTTCTGATGTGGTGGCCTGTCGTCGACCCTCTGCCCGAATACTCGAGGCTGTCGCCGCCTGGGAAGATGCTCTATCTCTTCCTCCAGTCGATCCTGCCGACCGTTCCGGCCTCATTCCTCACCTTCTCGGACGCCCCGCTCTACAGCTTCTACGCGCACGCGCCACGCCTCTGGGGCCTGGACGCGATAACCGATCAGCGCATCGCCGGATTGTTCATGAAGATAGGAGGCGGTTTGCTACTGTGGCTCGCCATCGCCATCCTGTTCTTTCGGTGGAATGCTGCGGAGGAACGGAGCGACGCCGGTGAGGCGACGGAAGTCAGTTGGGAAGATTTCGAACGTGAACTGGAAGCATGGGAGCTGAGGAAAACATGAGCCAACACGGATCGTCCGAGGAGATCCGATTCCGCGTCCCGCTTCCGATCGTGATCCCCATCGCCGCCATCGTTCTGATCGGTGGGTCTACGTTCGGGATCTCCCGCATTTTGCTGAACGTCCCAAGCGAGGTTGCTGTCATCCTCGCCCTCGCCATCTCGGCGAACGTCCTTGGCGTTTGCGCTTATGTCGCCGTCAAGCCGACCGAGGCGCGTCGGTCGTGGGGCGAGCTCCTGATCATCGCGACATACCCGATCGTCATAGGAGCCGTCCTCGCTCTCATCGGTGTCGGCGAGGGGACCGCAGCAGGTGAGAAGCCCCCAGGCAACGAGGCCCCCGTCGCCGGGAACTCCGTCGTCGCCTCCGGAGTCTCGTTCAACACGGACACGCTCACGTTCAAGGCGGGCGAAGAGACTCAGTTGACCTTCACGAACGACGACACGGTGCAGCACAACATCGGCGTCTACGAGTCCGAAGGCGGCAAAGAGTTGTTCAAGGGCGACATCATCAACGGCGGACAGGAAACGACCTACGCGATCCCGCCGCTCAAGAAGGGTGAGTATCACTTCCAGTGCGACGTCCACCCATCGATGAGCGGAACCGTAGTAGTCGAGTAGCCCTCGGCGGCGCAAGCGCGGCCTTCGTCGCCGCGCTCGTCCTAGAACGCGTAGCGGAAACCAACTTCGCGATCCACATGGTGCAGCACATGCTGCTGATCGTCGTGGTCGCGCCCCTCCTAGTGGTCGGAACCAAACCCAACTGGCGCGTGCCGATGGTCGCGTCCTGGCTCTTGTTCGCGGTGGTGATGTGGGTCACCCACCTGACGTCCATCTACGACTCGGCCCTCGACCACGCGCTCGTTCACGCCCTCGAGCACCTTGTCTTTATCGCGGCGAGCTATGTCTTCTGGGTCCCGGTGATCGTTGGAGATCGCGCGTACCCGCTACGACTCGGTTATCTGGCGTTGTCGTTGCCGCAGCAAGCGTTCCTGGCGCTCGCGATCTACTCATCGACGTCACCGATCTACGCCCACTACCCGAAGCTCGACGATCAGAAAGCGGGAGCGATAGTGATGTGGGTCGGCGGTGACATGGCGTTCATCGTCGCCATCGCGCTGGTGATCGGAGCGTGGATGCGGGCCGAGCGGATGTCAGACGACGAGGATGTCGAGCGCCATCGCGCCGAAGAGCAGCGCTAGGTAGTAGATCGAGAAGCGGAAGAGGCCCCAGGCGCTCTTCGGAGTTGGGTTGCGGAAGAGCTTGAAGGCCCAACCGATGAATACCGCGTTCAGGACGATCGCGGCCCCCAAGAACACCCATCCCATGTGCGCGACCGAGAAGAACGCGAGACACATGGCGAACAACATCAGCGAATACAGAAGGATGTGGCGCGTCGTCTCTTCGCGGCCGTACACGACCGGCATCATTGGGACGCCTGCCTTCGCGTAGTCCTTCTCGTAACGCATCGCAAGCGCCCAGAAGTGAGGCGGGGTCCAGTAGAAGATGATCCCGAAGAGCGCCAGCGCGGGGAGCTCGACCGTATTGGTCACGGCGGCCCACCCGACGAGCGCGGGCATCGCTCCGGCCGCTCCGCCGATCACGATGTTCTGCGGCGTGTTGCGCTTCATGCCGATCGTGTAGACGAAGACGTAAAAGAGAAGCGCGGCGGTCGAGAGCAGACCTGCAAGCAGGTTCACCGTGGCCCACAACAGAACGAAGCCCGCGATCCCAAGAACGGCTCCGAAGATGAGTGCCGATCGAGGTGCAACTCGGTGGGTGGGCAACGGTCGTTTGCGCGTGCGCGGCATGATCTCGTCGATATCGCGATCCACGTAGCAGTTGATCGCGTTCGCCCCGCCGGCCGACAGGGTCCCGCCCAACAGTGTCAGCAGGACGAGGGAGAGTCGAGGGAAGGCGCCCGCGGCCACCACCATCGATGGGACGGTGGTCACTAGCAACAGCTCGATGATGCGGGGCTTCGTCAGTCCGACGTAGGCGCCGATCTTCTGCTTGAAGGTGGTCGGGACGACGTGATCGGCCGAAACCTCGTCGAGCAACGCGTCTTCGACGCGCACGGCCCCCGATGGGTCGGCCACCAGTCTCCTCAACTCACGCCCCCCTGATCCATCACGGCAGACCTTAGGTCACGCGATCGCACGGCGGCCTCCTGCTGCGTTTGGCGGGTCACGAGTGAAAGACCGACGAGGCAACCCCATATCCCGGCGCCGATCGCGAGGTGAGCCGTGACGAAGCCCGAGTTGAGGCCCGTCCAGACGTTCGCGGCCCCGATCAGGATCTCGATCGCGAAAAGTCCCAAAGCGATGTGAGCGAGTCGCGCGGCTTCGGGCATCTCTTCCTTCCGTTTGATCACCCGGAAGCCGACGACGAACACGATCACCCCAACGATCGCGGCCAGCGCTCTGTGCAGGAAGTGGAGAGCCTGGGCCTCGAACTTGAGGTTGGGGATCAATCGGCCGTTCATCAACGGCCAGTCGGAGAACGCTTTGCCTGCTCCCTCCGTGCCCGACACGTAGGACCCGACGAGCAGCAGCAGGAACACCGACGCGGCAGCGAACTTCGCAGCTCGGCTGAGCGATCCATCGCGCTTCCAGCCCGTGCCTTCCCGCTCCATCAAGATCACGTTCAGATAGACGAGGAGCGCAACGAGCGCCAGCGCCGTCCCTAGATGCAGGACCACGGATTCGGCCTGGAGATGCAGCCACACGACGATCGCCCCGAGGACCGCCTGGAAAAGAACGAGAGCGAACGCAGACACGCTCGTCCAGAGGATCCGCCGGTCGTCTCGATGATTCCTAAATGCGAGAGTCGCGAGCGTGCCTATCAGAAGGATGACCGCGAGAGCCGCCATCCGATGAGAGAACTCGATCGCCACCGCGGGATGTCCGAACACCGGGATCACTCGGCCCGAGCAGTGGGGCCAGTCGTCTCCGCAGCCCAGGCCACTCTTGGTTGCGCGGACAAGACCGCCTACCGTGACGAGCAGGGCGGTCGCGGCCAAAGACGCGCGAGCAAGGGTTCGGAACCGGGTCATGAGGGCCAGATGTTAACCCCGGGGAGTCTGGGCCGGCGGCCCACAAATGCACAAGAATCAGCATCGTGAACGCGCCCGCAGAGAGATTCGAGCCCTCCTTCGACGAGCTCCGTGCTCGGGTCGATCGCGCCCTGTCCCGCTGGCTCGACGGCAAGGCCGATGAGCTTCCCGAGGGGGCACCGCTCGTCAGGATCATTCAGGATGCGCTGGACGCTGGAGGTAAGAGGCTCCGCCCGGCTTTTTGCTACTGGGGATACAGATCGGTCGGCGCGACCGACGAGCGCATCCTGCAAGCAGCAGCGGCGCTCGAGCTTCTGCACACGTTCGCGATCGTGCACGACGACATCATGGACAAGGGAGAAACGAGACGAGGCGAACCGTCCGTGTATGCCCAGCATGGCGTCAACGTCGCGATGCTTGCCGGTGATCTGTCGCTCGTTCTCGCCGATTCGATGTTCATGGAGGCGGACTTCGATGCGGAGGTCCGCCAACGCGCGTTCGCTCACTACGGCCGCATGCGCGAACAAGTGATAGCGGGCCAGTATCTGGATCTAACGGTGACGGGTCTCGACACCGTGACCGAAGAATCGGCGAAGCGGATCGCAGTCCTGAAGTCGGGGCTCTATACGGTCGTAGAACCGCTGATCATCGGAGCCGAGCTCGGTGGCGGAGACGCCAAGGTCCAGCACTATCTCCGGCTGTTCGGCTTGCCGCTCGGGTTCGCGTTCCAGATGCACGACGATCTGCTCGGGATATTCGGCGACGGTCGAACGGGCAAGCCCCTCGATTCAGACATCCGCGAAGGCAAGCGCAACGTTCTCTTCGCGAAGACCCTCGACGGCTTGGAGGGCTCCGATCTCGAGTACTTCGTTTCGCATTGGGGGAAGGGCGACGAACTCGACGACACCTCGGTCGAGCGTCTTCGCTCGTTGGTCGAGTCGAGCGGTGCGCGAAAGCGGACGGAGCAACAAGTGGCGCAGCTCTCAGATGAAGCGATCGAGATCCTGAGGTCGCTGCCGATCGAGGATGACGCTCGCGAGGCTCTGTCCGCCCTCACGGTGCTCGCCACATCACGAAGTCACTAACCCTCGTGCCGGCCGGCCGTCGTGCGGGTAGATTTGGCGCCTCTTTCACTTCCGACCTTGAAGCAAACGACCTGAACTGGAGCGAGGGTGGCTGACCCGGAGCAGATCTACCAAGAGGTTCTGACCGAAGAGCAAGGCAAGGGCGTTACTCCGGCCGTTGCCGAGGGACGCGCCAAAGCAGCCCGGCAACGTGCCCACGAAGGTTCGCCTCATCCCAAGGAGCCGAAGTGGTGGCCCGGATCCCAACCTCACTTCGAGGGTGGCGAGGCAGCTCCGGCCGCGGAGGCCGAGGAAGCTGCACCCGAGCCCGAGCCCGCCGAGGCGGCTCCCGAGCCCGAGCCCACGCCGGAACCCGCCGCCGCCCCCGCCCCCGTGGCTGAAGCGCCGGCTCCGGTGGCTGAAGCGCCGGCCCCCGCTGCTGCGGCGGCCGTTGCGACCGCACCTGCCGCGGCCCTGACTCCGACACAGGTTGCTCCCGAGGATCGCCCCCAGGGCGTCTCGCCCGGAACCCCGGCGGGGAACCGGCTTCGTCCGGAGGACTCGGTAGGTACGGACGCGCAATTCGATGCTCAGCAGGCCGTCTATCAACGACGGAAGTTGATGGAGGAGCTCGTGGCTTCCGGCGTTCCGGCGGTAAGCGTCGAGCGCGACCAGTCCAGAGCGGGCGGCGGCATGCTCGTTGTTGTCTATCTGGTGATCGTCGCCCTCGCGATCGGCTTCGTCGTGTCGAACCGCGACGACCTCGCCGGCGGATCGGACGCCGCTGCTGCGGCAGAGGGCGGCGGTGGGGCGGAATCCGGCGGAGGCATCACTCTGACCGCCTCGGGCGTCTCGTTCGACACCGACACCCTCACTCTTCCTGCCGGGAAAGAGGCCGAGATCAACTTCGTGAACGACGACACCGTTCAGCACAACCTCGGCATCTACGAGTCCGAGGGCGGCAAGGAGCTCTTCAAGGGCGACATCATCAACGGGGGCCAGACCACGACCTACGCGATCCCGGCTCTGGACAAAGGGGAGTACCACTTCCAGTGCGACGTCCACCCGTCGATGGCCGGCTCCGTGGTCGTCGAGTAGCCACTTCTAGGCCCTGGTATCGCCTCGTATGGCTGGGAGTAGACTCGATAGGCCGCTCGTGAAAAGTTTCACAAGCGTCGGAGGCCCCGTCCTAGGTGCGTTCCGGAGGGAGAGCCCGTGACGACCGAGTTCGACGTCGCGATCGTGGGAGGCGGACCTTCCGGCGCGGCCACCGCCCATTACCTCGCGTCACGCGGCCACTCCGTGATCGTCTGTGAAAAGAAGGAATTCCCCCGCGAGAAGACGTGTGGCGACGGTCTCACTCCTCGAGCGGTCAAGGTCCTGCAGGACATGGGCTTGGGCGACGAGCTGGCCACCTGGGAGAGCGTCGTGGGGCTGAGGGTTCACGCCGCGAACCGCACGCTCGAGCTCAAGTTCCCCGAACTTGATGACTGGCCCAACTTCGGTCTCGTCAAGCCGCGCAAGGACCTCGACAAGATCGTTCTGGACAACGCCGAAGCGGCGGGCGCCAAGGTCCTCTTCCACACCCAGGCGATCGAGCCGACCTTCGAGGGCGGCGTGATGTCGGGATTCGTGGCGAAGCGCGACGGCGAACAAGAACGCATCCGTGCGAAATGGACGGTGTGCGCGGAGGGTTCCGCAACGAAGTTCTCGCGGTCTCTCGGGCGCGTCCGCAACGAGGAATACCCGATGGGCTTCGCTATCCGGCAGTACTTCAAGTCGCCTCTCGAGAAATGCGGTTGGTTCGAGGCGTACCTGGAAGTCAAGACGACCGACGAGACCCTCCCCGGGTATGGATGGGTATTCCCGGTCGGCGACGGAACCGTGAACGTCGGTGTCGGCCTTCTTTCGACCTTCGAGGATTGGCGTTCGGTCAACCTTCACCAACTCCAGTCGAGCTTCGTGGCGCAACTACCGAAGGAATGGGAGATCAACGAGCAGACGGTCGCTTCGAAAGAGCGAGCGGGCCGTCTCTTCATGGGTGGAAGCGTGTGGCCCCCGCACGGGCCCGGTTTCATCCTGGTGGGCGATGCGGCCGGCATGGTCAATCCCTGTAACGGCGAGGGCATCGCGTACGGCTACGAGACGGGCCGACTCGCCGGCAAGCATCTCGACGAGGCGCTTCGCAACGGCTCTTCTCCGACCCTGGACGGCTACACCCGCGAGCTAACCGAGATCTACGAGCCCTACTACCGGCTTGGACGTCGCTTCGTGAAACTCATCGGGCATCCCTTCCTCATGGAGAAGCTCGTCTCCCTCGGGATGCGCAGCAAGCGCGCTATGGAGTTCGCTTTGATCATCCTCGCGAACCTCGAGGACTCGAAGGCGAAGGGCTTTGACCAGATCGCGCTCCGGGGGTTGAAGAGATTCGCGGAGTTCAAGCCATGACCGTTCCCGCGTTCCTTCCGATCCTTTTCCTCATCATCCTTTCGTCGATCTTCGCGATCGGCTCCATGTTGGCGGCGAGCAAGCTCTCGCCACGGAAATGGACGCCTGCGAAGCTACTTCCGTACGAGTGCGGGATCGTTCCCGAGGGAGAGGACGGCAGCCAGCGCTTCCCTGTGAAGTTCTATCTGACGGCGATGTTGTTCATCATCTTCGACATCGAGACCGTCTTCCTCTATCCGTGGGCCGTCGCGTACCAGGAACTCAAGGTCTTCGGCTTGGTCGAGATGCTCGTGTTCATCGCGATGCTGCTCGCTGCCTACGCATACGTCTGGAAGCGAGGTGGACTCGAATGGGCGGAGTGAGCGACGCGATAGGCGCGAACTTCATGACCGCGCAACTCGACAAGCTCGTTAACTGGGCCCGCAAGTCGTCGTTGTGGCCCGCCACCTTCGGACTCGCTTGCTGCGCGATCGAGATGATGGCCACGACGATGCCGCGCCACGACCTGGCGCGTTTCGGGATGGAGGCGTTCAGAGCCTCACCACGACAGGCCGACCTGATGATCGTCGCGGGCCGCGTCTCTCAGAAGATGGCTCCCGTCCTCCGTCAGATCTACGACCAGATGACCGAGCCGAAATGGGTTATCTCGATGGGCGCGTGCGCGTCTTCCGGAGGGATCTTCAACAATTACGCGCTCGTTCAAGGCGTCGATCAGATCGTGCCCGTGGACATCTACGTTCCCGGTTGTCCTCCGCGGCCCGAGATGTTGATGGACGGGATCATGCTCCTGCACCAGAAGATCATGCGCGGCGAATACGACGCGCGAAGGGTCACTGCGTGAGCGAGCCGAGTTGGATCGGTGGGCCCGAGTGGCTCGAGATGGCCAAGGGCCTCCGCAACGAACGTTGGCAACTCGCCGATCTCTGCGGCCTCGATGGACGCGACCTCGGCTTCGACCATCGCTTCGAGGCAGTGATCCAGCTCGTCAATTACGAGACCAAGGAACGCCGAACGATCCACGTCCGGGCCGAGGGCGAACCTCCATCGGTTCCGTCGGTGGCCGAGATCTGGCCGACGGCGAACTTCATGGAGCGCGAGGCGTACGACCTTTTCGGGATCGAGTTCGAAGGACATCCGAATCTGACTCGGATCCTCATGCCGGACGAGTGGGAGGGTCACCCGCTGCGTAAGGACTACGGCGTCGGGAAGGTCGCGGTCGAGTTCATCCCGCAGCCGTTCATCCAGGTCGACGCGCCGGGTCAATCCCCAGGCTCGACAGAGTCGAAGGTTCAAGTTGATGCCCTCGGTCAGGCGAAGCCGAACGGGAGCGAACCGTCGTGACCACAACTCCCGAGATGATCGTCAGCCGTTTCGAAGAAGCCGGACACGGCGCGTTCGTCGAGAAATACAACGAGACCGAAGGTCACATGACCATCAACATGGGGCCCGTCCACCCCGCGACGCACGGGGTCCTTCGCCTGCTTCTCGAGCTCGACGGCGAGCGGGTCGTCGATTGCCAGCCGATCATCGGCTACCTCCACACGGGGATGGAGAAGGAGTGCGAGGACCAGAACTGGCGGGGCGCGGTGACGATCGTCACGCGCATGGACTACCTGGCGCAGTTCTTCAACGAGCAGGTGTACTCCTTGGCGGTCGAGAAGCTGCTCGGCCTGGAGGTCCCTGCAAGGGGTCGCTACATCCGCACGATGATCGCCGAGATAAACCGGATCTCTTCTCACCTCGTTTGGTTCGGCACCCAGGCTCTCGACATGGGAGCGATGTCCGGGATGTTCTACGGCTTCCGTGAGCGAGAGGTGATCGTCGACTTCTTCGAGATGGTGACCGGCTTGCGGATGAACAACGGCTACTTCATCCCGGGTGGGGTTTGGGAAGACCTGCCGGATGGATGGCAAGAAGCCGTGCGCGTGATCGTCGAGATGATGCCGAGACGTCTCGACGAATACGAGGCGTTGCTGTCGGAGAACCCGATCTTCCTCGAGCGCACCGAAGGCGTGGGCGCGATCTCGGCCGACGATGCGCTTGCGATGGGCGCGACCGGCCCGATCCTTCGGGCGACGGGCGTCTCGGTCGACATCAGGCGCGATCGTCCATACGACGCTTACGGCGACATGGAGTTCGGGGTACCGACGCGCACCGAGGGTGACGTCTACGCGCGCTACGCAGTCCGAATGATCGAGATGCGCGAGTCCGTGAAGATCATCCAGCAGTGCCTCGACAACATGCCCGCCGGCGACTACAAGAACATGGATCCGAAATTGATCCCGCCGCCGCGGGCCGAGCTGAACCGCTCGATGGAAGCCGTCATCCACCACTTCAAATTGGTTACGCAGGGTTACACGGTTCCCGCCGGCGAGCACTACCAGGCTGTGGAGTCGCCCCGCGGTGAGCTCGGTTGTTACGTGGTCTCCGACGGCGGCTCATCGCCGTACCGATGCCACATGCGCGATCCGTCGTTCGTGAACCTGCAGTCGCTTCCCGTGATGGTTCGGGGCGGACTTATCGCCGACTTGATCGCGTCGATAGCGTCCGTCGATCCCGTATTGGGAGGGGTCGATCGGTGACCGTCAAGATCCACAAGGGCGATAGCAACGGCGCGCCCGAGCCTGTTCTGGCGGGCGAGACCCGCGAGGTTGCGGAAGCGATCGCGGCGAAGTATCCGAACTCGCGCTCCGCTGTTCTGCCCTTGCTGTTCCTCGTGCAGTCGGTCGAGGGTTACGTGACCGAGCAAGGGATGCGCGAGGTTGCAGAGCTACTCGATCTCACGCCGGCCCAGATCCTCGCGTCGGGCAGCTTCTACACGATGCTGAAGAAGAAGCCCCAGGGCGAGTACCTCGTGTCGGTTTGCCGCAACATCTCGTGCACTCACAACGGGGCGCGCAAGGTGATCGCGGCCCTCGAGGAGCGTCTTGGGATCGAAGCGGGCGGGACGACGGCGGACGGGAAGTTCTCGCTCGAGGCGGCCGAATGCCTCGCCACCTGCGATGGGGCCCCGAGCATGCAGATCAACTACGAGGACTTCTACAAGGTGGCTCCGGACAAAGCCGTCGAGCTCGTCGACGCGCTGGCCAAAGGAACTCAGGTCCGCAGCACCCGCGACGAGGTCGTCAAGACCTCGAAAGAGATATCCCGTGAGGTCGCGTGCGCGGGTTTGCGCTGGGCTGAAGCCGGCGTCGAGGACGCGCGCACGATCGGCGGCGAGTCTCCGATGCCCGACACGAAGCCCGGGTTCCGTCCGAAGGTCCCGGGCAAGGAGGGCGACTGATGGCGGCAGAGGCCTTGGTCGTCATGAAGCGCCTTCGGGAGAACCCGAAGGATGCTTGGACCCTCGATCGCTATTCGGACACGGGCGGGTACGAGGCGATCAAGAGCGTTCTCAAAGACGTGTCGGCCGACGACCTGATCGAGCTGGTCAAGAACTCCGGCCTGCGCGGACGCGGCGGCGCGGGCTTCCCGACCGGGATGAAGTGGAGCTTCGTTCCGAAAGACGTCTTTCCGAAATACGTCGTCATCAACCACGACGAGGGCGAGCCGGGAACGTTCAAGGACCGCGAACTGGCCGAGCTGGATCCACATCAGGTTCTCGAGGGGATCATGATCGCGGCCTGGGCCAACCAGGCGAACAAGGCGTTCATCTATTGCCGCGGCGAATTCGCTCTCGGTTCCCGCCGTCTCGATAGCGCGATAGCGGAGTGTTACGAGAAGGGCTACCTCGGCCGAGGGATATTCGGCTCGAAGTTCGACCTCGACATCATCTTGCACAGGGGGGCCGGGGCTTACATCTGCGGCGAGGAGTCCGCACTCCTGGATTCGCTCGAGGGTTTCCGCGGCCAACCGCGACTGCGTCCGCCGTTCCCCGCGGTGAAGGGTCTATACGGACAGCCGACGGTCATCAACAACACCGAAACCGTTTCCACGCTGCCGCACATCGTCACGAACGGAGTCGACTGGTTCAAGCAGTGGGGGACCGAGAAGTCTCCGGGCACCAAGATGCTGTCGGTCTCCGGCCACGTCAACAAGCCCGGCAACTACGAGGTCGCGCTCGGCACCAAGCTCTCTGACGTTCTCGAGCTGGCCGGCGGGATGCTGAACGGAAACGCGTTCAAAGCGGTGATCCCCGGCGGCGCGAGCGCGCCGTTGTTGACCGCCACCGATGTCGCGATGGACTTCGAGGCTCTCAAAGAGGCGGGTTCCATGCTCGGCTCCGGAGCAGTCGTCTTCATGGACGAGACCACTTGCATGGTTCGAAACGCACTGGTGACTACCGAGTTCTTCGAGCACGAGTCGTGCGGGAAGTGCACGCCGTGCCGGGAGGGAACGTGGTGGGCGGTCAAGGTGCTCGAGCGCGTCGAACACGGCGAAGGCCGTCAGGAGGACATGGATCTTCTCCTCGACATCTGCGATGGGATCGACGGTCGTTCCTTCTGCCCGCTCGGCGATGCGGCATCGTGGGCGCTTCGCAGCAACGTGAAGCTCTTCCGCGAGGAGTTCGAGCGCCATGTCGTCGACGGGGCTTGCCCTTACGACGACGAGCACGGTGCCCACAAAGTCCTGGTCGGCCGTCGTGAGTAACGGCAACGGCGGGGCCCCACTCGTGAAGGTCACGATCAACGGCCGCGAGGTCGAGACCCAGAAGGGTCGTTTGCTGATCGACATCGCCGAGGAGATCGGCGTCTTCGTCCCGCGCTTCTGCTACCACCCGGGCATGAAGTCGGTCGCCGTCTGCCGCATGTGCTTCGTTAAGGCGGAGGGCCAGCCCAAGTTGCTGCCCGCGTGCGCGACGCCGGTGGACGACGGGATGGTGTTCGACACCGTCGACGACAACGCCGTCGACGCGCAGAAGAGCATGCTCGAGTTCCTCCTCATCAACCACCCACTCGACTGCCCGATCTGCGACCGCGCCGGCGAGTGCCCGCTCCAGGATCAGACCTTCAAGCACGGCCCGGGCTCCAGTCGTTACATCGAGCCCAAGCGCACCTACGAGAAAGCTCTCGAGATCTCGGATCTCGTCGTGCTCGACCGCGAGCGCTGCGTTCTGTGCTGGCGTTGCGTCCGCTTCTCCGACGAGATCGCCGGCGATAGGTTCATCCAGCTCGTCGACAGGGGGGCCGGAACCCAGATCCTGACGTTCACCGACGAACCTTTCGACAGCTACTTCTCGGGCAACACGATCCAGATCTGTCCCGTCGGCGCGCTCACTTCGAAGCCCTATCGATTCGTCGCCCGTCCCTGGGATCTCGAGACCGCGCCGAGCGTCTGTACCTACTGCTCGGTCGGTTGCCCGATCACGAACGAGGCGAGGGCCGGAAAGATGGTGCGCTGCCAGGCCCTCCCGAACGAAGCCGTCAACGATTTCTGGATCTGCGACAAGGGCAGATACGGCTACCACCATGTCTCCTCGGATGAACGTCTCGAATCCCCACTAGCTCGCGACGAATCCGATCAGTTCGCATCGGTAACCTGGGGCGAGGCCCTCCGCCGGGCGGCCGAAGGTCTCAAAGACAAGAAGGTTGGAGTTCTCGCCGGCGGCCACCTGACGACTGAGGACGCGTTCGCGATTTCGCGCTTCGCCCGCAAGGTCCTGAAAACGTCCGACATCGACTCGCGCATCCAGGATGCCGGCGCGCCCTACGAAGCGGCGATGGCCCTGGCCGGAGTCGCAGGCTCGACCACAAAGATCGACGACCTAGACGACGCCGACGACATCGTTTGGGTGGGCCCGGACCCGAAAGAAGTTCTCCCAGTCCTCTACCTGCGTCTCCGCAAAGCAGCCATCGACGGAGGAGCGCGCCTGACGGTGATCTCCCCGCGGATGATCTCGCTCGATTCGATAGCGAACAGAGTCATCCGCACCGACGACCCCGCCGCGGCGATCGCGGGACTGAAGCTAGAAGGAGCCGCTGTCGTGTGTTGGGGCCCGTCAGCCCCGGGCCGCGACGAAACCCCGACGGTCGATGCGTTGGTCGGCCTCGCAAGCTCCACCGGCGGCAAGCTCCTCGTCTGTCCCCCGCACGCGGGCTCCCAAGGCCTGATCGACATGGGCGTCCACCCCGCGCTAGAACCGGGCTACAAGCCGGTGAAAGAGCGCGGCAAAGACACCCGAGCGATCCTCGAAGCCGCGGCCAACGACGAACTGGATGCACTACTGATAGTCGGCGCCGACCCGATAGCCGACTTCCCGGACGCCGACCTAGCGCGCCAAGCGATGAAGTCCAAAGCCTTCAAAGTGGTCATCGAGCTCTTCCCAACCGAAACCGTCTCCCACGCCGACGTCGTCTTCCCCTCCGCTGCCTACGCTGAACGCGAAGGAACCTTCACGAACCTAGAACGCCGCCTCCAGAAACTAGAAGAGCTCCTCCCGCCCCCCGGCACCGCGCTAGAACCGTGGCGAATCGTGGCTCGGCTCGCCAACTCGCTTGGCGACGAATGGAAGTGGTCGAACTTCTCCGACGTCTGGAAGGCGATCAAGTCCGAGGTCCCAACGCACAAAGACGTAGACGAGGTCGCGCTCGCGCAGGACATGCCCGCGGGCACGCTGCATTACGAGTCGGGTTTCGAATCGGAAGCGGCCGACACGAGCCTGACCGCGATAGCCGGCCCAGGCGCCCAATACCCAAAGGGCTTTAGGTCAGGCGCGCCCTTCCAAACAGGCCAAAACTGGCCCCTGTCCTGGGAACTGCGAGCATTCGAAGCCGAACAACGCCCAGGCTTCATCCCCGCTGTAACCGGCGACGGCGACGAGGATTCCGCAGGGCGACTGGCCGAGGAGTCAGACACGCCTTTTGTGTCTGACCCGGAGGCGTCGACCGAAGGAACCTCGGCGACCGGTGCCGGCTCAGGCCGACCCTTAGCTCTCTACGCGGGCCGCCAGATCTACGACGAAGGAACGATGGTCTCGAAGTCGGTTGCCTTGAGGAACCTGCAAAAGAAACCGTTCGTAGAACTGAACGACGAAGACGCGAAAGAACTAGGTGTCGCCGACGGCGACGAAGTCGTTCTCGTTTCAGGCGAGTCCGAGGCGCGCGCCAAAGTAGTCATCGCCGACATAACAAGAGGCTGCGCGTTCGTCCCCTACGACCAGATCGACTTCCGCGCGAACGAGTTGATCAAGGGCATCGATCCGACGGTAGAGGTGAGGCCGGCGTGAGCGGCGTCTTCGACTGGATCGGTGACTTCCTGGGGGCGGCGGTCATCATCGCCCTAGTCAAGACCGTGATCATCTTTCTCGTTCTTTTGCTCGTGACGTTGCTCGTCATCTGGTTCGAGCGGAAGGTGATCGCCGACATGCAGGCGCGCATCGGCCCCAACCGGTGGGGGCCGTTCGGATTGCTTCAGACCCTCGCCGACGGCATCAAGCTTTTCTTCAAAGAGGACTTCCGTCCGTCGATGGCCGACAGGTGGACCTACGCGATAGCGCCGGTCGCGGCGATGGTTCCCGCATTCCTAGCCTTCGCCGTGATCCCGGTCGGCAACAGCGTGCACGTGGCGCATCGGAATGTCGGTCTGATCCTCAGCGACGTCAACATCGGATTGCTCTTTTTCTTAGCGATGGGCTCGCTCGGGGTGTACGGGATCGTGCTCGCGGGTTGGGCCTCGGGCTCCAAGTACCCGTTGCTTGGTGGGATCCGTTCGAGTGCACAGTTGATCTCGTACGAGATCGCGCTTGGGCTCTCGCTCGTCCCGATCGCTCTCGCGTCCGGCAGCTTGTCCACGGTCGACATCGTGCAGGCTCAGATCGAGCCGCTGCAGGTGCTGGGCCGCGAGATCTCGTTCCTGCCGAACTGGTTCATCGTCACGCAATGGCCCGCGTTCCTCATCTTCTTGATCGCGGGGATCGCCGAGACGAACCGCGCTCCGTTCGACCTGCCCGAGGCCGAGACCGAGCTCGTTGCCGGATTCCACACGGAGTACTCCGGGATCCGGTTCGCGATGTTCTTCCTCGGCGAGTACATCCACGTGGTGGCGGTTTCGGCCATGGCCGTGACGTTGTTCTTCGGTGGGTGGGATGGCCCGATCTTCAGCTTCGGGAACGATTCGCCGTTCCGATTCATCGAGTCGGTGATGCCGATGGGTTGGTTCGTCTTTAAGACGATGTTGTTCGTCTACCTGTTCATCTGGTTGCGCGCGACGCTGCCGCGGCTTCGCTACGACAGGCTCATGTGGCTGGGGTGGAAGCGACTCATCCCGGCGGCTTTGGGCTGGATCGTTGTGACCGCGGTGCTCAACACGCCGGGAGCTTCGTTCGCCGTGCGCCTCGGCGCGATCGGAGTCATGGCCGCGGTCGTGATCCTGTGGGCCGGCCGCGGGGATCCCAGGTTGCGAGAAGCGGTAACTCCGGCCAAGGGGGTGAGCAGTGGCACTGCCTGAGATCATGCGCGGGATGGGCGTTGTCATCAGCAACGTCTTCAAACGCAAGGACACGGTTGGCTACCCCGAGTCTCGACGCACTCCATTCCCGCGTTACAAGGGTCGTCACATCCTCGATCGGCATCCCGACGGGCTCGAGAAGTGCATCGGATGCGAGCTTTGTGCGGGGGCGTGCCCAGCCGATGCGATCTACGTCGTGGGGGCCGAGAACACTCCCGACGCTCGGTTCTCGCCGGGGGAGCGTTACGCGCAGATCTATCAGATCAACTACCTCCGCTGCATCTTCTGCGGGCTTTGTGTCGAGGCCTGTCCCACCGAGGCTCTTCTGATGACCACCGAATACGAGATCTCAAGCGATTCGCGCGAGTCGATGATCTACAAGAAGGATCAACTGATCATCGACAGCCCGATCCTTCGGCACTGGCCAACCAAGAAAGAGTTCCCACCGGATCGCAACCTCAAAGAGGCGGCGAAATGAACATCGAGGTGTTCGTCTTCGGTGTGATCTTCGTGATCGCGTTGGGCAGCTCGATCGCGATGCTCTTCGCGAAGAACGCCGTTCACGTCGCGCTGTTTCTCGTCGGCACGCAGATCGCCTTGGCGGGCGCGTTCCTTCTGCAAGGAGCGTTCTTCGTCGCCGCGGTGCAGATCATCGTCTACGCCGGGGCGATCATGGTCCTGTTCCTGTTCGTGATCATGTTGCTCGGGGTCGACTATCGAGAATCGCTAACCGAGCCTCTTCATGGTCAGCGCGGCTGGGCGACGGTGCTCGGGGGCCTCTTCGCGGTCGAGATCCTCTACGTCGCGTTCAGGGGGACCGACCTCGCTCTGGGACGGCTCACCGCAGGCGGCGCGGGCATCGAGGAGATCAATCGCGATCCCGGCAACGTCATCTCGCTGGCTCGCTCGCTGTTTTCCACCTACCTCCTGCCGTTCGAGGCGACTTCGGTGCTGCTCGTTGTGGCGATCGTCGGCGTGATGGTGCTCGCTCGCCGGATCGGCGCTACCGAGCACCTCGCCACTCCGCAGAGCGAGGCCGACGATGAACTTGTCGAGGGAGCCGCGTGAGCGTCGACCCGGGCTATTACTTAGCGCTGGCGGCCCTGATGTTCACGATCGGCGCCGTCGGCGCTCTCGTGCGCAAGAACGCGATCGTCATCTTCATGTTCATCGAGCTGATGCTCAACGCCGTGAACCTCGTGTTCGTCACCTTCGCTCGGGTTCACGGACACATAGACGGTCAGGTTCTCGTCTTCTTCGTGCTCGTCGTCGCGGCGGCTGAAGTCGTCGTTGGACTGGCGATCATCACGGTGATCTTCAGGCACAGGGCCAGCGCGAACGTCGACGACGTCAACCTGTTGCGGCGATGACGGCAGACATATTGGGGCAGGGCTTCAGCGCGAACCTCGCGCCGTGGGTGATCGCGATCCCGCTCGTCTCGTCGATGGTTCTGTTGTTCTTTGGCAAACGAGTCGGGAAGCTCGCGGGGGTCGTCGCCTCCGGAGCGATAGGGCTCTCCTTCGTTCTCAGCGTGATCTTGTTCCTGCGTCTGATCGGGGTCGAGGCCGGTCACGAGACGTACAACCTGCGCGCCGCCGGGTATCACGGGTTCGATTGGATCTCGGTGGGAGGCTTCTCGGTCGCGTTCGACCTGCTCGTCGATCAGCTCTCCATCGTCATGCTCCTGGTCGTCACAGGCGTGGGAACGCTGATCCACGTCTATTCGATCGGTTACATGCACGACGATCCGCGCTACCCGCGGTTCTTCTCCTATCTGAATCTGTTCGCGGCCTCGATGCTGCTCCTCGTTCTTGCCGACAACGCATTGTTGCTGTACGTCGGCTGGGAGGGCGTCGGGCTCTGTTCCTATCTCTTGATCGGATTCTGGTTCGAGAAACCGTCCGCCGCGAACGCGGCGAAGAAGGCGTTCATCGTCAACCGCATCGGCGATTTCTCGTTCTTGATCGGCATCTTCCTTCTCACCACGACGGTGGGAAGCCTGACCATTGGTCAGATCAACGAGCACGCGGGGGCGATGACTGCTGGAGCGGCAACGATCATCGCCCTGCTCTTGTTCGGAGGGGCTACCGGCAAGAGCGCGCAGATCCCTCTCTACGTTTGGTTGCCCGATGCCATGGAGGGTCCCACTCCCGTCTCCGCCTTGATCCACGCGGCGACGATGGTCACGGCGGGCGTCTACATGGTCGCCCGGTTGAGCCCCGTGTTCGAGGCCTCCGGCGACACGGCGCTCATGGTCGTGGGCTACATCGGCGCCGCTACAGCGCTGCTTGCCGCCGTCATGGCTTGCTTCGAATACGACATCAAACGAGTGCTCGCCTATTCGACGATCTCTCAGCTCGGTTACATGTTCATGGCTCATGGCGTTCACGCGTACTCCGCCGGGATCTTCCATCTCGTGACTCACGCGTTCTTCAAGGCCCTGATGTTCCTCGGAGCCGGCGCGGTGATGCACGCTCTCGCCGGCGAGGTCGACATGCGAAAGATGGGCGGCCTCCGCAAGGTCATGCCGATCACCGGATGGACCTTCATGATGGGCTGGCTCGCGATCTGCGGAGTCATTCCGTTCGCCGGTTTCTTCTCGAAGGACGCGATCCTCGCTTCGGCGTGGGCGAGCGGCGACTACGCGATCTGGGCGGTCGGCATATTGACCGCGTTCCTGACCGCCTTCTATATGTCGAGGCTCTACTTCCGGGTCTTCGAGGGACGCGTGATCGTGCCGGAGGGCGTGCACGTGCACGACGTTCCTCCATCGATGGCGGCAGCGCTCATCCCCCTTGGCGTTCTGTCGGTTGTGGGAGGAGCCATCAACCTTCCGAGCATCTTGACGCTCGAGCACTTCCTCGAGCCGGTCGTTGGCGAGTCCCGGGTTCCCGAAGGGCTGACGCCCTGGTTGCTCGCGGGGGCCGCGCTTCTCGTCGCAGCGAGCGGGGTCCTCATCGCTCGGGTCCTCTACCTGTCGCGGGCGGGGAGTCTTCGACGACGCAAGTTGGAAGCGAGACTGGCGTGGCTCGTCGAGCCGGCCCGCAACAAGTTCTATGTCGACCGCATCTACGGCGCAACGATCGTGCTGCCCGGCAAGCGCCTCGCGACCTGGTTCGCCGACCGCTTCGATCCGAACGTGGTCGATGGCCTTTTGGTCGGATCCGGCAAGTTCGTGGCGCGGACGTCCGAACGACTGCGCGGTATCCAGTCCGGTTACGTCCGTAACTACGCGGCCACGTTCTTGCTGGGCGTCGTCGTCATATTCACGATCGTGCTGGCGAAGGTGACGTTGTGAGCGACTTCCCGTTCCTCGACGTCGTCATATTCATCCCTCTCGCAGGCGCGCTTGCACTCGGATTCGTTCCGAAGGGCCGCGACGATCTGCTTCGTTGGGGCGCTCTGGCCGTGACCTTGATCGCCTTCGTGGTCTCGCTCGGGGTTCTCTTCAACTTCGACATGCATGACGCGGGCTTCCAGCTCGGTTCGAAGGCCAGTTGGATCCCCGATTGGGGCGTGACCTACTCGACGGGTATCGATGGGATCAGTCTCTGGATGATCATGCTCACGACGTTCCTCATGCCACTGGGCGTGCTCGCGTCGTGGACCATCACCTCGAGGTTGAAGCCTTACTTCATCTTCCTTCTGGCCCTCGAGACGGGGATGCTGGGAGTCTTCGCTTCCCTCGACATGTTCCTCTTCTATCTCTTCTGGGAAGTAACGCTCATCCCGATGTATTTCCTCATCGGGATGTGGGGTTACGGCAATCGCATCTACGCGGCGATGAAGTTTTTCCTGTTCACCCTCGTCGGCTCCCTGTTGATGTTGGTGGCGATCCTGTTTCTTTACTTCGCCGCCAAGGGCGGTCCAACGTTCGACTACACGAAACTCTTGACGCTCGATCTTGCGACGGGCACTCAACGGTGGCTCTTCCTGGCATTCTTCGCATCGTTCGCGGTGAAGGTTCCGTTAGTGCCTCTGCACACGTGGTTGCCGGACGCGCACACGGAAGCGCCGACGGCAGGGTCGGTGATGTTGGCCGGCGTCATGCTGAAGATGGGCGCGTACGGATTGATACGTTTCGGGATCCCGCTCTTCCCGGAGGCGGCTAAGGAGTTCGCGCCGATCATCATGGGCTTGGCGATCGTCGGGATCATCTACGGAGCGCTCGTCGCAGCGATGCAGAAGGACCTCAAGCGACTGATCGCGTATTCCTCGGTGGCTCACCTCGGCTTCGTCATCCTCGGGATCTTCGTGGGAACCGTTCAGGGCATGAGCGGGGGGATCCTTCAGATGGTCAACCACGGCCTGTCGACCGGAGCGCTTTTCCTGCTCGTGGGCGCTCTTTACGACCGGCGACATACCCGCTTGATCGCCGACTACGGAGGCATCGCCGCGACGGTCCCGATCTTCGCGGGGCTTTTCCTGTTCGTCGCGTTGTCGTCGCTCGGACTCCCGGGGCTGAACGGATTCGTCGGTGAGTTCCTGGTGCTGCTTGGGACGTTCTTCAGCTACCGCTGGTGGGTGATCCCCGCGGCTTTCGGGATCATCCTGGCGGCGGTGTATCTGTTGTGGGCCTACCAGCGCGTGTTCCACGGCCCCATCACGGTCGAGGAGAACCGATCGATCCCAGACCTCAACTGGCGTGAGGTCGCGATGCTCGCTCCTCTCGTCGCGCTGATCGTCTTCATCGGCGTCTATCCGAAGCCGTTCCTCGAGCGCATCGAACCGGCCGCCACGAAGGTCGTCCAGCAACTCAACGGGGGATCGACCACGACCGGCGACCAAGCGGAGGCCCCCTGATGCCGGCCTTCGACGCTCCGCACGTAGAGCTCGCCGGGATCGCGCCGGAGCTCGCTCTCGCGGTTGCGGCCCTGTTCATCCTGGTGTTCCACGCGATCGTCGGAGACAAGCTGCCCAGCTGGTACCTGCCGGGACTCTCGACCCTCGGGCTGGGGGTTTCGCTCTTCCTAGCTGTCGGCGTGTGGGGCGAGCACGAGCTGCAACTCGGCGGGATGGTCGCGCTGGACGGGTTCGCGACGTTCTCGAAAGTCGCGCTTGCCGTGTTCGGTCTTCTGTCGGTGTGGCTCGCTCGCGATTACCTCGTGCGGGAGGAGATCGAGGAGGTCGAGTTCTACGCGCTCGTCCTGTTCGCCATCGCAGGAATGATGCTGATGGTCGACGCCGCGGACCTGATCATGATGTTCATCGCGCTCGAGACGTTCTCCCTGGCCCTCTACGTCCTCGTCGGCTACAAGCGAGACTCGCTCATCAGTCAGGAATCGTCCATGAAGTACTTCCTGCTGGGCGCGTTCTCGTCGACGTTCTTCCTGCTGGGCATCGCGCTCGCGTACGGAGCGACGGGAACGACTCACCTCTACCCCGGAGGCGATCCCACGACCGGCATCCTCGGATTCCTCATCTCCAACCCCGCCTCGGACGCGGCCCTGCTCGTTGTGGCCACCGGCCTTCTGATCGTCGGTCTCGGATTCAAGGTCGCCGCGGTTCCGTTCCACATGTGGACGCCCGACGCGTACCAAGGCGCGCCTTCGCCGGTGACGGGCTTCATGGCAGCGGGCTCCAAGCTCGCCGGCTTCGCCGCTTTGATCAGACTCCTCGACACGGCGTTGTTCCCGCTGAGATGGGATTGGCGCCCATTGCTGCTCGGCATCGCCGTCGCGACGATGCTGGTCGGCTCGGTCCTGGCCGTGGTCCAAGAGGACGTGAAGCGACTGCTGGCCTACTCGTCCATAGCGCACGCAGGCTTCGTACTGATCGGGTTGATCCCCGCGACCGACCTCAGCGTGTCCGGCGCGCTGTTCTATCTCGCCACCTACGGCATCACCGTCCTCGGCGCATTCGCGGTCGTGTCGGCGATCTCCGAGCGCGGCGAGCGTCGGGTTCGTTTGAACGATTACAAAGGGCTCTTCTACGAGAACCCGTTGATGGCGGGCGCGCTCACGCTCTTCCTGCTGTCGCTCGCAGGCGTTCCGTTGACGGTTGGGTTCGTGGGCAAGGTGGTCGTGTTCGGTCCTGCGATAGACGCGGGCTACCTCTGGCTCGTCGTCGTTGCGATGGTCGCGAGCGCGATCGCGGCGTTCTTCTATCTCCGCGTGATGGTGGTCATGTACATGCAGGAGCCGGATGAGGGACATGCCCCCGCCCGTGTCGGGGGCCTTGCGACGGGAGTGATTGCGCTGACCGCGGTTGCGACGATCTTCTTCGGGCTGTATTGGACGCCGCTTATCGAAGCTGCGGAAAAGGCGAAGTTCTTCGCCAACCTCTAAGGCTCCGCACAGATATCGTGCGGGTATGCGTTACCTCGTCACGGGCGGTGCGGGCTTCATCGGTTCGCATGCCGTCGAAGCACTCCTCGATGCCGGACACGAGGTGATCGTTCTCGACAATCTCTCCACCGGCCGGATCGAGAACCTAGCGTCGGTGGAAGGCAGGATCGAGATCGTTCACGGGAGCGTTCTCGATGCTCTGCTGGTCGATGATCTCGTATCTCGGAGTGACGTGGTCATCCATCTCGCCGCCGCGGTGGGCGTGCGGCTGATCGTCGAGAAACCTCTCCACAGCTTGATCACGAACATCCGCGGATCAGAGACCGTTCTCGAAGCAGCACACCGGTATCACAGCAAGGTGTTGATCGCTTCGACGTCTGAGATCTACGGGAAGAACTCGGCCGGCCCGTTCCGTGAGGATGACGATCGCGTGCTCGGCCCCACCACGACGAATCGGTGGGGATATTCCACTTCGAAGGCGGTCGACGAGA
>JAXDJH010000004.1:0-40264 GCA_034663635.1 Actinomycetota bacterium | reverse complement strand
GATCAACCTTCAACGCCGCAATCGCTCCGGCCGTTGTTCTCGTGGCAAGACCGGCGCCGGACGGTGTTTCAGTCGGTCATGAGATCCTTCATGTGGTACCTCGTAACTCTCCATTACAAGCAGCCGTTGAAGGCTTTGTGGTTGCGCAGGATGACATCCATCGGATCTCCCAGGACCTCGCAATCAACTATCCAGACGCGTGGAAGATCTTCCTTTGGGGTTCGTCAGCCGATCTTCAATTGGTTACTCGACTTCGTGCGAATCACCCCACAATTGAAGAACTAGTCGACAAACACGGTTGGCACGCGAGCCGCGGTTTCGCTGTCCACGGGGCTGCCAACGATGCGTCCCACATTGCCGGAATGCGCGTGGTAACGGCTAAAAAGATTCTCCCGTTCAAGGAACTCGAGTCTGAACCAACCTTCGTTGAAGACGAGGTCATGGACCGCCCTCGAAGTCGGGAACTTTTCATGGGTCCCCACGTCTTGATTCGACGCGGCCTTGTGCACGGTCGACCTGCGGCGGTCCTTGTGGAGGATGACGCCGCTTTCAACAACAGCATCTTTGGGATTGCCGCACCAGGCACGAACGTAGATGACCTGCGGATCATCACCGCCTATGTGAATTCAAGTCTCGGCACGTACTACCACTTCATGACAAGCGGTTCATGGGGCGTCGAAAGAGAATTCCTTGAGCAGAGTGAACACCTAGCCCTTCCGTTCGCTCAGGTTTCCGGACCAACAGCTAGACGCTTACTGAAGGCCGCCAAAAAGGCTGAAAGCCGCTCGATTGCAGATGACGTTTCGTGGCGCCACGAACTCGATGAGGCGGTTTTTGCCGCCTATGACCTCACTGATGAAGAAATCCGTACGGTGCGCGATGCCCTTGCGACGAGTCTGGATCAGTTTGAGAGGGGGCATGCTTCGTCCGCATTCTCTCGCCCTTCTGAGGAAGCCCTCCTTGGTTACCAGGACGCGTTAAAGACATATCTGTCCCTAGCTCTTCCGTCCCTGAGCCCTCTGGTTGCGCTTCGCTCGGGGCCGGCTGCATACGGCGTTGCGTCGATAGACCTAGGCGCTGACCGTAGCCCGGCAGTGGTTGAGGCAAGCAGCGAACGCGTCATCCAGGGTTTGATCGCCCAAGTAGATACAGCAACTTCTGAGTGGCCGTCGCATGCAACAGTCCTTCAACCCTCACTCCTCATCCTTGATCAGGATGTCATCCACATCGTCAAGCCAAACGAGTTGCGATTCTGGACGTCGGGTTCAGCGCGATCAGATGCCGGCGAGGTGTTGGGGGCAGCTGGTCTTTCCCAGCAAGTAGGCGTCTAGATTGGGTCCTGCTAGACAAGCGGGGCGGTTCCGTACGCTACGCCGGATTGTCGGAACGCTTTCACCCCCTATTCATCGACTCCTGGCACAAGATCTTGCTGCACTCGTTACGGGCTTGCTAGATGCCGCCGTGGCACGATGGGCGGCCGATGGATGGACTCGATTCAATGACCATGAAACCAACTGCACCATTCAGGTTTTCCGCTGGGCGCAAGAAACCCTTCGGCTGCAACCTGAATTCAGCGTATTTACAGTCACCCTCGAATCCGTATCTCCCACTCGGCGCATGCTTCTTGGGCAGGACAGCGCTGCGTCCATGCGCCGACCGGATTTGCGAATCAGCCTGGGCCTAGAAGCCAAGTTGATGGTCGAATGCAAGCGCCTATCGTTGGATTCGAGTCATCCAGCTGAGTACGTCCATGAGGGAATGTATAGATTCGTCACTGGAGCGTACGCACCCATGGACACTCTGGGGGCGATGATGGGTTACATCATCGCCGACGAGCCCACGGCAATCGCTAACGCGATCAATACTCAGATCGACGCGCACGACGGAATGGGTACTAGCCACCGACTAGAAGTTGGCACTGTGCTGAGCGCAATACCTTTCCATTACAAGTCGTCACACGTCCGGATGGCTCGATCTCAAATTGAGCTGGCACACCTTTGGATCGACCTGAGACCGAACTAGGATTTCCCTGGCGACATCACCACCGGATCGTCCGGCCTGTTGTCGCTTTCGTAAACGTACATTCCCTCCAGGACGGGGTGCTGGAGGAAGATCAAGAGCTGGTTGTTGAAGGAGTACTTGTGGAACTTGGATGCAACCTTCAGCATCCGCTCCCAGTCGTCACCTGAGGTGATCGACTCAACCGCGGTGACGAGTCTGTCGTGGGCCTCCTTGAAGCGGTCGGGCTTCGTAGCGGTCTTCGGCATCGCATCGCTCCTTTCGCTCGGCGGCGTTCGTGCCGCGCGAGCGCCGAGAGGCGACGGAGTCAAAGGAGCCCGGAGGGCGCCGAGGAACGAGAGCGAAGCGGGTACCGCAGGCGCTTTGACGCCGGAGCCGCCGGTGCTAAGGAAACAGCCGCCGAGCGGAACGGAAATGGCCCGGCCGAACACTCAGAGGGGGTGGCGGCTACTCGAGGAGCGTGCCCACTTCGATAAGCGCGCAGGGCAGCCTCTCACCCGAGCCATGAAATATTCGGACGAGCACGATGTGATGCGTGTTCATGACCAGACCACAACGCCCCGCCTAAGAAAGAACTCAGGCCCGGCAGATTTGCGACAATCAAGCCGGCCCGCGGAATTTCGAACTTGTAATTCGGTTCGTGACCTAGCTCTCCTTTATGGGACCGCTATATGATTGTGCTCCTGCCGCCTTAAAGAACGGCATACCGCCATGCGACGACAATCACATCGCCGCGTACCACTCAGTCTGTCCATGCCCGCCTGCTCGGCGGGCATTTTTGTTTTGATGCTCGGTTCGGAGCCAACTCCTAGCGAAGCCGCACGTTCCCCTTAGGTGTGGCGCGGGCACGCCCCGCTACGCGTCGGGGCCCGGGTTGCACCCCGGACCCCGATGAGCTTCCTTCCCCACGATGAGAAAGGAACAGTATGAGACCCCACCGTAGCAAAATCGATGGGGAGTTGCTGGGTCAAATCGAGATTCATCTAAGCCACCGCGCGGGCTTCATTCGCATCCACTTATGGAACGGTCTCCCTTCCGAGGTCTTGCACGTGACGTCCGTCATGTTCTTCGAGGAGACATCCCATCGCCGCTGGCCCCTCATCGTGCCCGAGCCGACCGATCTCCCTGGATCGGTCCAACCGGGCGATTGTGGAGTAGCGCGCATGCCAGTGCACCACCTGCTCGCCGCCGATTTCCCACCTGAATCCCGGCTCCGTGTGGAGATGACTCTTCACAACGGGCACATCCTGCTTTCGGCCGCGTTCCACCTACAACTTCAGGTGGCATTTCAAGCTCCCCGACAGGCTATGGGTCGGGGCTAGGGAGAGGAGGCAAGATGGCCACATAGAGTTCTGCGGTGGGCTGGCTTGGGAAAACCCGGCCCACCCTCTTTCCACTACCCCTAATCGCCTGCCTCACCAAACCCATTAGAGGACAAAGACAAGCTCCGGTGAGGGGTTCGGCTGAGGCGAGTTCGGCGGCAGGGCGCACTAATCGGGCGAACCCCCAGCGCGTTCAAGCTGGCCGATCGATCGATGATCACTCGAGCTCTTCCGCACCCGGGCCGGCCTTGTCCTTCGGGTTGAGGGGGTGTTTCTTCGCCCACTCGGCCGTCTGGGTCTCGAGTTTCTCTAGATAATCGTCCAGCTTGCGGCGGTCGACGCGCCATATCCCGCGGCCACCGATCTTGACCGCCGGCAGCTCGCCGGAGCGCACGAGGGCGTAGACCTGGGGGACGCTCACGGATAGGTAGGCGGCCACATCATCGAGGTTCCAGAAACGGGCCTCGACTTGGGGGGCAGAAGGGGCTGATTCCTTGGCCATCGGGGGCATCTTCCCGCGATAGACCCCCACTTTCAAGCATCTGCCTTTGTTTGCCCCCGATTGCCTTCGCGGGGCCGCGCGGGGGGCCGGTTGGGGTCGCGGGGCCGCGAATGCGCGGGGTTGGCCGCAAGGGACCCGGCAGGGGACGATTGATCTCGGTCGAATCGTTAGAGGATGCGCCGAATCACTATCGCCGCTCTCTCTTTGATGACGCTAGTCCTCGCGTCGGGCTTGGCCAATGCGGGGGTAAGGGTCGAGCAGCGTGCTTGGGCGTCCTTCAGCAAACCCTCCAGGAACGGGGGAACCACCAAAATATTGGTTACAGCTAATCGGTACGACAATATTGATGCTGGCTTCGCCCTGTCGAGGTGGAGTTGCCCCGATGAGTCAGAGGATTGCAAGAGATTGCCGGGCGGAATCGCGGGGGACCTGCAGGGTGATGACATCTTCGAGATCGACACAACTCTTGAGTCGGCGCACCTAAAAGTCACGCGAAAAGGCATCACGCATGAGATCACCTGGACCGGTAATGGCGCGGGTTCGATCGTGAACAATGACTTCGATTGCAACAATCAAGTGCCGATGGGGACCGAGACAGGAATTGCGCGCGCCGGAGCCGCAGAAGGTTCAGTCTTTGGGACTCGGGTTCAAGTCGACTCGACAGACCCAGCCATCGTTTCGCTACGAAGTTCAGCCTGGAGCTGCTAAGAAGCAATCAGGACCATTCAGCTGTCTATTTCTCAGATGCTCCTATCAACCTAGAGCGAACGAAACCGTGGTCCGAACTAGCTACGCACTAAATAGGGCCTGCTAGCTATCAATCTGGAGCACTCACTGGCCGAACCCTCCAGGGTTGAGTTACCCGTTGTCGGCAGAGGCGCCGGAAAGGAGCCAGCCCATGAGGAGAAGCAGACTGGTCGCCATCGGAGTGTTGATCCTCATTTTCGCAAGCTTCACGCCCATAGCCGCAAGAGCAGACATCGTCAGCGACGTGACCCAGTGTGACCCGGTCGCATATGAGCCAACGCTGGATCTCAGTCAGCAAGCGATTTTCGGCAGGGGTTCGACAAGAGGGTCGGGCTGTGCACAATCAGTGGACTACGTGGAGGTTTGTCTCGACCTGGCCGGTGTCACCTATCCCGGCTCATGCCACAATCACAGTTCCCCAAGCGGGGGTTACAGCAATGGCGTCGGCTGTTTGCCTGGAGCGTGGGAGTCAAACGTCACGGTGCACTACTACTCGGGGGCTTTCGAGACAAAACACTCTTCAGAGACTCAGGGAATCCTCATCGTCAGTACGCAATGCAGATGACCTCACCGTGCTCTCGTAGCGGCAAGCATACTTTCATCCACGATCCCCACAGAGAAGCCTACCCACTCACAACCCCGGCTCGACCCTTGAGCCGGGAGCCTTTGCGCCACAGGGACTAAAGAACCCTCGGGACGTGGGCGTCCCTCGCATGAAGAGCTTTCAATGGCGCCTTTCACGGTTCATGGGCGCTGCGCGTCTGCTTCGCAGCTCGAGGCTTCTAACGGGGCACGAGTCTCGCTCTGCGCCATTCGTCCCAGGTCTTGCCTCGCGAGCTCGAGATCCGTTGGTCTCTCGGCGTGAGTGTCGATGTTGCGCTCGCGTAACCGAAGGCCTCGACCGAGAAGACAGAGGCCCAGTGGATCTTGATCCTCCGACCGATCGGCTGACCTTTCCCGTTGCGGTTGCCGGCGGGTTTCGCGAGAAGTACGACGCTCTCGATCGCCGCAGACAACAGGTCACGACGCTGGTCGATCGAACCGTCATTCCATCCCTGGCCAGTCGATGAGTTGGCAAGGTCGAGCGCATCCATGTAGGCCTGCGTGATCAGGTGCTCGGCCCGGGCGGCTTTGATCTGGCCGCCGAGGCAGCGCGGCGGACGATTGTCACCGGTGGTGCAGCGGTAGATGCCGACCCGGCCGTTCGCGTAGCCGTAGTGGAGGTTGCGGCCGCAAAGACCACACACGAGCAAACCCGAGAGGAGATGATTGCGGCGACCGGGTGGGTCGACGTAGGTGCTTCTGCTCGCGTGGCGCTTGGCCTTGCAGGCATCCCAGACCTCGCGGCTGACCAGCGGAGGCCACTTCGCCGCGAACTCATCTCCTTCGTAGATGCGGAACGCTGCGTAAGAGAGGTTGTCGAGGATCGTCTTGACCCGCTGGCGCGACCAATCCCCTCCTCTCGGACCCGTGATGCCGCGCGCGTTGAGGTCTCGTGCGAGGTGGGTCAGAGACGTCCCGTCGAGATAGCGATGGAAGAGATCGCGCACGATCGTCGCTGCTGGTTCGTCGATCACATATGTCTTGGCAGCTCGCTCGCCCATGATCCGATAGCCAAAGGGGGCCCACCCTCCGACCGGGCGTCCTTCGCGTGCGAGGAGGCGTTGGGTCGCCTTGGAGTAATCCGACTTGACGTCTGACTCGTACTCGGCGAACGCGGCCATGATGTGGCGGAGCAGCCGGCCCTGGCTGGTTGAGGTGTCGATATTCATGTCGAGGAACACGAGCGCGATGCCATCACGGTCGAACAGATCGAAGAGAGCCACGAGGTCTTTCACCGAGCGTCCGAAGCGGGAGAGCTTCGGGATGACGATCGCAGAGAATTCGAATCGCCGGGTCTTGAGGTCTTCGAGCGCGGGCCGTGGCTTGGAGCCACGGTAGCCGGAGAAGTCGATGTCGGAAAAAGTCTCGGTGAGGTGCAGTTTCCGGTAGGTGCAGTAACGCTCGATCTCATCGGCGTACATCTCGGGGGCTCTCATGCCGTCTCTAGCTTGTGAAACGCGGTAGTACCCAGCGACTGGCAGGGCTGTACCCATGTTCCTCTCCCCTCTCGAGAACCGGTCATAGGCTCGGATCATGGATCCTGCCTATCTCTCGCTCAAGTTGAAGGGCGCCTTACAGCAGATCCTTCCCGAAAAGGTTTCGAGCTCAACTTCGGAACTGGGATCTCTGCGGCCGATGCATCGCTCCATGTCAAACTTAGGGTCCTCATCCCTTCCGCGGAAGTCGGCGAACTATTGTGTTAATAGGAACTGCAAGCATTGCCATTTGGATTCGTAACAACTGGGCCCAAGCACTCCTCATCATTGCTGGCGTGGTCCTATTCATCATGGCGTTCGGTATCGGCGAAAACCGCCAGGGGTTGGCAACTACCTCCCTCGTCTTGGGTGCCGGGCTCATCGCGCTGGGCTGTCTCCTGTCCAGATTGGAAGGGGAGTTCGAATTGGGGCCAGTCGGACTAAAAGGAATCCTCAAACGGTTCGCCCAGGAAGCGAGAGACAGAGACCTCACCGATGAGCAGCTTGAACAGGCATCTGACCTAATCAAAGAACAGATCGCGCCCCCCTCGACCTCGGGACGGGTCATAGAAGGTCGCGCGGTCCTGCGCGGGTCAAGTGCCATCCGCGCCACCGGCAATGTTGATGGCCCCGCGGTCGTCGAGAAAGCTGTCGCTCAAGTCATCCGGTTGTCTGGCGTCCCTTCCCAAGCCGAAGTGGGTAGGCCTACGATTTCTCAAACCCCCCCTTCAGACCCAACCAGTGCAGACTGAGCCCAGCACCCTCCTTCCACGAGGAAAGCCCGGCCGAAGCCGGTCCAAACGTGCCCGTAAAGAGCGCTGCTCGGCGGACCCTCGCGGAGTCGGGAACCCTCTTGCGGTGAGGGCGCTCCGTTCAGGAGCTCGACAAGTATCGCTCCCTGTCGGAGCCGGCCTCCAGACGAGCGAGCAGCGCTTGCGTCATCCGTATGACGAGCTCGCGTTCGTGAGTGATCGCGAACGCAAACCGTCGTCGGTGTCCGGCACCCGGATCCAGCTCGCGCGCCGACAATGCCGCAGAGAAGTGCGGTCCCACGACGCAGACAGCCCATTCGTGGGTCAGCCGATCCGTAAGGGCCAGCTCGCCACGCGCGACCCCTTTCATAGCGACATCGTCTATCCCACGAGCCAACAGTCCCACGAAGGCGCCCGACGATGCGAGATCCTCGTAGCGCGCGATCGTTGCCGGCGTCGCCTTAGCCGCATCCTGGATGGAAGAAAGGATCATCGCTCTGGCACCGAGCTCTCGCGCGCGTTCTTCCAGGTGCCTAGACATCGACAGCAGCACATCCTGGTTGGCCTCAAGTACGTCTCTCTTCGAATGGACGATCTCGAACGGCGTCTGCGTCACACGGATCGGAGGGACTATCGCTTGGATAGGAAGCGCCGACCAGACCTTCACGAACGGCAGTCGTGACGGGAGGGGCTCCGGTCTTCCGAAATGCCAACCCTGACCCAGGGTGGCCCCGAACGACAACGCCGTCGCAACGTGTTCGGGGGTCTCGATCCCCTCAGCCAAAACGCGGGCCCCGGTCCGTTCGCAATGTGCCGAGACGGCGTGGACGACGCTCGCGATCTGAGAGGTTGGGCGGCCCTGGATGAGCTGTAGGTCAAGCTTGATGACGTCCGCGCGCAGGAAGGGCAACACCGCCAGCGACCGATCATCGGCACCGACGTCGTCGACCGCAATCCCCGCGCCGAGGTCTCTCATCCCCTGGATCGCGGTGAGCAACTCCGCCGGCCGCGACGCGACCGCGCGCTCGGTTATCTCGACGATTATCCGCATCGCGTCTACACCCCTAGCGATCGTGTCTGCGTATTCCTCTGGGACCGGGGACGACAGCGCGTCGGGCTCGACATTGATGAACAGCGATGCCGGCGTGGACATGTTGACCTCGAGAGCGCCTTTGAGGGCAGCAGCGCGGCATTGCCACTCGAGTTCATCGAGGAGTCCTTCTTCCCGGGCGGCCGCGAACATCACGTCGGGGCGTTCGAACGGAGAGTCTTTAGGGCCGCGTGCGAGGGCCTCGTAGGCGATGACATCGCCGGTCCGGAGATCGACGATCGGTTGGTAGGCGGAGCGCACCGCCCGGTTGTCCAGGACCTCCTTGATCGTTTCCATCAAAGACCTTCTTACCCACACGCGCTCGGTTCTTTCACCAACGGTTCTCCACCCCAGCCACCTCCAGAGTCGCCGGTAGAAGGCAGCAATAGCAGCGACGGGCGCTCACGCAAGGGCGCTCCGCTGAAGCTCCGCGTCTCGTGCCGAGATGGCTGCGCCACCCTTGCACTCGCTAACTCCGTCGCCGCTTGGCGGTTCGGGTCCCGTCGACTCGAACACGGAGGTGGCTCAATGGCTAAAGCGGATCAGGACCTCACCGCCCAGGTGCAAGGACCGCTCTTGCTGCCCGCTGAGGCCGCGGCACTATTGCGGGTCTCTATCCACAACATCTACCGCAACGCCCGGCTCGGTCGGATCCCGTCGATCAGGGTCGGTGGCCTGGTGAGATTCGACCGGGAAGAGCTCCTGACCCACGTCCGGGAGGCGGCGGCCCGAGAGGTCGATCAGAGAGCCCGAGCGAGGCGAACCAAAGCCGGTGCGGCAAGGCCCACGCGTGGGGATGGCGGCTTCTCCTTCAAAACCCCGAAGCGCTCTCGTTGACCTGTCACAGGTGAGCCATACATTCGGTCTGACTGCGAGGTAAGGAGGCGACGATGGCATCAATCCGCAAGCGATCGGCCGAGGATGGAGGCGGTTACCAGGTCCGCTACTACGGGCCAGACGGGAGATCCCGGGCCCGTACCTTCGCGAAGAAGGGCGAGGCCGTGGACTTCGCCAACTCGGTTCAGACCGATATGACTCGAGGCGACTGGATCGACCCAGCCGCGTCGGCTACGCCGCTGAACGACTACATCGGCCGCTACATGGACACGATGTTGCACTGGCGCCCCTCCACGCGCCTCAAAGTGCAAGGACACCTGCGCAACTACATCGAGCCGGCCTTCGGCACCTGGTCGATCGGAGAGATCAGTCCGGCAGATGTCAGGCGTTGGGTTGGCGCGCTGACCAGCCACGGACTTGCGCCCGGCACCGTTCACGCGGTCTACACGACGTTCCAAAGAATCATGAAGCACGCAGTCATCGACAACCACATCTCGAGATCGCCCTGCATCGGTATCAGCCTGCCCAAAGACACGAACCATGAGGAGATGCGCTTCCTCTCGCCAAGCGAGATCACCCTGCTCGCCGACGCTGTTCCCGAGCGGTTCAAAGCGTTGATATATACGGCCGCTTACACGGGGCTCCGATGGGGCGAGCTGGCGGGCCTGCGGGTGGAGAACCTCGACCTTCTGAAAGGGGCTATCGACGTCCGGGAGTCCCTCGTGGAGGTCAACGGAACCCTGCACCCCGGGTCCACCAAAACCGGTGCAAGGAGGACGGTCTCACTACCCAAGTTCCTGAGGCAGATGCTCACCGAACACATAGAGGGGTTTCCGCCGGTCGACGGGCTCGTCTTCACTTCGGCCGAGGGTGGTCCGCTGCGGCGCAACTTCTACGGGCGCCACTTCAAGCCCTGCCTCGTTGCAGCGGGGCTGGACCCGAACTTGAGGTTCCACGATCTTCGCCACACGTGCGCGGCCCTGCTCATAGCTCAGGGGGCACACCCAAAGGAGATCCAAGAACGACTGGGACACTCCACGATCCGGATGACGTTCGACCGCTACGGGCATCTGTTCCCAACGCTCGACGATCGGCTACGCGACGGTCTCGATCGCCTGTTCGAGGAAGGTCTCAACGCTTCGGGTTGAGAGCCAAAACGAGACGACCACTCTCCGCGCGTGGACGGAATATGGACGGAAGCCAAGTCGCTGAACACACGTTCGACTTTCGAGAAAAGAGAAAACCCCCTGCTACCAGGGGGTTTTCGACGAGCGGGCGACCAGATTCGAACTGGCGACCCTCACCTTGGCAAGGTGATGCTCTACCACTGAGCCACGCCCGCAACGAGGGAGGATTTTAGCATCCAGCCCCCTGACCCTCCTCTAGCGAAAGGCCCATCTGAGCAGGACATTTAGGCTCCTCCCGCCAACTTCTTGAGAAGGCCACGCAACCGAAAGGACCCTGCATGCGCAAGGCACTCGGCGCGCTTCTCCTCCTGACTACCCTCCTGCCCAGCATCGGCGCCTCGGCTCAGACCACCAACGTCCAGCCGTACGGCAAAAACGACGCCGGACTGACGGTTCTGAACATCCTGCCTCCAGGCCAGGGGCGTTACATGAACGGTCCGGAACTGGCAGCGGCGCAAGCCGGCGGCCCCCAACCTGCACACAACACCGATCAACTCGAGCTCTACAGCTCCCTCGTGCAAGCGACGCCGGGCCTAGCGGAGTCGGATCTCGCCAAGTACTTCAAAGACGGCACCTTCGGCGTCAAGTCGGATGACGTTGAATCGACCGAGACTCCCAAGGAAGGAGTCACGATCGTCCGTGACGTGGGCTACGGCGTACCGCACGTCTACGGGACGACGCGTTCCGACACCATGTTCGGAGCCGGCTACGCGTCTGCCGAGGATCGTCTCTTCATGATGGACACACTCCGGTATGTCGGGCGCGGTCGCTCGTCGGAGTTCCTCGGAGCCAGTGAGGCGAACCTCGCTATGGACCGGGCTGCGTACGCGACGGCCGGCTACTCCGAAGAGGAACTGCAATCGATGATCGATCGACTGAACTACATCGATCTGAAGCTCGGCCCCCAGGCGATCACGGACCTCGACGACTACACGGCCGGCATCAACCAGTACATCGACGAGGCCCTCATGGACCCAAGCAAACTCCCCGGCGAGTACGAAGCGTTACAGCGGCAGCCCGAGCCGTGGAAGCCGACCGACACCGTCGCAGTCGCATCGTTGATCGGTTCGCAACTCGGCGTCGGTGGAGGCGGAGAGCTTCAGAACGCGGCCTTCTACAACTCGCTCCTCAAGCAAGGGATATCCGCGAAGAAGGCCGGAAAGATCTTCGACGACTTGCGCGAGGCCGAGGAGCCGGAGGCTCCGACGACGACCAAGACCAAGTTCCCCTGGAACAACAACCTCGGCCCCATCGATCCGAAATCGGTCGCTATCCCCGACCAACCGAACCAGACGTCGCGCGAGCAGAGATCTCTCGTCACTCTGCCGCCGTACCTCGACGGACCTTTCGGCAAGATCAAGCTCGCATTCCCGTCGGCGATGAGCAATGCCGTCTTGGTCGGGTCGAAGAGCTCCAAGAGCGACCGACCGATCGCGGTTATGGGTCCGCAAACCGCTTACTGGTCTCCTGAGATCCTCATGGAGCTCGATCTCCATGGCCCCGGGATCGACGCCCGCGGTGTGGGTTTCCCGGGCATCTCTCAATACATCCTGTTGGGCCGCGGGCAGGACTACGCCTGGAGCGCGACCTCAGCCGACGGAGACCAGGTCGACATCTTCGCGGAGAAGCTCTGCAACCCAGACGGCGGAGAGGTCGCCGAGGACAGCACCTTCTATATGAAGCGAAAGAAGTGCACCGAGATGTACACGCGCACCGACAGTTGGGTCGCCAAGCCCACCGCCGGTGGCCCGCCCCCGGTCCCCCCTGGGTCCGAGAACGTCACGGTCGAGATGACGACCCAGCGGACGGACAACGGGATCGTTCAAGCGCGCGGGACCGTGGATGGCAAGCCGGTCGCGTTCGTTGCAGCACGCGCTAGTTGGGGCGCGGAGGTCGACTCGGCCCTCACATATGTGGACCTCATGGACGCGGACAAGATCAACAGCGCTGAGGACTTCCAGAAAGCGTTCGGGCGTTTCGCCTTCACGTTCAACTGGTTCTACATCGACGAGAAAGACATCGCCTACCAACTCGGCGGCTATCACCCTCTGCGGGCGAAGGGAACGGACCCGGACTTCCCCGTATGGGGAACCGGGAAATGGAATTGGACCGGCTTCCTGTCGTTCGCCAAAACGCCAAAGGACAAGAGCCCAGCGTCCGGTTACCTCGTGTCGTGGAACAACAAGCAAGCGCCGGGCTTCCGATCGGCGGACTCGAACTGGGCCTACGGCACCCTCTACCGCAGCCAACTCTTGTCGGATCCAGTGGCGAAAGCGATAAAGGCCGGCAAGAAGCTAAGCCTCATCGATCTCGTGAACATCATGGGCGATGCCGCGACCCGCGACCTTCGCGGCTATCGCGACCTGCCGTTCATGCTCAAGGTTCTCGGCAAGCAGAAAGACGAGCGGATCGCTGGAGCCATCTCACTCCTCAAGGCTTGGATGAAGTCCGGCGCGAACCGGGAATCGAAAGAGGTCAAGGGCAACTACGAGCACTCCCCCGCCATCGCATTGATGGACGCCTGGTGGGAGCGCGCCATCGAAGCGATCTTCAAGCCGAGGCTCGGAGACGCATTCGCTTCGATCCCGCAAGGCTTCGACAACGAGCCGAATTCTCAAGGAAGTGCTTATCAGGGCGGCTTCTACGGACAGGTCCAGAAGGACCTTCGCACCGTGTTGGGCAAGCGCGTACGAGGAAAGTATTCCTACGGCTATTGCGGCAACGGGAAGCTCGCCGCGTGCAGGAAGGCGCTGCTGGAGAGTTTGGACAAGGCGATCAAGGCACTCGAGGACGAGTTCGGCGCCGATCCCGCGACGTGGGACGTCGACGAATCAGCGGAGTTCATACAATTCACGCCCGTAGGCATTCAAGGCCAGGATCCGATGCAGTGGCAGAACCGTCCGACGTTCCAACAGGTGCTTGAGTTCAAGACTTCTGGTTAGCGCTCGGACTCCGTCACTCGATCCGCAGCCGGTTTGTGTCCGTCGGCCTTGTGTCCGTCTGACTTGTGTCCGTCTGAGGCCGATCGCTGGTCGACTATTTGATGGGCGATGTCTCGAAGCTTGAGGTTGAGGTTCTGCGAGGCGCTGCGAAGCATGCCGAACGCGGCGTCGGGATCCAGGCCCTCACGTTCCATGAGAATCCCTTTGGCTTGGTCGATCACCGCCCTGGACTCGAGCGCTTCCTTTAGCTGCTCCGCGAGTTTGACGCTATTGAGGTAGAGCTGGCTGTTGTGGATCGAGACCGCTGCTTGGGCCGCGAACATCCCCCCGATCTCGAACCGCTCGTTTTGGAACGCGTCCTTGCTCGCAGAGAAGAAATTGAGTGCGCCGAGCGAAGAATCTCTGACGACCAGTGGGAAGCAGGTCATCGACTGGACGCCTCTATCCAGCGCGGCCTTGGCAAACTCGGGCCAGCGCTGTTCGTCGGTCATGTCGGGTGCTTTGACGACGTCGCCGCCGCGGATGGCCGTCAGGCAAGGACCGTCACCTAGCTGCCGTTGCATATCGTCGAGTTCATTCACCAAATCCGAACTGACGGCAGTTGAAGAAGGCCTGCCGTTCTCCATCAGGAGAACCCCGGCCTCGGAATCGGTGACGATGCGAGTCGACAGCTCTACGACGCGTTGAAGCGTCGTCGAAAGATTCTCTTCCGAGAGGATGAAACTCGATAATTCGAGCAGAACTTCGGACAGTCCGTCGCTGTACTGATTCACGACGAACGCGACTTATTAAGAGTGTTGGATGCCGAGCCGGTGATGTTGAACCTCGATCACGCGTAGGGGGTTGGAGCTTGGGGTCTTTAGCGCGATCGACCGAGGTTCCCCTCTGACGATCTCCCCTGCCTGGCTACGGCTTAACCAAGTTAGATATTGGCTGTTCGCTCAACCAAACTCACCCTACACCTGCGGTCGGTTCGATTCCCTGGTCAGACGCTAATTAGTTCCGTCCAACTCGAGCGCGATCTCGCGGATCTTGACATTTCGCTCCTGCGATTCTGTTTTCAAGAACGCAAATGCCTCATCTGAGCTCATGTGGTGCCGCTCCATCAGAACGCCTTTGGCGATGTCGATCGACGAGCGCGACTCCATCGCTTGATATAGCTGCTGAACGAGGTCGCCTCGTTGCGAATAGAGCTCGAAGTTTCGAAGCATCGACGCGGCCCAGCCCGCGAGCATCTCGATCAAGCGAGCCGACTCCAAGTCGAAACCGTTGCGCTTCTCATTCGAATAGACATTGAGCGAGCCCAACCTCCGCTCGTGGGTCGCAAGAGGAGCCGAGATGGAGTGATACACGCCTTGGCTCACTGCTCGCGGTACGAATTTTGGCCAGCGAGAGTGCAAGTCCTCGAAATCGGCCAGCACCACCGCGTGGTCCCGAATCGCCGACAGACACGGGCCCTCTTCCTCTTCGTACTGGATCAGGTCTATCTGACGATGGAGGTCGGACGTCGAGACGCTCGTTCTGAAATGGTCTCCATCGACCAGAGTGATAGTGGCGCCGTCCGCCCCAACGACTTCTCTTGTCGTGAGCGCTACGAGGCTGTGGAGGATGGACTCCAGCGTCTCTTCGGAGAACACGAGATCCGACAGAAACGCGAGTTCTTCTGGCTGCCCCACAGGGGGCCTCCCCACTTATCGAACGGTGCACCCCCACTGCTTGAGGGAGACGTGCCGCTCTTTAGCCACAGTAGCAGTCGGGTTTGGGCCACCGAAAGGATGTTTGGAGTCTGTTTTGTCGGGTACTTGGCTTGCTGGTGGTCCAGAAGGGGGCGCCGAGCCTGGCGCTCCCCCGATCGCCCTCCCTCTCGGCGCACCCCCTTCTTTTTTGGGGGTTCCGGCTATCGGCCAACTACCGGCCGGTGCTCCCGAAGCCGCCGCCGCCACGCTCCGAGTCCGGAAGAGACTCCACCACCTCTATCTCGGCTGACTCGACCTTCTGGATCACCAGTTGAGCGATCTTCTCCCCACGCTTGATATCGATCGGCGAGCTCGGATCCAGGTTCACGACGATGACTTTGATCTCGCCGCGATAGCCAGAGTCGATCAGCCCCGGCCCGTTGGCCACCCCGAGGCCCTCCTTCAAAGCCCGGCCCGAGCGAGCCTGCACGAAGGCCGCGTATCCGTCCGGCAGCGCGATCGCTATGCCGGTTGGGACGGCGGCTCTTTCCCCCGGCTGAAGCGTCGCGTTCTCTGCAGCCAAGAGATCGAGGCCCGCGTCACCGGGCCGCGCGTATTCGGGGATCGGAAGGTCGGGGTCCAGTCGCTTTATCTGAAGTTTCACTCGGTCGCTTTCGGTGGCGACTTCTTCTGGATCAGGCCGAGTTCACGCTCGAAGTCGTCCAGCTCTTGGAAGTCTTTGTAGACGCTCGCGAAACGGAGATACGCGACCTCATCGAGGTCACGCAGCCGCTCGAGAACCTCGCGTCCGATCTCGGCAGTCGGAACGGGACGAACCTCGTGCGCGCGCATCGCGTCCTCGACATCATCCGCGAGCTCGGCGATCTCGGCTTCGGATACCGGGCGGTTTTTCGTCGCCTGACGGATGCCGGCGGTGATCTTCTCGGCGTCGAACGGTTCCTCGACCCCGTTGCGTTTCACGACAAGGAGCGGAACCTCCTCCTGACGCTCGAACGTAGTGAATCGCCGGCCGCAGGCGAGGCACTCGCGCCGCCGGCGGATGGCCCGGCCCTCTTCCATCGGGCGCGAGTCGACGACCTTGTCCTCTTCGTTACTGCAGTAGGGGCAGCGCATCTACAACCGCCCCCGGGGATGCATCAGCGCCCGACCTTCTCCACGTACGAGCTCCACGGACACCAGCGTTCGCCCTTCCAGTCCTGTCGGTGGCGCTGGACGTACTTCGCGCTGCCGTCACAGACCTCGATGAAAGCCTCGCCGAGAACTATCGAACCGGGGCCCATCGAGATCTTCCACGGCGCGTTGTAGGACCGCGCGCCCTTCACGATGCCGGAGACGATCAGAGTCTTGTCTTTAGAGGCCGCCTCTTTCTCCATCTGTGCAACCTCGTCTGGAGTGTTCACCCACACCACGAAAGTTGTGCCGGGCTCGGAGTCGAAACCGATCGTGAAGTACTGACCGATGTCGAACTGGATAGCGAGGGGGCCGACCTCCGTTGGGATCACCACTTGATAATGACCCGGTCCCGATGGTTCGCCGTACTTCACGTTCTGGCAGATCCCGTAGCAACCCTGGTTCTGCTCCCAGCGCCAGACGCGCTGCTCGCCCGGGTCGACGGTCCTTTCGTCCTCGGGCCAGACGTACTGGGATTGTTCCTGGTCATCTCTGAGGTCTGTGATGTGCCACGTGTCGCCCATCACGAGCGGGGTGTTCGTGCTGTTGGTCAACGTGATCGTGACGATCTCGCCGTCGAGATAGCGCCTCTTGTCGGTCCCCGCGAGTTGACCCGTACGCGGCGGCGCGCCGAATGCCGCAAGCGGGAGGAGCAAGGCTAGAACGATGAATGGAGCGATCAGTTTTCTCATGCGGTCAATGTTAGGTGGCGGAGACGGTTATCCGGGAGGGCCTTGGACCTAAACAGCCTCGGCATCCTTGCGGAGCTCGCTCAGCTGTTTGCGAAGTTCGCGCACCTTCGCTTGGTAATCGTCCTCGTTCGGACGGTCAGGTTTCTGGGCAGCGGTTCCCGATTCCGTCCCGCAAAGGGGGCAGCTGGCGGGGCCGGCCTGGAGCACGGCCCCGCACTCGCCGCAACGATCCTGGTGCTTACGAACAGCCACTCGTTGAGCCGCATGAGGGGCAGGCGAAGCATGAGCCCGCCGGGTTCATCTGGACCCCGCACGTTCCGCAGAACGGAAGGGAGCCGGAGTGGACATCGGCGACCGGGCCGAGGACCACTATGCCCTCGCTCCCAGCGCTTCCTCCGTTACCGCCATTGCCGTTCTTCTTGCCGTGACCGTTGCCGTTCCCGTTGTCACCCGTTGCGTTCGGGTCGAGCTTCTGCTCGATCTCGGCCTGGCGCTCGCCGGAGGTTCTGATGCCGAGCGCGTGACGCTCCTCAGTCTCGAGGTACTCGGCCGCGAGGCGCCGGAAGACGTAGTCGAGGATCGAGGTGGCGATCCGGAAGTCCGGGTCGTCGGTCATGCCTGAAGGCTCGAAGCGGGTGTTCGTGAACTGCTTCACGTAGGCCGAAAGCGGCACGCCGTACTGCAAACCCATCGAGATCGAGATCGCAAAGGCGTCCATGATCCCGGCCAGCGTCGAGCCCTGCTTCGCAACCCTGAGGAACAGCTCGCCCACCCGGCCGTCTGGAAACTCGCCGGCGGTGCAGTAGCCCTCCGTATCGGCGACCCGGAACTTGAACGTCACCGAGCGACGGATCTTCGGCAGTCTGCGGCGAACGGGCTCGGGGAGCTCTGTGACCGACTTCTTCTCGTCGAGCTTGTCGTCGCCCTTCTTGGCGGTCGACAGCGGCTGGGCGACCTTGCAGTTGTCGCGGTAGACGGCGATCGCCTTGAGCCCGAGGCGCCAGCCCTCCACATAAGCCTGCTCGACGTCTTCGACCGTGACGTGTTCGGGCAGATTCACAGTCTTTGAGATCGCGCCGGAGATGAACGGCTGGACCGCTCCCATCATCTTGATGTGGCCCATGTAGTGGATCGACCGCTCGCCCATCGCGGTGTCGAACACCGTCATGTGCTCCTCACGGAGATGCGGCGCGTCGACGACGTGTGAGTTCTCGTCGATGTAGGTCACGATGTCGGAGACCTGCGAGTCGTCGTAGCCCAGCTTGCGAAGCGCACGAGGCACCGTCTGGTTGACGATCGACATCGTTCCGCCACCGACGAGCTTCTTCATCTTCTTCAGCGCGAGGTCCGGCTCGATCCCGGTTGTGTCGCAATCCATCAACAAGCCGATGGTGCCGGTAGGCGCGAGCACTGTGGCTTGAGCGTTGCGGTAGCCGTGCTCCTCGCCGAGGGTTAGGGCGCTATCCCATGCGTCGCGTGCGGCCTCGGCGAGCTCGGCCGGAACCGCCTCGTTCACGAGAGCGTAGGCCGCGGCCCGGTGCTTGCCGATCACCCGAAGATGAGGCTCCTGGTTCTTGGCGTACTCCTCGTAGGGGCCGACCCGCTCGGCGATCTTGGCCGAGGTTGCATAGCAGTGGCCCGTCATAATCGCCATCAAGGCTCCGGCCCACGCGCGGCCCTCGTCCGAGTCGTAAGCGAGACCCTGCGCCATCAGCAGGGCGCCGAGGTTGGCGAAGCCCTGGCCGAGCTGACGCATCTTGTGGGTGTTCTCCGCGATCGCAGTGGTCGGGTAGCTGGCGAAGCCGACCGAGATCTCTTGCGCCAGGAACATGACCTCGACCGCGTGCTTGTAGGCCTCGATGTCGAAGGTGTCCTCTGCATCCACGAACTTCATCAGGTTCAAGCTCGCGAGGTTGCACGACGAGTTGTCGACGTGCATGTACTCGCTGCACGGGTTCGATGCGTTTATGCGATCCGTGTTCGGGCAGGTGTGCCAGTCGTTGATGATCGTGTCGTACTGCATCCCGGGGTCGGCACACTCCCACGCGGCCTGCGAGATCTCGCGAAGGAGATCCTTGGCCGAGATGTTCTCGATCGTCGATCCATCCGTGCGAGAAGTGAGCGCCCAGTCCTTGCCGTCGAGAGCTGCCTGCATGAACTCGTCGGTGACGCGCACCGAGTTATTGGCGTTCTGGTACTGGACCGAGTGGATGTCCTTGCCGTCGAGGTCCATGTCGAACCCGGCCTCGCGCAGCGCACGGGCCTTCTTCTCCTCGAGCGCCTTGCACCAGATGAAGTCCTTGATGTCGGGGTGGCCGATGTCGAGGACGACCATTTTGGCCGCTCGCCGCGTGGCTCCGCCGGACTTGATAGTTCCGGCAGAGGCATCCGCGCCGCGCATGAAGGAGACGGGACCCGATGCAGTTCCACCGGACTTCAGGTGCTCCTTGGACGAACGCAGCTTCGAAAGGTTGATGCCGGCGCCCGAGCCGTGCTTGAAGATCGTTCCCTCTTCGACGTACCAGTTGAGGATCGACTTCATCTCGTCTTCGACCTGAAGGATGAAACACGCGCTGACCTGCTCCTCGCCTTTCGGGCGCCAGCCCACGTTGAACCAGACCGGCGAGTTGAACGCGGCCTTCTGGGTCACGAGGAGGTGTGTGAGCTCGTCTTTGAAGACTTGGGCCTCGGCCTCGTCGGCGAAGTAGCCACGAGCAAGTCCTTCCTCGTGGTAGCGATTCACGACTCGGTCGATCATCTGCTTGACCGAACGCTCGCGCTTGGGCGTGCCGAGGGAGCCGCGGAAGTACTTCTGGGAGGCGATGTTCGTCGCGTTCTGGGACCAAGCCTTGGGGATCTCGACGCCCTTCTGCTCGAAGGCGATCTCGCCGGTCCGGTAGTTCTGGATGACCGCGTCCCGCAGGTCCCACTCGACCTCGTCGTAGGGATGTACTCCCTCGGTCGTGAAGAACCGCTTTATCTGTAGCTTGTCGTCAGATCCGACGACGGAACGGGTCACCTGCGCCACGCTGCCTCCCCCTCTCCCGGCCGTCGAACCGCTTCGGCGACCACCCCAATTCTCCCATGTTCGAGCCCCACGGAACACCATATGTGGGACTCTCGGACCCTCCAACCACTACATGTGGTGTAGTTGCATGGATGAAATTACGCCCGTGTTAACGGAGGGTCAAGCGTTAGTGACAAGAAAACGCGACCTATTTCGGGAGGCGGATGCGGGCTCCCTCTGCTAGCCCGCCCTCCAGCCCATTCAGGGCAACGATCTCGTCGACATAGGCCCTCGGATCCACTCCCTCCGGAGCGAACCGCTCGGCCAGGCTCCACAACGTGTCGCCCTGATGAACTACGACCCGCCGGGTCGCTTTGCCGGTGGTGGCGCTCGAGGAGCCAACCGGGCCCGTCGCGAAGATGCCGGCGAAGAGGATCCCTGCGACGGTCAAGGCGCCCACGGTTCGGCGCCGACGGGCCATCATCCGGTCGTGCCGGGCCCGGCGGGCGGCTCGCGCCCTAGCCCTCGCGGTGGGAAACGCCACGACCTCGCCAAATTCTCCAGCCGAGCGGGGCCCAGCCGGGCTGTGCCGGAATATTTGGGGGAGTTCTTCCTGCCTGATCGCCACGCTTGCCCTCCTCTATCGACTCGGTCACTCCCCGACCCTAGAGACGGGGTGTGACAGGTTTTCCGGCCTGCTCTGGAGCTCGCTCACTAGCCTCAACAGGCAACAAATCGAACATCTGTTCGCATCATAAGCGAACGTCTGTTCGCATGCAAGCCCGATTATCGAACAGATGTTCTTGATTGAGGGCCGCGTATCGGCTACCTTGGGGCGAACATGCGTTCGCAGGACGCGGCAAGCTGGGTATTTGAAGCCGACAACCAAGGAGGACGGGATGGTCGAGGGTCTGACCGATAGACAGCGCCAGACGCTTCAGTTCATCGCCGAGACCGTCTCCGAGCGGGGTTATCCCCCATCCGTCCGAGAGATCGGCGAAGCCCTCGGTCTCGCCTCCTCCTCCACCGTCCACTCTCATCTACAGGCGCTCCAGCGGAAGGGCTATCTGAAGATCGACCCGACCAAGCCTCGGGCGATCGAGGTCCTCTTCGACCCGGAGACCGGGCTCGCTTCCGAGCGCCGCCCGCACCGTTCAGTTCCCCTTCTCGGCCGCATCGCGGCGGGGGCTCCGATCCTCGCGGAGGAGAACGTCGAAGAGATCTATCCGATGCCTTCAGACCTCGTCGGAGACGGCAATGTCTTCATGCTCGAGGTGCACGGTGACTCGATGATCGAGGCCGGCATCCTCGATGGCGACTGGGTGGTCGTAAGACAGCAGCCGACCGCGCACTCCGGCGAGATAGTCGCAGCGATGATCCCCAGCGAATTCGGAGATGCCGAGGCGACCGTGAAGACGATCCGTCACAAGGGATCGGCGATCGTGCTCGAGCCCGCGAACCCGCGCCTCGAGCCGTTCGAAGCTCCTTCCGGCACCGAGGTCCTCGGAAAGGTAGTTGCGGTCCTCCGCAAATACTAAGAAACGATTCAGGCGAATCGTTTCTAACTGAGTCCGATGCTCCGGGCCTGGGCCGCTGCGCTTGCTGCGCCTTGGGCCCAGGGGTCGCCGTGTCCTACTAATAGCGTGCTTGCTTCCGTCGCCGCTATCGCTGAGAGCGATCTGATGGCCTCGTTTCCGTCCGCCGTCGAACAGAGCGGCATGAGTTGGGGGCCCGTCTTGCCGCTGTAGGGGTTCCAGGTCGCGATCGAGTCGCCGACTATCAACGCGTCACGATCCTCGAAATGAAACGCGGTGTGCCCGAACGTGTGGCCCGGCGTGGGGATGATGCGCGGAGAGCCGGGCACATCCAGCACCCCTTCGTCGCCGAATGTCTCGACGGATCTGATCGGGCTCAACAGGAACGAACCGGTCCGGATGAACGAGGCCACGACGGGAAGGGCTTTCGGGTTGAACGCGTAAGGCAGCAGGCTCCGCTCGTGCTTGTAGCGAAGGGGGTGCCGCGAGATCATCTCGTCGGCCTCGTGAACGAAGACCGGCACGCCGAGTTGGACCCTCGCCTTCTCCGCGAATCCCGTGTGGTCGGGGTGAGCGTGGGTCAAGACGATCGCGTCGATGGACTCCGGGATGCGGCCGAGCTGTGCGAGGGCCGCGTGCAGAGACTTCCACGACGATCGGATCCCGGCGTCTACGACGGTCAGTCGGTCGCCGTCCTCCACGAGGTACCAGTTCACGAACGAGTCGGTTACCTGATGGATCCCCTTCGCGACGCTCTCGATCAACATCTTTCTCCCCCTCAGAAGTTCCGGGCCGTGCCCTGCAGGGCGAAACGATCGATGAATCCATGCTCATGATCTTCTGTGGCGCTCATGATCGCGAGTTCAGTGACCTCGAACTCCCAATTGAGGTCCTCGGCCAAGAGCCGCTCGATCGCCCTGGCTCGCGTCGCCTCAGCCAGATGCGGCACGAGGGTCACGTGCGGGATCCATCTCGACGGATGGAAGAACTCGATCGGCGTCTCGCAAGCGACGGCAGCAGCGCTCCACACGGCGACTTGGAAATCGGAGAGCTCTGGACTCCGCACCACGGGCACGTAGCCAACGGGCTCCGGCCCCGGAAATACCCCCAAACCTAGTGTCCGGATCCGCAGAACTCGATTGTGCGCGGCGAGGCCGTCGACGATCTGATCGAGCGCCGCATCCTCATAGTCCGGCGAAACGTGAAAGGCAATGTGCGGGATGGATGCCTCCGGCAGATCGACGCCGTCTTTTCGCAGAGCGTCCCAGAGGACGCGCACCTTGATCTCGTGAGCCTCGTCCAGTGGGGCGACGATCGCCTTGAAGCTCACTCTGCCTCCACGGCGAAGGCTTCGAACTCGCCCAAGGACGGACGCTCCATGCGCGCCACGATGTTGGTTCCGTCCGCCGCGTAGGACTCCTCGACAACCTCGGCGATCTCATGCAGTCGCGCGACGACATCTCCGCGGTCGAACGGAACGTGCAGGGCAACCTCGACCCGCAACCTCGCAAGGGCCTCGTTCAGATGCTCGAGAAGTGAATCGATGCCCTCTCCGGACTCGGCCGAGATGATTGCGGCGTCGGGATAGCGACCGAGCAGCTTGTCGACCTCAGGTTCTTCGAGCAGATCCATCTTGTTCAGGACCAGGAGGGTCGGCTTGTCGACCGCCCCCAGTTCCTTGAGTACTTCGTTCACTGCGGCGATCTGGCGCTCGGGTTGGCGCGAAGCATCGACGATATGGAGCAGCAATGTCGCCTCAACGACCTCCTCCAGAGTGGAACGAAATGCCTCCACCAAACCGTGCGGAAGCTTTCGCACGAACCCGACGGTGTCGGTGAGCAAGACCGAGGAACCGTGTTGGAGGTCTAGTCGTCTCGTCGTGGGGTCGAGGGTCGAGAAGAGTTTGTCCTGGATGAGCACTCCGGCGTCCGTCAACCGTTTGAGCAATGTGGACTTGCCCGCGTTCGTGTAGCCGACGAGCGTGACGATCGGGATCTCGGTGCGGGACCGCTTCCTGCGCTTGATCCCACGCGTCCGATCCAGATCCACCAGGTCCTTCTTCACGCGCTGGATACGACGCAGGATCGCGCGGCGCTCGCTTTCCAGAGCGGTCTCGCCCGGCCCCCTGCTCGTTCCGATACCACCGAGGCGAGAGAGCACTTCTCCCCAACCGCGCAAGCGCGGGAGCCTGTAATTGAGCTGCGCGAGCTCGACCTGAAGCTTTCCTTCGGCGCTGCGCGCATGCTGAGCGAAGATGTCGAGGATCAACGTCGTGCGGTCGATGATCTTGAGCCCGCGTTCCGCGAGCGGGTTCACGCCGGCGGCCTCTTCGAGATTGCGACCCTGGGCCGGTGAGAGCTCGTCGTCGAAGATAAGCATGTCGGCATCCAGCGCGCCGGCGCTCTCGATGACCTCCTGGACCTTGCCCTTACCGATGTATGTCGCAGGATCCGGGGTGTCGCGCCGCTGCATCAACCGATCGACGGAATCGGCTCCAGCCGTGTCGGCGAGCGCCTCGAGCTCGTCGAGCGACCACTCGGCTTCCTCCGGATCCGCCTGTCCGAAGACGGCTCCGACCAAGACAGCCCGTTCGCGCTCGGGCCTTGTCTCATGCGTCGTCGCGCGGGGGGTCAGGTGACCAGCTTCCTCAGTCTCTCGACGCCTTCGGCAAGGCGATCGTCCGCGACCGTCAAAGAGAAACGAACGTAGCCCTCGCCCGACGGTCCGTAACCGCGACCGGGGGGAGCGACGATGCCGGCTTCATCCAGCAGCAATGTGGCGAACGATTCGGAGGTGTGACCGTCGGGGACCGGAACCCAGAGATAGATAGAACCACGCGGCGGCTCGACGACGACGCCCATGGACTTCAGGCCGTCGCACAGCGCGTCCCGGCGCCGCTTGTACGTCGCAATCGTCTGCTGCAGCGGTTCCTGGGGGCCTTCGAGGGCCGCGATCCCTGCCCGCTGGATGGCGTCGAAGACTCCGGAATCGATGTTCGTCTTAAGCCGCTTGATCGCCTCGATCGCGGTCGGCGAGCCGGCGACCCAGCCGATGCGCCAGCCCGTCATGTTGTAGGTCTTAGACAGCGAGTGGAACTCGATCACGCGATCCTTCGCGCCCTTCGCTTGCAGCGCGCTGGGCGCCACGTAGCCGTCGTAAGTGATTTCGGTATACGCGGCATCGTGCGCGAGCAATAGATCGTGACGTTCGCAGAATGCAACCGCCTCGTCGAAAAACTCGAGCTCGGTGCAAGCGGCGGTGGGGTTGGACGGATAGTTGAGCCACATCACCTTCGCGCGCTTCAGCACCTCGGCAGAGATCGCGCCCAGGTCCGGCACAAAGCCGTTGTCGTCATTCAGCGGCATGAAAGCCACCTCGCCGTGCGCGAGCAACGTTCCGGTCTCATAGACCGGGTAACCAGGGTCCGGGATCAGCGCCACATCGCCGGGGTCGATGAAAGCAACGGGGAGATGGAAGATCCCCTCTTTAGATCCAACGAGCGGCTGAACCTCGGTATCGGCATCGAGAGCGACGTCGAACCTCCGCCCGTACCACTCGGCTATCGAGCTTCGGAAGGCCGGCATCCCCGTGTAGGAGGGATAGCGGTGGGTCGCAGGATCGCGCGCCGCGTCGACCAGCGCATCGACGATGTGTTGAGGCGTGGGCAGATCGGGATCGCCGACTCCGAACGAGATCACGTCGACGCCGCGTGCCTGCGCTTCGGCGACCTTTCGATCTATCTCGGCGAAAAGGTAGGGGGGCAGAGATTCGATGCGGCGAGCCGTCCTCAGAACGACTCACCCCTGTAGGCGTCGAGATCGACGTCGCCCTCGAAGCTCTTCACGACGGGCCCCGTCATGTAGACCGGCTGCTCGTCATCGAGTGCTCCGTTCCACTCCACCTCGAGATCGCCGCCCGGAAGGCTCACGGTGATCCGAGGGTCGCCGCCTTCCAAAAGTCGCGTAGCGACTGCGACGGCGCACGCTCCCGTTCCGCATGCGAGCGTTTCACCCGAGCCCCGTTCCCATACCCGCATGCGAACGTGATCGGGGGATTCCACGCGCGCGAACTCAACATTCGTTCCGTTCGGGAACATCTCGTGACGCTCGATGAGAGGTCCGGATCGGATCGGTGCTTTCAGGTCGTTCGAATGGTCCACGAAGATCACCGCGTGTGGGTTCCCCATGGATAACGCAGCGATCTCCACGATGTCGCCCTCGAGGTCGATCTTGGCGTGAAGCGCGTCGTCACCGGACCATTTGATCGGGATCTCATCGGGAGCGAATATCGGCGCCCCCATGTCAACTCGGACGCGGCCGTCGTCGAGGATCGATACCGTCTTGATGCCCGCACGTGTATCGACTTTGATCTCGGACTTATCCGTTAGGCCTTCGGCCTTCGCGAACACAGCGAGGCATCGGATCCCATTGCCGCACATCTCGCCGACGGAACCATCGGAATTGACGTAATCCATGAACAGGTCGGCACCGTTGCCCGCCGGCGCCACTCGGATAACACCGTCACCCCCGATCCCGAAGCGTCTGCTCGAGAGCCTCTGGACAAGCTCGGGCGTGAGCTCCAACGCGTCGTTGGGGTCCGCCAAGAACACGAAATCGTTGCCTATGCCGTGGTATTTCGCGAATCGCATCCCCCTAAATTACTCGCCTGGGAGCCTGGTTTCCGAGAACCGAAGGTGCTCGGTCACGGCGACTACGGCATCGGCTTCCCCCGCTTCGAACCACGCGATCCGAGGGTCGGCTCGGAACCACGACTCCTGGCGCCGGGCGAACCTCCTCGTGGCGCGAGCGATCTGGCCCACCAGCTCATAGGTATTGGTGCCAGGCGGGGACTCCAAGACCTGGCGGTAGCCGAGGGCCTGGCGGGCTGTGGGACCGAAACCAACCGCCCGAATCTGGTCGACCTCAGCCATCAGGCCTCGCTCGACCATCGCGAGCGCCCTCTCGTCGATCCGGAAATAGAGCTCGGGTCTCGGGCGGGTCAGTCCCGCGGCCTTCAGGTCGTAGCGACTCTCGTAGCGATCCCATACATCGTTGTCGGAGAACGGGCGTCCCGTTAGCTCGATCACCTCGAGGGCTCGGATCGTGCGCCGGAGGTTGTCGGGTTCGATCCGACCGGCGGCCTTGGGATCAAGTTCGCTAAGGCGCGAGTGCAGAGCACGCGCTCCCACCCTCTCGGCCTCCTCTTCGAGTTCGGCCCGGACCTCGGGCGATCGGGGCGGGAACTCGAGGTCGTCGACAACCGCTCTGAAGTAGAGGCCTGATCCGCCCACGAGAAGCGGCAACCTTCCTCTGGCAGTGATGTCGTCGATGGCGTCACGAGCGAGCATTTGGAACTCGGCAACGGTGAGCTCGTGCGTCGGCGGCCGCAGATCGATGAGGTGATGCGGCACGCGCGCCCGCATCTCTTCAGTCGCTTTGTCGGTTCCGACATCCATGCCCGTATAGATCTGCATCGAGTCCATAGAGATGATCTCCGCATCGAGCTGCTCGGCGACGTCGAGCGCGATGCGTGTCTTGCCGACCGCCGTGGGTCCAACGATCGCAGCCACGCGTTGCTTCACTTGGCTGTAGCGACTAGATATCCGACCCCGAACGGCCATTCGTGTGCGAGGAGCTCCGCTTTCCTCTGCGAAAACAGCGCGCCGAACGCAACGAGGGGGCCGAGCCCGCACGATCCTGCGTCCGCGGCGATCGGAGCCGCCGTCACGAGCTGGCCCACTTCGTTTCGGAGCGCGTACTCGAGCCCGTCTTCAGCGTCGTGGGCTCCATCGAGTTCTGTGAGCGGGGCTTTGGGCGTCAGTCCGCTCGACCCGTTCGCGCTCGCTATGAACAGGACGCGTCGTTCGAGTCCGAGCTTCGCCACCGCCCCCCACAGAGTCCCGGCCGCATCCCAAGGATCGGGGCCATCTTCGAAGCTCACCGCCACCACCGGAGTCCCCCGGAGATCCATGCACGCGAGCGGAACCACGATGCCGTGATCGGGGACGTGGCGCAGCATCGGTTGGCCCCACTCCGACACGAGCAGACGAGAAACATCGCCGTCGCGCGCCCACTCCGCGTGGAAATCAACTCCGAAGTCACTGAGGTCGCCCGAGTTTCGGGCGTACACCCCGGTCGCTTTCCCATGGGGCGAAGCGATAACCACCACGTCGGCATCGACTTCGATCGAGGCGATCGCCCTTCGCACCACAGCGAGCCTGCCTACCTCGGCATGCTCCGCCACCTCGGGAAGGAGCAATGGAGCGTGCGGAACTATCGCCCCGACGAGGTTGGACTGCGCTCTGACCCCGGAGGGGTCAGCAGGAGGGGGCGGAACCCGTCGCAATGAGTGGGAGGTTGAGGGAACGGCGGGCGGGCTCGCCGCGGGAGCCCATCACGTCGCCATCCAGGTGGTGCGAGTGGGCGGCGGTGATCTTCACGGTACGGAACGACCCGTCTTGGGCACCGTCCGATGCGAAGTGAACGAGACGATTGGTTCGCGTGCGGCCCGTGAGCTTGTTCGGGTCCTTCTTGGAAGTGCCTTCGACGAGCACCTCATGCGTCTTGCCGACCTCGGCCTGGTTGTGCTCGAAAGTGATGCGGTCCTGAAGTTCGGCCAGTCGCTCGTAACGTTCTTGCACTACTTCTTTAGGGACGTGCTTGTCGTAGTCGGCCGCTTCGGTCATAGGTCTGGGCGAGTACTGGAACGTGTAGGCGGCGTCGTATCGAACCTCCGCGACGAGATCTAGCGTCTGCTGAAAATCCTCCTCGGTCTCGCCGGGGAAACCCACGATGATGTCGGTGGTCACGGCGACGTCTGGGATCGCGGCCCTCACCATCGCGACCTTCTCGAGGTACTTCTCGCGCGTGTAGGCGCGTTTCATCCGTTTCAGGACGCGACTGGAGCCGGCTTGAACGGGCAGATGGATGTGTTCGCAGACGTTCCGGCATTCCGCCATCGCAGCAACGGTGTCTGCCTTGAAATCCTTCGGGTGCGGAGATGTGAAGCGGACGCGCTCGAGGCCGGACACCTCGTCCAGAGCGCGCAGCAACTTCGAAAACATCGGCGATCCATCGAGGTCTCGCCCGTAAGAGTTCACGTTCTGACCGAGGAGCGTGGCCTCGACGACTCCATCGGAGACGAGTCCTTCGACCTCGCTCACGATGTCACCGAGCCGGCGGCTGACTTCCACCCCCCGCACGGCGGGCACGATGCAGAAGGTGCACGAGTTGTTGCACCCGATCGAGATCGAGACCCACGCATGCCACGGGCTGGACCGTCGCGCCGGCAAGGCGCTCGGAAAGATCTCCGTCTGCTCGAGGATCTCGAAGGCCGGGCCCTGGGCCGAATCCTTCAAGAGCCGCGGAAGGCTCGCCAGGTTGTGCGTCCCGAGCACCACATCCACGTAGGGGGCACGGGTCTGGATCGTCGCTTTGTCCTTTTGGGCGAGGCAGCCCCCGACAACGATCCTCATTTCGGGCCGGCGATCCTTGATCGACTTCATGTGACCGAGCTGGCCGTAGAGCCGGGTATCAGCCTTCTCCCGGATGCAGCAGGTGTTGAAAAGAACCACATCGGCGGCCTCGGGAGAGTCGGCTTTGACGTAGCCGTCCGCCTCGAGCATCCCCGCCATCCGCTCGGAATCGTGCTCGTTCATCTGGCACCCGTAAGTGGTGAGGAAGTAGCTCCGGGGGCCGTCCATGGAGCGAGAGCCTAGTCGGGCGCCGTCCCCGAGGAGAAATTCCCGTTTCGACCTGGTTTAGGAAATCCCAGGACGAGGGAAGGAATCGCAGCGTCACTGTCCAACTACTCACCGTGATTAGAACTTCACGATGAGTAACAGCTGGGGAAAGCGAGGAACACAGTGCGGAACGGCTTGGCGGGTTCGAAAGTAGGTCGCAGGGCGGGAGTTCTCCTGACCCTGCTCGGTCTAATCATGGGGTCGATCGTGATGCTCGCTCCGAGCGCGTTCGCCCATCACCCTGAGATCACCGCGTCGGTGGACTGCACCGGCGTAGTCAGCTTCACCTCGACGGCGTGGGAAGGATTCGCAGACAACCCCAACACGCCTCAGGACGAGTACGACCTGTCTCGTTCCAACAGCGGCATCCAGATCTCCTACAGCAGCGACGGCGGAGCGTTCCAGACCCTGGGGACCTACGCCTACAACAAGGCCAACGGGTACAGCTTCTCGGACACGCTGACCTTGTCGAGCCCACTGCCGAACCAGGTCGTGTTGAAAGCCCAAGCGATCGCGGCTTGGGGCAACGGCGTCGGCCCCGGCGACTCGCGCCAGACCGGCGTCCTCACCCTTCCCACGTGTCCGCGACCGAGCGGTGCGATCGGCGACGCCAACTGCGATGGACACAACGTGACCGTGACGCTCACCAACTCTGGCAACGGATCGGTCGATTTCACGATCTCGAAGAACGGCAACCCACTCGAAACCGTCACTGTTCAGGGCGGCCAGACCGCGACGCGGTCGTACCCGTTGAACGAGGACGAGAGCACCGACTTCGCGGTCGACGCGCCGGGCATGAACACGGTGACCAAGACGGTGAAGCTCGACTGCGAGCAGCCTCCCCCTCCGCCCAACAACCCCCCACCGCCTCCCAATAATCCGCCGCCTCCTCCTCAGAACCCTCCCTCGGCAGATGCTTCGGCGAGCTGTGTGGAGCACGGCGCGGTCGTCACACTCACGAACAACGGCGATAGCCCGCTCGACTTCACGGTCTCGAAGAACGGCACGCAGATCGACACTGTGACAGTCCCAGCTCATGGCTCGACTACAAAGACATATCCGCTGACCGAGGACGAGACCGCAGAGATCACGATCAATGCTCCTGGTTTGGGGCCGATCTCCCGCACGGTGACTCTTGACTGCGAGCACCCTCAGCCGCCGGTCCTTCCGAACCCGAAAGCTTCGGTTGCAGATGCAGACTGCGATGAGCAGTCTGTGACGGTGACTCTCACGAACGAGGGCCTTGCCCCCGTGGACTTCGGAATCACCAAGAACGGCAGTCCGCTCGAAACCGTTTCGGTCGCAGCGGGTCAGACGGTCACCCGGTCGTACCCCTTGACCGAGGACGAGATCGCCCGCATCGAGATCACCGCCCCCGGCTTGGAGACGGTCACGAAGGTCGTGCAACTCGATTGCTACGACTCCAAGGCCTCCGCTCTGGCGGCCTGTAACGAGAACGGAGCCGAACTCACCTTCGTCAACGATGGAAAGAAGCCGGCCGAGTTCACCCTGACACTCGGAACCGACGTCATCGACACATTCACGGTCGACGCCAAAAGCACCGTCGTCCGGGTCTACCCGATGCGCGAGGACGAGACCGTGACGCTCGTCGTCACCGGCACGGGTGGATACGAAGAGTCGTTCACGGTCACGCTCGATTGCCAGGATGTCTTGGGCGAGCGCTTCCACAACAACAAGCCACCCAAGGTCGCCCCGGACCGCGTGCAGCCTCAGCGCATCGCTCCCGAGGCCGTCGCTCCTCAGGTGCAGGGCGCGCAGCTTCCCTTCACCGGGACCAAGAGCGTGGACCTGTTGCTCAACGCTTTCACCATGATCTTCCTGGGCTTGGCCTTGATGTTCCTGAGTCGGGCCAAGGCACTTCCGGCCAAGGAGTGACACCGGTTGCATCCATATAAGCGAAAGGGCCCCCTCTCGGGGGCCCTTTCGCTTATTGGCTCGATGAATGCGACTACTTCGCGTAGGCGCTGTGGCGGATCTCCCTGATCGTCGTAACCCGGATCTGACCCGGGTACTGGAGCTCCTCCTCGATCTTCTTTGCGATGTCACGTGCGATGACTTCGGCCCCAAGATCGTCGACGCCGTCCGGCTTGACCATGACTCGGACCTCGCGGCCCGCTTGCATGGCGTAGACCTTCTCGACGCCTTCGAACTCCATGGCGATCTCCTCTAGGCGGGCGAGCCGCTTGACGTAGGTCTCGAGGGTCTCGCGCCGGGCCCCGGGCCGCGCGCCGGATATTGCGTCGGCCGTCTGGGTGATGACGGCTTCGATCGTGCGTTGCTCGACCTCGCCGTGGTGCGCTTCGATCGCGTGGCAGACCTCCGGCGACTCCTTCAGGCGCCTCGCGATCTCGGCCCCGATCAGAGCGTGCGAGCCCTCGATCTCGTGCGTGACCGCCTTGCCGATGTCGTGAAGGAGGGTGCAGCGCTTGGCGAGCATCGCGTCGGTGCCGAGCTCGCCGGCAATCATCCCGGCCACGTGCGCGGCCTCGACGACGTGCTTGAGGACGTTCTGACCGTATGACGTTCGGAATTTGAGTCGCCCTAGAACCCTCACGAGCTCGGGGTGCATATCGGTGATCCCGGTCTCGAGGATCGCCCATTCGCCGGCCTCTCGGATCTCCCGCTCGACATCGGCTTTCGACTTCTCGTGCATCTCCTCGATGCGGGCCGGCTGGATGCGCCCGTCGCCGATCAGTTTCTCGAGGGTGAGCCTGGCCATCTCTCGACGGATCGGGTCGAAGCAACTGAGCACTACCGCTTCGGGGGTGTCGTCGATGATGAGGTTGGTTCCGGTCGCAGATTCGAAGGCTCGGATGTTGCGACCCTCACGGCCGATGATGCGGCCCTTCATGTCCTCGTTCGGGAGCGTGATCGTCGTGACCGTGGATTCGGTCGTTAGATCGCTGGCGATCCGCTGCATCGCGATCGCGATGATCTTGCGGGCTCGCTTATCGCCCTCCTCGCGGGCCTGCGATTCGATGTCCCTGACCAGCACCATCGCATCACGCTTGGCGTCGTCCTCGATCTGCTCGACAAGGCCCTGCTTCGCGTCCTGGGCGGTCATGCCGGCGACGCGCTCGAGCTCGGTTCGGGCCCGCTCCGCGATCCGGTCGAGGTCGGCTCTGGCTTTCGCCAGCTCCTCTTCCTTGGTGTCTATCGCCTGTTCCTTGCGGTCCAGGGTGGTCGCCCTGCTGTCGAGGGTGGATTCCCTCTGGGCGATCCGGTCCTCCTTCTTCTCGATCTCTCCGCGGCGGGTTTTCAGGTCCGATTCGGCCTCCTGACGGAGACGGAACGCTTCGTCTTTGGCCTCGACAAGCGCTTCGCGCTTGGCGGCCTCCGCATCGCGCTGAGCTTCCAAGACCACTGTCTTGGCGCGATTCTCGGCTGAGTCGACTTCCTTCTGAGCCATCGACTTCCGGACGACGTACCCCACACCCGTACCTACGGCGAGCCCGAGGATGAGACCGATCACGATCTCCATCTCTCGCTCCTTTCGCGCTCCCCTTCCGGCGGGGGCACGGCGCAAGGCCGGGCCTTAGCCCGGTACGAGCGATGCGGCGAGCGACCTAGCGCGGCGAAGCCGTCCTAGGAGCTGATGAACCTCCACGCTGACATCTCGCACGGCCCGCGTTCGAGTGCTAGGCCGTTAGTCGGAGTCGTCGGTCGGGTTGGTTTCAAGATTTGCTCGCTGGTTTCGTTCGTACCGTTATCAGGGCAGCTGGTTTGCTGTTGATCTGTTGGCCCAATGGTACGCCCGGGGGAGCCCAACCGCCACGACCCGAATGACATTCGGCTACCCCACAGCCGGGATGACCGGCGACTGTTCAGCAGATTGCCCCTGGGGCAATGAGATGAACACTCGGCGAAAGGGGCGTCAGTCCCAGCCGTCAGGGGGCAGGACGGCCTTAGTTCCTCGCTCTGCTGCCTCGTAGGAGAAGCCCCGCCGCATCAGCATCTGAGTGAGCTTGGCCCCCTGCTCGGCGAGCGGGAACCGGACGACCTTTCGGACGTAGGAGGCGGCAACCTCGGCTGCCCTCGTCTCCTCGTCGCCGATCTCGTCGCGGATGGCCTCGATCACGATGTCCTTGGCCACGCCCTTTAGGGCGAGCTCGGCCTCCAGGGCCCGGGGGCCCAGGCCCTTACGGGCCGACCGCTCTCTGACCCATTCCCGGGCGAACTCCGAGTCGTCGAGGAGACCGAGCTCGGTCAGCCTCAGGACGGTCGCCTCGATGACGCCGTCCTCGAAATCGCCCTCGACGAGCTTGTCCCGGATCTCTTTCTCCGTTCGGGCCCGGACCGAGAGGAGGCGTCCGGCGCGCTCCATCGCTTCCTTCAGGAGCGCGCCGAAGTCCTCTCCGATCGCGAACAGCCTCGGGGAAGAGGCCACCTCAGTGTCCCGTCCAGTCATGCTGGCGGGCGTCTGGCGAGTGAAAAGCAAGCATCGCAAGGCCGCAGGGAGCGCACGTACTGACGTACGTGCGGGACCGAGAACGCCGCGAGGCGCCGGCTTTTCGCCGCCAGACCCCGCAGGGCATGGCTGGTCGGGGCACCTCGCTAAGCCGTTTCGGCTTCGTCGGGAACCACGACGTCGTCGCCGTCATCGGCGTCGTCGGTGGCGAAGAAGCCCAGCTTGTCCTTGATCTTGAGTTCGATCTCAGCTGCGATGTCTGGGTTGTCGGCAAGGAACGCCTTCGCGTTCTCGCGGCCCTGGCCGAGTTGATCGTCACCGTAGATGAACCACGCTCCGGACTTCCGCACGATGCCGTGGTCGATCGCGACGTCGAGCAGGCTTCCCTCTTTCGAGATCCCGGAGCCGTACTGGATATCGAACTCCGCGTTGCGGAACGGGACCGCGACTTTGTTCTTGAGCACCTTCACGCGAACGCGCGACCCCACGACTTCCGCGCCGTCCTTCAGCGAATCGATCCTGCGAACGTCGAGTCGAACCGACGAATAGAACTTGAGGGCCCGCCCACCGGAGGTGGTCTCGTTGCTCCCGAACATCACGCCTATTTTTTCGCGTATCTGGTTTATGAAGATCAGGATCGTCTTGCTGCGACTCACGTTGCCGGTCAGCTTGCGCAGCGCTTGGCTCATCAGTCGCGCTTGCAGTCCGACGTGGCTGTCGCCCATCTCGCCTTCGATCTCGGCCCTCGGCACCAACGCGGCGACGGAGTCGATCACGATCACATCCATCGCGCCGGAGCGCACGAGGGTGTCGGTGATCTCGAGCGCTTGCTCGCCGGTGTCGGGTTGGCTGCAGAGAAGATTGTCGATGTCGACCCCGATCGCCTTCGCGTAGGTCGGGTCGAGCGCGTGCTCGGCATCGATGAACGCGACGAGCCCGCCGGCCTTCTGGGCCTCCGCGATCACGTGAAGTGAGATCGACGTCTTTCCCGAACCCTCGGGACCGAATATCTCGACGATGCGGCCTCGGGGAAGGCCGCCGACGCCGAGGGCGAGGTCGAGAGCCAGCGATCCCGTCGAAACCGTCTCGACGTTCATTCCGCCCTTGTCGCCCAGCCGCATGATGGCGCCTTTTCCATGCGCTTTCTCGATCTGGGCCATCGCCGAGTCGAGCGCTGCGTCTCGGCCCTTCGTGTCACCGCTCGTGTCGGTTACTGGGTCCCTGCGTTCCCTGATTGCCACTTGTTCCTCCCTCGTACTAGGGGTGATTCGGTCGGGAGCCACGCTAGTTACAAGGTGTGACAATAATCGAACATATGTTCGGTAGGGCGGATTTCCGACTTACGTGGGCGTAGTTACCCGGGTGTCATTCTAGGCCCTTCTTTTCCATAAGACGAGACCCCAGGTCTTGCAGCGTGGAAAAGAACGGAGGGGGTTAGGCGTAGGTGCGGATCAGGGCTAGGACGTCGGAGCCCTTGGGCCCGGTGGCTTTCAGGTTCGTGGCTTCGGCCGGAGTGAGGCGGCGGGCGGCCACTCGAACGAACTCCCCCGCCGGGCCGGTGATGACCACGTCGGCCCCCTCGTCGCCGAACGTCCAAGTCGAACCACCGGGAGCCGCGATCTCGGCCCTGACAGAGGGCGGGTCGTCCCGACCGGCCTTGGCGAACGCGTAAGGGATCGTTCGGTGCGCGAGCCGGGCGAGGTTGTAAAGCCGGTCCGTATCCGGGTAGTCGATGTCGAGCGGGTCCGCGATGTCGTGCGCGTGGATCCAGTGCTCCGACAACCTCGTTGTTGCAAGCGTCATCGGTTTCAACGGAGCGGCCGCCCACGCGAGCAGTTGGCCCGGGTCCGCCTGTCGAAGGGCCGCGACGGAGGCCCGGCGGGCGTCCTCCCATCGCTTCAAGATCTCGCTGGGCGCCTGCCCGCGCTCGGCCGCAACCCACTGCTCCATCGCTTCGTCGATCGTCGCTGCTCCAGAGACTGGCATCTGCAGACCGGCTCCGCCTTGGATGCTGACCTCGACGCCGCTCTCGGTCTGCGCGAGATGCAGGAGCACATCGCTGCAGCTCCATCCCGGGCATAGTGACGGCGAGGCCCACTGATCCTCGGAGATGCCGGAGAAGAGGGCCGAGATCGCGTCTAGCTCGGCTTCGTAGTCATCGAACAGATCAGACATTCGGCTTCCTCGCGTTGATCCGGTGGACGATGCCCAACTTCAAGCTCTCAAACTCGACTATCTCGAATCCGTTCTTGTGCGCTTTCGACAATGGGTCGCGCAACTGGTGGTCGCCGTCGACGCGATAGGTGATCTGTTCCATCAGCCACTGGCCCCCTCTGACCCAGGCCCTGTCACTGCGAACGTGCTCCATCATGATCAGCGAGCCGCCCGGCTTGAGAACGCGCATCGCCTCCCTCTGGGCCCTGCTGTAGTCGGGGATATTGCACATGGTCAGCGTCGACAGGACGGTGTCGAAGGACTCGTCCTCGAACGGAAGGTCCTGGGCGTCGCCTCGCTGAAGCTCGACCTCGAAGTCAACCTCCTGCGCTCGTGACCGCGCCAGGGCCAGCGTTGCGTCGCTGATGTCGATCCCAACAAGCGAGACATCGGGCCCATAGAAAGACAGATTGCGACCGGTCCCTATGGCTATCTCGAGAACGCGGCCCGTCGCCCGGCCGCAGGCCCAGGCCCGGCCTCCGTCGAATAGCCTGCGCTCGAAGAACTCGATCTGCTTGTCGTACTTCTCAGCGTTGCGGTCCCAAGCCCTACGGACACGCTCGGTTTCATCCATCGCCCGACGTTATCCGGCCGCTTGCTCTCCTGGAAAGATGAGGATCGAAATGCGGGCATTGCGCAATATCAAGAGGAAGCATCTGATCGCCGGCGCCATCATCGTGGCACTCCTCGGGGGTGGCTCCTTCGTGGCGAAGTCGCTTCGGACTCCCGAGCCGCTCAAGGACCTCGAGGCGGCGGGAGAGGCCGGCGACGATGCCCAGGCCCAGACGAAGCGGATCATTGACAACCTTGAAGACATCTCCTCCAACCTGGAGAAGGGTTCCGATCTCTCCGAGGACACCTCCTCGATCCATGACCTGACGGAGCGCCAGCGCGCGTCGCTTCAGGAGCTGATCGGCGTGCTGAAGGAGCAACTGCGCGCCCTCGAACGCACCCAAGCCACGCTCTCCCAAACGGAGGAGGCCGCGACCGGCGTCGCCGAGCTCGGCGAGCGGCAGAAGGAAGTGATCGGTCGGTCGGTCGCTGCGCTGAGGCGGCTTCAGGGTTACATCGAGGACGCGACCCGGAGGTCGGCGCGCTTCGCGCAGCAAGCGATCTATGGCGCGCGGCTCGCCGAGGACTCTCGAAAGCATTTCCGGCCATGAAGCGCACTCTTCCGTGGGTCGGCGTTGTCTTGAGCGCGGTTCTCGCGGTCGGGTCGGCCGGCGCGTTCGCCGCGTCTTTGGGAGCCTCCAAGGATGCTCACTCAGCGTACGAGGGGGCCGAGAGGCTCTACCAAGCGCGTCTCGATGTCGCGGAAGCACAGAAGAAGCTCGGCGACAGCTCTATCGAGGACGCCATCATCTCGGCTCGAAAGGCGAATGCCACTGCTGAATCCGTCGGTGTCGTAACGAAGAGGATCGCCCGGCTGCTCGCCGCGACCGAGGGCATCGCCGATGCCATCACCGATGCTTCGCGACGAGGACTCGCAAGCACTTCCTTCGTTCGGAAGCAGAGCGGGGTTGCGCGCGACATCCTCGCGACCATCGCCGCCTATCAGGCGAGGGCAACACGTTATGCATCCATCAACAACAAAGCCCTCGGTCGCATCCTCAAGGCGTTGCGTGAGACCAACGATCAGTTCCCTGGGGGCGGGCCGTGATCCCACCTCGCCTCGTCGCCGTGCTCTTGGGCATCGCCGTCATCCTGATGGCCGGTGCCTGGCAGCTTCAATCCAGCGCCGCGCATGATCTTCAGCGCGCGCAGGAAGCTCAAGACCGCGACGTGCCCGAGAGCGACAGCGAGCCGCCCGATCCCGACGACTACCGAGCGATCCTCGATACGCTCGAGCACTCGATCGAGATCCGGCGCGACATCGAGCTCCAGCTTCAAGCGATCGAAGGCTCGATCGCGTCGCTCGAAGGCCGGCAGACCGAAGCGGCAGAGACGGCCACCTCGGCTCGGGAAGCGCTGGTGGCGATCGCCAACGCTCTTGGCGGAGCCGCGGATGCATCAAACTCGTCGCTCGATCGTGTGAGCGTCCTCCAAGATCGACTCGGGCTCTCGGCTCGCCTCGCGCGACTCATCGCGCAAGAACTGGAGGAGCTCGACCACAAGTTGGGCCCGACCGCAGGACGGCGACCGTGAATCCCGCCCTAAAGATCTTGAGCGGACTCCTAACGATCGGACTTTCGCTCGGCGCGATAGTCCAAGGCGGAGGCAAACCTCTCTCGCCTGCTGAGATCGCCCAAGCAACGAGACGCGCTGCCGACAACGCGCGGCAGGCCGCCGAGAACACGAAGGCGGCCGCGGACGACACGGATGCCCTCGCGACCATCGCGGTCAACGTTCGATCCCAACTCGATACGAGTGAACGCATGCTTGCGACGCAGCTCCGTCTAGAGGCGTCGTCCCGCAGAGGAGCGGCGAGATCGGCGGATGTCCAGGCAGGGATACGAGCCATCGAGCGGATCATCAGCGCCCTCGAACGTCGGCTCGTCGCGGTCACCGACATCGCCGAGCACACCGCTGTTCAGGGCGAGGCTTCGGCCGGGGCGGCGGAGGTTCTCGATCGCGTTCTTCGGATCCTGGGAGCCAAGTTCGATGTCGTCGTCGAACAGTCGCGCGAATTGAATCGAAAAGCGCGCGGTTTCTCGAAGTTGCGGGGTCGGCCGTGATGCGCTGGTTGATCGCACCACTCATCGCCGGCTTTCTCTTCGTCACGTCCGGCTTCCTCGGCTCGCTCGAGTCCACGACCGAGAATTCCAAAGAGCTTGCAGCCGCGAGCGAAGAGGCTCCGGGCACGACGGCCGAAGCGGCGAACAGGGTGGCACCGCTCCCGACTCTCGCGAACCTGACTACCCAGCAAGCCGCGGCTTTCAAGGAGCTCTCCGACGCGCTCGACGTCTCGGCTCGGAGAGTCTTCGCCCTTAACGACGCCCTCGGCCGACAAGCGACGGCACTCGACGATCTGAAGGGAGACCTGTCGGCCCTCGGAGACTCGGTCGGCTGCGTGTCGGCAAGACTGAGCGATCTGAACGACACGGCCGACCGCGTGGCCCCGGCCGTGAACGAGCTGACGGTGATCTTGCGGTCGTTGGTCGCCGCTCAAGACAAGGCGATCCGCCACCTGAAGAGCATCAACCGCAAGCTCGCGGCCCTCGGAGCGATCGCAACGGCGACCGACGTAGAGCCTCCCCCGCCACCACCGGAGCCGACCTTCACTCCACCAGACGCCGGGAGCCCCTCTAAGCCCTGCTGATCAGTCGGCTTGGGCCAGCAGGTCGTCGATGTCCAACGGCAGGGAGCGCATCACGATGTCGCCGTTGGCCTCGCGCTGCCATTCGGAGCGGTCCCTGTCTCGGTAGAGCTCTATCCCGTTGTTGTCGGGGTCGTGGAGGTATATCGCCTCACTGACGTCATGATCCGCGGCCCCGTCGAGCGCATAGCCCTGGTCGACGACTCGCTTCACGGCGTTCGCGAGATCCTTGCGTGTCGGATACAGGATCGCGAGGTGGAAAAGGCCCGCGCTCCGCACCGGCGCCGGTGGCGCCCCTTTGCTATGCCACGTGTTCAGCCCGATGTGGTGGTGATACCCACCGGCCGACATGAAACTCGCCTCGGTGCCGTAGCGGGCGGTGACCTCGAAACCGAGCACGTCTCGGTAGAAGCTCTCGGCCCTATCCAGATCCGACACCTTCAGGTGGACGTGCCCGATCGACGTCCCATCGGGTGCCTTGTAGTCGCTCATCGTTCGTACTCCTCTTTCAGCAATCCATAGATGTAGTGATCGTGTCGTGCTCCCGCCGCGGCTCCGGAACCACGCAGGAGACCTTCCCTGATGAATCCAACCTTTTCGGCCACGCGAATACTCCCGATGTTGGCCGGCGAGGCGCGAAGCTCCACTCGTTCCATCCCCGCCTGGTCGAAGCCCCACTCGACGATGGCGCGAACCGCTTCGGTCATGTACCCGCGACCCGTTAGATCGGAGCGAAGCCAGTAGCCCACCTCGGCCACCTTCAACATCGGCTTGGAAGCGAGCAAGGAGATCGTCCCGGCCACCGATCCCTCTGCCCGAATAGTGAAGATCCAGTTCGCGACGCCATCACGCCAGTTGTGGGCGGCCATCTCCATGAACGCGCGAGTGTGCTCGGGGGCCGCGTCCTCGGCCCACACCATGTATGGAATCAGTTCGGCCAGCGAGGATTCCGTCGCGGCCCACATCTCTTCTGTGTCCTCGGGCGCGCTCGGGGTGAGCACAACGTGCTCACCCTGAAGCGTTGGTCCCATGCGCCCGAGCCTACGG
>JAXDJH010000026.1:0-142327 GCA_034663635.1 Actinomycetota bacterium | reverse complement strand
CTGCTCGACGAGCCCACCACGGGGCTAGATCCGCAGGCACGCCACCTCGTTTGGGACCGCCTCTACCGGCTGAAGCAGAGGGGCGTAACGCTCGTGATCACGACGCACTACATGGACGAAGCCGAGCAGCTCTGTGACCGGCTCGTTGTGATGGACAAAGCGAAGATCGTTGCCGAAGGTTCGCCGCGCGACCTGATCTCTAGGTACAGCACACGAGAGGTGCTCGAACTCCGCCTGTCGGACGAGCAGCGGGAAGAGCTCAAACCCACGTTGGAGGGTTTGGCCGAGCGTGTGGAGTGGTTGCCGGACCGGGTTCTGCTGTACACAGAAACCGGCGAGGCGATCTTGTCCAACCTGAGCGAGAGTGGCGTACAGGCCGAAAGTGCACTCGTTCGGAGGGCTGGTCTCGAAGATGTCTTCCTCACGATCACCGGCCGATCGCTGATCGAATGAGCGCATCGGACGTCGTGGTTCGGAATGGCCTCGTCTTCTGGCGCGGCTGGCGGGCGTCGTTCTTCTTGTCCGTCCTGTCGCCGGTGATGTTCTTATCTGCGATGGGCCTAGGCCTCGGATCGATGGTCAGCGAAGGCCGCAGCTTCGGTGGTGCTACCTACCTTCAGTTCTTCGCTACCGGGATCCTTGCGTCGAGCGCGATGCAGAGTGCCGTGTTCTCGGCCACCTATCCCGTCCTCAGCAAGATCATGTGGCAACGGAACTACGAGGCCATGCTGGCGTCGCCGCTGTCTGTCCGCGACATCCTCTTCGGCGAGATGGGTTGGGGCGCTTTGACCCTGACCCAACTATCGGTTCCGTTCTTCGCGGTGATGGCTTTCATGGGGGTCTTCGACTCCTGGACCGCCGTTTTCGCAATCCCAGTGGTGATTCTGGTCGGACTGAGTTGTGCCGGTCCCGTGTTCGCCTACACATCGACGCTGCAGAACGACGAGTCATACACGTGGATCTTCCGTTTCATCGTGACGCCCCTATTCCTTCTGTCGGGAACGTTCTTCCCGATCAAAGAGCTACCGCTGTGGGGTCAGATCGTGGCCCAGGCGACCCCGCTCTTCCACGGCGTTGAACTCGTTCGCCAGCTCACGATCTACGACCTGGGGCTCTCGGCCCTATGGCACCTTGCCTATCTGCTGACGCTCTTGGGGATCGGCATCAAGTTCGCGCTGCGAAACCTCGAAAAGAGGTTGTTGGCCTGATGGACCTTCAGAGTCGGACGATCGTTCACCCGCCGGTGTCCGCCCACCGAGCGTTGAAACTCGTGCATCGGAACCTGTTGGCGTACAAGCACTTCTGGATCGCATTCGTATCCGGCTTTTTCGAGCCGTTCTTCTATCTGGTTGCCGTTGGTTTCGGAGTTGGTCAGTTCATCGAGAAGGTGCCCTTCGCCGGCGCGCAGATCGGGTACGCGACCTTCCTCGCGCCCGGCCTTCTTGCTGCATCCACCCTCAACGGCGCGGTCTTCGACGGTTTCTTCACGCCCTTCTTCAAGCTGAATTGGATGAAGACTTATGACGGGATCGTCACGACACCGGTGTCGATCCCCGACATCGCGGTGGGGGAGATCGTGTGGGCAACGATCCGAGGGACGATCTACGGGACAGGCTTCCTCGTTGTGATGCTGATCCTGGGTCTGATCCACTCGCCGTGGGCCTTATTCGGGATACCTGCAGTGATGCTGTCCGCCGGTGCTTTGTCCGCGGGAGCGATGATCCTCACCGGCTCCACAAAACAGATCTCGTCGCTCGAGAAGGTCATGACGCTGATCGTGTTTCCCCTATTCCTCTTCTCTGGGACGTTCTTCCCCGTCAACATCTACCCGGGTTTCCTGCAGCCGATCGTCAAAGCGACCCCGCTGTATCACTCGGCCACCCTCTTGCGATCGCTCACGACCGGGCGGGTGAGCGCGGCGACCCTCGGACATGTCGCCTATCTCGTGGGGATGTTCGTGATCGCCGGGTACCTCGCCGTTCGCTTGATGCGCAGGCGGCTGGTGTCCTAGCCGAGTGTTGGCTAGACGTTCGGCCCCTGTGGAGGAAGCGATTCTCGGACGGCGAACCCTTCGGCAAAGGCGAATTCGCATCCTCAGGGGGAACCGTGATCTTCCGACGCACGATGGCCGCAACCGCTATCACCATGGCGCTCGTGGCCACGGCCATGTGGGGAGCAGGACCCGCGTCCAGCGGGGACGGCTCCGGCCCGCGAGCGGTCGCCCATCACGCTGGAGGGGCTCCGATACACGGCGCGCCTCCGGGACCGGATGCCCGCCTCTCTCGGATCACGGTCGACAAGCTCCCGGTCAACGCAGGCGAGCCGACGCTGGGCGTTACCAACAAGGGCAACGTCTTCTACACGGCCATCCAGGGCAACACTCGGGTAGAGGTGGCTCGGTCAAGCAACGACGGTGAATCGTGGGAATTCGTGTCGCCCCAATTGAACGGGCGCAACGCGCAGCTCCTCTCGTTCGATCCGTACCTCTGGGTCGACGACGCCAAAGGCGTCGACAGGATCTTCACCATCGACCTGACGGTCGCATGTTCTTATCTCTCGTTCAGCGACGACGAAGGTGAGTCGTGGACCACGAATCCATTGGCATGCGGCCGAGCCGTTAACGACCACCAGACTTTGTTCTCCGGACCTCCGGCTATCACGCCAACGGTCGGCTTCCCCCACATCGTCTACTACTGCTGGAACGACATCGCGACTTCCTCTTGTTCCAGATCGCTCGATGGTGGCCTTACGTTCAGTCCAACGGGGACACCACCTTTCGCCGGTATCGACCCGGGGGCCCAGCAGCCGGGGGTGGATCCGGAGAATCCCACACAACAGGACGGCCGCTGCGGAGGCCTCCACGGACATGGGCACGTCGGTCTTGACGGAACTGTCTACCTCCCGAAGGGGCACTGCCACCAACCGTGGCTCGCCATCAGTAGGAACGACGGCGCGACTTGGGAGGTTGTTCAGGTGGCCACAAACGGCGTATCGGATCATGAAGCCAGCGTCGCCACGGATCGCAAGAACAACATCTATTACGCCTATTCCGGGTTCGACAGGATGATGTACCTCGTCATCTCGCGCGATGGTGGCAAGACCTGGACCAAGCCGCTGATGGTCGGAGCGCCGGGAGTGAACGAGACCGGCCTTCCCAGCCTCGACGTCGGGGGAGTCGGAAAGGTCGCGATCGCCTACATGGGCACGACGAATTCACCAGGGTTCCCATTCCCTGAATCCCCCGGAACGCAGACCAACCCGCACTGTGCAGTCGCGCAGCTCCCCTGCCCACCGCCGGATGAGTACAAGAACACGACGTGGAATGGGTATCTGACCGTGACGAAGAACGCACTCGCGAAGGATCCTGTTTTCTACTCGACCACCGTCAACGACGCGCACGATCCTCTCAAACGGACCACGTGTGGCCCCGGGCGTTGCGGTCTGCAGATCCTCGACTTCATCGATGTCACGATCGCTCCCGACGGACAGGTGTGGAGTTCGTGGGTCGATGCCTGCGTGATGACGTGTTCGCAGGGCGGCGACAAGGACGTGGGGTCCGAGGCAGTCGTCGGGTACCTAGCGGGGATCGACCTCAGCTAACCCCCTAAGACGCCGAACTCGGTGGTTTGAAGAATCGGCCGGAACTACCATCTGCTCTATAGACCCCCGACCCCCGGGAGCGCAGATGAACGCTCGGCTCTGGACCCTCGCGACGCTTCTCTGTCTGTCGTTGCCGGCCCTTCCCGCCGGCGCCCAGGTGGACGCGATCTGGGATCCGGTCGTCGGAGACACCTTCCAGATCCAGTTCAGCGGTGAGATCGACACCTCCGTCGATGCAACCGTTTTCGACATCGACATGTTCGAAAGCTCGCCCGAGCTCGTCGCGGAGTTGCAAGCAAATGGCCGCAAGGTCGTCTGTTACATCAGCGCCGGATCGTGGGAGAAGTGGCGTCCGGACAAACGTGACTTCCCCGATCGCGTGCTGGGGCGGGGGCTTGAAGGCTGGCCGGGGGAGAAGTGGCTTGACATCCGCAAGCTCGACATCCTTCGACCGATCATGGGCGAGCGCATGCGTCTATGCGCCGAGAAAGGCTTCGACGCGATCGAGTTCGACAACGTCAACGGCTACAGCAACCGAACGGGATTCCCGCTTCGCCGGCGTCACCAGGTTGCCTACGACCGGATGCTCGCGGAAGTCGCTCACGACAACGGCCTGGCAGCCGGTTTGAAGAACGTCCCGGAGCTCGTCGAGCAACTGGAGCCGAGCTATGACTTCGTGATCAACGAGTCTTGTTTCGACTACGACGAATGCGAGCCGTACGAACGATTCATCGCCGCCGACAAACCGGTCTTTGTGCTCGAGTACGAGTTGGCAATGAGCGAGTTCTGTGGGCCGGCAACCGAGATGGGATTCTTCGCGCTGAAGAAACGGTTGAACTTGGACGCGTGGCGAAGGGTCTGCCCTTAGGGCTTCGGCCCTCCACAAGCGGACCGCAGCCCGTCCCTAGGGTCGAGATAACCCAAAGGAGAATTACGACGTTTTACGTATTCCCCTATCTAAGGACAAAACGGACGATAGGTGCATGGAGCATGACCCCCGTCTAATGGAGACCGAGCGGCGAGAGGCCCTCCGGGTGCTGATCGTCGACGACAGCCCCGAGATTCGCCTCATGTTCGAGCTGGCGCTGTCCCGCGAGGCGAAATGCGACCTGGTCGGCGAAGCGGAAGATGGAGAACAAGCGCTCGAGAAGGTCGAGCTCCTTCGGCCGGATGTCGTCGTGATGGATCTACAAATGCCGGTGATGGACGGGATCGATGCCACACGCGAGATCAAGTCGAGGTGGCCAAGAGTCGAGGTCGTGGGGTTCACGTCCTCTGGGCGCCCGGCCGTGCACGACAAGATGGTGGATGCCGGTGCCGTCGACAGCTTTGACAAAGGCCAGATCAAGTCGGTACTCGAGTTCATCCGAGTCCGCGCCGCAGCCCGTGGGTCGGTAACCGAGCCCACCGCCGGCTAGATCCGGGACAGCAGGGCTCCTGACCCCTGGGGCTACCCATCAGAGGCTTCAGCTGGGCCGTCGACGGGTACGCATTCTTCAGTCGACTGAACGGAGGACCCCGTGGCTATTGGACTGTTGATCCTGAGACTCGTCGTCGGTCTAGTGATGGTCGCCCATGGCGCTCAGAAGCTCTTCGGATGGTTCGGCGGGCACGGCATCACAGGCACGGGTGGATGGCTCGAGTCACTCGGCTTCAAGCCCGGCCGGTTCCACGCCAGTGTGACTGGACTTGCCGAATTGGGCGGTGGATCGCTCGTGGCGTTGGGTTTCCTGACCCCGCTGGGGGCAGCCGCGGTGATCGGGGTGATGGTGGTGGCGATCGCAACCGTCCATGGGGACAACGGTTTCTTCAATACGGCTGGAGGGTTCGAGTTCAACCTCGTCCTGATCGCAGCTGTGACTGCACTCGCGTTCACGGGGGCAGGTGAAATCTCGATCGACAATGCACTCGATCTCGGATTCGGTGGAATCAGCTGGGGGATATCAGCGCTCGCGGCAGGCCTCGTCGTAGCCGGATTGGTGATCGCCAGTCGCCAAACGGTGCCCGTCGCCGATCAGGACCAGACGGCGGGTTCTAACGAAGGCGATGAGGTCATCGATCTGGCAGCTGAAGAGGACCGAACGACGGTGGACGCCGGCCGGTAGTCCGTCCTTCAGCCGGAAGATTCGGCGATATTCACCAACCACGCCAAGCCGAACTTGTCGGAGACCATGCCGAAGGTGTCGCCCCACATCTGCTTCTCGAGTGGCATCTGCACGGTCCCCCCGGCCGACAGCTTGTCCCAGTAGCCGCGGAGCTCGTCGTTGTCGTCGCCGCTGAGACTGATTGAGATGTTGTTGCCGGGCTTGACCTCCATCCCCGGTGCCGGATCCGAAGCCATGAGGGTGAAACCGCGATCGGTTTCGAGCATCGCGTGCATGACCTTGTCGGCGACCTCTGGGTTCTGCTCGCCGTACTCACCGAACGTGTTCATCACCAGGGTTCCGCCGAAGACGCTTTCGTAGAACTCCATCGCTTCTTTCGTATTGCCGGGAAAGTTCAGATAGGGGTTGAGGCGTGACGCCACGCGCTACTCCTTCCGTCAGAGGGTTTTGATCGACGAGCCTAGATCAGCCCGGTGGCTATTCCGAGTCTGAGCGCCTCTGATGACGTGATGGAACCCTCTCGACGGCCATCTGCATCGAGGTCGGTCGACAAAGCGCCCAACAGGTGCGATAAGTGCGAGAGATGGTCAACGAGGGGGGCTCCGTCCAATCAGGCCAATCGGGGTCGATCTCTTCGTCAGACGAGCTCAGGCCGATCACTGCTCTCTTTGCAGATGTCGTCGGATCCACCTCGTTGGGGGAGAGGCTCGCTCCTGACGAGGTCAAGGCGCTGATAGGTGAGTGCGTCAGCCGGATGGCCGCCGCCGTCGAGGAGTACGGCGGGGTTGTGCAGGCCTACATGGGCGACGGGATCTGCGCGTACTTCGGAGTGCCCGTGGCGAACGAGGACGATCCGGAGCGCGCAGCCCGAGCAGCATTGCGCATCCGCGATGCGATAGCCGATTACGCGCATGACGTCAGTTCTGCTTGGGGAATCAGCAACTTCAACGTTCGGGTGGGGATCAACAGTGGCCAAACGGCTGTGGGACTCGTCGGCGCCTCTGACCCTCAAGCGGTTGCTCTTGGGGACACAACCAACACGGCCGCGAGGCTCCAGTCCGCAACCGAACCGGGTTCAATCGCCGTAGGGGAAAGTACGGCGCGCAGGATCAGGGATGGTTTCGTCCTGCAGGAGGGCGCCGCACTTTCGCTGAAAGGAAAGTCGGAGCCCGTTGGGTACTGGTTGTTGGTCGAAGCCGCAACGCGCGCTCCCGCGGAGTCGCTCGGTCCCATCTTCGGGCGTGACGAGGAGATGAAAACGCTCGAGGCGGTTGCAACCGAGTTCGCATCGGGCCGGGGGCAGGTTGTGACGATCTCCGGCGACCCCGGCATCGGAAAGACGCGGATGATGATCGAGCTGCGGCGCGTCCTCGAGGGCAAAGGGCTGTGGCTCGAGACGCGCTGCGTGTCGTACGGCGCCGAGCTCCCTTATTGGCCGCTGGTGCAATCACTCCGTCAGTGGCTCGAGTTGCGTGACGGGGAGGCGGACATCGCTGTTCGGACCAAGCTCCGTTCGCGGTTGCAGGTGTTGTTGGGCCAGACGATGGATGACGTGATGCCGTATCTCGCCAGGCTTCTGTCGCTCGGCGCGGACCCCAAACAACAGGAATTGTTCGACGGCATGGAGCGAGCCGAGATCGCAGCGCGTGCGACCGACGCATACGTCACCTGGCTGGAACGACTGACGGTCAAACAGCCCGTCACCTTCGCCATCGACGACGTGCATTGGGTCGATCCTGCGTTGGAGGGCGTGCTTACCAAGGTCCTCGCGTTGACCGATCGCACACCACTGATGGTCGTGATGACAGCGCGCCTTGATATCGAGGGGGCCGGGCACTCGCTGCGAATGAATGTCCTGGAGAACTTTCCGCACCGGTCGACCGACATGCCGCTCCGCCCTCTGGATGCCGGTTCTGCTCGAGCGATGGCCGATGCACTGGCCCCGGAGGTCGGCCTCGATGAAGCGGCCTGCGCTTCGATCGTTGCGCTCGCGGAGGGGAATCCCCTTTATCTGGAGGAGTTGATGGCGGCCTTGATCCAAGGCGGCGAGCTGGTGCGGAGCCGCACCTGGACGTTGTCGGTCCGAACTGAAGATCTCCTTCCTCCCGCCCTCGAGAGTTTGTTGATAGCCAGGATCGACCGTTTGCCCGAAGGAGCTCGGCGGCTCGCCCAAGTCGCAGCAGTGATCGGAAGGGATTTCAGTGTCGACGTTCTTCGGTCCGTTGCGGAGGACCAGGATTTCGATGCCAACCTCGCGAAGCTCCTGCGAGCGGAGATCATCCGGGAGGTAACGCGATTTCCGGCACTCGAATGCACCTTCAAGCATGGACTGGTGCAGGAGGCTGCCTTTTCCAGTCTCACTCCCCAGCGACGCCGAGACATCTACGGTCGTGTGGCGGCCGCGCACGAAGAGTTGTTCGGGGACGCGCACGACGACAAGGTGGATCTGCTCGCCTTTTATTACTACCGCAGCAACGATCTCGACAAAGCTCTGAGTTCTGTGGAGGCGGCGGCAAAACGAGCTGAAGCGCAGGACCCCGCCCGCGCTGCAGAGTTGTGGGCGCGGGCGAAGAAGATCGCGGCCAAGCTGACGGACAAGGAAGCAGGTAGCCGAGCGGACGACCGGCTCTCGGAACTGCACGATAGGCAAACCCCCGAAAGCAGCGCGCCGGTAGCGCTCCAGGCATCCGCGCTTCCTCCAGGCACAACCCTCGACAACTACACGATCGAGGAGTTCCTCGGAGATGGGGCTACAGGGACGGTGTACCGAGCGACCGACGCCGACGGCGAGGTCGTCGCACTCAAGGTGTTACGAGGCGAGCTGAGAGACGACGAGGTGTTCCGTCGGCGGTTCGACCACGAGGTACGTGCAGCGTCAGAAATCGTCAACGACTATCTGGTCGGGATACGTGGATCCGGCGATGCCGAAGGATTGCTCTACATCGCGATGGAGTATCTGGAGGGAAGGCCTCTAAACGAGATCATCGAAGCCGACGGGCCGATGGAGATGAAGAAGGCGATCCGTATCGTCAATCATGTCGGGGTAGCACTAGACGCGCTCCATGCTGCTGGAATAGTTCACCGTGACGTGAAACCGTCGAACGTCATCGTCGGCCCTGACAAAGCGGTGCTCACAGACCTCGGACTCGCCAAAGGTCGGGCATACACGGTCCTCACGCGACCGGGACAGATCATCGGGACGCTCGATTACATGGCGCCTGAGGTCTTCAAGGGCAAGAAGGCCCTACCCGCAAGCGATATCTATGGACTCGCCTGTATCGCGTACGAGTGCGTCGCCGGGCACACCCCCTTCGCGGACAAGGGTGTGTTTCAAGTGGGTATGGCTCACCTCTGCGACGAACCTGACGATCCGACCACGGGCCGACCCGACGTCTCGCCCGGCGTGGGTTGGGCGATCAAGCAGGCGTTGCTCAAAGATCCAGAGCGCAGACCGCCTTCGGGAGTCGCCTTCGCGAACATGTTGAAGATGGCTGTCAAGCGATGAGCGATCCTCGGATCGGAACGCAGCTCGGTGGGTACGAGATCGATTCCTTGCTCGGCCATGGCGGCATGGGAGTCGTCTATAAGGCGAGACACCTTCGCCTTGGCCGAATGGTTGCTCTCAAAGTGCTGGCGCCTCAGTACTCGGCGGACGAGACCTTCAGAGCCCGGTTCGTTCGCGAGGCGGAGATGGCTGCGTCGATCGACCATCCGAATGTCATCCCCGTCTATGACGCGGACGAGATCGACGGGGTTCTGTATCTCGCGATGCGTTACGTCGAGGGAACCGACCTCAAGAACATGATCTCCACCGAGGGTCCAATGGACATCGAGTCGGCGCTGACCGTTGTTTCGCAGATAGCTGGGGCTTTGGATGCGGCTCACGCGCGCGGATTGATCCACCGCGATATCAAGCCGGCCAACGTCTTGATCGCGACGTCGGACACGGGCCCGCCGCATGTCTACCTGACGGATTTTGGTCTCACCAAACACGGCTCTTCCAAGAGCGGGCTTACTGCGAGCGGAGCATTCGTAGGCACGATCGACTACATCGCCCCTGAGCAGATTGAAGGCAAATCGGTAGATGCTCGGAGTGACATCTACGCGTTCGGCTGTGTGCTCTACGAATGCCTTACCGGGCAGGTGCCGTTCGTGAAGGAAACAGATGTCGCAGTCATGTACGCGCACATGATGGACCCGCGACCTCTCGTATCGGAGGCACGCTCCGGGCTCCCTGTTGAAGTTGATGCGGTTCTCGAAAAAGCGATGGCGCGCGATCCTGCGGAGCGCCATTCCACAGCAACCGAACTGGTCACCGACCTTCGCAATGCATTAAGTGGGCAGGCAAGCCCGGCCGCGGTCGGCGCGTCGGCTTCCAACGAAGAGGTTCCGGCTGATGTCGTCCAGGAGATGGAGATCACGAAGTTGGTACCCGTCGCGGGGCGGCGGTTCTCGCGGCTGGCGATAACGATGATCGTTGCGCTGTTCATGGGCGTGGCAGTTGCTTTGTTCGTTGGCGTGGCCAGCTTCCTGACGAGCGAGTCGGACGGCGGGCCGGATCGGCCGGCCGCTCCCTCGGCCTCGGCGCCGGCCGTAGATCCCGTTCCGGGGGACGCAGTCTTCGTTGCGCCCGATGGTGCCGATGGGGCTTCCGGAGCGAGCGGCGATCCAGTGGCAAGACTCAGCGAGGCGGTCGCCATTGCGGGCGACGGAGGTACCGTCATCCTCGCCGACGGTACCTACGAGGCGACCAAAACCCCGATGCTGCTGATCGATCATCCAGTAACGATCAGAGGAGCCACCGGGGCGGCTCCCATCCTTCAAGGATCCGATGCGCATCCGGACGGGATCCGCATCGCGGCAGGGACGTCCGACGTGACGGTAGCCAACCTGAAGTTCGATGGCTTCGGGGGTGAGGGTCTGAAGGTCTTCTGCTCCGAGTGTAAGGCCGCGATCGAGAACAGAGACATCTCGCTGGAGGAACTCGAGTTCACGGGAGGGGGAACGCCCCTCACGATCGAGAACGTCGCGGGTCTAACACTCCAAAGCGTCGACGTTCACGACAACAATTTCACTGGGTTTATCTGCTCACCGGGCCCGTGCGACGAGGTCTCGATCGTGGATTCGTTCTTCCATTCAGGCGCTCACCGATTCGCCGAGGGCGTCAGGATCGAAAAGGGCCACGATGTGTTGATCGAGACATCCGATCTAAGCAGTAATCCTGGAAATGGCTTGTACTCGAACGCGAGTGCGACGCGCGTTTCGCGCTCGCGGTTCCAGGACAACGGAGGGGTGGGAGTGATCCTTAACGGCTCCGACTCCGAGATTCGGGACTCGATCACTGCCCGGAATGGAGAAGAGGGATTGATCCTGGGGGAGGGCGGCTGCAGTGGCTGCTCGGCGACCGGCACGTTCACCGTCGCCAACGTGCTTGTCGCGGGCAATCTGGTGGGGATCCACGTCGAGAACGACAGAGACGATGAGATCGGGCTCGAGATCTTTAACTCGATATTGACCGGTAACAACGGGACGGCTCTGCGCATCATCGGAGCGGTTCGGATCGACCGTCTGGACAAGACCCTCTTTCACACCACTCCGAGATGGCTTGCGATCACCTTCAAGCGCTACGCCATCGACGAGAACGAGCTCAACGACGGTGAGTTCCCCGGGGCCCTCGAGGCGGGGACCTATGCCGATGTGCCCGAGTTCGTTGCGACGGGCGACTACCACCTAACCCCGGATAGCCCGGGGGTCGATGACGGCACGGAGGACGGCGTCACGTCCAAGGTCGATATCGACGGCAATCCTCGCGTCGCGGGTGAGGGGATCGACAGAGGGCCATACGAACGCTGAATGTGGCTCTGGCCTTCATCTTTGGTGAGGGAACCTCGAATCTCCTTGACGCCGTTCGGCCCCAGGTCTCCGTCTAACTCGCTCAGCCGAATGAGCAGTCGCCTATCACTTTTCCCAAGGCGTGTTCAAGATGCGCTAGCTCTTGATCATCGAGTTGTGCGACGAACAACTTCGAGATACCCCGCGCGTGGGCCGGCGCAGTCTCGGCTAAGCGGGCGATGCCAGCATCGGTCAGGGCGACTACGACGCCACGGCCGTCCGCGTCGGCGTCGGTTCTCCGCACGAGACCTTCGTCGACCAGCCGGGCAACACGCCGGGTCATCCCCGATCGTGAGATGAGGGCCCGCGCCGCGAGCTCGGTCATCCGCAGCTCGCCGCCGACCCTTGCCAACTGAGCGAGCACGTCGAAATCAGCGAGGGCCAGACCGGTCTCTTGTTCGAGATCGGATTCGAGCCGGCGCATAAGAGTCGCGTGCGCTTGCAGCAGCGAGGCCCAGGCGCCCAATCCGCGCCCTTCAGGCAGCTCGGATACGACAAGCCGTTCGAGCAACCCGGCGATGTCGGCGTTCGAATCTATTTGCATATGCAACAACATTCCCTCACAATGTGTTTGCACTTGCAAGTATACGGCTGAAACCAGAGAAGGGGGAGTCGATGGAGCTTCAGGACCTCGATGAGTCGGTCATGAGCAGATTCGGGCGCCTGGCGGACGAAGCTCGCGTGGAGCGGGCTGCTGCCGCGCTGCTAGCAAATGGCATCAACGTGGTTCGGGCCGCGCATGCGGCGGAGGCCAAACAGATCGTTCTCGATCTCATCCCGGAGGGCTCCGAAGTACATCACGGTGCCTCGGAGTCGCTCGACACAGCCGGCATCACTTTCGAGATTGAGAAGGCCGGTGGCTATGAGGACGTCCGCACACGAACGTTCAGCATGGATCGCGCGACCCAAGCCGACGAGATCCGTCGCTTGGGGGCGGCACCAGACTTCATGCTCGGCAGCGTGCACGCCGCGACCGAAACAGGATCGTTGATCACGGCTTCGATGAGCGGCAGCCAGCTAGGGCCGTACGCCTCCGGCGCAGGTCGGGTCATCCTCGTCGTCGGAACGCAGAAGATCGTGTCGGACCTGGAGGAGGGTCTCCGCCGCGTCGAGGAATACGCCCTCCCGCTCGAAGATGCGCGCGCCCAAGCCGCCTATGGCATCAACAGCGCGGTGAACAAGGTCCTGATCATCAACCGTGAGATCGTTCCCGACCGCATCACTGTGGTCTTTGTCGATGAGGTTCTTGGGTTCTAGCGATGTCTGGATCGACACTCGGCGTCGGGATCATCGGGGTGAGCCCCGTGCGGGGCTGGGCCGCGGTTGCCCACATCCCGGCACTGCGTGCGCTGCCGAACTACGAGATCCGGGCACTTAGTGCGCACAGTGAAGAATCTGCGCGCGCAGCGGGAGAAGAGTTCGGGGTTAGCTCGGTGTTCTCAGACCACGAGCAGTTGGTGACCCAACCAGACATCGATGTGGTCGCTGTCACGGTCAAGGTGCCGCACCATCGGGAGCTCGTGTCCGCAGCACTTGGCGCCGGCAAGGCCGTCTACTGCGAGTGGCCTCTTGGCCGCGATCCGGACGACGCGCGAGCGATGGCCGCACTCGCCGCCGAGCAAGGTGTGCGAACGGTCGTCGGATTGCAAGGTCGCCAAGCCCCGGCGATCGAGTTCGTCCAAGAGCTGCTTAAGGATGGATATGTCGGCGAGGTCCTGTCCACGACCATGGTCGGGGTGTCGGTCCCGGGCAACGTCGTGGTCCAAGCCAACGCCTACATGCTCGACAAGACGAACGGGGCCAACGCCCTGACCATCGCCATCGGCCATAGCCTCGACACCCTCAACTACGTTCTGGGTGAGTTCGCTGACCTTTCCGCCGTGTCGGATCTTCGGAGGCCACTGATCACGATCGAAGAGACCGGGGAGCAGATCGTGAAATCGGCGGCCGACCAGATCGCAGTTATCGGCACTCTCAAGTCCGGGGCGACCGTCAGCGTCCACGTCCGTGAGGCCGTAGCCGGCGGTACCGGGTTCTTATGGGAGATCAACGGAAGCGACGGGACGCTCCGTGTCACGGCCGACGGGCCGTTGCCCGGGATCTTTCCCTTGACCGTTTGGGGAGCAAGCGAGCGAAACGATCTCTCCGAGCTGGATCTCCCCGCGACGCTGAACGGGAGATGGCCCGCGCTTTCAAGTCTGGAAGGAGCGCCGGCGTACAACGTCGGGCGGGCCTACGCCGCGTTCGCAGCAGACATCGACAACGGTACTCACACCGTGCCGGACTTTGCCGACGCTGTCCGGCGTCACGAGGTCATCGCCGCCATCGAGAGGTCCGCAGCATCTGGGGAACGCGTTAACGCGTAGACCCCTGCGCAATGCCGCGTGTCATGCAGTCCACGAACGGCCCGTTGAAGACGGGCTCCAGTTGCGTAGCGACCGGAGGGAAGACGGGTTTGATGCGCGCTTCGACCAAGCTCCGGATGAGGCTTACATCGGCACAAGCTGTAGCTAAGACAAAGCAGGAAGTGCAGGCTCGAACCTGAGTCTCACCGAAGGTTCGTTGCCTTTGATCTCATCGTCCGGCCACCTTGCAGTGGCGCGGTAGCGCCGACCATCAAGCGTTAGGCGCACCTTGTATGTGAATGGGCTGGCGCCAAGCGTCGACGCTGCATACCCCTGATCGTCGGGGCCGTCCCAGTAAAGAGACCCTTCGGGGAAGCATCGTCCGCGCGCCCGCTTCGCCTTGAAGGTCAACGACTCTCCATTACTAGCAACCACGGTGATTCGTGCCTCGGCATGCCGGGGTGTCTTCGCTAGGTTAGTTAGGGAGAGCTCGATCCCGTAGCTGTCCGGTCCTCCGTCGCCCTTCGAGATAATGGCGGTCCTAGCCGTCGGCTTGGGCAACGGGCCGTCGGTTGGTGTGGTCCAGCGGAATGTGGTGAACAGATCCCCGTCGCCTCTGCCGAAGAGAGTGACGTCGTAGGTGTCTGCATGACCGGCGGGCCTCAACACGAATTGACCTTCGCCGATCTTCTCCAAGGAAACGTTCTGCACCCGCGCGCAGTCCTCGCCGGTCCGGCTGAACGACGCTTTGAAATCCCAGCCGGACAGCGGGAACTCAACCTGGACCTGATCCGGGCTTCCCACGTCGGGCGGATCGGGCGGGGGAGCGCCGTCGGCGCAACCGTTCTCGTAGCAGTAGGTCCAAGCTGGTAGCTCGATCGACTCGTCGAAGTATCTGACCGTGACAGGGGGAGGAGCTTTCAGTCCTCCCGGACCATGAGAACGATGGGACGAAGTGACGGCCAGGGACTCCTCTGGTTTGGGGGCCGGGTCACCGGACGGCGTGGCGCTAACCGACGGCCGGGGCTCGACGGCAGCCTTGTCGGGAGCGGACTGGTCGCACGCAGCCAGGGATAGAGAAACTGAGAGTGCGATCGCCCAAATGACACGCGCCGCCGCCTTCACATGCATCGTCTCTTGGTCGTCCCTCCGAGCCGGATTGTTCCCTTCACAGCGCCCATCAGCTCTGGGCAGCAGCGCCAGGATCAAGATAGCGAACCCGTATGCGACTACGTCTATCCACGGTGGCGGCTCGTTGCCGGAACTACATCAAAGCCCTCGCGCCAACTTCAACCTAAGGTGGTTCAACTGCCCGAACGACGTTGTTTAACGTCAGAAAACCTACGGCCAAGAACTCCGCAGGGTTTTACGTCCATCACCATGGCTTAAAAGTGCGCAGAGTTATCGCTACGCGCGGGTTTTTTGTGAAGCGTCTGCCGTCGATGCCGATGGCAAACAAGGTCTGACCAGGGCTTTTAGGGTGGGTCGCCAGGGAATCGAACCCTGAACCTACGGATTAAGAGTCAGTCCGACGATCAATCCGTGACCTGCTTCTTCTCTCGAAAATCGCTTTTGACCTGGGAAAGTGTCACTCATCGTCTCACCTTGTTTCGCATCATCTTCCGTCGTCTCGCGGACTTTTTGCGGACCGATTTTCGACGCGCAACATCGCGAAAACTTCCGTTTGAGAATCCCAGGTCGACCTGCCGCCCGGCAATCCGTAGGTTCGCGACGACCTATTCGGCCATCGTCTCGAGCCATTCCTCTACATCGCTCAGGCGATAGCGAAGGTGCTTTCCGACCCGGTAGGCCTTCGGGCCAGTGCCCTGGTAGCGCCAGGTGTACAAGGTCGTGACGGGAACTACGAGGATCCGAGCGACCTCCTGAGTGGAGAGCAACCGTGACGAGATGTCGAGCGATGAGGTGAGTCCGTTCTGCGTACGGTCGGAATCGAGATCCTTCTTCGTCTTGGCCATCGCCGTCTCCTTCCAGTCGCCGTTGAGCGGCCGGAAGCAGGGCCATAGGGGCCGAGTGACAAGGGTGACCCTTGGGTCATCTCGCAGAGACGCGAGTACCGGAGGGAACCGAGGAACGGAGCGCCCTTGCGGTCGGCACCGGCCCTGCTAGAGAGCAGCGATCGGCGACGGAGGCGGTGATGGGTGAAGAAGGAGCTCGTCGCTCCGTTCTGGGCGGCCGTTCAACCTCGCAGACCAGTTCAAAAGGTGGATGATGACAAACGGGGTAGGTGGTGGACGAGAGGCGGACCGCGTGAGATCGACACTGAAACTGGTGGGCCTGTCGATCGTGCTACTTATGACCTCGGTCCCGCGACCCGCCCCCGCCGCGAGCACGGGCTCGATCTCGGAGTGGAAGCCCGGCTGTTACATCGACGGCCGACCGCTGGATATCGATGTGTGGTGCACAACTGGGGCATTCAGCGGTCGATTCGACGGCGTCTTGAACCACGCGTTCTTCGATAACCCGCCCGGCGCATACCTCAACGTCGCCATCTACGACTCGTCCGAGGCCGGCTACACGATGTGGGGCCATAACGGCGACTCGAACACGCCCTTCGAACTCGTATCCGCGCATGTTAGGGGGACCGGGGTCCCCGAGGATCCTTACGAACAGCGGAACGTCATGACCTTCGGTGGCCCGAGCCAGATGCGTCTCATGTCCTACACGAGCTATGTGAACGGACAACAGAGTTTCGAGAAACGCTGGGAGCTCCAAAATGTCTCACAGCAGCCGGTGAATTTTCGCTTCATCGTTTACGGCGATGTCGGCCTCGACGGAGATTGCGCTTACGGAGACCTCCGTCAGAATCCGCTCTCGATCGGTTCGTTCACACCGCAGGAAGGCGTGCCAGAGGACCCGACTTATTGCACGAGCCCTGATGACGACCGCGGCTACAGCGGCTACGCGATCCAGCAACCCGAATCGCCGTGGTCTCGGTATCAACAAGGCAATACCGAGGAGGTTCGACAGGGAGTCGGAGACGTGATGGGCCAGGGATTCGACAACACTTACGAACCCGGTTCAGGGCCAGAGGCTCTGGGGGTTCAATGGGATGACTATGGGCTCGGCAGGTCACCTCTCGAACCCGGTCAGACTGCCAGTTTCTCAATGCGCTGGCGCTTCACGAGTGATCTTGTCGCCACCCCTTACTACGAAGAGGATCGTGATGACGTCCATCGGGTGACTTTGTCGACGCGCCTAGGCGCCGCCGGCCCAGCTCCTGGCGTAACCATCGCCTACGAGATCTACCGCGATCTCGGGAACAATGGAGTCGTCCGCGGAACCGTCACAACGAACGCGAAGGGCGTGGCCGAGCTCACATGGCGGAAGAAGAATGTCGGCATCGATGAGTTCCGCATCGGTATCGACAGCAACGCCGACGGAAGGATCCAGGAGGCGACCGAGCTCTATCGCTGGGGGATGAACGTCGAGTGGGGGCACATGCTCGAGTACTTCCGGACGAGCGTGACGATCGAGCGCTTCCCTGGTGGATTCGGCGGCGTCCTGCGGTCGAGGGTCGACGCCCAGCACGGGATCGACTGCCAAGTCGTGAGGACCGTGGCCCTTCGACGACGCGAGCCCGGCCGCGACGTGACGCTTGGTTCAGCCGTGACCAACGCGAAGGGAAAGTGGGACCTTGACGTGGACGCGCCGTCGGGCGACTACTACGCGTTCGCGCCCACTGAATGGAGGATACAAGACGGCTCAGGCGGGTCCTACGTTTGCAAGGGAGCCCGTTCGGGATAGCAAAAGAGGACATGATTCGCTAGGCCGAGGGAGCATGCCCCCTCCGGTGGGTATCGGGAAGGAAAGACCATGTTGAGGCGCCGGCACTGGAGCCAATATTTATTTGGTGCGCCACGGTAGCGACACCATCAATGAACAAGAGAAGCGTGTGGATCGGTTCCTTTCGTGTCAGTTCCAGCCCTTGGGAGTGCCCTCTGGGCTGTAGAGCTTCGGAGGCACGTCAAAGCCATCCCAGAACACCCACAAGTGGTCGCTTACGGGGCAGCGGTACATGATTAGCATCCGCCGATAGAGTTCCTCAACATCGACCAGGCCAGACAGCTGGTCGAACTCAATGTCAGATAGCACGCGCCATTCATCGGGGTTTGGAATGCCACCGCTTGTTGAAATGACGTGGCCGCAAACGCAACGGAACTTAGCCACCTAGTCCACCACGATGATGTCGGAAATACGACTTGTCACACGTCGAACGCGAGAGAGGACGTATAGACGGGCCGATTCATTCGCTTCAAGGGGGACTACAGGCCCTCATCCTCCTCGCGCAATTTACTCGCCTGCATCATTCTGCGTCCTTGAAAGCGCGTATCTTAATTTGCCCGCCTCCGATTGGGTCAGAGAACTCAGTCCCTCTTGTTCAAGTTGCTGGAGAGCCAGGACCACGTCTTCATAGTCCTGTCGTTTCCATGCATCCTCAGCACGTCCCCTGAGACGAGCGGCGAGCTGAGAGTCGCGGAGCGCCTCACCAGCCTGCCTCACACGTTCACTTATCTTGTCAAATGGGTCGGACACCTCTCTTAAGATGGGCAACGCGTGATATCTGCTCAGACTGGCGAGCTCCCCAAGAAAGCGGTTGACGTTGGGCGCGGAAGTGGCAGTCAACGGCCGAACCGTTACCTCTTGGGTCGGCTTCAGCTCGAGCACGCTTAGCAGTGGAAATTGTTGCTCGACGATTTCCCCATCGAGAGTCAATTTACGCCCGAACTCAACGCCAAGTTCGTATGAAGCCCTACCGTGAAAGACATCTATGAATTCAACGCCGCGGCTGTATCTGACTCGCGTCGGCTGCTCGTACTCAATTTCATATCCCTCATCGAGGAGAAATCCAAAATGGCGCCTAACTGCCGATGGGAAACCCAACTCCGATCGCGATGCGTCTGGAATGGATTTAGGCATGCTCGATGAATATGCCTCTGACTCTTTAGCCACCAGGTGGCCTCCAATAGCCGGTCTTGGGATCAAACACCCAACCTCTTTCTTGAAGGAGGTATCGCTCGGCCCTTAGGAAACCTGTGTTGTTAACAAGTTCCCCCGTCATCGGGTCAATCGAAATATCTCGAATCGGAAAACCACGGCCCATCTCTTGCCTCAGTGCTCCAGCGTTTTGGTACCAATTCGCTCGCGGATTGTGCAGATTCGGCAGATCCAGCGGCCGTTCCCCCGCCCTGAGAACTACGTTTTCAAAATCGTCAACTTTGCCAATCACTGCAATATCATCTGCTGCCTCACCGGGGACGATCCTGCCAGCTCTGAGAAGGAGGGCGTCGAAGGTTACGCGTCCAACAGCCTCTCCATAGTTCCCATTACGCCAGTCCGACAGAATCGGCTCGACGAATCCGTACCCGAGGGCCTTTGTCGCGCCGATTGGGTCCCTTTTAGCGTATGCCCAAAACTGCTCGTACTTCTGTCCCTGCGCGGCGCAGGCGCCTGGGTCATAGATGCATCTCCCGGTCCCATTCCAGATGAAGGCGCCGAAGTCGCGCCCGCCTTCGCCAATTCCTTTCAGGACCCCAAGACCTTGCTTCACGACATCCATCGGCCCGCCGCCATTGCCGATGCCGTTTTCTTCAAGTACCCCCCGCATTACGGCTCGCTTGAATTTTGCTTCTTCTTCCTCGCCGAACCAGAGACTTCCACCGTTGTTGCTCTTGTTATTGCTCAGCACCATGTGCCCGTCCCACTCGGCGTAGGAGACCGGGTTCCCGCCAGCGAGCGCGTAGCGGTTCTGGGTGAGGGGATCGAGACTCAACGACATGTCACCGAGCGCACTCTGCAACATGTCCTGCTGAAGGAAGTGGGCGTCCTGGGTCGCGAACCTTCTTGCCCCCATGTCGACCGACTTCGAGCCCGAGTCGTAGCGACGCGACTGATACCTGTACGGGTTCTGGGGAGCGGTCAACGACGTGTCGTTGTTCGCGACCTTGGGGTCGAGCTCGCCATAGGGCATGTAGCCGTACCCATACTCCTGGCCCGCAGCGCCGTCATCCTTGATCAGCATCGAGGTCGAGCCTTGGGGGTCGTATGAATAGGCCATCGGCCCCGACGCCCCGAGCATGTTGACGCGCTGACCCGCCGCGTCGTAAGTGAACTCTTTGTTCGATGACGATGTCCCGGTCGCCGCCTCCAGAGTCACGAGGTTGGAGCCGCCGAGGTAGGTGAACGTGGTGTTCTTCTGAACAGCGCCGTGCGTCTCGGTCTCCTTGTAGACCCGGTCGAGCGGATCGTAGGTATAGGTCGCGGTGTCAGAAACGGCCCCCGAGGAGTTCCACGCTTTGTAGGACTTCAGACGGTCCAAGCCGTCGTAGACGTAATCGACCGCGTTCGCCCCCGAGCATCCACCCGATGTGTCGGGCTTGACGCAATCGAGGTTCCCGAACGGGTCGTAGGTGTAATTGAACGTCGTCCCACCCTGAGTGAGCGTTTGGATCCGGTCGCCGTCATAGGTGTAGGACTTAGTAACGGAGCCGTCTTCGGTAACCGACGAGATGTTGCCTTGGTTGTCGAGCGCGTAGGTCACGTTGTTCGGCGTGAAGGCCGCTGGACTCCTGCCCAACGCCTTGAGTCGGTCTCGCCCGTCGTATGTGTATGCGTTCGTGCAAAGCGTCTGGCAGGGAGACGTCGATGGCGAGAGCTTGTTGGTGAACTCGTCCTTGACGACGTTGCCGTTGACGTAGACGCCGTTGTTGACGAAGTCCTGCGTGTGCTCTTCCAGCAAGTTTCCGGTCGAGCCCTCGGTCTTCAGTGTCTTGAGCGCTCCGTTGTCGAAGTAGCCGCGCGTCGTCGTCGTCTTTATGGACCACGAACCGCTCACCTTGCGATAGAGCTTGCGCACTTTCTGCCAACCCGTCGGGAAGTACTCGATCTCGAGCTTGTGGGCCGCTACCCCGTTGTCCGGCCGCCCGTCGTCTATCTGAGTGATCATCCGGTCCGCGGTGTCGAATGTGAAGTTCTGGACCCGAGGCGCCGCCGTCTGGCTACCGCTGGAGACGTTTTCTGTGCCATTCGTTCGGCGGGTCACCACGTTGCCATTTGAGTCGTAGGTGAAGTCCGAGAACGTCGCCGAGGAGGCTCCTTGTGGATAGAGACGCGACTTTACGAGTCGGTCAAGGGAGTCGAAGGTCTGGTCGGTCGTGATGGGCCTGCTTTGACTGGTCGAGCCGATAGACGAGACCGCTTTCGTGACGTTGTTATTGCGGTCGTAGGTAAACGTGTTGACGTTGCCGTCGAAGCCCGTGAACCTCTGGAGCGTCCCATCAGGGAGATAGGTCCATGCTTGCTGCCGAGTTTTTCCGGAAGCGTAGGCCGCCTTCCTTGAGCTCTGCCAGCCCTCAGAGGTGTAGTCGTAGTTCTGCGCGGTGGCCCTGGGGTCTTTCGAGGTCGCAATCCAACCTGGATCGAAGTAGGTCATCACGCTCTTGAGGTTCGTCGGAACGCTGGCTTGGTCGGCGACCGTCGTCGGAAGAGATGTCATGGTGAGGTTGCCGTTCTTGTCGTACTGGCGATGCATGTAGGTCTGGGTGTCGCTCGCGCCTGCGATAGGGAGACGCACCCTCACGAGCCGATTCAACTTGTCGTAGTCGTAGCTGGTTGAGAAGTAGGGGAAGTTCTGCATGTCGGCCGAGTCGTCGTAGGCGCGCGGGCTGATCAAGGTCACTAGGTTGCCTGATTCGTCGTAACGGTAGAGGGTCGTGATACTCCGGGTTGTCGAGAAAGGCTCGACTTTCTTGGTCAAGAGTCCTCTCTGGTCGTAGAACAGGTTCGTCGTCTTTCCGTTCTGGTCGGTGACGGATCTCGTGTTGGAATCATTGTCGTAGTCGTAGCCGACAAAATTTCCCTCAGGGTCGGTTGAGGTGCGCAGCCGATGCGCGTCGTCGAAGTTGAACGTCGAGGTATCGGCAGGTGCTGCGGCCGAGCAATCGACAGTCGCGAGGTTCGCCTTCGGAGCCGTGACCCGAACGAGGTCGCCCGCGAGGTCGTAGCAGTAATGTGTGATTACCGTTTCGACAACAGTGCCCGAAGCATCGGTCTTGAAGCGCTTGGCTCGTATGACACGGTCGAGCAGGTCGTAATTGGCCTCCGTCCGATAGTCGTCCGCCGCGCTGGTTATGACGCCTTTCGGAAGGGTCGTCGATGTCAGGCGACCAGCGGTGTCGTAGGAGAAAGCCGTCTTCTCGCCAGCCGGATCGACGCTCGTATCGGGGACGACCGTGAGCGTCGGCCGGTCCATGGCGTCGTACGTCGTCTTCGTCTCCGGGCCAAGAGGTGTGTAACTCGGCTGGCGCGCCCCCACGACGTTGTCGTTGGCATCGAACGTGACTGATTGGGTGACCAGGGTTCCCGCCTTGAGTGCGGTCGACTTTGGCGTCGTGGTTTTGCCGAGCCGGTGGAAGGCGTCGTAATAGAGATACGTGCGGTACTGCGTGGGATTCGGTCTCGTCTCGAAGGCGAGGTGCTCGGGATCTTGAACCCACTGGAGGAGACCGTCGGCGTCGAAGTTGAGCTTGGTGACGCCGCCCTCAGCATCGGTGATCCGGGTCGACATCCCATTCGCGTCGTAGTTCTCGAACAGCGTCGGGAACCCTCTCGGGTCTGTGGCCGTCGAAACCGTTCCGTCGGCGTTGTACGCGTAGATCGTGTGGCCGTCTTCCGGATCGAAGACGTCGGTCAGGTTGCCCGCAGAGTCGTAGTCGAAGTCCCACTTGTAGTCCCCGCTGGTGCTCGTCGCGACACCGTTCGGAGATGTCTTCGCGCTCAGCTGGCTGAGATGCGGGATCGATCGTCCAGCGCCCCAGTGGATGCTCGAGTCCGCCGTATCTGCGGCGATGTTCTCGTACTCGAGGACCGTGTGGTTGCCGACCTCGTCGGTCACGTCGGTGACGTAGCCGTTCGCGTTGTAATCAAAGCTTGTCGTCGTGTTGTTGGGATACTCGACGAGAGTCGGTTGGCGGTCACTGCTCCAAGTGAGCGATGTCGTCCGACCCAAAGGATCCACCAATGAGTCGATCGAGCCGTCGTCTTGATGGTGATACACGGTGGTGCGCGAGAGCGGAGCGTCGACGGTCGTCTCGGCGTCGTTGAGATCGTATGAGAACGAGGTAGTGGAGCCGGCCCGGTCGGTGATCGACTCGAGTTTCCAGCGGAGCTGTCCGGTCGTTGGGCCGTAATAATCGAACGTGGTTTCGTTTCCCCGCGGGTCGATGACGCTATAGACCCTGCTCGATTGGTTCGGTGTAGCGGGATCGGGATTGGCGCGCTGTGCGGCCCCCGTTATCGCGGGGCCCGAGCCGTCCGAATCCGTGTAGGTGAAGGTGATGTTGCGGTCGGCCAAGGTGGATCCTGTGGCGGTCTTGCCGCCCTTCTCGGTCAGGCGCCGGAGGTTGCCGTCGTTGTAATAGGAGAACAGGAGTTTGTGCCCACTGTGATCGGCGATCGACGCGACCCGGCCTCGGACCAGGGCGTGAGGCGCGGTGTTCTCGTCGTAGTAGACGATGTTGTAGGTCCGGTTCGGCGCCGGGGACCCGCCGGTGCCCGCCGCGTCGGTGACGGACACGATGTGTTTGGTCGGCTTCTGCTGGCCCGGGTCTGAGTTGGAAGGCTGGATCGTCTGGAGACCGAAGTCGAGCTTGTTGCCGTTCGCGTCCTCCGCTCCGGTTGGGTAACCGTCCTGATCGAAGAAGAACGTCACCCGGTCGGGACGCGTCGCAGCCCAATACCTTGCCGGGTTCGTGTCGGAGAACCGACGTAGGTAGAGGTGAACTCCCGGCGGCTCGGTGAAGTAGACGCTGGCATCGGTCGCGAGGTGGCCCTCGAACCGGTGGGCTGTCCCGTCGGCGTCGATAAGGTCTATGTAACGGTTGGACCGGCCCTGGATCGTGTCGGCGTTCTGGGGATGGACGTCGAGATGCATCCCCAGTTCGACGATCGAAGAGATCGACAAACTGAAGTTGTTCCCCGCGGGTGAAGTGGATCCGTCTTGCGAGCTGTTGTAGTTGAGGCTCACGGCCGTGGACAGGCCGCGCCCCGGAGAGCTCATCGGTTGCCAGTTGAGGACGAGGTTTCCAGTCGCTGCGTTGACCAGCGACTGGAGCCCCGCTCCGAGTGAGTTAGGGATGTAGTGGTAGTAGCGCTCGAGGCCGAGCGCTTCAGCCATCAGATCGCGTTCGACCGTCACGGAGCTTCGCTCGGGGGCGTTCCCGTTTGATGCGAATGACTGACTCCCTGAAGGAGCTGAGCTATCGAAGAGATCGAAGCGCAACACGTACGCGCCGCGAGCAGTTCCGACGCCGGGGTCTGGGGGAGTGACGGGGATTCGAACGGTCCGGCTAAGGGTGGGAGCGAGCACCGGGATCGGTGGAGGCACGGGCAGTCCACTTGGAATGGCGTACGAGCTCGACGTCACAAGTGGCGTGCTGGACCCGCGTCGATACCACGCATAGCGCACGACGATGTTGTTGAGGTTCCAGACCTGAAGGCTTCGATTTACGACGGTGACATCGATTCCATAGGCTGGAGTGGACCCTGTCGTGTTGTAGGTCATCCGTTCCGGGATGTCGGTGGATGTGATCCCTGCGATGAACTTCGTCCCCGACGTGTTCGCGACGACGATCGTCCGGGGAGCCGAGGTGGCGGACTGTCTCGTGGCGTCGACAACCTTGGCCGTTAGAACGTGGGTCCCGTCATAGACAGGGAGCTGTTGATTGAGGGTGTTGAGGCTCGCTTCGTAGGGAGCGGTGGTGTCGCTACCGAACTTCAGTCCGTCCACATAGAAAGTTACCTCGGGGTTCGGGCCGTCGTCGGTCACGGTCGCCGTGACCGTCTGAGTTCCGGTGATGGACGCCCCAGCTGACGGAGATCCCAAAGAGATCGTGGGAACGGCCGAGTTCGCTACCGTCAGAGTCACAGCGTCGGATTGAGTCGAGTTACCGGCATCGTCGACGGCTTCTGCGACGATCGAATGGTCACCGTTGGATACGAGGGTCGTATTCCAGTCAGCAGAGAAGGGCTTGCTCGTGTCGGTGGAGACGGCCGTGCCATCGACCTTGAAGGTGACGTCCTCCACCCGCGAATCATCGGCCGCGTCGGCGGTGAGGGTGACGGCGTTTCCGCGCACCCAGTCGGCGGGATCAGGCCCAGAGATGCTCACATCGGGCCCGGAAGGGACGCTCCCGTCCTCGTAGACGACGCTGAGCGTTGGTCTCAGATCTGGTGACAACGAATAGTCGTCGGAAGCGTAGGCGGCAAAGGCACCGCTTGCCTCATCAACCTGGCGGATCAGGAAACCGTCGGTCGTGCTTTCCCCGTCGAGCGATCGCTGGATCGAAGCAGTGACGTTGAAGTCATCCCACCCGGCAGGGTCGACCTGATGAGTAGTGGTCGCCGCGGTCTGGGTCTCCCAATCTCCCCCCTGGGCGCGCCAGTCGATCCCACCCTCGGACTCTTCCCACGTCGCGCCGTCGCCTGTGCAAGTGCCCGCGCCTGTTCCTTCGACCCAAGGTGTCGTGAGGTTTCGGACCTCGATCGTCTGTTGGTTCACAAACGTCGTGCGGTGATGCCACAACGACAGAGTTGCGCTCTGAACTTCGCTGGAGGGAGCAAGTTGAGAGAGGTCGTAGTTGACGAGGCTGCGGTACTTGGATGTCCCCGAGCTGCCTGTCAGAAGCTCGGGTTTGGAGCCGAAGTTCGTGCATCCGGCTCCGTTAACTCCAGTGATGTACGTGGCGTTTCCGGATGGGTCCAGTTGCAAAGTGACCGATCCGAGGCCTTCTGCCGGCAGCGATGCTCGAATCTCGTTAGACGTGTAGCTCCCAGACACGATCCTGTAGAAGAAGTCTGAATTCGCGGCTCCCGTCGTGTCGATGAATGACGTCTGATCTTGATCGGAGATGGTTCCGATCAGGTTGCTGTCGCTTGGGGTGAAGCCCTGTTGCAGAGATCTGTGGATCTCGTAGGACCCGAATGATGCCGAGGCATCTTCGGGATAGCCGCTCCAGCTCAGCTCGGCTCCATTGGAATGGAGCGATGTTGGTTCTCTAAGAAGGATCCTGTCAACGTCGTAGGTAACTTCGAGATAAGGCCGTTTGGTCGAATCGGTGAAGCTCCCTGATGGGAACTGGATCCCATACTGCACCGCTCCACCGCTGGCATCAGAATCTCTCTTGACAAGAACCCCGAAATTGCTGATATCTCGAGAGTGCCAATCGCGAACCAGATTAGTCAGCGACAGATCCTTCCAGCCCTGGGCTGAGCTCGATCCGGCCGTTATCGAGTCCTCGATGGCCGCGTCGAACCCGATGTCTTGGGTGTGGATCGAGGTCTCGTCGGCCCATGGGTAGGTGACTCTGTGGGCTTCGATCGTGTGATCGCTGATGCAAGGACCGGTTCCGGTGGAGGTAAGGCAGGTGTTGTCGTAGTAGAGCCGGAGATTGGCATCCGTGATGTCAGCGGTCTCCGGCAATCCCGACAGATCGAACTGCAGTGTGGACCTGAAGATGTGAGCCTGCCTTCCCACTTGGAGCCGCTGCGCATTGGTGGTCGCGGTGCAACCGGGGCAGTCCCACCAGAAGGTCGCGTCCTTATAGCGGGCGACGCTTTCGATGGTCGGATCCAGGAATACGGGGAAGGTCCTTCCAGGAGCCGACAACCACTCCGGATCGACCGCCACGGTGACGTCGAGAGACCCGTCGGGGTTAGACGAGACCTCGGTCGAGGCATGGGGTTGGCCGTCTATGAAGGAGGGCTCTGGCTCCAGCGGATTCTCGGCGACGGTTGAACTCTCGGTCGGGCTCGGTGTCGCCTCGGGGGTCGGTGTCGATGTCGACGAAGGGCCAGCTGTTGGGGTCTGGCCCTCCGGTCCAGGAGTCTGCGATTGAACGGGGGTCGGTTCCGCGCTCGGAGAAGGAGACGCGGATGGCGTAGGTTCGGGCGACTCCACGGAGGACGGTGAAGGTTCGTCACCCTGGGCTTGGTTCCCACCCACACTCTCGCTGCTTCCATCGCTGACGGCATCGACGGCGAATGATCGGCCGAGCTGGAAGAGCAACTCGTGACTATCTGCAGAGGTAACTACCCAATTTCCGTCTTCTTGCTGTTCTGCGTTTAGACCGTCATCACGAGTCAGATGGAAAGTGAAAGAGCCTGGGCTCGAAGCGTCTTGAAGGATCAGGGTTTCTTTAACTCCCGTGGCGGCCACCTCGTAGTCGAGGTCAACGGCAGGGAAGGCCTCCCCGTAAGTGATCGTGCTTCGATCGACGCTGGCGGATACTGCATCGGCGCCGTCGAGAGTGACATCGATCGCGTCCTCTCCTGTGCCCCATCGGAGGTAGCCGTCCGCGAGAGTGTCCTTGAAATGCACATCGAATGAGTTCGCTTGGTTGGTCCAGGCGAAACCTGCTTCCTGGCTAGGGCGCAGCGCAGACGAGATGGGCTCCCATCCATCGCCGTCCCAGTAGTTGATCGGCGAGTCGTACAGAGCCGTGGTGAAGGTTCCGTCTGCCTCCGCGAAGGTTCTCGAGACCGCTGTCCTTAGAGACTCGATCTCATCGGTGATAGGCCCTGGCTCGGGGAGGGGATCCGCGTTCTCTCTGGGAGAGGCAGTCGCGGGGAGAGTGGCAGCGACCAAGGCTATTGTCGTGACGAATCCGAAGAGTGCTCTCTTCCTGGAACTCACAAGCTGCCTCCCTCATGACCGGTGCTGCTAATGGATCGGGTCATGAACCAGGGCGCGACAGAGAGATCGACCTCCGGCTCCCGTTGTGGCTCTTTCTGCTCAGGCACAGGGGGTGCAGCCGACGGCTAACAGGTCCGCCAAACCCGGTTCACTTCGTCGGCGAATGACTCGACAAGCGGGGTGGGAGTCTGGATGGCTAGCTCAGGCCGTTAAGCGCGTAGCCGAGACACGCCATCTCCTGCGGCAGAAACCATGGTGCCAATTGCAGTTGGTCCCTCATCAGTGGCTACACGGTGACCAGATAGAAAGGGTCATGCGGTACGGAGGCCGAGGACCCCGATTGGACGTTGCACAGACTTGCATTACATGCTAGTAATTCCAGATATGTAACTTTTGCGGCGTTTGGGGCGATGAGTGCTCAACATCGGGAAACTGGCCAGAGGGCAGCAGGACTATTACCTGAACTCGGTGGCCCGCGGGGTCGAGGACTACTACCTCGGCGCAGGTGAGGCCCCCGGCTACTGGCTGGGCGGTGGCGCCGCCGATCTTGGGCTCGAAGGTCACGTCCGGGAGCGGGAACTTACGCCGGTCCTCGAGGGCCGCCACCCGGCGACCGGCGAAGCCGTGAGCCATCGCCAACACAAGGCTCGGATGCCGGGCTTCGATCTCACCTTCCGAGCCCCAAAGTCGGTCTCGCTGGTCCACGCCCTGGGGCCTAAGGAGGCCTCCAACGAGATCATCAACGCCCACGACTCAGCGGTCCTGCTCGCCCTCGACTACCTAGAGCGCCACACCGCCGTGGGCCGGCGAGGAACGGACGGGGTCATCCCGGTCGACTCGACCGGCTTCGTCGCGGCAGCGTTCCGTCACCGCACCTCCCGGGCCGGCGACCCACTACTACACACCCACGTCCTGGTCGCCAACCTGATCCATGGTGACGATGGCAAATGGAGCGCGCTTGACGGCCGTCTCCTCTACAGCCACGCCAAGACCGCCGGCTACCTCTACCAAGCGCAGCTTCGCAAGGAGATTTCCCGGCGGCTCGGAGTCGAATGGACTCAGGTCCGCAACGGCACGGCCGAGGTCGAGGGCATACCCCGTGCCGCTATCGATGAGTTCTCCCGGCGGCGCGCTGAGATCGAGATCCGCATGGAGCAGCGTGGCGAACAGAGTGCTCGCGCCGCGCAGGTGGCGACACTCGATACCCGTCGTGCCAAGGACCACGGCGTGCGGCCAGAGGGGCTGCAGCCGGAGTGGGAACAAAGAGCTGAGAGGGTCGGATTAACTCGTAAGGATCTGAAACGAGTTCTGGGTCGCTCCCAGACGAACTATCGGCCCCTTTCCTCCGTCCTCGCCGGCGAGTTGTTCGGCCCCGAAGGTCTGACCCGCGATGCCAGCAGCTTCACGGTCAGAGAAGTGATCCAGGCTCTGTGCGAGCGCCGTGGCCCGGGAGTTTCAGCCGCCCAGATCGAGAAGGAGGCGAACAAGCTCCTCGAATCCGATCTCGTGGTTCGGTTGTCTGCCGCGAAGTCTGACTTCCTGCTCACGTCCACATCGCTAAGGCTCGGTAGCGGCCAGCTCGTCCCTTCTGTCAACGACGCCACTCGTTACTCCACCAAGGAGATGCTTCGACTCGAAGAGCGCCTCATCCGTCGTGCGGTCGGCCGGCAAGACGATTCGGCGGCGGTCGCCGACAAGTCCGCTCTTAAAGATGCGTTGGCTGGTCGACGCTCCTTGTCTCGCGAGCAGCGACGGATGGTTCAGGACTTGACCTGCAGCGGGCGGGGCGTCGAGATCGTGGTTGGTAAGGCCGGCGCCGGCAAGACGTTCGCCCTCGACGCGGCACGAGACGTGTGGGAGTCGTCGGGGGTGAAGATCATCGGCTGTGCCCTGTCGGCGCGGGCGGCCAAGGAGCTGGAAGCTGGTTCCGGCATCGAAAGCTCCACGATCGCCGCGTTGATGAAGGACCTCGACGATTGGAACACGTCCGGGTTGGAGAGGGACTCGGTCGTCGTGGTGGACGAAGCCGGGATGGTCGGTACCCGGCAGCTCGACGCACTGTTGAACCATGCGGAGGACTGCGGCGCCAAGGTCGTGCTCGTCGGCGACGACAAGCAGCTCCCGGAGATCGCGGCCGGAGGCGCGTTCAGAGCTTTGAAAGGGAAACTCGCGGCGATCGAGCTGTCCGAGGTGAGGCGCCAGAGCAACTCTTGGGAGCGCGATGCGCTCGAGCTTCTTCGAGAAGGTCGTGCCGCTGAGGCCGTCGAGGTTTACGGCGAACGCGACCGTCTCGTCGTCGGCAGTGATGCTGCCGAGACCCGCTCCGCACTCGTAGCTGATTGGTGGCAGGCATCGCAAGAAGGTCATGCGGTGATGATCGCGGCACGCAAGGCGGACGTCGCCGATCTCAATGACAAGGCCCGGACGATCCTCAAGGCAGAAGGCGTTCTGGGTGACGAGGAACTGACCTTCCGCGGAAGGTCCTTCAGCGTCGGCGACGAGGTGATGACCCTTCGCAACGACCGGGGACTTGGCGTCATCAACGGCAGCCGGGGAGTCGTGGAGGACCTCAATGTCTCCGCCGGTGGATTGGAGGTCCGCCTTGACGGTGACCGTGTGGTTACTCTGCCGACCGAATATCTCGAAGCGGGCCACGTCACCCACGCGTATGCGATCACCGGTCACAAGGCGCAGGGCATGACGTCCGACCGGGCGTTCGTTCTGGGCGACGATTCCTTGTATCGGGAGTGGGGCTACGTAGCCATGTCTCGTGGCCGTGAGGAGAACCGTCTGTATGTGGTGATGGGCGACGGCTGCGGCCGCGATGAGGTCGGTGGAGCGGTCGAATGCCCATATGAGGTGGATCAACTCGTACGTTCTCTCGAACGGAGCAGAGCGAAATCGATGGCCTTCGATCCGAACGGCCACATCAGTCAGCTCGATACGGCTTCACTCAAGGCGGAACAACACCAGCTCTATGAACGACTGACCGCCGGTCCGCGCGACCAGAGTCGAGAACTGTCGCGAATCCTCGACGACGCCAAAGAAATCCAAGCCGCCGCCGCCCGTGAGCGCCGCATCGCTGCTGACGCCGAGAGGCAACTCGCCTCTATGGGCGCGCTCGCGAAGGCTCGACGGAAGGTTGAGGTAGATCGGCTTCGAAACCGCATCAAAGACGCTGGCAAGGTCGGGGACCGCCTGTCGCGGCAGCTCCGTGACATGGCGAACGAGGAGAAGCAGCTCATTGGGGCGCAGAAGGATCGAGAGCACTGGGTGAAGCAGCAGAGTCCTCTCGTGAACCGCGTCCAGCAGATCGAGAACGAGTTGGGCCGCAGGAACCGAGCGATGCTCCGCGACCGAGAGAGTGACTTTCCGCAGTACCTGGAGAAAACCGTCGGGGCGATTCCGGAACGACCGTCCGAGAGAGAAGCGTGGCGACAGACGGTCCTGAGGATCGAGGACTACCGAGAGAAGTACGGGGTCAAGGACCGGAACCGGGCCTTAGGCGGCGAGCCCCGCAACGCAGAACAGCGCCACGAAAAGGATCAGATCGAGAGTGACATCGACGAAGGAAAGAACCGCCGCAATGGCCGATCCCGAGACAAGGATGTAGGCATTGAACGTGGCCTCGAGCTCACGCTCTAGAACTGCCATAGACGGCACCAATAGCGCTTCTTGTCGTACCCCATCATTACTTTGGATACTGTCGAAGACGTTGACGGAAGGGGGACCGTCCGGGAGCTTCCCGGCGTGAGCGGAGACAATGCCGAATAGCGATCACACCGCGGCTGAAAGCGCCCTTGGTTATCTCTATCAGGCAGAATTTGCCCTGCTGGAGTTCATCAAGCGCAGTCGCTCAGAGCCCTCGCTCCGACTCTCTCTGGAAGTCTTTGATGACATCACTTTCGAGCATGACGGCGGGCCAAAGGATCTACTGCAAACCAAACACCACATCAACAGCAGAGGCTCGCTCAGTGATGCGAGCGTGGATCTCTGGAAAACGCTTGGCGGTTGGATTGACGCATCGCGCTCCGACATAGCTGGCTTTGACGTGCTCACGCTCAGCTTAATCACTACAACTGCTGCGTCCGAAGAGAGTGCGGCAGCGTCTTTACGTGCGGTCGACCGCGACGTGTCTCGCGCGCTTGGAATCCTGGAGCGAACCGCCCAAGTGTCAACGAACGTACAGAATCAAGACAGTTATGAAAAATTCTTGGGTCTATCGCCAGATCAGCGACTAGCCTTGCTAGGTCGTGTGGTTGTGATGGATTCCGCCATGACGATTGTGGACATCCCTGGGTCTCTTGTGCCGGAGCTGCGGTTCGCAGTTGCACCTCGCTATCTCCACGCCCTGGTTGATCGCCTGATCGGGTGGTGGCATAACCGCGTGATCAAGCACTTCCTCACCGACGGGGATCGAATATTGACGGAGGAAGTCGATAGCGAGATCAGATACCTCGCCGATTTGTTGCGCAGCGACAATCTCCCCATTGATATCGGCGTAGACGATGTCACGATCGAGGAATTGGAAAACGATGACCGTGTGTTCATACATCAGCTCCAGCTAATAGCGGCTGCGCGACCAACGCTCGAACTTGCGATACGCGATTACAAGAGGGCCTACCTTCAGCGTTCAAAATGGTTGGAGGATCAGCTTGTCTGGCCGAGCGAACTGCGGACTTATGAACAAAGACTCATCGATGAATGGGAGCATCAGTTCGCTTTCATCGGCGATGGTTCGACTCAGGAAGAGTCGGACTTGGTTGAGGTTGGTCGAAGCCTTTATCAGACTCTTCAAAACGAGAATCTTTGGATTAGGCCGCGGTGTCAGGAGCGCTTTGTTCCCCGTGGATCGTTTCACATGCTTTCGGACGAATTGAAGGTCGGCTGGCACCCCAAGTTCATTGAACGGCTCCGCGAATTGCTTAGCGAGGACGCCGGATGAGTGTGGTGTGGGAGAAGCGAACCACAGAGGAACAGGGTCTCCTTAACCCTCCCTTTATGGCCCTGTTGTTGGAGCGGGCAGTAGATGGTTTCCGAGTGGAAGCTGGGACCGGACTACCTTTTCCATACGCGTTTCTCATTGTTCCGCTTGTTCTGCAACCGGAGTCGCGGCGCAACCTCCCACAAGTCGTTACAACATCCCTCGCCGCGTGGCTCCCGCAACACGCGTTGGAGCGCGAGATGTTGGCCATTCGGGTACGCGGACTCAAGGAGCACGTGCGCGAGGGGCTCTTTTGGGGTCTGCAAGCTGATTTGTTCCGTATAGAAGCCGCAGCCTTGGTGGCTGGGATGCAACCGAAGACACGACGATTCACCAGCACTACCGACTTTGATGATTGCTTGAAGAAAGCTCGCTTCTTAGGAAGATGGTTTGCTCGGTCGGGTCCAGTGCCAACGGTGCTAGCGATGTGGGGAGTGCGACCGTAGTGCAATTGTCTCAGTTTGTTATTTATGGACCGCAAGGGCAAAGACGCGAACTCTCGTTCAAGCTGGGAAAACTAAATGTGATTACGGGAGAATCCCAGGCCGGAAAGTCGGCATTGATCGAGGCAATCAAGTACTGCCTAGGCGGTGAACACTTCAGAGTTCCGCAGGGTGTCATCAGAGACTCGGTGAGCTGGTATGGACTAAGAGTCAAATTCGACGGTGGCAGCGAAGCTTTCCTGGGGCGTCCTAAGCCAGACGCCGGACGATCGACCACGTCAGCGATGATGCTCTTGGTTGGCGCGGATGTGCCAGTTCCTGACTTCGTTGCGCTACAAGCAAACACCAACGCGGATGCCGTACAGGATTACTTGACCGCGCAGACTGGAATCCAGGAGAACATCGATATTCCACCCGAAACGTCTACTCGCCCTCCTCTTGAGGCGAACTTCAGCCACGCGCTCTTCTACAGCCTTCAACGCCAGGACGAGATTGCCAATCGATCCCTTCTATTTCATCGTCAGCAGGAGCAGTTCATACCAGCGCATATTCAAGCCACCTTGCCTTATCTCCTGGGGGCGGTGACTCGAGACTACGTACTAGCCCAATCTGAACTGTCCCGGGTCAAGCGAGAGTGGCAGTTGGAGAGACGCGCCCTAGACCGAGCCCGAGATCGTCAGGAAAGAGGCCGCTCAGAGGCCTTCGCTTTGGCTGGAGAAGCTGAAGAGGTTGGACTAATTTCCGATGTACCTGACGATGCCGATGGCGACCATCTAGTCACACTGTTGTCCTCGGCGCTGGATTCACGATCAGGGCTCGAGGAACTCACGCTTTCGTCGGGGAGAGCCTTCTCCGAGATCGAAAACAGGCGCAGAGAACTCGCGGATGAGTACCGACGCGTTCGCGAGGAGTCTGGGCTTGTGAAGTCGCTCCTATCAGAAGGCAACGCCTATGAAGATGAGGTTGGAAACCACACCATTCGACTGAGAAGCGTTGAGCTAATGCCGAGCGATGAGGTGGACAACGATCTGTGTCCAATTTGTGGGAATAGCGCCCCCCACAATCCCTCTGTCGCTGAGATCCAGGAGTCATTGAGGACCCTCGCCCGAAATCTCGATGGAGTGGAGAGAGATGCTCCACGATTAAGCCGCACTCTCGTTGCGCTTGAGGAGAAGGCGACGACGTTGAGAGAGGAAATCGCGGACAACCAGCGAGCTTTGGAAGCAATTGCTGATCGAGAGCGCGAGGTGGCGGATCTTCGAGAGAGGATTAACGCGCAGTCATACGTCAGGGGCCGCATTAACCACTTTCTCGAAGAAGAGGAACGATTCCGAAGCCTTCCGCTGACCGTGCAAGAAGAGACGTTGCTCGGCTTGGAACGAAGAATGAACGAATTGGAGCGCATCTTGGACCCCGAAACGGTGCGCGAGAACGTGCGATCCATCCTTAATGTTGTTGGGCGAGATATGGGGGAGTGGGCCGATCGACTCAAGCTTGAGTATTCAGGTTCCCCTGTCAGAATCGATATTTCTCGCTTGAACGTGGTAGCGGATACTCCGTCGGGCACGATTCCTTTGGATCAGATGGGTAGCGCCGCAAACTGGGTCGGGTACCACCTAGTGGCTCATCTAGCCCTGCACAAGTTCTTCGTTACTGAGAATCGGCCAGTACCGCACTTCCTAGTGCTCGATCAACCTACGCAAGCCTTCTACCCACCAGATGTCCTCGCTAGGGATGATGTCAACGACCTGAGCGACGCTGACCGTACAGCCGTGACCGAGATGTTCAAACTGATGTATGACGTATGCGAGCTTCTGACTCCAAACTTCCAAGTCATCGTTCTTGATCACGCGAACTTGAATCAGCCATGGTTCCAAGAGTCCATCGTTGAGGAATGGCGCAACGGGCTCAAGCTAGTTCCCCAGGAATGGCTTTAAAAGAATCCGGCGCTCTGAGAGCATCCGAGTCTTCAAACAGCTTGGGCCCCGCCGTCAAGCCGCCGTGCCAGATCGTCGAGATCCTCGTCAAACAAGTGGCCGTACACGGTCAGCGTGAACGCCGCGGAGCGGTGGCCCATGATCGATTGAACAGCCTTCGGTGACGCCCCGGCGGAGATCATGCGAGCTGCCGCCGAGTGACGGAGCGCGTGCATACCTACCGTCGGCATCCCTAGCTCCTTAAGCACCGGACGCCAGATGTCCATGTACGCGAAGCGGTAACGAAGTGGGCCACCCTTCTCGCCGGTGAATAGCAGCGTCTCCGGATCGGCGTCGATTGTCTCGAGGTGCTGTTCGAGCTCAGTCATGAGGGATGGAGGGATTGGGAGCGCCCGCTCGGCGTGGGACTTCGTTGGTCCGAAGATCAACCGGCCGCTCACCTCGGCTAACGACTCCTCGACACGCAGACGACGGCGCAAGAAGTCGACGTGGCGACGGCGTAGCGCGACGGCTTCTCCGTACCGGAGACCAAGGATGGCGAGTACTCGGAACAGCACTCGGAACCCGTTAGGTACCGCATTGATGATGCGGTCGGCGACCTCCGGATCGAAGTACTCCGCTTCCTTGTGAGGAATCTTCGGCAGCTTGATGCGGTCTGCCGGATTGCGGGCAATGAGCCGGTCGTCGACGGCGGCATCGAGCATCAGGCGAAGGACGATTACCGCCTGGCGAACGCGCCCCGCCGAGAGGCCCTCGGCGAGCATGGAGGCGATCCATTCCTGAATATCCGAGCGCCGGATCTGGGCGAGCCTCCGCTTGCCGAATGTGGGGAGGATGCGGCTCCGAAGGAGCGACTCGTAGCCGGCCTTCGTCTTGGGCTTCACGCTGAGCCCGGCCGCCCACTTCTCGGCCCAGGTGTCCAGCGCGACCTTGCCGGCCCGAGGGTCGACGTAGTCACCGCGCAGGATGTCGGTCTCGATCGTCGAAGCGAACTTCTCGGCGTCACCCTTCTTTTCGAACGTCTTCGCGCGTTCGACGCGATCAGGATCGCGGTAACGGACCTTCCACGCGTGCCGCTTCTTGCCGTCCTTCGTCGCACGTTCGACCTTGATCACGTGAGCCATTCGCCGCCTCCCAGAAAATGTCGCCGCCGTCCTGCGGACTTATTGCGGACTTCACGTTAATCACGCGATGCGACAAAAACTTGGATTTGGTGGGTGACCTGCGGAAATGGGAGTGGGTCGCCAGGGAATCGAACCCTGAACCTACGGATTAAGAGTCCGTTGCTCTGCCAATTGAGCTAGCGACCCGCCGGTGGAGTGTAACGGGGCCTTTCATTGCCCTACGAGCACACCAGAGGTGCTCATCGGGCGGTGGAAGGTCGAGTGTCCCTAAGGCCTACCGACGAGCACCGTGGGGGTGTTCATCGGTACATCGAACCAAGCCTGGCCCCCCTAGCCCTCTAGCTCCTTCTTGCGCGCTTCCATCTGCGCCCCTAGCTCGTCCAGCTCTTCGGTCGAGAAGACATCGCGGGCCTTCTTGAACATGTCGCCTTCTTCTTCCTCGATGTGGTGCTCGATGTTTTCCTTCATCACCGAGAACTTGGCTCCCCAAGTCTCATCCTCGACCGAGGTTTCGCCCAGTTCGCCCATGATCGTGTCGACGACGTGGTGCTCCTCGTACCCCTCGAGCACGATCTCTTTCGCCTTCGGATGCTCCTTGAGGGCGGGATAGAAGATCTCTTCCTCGATCGTCTCGTGGACTTCCATCTCGGACTTGAGCTTCTCGAAGAGCTCGGTCCGTGTCTTCACCGCGTTCTCGGTCGTGTCGTCGCCTTGGGCGAGAAGCTTCTTTACCTTCTTATGGTCGTCCTCGAGCAGCTGGATGGCGTTAGGCATCGCTTTCTCCTTTCCGATGTGAGCTTTGTCGGGGGGTCTTACCCCCAGGAAAGGAGAGATGAAACTGGGGCGACCGACCGGATTCGAACCGGCGACATCCTGGACCACAACCAGGTGCTCTAACCATGCTGAGCTACGGCCGCCAAGGGCGGGTGAAGCGTAGCAGCGAGGTCGTCAGGCGGCTTCGGAGGCGGCCTCGGACGGGACATCCAGCTCGGCCCTCGCCGAACGCCTCGCGTGACCGAACAGGAGGGCGATCCCACCCAGCGCGACTCCAGCAGAGACGAGGAATGCTCCGCGGTAGCCGATGACGGAAGCGATCTGGCCCGCGCTCGCGGCCCCCACGCCGAAGGAGAGGTCGAAGAACGCGGTCACGGTGCCGATCACCGTCGCGCGTTCGTTCAATGGGGCTCGGTTGATCGCCAGCGTCATCAAGGCCGGGAACGCGAGAGCATGCCCGAGCGAGTAGATGATCGTGCCGGCGAACAGACCCGGCGCGTTCGCCCACGCAGCCATGACGAGCATCCCGATCGCGACGAACGCAAGCGCCAGTCGTGACGTCTTACGGATCCCGAGTCGATCTGGGATCCGCGCTCCGAAGAGACGAACGGCGATGATCACCGCGGAGTTGGTCGCAAAGACGTATTTGGATCCGCTCAGTCCGATCTGCAATGCGAACAAGGGCAGGAATGAAGTGAACGTCGCCAGAGCCCAGATGTTCGTGGCGAGAACCGTTCCCGGCAGCAATGCGTGACGGCTGATGAGCGGTCCCTTCTCGAACTCCACACCTTCAGGCCGAGACTCGGGGATCACGAGCCCAACGACGGCGGCCAGTCCCGCCGCGATCGCTGCGACGAACCACACCACATCGAAGTTCGCCGCATGCAGGATCGTCTCGCCCAGCACTGGGCCCACTGCCAACCCACCAAACAGCGCGAGTGAGAAATAACTCAGTGATTCCGCTCGTCGATCATCGGGCACGATGTCGTTGATGACGCTTGCGGCCCCCACATAGAACGCGGCCTCGCCGACGCCGGTCAGGATCCGAAGCATCACGAGGACGCTGAGGGACTCGGCCAGCGCGTATCCGGCGACCGACACCGCAACAGCCGCGCCGCCCCCGATGATCAGTACCTTGCGCCCGCGCGAGTCGCCGATCCGGCCGATCCAAGGTCGGAGCAAAACCGCCGAGATCGCGAACGCCCCCACCGCGATACCTACTTGGCTGCTACCGAGGCCCAGCGGACCCTCGACGAACAGCGGCAACGTCGGCATGATGATCCCTACCGCGACGAAGTAAGCGAAGGTGGAAACCATCACCAACGCGAACACCGGCGTTATGAGTCGTTCACGACGAGCCACAGGTACCTCTTCTATCTATGGAGTCCTATATATGGAGCGGAATGGCGGAGGGGGCCTCCAAGAGACCCCCTCCAGGTACCAACGCCGGAATGGCCCGGCTATTCCTCTCTAGCCCTTTCGGCCTAACAGGGCGAGAAGCCGGGTCTGGGTGTCGGCTTCATCAGGGACCTCGATTGGTTCCCCGAATACTCCAGATCCCCGGATCAGTTCCTCTCCGGCCTTGGCGCCAATCCAACACGCTTCCACGAGCTCGGGGTCAAGTGTCGTGTCTCCTCCGATGCCCATCGCAAGGTCCCATCCGTGGACGACGTGATCTAAGAAGAGCTGTTCTGCATACTCCTGGCCCTTGATCTGTCCCCACGAAACGCTGACCATGCGCTCCATCGCACCGTCGTCTTGCACCGCGGACACGGCTTCCTTGCTCGCTCGTTGCCACGCGCCCTTCGGGTCATCGCCCAGGACGTCGCCGTCGAATCTGTTGCCGACCTCCTCGACCGTCTTCCCGGCTAAGAGCTCGGGCGTCCACAGGTTTTCGTAGACGATGTGATTCACGAGGTCTCGGACGCTCCAGTCTGTGCACGGCGTCGAGTTACCCCATTGATCGTCGCGGATCTCCGATACGAGCGAGTCGTAATACTCGACGGCGCGTCGGTGGTAATCGGGAAGGTCGCTCATTTGTTTTGGTAGTCCGGCTCGGTCAGGTCGTAGTACTCCATCTCTCCGTCCATGATCTCGCCCCACTCCGCCATCTCTGGCATCGGGTTCTCGTTCATCTTCTTCTCGCCCTCGCGGGCCGCCTTCTCGGACGTGAAGTACATCGTCACCGCGAACTGACCGTCGGCTGTGTAACCCTGCGTTCCACCGATCATGTCGGGACGGGAATTGTCGGGCATCGCCTCGGTCATCTTCTTGTCGAGGGCCTTGGCCTTCTCGATGTCGGTGACCTTGCCGATCATGACTTGCACGAATCCGGCGTCGTCGGAGCCGCCGTCGTTCCAGGTCTCTACGTTGGTGAGATCCATGAACTTGACGTCATCGACCATCTTCTCGGTCTCGGCCCACCACTGGCCCTGCCGATCGTTGTCGGAATTCTGGCGGGCGACCTCCTCGGACTCGAACCTCGCCACGATGATGAAGCGACCGTCCGACGTAAGGCCACTGGTGCTGCCGAGGAAACCCTTGGCGTCTGGCTTGAGCTCGTCTACCCACCTGTCCTGTTGCCGCTTGAAGCCCTCGGCATCGACGATCTTTCCCTTGACCACCTGTATGAACATGCAGTACCTCCTCCGTTGGAGTCTCCGACTTCCTGTTCTACTCCTCTAAGGGGCCAGGCGGGTAGGGGCTAGTACCCTTTAAGGGATGGCGGAAGACCGACAACTCGACGCGGAGCGGTTCGGGCCCAATCAGTGGCTCGTAGATGAGATGTATCGCCGCTATCTCGAGAACCCGCAGGCGGTGGGAGAGACCTGGCGGGACTTCTTCGAGGACTACACGCCTCAGGCGGGGGCCGAGCCCACCAAGGCGGCGCCCACTAAAGCGTCGTCACACGCCCCCCAGACGTCCCGCCAGGCGCCGCCCGAGCGGGTAGTGGTCGAGGCGGCTCCAGAGCCGGACCGCAAGACTGGGGCCGAGGTCCCGGAAGACGCCTCGCCACTCCGAGGCGTGGCGGCTCGGATCGCCCAGAACATGGAGGCGTCTCTCGGCGTCCCTACCGCGACCTCCGTTCGTACGGTCCCGGCGAAACTCCTCGAAGAAAACCGGCGCATCGTCAACCGCTGGCTCCAACAGCACCGCGGCGGAAAGGTCAGCTTCACTCACCTCATCGGATGGGCGATCGTTAAAGGGCTGCAGGCCCGTCCGAACATGAATGCGAGCTATGCCGACGTTGACGGCAAGCCTCACGTGGTTCAGCACAAGCGCGTCAACCTCGGCCTTGCCGTCGATGTCGAGAAATCGGACGGGAGTCGCGTGCTCGTCGTGCCGAACATCAAGAACGCCGATGAGCTGGACTTCGCAGGTTTCTTCACCGCCTACGAGGAGATCATCCGCAAGGTCCGATCGAACGAGCTGTCGCCTGAGGACTTCGCCGGCACGACTGTGACTCTCACGAACCCCGGAACGGTTGGGACACGGATGTCGGTTCCTCGACTCATGCCGCAGCAGGGTTTGATAGTTGGGACCGGCGCGATCGCCTACCCGCCCGAGTACGAGGCATCGGACCCGCGCACGCTCGCGAACCTTGGCGTCTCGAAGGTGCTGACGATCACGTCGACTTACGACCACAGAGTGATTCAGGGGGCCGAGTCCGGACAGTTCCTCGCCTACGTGCACGAGCTGTTGTTGGGGGCAGACCGCTTTTACGACGAGATCTTCGCGTCGATGCGGGTTCCCTACGAGCCGGCGCGCTGGAGCCGAGACCGGGCTCCCACGGCGGGCGAGGACGCCGAGCTCGAGAAGCAATCGCGGGTCATCCAGCTGATCAACATGTACAGGGTGCGTGGACATCTCCTCGCCGATCTCAACCCGATCGCGTGGGAAGTGCTCAGTTACCCGGAGCTCGACATCACTTACTACGGGCTAACCGTGTGGGACCTCGATCGCGAGTTCCTTACCGACGGATTGCCCGGCCCCCGGAAACAACCTCTGCGCCGCATCCTCGACACGCTGCGCGATGCCTACTGCCGAACGATGGGCGTCGAGTACATGCACATCGCCGAGCCCGATCAGAAGCGCTGGATCCAAGAGCGCGTCGAGTCCGCCGCGGCGGAAGAGCTGCCCGTCGATGAGAAGAAGCACATCCTCGACCGGCTGAACGCGGCAGAGGGATTCGAACGGTTCCTGCATGCGAAGTACCTAGGCCAGAAGCGCTTCTCTATGGAAGGCGCCGAGAGCACGATCCCCATGCTCGACGCGCTCTTGGAGCGGGCCGCCGACGAGGGGATGCTCGAAGTGATCATGGGCATGGCCCATCGCGGCCGGCTCAACGTCCTCGCGAACGTGGTCGGCAAGCCGTTGAAGGAGCTATTCAGCGAGTTCGAGGGATCGATCGACCCCGACACTGTTCAAGGTTCCGGCGACGTGAAGTACCACCTCGGGATCACGGGCCGTTTCACCTCTCGAGCAGGCAACGACATCGGGGTTGTACTCGCGCCGAACCCCTCCCATCTCGAGGCCGTCGACCCTGTCGTTGAGGGCATGACGCGCGCGAAGCAGGATCTTCTTGGGGACGGGGCCGAGAACAAGGCGCTACCGATCCTGTTGCATGGAGACGCTGCGTTCTCTGGTCAAGGCGTTGTCGCGGAGACTTTGAACCTCAGCCAGCTACCCGGTTACAAGACCGGCGGCACCGTACACCTCGTCATCAATAACCTGATCGGGTTCACAACTTCACCTAGCGACGGCCGATCCACGCTCTACGCGACCGACGTGGCAAAGATGATCCAGGCCCCGATCCTCCATGTGAATGGGGACGATCCCGAAGCCTGCGTACGCGCGGTGCGCCTTGCTTTCGCTTATCGACAGGCGTTCAAGCGGGACATCGTGATCGACCTCATCTGCTACAGGCGTTACGGCCACAACGAAGCCGATGAGCCCGCGTTCACTCAGCCACTCATGTATTCGCAGATCGAGGATCGCCGCAGCGTCCGCAAGATCTATACGGAGTACCTGCTGAACCGCGGTGAGCTTTCGGTCGAGGACGCCGAGAAGAGCTTTGACGACTTCCGAGCGCTGATGCAGAAGGCGTTCGAGGAAACGAAGGAGGCGGAGAAGGTCGAAGTCATAGCTCCGCCCCCACCTCCTCCGGCGGGTGTCCTCGACCACATCGACACCGGCGTGCCAAGAGAGCGCATCGACTTGATCCACGACAAGCTGACAACGTTCCCCGCCGACTTCAATCCCCATCCCAAGTTGCGCAAACAGATCGAGAAGCGGGCCGAGATGCTCGAGCGCGATGCCATCGACTGGGCCGCGGGAGAGGCGTTCGCGTTCGGTTCGCTCTTGCTGGAGGGTTTCGCGGTTCGTTTCTCCGGCCAAGATTCCCGTAGAGGCACGTTCAGCCAGAGGCACGCGGTCCTTGTCGATCACGTCTCGGGCGACGAGTACGTCCCTCTGAAGAACCTGGCTGAGGATCAGGCCACCTTCTGGATCTACGACTCTCTGCTCTCTGAGTTCGCGGCGATGGGCTTCGAATACGGCTATTCACTCGCCAACGGCGACGCTCTCGTCTGCTGGGAGGCCCAGTTCGGCGACTTCGCCAACGGCGCGCAGGTGATCATCGATAACTTCGTTGTCGCCGGCGAGGACAAGTGGGAGCAATCGAACGGTCTGGTTCTGCTGTTGCCTCATGGCTTCGAGGGGCAGGGACCGGAACACTCGAGCGCCAGGCTCGAGCGATTCCTGACCCTCGCTGCGGAGGATTCGATCCAGGTCGTGCAACCGACCACGGCGGCCCAGTACTTCCACGTTCTGCGTCGTCAACTCGTCCGGACGCTTCGCAAGCCGCTGGTAGTCATGACGCCGAAGTGGTTGCTGAGGCTCCCAGACGCAAGAAGCAAAGTGGAAGAGTTCCTGCCGGGAACATCGTTCCAGGAAACCCTCGACGATCCGCAGATCGAGGATCCCGCTTCGGTGAAGAGGATCCTCCTGTGCACCGGCAAGATCGCGTATCCGCTCGCGGGCGCACGGAACGAGAGAAAAGCTCCGGCCGCCATCGTCCGTGTCGAGCAGTTGTATCCATTCCCGCTCAAGCAACTGACCGAGATCTTCGCGAAGTACCCCAACGCTACGGAAGTCTTCTGGGTTCAGGACGAGCCGGAGAACATGGGCGCGTGGGCATTCGTCTGGTTCAACATCCGAAAGGGCCTCGATAAGCGCCTGACCTTGAAGCCGATCTCGAGGTTCGAAAGCGCGAGCCCCGCAACGGGCTCGTCGCGCGTCCACGAGCAAGAGCAACAAGACTTGTTGGACAGAGCCCTAGCCGACCTCTAAACACGCACCGGGCGCGTTCAGTTGCCATATGGGCAACTTCTGGCGACAGGTGGTTAGGGGGCTCTGGAGATCAGGCCTTTGTCTCTCGCTCCTTGGATCGTGAGAGCGAGCGTGTCTAGGGCGTCGTGTTCGGGGGCCCAGCCGAGGTTCATCCTCGCTTTCGATGTGTCCATGAGGACCGGGGTGCTGAGTGCGCTGATCCACGATGCCCTCGATGGCATGAGAGGGAGCCTCGAGATGACCTTCGAGGTGACATCTAAGGCGAGCTCCGGTACGGGGATCGAATACCAGCCGAGGGCATGTGCGAGGTCCGTGAGCGTGATCTCCCCCTCGGCAGCGAGGTTGTAGACGCCCGGGACTCGGCCCCCGGCGATGGCGCTGACCAACGCGGTCGCGACGTCGTCCTCGTGCACGAGCTGGAAGGGAGTCCCCGGATCTGGAATGACGGGACGCAATAGAGGGATGGTGCCGACCAGCGTGCGCACCGGCGTCGGGATGCGCTCGCTGAGCTGGACGTATGGGATGTTCTCGATGAGCTCCGTCGCGTTGGGTCCCGCGACGATGCAAGGGCGGAACACGAACACATCGGTCTTCTGGCCGGCCGCCATGTCGAATAGAACCTTCTCGAGCTCGGCCTTCTGCGCGGAGTAGTAATGCTCTTCGCTGCCGCGGGCGGGGATGTCTTCATGAAGCACGTCCGGGTTGTCGTCGTGGAAACCGTAAGCCGCGACCGAGGATGTGTAGACGAGACTCTTGACTCCCGCATCGAAGGCCGCCGTGAAGACGTTGCGCGACCCTTCGAGATTGACACTCTGCGTTTCATCGGGCGATCCGAAGATGAGGAACGCAAGGTGCACTACGACGTCGACTCCATCCACGAGAGATCGCACCGCACCTGGGTCGAGGATGTCGCCTTGGCGATACTCCGCCTTAGTCCAGCCGGCCTCCGCGGGATCGAACGGCCGCCGGGCCATCCCGATCACTCGCTCGACCGTTGGCTCGTCCTCCAACGCGCGCATGAGGGCTTTTCCGATGGCCCCCGTGGGACCGGTGACAGCTACTGTCAGACCGCCAGCCTGCGCCATTCCGCGCATCCTAGTCCCGGACGAATCTGCTCCTAGGATGCCCGGACATGACAGATCTCGCGGGGATAGCTGCCGACCTGGCTCTCGAGCATGGAGACCTCGATCGAACCGTGGCGGCCATCGACGAGACGGCCTGGCTCAGCGCAACCCCTGCGGAAGGGTGGGACGTCCGCGACCAGATCGGTCACCTGGCTTTCTTCGACGAACAGGCGATGCTGGCCGTGTCTGACCCATCGACGTTCACTGCAGGATTGAGCGACATCATCGAAGACGTGGACGGTTTCGTGAACCGTCCGTTGGAGCGCACGAGGGCATTGGCTCCGACCGCTGTGCTGGATTGGTGGCGCATCGCGCGTCGAGAGATGCTAAAGGCGTTCGACGGACTCGACGAGAAAGCGCGCATCCCTTGGTACGGCCCCCCGATGAGCTCTGCCTCTTTCATCACTGCTCGGCTGATGGAGACGTGGGCTCATGGTCAGGACATCTACGACGCTTTAGGCCTCGAACGGGAGTCGACCGAGAGGTTGCGCCACGTCGCTCATATCGGAGTGAGGGCTCGGCCCAACAGTTACGCGGCTCGAGGACTCGACCTGCCTGAAGGCATGGTGCGCGTAGATCTCAGGGGGCCTAACGGCGACATCTGGAGCTGGGGGGAGTACGGAGATAACAGGGTCTCGGGCGACGCGCTCGACTTCTGTCTGGTCGTGACCCAGCGGCGACACGTCGCCGACACGCATCTCCTTATCGAAGGACCCCTCGCCGCAGAGTGGATGGACATCGCCCAAGCCTTCGCCGGACCTCCTGGAGCGGGTCGTCGCCCGGGACAGTTCCCAAAGACGAGCGATCGATGATTGTCGTCCGATGGATCGGCTTCGCGTTCGGTCTGACGATCGTCTTGCTGACCCTCGGGAGCCTCCTGCGAACGCTTGTCGTTCCGAGGGGCATCACCTCGCGACTCTCCGTGTGGGTCGGCCGAAGGATCGTCTACAAGACGTTCCTGACGATCTCAAACCGCTTCGACACCTACGAGGCGAAAGACAAGATCCTCGCCTTCTCCGCTCCGTCCGCTCTTTTGGCCATCCTGATCGTGTGGATGTTCCTGGTCATCATCGGCTACGGATTCATGATCTGGCCGATCGCAGGCATCTCCCTGCTCGAAGCGCTGCGAGAGAGCGGCTCGTCGGTGCTCACTCTCGGCTTCGCTTCTCACGCGGGATTGCAATCATCGATCATCTACTTCATCGCTGCCTTCACCGGTCTGATCATCGTCGCGTTGCAGATCGCGTACCTGCCCACGATCTACGCAGCATTCAACCGGCGCGAGACGTTGGTCACGATGTTGCAGAGTCGCGCCGGTACGCCGGCGTGGGGGCCGGAGATCCTGGCTCGCCACCAGATGGTCGGGTTGACGGACGACTTACCTCGGCTCTACGCGGAATGGGAGCGATGGTGTGCAGAGGTAATGGAGAGCCAGACGACTTACACCGTTCTGAACTTCTTCCGCTCGCCCCACCCGTTGCGCTCATGGATCTTGGCGCTTCTCGCGGTCCTCGACTCGTCCGCGCTCTATCTCTCTTTGATGCCGAGCTCGGCCCCCACTCAAGCGAGGCTCGCGCTGCGGATGGGTTTCACCTGCTTGCGATCCATAGCGGATGTATTGGCGATCCCTTATGACCCCGATCCGTTCCCCGACGACCCGATCGAATTGACCTATGAGGAGTTCCTCGGCGGAGTGAAACGGTTGACCGATATGGGTCTGCCGCTGGAGCGGACTCCGGAGGAGGCATGGCCGCACTTCAAAGGCTGGCGTGTTAATTACGAGTCGATCGCTTACGGCCTCGCCGACGTCGTAGTCGCTCCGCCGGGACCATGGTCCGGGCCGCGCAGTCACCTCCCGGGTATGACCATCGCGGTGGTTCGACCGCCGAACCGCCGCCCCGATGATCACGAAGTCGACCGGCCCAAAGCCACCCGCGCCGAGCACATCTAGACCGATGCCCGGCGGGAGCTGCTCCAATATCGGCGAGCTCCCCCGTCGGTTCGCGTCGCTGATCGATGATGCGCGTCGAGGCGTACTCGGCACGATCGCCTCGGACGGCACGCCGCGCTTGGTGCCAGTCTGTTACGCGGTGCGAGCCACCGAGTCGGGAGCCGAGCTCGTCTTCGCCGTCGACCAGAAGCCGAAAGCAACGCGCAGGCTGGCCCGCGTGAACGACATCGCCCGTGACAAGCGCGCGACGTTGTTGATCGATCGTTGGAGCGAGAACTGGGCCGAGCTGGCGTGGGTGCGGCTGGATTGCGTTGCGCGCGTGGAGCCATCGGGGTCCGCTCTCGAAGAGCTGCAGGCTCGCTATCACCAATATCAAGTCGAGCCGCCGGACGGAGACACGATCGTGCTCGTGCCGACTCGCCTGGTCTGGTGGTCGGCGGCGCCCTCTTAGGGTTGAGCTATGCCCATCGATCGCGACGCGGCCCTAGAGAAGGTGTTATCGGAGGGCGACGAGTGGCAATCGTGGCGGGCGCTCCGCCTGTCGAGTGAGGAGCCCGAAGTTCCGCACATCCCACAGCAGGAGGAGGAGGGAGGCTTCTTCGGCGAGACGGGGCGACCGTCGGCCGGAGAAACGGGTCTCGCCCTTTGTCACCTCGTCGTCATCGGTCAGCGAGACTCGGCTGCGGCGACGATCGCCGCGGACTGGCTGCTCGAGACGCGTACGCCGGCGGAAGCATGGTTGGACTCGCCCGACGATGTTCCCGGAGAGATAGACACAGCGGCTGCCGGCCGGGTTTGGGCTACTGCGTCCGCGACCGCGGGATTACTGGCCGTGGGTCGCGATCCGGGCCATCGAGCGATCGATCTCCTGCGTGGAGAAGCCGATCTCGAAGGTCGCTTCACCGGAGGTGCCTACCCGACCTTCGCCGCGTCTGCCGCCTATTGGCTGGCAGAAGGACGCAGGACCGAGATGGCCGAATGGGGATTGCGGTGGGCGCGGGAGTGGGCCGAGGAATGGTGGGGCGCATGGGAGTTCGCGACCGCCCTCACGTTTTGGGGCGCGGCAGGGGTTCCACTCGAGCATGTATCGGTGGACAGCTTCATGGACCAATTGATGGACGGCGCCGGCCCTGAGGGCTGGCCCGATGACAACGAGCTGACGCTCCGAACCATCGAGTTAGCTGCGCACTTCGGTGCCTGAGACACTTCAGTTCCGCTTGCGCGGAGCCGGCGGCGAACCGGTCGACCTGCGGCGAACGTTCACGTCGCACGGGGTCGCGTCTCTCCCGCCGATGGAGTTGCTGGAGAGCGACACGATCCTCGCGGCAACTTTGCCGGTCGGACGCGGGGCTCGAACGGTGCAGGTGACGAACGGGCGGAAGGGCTACGGTCGGATCGTCGTGTCGGGCCGTCAAGTCGGGCCGAAGATCGCAGACGAGCTGACGGCGAAGGTGGGCCATGTTCTCCGCCTCGACGAGGACCTCTCGGAGTTCTACGAACTGGCCGCGTCCGACCCCGATCTCGCGTGGGTGGCGTCGGGGGCCGGTCGGATGATCCGGAGCGCGTCGGTCTTCGAGGAAGTTGTCAAGACGATCTGCACTACGAACTGCACGTGGTCGGCGACGGTTCGAATGGTTAGCGCATTGGTAGAGCATCTCGGCCCCCGAGCCCCCGGCGCTCCGGTTGAGGGGTGGGCTGGTCGCGCGTTTCCCACTCCACAAACCATGGCAGAGGCTGGCGACGACTTCTACAAGGAGACCGTCAGAGCGGGTTACCGGGGCGCGTACCTCCGAGGTGTGGCCGAGTTAGTGACAACCGGAGCGATCGATCTCGAGTCGTGGGGGAGCGCGTCGCGCGAGGAACTTGTCGACGACGAACTCGAGGCGGCTCTGCTCGCTTTGCCCGGGGTCGGTCCTTACGCGGCGGCACACATCATGATGATGCTCGGCCGTTACTCGCGACTGATCCTCGACTCGTGGACGCGACCCACTTACGCGCGGCTGGTCGGACGCAAGAAGGTCGCGGACTCCTCGATCGTCAAACGGTTCAAACGCTACGGCCCGTATGCAGGGCTCGCCTTCTGGCTCGTCTTGACGCGTAGCTGGGTCGCTGACGAACAGATCTAGCGTTAGTGCGCTCGTTTGCGCTGGAACGATCCGGCCGACCGGCTCGCATCTCTGTACGCATTGACCGTCGGTCCACCTTGGCCCTCACAACTGACCGCCGTCTCTTGGTTCCGGCAGATGTCCGAGCCGGGGCCCCCGTCGACCGAATCGTCCCCGAGTTCCCCGTCCATCGCGTCGTCACCTTCGCCACCGATGAGCGTGTCGTTGCCGCCACCGCCCATCATGTAGTCGGTGTTCGGCCCGCCGGTGATGGTGTCGTCGAACTCGCTCCCGGAGATGAACTCAACCTCCGTGAAGGAGTCGCTACCGTCGCCAGATGCGGTCCCCGCGGCCATGTCGACGTTCACGGGACCGTCCGCTAGGAAGAAATCGATCTCGTCGCGCGGGCCGATTCCTCCGTTTATCTCGTCATCGCCGAGGTCTGGGTAGAAAACATCGTTGCCGGCTCCGCCGGCCATCCTGTCGTTGCCGTAGTCGCCGAAGAAAACGTTGTCCTCCGCGCTACCAACCATCGTGTCGTCGAACGGCGTGCCGTAAACCGCTTCCAGGTCTCTGAACGTGTCGGTCCCATCCCCGGTGGAGTTTCCCTGCGCGAGGTTGACATTCACCGGTCCCGGAGACAGCGCGTAGACCGCGACGTCGAAGCCCCCACGACCATCGATCAAGTCGTCGCCTCCGCCTCCTGAGATCAGATCGTGGGTCGGTCCTCCAAGGATCGTGTCGTCGTTGGGTGAACCCGCGACGCCCTCGACATTCGGGATCGTGTCGTTGCCTTCGCCTGTGACTGAGTGGCCCGCGAGGTCTGCCGAGATCGCCGTAGCGGAGAACACATAGAAAGCGAGGTCCCGCTCTCCCGTCTGCCCATCCATGGTGTCGTTGCCGAGACCGCCCGACAGGATGTCGTTGTTCTCGCCACCGAAGAGTTGATCGTCGCCGCCCTCGCCGGTGAGGGCGTTGAAGCCCTCGTTTCCTGTGATGACATCATCCTGATCCGACCCGAAAACGCGCTCCACGTCCTGGAACGTGTCGCTGCCCTCGCCCGTCGCCCGGCCCGTGGCCAGGTTCGCGTTGATCGATCCGGTGGCGAAAAGGAATGAGGCAGCGTCGCCTGTTCCCGGCCCGCCGATGAGCTCATCGTTCCCGAGGAGCCCCATGACGACGTCGTCTTCTTTGCCACCTTTAACCACATCGTTGTCGCCACCCCCCAGCACGAAGTCAAAGCCACCCCCACCGTTGAGAGTGTCCTTGCCGTTGCCGCCACAGATGACGTCGTCTCCACCTTTGCCATCGATCGTGTCGTTGCCACCCTTCCCATCGATGACGTCGTCGCCACTAGTTCCTCTCAGCGTGTTGTTCCCACTGTCGCCCTTGATGGTGACGGGGCTGCCGAAGCACGTCCCCTTCGCGGCGAGAGCAGGGGCCGAGACGAATAGCCCGGCCAATAGGACCGCGGCAGCCGAGCCGAGCCGAATCTTGCGAGACAAGATGAGAACCCCCTCTGAGGACCTTTTGGTTCATTTATGGCCCTGGAGTCGGCGGCGTCAATGGAGTTCTGGCATACGGGCCGAACAGAGGTCAGAGTCGGGGCGTGGCCACGACGGAACATCCAGATGAGCAGCCCATCCTGAGGATCCTGGCTCGTCGATTCGGGCGCTGGATCGACCGTGAAACGGGCAACACCAACTTCGCGAGACTCTTGTTCACTCACGCCTTGGGGGCCGCCGGCGACGCCCTGGTCGCGCTGGCTTTGGCGGGCTCGCTCTTCTTCTCGGTCCCGGAAGCCGACGCTCGGTCGCGGGTGGTTCTCTACCTCGCTCTGACGGTCGCGCCGTTCTCCGTTGTCGCCCCACTCATGTCGAGGTATCTCGACCGGCATCGGGGCGGGCTCCGGTTCACCCTCGCGTTTGCGAACGTGGGTCGGGCGCTCTTGACCTGGCTGATGGCAACGAGGCTCGACTCGCTCCTGCTGTTCCCGATCTCGTTCGGGATCCTCGTGCTGTCACGCATCACTCTCGTGACGCGTGCGGCCGCTTTGCCTTTCGTGATCCCAGAGGGTCGCTCGCTCGTTGAGGCGAACGCCTCGTTGTCGAAGTTCTCGGCCCTCGCCGGATTCGTCGTCGTCCCGATCGGAGTTGGTCTGGTCCGCTGGCCGGGGGTTCGTATCGAGGTTCTCAGTGGAGCGATCGTCTATGCGCTCGCGACCTTGCCGGCCTTAGGCGTCTCTGCAGGTAGAGGGAAGCGCAAGCGGTCCGAAGTCGAGGCGGCGCGCGGTGGCCCTCAACCACTCGCGGTGCGCCAAGCTCTAGTCGCGATGGCGGGGACCCGCGCGTTGGTGGGCTTCCTCGTCTTTCACCTGGCGTTCTCGTTGAGGAGAGAGGGACTGGGCAGTCTGGGCCTCGGGTTCCTACTCGGCTCTGCTGCACTAGGCACACTCTTCGGAGCCGTTGTCGCTCCTCGATTGCGACGGGGGCTGAAGGAGGAAGGGATCGTCGTGATCGCCCTGCTCCTCTCGGTAGCGGCAGCGGCTTTCGCAGCGTTCCGGTTCGGCATCCCTTCCGTGGCCCTGCTGATCGGCGCGTTCGGCGTCGCGTCGGGGGCCATCAAGGTTGCGTTCGATTCGATCGTGCAGCGGGATGTGAATGAAGCGGTGCGCGGGAGGGCCTTCGCTCGCTTCGAAGCCGGCCTGCAATTGAGTTGGGTCGCGGGCGCCCTTATCCCCGTCGTGATCTCGCTGCCTGCCCGCGTGGGAACGATAGTGGCGGGAGCGGGCACCCTCGTTCTCGTCATCACGTATCTGGTGGCGCGACGCGGGGCCGTTGCGAAAACTTGATTCAGACGGATTCGAAAAGCTTCCCGAACTTCAAGCCCAGCCACGGCTTGCGTCCCAGGGCGAGCACCTTCCCCTTGACGAGCGGGCCCCACTGCGACTTTCGCCCATAACCGACGAGGAGGTAGTCGACAGGGTCCGCGGAGATCCGGCAGTCGACCCGTGCAGGACGATCCGTGTCGATCGTCAGCTGGCCATCTCTCACGATGAAGTAGGTGGTCGAGCCGCCCTTGACGTCGAGCTCGAACACCGCGTTAAGACCCTCGATCTCGGCTTCGTTCGTGAAATGCGGAAGCACCGGCATGTGAGCGTCGATCACGAAGCGGGCACGATCCGGATCCACGACCCACGGGCGATCCTCCGCTCTCGAAACGTCCAGTCCGTGTATCTCGCATTCGTTGATGAGGAACCCGGCGATCCCCGCTACTGGAGCCTTTATCCCGCCGTGCCAGTCCACCAGGCTGTCCCAACCGTGCACGTCGGCGGCCGCGATGAAGTCGTCGGTAGCGTCTTCGATCCGATCGGCCAGCGTTCCCGGGTTGCGTTCGCGGTGCCGTTCGAGTCCGAGGTCCCAGTACTCGCTCATGTTCCGGTGGTCCTCGATAGGGGAGCCCTCGCCACGAGCTAGCGACGGATACAAAGAGAACAAGTGGCTTACGTGCGCAGCCAGTTGTCCGATGTCCCAGTAGCCGATGGCAGTCTTAGTTGGGTCTTTGACGGTCCGCAGCAGATCGGCGAAGCGATCGGTTGCGAGCTTCAGCGCCGGTTCGGCCCGGCCTCGTTCGAGCGGCGGTAGCGGCATGACTCGTACCCTAGTCCAGCTTGCGGTAGCGGCCTCTGAAGTAGACGAGAGGAGAGTCGAGCTCCGTTAGCTCGACTCTCTCTATCTCTGCACGCGCTAACTGGTGATACCCGGTGTCGATCGTGTCGATCAGCTTGCAGTAAGCGCGATCGGCGATCCGTTCGATGACGGGGCCGTATTCAGACGAGAGCGTTTCGAGTCCTGCGAACTGTCCGCCGGGGCTCGGGCGCAGACCCGCGAACACGTCCGCGAGCGCCGCCTCGCCTTCACCGAGAACGTGCACGACGAACCTGCCCGACCTCTGGATCGCGTCGTAAAGGTCGCTCGTGTCCTTGAGCAGTCCCAGCATCTGAGCCGGCTCGCCGTCGGCCACGAGCACCGACGACATCGTCAGACCCGTCCTCACGCCGTCGGATGCGGCGGTCCAGACCGTCACGCCCGCCACCAACCGCCCCCGCAAACGGCGTGCCGGAGAGCGGTCGGCCGCGGGCGTCGCGAACGGGTCCTCGCCGTGGACGTAGCCGCCGTTGGTCATGTCCCTATTTTGAGCGGAGGATGGGGGCCGCGCTCGTCTCCAGGAGAAGAAAGGAGTGGGCTTTGCGAATGAGCATCGTGGTTCGGGCCATCTGTGTCGTGGCTGGGGCCTTCTACGTGGGTTTCGGTGCTTGGGCTTTCCTCAGCCCACACAGCTTCTTCGACCAGATCGCCCACTACCCCCCCTTCAACAAGCATCTCTTTCATGACCTCGGAGCCTTCCAGATCGGGCTGGGCGTGACGCTCTTCGCCGCCCTCCGGTGGCGGGATGCCCTTACGGTCGCGCTCGTCGGGGTTGCGGTGGGATCTGCTTTTCACGCGCTGGCCCATTGGATGGATAGGGACCTCGGGGGAAAGGCGAGCGATCCGTGGCTGATAACCCTCCTCGGAGCAGCGATCGTCTACGCGGCCGTTCGCCGCGGACGAGGCAACGAGGCCTGACATGAATGTCTTCGTCGCCGGAGCGTCCGGCACTATCGGCCGACGGATCGTGGAGAAGCTCGTCGACAACGGTCACGAGGCGATCGGGTTGACGAGATCACCGGACAAGGCTTCGGCGCTCGAGATGCTCGGAGCGCAAGTGGTGATCGGCGACGTGCTCGACCGCGACCGCATGAAAGCTCTGTTCGCGGAGACGCAGCCGGATGGAGTGATCCAGGTGCTGAACGCCCTTCCTCAGCGCGGCCCGATGAGGCCTTCAGAGATGGAGGCGACTAACGAGTTGCGCACCACCGGCACCCGCAACGTCCTGTCCGCGGCTATCGATGTCGGGACGCGCCGCTTCGTCGCGGAGTCGATGATCTTCGTTTACGGCTACGGAGATCATGGTGTCACGCCGATCTCTGAGGATCATCCGGTCATGCGCGACCCCGATGTCGAATCAGCGCGCCCCGCGCTGGAAGCGTTGCTGTCACTCGAGCAACAGGTGCTAGACGCATCGTCGGAACGGTCGATAGAGGGGATAGTGCTGCGTTACGGGGTTTTCTACGGTCCGGACGTCGGCTCGACCGAGTTCATGAAGACGCTTCTCAAGCGAAGGATGTTCGGTCTGCCCGGAGGCGGAACCGCGCTGGGGTCCTGGATTCATGTCGAGGACGGAGCGGCGGCCGCCGTGGCGGCGCTTGAAAGCGACAAGTCAGGCGAGATCTATCACGTCACTGATGACGAGCCGACGACACTGCGCAAGTTCTCAACCGAACTCGCACGGCAAAGCGGCTCCCCCCGGCCGTACACCGTTCCTCTGTGGGTTGCTCGACTGCTCGGTAAGCAAACGTCACTCATGGCGCGATCACGTTTGCCGGTATCGAACGAGAAGATCAAGCGCGAGCTCAACTGGACGCCCCGCTATCCGACTTATCGCGAGGGCATCGCTACCCTGATTAGTCGCCAAGCGACCAGGTGAAACCGCACTAGATCGATGGGAAAAAGCCCCCCATCCGCTAACCTGAATCGTGTGCGAGCTGGGGTTATGGGGGGCATTTGGCGGAGCTGAGCGAGCGAGACAGGAAACTCATCGGTTTCCTTAGGAACCTCTCGGGCGGATTTTCGTCCTTTCGGCTGTTCGGCGGAGACCTTCAGCAACCAGGGTTCGTCGAGGCGGTCAATCGCGTCAAAACGACGTCCGAGACGGCACTTGCGGCAACCGGCAAAGTAAGGGTGCGGGTCCACGGCGATCAATTCATCTCCGATAGCGGCCCACTTCCGGACGACGAGGCCTATAGGCGTTTGGCTATGGCGTGCTACGAGCGACGCGTCGAGGAGATCACTCTCGCATCGGTGCCGACCAAGCAGGATCTCGCGAGTCTGTACGACGTCTTGTCTACCGCGGCTGAGGAGATAGCTGCTCTCGGCGGCGCGCCGCGCGCATTGGCGACCAAAGGCGTGGAGTCGATCCGACTCAACGAAGCTTTGGTGACTCCAACGGAGAGCACCGAAGGTGCAGAGGGTGCGATCCCCGAGCCCGACGCTCTGGCGGACGGGCTCGACAGGCTGGACGAGATCGCTGAAGAGTTGATGCGCGATCCCCGTGTAACCGATGCGAACTCGGTCTATCGATTGTTGCGCGAAGTCGTCTCAGCACTCCCGCCGGACAAGGCCAGCGATCCCGACACCTACAGACGTCTGCGCGAGGCCGTTGAAAAGCTCCCCGAGGAAGTTCGGACGTCCCTATCGTCGATGCTGATCTCGAATGTGTCCGGCGAGGACATGGCAGAACGGCTGATCGGAACGATGACCGACACGAGCCTTGCCCGATTGCTGGTTGACGTGTCCCGCCAGTCTGGAGCAGACCCTCTCGAGCTGGCACGCGAGCTCGTAGTCGGGGGTTTCAGACGACACGATCTCGTGGAGCTTGCGACGGTCGCGACCGAGGGGACGTTCGGCAGCGAGCACACCGCTCCAGAGGGCGTTGGTGGCGACCGATCCAACCTTCTGGATGCAGTCGCGGAGCTCATCTCGACCGACGTGAAGACTCATACGGAAGAGGACGAGCTAACACTGCGGGCGGAATTTCCCGCAACAGAGGAAAGGCGGACGGCTGAGGCTCTCATCACGTTCGCCGATTACCTGCGAGTCGACGACGACCACCTTCGGCTCGAATCCGCGCTCGACTCATGGGCCCGCGCGACCCGAACTGCCGTCAGGGAAGACGACATGGCTCGTGCAACCCAGCTTGTCGAGGTGGCAGATCACGCATACGAGTCTCTACTCTCGGTCGAGCCCGAACGCGCGAAGCTCATCTCCGACGCGAAGGCCAAGATCCTCGATCCGGACCTCGTCGCCGAACTCGCCGCCGAGGGATCCCAAGGCGAGGGCGGCGTCCTGCTGTCCCTCTTCGGGGACGTCGCGGTGGAGGCGTTGCTCCAACGACTCGCGGAAGAAGAGGTTGGTGCTCGTCGTTCGACACTGATCGGCATCGTGTCTGGACTCGTCGGGGATCATCACGGGGAGCTCAAGCAGTGGGTGAAAGACGATCGCTGGTTCGTGGTGCGCAATGTGATGACCATCGTCCAGAGGTCGGGCATGTCGAGCGAGATGCTCAAGGTGATCGACGTAGGCATCCGCCACCCTCACCCGGCAGTTCGCAAGGAAGCGGTGAGGGCTCTGAGCCCCGCGGGCGGAGATGCGTTACCTCGACTCGTTGTGCTTGCTACGGATGAGGACCGCGAAGTTGCTGCAGCCGCAGTGGAGGCGTTGGGTTCTGTCGCTCTGATAGCTGCAGAAGGGGAAGCGGCGAGTATCGGTGAGGTCGTCCGAATCGCCCGGGACCTCGAGGTGCGAAAGAAGGCGCTTCAGATCCTCGCCCGCCATCCCTCCGAAGAGGCTACCGAGGTTCTTCAATCCATCGCTAGATTCGGATCCAAGCCCCGCGCTCCCTTCGCGATCCGACGGCAGGCGAAAGCCCTGGCCCGCGAGAGGAGGAGCCGCGCGTGAGCGATGAACGCGTCATAGACGCGGCACGCGAGTTGGTCCGTGCTCTGTCGACCGCTCACCAGACCTACATCCTTTATCCGGTGGGGCACCCCGACCGCCGGGCGGGCGTGCAAAAGGCCCTCGACGAGGTGCGCACGCTCGTTGACGAATCGACGGACGTTCCGGTCCTATTCGTAGCCCGCGGTGGTTTTTACATAGGCAGCACGCTTCTCGCACGCGAGGCTCTCACGTTCACGCGTCTGTTGAATATCTTCGAGAAGGCCCAGATCGAAGCTATCGAGTTCCTGTCGGGAGTCGACGAGAAGGACATCGATGGGCTCCTGACGATCCTGCTGGGAGAAGGGGATGAACGGCCGGAGCTCACCGGCATCGCGATCAACAGGGTGAAGCCCAGACTCGGCCCCGAGGACGAACGCGAGATCTACATCTCGAGACTTCTTCAGACCTACGCGGCGGGGCTGGAGCTGTTGCGGCAGACGTCGGCCAGCGTTGCCGCCGGCGAGGGCATCGATCTGGACTCGACTACAGCGTTGGTCGAGCAGATGGCAAGTCAGGTCGTTACGGACCCCGCCCAGGCGTTGCTCGTCACCACCGTCAAGTCTTACGACGACTACCTCTACTACCACATGACCAATGTGTGCCTGCTCTCTACCGCGCTTGGGTTCGCTCTTGGACTGGAGAGAGAACAGGTCATCGTGTTGGGCGTCGGGGGCCTTCTGCACGACATCGGGAAAGTGCTCGTGCCGATCGACGTTCTCAACTATCCGGGTGCATTGAACGAAGAACAATGGCGATTGATCCAGCGGCACCCCGTCGATGGCGCGGGACTCTTGTTCGCGACGACTCGCGATCTCTTGCACCCGTCGGCCGGGATCGTTCTGGAGCATCATGCTTCTTTCGATCTTTCTGGCTATCCGGACCTCTCCCGCAGGGACCACCCATCGTTGCCGGCTCGCGTCGTTTCGGTGACGGATTGCTTCGATGCGATCACGACCAAGCGCTCTTACCGGCAGGCCGACGACCGAAGCCGCGCTTTGAGTGTGCTGCAGGCCTCGTCCGGCAAGGGTTACGACCCGCGGCTCGTGCGAGCGCTCACCCGGATGCTGGGCGTATTGCCGATCGGGACGACGGTTCGTCTGGCCAGCGGCGAGACGGCGATCGTTCTCGATAAGCGCGACAAGACGCCGATGCGCCCGACGGTTCGAGTCCTGCTCGACGAGACAGGGACTCCTCAGGAGCCTGAGGAGCGCGACCTTGCGAAACTGAAACCGGACGATGTTCGCGGTCGGATCGTTTCGACCGTCGATCCTGCCGAGGTCGGCATCGACATGGCCACGCTGTTGCTAACCGGCAAGGTCGAGGAGATGCGCGAGCCCAAAGATGCCGAACCGGGTCTGGTGCACGAACCGGCGTTCGGCGAGGCAGTTCCCGACGGCTTTACCCACGAGCACGATCACGTCGAATCGGGCACGGAGGATCTCCGGATCGATCCGGATATCGCCCCGCCGTTCGAAGAGTGAGGCGCTTACAGCACTCGGATCTTCACTACCGGCAGCGGAAGTGCCATCCCGTCGGGACCCGCCGGTAGCGGAAGAGGCGGCAGCCCTTCGGGCTTGGGCGGAGCGGGGGGCGCTGGTGGCTTCTGTGCCGGCACGTTGGGAGCCGGTGGCATCGGAACGGGCGTGTCCCCGGGACCGGTCGGCAGAGGCAGCCCGCTTTGACCGGATGACGCACTCGATCTGAGTCTCGCCGTGTGGCCCTTTGAGTGCTTCACCCTTCTAGCCACTGACGACGGCGTTAACCGACTATCGGTCGACCGACCCGTTCGCAGGAGGTGGGTCAGGGCCAGACGGTCGATGCGGCCCGCTTCCGCGAGCACTGCTGCAGCACCCCGGCCCCCGGCCAGGGGTTGTGCTTCTGCCCTGGTGGGGACTCCAGCCGCGACGGCTGCCGTGCCGATCAACGCGCAGGCGACGCAGGCAGCGGCGCCCTGCACCATCGCGTCGCGCGAGGCGAACGCAGCGCCGAGCCAATCCGTGACACGGCTCGTGCGAAGAGCGACGAGGCCGGACACGTGCTCGAGGATCGCGCGCAGCTTGCGGCGGGCCCTCATCCGCAGCATCTTTTGAGACGCTGCACTTCCGCCGACAGCGGATGCTTCACCGACTTCATCCAGCAAGATCGTGCGTTGTGCAGCGGTCAGTTCCGTCATGGCCTTCCGCACCCGCTCGAGTTCGACCCGTGCGATGCCCGCGTCCGCGACGTCGAGCATCGCGGGGGCATCGGGGAGGTCCGCGAGGACCTCGGTCGATGCCAAGGATTTAGCCCGGTCGCGCAGGAGGTTGAGTCCGATAGTGGCGGTCAACGGCCACGGGGATCGCGTCATGTCGACGGAGTCCCAGATCTTGATCAGTCTTAGTGCAGTCTCCTGGATCAAGTCATCTCGGGTGGGCTGAGAGACGTTCTTCCGCGCGAACAGCGCGTTGAGACGACGAGAGAGTTCTGGCCACTGTGCGACGAAATCCGCTTGCAGTTCCGGTGACATCGTTCCGCCTCCGCCCTAGTCCGATTGGAAAATATTAGTACAAAGCAGTGCAATGTGTCTGGAAGGGGACGGACCCCCGGGGTGCGGAGTTCCCCGGGGGTCCTAAAGGGTGCCCCTCCGGCGCCCTAGTCCTGCCTCTTCGGCTGGTTGGCGACCGAGTTGTCGTAGTAGACGGGGTAGGTGACGGCCTGGGTCTTCAGGCCTGCGATCGTCCAGTTCACGTTCTTCGACATGTCCGATCCCAGGACCCCGTAGAACGAGTTCGCCACCGTGTTGTCCCGGATGAAGATGTCCGCGTCTCTGATCGTTTGGAGCATGACTCCTGCGTCCCTCAGGAACTGGTCCTCGACCGGCGTGCGATCCTCGGCCGCCTCCGCGACTACCGAGTTACCGACGACGTTGAGGGTTATGTCCTTCGCCTGCCAGACGTAGATGCCGTTGCTCTGCTCCCATGGCATCGAGGTCGTGGGACGAGCGAGCGTGATCTTGTTGTTTCGGATGTCCATGAGGCCGCGAGCCGTCCCGAGGTGGTTCTCGTCGTCGGCATTGAACACGTCGACATAGAGGCCGCCGCCGACCAAGGTGTTGTCGTGCATGTACGCCCTCGTGTGGTGAACGTGCGGCTCATTGAGCGCCTCGTTGTCCTCCGATGCGGCAGTCCTGTCGTTCGCCGCGTGATTCGTGTCGGTGTAGATGAGAGCCCACGGACCGTCGACGTGGATCTCGTTGCCGGTGATGAAGACCTGATGCCACCTGTCGGTGTGGTCGACCATGCTGTCCATATCGTGGTGCGCCATATCGGCGCCGTGATAGTGGCTCGTCTCGCCGTAGCCCGAGCTGTGGTGGTGGCCGTGCAGCCGCGCCTCGACCCAGCCGTAGATCTCGTTGTCCCGGAAGTGCGAACCGTTGAAGCCGTCGAACTGGACTGCCTGCTGGTCGAAAGGAGCGGTCAGTTGAGCGAAGACATCGTCGGTTCCCTTGACGACGTTGTGTTCGAAATCGCCATCGAAGTGCCGGAGCTGTCCGACGAGGCCGAAGACGTTGTGGCCGATGTAGCCGCTCGTGGGGTCGCCGGTCCTCGTGACGTTCTGGTTGACGCGAAGGTCACCGATCTGGTTGTGGACGAGGGTCACGCTCGGCCCATTCCAGTTCAGCACGAGTTGTCCGGTAATGACGTTGTCGCGGATCACGACGGCTTTGCTCGTGTCCGCGATGTACAGCTGGCTGACGTTCCAACCCGAGATCACATAGGGGTCGGACGCGGTTCCTGATCCCGAGCGCACGCCGTTCGCAGGGTTGAACTCGCGGTCCTTCGTGATGAAGATGTCCGCCCTGTCGGTGGGACCGTCGTCGGCCTGAGCCGGTGTGACGATCAGCGCAACCGGCGCCATGAGCGCCACCACTACCAAAAGCCGGAGCGCTCGCCCGGCGAGATGAGCAGCCACGTCCCCCTCCTGTCGTTAAATGCCCGGCCTCCGCAGCCGGCGCCCGATTCGTCCCATAAGTACGAAAAGGGGAGCAAGCGGTAACGCGGGTACCGCAGTTTGTTAGAGGTCTCTCCGGGCGAAGAAGAACAGGGCCAGGGCGGCCACAACGGCCAGGTACACGGCGGCCCAGGCAACGAGCAAAGGCCCTCCGGCTTGGGCTCCTCCGAGGGGGCCGAGGCGCACGATGACCCTGGTCAGCCCCGTGGCGCCCGAGGTGAGGGAGTTCAGGCCGGCTTGATAGAGGGCCTCGAACGGAAGGATGAATGAGGTCACCCGGCCCGTGTTCCTGAGCGAAGGCGAGTTCAAGACTTCGCCGAGCTGACCCAGGAGGCCCGCGAGCAGCCCCGCCCCGTAGACCATGAACATCGCGATGCCGTTCGTGAGAGACGAAAGAAAGATCGAGCCAAGGAGGGTGAGGGCGATCACGATCACCACCCCGCCAGCAAGTGAGAGACCGGGTAGAAGCGCGGGGCTCGGCCACCAGTGACCGACAGCACCGGTGATCAATACAGAACCGACGTAAAGGGCTCCGACGTAGCCGCAGCAGATCATCGACGCGCCCAGGAGCCGGCCGAGCAAGAGGCCCGACCGCGCCACCGGTCTGACCACGAGAGGTTGAAGCACACCCGTCTCCGCATCTCCCCGCACCGTGTTGAAGGCTAGGAAGATCCCGAGGGCCGCTCCCAAGAAGAGGGTTGTGAACATCGATAACCCCACGAGCGTCGACCCCGCGAGAGCTCGCGTATTGACGAGTTGGTCTCCGAGATCCGTCGTGCCATTCACTTTCTCGAACGCGTAGTAGTTGCCGAGCCCATAGAGGAACAAGAAGCCCACAGTGACGATCGGTACGACGAGGAAAACGCGACGTCTTCGGCATTCACGGACGGTTTGCTTTGCGATGAACCAGATGGCGTTCAACCCATCTCGCCCCCGACCGCTTCCATGTAGACGTCTTCGAGGGTCGGCTTGCTGGGTTTCACTCCATAGACGCGCTCGCCGGCTGCTACGAGTTGAGCGACGATCTCGGGCACGTCGTCTCTCGATGCGTCCGGGTACGCACGAGTGCCGTTCGCCGTCTCGATCTCCACTCCGCGCGCCTCGACCATCTCGGACGGCCGACCTTCGGTGATGATCTCTCCACCGAGGAGGATCAGCACTCGATCGCAAACGAGTTCGATCTCGCTCAGTAAATGCGAGTTGAGCAGCACTGCGATGCCGCGGTCGCGTAGTTCTTCGAGAAGACCGCGCACGACTCGTCGACCAGCTGGATCGAGTGCACTCGTTGGCTCATCCAACAGCAGCAACTTGGGATCGCCGATCAACGCCTGGGCGATGCCGAGCCGTTGTTGCATGCCCTTGCTGAGGGCTTCGACCCGGCGATCGGTGACGTCGTCCAGCCCAACGAGCTCGAGGAGCCTGGCACGCTCGCTCGACCCTCCCGTCGAACCGGCCAGGTGCTGATGGAGATCCAGGACCTCGTCGGCGGTTAGCCACGGTTGGAACCTGAAGAGCTCCGCGAGGTAGCCGAGTTCGGCTCTCGCTGTGTCCGACCCGGCCGGCGCGCCACAGATCTCGACTCGGCCCGAGGTCGGTTGGACGAGGCCGCAGCCGATCTTCACGAGCGTCGATTTCCCCGCACCGTTGGGGCCGAGGAGCCCGACCAACTCACCTTCGGCGACTTCTAGGTTGACCCCGGCCAACGCAACGGTGTCCCCGTATCGCTTGACGACTCCCTCGGCAGCGAACGCGGGCATCCATTGACTCTAACTAGGCGTTGTCAGGAAACCTTCAAGCGTCGGTGAGGGCCGGGTGCGTGGCATGATCGACGCGCATGAGCGACGACAAGCGGATCGAAAATCTCAAAGGGATCGAGCTTTTTTCAGAGCTGTCGGACCGAGCCCTTGAGAACCTGGCCAAAACCATGACCGAGTGTGAGGTCGACCCGGGCCACATCCTCGTGCATAAGGGCATGCCGGGAGCAGGGCTCTTTGTGATCGAGTCCGGCGAGGTCGAAGTCGACCTGATCTCGCGGAAGGTGACGCTCGGCCCGGGCGAGTTCATCGGCGAGCTCGCGCTTCTGACCGACTCGGCCCACACCGGCCGTGCCACAGCCAAGACGCCGGTAAGGGCGATAGCCCTGGGACGACAGGAGTTCTCGGAGCTTCTTGAATCCGAGCCATCGATGGCGCTGTCGATGTTGACCGTCCTCGCTCGACGCCTCGTCGCGGCCGGCTAGCGTTCGATCTCACGTGAGCGACCGGCGAGCATTCGCCGCGATCGTCGCACCCGGAGTATTCGTCACATCGTGGGTGGTCGCGGGGGCGATCCGCCCCGGCTACGACCCCGTAACCGATGCGATCAGCAGACTTGCGGAGTTGGGCGCGCCGAACCGCTGGATAGTCACGACGGGGATGGTGACGTTCGGACTCGGATGCCTCGTTTTCGCTCCGGTGCTGCGATCAGCTTCGACGGCGGGCGCGGTTGCCATAGTGATCGCAGGCTTCGCGTCCTTCGGGGTCGCAGCGTTCCCATGCACCCATGGTTGTCCGGGGCCCGATGGCTTTGACACAAACCTCGGCCACGTCATCGCCGCAGGTGTGCACTACATAGCCTTCTGCAGCGTCCCTTTCCTAGTCGCGCGCGTTACGACCGGGCGTTACCGGAGCTTGTCTCTCGTCGCAGGTTTCTGCGCGGCCCTCGCGCTCGGCGCGCACGTGACGGGCCTAGGGCCGAACGGACTGTTCCAGCGGATCGGTCTGACGATCCTCGATCTGTGGCTCGTTCTCACAGGTCTCCGGGCGGCGCGTTCGATGGGCTTCGGCTTGGGCGAGTCAAGCGCTCGGAACGGACCTAGGTAAAGAGCGATCACGAGCAGGAGGATCAAGAGCCTGTAACGCACCTCTACAGGCTATCGGCCGAGAAGGTGTCGCATTGCGACGGATCGCCGGTGTCGAATCCCTTTCGGAACCAACGCATCCGCATCTCGGAAGAGCCGTGAGTCCAGCTTTCCGGGTTGACCCGCCCGGTGGCCTCCTTCTGGATCCTGTCGTCGCCCACGGCGGCCGCGGCGTCGAGGCCCTCTTGGAGGTCTCCCGATTCCAGGATGTTGCGTTCGAAGGTGGTGTAACCCCATACCCCGGCGAAACAGTCGGCCTGAAGCTCCATGCGAACCGACAGATCGTTGACCCTGTCCGGATCCTCGCGCTGAGCGCGGCGGACCTCCGCTTCGATTCCGAGGATGTTCTGCACATGGTGGCCGATCTCATGTGCGAGCACGTATGCCTGCGCGAAGTCACCAGGCGCTCCGAATCGCTGGCGCAACTCGCGGAAGAAGTCGAGATCGATGTAGACGCGCTCGTCGGCCGGGCAATAGTGCGGGCCGATGTCTTCGGTGGCGCCGCCGCAACCCGATTGCGTCGATTGTTCGAAGAGGACCAGCTCGGCGCTGCGATAGGGAGTCTTCGTCGATTCGAGGATCGTCGCCCACGTCCCTTGCACGTCGTCTAGAACGAACGAGATGAAATCGACGAGTTTCACGTCTTCGTCCTCGGACCGAGGTATGGGATCGGACCCCGGATCGGCTTGCTGCACGCCGCCGCCGTTCAATCCACCCAGTACGTCTCCGATGTCGCCGATATCGCCTCCGCCGATCAGGTTCATCACGACCACAACCGCGATGACGATCAACAGCCCGGCGCCTCCGACCCCCGCTCCCATGGGCATCCCGGCCCCCATCGCGGAGCCCGGGTTCCCACGTCTGTCGATGATGTCGCCGCTGCGCTTGCCGCGTTTCCACTTCATAGGAAAGGGAGCTACCCACTTGGCGGATAGGCCAAGCCTCTTCAACCTGGAAGGTCGGAGGCGTAGCTTGAGATCGCGCAATCAAGGAGGGACGAATGGGACGGATTGGAAAGGCGCTTCTTGCAGTGGCCCTGATCCTGGGCGCGGCCCCCGTTGCCGTGGCCGGGGGTGGCTCTCATTCCGAGGATGTTGCCGAAACGATGGCAGCTGTCAAGAACACGGCGACGGCCGAGGAGAGCTACCGAACCGATCACCGCAAGTACACGACCCATATCGGCAGACTGAAACGACAAGACGGCCTGCGCTATGACGAGCAGTCGATCGATCTATTCGCGTCGTGGGCGGATGAGAACGGTTATTGCATCGAAGCCCGACACGTCGACGTCGTCAAGGCTCGCCACTACGACTCGACGCAGGGCAACCCGCGCATCGGACGTTGCCCGGAACACCGCCGGGCGCGCGGCAACTGGAGAGATCAGGTCGCCGGAACGCTAAAGAACGCGGCGACGGCGGAAGAGAGCTACGCCACGAATGGGGACGGTTACACGACCGATGAGTCGGTTCTGGTGGCCGAAGGTTTCAAGGCGGAATCGCGCGAGGTGAATTTCGACATCGTAAGTGCGGACGACGTCGGGTACTGCATGGAGGCGACACACGATCGGTTGCGTGCGACGTGGTTCTACGACTCGGACATGGGCCTGCCCAAGAAGGGGCGCTGCGAGGCCTAGACCGCTTCCGCCCTCTTGACGAGGGCCTCGATCACTATCGGAGCGAAGTCGATGCCCGTGAAGGCTTCGATGCTCCCGAGTCCACCGGGGCTCTGGACGTTCACCTCGACGAGCTTGTCGCCGACAATGTCGAGGCCGGCGAGGAACATGCCGTCGGCCGCGAGTTTCGGCCCGATCGTCCGTGCGACCTTCAACTCGTCTTCGCCGATGTCCACGGCCTCCGACTTGCCGCCCGCGCTGATGTTGCTGCGGAGGTCACCTTCCGCTGGACGGCGGCGGAACGCGGCGAAACTGCCGTTGGATCGGAGCGGCTCGCCGTTGAGCATGAAAAACCGAACGTCGCCGTCCTCAGCACCCTCGAGGAACTCCTGCGCTACGACGTAGCCGTCTGATCTAATCGTGTCGATGATCTGATTGAGGTTCGGATCGTCCGGGCCTTGGACGAAGAACACGCTTTGGCCCTTCGCCCCCAAAAGCGGCTTCAGCACAGCTTTACCGTTTAAGCCCTCGACGAATCTCTTGATGGCGTCGATGTCGCGAGCTACAAGCGTCTTCGGTCGGACCTCGGACGGGAACTCCTCCATGTAGAGCTTGTTCGCCGCTTTGGAGAGCCACAAAGGATCGTTGACCACGGTGACTCCGTGGCTCATCGCCAGTTGTCCGAAGACGATGCCGACGTCGACGGCCCACGGCCGATCCTCGATGTCTTCGCTCGGATCGTTGCGCAACATGACCGCCCCGAGTTCCGTCATGTCCAGGTAGACAGGCTCGGCTTCCTGCATCTGATCGCAGAAGTCCTCGAGATCCAGCGATGCATCGCTTGGAGCCGGGCGAGCGACGGTCCCCATCGCGTCTTCGGGTCCGTGACAGAACCCACCAGCGGCAACGTAGAAGACCTCGTGCCCGAGCTTGACCGCGGCACGTGCCAAGCGCGTGGTCGTGTACTCGGGTTTCTCGGTTCCGATACTGCTGACGAAGAAAGCGAGCTTCACGGGCCCTCCAACAGGTCGATGACGTTCGTGTTCGGCGAAAGAGCGCGCAGGCGCGTGTCCCCCTCGCCGCCCAACCACGCCGGCCGGATCGCCGGCTTGTTCAGAGCGCCGCGCTCTATTAGGTCGGCTACAAGGGGAACGTGGATCAGCGCGATCTTTCCGGCGAGCAAAGGTTCGATGTCTCGACCGTTCCCACAATGATCGAGTATCTCTTCCAACCCACGTAGGTACATGGCGTCCTTGGTCAAGCCTCCCGATCGCGCGACCCGAGCTGTGATGGACCATGCGGATCGAGGAGAGAGGGCGTGGTCTTGCCGCAACTCTTCGAAGATGTCGAGGAATCCCGCTCCGTCGATAGCTTTCTTCACAGCTACAACGCGTGCGGCGATGATCCGCATCCGCAACGGATCGAGGCCTCCCGTCGCGTATTCGGCCATGACGGCAAGCCCTTCTTGGGTCTCCTCGTAGCCGTCCAGCCCCAAACACATGAGAGAGAGCGGTTGCTGAGCTCCGTTGAAGAACGTGACGACGTGAGTTCCCACTTCGTGCTGGATCAACGCTTCCACCCGCGTTCGACGGAATCGTGAGCGCTCGCCGATCATCAGCGTGCCGTGCGAAACCATGAGGTCGACGACGTCGCTTCTCACCTCGACCGTGCGGTCGAAGCTTGGGTACGTAGCCCTATAGGCATCAAGCTCCTGCTGAGCACGGATGCGCATCTGGTCGGCGTCGACGCGCTCTCCGTCCTTTTCGTGCGATGGGAGGTTGGCGAGGATCTTCTGAGCGCTCTCGAGGAGCGGATCGCTCACGCCACCGTATAGACGGATGCTGACATCGATGAAGGCATCTGTGTCTCGCGCTTCAAGAAGGTCGATCTGTGTCTCGAGCTCGCGAGCCTTCGCCGAAAGTAGTTGACCGAATGCAGGCTCGGTCGCGTCTTCAATGGGCAGCGCCCGAAGTTTGTCCCTCAGGGAAGCCGGATCGAAACCGAGCGGCCTGTAGTGGAACTCGGGCACCCGGGTGAAGCCGGATGCTTCGAACTCGATCCATGCATCTGCGGCATTGACCGGTGTGAGATTGAGCAGAAGGTCGAGCCTTCTACCGACGTCGCCGATCTCGAGATCTACCGGGCTGGTCATGCCGCGCGGCTCTCCGCCAGCTGATCGATCAAGCCTGGGAGGGTGAGCTCGAGCGAACGTTTCAACCCCGCCAGTCGGTCGGGGAAGACCTCGCCCGTGTGTTCGTCCATGAACGTCTTCTTGAACTCGAGTGCGAGACAGCAGCCCGTTTCGGGGAACGTCTCGTGTACGAACGCGGCGAGTCGCCGGCCCCTGAACTTCACGTTCTCCCGCACGTCGAGTCCTCCGCGCCCAAGATCCTTCATGAAGCGATCCACGAGGTGCCCCCACCTGTCACGATCCATGCTCCCCGTCCCGACGTTCACCTCGGGGTTCAGTTGAGGATCGTCGGGCTCGGCGCCGGGTCCGCCTCGCCGGTGGTTGTAACTGTGGATGTCGAGGACGACGAAGGGGCCGTGATCGTTCTCGATCCTTTGGAGCAGCGAGCCGACTTCGTCATAGAAACGCGAGTGCAACTTACGCGTTCGCTCGAGGATCTCCTCGGAGAGGGGAGTCCCCCACACATCGAGGCCCCAGCAATCGTCAGGCTCGAGGCAGACGGACTCATCGCAAGGTCGATTCAGATCGAGTTCGAAGCGAGAACGACGGACGACCACACGGGTCGGAGCGACATTGGCGAGCACGTCGGTGTGGGGGTCCTCCTCGCGGAGGCGTTCGAGATCCGGGAGCGCGATGTGAGGACGGATGTCGTCTCTCAGGCCGTGGCCCGCGTGAAGAGCGGCCGCGACGATCGGGCCGTTGCCTCGCTGGATCACCCACGGTGAGCGGTCCATCACGAGGTGTTACCCAGAAACGCGAAAACCGACCCTCAGCGGCGGAGCCGGCGGGCGAAATCGAGCAGCCGATTCCTGTCCTCGGGCCCGAGCTTGCTGGCCACCTCGGCGATCTCGGCCACATCGTCGGCCGCCCGTGGAGCCACCGCAGCGGGCGGCGGGGATGCGGGCGGCGGGGCTGCAAGCGACATAGGCGGATGCATCGAATCCGCCACGGCGGTTGGGTCCGCATGGAAGTAGGCGCTTGTCGAGGCCCGGGGTTCCGGCTGGGCCTCAAAGGTTTCGGCCATCTCCATGAGCGTCGAGGCAGGCACGTCGAGGGCATCGGCGATGGCTCCCAGGGCCTTGGATGACGGAATCTTCTTTCCGGCTTCGATCTCCGAGAGATAGGGATAAGAGAGCCCTGTTCGTTCGGCGAGCTCCTTGCGATTCACGTCCTGACCCGTGCGGATCAACCGGATCGCCAGACCCAGCCTTGCTCGGCCCTCGTCTCGTCGACTCATGCCGTCAGGATAGACATAAATGATGCTCAAGGCGTGCATTCTCGTGCCGATAGCATTAATAATGATGCTACCAGCGAACATAGGGAGGAACGATGCAGCAAGTGGACAGCGATAGGCGGGCTCGGGCGTATCGAGCGGGGGCCCAGATCGCGCGCAGTCAGATCGCCGCCGATGCCCCCGAGGACGCTCAGGCTCTCGCGGACGTTCAGGCGTCGGACATCGTCGTCGTGGCGGGCACCTACGACCACGTCGAGAAGGTGCTCGGGGCCCTCGAGATGCCGCATACAAGGATCGGGCCCGACGATTTCGCCGGGGTGAGATTGCGTCCGGATCAGTTGCTGGTCGTGAATTGCCCAGGCAACCTGCCGCCCCGCGCCATCCCGGGGATCGCCGATTTCGTCGCCCAAGGTGGAAGCTTGTTCACAACCGACTGGGCGCTCAAACACGTGATCGAGCCGGCGTTCCCCGGCACGATCTCCTTCAATAGACGACCCACGGCCGACGATGTGGTTCGGGTCGAGATCGCCGATCACGACAACCCGTTCATCAAGGGAGTGCTCGACGACAACGACGATCCCCAATGGTGGTTGGAGGCGTCGAGCTATCCGATCACCATCCACGATGCAAGCCGCGTCAAGGTGTTGCTGTCGAGCTCCGAGCTCGCAGCCCGCTACGGCGAGTCCCCGGTAGCCGTGCTGTTCGGGCACGGTGGGGGAGAGGTCTTCCACATGATCAGCCACTACTACCTGCAACGGACAGAGCTCCGATCGGCCCGCCACACGATGCCCGCTTCGGCCTGGGCCGCCGAGAAGTCGGTTGCCGTTTCTCCCGCCGCGGCGGCGGAGATGGCCGACCTCAACCTCGGCGAGGTCGAGTCCGCGGGCAGCTCGGCTCGCCTCTTCGCCAACGTCGTGGCGCAGCACAAGCGGAGGACGAGCTGATCGAGTAGCCACCTCGGACGATCACCGGATACGGTCGCGGGCCATGGAGCCCGTCTACCGCCCGGTGATCGGGCTCGCGCTGTCCCTCTTCAAGACCATGGGGTGGCAGGTCCGAACGTTCGGAGCGGAAAACATCCCGACCTCGGGCCCGGCCGTTCTGGCAAGCAACCATGTCGGTTATCTCGACTTCGTGTTCGTCGGCTACGCCGCGCGCTTCTGCGGCGAGAAGCGACTCGTGCGGTTCATGGCCAAGAAAGAGGTCTTCGACCATCCCGTGGCAGGCCCCCTCATGAGGGGCATGAAGCATCTCCCGGTCGACCGGTTCGCGAACGCGAGCGAAGCCGTGGATGCGGCCGTGGAGTGCCTTCGCTCGGGCGAGCTCGTGGGCATGTTTCCCGAGGGAACGATCAGTCGTTCGTTCATCCCGCGCGAGGGGCGCACCGGCGCGGTTCGTATGGCGATGGAAGCGGGCGCTCCCCTCATCCCGTGTGCGGTTTGGGGAACCCAACGGATCCTGACGAAAGGCCGTCCGAAGAACTTCGAGCGCAAAGTCGCGATGGACGTCTACATCGGAGAGCCGCTCGCCTACGAGCCCGGTGACGATCTGACCGTCACAACGAAGCGACTGATGGAAGCGATCTCGCAACTCGTCGAGAAGGCACAGCAGTCGTATCCGCAGAAGCCCGCAGCGCCCGCCGACGCATGGTGGTTGCCGGCTCACCTCGGGGGGACGGCGCCAACGATCCCCGAAGCCGATGCGCTTGCCGCGAAGGAGAGGGCCGAGCGCAAAGCGAAACGCGACGCTGAAACCGCCGGAGGGTCATCTCCGGATCCGAAGGACTAGTCCTAAAGGACTAGCCCGAACCTGCCGAATCAAGTTTGGGGAGCAGCGTTCTCCTCGAAAAGGCAAAACCGCCGCGAGGCGGTGACGCAAAGCCAGGGGCCTCACGCAGGTAGCCCAGCCGCCGAAGGGAGTGGGAGATATGCAGTTGCGCACGATAAAGCCGGCCCTCGTCTGGTCGCTCGCTTTCATCCTTTGCATCGCGGTGGTTCGCGCGTTGCCCGCGTCCGCGGCCGATCCCGGAGATGAAAACGTCGACGTCGTCGATGTGGTTGAAACGTCTGCCCCGGAGACTCCGGACGCAACGGTCGGCGACGACGACGAGAGCGACGACGAAGTCGAGTCCGACGACGAAGTCGAGACGAACGACGATCAGGGCGAAGACGAAGACGAGGCCGAGGCGGACGACGACCAAGGCGAGGATGAAGTCGAGTCCGATGACGCCGACTCCGAGGAAGACTCAGCCACGCCCAACCACGGTGCCGCGGTTCGGGTAGCAGCCCACTGCGCGGTTCGTGGTCGCGCTCACGGCAAGTTGGTGAGCTCCGTTGCGCACGACAAGGCCGCGACCCCACAGAGCGCTCAGGCTGCCTGCGACGAGGCGCTCGCGGAACTGGATACCGCGGTCACCGACGATCAGGCGAACGAAGGTTCTGCCGAGCACGCGAAGAAGGCCAAGCCTGCGAAGGTCAAGCCGGTCAAGAAGGTCAAGCCGAAGGGCGGCAAAGGGAAGTAGCTCAGTCGACGACAGCGACGAGCTCCGAAGAGGGCGGCCCGAAAATGGGTCGTCCTCTTCGTTGCCTTAGGCAACAGCCTTGCGCTGCTCCTTCGCACTCGAGGCTTTCGGTTTCTGCGCTTCGAGCTGAGCGGCGAACGAGATGCCGAGGAACAGGGCCAATCCGGTCGCGTAGGCCCATGTAAGGACGGCGATCACGCCGACGAGGGGGCCGAATGCCTGCGAAACTTGATCGTTCATCGAGTAGTAGAGCCCCAGCGCGGCACTGAACACGAACCAAAGAAGGGTCGCGACGATCGTCCCGGTTTGAAGCCAGGAAGCGCTCGGTTGTTTACGGCTAGGCGCGTACTTATAGATCACGGTTAGACCCGCGAACGCGAGCAGGATGCCCACGGGCCACCGTCCGATAGCGAATGCGGTCGACAGACCGTTGCTCCATCCGAGCGCTCGCTCCAGCGAGTCACCCAGCGCGCCTCCTGTCACCAACAGGATGAACGAGCTCCCGAGGATGACGCCGGCGCTGACGGTTAGGCCCAGCGCGACCGTCAGCTTCTTAGGCAGGTCCCGATCCGCCGGCATCCCGTAGATGCGGTTGCAGCCTCGCTCTACCTGCGCGAAAGCGAGAATGCCGCCGTAGAGAGTGCCGATCAGTCCGCCGACGAAGGCGAGTCCACCGCCGTTCGAGCCCTGCTTGAAGGCTTCGCTCAGCAGTCGGCTCGAAGGTCCCGGAGCCAAGCTCTTCAGGGTGCTTTCGAGTACATCGCGGAATCCCGAAAGGTCGAACACGCTCGCGAATCCGATCAGCATGATCAAGGCAGGGATGCCCGTGAGGACCGCCGCGTGCCCGAATGCTCTCGTGTAGGAGGTGCCGTCCGCCTCGACGAATCGCCTCACCGAAGCTTTGATCAGGTCACCCCAGCCGACGCGCCTAAGCGCTTTCCTGGCGTCCTCGCCATCGAGGTCGCGGGACTGGGGGACCTTGCTCGGTGTGCTCACCCGGGGGTTTATCCCCGGGTGGAGCTATTTAGAACTTGCGCTTGGTACGAGACCGCATCGAGGAGCGCTTGCCCTTCGACGAGAACACCGTCGCCGGCGCGGTCATCTGAAGGCCGCCTGCTGCGAACTCGTCTTTGAGGTCGAGCTGCCGGGCCACGGCGCTCACTTCGCCGAGCTGGGCTGGAGAGACGAAGGTGACTCCGGCTCCGCCGCGCCCCGCACGGGCCGTGCGCCCAACGCGGTGCACGTAGTCCTTGTGGTCACGTGGAGGGTCGTAGTTCACGACGTGAGTGATGTCGTCGAGGTCGAGGCCGCGAGCCGCGACATCGGTCGCAACGAGAACGTCGACCTTTCCGGCGGCGAATCGGTCCAAAGCGCGCTGGCGCGCGGCCTGGGTCATGTCGCCGTGGAGGGCTCGGGCTTCTATGCCCTTCGCCTTGAGCTTCATCTCGAGCCTGTCGCAACCGCGCTTGGTTCGAACGAAGACGAGTGCAAGTCCGCGCTCCTCTTCGAGGATCTCGATCAGCTTCCCTAGCCTGTCGTGCTCGCTGACCTTGACGAAGCGGTGGTCTGCCTCCTCGATCGTCGAACGCTCATCGGCCACTTCGTGGCGAACGGGCTCGTGTGTGTAGGCCTTTGCGAGGTGCCCGACGGTTCCGTCGAGCGTGGCCGAGAAGAACATGGTCTGGCGGCGGCCCCGAAGCTTGTCGACGATCCGGTCGACCTGGGGCTGGAAGCCCATGTCGAGCATCCTGTCGGCCTCATCGAGGACGAGGATCTTGATGTTGTCGAGCGAGACGAGGCGTCGATTTACGACGTCCATCATCCGGCCCGGAGTCGCTACGAGGACGTGTGCGTTTGCGGCCTTCTTGGCCTGGGCCTCGATCGACACCCCTCCGAAGACGGCGGCGACCCTGAGCCTGCGGGCCGCGGCGATCGTCCGGATCTCCTCGGTCACCTGGACCGCAAGCTCGCGGGTGGGGACGAGGATGAGGGCTGTGGGCTGCTTGCCCGAGCCATCGAGGCGTTCGACGATCGGGATCCCGAAGCCGAGGGTCTTGCCGGAGCCGGTACGGGACTTTGCGAGGATGTCGCGTCCCGCGAGAGCGTCGGCAAGAACCAGGTTCTGGATCTTGAAAGGCTCGTTGATGTTGCGCTTGGCGAGTGCGGCCACTACCGGCTCGGACACGCCTAATTCAGCGAATGTGGACATGTAGCTGTTCAACCCCTTCTAGGTACGGGAGATCTGACCAACCCGTTAACCGAAGTGGTGAACCGGAGGAAGATCTCACGGGCGACTATCTGCCGCCCTGGTGGATCGTTATGGACTACAACGTGCAGTCTACCTGCATATTCCCCGTTTTCGCGACCTTTCCTGCGCGGGGCCTATCCACTTAGTCGGCAAGTGGGCTAGGGGAATGTAGTTGCACCCTCAATCGTTTCCTCCGTAGGAAGAGAAGGCCTAGCTATGGATGGAGAAAAACGTGGCCGAAACCAAGACTTTGCACCTGCCGGTCGTCTCGCTAGAGGAGGGCGTCGTCCTTCCTCACATGGTCGTGACCCTGGCTTTGACCTCGCCCGACACGAGAGGCGCCATCTCGGCAGCCCAGGGGGCCGAGGGGTTGGTACTCCTACTGCCTAACGTCGACGGGAAGCACGCCCGCATCGGGACCGTCGGCCAGGTGGAGGAGATGACGCGCCTCCCGAACGGAGATGAGGTCTGCGTCGTAAGAGGCCTCTACCGAGGCATCGTGGGAAGCGGCGTCCCCAGTGACTCAAGCGCGCTGTGGGTCCAAGTGACCCCATCGCCGGATCCCGACGAGTACGCCGACGGGACGCGCGAGCTGGCGCAGCTTTACCTCGCTCTGGTCGAGAACATCATCGAATCCCGAGGCGGGTCCGGCGCGTTCCTACGGGCCATCTCCGACCCCGGACAGCTCGCCGACACGGCCGGATACTCGCCGCGCCTAACCGTCGAACAGAAGGTTGAGGTTCTAGAGACCGTCGATGTGGCGGAGCGACTCGACAAGTTGATCGAGTGGGCCAAAGACCAACTGGGCGAGATCTCGCTCAAGGATCGGATCCGCGAGGAAGTAACAGAAGGCATGGAGAAGACGCAACGGGAGTACCTGCTCCGTCAACAGCTCGAGGCGATCAAACGCGAGCTCGGCGAAGACGGCGGGTCGACCACCGATGAGTACCGAACGCGCGTAGCGGATGCGGGGATGCCCGAAGCGGTTCGCACGGAGGTCGAGCGTGAACTCGACAGGCTCGAGCGCACGAGCGAGCAGAACCCCGAGTACGGATACATCCGTAATTACATCGACTGGATGCTCGACATCCCGTGGAACTCGCGTTCAGACGACAACTTCGACCTGGATGAAGCGCGCCGAGTTCTCGACGCGGACCACACGGGGCTGGAAGACGTCAAGGATCGGATCATCGAGCTGCTCGCCGTTCGCAAGCTTCGACACGATCGTGGGCTTGTCGAGGTCGGCGGACGCGGCTCGGGAGCGATCATCACTCTCGTGGGGCCTCCGGGCGTCGGCAAGACCTCGCTGGGCGAGTCCGTTGCGCGCTCGATGGGTCGCAAGTTCGCTCGCGTCTCACTGGGCGGGATCCATGACGAGGCGGACATCCGAGGCCACAGGCGTACCTACGTCGGCGCGCTACCGGGCCGCATCGTTCGAGCTTTGAAAGAAGCAGGGACTAAGAATCCGGTGATCATGCTCGACGAGATCGACAAGGTCGGAAACGACTGGCGCGGAGATCCGTCGTCGGCGTTGCTCGAGGTTCTCGATCCAGCTCAGAACCATTCGTTCCGGGATCACTACCTCGAGGTCGACCTCGACCTTTCAGAGGTTCTGTTCATACCGACCGCGAACGTCATCGAGACGATCCCCGGCCCCCTCCTCGATCGGATGGAGGTTGTGCGGCTCGACGGCTATACCGAAGAGGAGAAGGTTTCGATCGCTCGTGATCACCTCGTCGGTCGTCAACTGGAGCGCAACGGATTGAAATCGGAGGAGGTAAACCTCTCCGACGATGCTCTGCGCAAGGTCATCGCCGATCACACGCGCGAGGCGGGCGTTCGAAACCTCGAACGAGAGATCGGAAAGGTTCTGCGTAAGGCCGCGACGAAGATCGCCGGCGGAGCGACGGGATCGCCGGTCGAGATCGACGAAGCCGCCATCCGCGAGTACCTCGGTCGACCGAAGTTCCACTTCGAGGCAGCCGAACGCACGTCGGTTCCAGGTGTTGCAACAGGACTCGCAGTGACGGGTCACGGCGGCGACGTCTTGTTCGTCGAGGCGACGATCATGGAAGGCGAGGCCGGACTCACACTCACCGGCCAGCTCGGCGACGTGATGAAGGAGTCGGCGCAGATCGCGCTGAGCTACATCCGCTCGCACTCCGCCCAGCTTAGTATCGACCCCGGTTTCGAGAAGAAGCGGATCCACCTTCACGTTCCCGCGGGTGCGGTGCCGAAGGACGGGCCTTCGGCCGGCATCACGATGACCACGGCGCTGGTGTCGCTCCTGACGGGACGGCCGGTTCGCTCGATAGTCGGGATGACCGGAGAGGTCACCCTCCAGGGCCGGGTCCTTCCGATCGGAGGCCTGAAGCAGAAGGTTCTCGCCGCGCACCGAGCCGGCCTGAAAGAGGTCGTATTGCCGGAGCGCAACGAGCCGGACCTCGACGATCTTCCCGACGCGATCCGCAACGACATGACTTTCCACATCGCTTCCGATGTGCACCAGGTGCTGGAAGCCGCGCTCTCCACCGAGGAGAGCGCGGCCGACCGCGCCGCCTGAGACCTCCAAGGTTCTGGACTAGCTCGGCCCGCCCGTTCATGCTGACCCCGTCCCCGGAATCAAGGAGTGGTGTCCGTGCGCAGCTTGCCGATCCGTCTGTTCGTCCTGTTACTCGTTGCGACGCTGGGCTTCGCCGCGTGCGGATCCAGTAATGACGATGAGCCCAACCCAGATCCGGGAGCGGGGGGGATTCCGGCACAGAGCGCGGCGGCCGGCGAGGAATGCGCGGTCGACAATCTGCCCCTGAGCAACGCCGGCGAACTGACGATAGCCACAGACAAGCCGGCCTTCCCGCCGTGGTTCGAGGACAACGATCCGACCAACGGCAAGGGGTTCGAGTCCGCCGTCGCTTACGCGATCGCGGAGGAGATGGGTTTCTCGGGCGACCAGGTCAAGTGGGTCGTCGAGCCGTTCAACAAGTCCTACGCGCCGGGGCCGAAGGAATTCGATTTCGATATCAACCAGATCTCGATCACTCCGAAGCGGGACGAGGCGGTCGACTTCTCCGCCGGCTACTACAACGTGAACCAGGCCCTGATCACGCTGAAGGATTCCCCGATAGCGGAGTCGACATCCCTCGACGAGTTGCGTGACGCGAAGCTGGGGGCCCAGGTGGGCACAACGAGCCTCGCCTACATCCAGCAATACGTCGTTCCTAACCAGCAGCCTTTCGTGTACGACTCCACGTCCGACGCCCGGTCCGCCTTGCGAGCGGGACAGATCGACGGCATCGTGGCCGATCTGCCGACCGCCTTCTTCATCACGGCCGTACAGATCCCCGGCTCCACTGTCGCCGGGCAGTTCCCAACCCAGGATGTGACCGAGCAGTTCGGTTTGCTCTTCGAAGACGGCAATCCACTGGTTTCTTGCGTAGATGCCGCGATCGCCGCATTGGAGAAGGACGGAACGTTGGATTCGATCCAGGACGAGTGGCTATCGCAGGCGGTGGACGCGCCCGTCTTCGAATAACGCACACTTAAGCCGTGCACGCAGGGGGACCACCCGCCGTATCGGCGCCGCCTTCCCGCGGCTCGAAGATGCTCGGCGAACGCAGGGCCGTATTGGTGTCGACCCTCAGCACGATCGTCTTCTTCAGTGTGATCGCGCTCGTCGTGGCCCTCGCTCCGGGGTTTCGGGAGGTGGCGCACGACTTCTTCGACTGGGAGTCGATGAAGGAAGCGTTCCGCGGAACGACCACGACTCCGGGCATCGGTGGCGCGTTCCTGCTCAACATCAAGATGTTCGTCGTAGCCGAGCTATTGATCCTGCCGCTCGCGCTCGTGATCGCGGTGATCCGTCAAACGCCGGGCCCGGCGTTCTTCCCTCTGAGACTGGTCGCGATCGGTTACACGGACTTCTTCCGAGGCGTCCCGCTCTTGTTGGTCATCTACATCTTCGGATTCGGGATCCCGGGCCTCCAGATCGACGGCATCTCGAACCGATCGCCCGTGGTTCTAGGAGTCGCCGCGCTGGTGCTGTCGTATTCGGCCTATGTCGCCGAGGTTTATCGAGCGGGGATCGATTCAGTAAATGAGAGTCAAGTCGCCGCCGCGCGCTCTCTTGGATTGACGCGCTGGCAAGCCCTTCGTTTCGTGGTGCTCCCGCAAGCGGTGCGGAGGGTGATACCTCCTCTGCTCAACGACTTCATCTCATTGCAGAAGGACACTGCATTGGTAGCCGTCCTGGGTCCGATCGAAGCGGCGCGGGCTGCCCAGATCTTCGGCACCGATCGTTTCAACTACTCGAGCTACGTGGTGGCCGCGCTCTTGTTCATCCTCCTCACGATCCCACTTGCCCGCTTCACCGATCACTTGATCGCGCGGGATAGGCGACGACGGCGAACGGGGGCGATCGCATGACGGAGCGCGCACTTCTTAGCCTCGAGGGTGTTTCGAAGAGCTTCGACGGTCACGTCGTTCTGGATGGGATCGACATGGCGGTGGCGGCCCACGAGGTCGTTTGCTTGATCGGGCCTTCGGGCTCGGGCAAGTCGACTCTGCTCAAGTGCGTGAATCTGATCGAGCCGTTGACGGGTGGAGCCATCTTCCTGGAGGGCGAGGAGATCTCCGCCGCCGGCGTCAACCAGGATGCCGTCCGCCGGAATATCGGCATCGTTTTCCAAGCCTTCAACCTCTTCCCGCACATGTCGGTACTCGAGAACGTGACATTGGGGCCGCGTCAGGTGCTGAAGACCGCCCGTCGCACCGCCGAAGCGGAGGCCGAGGCGTTGCTGGCCCGATTCGGGCTCGCCGACAAGCGCGATGAGTACCCCGATCGCTTGTCCGGTGGCCAGCAACAGCGCACTGCGATCGTGCGAGCTCTCGCGATGCAACCGAAGCTCATGCTCCTCGACGAGGTGACGTCAGCGCTCGACCCGGAGCTGGTCGGCGAGGTGCTCACGCTCATCCGCGAGTTGGCGGCGTCGGGGATGACGATGGTTATCGCCACTCACGAGATGGGGTTCGCTCGCGACATCGCCGACAGGGTGGTGTTTCTAGACGACGGCAAGATCGTCGAGCAAGGGGCCCCGGCCCAGATCTTCAGTGCGCCGGAAGAGGAGAGAACGAAGCGTTTCCTCGAACGCATCATCGAGGCCGGCCGCCTCTAACCTGCCGGGAAAGGGGCGAAACGGGCAGGTCGCGAAGCTTCGTTCGCGATTCGCCCCTATAGAACCTTGACCTGTGCCCTGCCATGAGTTGACGATTGGGCGACATCGGGGGATAGGACACCATGCAGACTGAGCAAACCACCGTGACTGCGCCGCTGAACCTTCATTGCCGGCTAGATGAACTGGTCGTGGACTGCACGGATCCCCACCTCCTCGCGGCGTTCTGGTCGAACGCTTTGGGATACGAGGTCAGCGATGACGACGACGAGCTCTCGGCCATAGAGGACCCAACGGGGGCCGGGCCGAGCATCTGTTTCCAAAGGGTTCCCGAACCGCGCGCCGGCAAGAATCGCGTTCACTTCGATCTCGCTGTTGCCGAACATGAACTGGATGCCGCCATAGCCGGACTCGTGAAGCTGGGCGCATCGAAGCTAGAGATCGGACAGGGGCACGACAATTCGTGGGTCGTCATGGCCGACCCGGAAGGTAACGAATTCTGCGTCGTCACCTAGCTGCTCGCGTCGCGCTTGGAGTGGTCTCCGTGGGGGCGATCGCTCTATCCATCGCGGTTTCGCCGTCGGCCGGCTCCATGACACTCACTTCGCCTGAAGAGACGCCCTGCGAGGGGGAATGTCCCCCGCCTCAGACGGAGACTCCGCCTCCGCCGCCCCCGTTCACACCATCTCCTACGCCGACCCCGACCCCGACTCCGACTCCGACTCCGACTCCGACTCCGACTCCAACGCCCACGCCAAGCTCGTGCCCGGAGGGCGCGACCTGTGGCACAGGAGGCTCCGACGTCCTACTTGGGACGGATGGGGATGACGTCTTCTATGGAGGCGCAGGCGACGATCTCATCTGCGGCTTCGGCGGCAACGACACGATCTTCGCCGGAGAGGGACCCGACCTCGTCGATGGGGGCGAGGGCGACGACCTCATCGATGGGAGCGGAGGCGCGGATGTTCTGAACGGGGACGTTCTGACCCGATGCGACGAGCACGCGCTCAGATTGTTCGGCGGGCCGAGCGTGGGTGGGAACGACATCATCGTCGGAGGCAAGGGACGGGACCGCATCCACGGCGATGAAGGCAAGGATGACCTCAAAGGCGGCAAAGATCCCGACAAGCTCTTTGGTGGAAAGGGAGCCGACTCGCTCTCGGGCGGTGGGGGCCGCGACCTCTGTGTTTTGGATCGAAAGGATGTTGCCGCGTCGTGCGAGAGGAAGACGTTCAACTTCTGAGTTTCTTGATCTCCTCGAGCGCGGCCTCGACACGCATCACAAGAGGAACTACACCCTTGGCATTGAATACGTCACGCGCCTGAAGCAGGAGGACCCCCGCCTCGTCGTAGTTACCGACTCGCTGGAGGACCGCCGCGGCATCCATCATTGCGTTTCCTCGCAAGAAGACGTTGTCGGAGCTCTTCACAAGGACTAGAGCTTTTCTCGCCAATGCTTCTGCTTCGTCGAGCCTTCCCCATTCGGCCAGAACCTTGGCCCTGCACGGTCCCCATTCGAGCAGCAGGAGGGGGTCTTCGTTCCCTTCCTTTTCGGCAGCCACGGTGAATTCATAAGCCTCGTCGATGCGGCCCTGCTCGAAGAGCGCTCGAGCGAGAAACGCTTCTATCGTCGCGAGGAAGCGCGAACCGCCCATCTCAAGCAGAGTGTCGTAGCCACTTCTCAGAATCACTTCAGCTCGAACGGGTTCGTTCGCGAGCATTTCCGTGATGCCGATCTCCTGGGTGGACGACGCTGCACTCAGGTGCATCCCGAGCTGTTTGAACGTCTCGACCGCTTCCGACATCAGAGAGCGGGCCTCGTCGAAGTGTCCCTGCATGCCCAACAACCCGCCCAACCGGAACTTCGCCTTGGTTCCGAGGACCGATCGGGGTGCCGACTGTTCCATGACCCCACGAGCGCGCTCGGCGGCCTGCGCGACATGTGTCGGACCCCAGAACTCCACGGCTATCAAGAACGCGATCGCGTCCTCGGCTTCCCGCGTCAGGTGTCCTCGCAGTGCGTGCTCCAAGGCCTGTTGCATCAGCACTCCGGCGTCTGCAAAGCGAAGGTTCTCCCACTCGATCTCCGCCAAGACTCTGTAGGTTGCGCAAAGACCGCTTGGGTCGTTCAATCGTTCGAAGACCTCCAGACACTTCCTGGCCTCCGTTTGGATCCGATCGACCCACTCTCCTGAGGGTCTCGCCATGAACAGGACGAGCTCTTCTAACCGCACTCTCGTCTGCAACGATTCGTCCAACCCGGTCCCGATCTCACCGAGCGCCTGCTGCGCCCCTTCGATACGTCCTGCCGCGATCAGCGCATGGGTGAGGTCGATGACAAATGAGGGTCGCCACCTATGGTCGGCAGGAAGAAGCGCGAGAGCCCGTTGCAAGAGCGAGATAGTGGCGGAAACGTCTCCCAGCATCAGGGATCTTTCTCCCGCAGCCGCCAACAACTCGCCACCCTTGGTGCCGAGTCCATGGAGTCCCTCGTCATTGGGATCGAGTGCCAACCTCGTTCGATGAGCAGCCTCGAAATGATGTCCGACGGTGACGTCATCACGCCACGGACCCTCGAGGAGAAGGGTCGCGTAACTCTCGTGGAGTTCGGCTCGTTGACCTAGAGGGATCGTGTCGTACGCGGCCTGCTGCAGGATGCCGTGTTTGAAGACGAACATCCCTTCCTGCCGCGTGAGGATCCCACGTCCAACAAGAGAGTCGAGCGCTTCTGTGACTTCAGCCTCATGCTCAGTGGCAAGTGCGACCATGGTCGACCGAGGGAAGTCGGTCCCGATCACCGATGCGATTCGAGCTATCGCTCGATCTCGAGGCGGGAGCTTTTCGAGGCGAGCGGCCGTCACCGCTTCCAACGTGGCCGGCAATGGCGCGTTGTCCGATTCGACGAGAGCAGCCGCCCCCTCTTCGAGGAACAAGGGGTTCCCCGCGGCCAGATCGATCAAGCGCCCGGCTGCATCGTCTGAAAGCTGTGCGTCGGCGGCGTCCAGCATCTTCTGCAGGTCCGCGTCCGACAGCGGCCTTAATGAAAGCGTTGTCCCCGATGCCGGCCAGTTCGGATTTCGTTCGAGCAGGTCGGGGCGGGTCATGCAAAGCAGCAGGATCGGCGCGTTTCGGCTCATCGTGCCGACATAACTGATCAACTCCAGCATCGATGCCGCGGCCCACTGGAGATCGTCCAGGACGATCACGAGCGGAGTTTGGACAGCTACGAGCTCGAGCAATCGGCGGACCGCCCAAAACGTCTCCTGAAGGGAAGAGCTCTCTTCGACCTTTCCGAAGAGCGCTCCGAGACGTTCTTCGACAAGTCGATGTTCTTCGGCCGGAGCAAGCGAGATCGTCGTGGCCAGGTTCGTTGCGAAATCGCCGTTCGGCGCGATGAGTTCATTGAGGATGGTTGCTATCGGCGCCCACGGGTCCGTCCGCCCTTCCCCGGAGCACCGAGCCGATGCCAAGGCGACGCCGGCAAAGTGCGTCGTTGCTTCAAGGGCAAGGCGCGACTTGCCGCCGCCGCCATCCGCCACGATCGTGACGATCTGAACCGTGCGTTCCTGGACGGCGCGTTCGAACGCCTCTCTGATCGTTGCCAACTCGAGATCTCGCCCCACCAGCGGGGAGGTGTGAGTTGCCACGCGCGGCCTGACGCTATGAACGCGGTATCCGTCCAATCCCGGGGCCTCGGTGATGTCGATCTCTTGCGCTATGGACTCGTACGAATCGACATCCACCGCCACCGTCCCGGGCTGAGTCATCTTGCGCGTCGAGGTCGCTAATGCGACAAGATCCCGTGCAGCGTCTTCGGGATCATCGCGACCTGCTGTCACGACTCGACCCGTTGACACGGCCGCTTTGGCGGACACGAAGAGGCGTCTTTCGGATGCGGCTGTCTGTTTGGTGATCACGTCGACTAACTCGAGCGCTGCTAGGACCGCTTGGATCGGATCGTCTAGTCCTGAACCACGTCCACCGAACGTCGCAACCAACTCGTCGCCCGTGGTTTGGGCGAGCTTCCCCCCGTGACCCTCGATGATCCGGCGCGCCTTGTCGGCCACCTCTCTGAGCACGGGGGCTGAGCGCTCCTCGTCCGGGGATCCCTCACCGAGCGATACGAGCGCGATCTCGGCGGATAGAACCGTGATCAGTCGGCGAGCCCAATCGTCGGAGGCAGGGAGCGGCCCACCGCAGTTCTCGCAGAACCGGGCGTTCTCGGCATTCGCGTGTTCGCATCTAGGGCACCTCGGCACGCCTCGATGCTACGCGTTCACGAACGCGCCGAATAGGCTGTTGCCATCCCAAGTAGGAGATATCGATGCCAACGCGCTCAGACCTTCGCAATGTTGCGATCGTCGCCCACGTAGACCACGGAAAGACCACACTTGTCGACGCCATGCTGTGGCAGTCCGGCGCGTTCGGATCCCACCAGGATGTCGGCGAGCGCGTCATGGACTCCATGGATCTGGAGCGCGAGAAGGGCATCACGATCCTCGCCAAGAACACGGCGGTCCGTTACGGCGAGGTGAAGATCAACATCGTCGACACGCCGGGACACGCCGATTTCGGTGGTGAGGTCGAGCGAGGTCTCACCATGGTCGACGGAGTGCTTCTTCTAGTGGATGCGAGCGAGGGTCCTCTCCCTCAGACCCGCTTCGTTCTGCGAAAGGCCCTCGAGGGCCAACTTCCGGTGATCCTCGTGGTGAACAAGATCGATAGGCCGGACGCCCGCGTTTCGGATGTAGTCAACGAGGTCTATGAACTCTTCTTGGACCTCGATGCCGACGAGGGCCAGATCGATTTCCCGATCATCTACGCGAACGCGAGAGCGGGAACCGCTTCGCTCGATCCCGAAGTCGAGGGCAGCGACCTCAAGCCCTTATTCGAGATGCTCCTCGAGCACATCCCGGCCCCCACGTACGACGAGGGTCACCCGATGCAAGCCCTTGTGACCAACCTCGACGCGTCTCCTTACGTCGGGCGCCTCGCGCTTTGTCGCATGTTTCACGGGACGCTGCGCAAGGGCGAGCCCGTCGCGTGGTGTCGGGCCGACGAGACGATGGAAACCGTGAAGATCACGGAGCTTTACGTCACCGAAGCGCTCGACCGAGTCGACGCGAAGGAAGTTGGACCCGGCGAGATCTTCGCGATCGCCGGACTCGCGGAAGTCACCATCGGCGAGACCCTTTCCGATCCCAATGACCCCCGGCCGCTGCCCGTGAGCCACTTCGACGACCCGAGCCTTTCGATGACACTTGGGATCAACACCTCGCCGTTGTCGGGCCAGGACGGCGACAAGCTCACCGCGCGCATGGTCAAGAACCGGTTGGAGCAGGAGCTCGTAGGCAACGTCTCTATCCGCGTGCTCGACACCGAGCGTCCCGAGGTCTGGGAGGTTCAGGGCCGAGGCGAGCTGCAGCTCGCAGTGCTCGTCGAGATGATGCGCCGCGAGGGTTTCGAGCTAACCGTAGGCAAGCCGCAGGTCGTAACGAAGGTGATCGACGGAAAGCTCTCGGAGCCCGTCGAACGACTGACCATCGACGTACCCGAGGACTTCATGGGAGTCGTGACGCAACTGATCGCACTTCGCAAGGGCCGGCTCGAGAACATGGTCAACCACGGCACCGGCTGGGTTCGCATGGAATACCTCGTCCCAGCGCGCGGCCTGATCGGGTTCCGCACCGAGTTCCTCACAGAACCGCGCGGGACGGGTTTGCTCCATCACGTCTTCGATCGCTACGAGCCATGGCACGGAGATCTGCGCACAAGACCCACCGGCAGCCTCATCGCCGACCGCCGCGGCCCGACTACTTCTTATGCACTGCTCAATCTGCAAGAACGAGGAACGATGTTCGTGCCTCCGACGACCGAGGTCTACGAGGGGATGATCGTCGGCGAGAACGCGAGAGCGGATGACATGGACGTGAATCCAACGAAGGAGAAGAAGCTCACGAACATGAGGTCATCGACCTCGGAGGAACTCGTACGTCTGATCCCTCACAAGCAGATGTCGCTCGAGCAGGCTCTCGAATTCATCAAGGAAGACGAGTGTGTCGAGGTGACGCCCAAGACCGTCCGCCTGAGGAAAGTGGCCCTGGAGGCGAATGCCAGGCTCAGGGCGTCTCGGCGAGAGGCCAAATCCCGCCTGGAATAGCGCTCCAGGTAGAGATGTTGAGCTATTCGTACTCGTCCGGTGCTAACCGTGTATCGTGACGCCTGTACAGAACGTGAACGTGTGAGTGGTTGGCACTGCCTTCCTTGCGCTCGTTCCTGAAAGCAGCATTGGAGGTGTTTTAAGTGGCAACTGGAACCGTCAAGTGGTTCAACGAGGCCAAAGGTTATGGCTTCATCACCCCGGAAGATGGCTCGAAGGATCTCTTCGTGCATTTCTCCAACATCGCGGCTGAGGGTTACAAGACTCTCGCCGAAGGTGCAACGGTGACCTTCGAGTCCCGTCAGGGTCAGAAGGGTCCCGAGGCGATCGACGTCAAGCCCGTCGCCTAGATCCCTAGGATCTAACTGAATGAGGGGGCCTTCGGGCCCCCTCTTCGCGTCCCCCTGCCGGCACTGTGTGCTCAAACTCCCGTATTGCGAGACTTTGAGAACAGTGTGACTTGGCAATCAGCCGCTGTTTCGCCATGATTGGGAAAACGAGTTGAGGAGGATCTGATGGCGAACAAAGACAAGGGTGCCGCGAAGGGCGCAAAGAAGGCACCGCAGAAGAACCTCAAAGAGAAGCGCGCGGCTAAGAAGCAGAAGAAAACCAAGTAGCGGGGTTTTCTAGCGCTCCTTGATCTCGAGGGTGATGGGAATTGCCCTGGCCATGGCGTCTGTGACGGGGCAGTGCTCGTGAGCCCACTCGATGATCGATCTCAGTTGCTCTGGGGATGTTCCTTCGGCCGACGCCGACACTCGAACCCGAGCGCTGAGCGGACCGGCCGGGATTGAGTCGTCGAGTCCTAGGATCCCGCGATCGTCGGATTCGCTGTCGACGGTGACCTCAAGCTCGGATAGTGACACACCTTCCACGGCAGCACGCATCGCGATCAGCGTCACCTCGCAAGATGCCATCGCGGCACGCATGATCCATCCGGGGGAGGGGGCCGCATCGTCGCCACCAACGCTTTCGGGCATGTCTGTCATGAGAGAGGCGCCGCCGGGTCCATCGACATCAACTCTGAGATGTGTCGTAAGTCGAGCAGTGGCCGGGCTGTCCGTGTAGCGAGCTTCCTCTCTGTGGGTCGAGACGTACTCCATCGCCCCTTTCAAAGACTCGGCGATCTTGTCGCTCATGCGGTTGTCTTTCGGTCGGTCTCGGTGGACGTCACTTCGACGATGTTTAGAGCGCGACGCCGGAGACCCTCCGAGTATTCGTTCCACTCATCTTTTGCGGCGTCCTCTTTCGGAAACATGTCGAAGTGGCAGACGTGAGAGCCGGCGGGGATCGTGCTCGTGAACCGGACATCGAACATGCCGGAGCCGAACGCGCGGCGGGCAGCGTCGATCATCCCTTCGACGTAATAGCGCTGAACGCGACAATCGAAAGCGCCGTAGATGTCCTCGTGGGGGCAGTAGTGGATGTCGAAGTCCGCGCCCCCGTCCGCCACTCTGGGCTTCTCGATCGACGCGTAACAGACCTCGTTGATCCACGACGCGACGAGGCTCGTGATCTCCTCGGGGGCAGCGTCACCGGGAGCTTCGACCCCCTCGGTCATCTCGGCGACCATCCTGTCCCCGATGCGGGCGAGGGCGCTTCGGAAGACGTCGTGACCCTCCGCTCCGAATCGCTCCTCGACTGCCTTGAGGGCTTCGATAAGACCGACGGCCATCATCTGGCCCCACACGAAAGTCGAGGCCGGGTCGTAGTCGGGATTAGCCAGGGCCTTGCGCCTGTAGCCGTCGACGGCGTCGGCGAACGGCCACTTGAGAGGCAACCGTTCGCGACGTCCTCCCCAGGGAAGCGACTCGGCCCCGTTGTCCCTCGAGTCGGGATGCGGGCGAACCGGCGTGCCGGTCCATGCGACGTCGGCCATCACAGTTCCTCCTTGTGGGTGGGTCCTCAGGATAGCCAGCGCAGGACATCGGCCTGGCAGGGCGAAGTCAGATTCCACGATTTCCGACCCTGGAAGGACCATCTCTTTGAGACGCACGCTCGTCGGTGGGCTGACGGCCGTCCTATTCGCTTCCGTGTTGCCTCTCATGGGGGCCGCGCGGGCTCAGACACCGCCCGAGGGCGACCCTCTTGCCACGGCACGCGAAACCGAGCCCGTGGTGTTGACCGGCGCCAATCTCCCCGGTCTTGCGGTTCCCGCGGACGTTGCCCTTAAGGCCCCCTCGGTCGAGGCCAAGCAGTGCCTGGTCAACGAGGGCGGCGCAGGCAACACGCCGCTCACCCCAGATGACGCCTGCAAGCACAACACCTACGAGGATCCGGACGCGTCCTCATCCGACGTGACGAACGAAGCCGGCATCGAGGGTCCCGCGACAGATCACCTGCTCGGCTATCGGTGGAACGGAACTGGTTTCGAGCAGATCCCCTTCCAGGTCGACGAGATGTTCGTTCGCTATCTGAGCAACAACAAGTCGGGCTTCGCCTTCTACTCGGAGACCGATCAACACACGTCGTATGCATTCGATCGAGAGGGATTCCGCTGGACCGGCGACTACGCCGCCGAACGTCCCGACGACCCGATGGCTCCGTGCGTCGCACGTCCCGAGACCGAAGTCGCTAAGGACCCGGTTCAAGGGCTCGACACCGATGACGAGTTGGTCTTCATGGCGAAAGATGCCGGAGCTCAGGCGAGCGAAGATGCGCCTCTGCCCAAAGGCATCGAGCAGTCATTCGAAGTCGCGGTGGTCGATCCACTCACCGGAGACACGAGCTACGCCTACGTCATGCAGTCCGGCGCGGACGGACCTCTTCCTGCCTTCGACGCGAGCAACGGTTACGTGCGCTACGAGCGCGACGATCCCGAGGACAACAACGTCTTCCTTTACTCGCAGAGCTCATACGGCAGTTACGGCGCGGCCCCCGAGGGCGCTTGGTTCGATCCGAAAACGGGAACGTGCCGAACCGACGATCTCCGACAGCGCCGCCCGAGCGACGCGGCCACGATCACGACGCCGCGCTACCGCTTCCGCTACGACGGCCGGTGGTTGATGACGAAGCTCGAAGTCAACAACGCCGACACCGGCACGGCCATCGGGCCGACGTCGGAGACCACCTACGGCCCGGACCTCATCGACCAGTGGAAGGCGCGCGCGTTCCAGCAGCGACCATCCGGCGAGACGCCCTGCTGTGGTTTCGAGGAAGAGGTCAACAACTGGGGAGGTTCTTCGATCCTCATGGGCGAGCTCTCCGGTCCCGTCAGGACCGTCAGGGAGACGTGGGGCGCTGACTCCGGCACGAACGTCGTACGCCGCGAGATCTTCTACCGAGACGAGATCAGATTCGGAAGCTTCCTTCGCGTGCACGTGATCCCGCCTCTCGACGGTATCTACGCGCAGTGGGACTACAACGCGGGGATCGTCGACAAGTACTACAACCAGTTCAATCCAGATGGTGTTGCGATCGACGGCCACAACGACGAACAGTTCGGCAACTCGCGGATCCATGCCGGGCGAGACGGCGTTTCGTACGAAGGCGACGACACGCTGTCGGACGCTGCGGAAGACGCGGCAGGGGAAGAAGGCGACCCGATCACCGTCGGCGAACCGACCGAACCGGGTTGCCCTTACGCCGGCAAGCCTCTCGAGGACCAGTGGGACGTCATCCGGAACGACGAGCGGTTGCCGGAGCAGCTGAGGGACCAACTGCCGGGCGATCTGGTCGACGCCTGCGTCTACAACGACATCGACAGCCCGGACCCGACCTTCTCGGGAGTCAACGCCGGCCTCAACTGGGAAGAGATCGCGGGCCCGAACGGCTCACTCGTCATGCGCACCGCGCTCAAGCACGTCACGCCCGGGGGCGGAGTGAATGCGATCGTCGCGGTTCCGTATTACCGAGACGACGCCTGCTTCGACGACGGAACCGGGTCCGACCCCGGCCCCCACCTCCACGGACGAGGCGTCGACGACCGGTCCTACTCGAAGTACACCGATCCCGAGACGGGCGAGCTGCTGGATCGCGAGTGCTGGGATCCGACGAACCCTGACCATCCCGCCGTCCCCGGCGCCGACCCTCGCTTCTATCAAGGCTCCATCGGCACGCACGGCGTCCACATCCTCGCGATCGTGGACTCCGACAACGCGACCCTGACGGTGCCGGTCACCGAGATCGACGGCGAGCAGCGCATGGTCGTTCTCCAGGGAGATCCCGGGAACGTGGGCGACACCTACGGACGCCATTCCGAGAAGCCGCTCCTTGCCTTCGCTGTTCCGGAGGATCGGGCCGCGGGCGGCGCTTCTCCGACGCCCACCCCGAGCGCGACTGGTGGGACGCCGAGCCCAACTCCCACCTCGACCCCCACCCCGACTCCTTCCCAGAGCGGGACGCCAAGGCCCAGCCAAAGCGCTTCCCCGAAGCCGACTGCGTCTCCAAGCCCCAGCGCGTCGGCGAAGCCGAGTCAGAGCCCGACACAAGCGCGCGGTTCCATCGATACGACGATCGCTTCTGATGAGTCTGAAGTCACAGCCGGCGACAGGTTCACCCTGTCGGGCCGGTTAGCTGCCTCCCCGGGGTGTTCGGGCCCTTACGACGTGGTCATCTCTCGTCGCATCTACGGAAGCGATTCATTCGCCGAGGTGACCCGTGTAACCGCCGACAACACCGGGATGTGGAGTTACAGCCCCCTGTCAGATAACAGTTCCGCTTTCACCGCCCGCCCGATCTCAACGAAGAACTGCGACGGGCGGTCGTCGGCACCGGTCGATGTGGCGGTGAAGGTCCTGATCGACGCTCGGATACCCCGTCGGTGCGGCCACGGCTCGCCGGTCGTCGGGCGGGTGGCGCCCAACTATCGAGGAACGAAAGTCACGCTTGCCCGCAAGGTTTGGAATGGATGGAAGACGGTTGAGTCCGACAAGCTGAACGGCCGTTCCGAGTTCTCCCTGAAGCTCCCCTCTTGCAAGGGCCGTTTCCGGATCGAGTGGTCGCAGCAAGACGTTCGCAACCTGGCGAACAGCTACAGCTTCAAGCTGTAGCCAGCACGCAGAGATCGGCTCGGCCCCCGGCAACGATCGTGTTCACGCGGTCTACGTTTCTGATGTCCCCCGTGGCGATGGTCGCGATGCCCGCTCGATTTCGGATGCGCTCGGCATAGTGGGTCAGGAAGTAGGGGTCGTAGCGCGGTGAGTATCGACTGGTGGTCTGCCCCGCAACCACTCGGATCACATCACAACCGTGCTCTTTGAACCGTGTGACCATCGCGACCGCATCGTCGAGCGAAATCCCACCGCGGGCCCAGTCGCTGGCGTTCATGACGATCCCGAGCGGCTTGTCGTTCCACTCCACTCGAACGGCGTCGAGAACCTCGAGGGGATACCGCATCGGGTCGGAGCCGTACTCGTCGCTTCGTGCATTGGTCAAGGGCGAGAGGAAGCTCCCGAGGAGATATCCGTGCGCCATATGAAGTTCCACTAAGTCGAAGCCCGCAGAACCCGCAAGAACTGCTGCTCTTACGAAGTCATCCTTCACATCTGACAGCCTCGATCCGTCGATCTCCGCTGCAGGCAGGCTCCTTGGCGAATAGGTCTGAGGCGAGGCCGCTATCGGCGTCCAGGCCATCGCCTCTTCGAGCGCGATGTCGGCGGCTCGATCGCGAGGTCTCGTCGACCCTCGCGGACCCGAGTGGCTTAGCGTCACCCCTACTGCAGCGTCCGAGTGAGCTCGCAACTCCGTGATCTCGGCGAGCCATCCCTCCGCGTGGGTCTCGTCATAGAGGCCCGAGTCATCGGGTGTGACTCGCCCGTGTGCGGAGACGGCGACGATGTCGGTGAAAGCAAGACCGGCGCCACTACGCGCCGGGCCGGATAGAGCATCTGCCGGCGGAACCCCGTCGATCGACGAGTAGGTGGGGGCCGCGACCACGGCGACTCGATTCGAGAGCTCCAGGTCACCAAGGCGGAATGGAGCGAAAGCGGGCGGCGTCGCAAGGGCGAGCCCAGCCTTCTCGGGCCTAGCCGTAGCGATGAACCATCGATCCACTTCCGACACGAAGTCGGGGTCTCGCACGCGCAGATCGTCGTAGTCGATCCGCCCGCTGCGGGAGAGCAGGTGGAAGGCGAACTGGGGAGGCTCCATGTGCCGGTACACGCGCGTGTTCTCGAAGTAGTCCTGGCTCTGGCGGGCAGCCTCTTGGAACCTCTCGACCCGAGGTTTGCGTTCCAACTCGTACTCGATCAGGGCCGACTCGATATCCGGCTTCGTCTCCAACGCGTTCACAAGTGCTATCGAGTCCTCCATCGCGAGCTTGGTTCCCGATCCGATCGAGAAATGAGCGGTGTGGGCCGCATCGCCGACGAGAACGATGCGCTCGTGATGCCAGGTCTTGCACCTAAGGGTTTCGAAGTTGATCCAGCGCGAGTTGTTGGACATCAGCGAGTGGCCCCGGAGGTCGGACTCAAACAATTCCTCGCAGTAAGCGATCGAGGTTGCCTCATCGGCCGTATCGAGACCGGAATTCCGCCACGTCTGCTCATCGCATTCGGGAATGAAGGTGCTCATCTGCCCATCGAATGGGTAGGCATGGGCCTGGAAGAAGCCGTGGGCGTTCTCCCGGAACGCGAAAGTGAAGGAGTCGAACACACGGCGGGTCCCGAACCAGATGTAGCGCGAGGTCCCGGGGCTGAAGCGAGGCTTGAAGGAGTCCGCGTTTGCTTCCCGTATGACGCTGTTCACGCCATCGGCCCCCACGACCAGGTCGTAATCGTTCAATTCGTCGGGATGGGTTATCGCGCGGTCGTGCTCGATCTTTACGCCCAATTCCTCGCACCGAGCGTGCAGGAGCCCCAGCAACGATCTGCGCGCGATCCCCGAGAACACCTGGCCCTCGCAGCGGATCACGGAGTCGCGATACCGAACATCGATAGCGTCCCAGATGATGAAGTCGTCGGTGATCTGCGCGTACGTCTTGTAGTCGGCTTCGCGGAACGACGTGAGGGTCCGGTCGGAGAAGACGACCCCCCAACCGTAGGTCGCTCCGGCCGGATTGCGTTCAATCACCTTCACATCGCTTTCGGGCCGCGCCTTGCGGAGCAGTAAGGAGAAGTAGAGACCGGCAGGTCCGGCCCCCACGACGGCGACCCTCACGAGACACCACCCAAAGCGTCCGCGAGTCTCTCGAGCTGGGCGATGTCGGCCACAGCGGGAAGCAACACCAACTCGTCGCAGCCGGCTTCGGCATATCCGCGAACGAATTGCGCCACCGCCTGCGGAGTCGCGAGCATCCCCTCGGCGATCCGTTCGGCGAACGGCCCAGTGAACGCGTAGTAATCACGCATGTAGGCGCGACCTCGCTCGACCGTCTCCGCGTCGCCGAGAGCGAAGTAACCCTGAGCCCAGAGAAGGGGGCGACCGGTACGCCCTAGATCCCTCCAGGCGGTGTGCATCTTGTCCGCGGCGCGTTCGAACGTGCGTGGAGGGCCACCACCGTGGACGTAGCCATCCGCGTACCTAGCGGTGCGCAGGAAGGTCGCATCGCTCATCCCTCCAACGATCACCGGAGGGCCCCAGCCAGATTCGGTCAGACGCCCGGTTTCCTCGCGCTCCCAGATCGCGCGCAGATCGGCAAGCTGGTTTGTGAGGCGCTCGCCGCGTTCCCGCTGGGAAACGCCCGCGGCTTTGTAGTCCTCCCCTCGGGCACCGACGGCCAGCCCGAGCGTCAGCCGGCCTCCCGAAAGATGGTCGACGGTGGCAGCTTCCTTTGCGAGAACAGCGTTGTTCCTCAGGGGACCGATAACAACCATCGTCACCAGGCCGATCCGTCGAGTCGCGACGGCAGCGTGGGCCAAGACGGTCATCGGATCGTAGGAGTCGTAGCGAAGGCGATCCACGACGCCGAGACTCGAGAACGATCCCTCGTCCGCCTTTGCCGACCACTCAACGAGTAAGTCGGCGCGCGTGCCGGGCACGGCGCTCGGCAGTCCGATGCCGACGTTCAATCGACCTCCCCCTCATCTGCCCCGCGCCGAGTGTGCGCAGGCCGACAAGTATTCACCCCTCACGCACACTCGAGGTGGGGGGTTGTCTAGTAGCGTCCTGATATGGCCACACCGGACGCGCTCGACTTCTTGGGCCTCGACGCTCAGCTTTCCGAAGAGGAGCGCATGATCCGCGACAGCGTTCGTCAGTTCGTCGGCCAACGCGTGATGCCCGGCATCGAGAAGTGGTTCGAAGCGGGGGAGTTTCCGGTCGAAGTCGCGACCGAGCTGGGCTCGCTGGGGTTGCTGGGCATGCATCTGGAGGGTTACGGCTGCGCGGGGACGAACGCGGTCAGTTACGGGCTCGCCTGCTTGGAGCTGGAAGCCGGCGACAGCGGCTTTCGCAGCTTCGTATCGGTGCAGGGGAGCCTCGCGATGTTCCCGATCTGGAAGTACGGGTCGGAGGAGCAGAAGCAGGAGTGGCTGCCCAGGATGGCCACCGGCGAGGCCATCGGTTGTTTCGGTCTGACGGAGCCGGACCAGGGAAGCGACCCGAGCGCGATGCGTACGTCGGCCAAGCGCGACGGCGACGACTGGCTACTCAACGGGAACAAGATGTGGATCACGAACGGTGGCATCGCGGACGTCGCCGTTGTATGGGCTCGAACCGACGAAGGCATCCGCGGTTTCCTCGTGCCGCGAGGCGCGCCGGGCTTCACGACGCGCGACATCCACAGGAAGATCTCGCTTAGAGCGTCCGTTACGTCGGAGTTGATCCTCGACGACTGCAGGCTTCCCTCCGATGCGGGTCTGCCGGGTGTGACCGGGATGAAGGGTCCGCTGTCATGTCTCAACGAGGCGCGCTTCGGGATCATCTGGGGTGCCATGGGGGCCGCGCGCGCTTGTTACGAGAGCGCCCTCGAATACTCGAAGACTCGGGTTCAGTTCGACAAACCGATCGGCGGTTTCCAGCTCACGCAGAAGAAACTCGTGGACATGCTCGTCGAGCTAACCAAAGGCACCCTTCTGGCCCTGCAGTTGGGGCGGATGAAAGACGACGGCAAGCTTGCGCATCAGCACGTGAGCCTCGGGAAACTCAACAACGTGCGAGAGGCGATCAAGATCGCCCGTGAGGCCAGAACGATCCTCGGCGCCAACGGCATCACCCTGGAGTACCCGGTGATCAGGCACATGAACAACCTCGAGTCCGTTCTCACGTACGAAGGCACGAGCGAGATCCACACTTTGATCCTCGGTGAGACGATCACAGGGCTGCGCGCCTACTCATGACTCCTTTTCGGGCGACTCCGGGCTTCACGGAGGACTGGAAGCACTTTCGCTTCGAGATCGATGACGGCGTGGCCGCGATCACGTTCGATCGCCCAGAGAAGCTGAATGCACTGACCTTCGACACCTACGCCGACCTTCGCGATCTGCTTCTGGAGATTCCCCAGCGGGACGACGTCAAGGTTCTTGTGATAACCGGCGAGGGCCGCGGGTTCTGCTCGGGTGGTGACGTTCACGAGATCATCGGCGAGCTATTGAAGATGGATGCTCGCGGCCTGCTCGACTTCACGCGCATGACGGGTTCGGTGGTGCAGGCGATGAGGGAGTGCCCCGTCCCCATCATCGCTTCGATCAACGGAGTGGCGGCGGGGGCGGGCTCGGTGATCGCTCTGGCGGCGGACTTTCGCATCTTCGTGAAGGAAGCAAAGCTCGCGTTCCTCTTCACGAAAGTTGGTCTAGCGGGTGCCGACATGGGTTCGGCTTACCTCCTCCCGCGCTTGATCGGGCTTTCGAAGGCGACTGAGCTTCTGATGCTCGGGGATTCGATCGATGCCGAGAGCGCGGATCGTTACGGTCTCGCTTACCGGGTCGTCGAAGACAACGAGCTTTTCGGAGCGACGAAACAACTCGCCGAGAGGCTCGCCTACGGCCCGACCCTTGCTTACGCCTCGACCAAGATGCTGTTGTCACGGGAACTCGACATGAACCTCGCCGGGGCATTAGAGCTCGAGGCGATGACACAGGCGCTATTGATGACGAGCAAGGATCACGCCGAGTTCTATGCCGCGTTCAGCGAGGGTCGGGAGCCCAAGTGGACCGGTCGGTAACGAGCACGCCACACGACATCATCAATCCCGACACACTCGCCTCGCCGGTCGGCTTCTCGCACGCCGTAGTCGCGGCTGCCGGACGCACCGTTTACCTGGGAGGTCAGACCGGACACGATGCGGCCGGGGAACTCGTGTCCGATGATGTCGCCGAGCAGTTCGCGCAAGCCGCGTACAACGTCTGCCAAGCCCTCGATGCTGCCGGCGCCAGCCACCTCGACCTGGTTTCGCTTCAGATCTTCACCACCGACGTGGCGGAATACCGCAGCCGGCTCGATGATCTAGGCGCCGCTTACCGCAAGCACTTCGGGCAGCACTATCCCGCGATCGCTCTGTTCGAGGTCAAAGGCCTGTTCGATCCCGCTGCGAGGGTGGAACTCGTAGGGATCGCTGTGGTCCCCGCTCAGCGATAGAGCTCGCGCGCTATCACCTCGCGCTGAATCTCCGACGTTCCTTCATAGATCCGCGTTGAACGCACGTCGCGATAGAGATGTTCGAGGAGGTGGCCTTTTTCGAGTCCCTTGGCTCCGTGGATCTGGAGGGCAGCATCGATCACGAATTGAGCGGTCTCGGTCGCGTAAAGCTTGGCGATGGCCGACGCTTTTGTAACGCGCTCGCCGCTGTCATAAGTAGCAGCAGCGTCGTAGACGAGTAGTCGAGCTGCTTTGGTGCGCGCCGCCATCTCAGCGAGTTTGTGCGACACGGCTTGGAACTCCCGGATCGGTCGTTTGAAAGCCTCACGTTCTTCGGCGAACGCGACTGCCGCGTCGAGCGCGGCCTGGGCCATCCCGACCGCGAACGCTCCGACGCTCGACCGGAAGAGATCGAGTGTCCCCATCGCTACTCCGAAGCCTTTGTCGACCTCACCCAGCACGTGATCGTTCGGAACGAAAGTTCCCTTCAGTACGAGCGTTCCTATCGCGTGAGGGGACAGCAATTCCAATGGTTCGCCGCCGAGACCTTCGGAGTTTGCGGGCACCACGAAGGCGGTGATGCCGTTTGGACCGGCGTCGGGAGTCGTGCGAGCGAAAACCGTGTACATGTCGGCCTCGGGCGCGTTCGATATCCACTTCTTCTCGCCGGTGAGCAGATATCCGCCTTCGACCTTCTCGGCCCTCATCTCGAGGTTGCCGGCGTCGCTGCCGCCCCGCTCCTCGGTGAGAGCGAACGCCGCTACGCACTCACCCGACGCGACCTTGGGGATCCACCGATCTCTGAGCGCATCGCTGCCCGATTGGAGGATCGGGTAGGCGCCCAGGCCCTGCAGAGCGAAGGCGGTCTCGGCCTCCGTGCTGCCCCCGGCCAGACCTTCTCGAAGCAGACAGAGCTGAGAAGCGGACGGGTTCTCGTGAGATGAGCCGCCGAAGCCGACGGGGAAGATCTGAGGAAGAACTCCGTGGTCGCCTAGCGCCCGCACCAGGTCGCGATTTACTCTGCCCGGCGCTCCTTTTCTGGCGATGGGGGCCAGCTCCTCTTGGGCTATCCGTTGCGCGTTGACGAGGAGCTCGCGCTGCTCGGCAGATAAGTGAACTGGAAAGTCTCGATGTCCCATGACCCCCGACGGTACTCGTACTAACCTCATCGAGACCACCGAGGAGTTCGTTCAAGGGGGAGCGATGACGGAGTCGCCATATTGGAACCCACGCCACGAGACGATGTCGCGCGACGATCTCGAGGCCCTGCAGGTTCGCAAACTGCGCAACTTGGTTGGATGGGCCGACGCTCAGGTCCCCTATCAATCGAAGCGTTTGCACGACGCAGGTGTAACCGCGGAATCGATCAAGTCGCTGGACGACCTCCGCCGGATCCCATTCATGACGCGTGAGGAGTGGATGCAGGGCCAGATAGACCAACCTCCATACGGCCCCATCCTCGCGGCCCCCCAAGAATCGGCCATCCGCTACCACCTGACTTCGGGAACCACCGGCAAGACGCCGATCCGCGTTCTCGATTCGATGAAGGATTGGGAGTGGATCGCAGAGATGTGGTGCTACGGCTTCTGGGGGTTCGGCGTCAGACCGGTCGACTCGGTCTTCTTCGCGTTCAGCTACGGGACGTTCGTCGGATTCTGGGGAGCGCACTATGCCTGCGAGAAACTCGGTTGCCTCGTGCTCCCCGGCGGGAACATGACGACGGAGGCGCGCATCAATCAGATACTCGACATGCGGGCCACTGTCGTCTGCTCGACCCCGACCTACGCGTTACGCATGGCCCAGGAGGCTCAGGCGCTCGGCATCGATCTTGCGAACGGCCCGGTGAAGAGATTGATCCTGTCGGGAGAGCCGGCGGGCTCGATACCGGCGACAAAGAAACTGATCGAAGAGCAATGGGGAGCTAAGGCCGGCGACACGGCAGGTATGACGGAACTCGGCACGATCATGATGTTCGAGTGCTCACACCAACCCGGCGGCGCTCACATCATCGAGGACCACTACATCGAGGAAGTCATCGACCCCGAGACGGGAGATCCGGTCGCGTACGGCGAGCCGGGGGAGCGCGTTGTCACGTCCTTCGGACGGGGGTTCATCCCAGTGATGCGTTATCGCACGCGCGACCTCGTGCTGAAAGTGCCGGGTAGCACCTGTGGCTGCGGCCGCACCTTCGATATCTACGACGGTGGGATCCGGGGACGGGTTGATGACATGAAGCTCGTGCGGGGCACCAACGTCTACCCAAGGGCGGTGGAAGCGATCATCCGGGAGTACGAAGCGATCGATGAGTTCCAGATCCACCTCTACACGGCCGAAGGCATCCGCGACGAGATCGAGGTTCTGATCGAGATCCCCGATCGCTCAGTCAAAGAGGACGAGTTGTGCTCGGAGCTGTCGAAGACGCTCGCCGAGGCTCATGAAGGACTTCGGTTTCACGTGAGAACGGTAGAGCTCGAGTCGCTGCCCCGCTTCGAGTTGAAAGCGAAGCGTGTGCTGGACGAACGAGAAGTGGTCGGCGGATCGGGAGAGAGGAAACAAGCCTGATGAAGAACGCGATAGGCGACGAACTGAGTCCCGCCCAAGCCGAATTGGTTGGCTGCTACGACAAGCTCGCGAGCCTTCTCGGCGACCGTTCGGGCGAGCTCGCACCCTTCGAGCAACGCAATGCGCTGAAGGCGCTTGCCGCGTTGTGGCAGGTGGCAAACGGTCTCGACATGGACAGGGGCCAGATCTACCACCTCGGCGCCTGATGCCTTTGGCGGACATCATTGTCTGCCTTAGCGGACCAAGCCATGCGGGCGAACGACCAAATACTCTGCGTTGATGGATCTAGGTGGGGAACCGATCCAGCGTGGTGGGCGGTGGTGGAAGAAGAAGTCCAACCAGGTATGGACGGTCTGGGACGCTCTGCGCCAAACGTGGGTCGACATGGACGGCGAGCCGCCGCCCCCGACTCCTGCTGAGCTCGCGCGCGAAGCGCCGCCCGCGGCCCCGCCGCCCGCGGCCCCGCCGCCGCCGAGGCCGGCACCTCCACCGGTTCCACTGACTCCGGCCAAGCGAGCCCCTCTGGTCGTCATGCCTTATTGGATGGACAGCGTCGGGGCTAAGGTCATGGCGGCCGCGGCCCTCGTCGTAGTTCTCTTCGTCGGTTTCGTTGCCGTCTCCACGCTGGTGGGAGGCAGCGATGCGCCTCCTCTGCCTCCCGTCCCCGACGTGAAGCCATACGACGGACCGGTGTCGTGGGCCGGCCAACGGAACGCATACGACCGGTTGAAGACTGCGACGTCGTGCTTGCCCGACAATGCGTCGTCGGTGGATCGTCCATCGGGCCGACGCAAGACGATCGACCAGATGGTCCATGCCGTCGCGATCGGAGTGGGCCGGTTGAGAGGGCACGAGTTCACCGAGGTCCCACCAGTGGAACTCCTGTCGGAGCACCAACTCCAACAAGAGTTGGAGGACGTCGCCAGGGAAAGTTACGAGCCGCAGGTTGAGCGACTCGCACAGCGGGTCCTCGTCGCTCTTCGCGCGATACCAAGACTGACGCGTGTTGGATTCAGCGCTCCGCAGGTGGCCGGCTTCTACGTTCCAGACACAGGCGAGCTGTTCGCTCGCAAGATCAACAAGATCAAGAGACTGAAACTCGTCGACGAGTTAACTCTTGCCCATGAGCTGGAGCACGCGTTGTCGGATCAACTCTTCGACCTCACGCGGTTCCAATCGACCGATCCCGCGAGGCAGGACGAGATGCTGGCGGGATCGGCGGTGGCCGAAGGAACGGCATCCGTAGTGGCGATGCAGTACGACCTTCTCCTCGGGACGTCCGACATCGACATCGTGAGGGTCGTCGACCTGGTTCGGCCCAAGGCGGTACCGGTCAAGCATGCAACGCTTCCGTACTACTACACACGCTCCGTCTATTTCCCGTACCTCGAGGGCGCGCTATTCGCGTGTGATCTCTACGCGATCGGTGGTTGGGACGCGGTTGACGAGGCGTACTCCGATCCACCGACCACCAGTGCGGAGATCATGTTTCCCTCTCGCTACATCTTCAAGATCCCAGTCGACGATCCGACCGATCCTCCGGAGCTGGCGTCTCCCTGGGTGTCGGAGGGCGTTCGATCCCTGGGCGCGGCCGACCTGCTCTGGCTCTTCCAAGCTCCGACGGGGCAACTCGACATCTCGCGTATCGAAAACGCGCGCAAGCGCAAGGATCTCTTGAACGTGCTCGACCCGACTCCCGTGAGCCGGTGGAACGGTGGGGAGATCCATGTATGGAGCAACGGCGACGAGATCGCCCTCGGCATCGCCCTCGTCGACGGTGGAGCGGATCCCAAAGATGGGCCACCGATCCCAACCTTGTGTGACGAGACCCTTAAGTGGTTCGAGGCGGCCTTCCCCGAAGCGAAGAAGGAGCCCGACGCCCCCGAGGGCGCGTCGGCTTGGAAGTACAAGCACGGCTTTGCGGTTCTGCGTTGTCTCCCGGAGGAAGGGCCGCGCCTTGGTTTGGCCCCCGATCTCGAGACGGCAGCCATGCTCGCAAGCGATGTCGTCGAAGAGAGCCCGAGCCCTGGCGTTTCGCCGGTCGTGGAAGCGACCGTCAACTCCTAGTTGGTCGCTAGGGCCTAGAGGCGGTCTCGGCGCACCTGAATGTAGGCGGCTCGGCTCTGTCGTTCGCCGTCCTCGTAGATCCACCAGCTTCCGATCCGACGAAGGCCGCTCCTCGACGCGCTGACGCCGCGCGTCCCCCCTGCGATCACCCATGGCTTCGCCCAGCGGTAGGCGCCGGTGAGGCGGGGCTCCAGCCAAGCTCCGAACGCGGCGAACAGATCCGAGAGCGCGATCGCGCCTTTGACGACCCAGGTGGCGATGGTCGCCACGACGAGCACGACAACGAGCCGCGCGGCCTGGATAGCGCGGCCTGCTCTCGATGAAAGTGGGACCCGCGGGAGGGCTGCGACGGCACCGCGCCTGGTGCCCCAGCTCTGCATCTCGCGACCCGCAACCTTTGTGACCACCCACACGACCGAATAGAAGGTCAGCTTCAGCACGGCCGCGACGGCAAGGATTCCCGCCGCGATGAGGAGCGTCAACGTCGTTTCGATGCTCATCTAATGATTCCGTAGTCGATCGGTCACGATCTGGCATCACTTCCCCGAATCCGGGTATCCATGCCTGACAACCCAACCTCAAGGATGGAAATTGGATCCCACGCTCCAGCGAAGCAGCCAAGATGGCCGGCGAGACATCGTTGCCGCCCGGCCTCCGCGACCCCGCCCCTGGAGGCGGCCGTGGTGGTGGGTCAACGTCATCGCCTCGATCGGGCTTGCTCTGATCGCGGCCCACTATGCGGTCGACTACACGTTCGCCCAGGTGCCGATGCCGCCCGAGGCCAGGCTTCCCTCCTCGGCGAGGGTCTATGACGTCCACGGGAACCTGATCGCGACCTACCGCGACGAGGTCACTCGTTTCATCGTCGACACGAAAGATCTTCCCGAGCATGTGAGCCAGGCGGTCATCGCCTCGGAGGATCGAGGCTTCTACAAGCACGACGGGATCGACGTCCAGGGGATGGTCCGTGCGGCGTGGGCGAACCTCACCAGCGGCCAGGTTGAACAGGGTGGTTCGACGATCACCCAGCAGTACATCAAGAACGCTGTGCTCGAGGATTCGAGCCGAACGTTCGAGCGGAAGATTAACGAGGGGATCCTCGCGGTCAAGCTCGAACGTCAGCTTTCGAAGGATGACATCCTCGAGTCGTACCTCAACACCGTCTACTTCGGACGAGGTGCCTACGGTATCGAGGCAGCGGCTCGCACCTACTTCGCGAAACACGCTCGGCACCTGAACCTGCAGGAATCCGCGTACCTCGCGGGTCTGATCCCCGCTCCAGCCGCATACCAGACGGAAGAAGCGGGACTTGCCCGGCGGAGTCACGTGCTCAACGCGATGCTCTCGGAGCGCTACATCACCCAGGACGAGTTCGACAAGGCCGATGACTCCGCATTGCGGACGCGCGTGGCGGCGGTGTTGCGGGCTCGTCACCAGCCGGCGGCCTACTTCCTGGAGTGGTTGCGGAAGGACTATCTCTATCCGCGCTTCGGCGAATGCCTCTATCGCTGCGGGCTGAAGATCTACACGACGATCGACATGGACATGCAACACCAGGCCGAAGACGCTGTGTCGTCCAATCTGAACGAGCCGACCGATCCACCCGCGGCCCTCGTGTCGATGACTCCGACCGGCGAGGTGCGCGCGATGGTCGGCGGACCCGAATTCACGAATGTGCGCAAGGCCCGCGGCTTCAACTTCGCCACCGACGGAAAGCGCCAGGCCGGCTCTTCGTTCAAACCGTTCACGCTGCTCGAGGCGATCGAACAGGGGATCTCTCCAAGCTCACGATTCTCGGGGGAGAGCCCCAAGACGATCGACGACCCGACTTGCTCCGGACCCGACGGCGTGTGGGTGCCGGAGAACTACGGCGGCAGCTCGTACGGAACGCTTGACCTTCGCTCTGCAACCGCGAACTCGGTCAACACGGTGTTCGCCGAGCTCATCACGGAGGTGGGCGCGGCCAACGTCGCCGATCTGGTCTCGAACTTCGGGTTCACCGGTCCGTACGGCACAGGCGACATCGAGCCCAACTGTTCGCTCGCGCTCGGAACTCTTGACGTCTCAGTCCTCGAGATGGCGCGTGCATACGCAGGGTTCTCGGCCAGGGGCCTCCTGCCGACGGTCACGCCGATCCGTTACGTCCAAGGACACAGCGGACGTTGCCTGCTCGGCTATGGGATGCCGGAGAAGATGAAGTGCAAGAAGAACGTCTCGGTCGAAGGAACGCAGGTGGTCGAGGCCAACTCGGCGGACGTCCTCACCGACACATTGACCGGAGTTGTGGAAGCGGGAACCGCTACAACCGCGCAGATCGGCCGGCCGGTCGCGGGCAAGACAGGAACGACGCAGGACAATCGCGATTCCTGGTTCGCCGGCTACACCCCTCAACTCGCCACCGTCGTTTGGATGGGTTATCCGATCGAGCCGGGGCCCGACAAGACCCCGGGGACTGCCGACGATATCTCGCCGTTGATGCACTATTGCGGCACGCCGGAATGCCGTCCAGTCCACGGTATCGATGTAACCGGTGGGTCATTCCCCGCAGCGATCTGGAGCGCGTTCATGTCGGCTGCGCTAGAGGGCACGGATGTCGCCTACTTCACAACCCCGGCCTACCAGCCTGCAACGGTCATCAATCCCGTACCACCACCGCCCCCTCCCGGTTCGGAGAAGAAGGAGGACGGTCCCCCGGACGCCGGCGGTGATAACGGCAATGGATGGGGCCACGACAAGGGTCATGACTGACGAAGGAGGCTCTGTCCTCCAGCGCGCGTCGAGATCTTCCTGGACGTGGCTCGGCGTCGCCGCCCTCCTGTATTCGTTCGGACGAAGGAGCCTGCGCCGCGCCGCGATGCGAGGTCTAGTCACCATGGCGGCGACGCGACTTCTGGGGTTCTTGCCAACACGCTTCGGGAAGCATTCAGACGAGGCAGCGGCCGTTGCATTCCTGACTGGAGCGACCCTTGAATCGGCCCCCGCCGGTGGACTGATCGGCGCATTTGCGATCGGCCCGCTCCTTTCGGGCAGCGGCCACCCTGCGGCGAGGTTGGGCGCTGCTGGGATTGGCGCTTCGATAGGGCTTGCCTCGACCCGTATGTGGCCGATACCTCCGGAACTCGGACCGCAGGCTCCGAAGGTTTGGCTGCCTGAACATGCAGAGCCGAATGAGGATGGGGCCGGTCTCTCGATCGTGGTGAATGTGCATTCAGGGGACGGCGACGCGCCGACGGCGGAGATACGAGCCGCTTTTCCGAAGGCTGAGGTTATGGAAGTCGACGTCACGGACGGCGATGACATCCGAAAGGCGTTCGACGAAGCGCTGAACTCCGGAGCCATCGCGTTGGGGGTGTGCGGTGGTGATGGAACCGTGAATACGGCCGCGCAGGTGGCGCTCGATGCGAAGAGGGCACTCGTGGTATTCCCAGGCGGAACCTTCAACCACTTCACGGGGGCGCTTGGCATCGAGACCATCCAAGATGCTGCCGAGGCCGTGAAATCCGGCGAGGCGGTGGGGGTCGATGTTGCCACAATCGCGGGACAGGTCTTTCTCAACACGGCGAGCTTCGGTAGCTATCCCGAGCTGGTCGACGCGAGAGAGCGACTGGAACGACGTTTCGGTAAATGGCCGGCTGTCGTTATCGCGTTGATTAGGGTTCTAAGGAAGAGTGACCCGGTCGAGATCGAAATCGACGGCCAACCGAAGCAGATATGGATGGCTTTCATCGGAAACTGTAGGTATCACCCGAGCGGATTTGCGCCGTCTTGGCGTGAACGGCTCGACGATGAGCAGATCGATTTCCGCTATGTGAGCGCCGGTCATCCATTCGCGCGGACGAGACTGATCCTTGCGATCCTCACGGGGCGACTCGGACGCAGCAAGGTCTACGTTCAGACCTGCGTCGAGAAACTTGAATTGCGTTCGTTGGAGGGCTCCCTAAGGTTGGCGCGCGACGGCGAGACGTTCGAGGGACCCGAAGACATTGTCGTCGAGAAGCTCGAGAAGCGCTTGGCGGTGTACGTCCCACACTCGAAGAAGGCTTGATGTTACGAACGCTTGAGGGCGCGCCCCAGGACGTAGGCGAACCCGAGGAACGCGATCACCCCAACCACGGTGAGCCATGGGCCGGCTTTTTCGTAGGCCTCGCCGAGGAAGTAGCCAGCCGCGACCGTGTACGCGATCGATACAAGACCCCCAGCGAGATCCATCGGGAAGAACTTCCGAGACTCGAGTCCCGCGGCGCCGGCCGCTGCAGCCACGAGGGAGGAGGAAAGGACCGCAAGCCGACCGAGGAAGATCAGTTTTGCCCCTCGATTGTCCAGAGCCTTCTCGAAGGCCTTGACGCGATCGGGATGGAGGATGCGACCGGCGATACCCGGCATCTTGTCCCTCTCGAGCTCTTTCTCGTAGCCGCGGCCGAGCGCGTAGAACAGCCAAACGCCGAAGATGGATAGCGGGATGGCTGCGAGAATGACCATGATCAGGCTCACCTCGCCCTGGCGCGCGAGGAAGCCTCCCGCAAGGAAGACCTCCTTGGTCGGACGAAGAAGGACAAGGACGAGGAAGTGGTCCTCGTACAGGACCGGGGCGAGTGGGATCGCGGCAACTCCAAGGATCAGTCGCACAGCTGCGAGTCCGGTGACGACCTTGCGCGTGTTGTCCGAGATCTTCACTGCGGAATCATCTCCCCGCTCTCCGTGGAGGAAACTCCAGTGATGGAGGCTCTCCCTGCTTGGGTGCGCTCCCGTTTGGACCCAGGCGAACGCTATGGACTCCGGGTGACGCTGTTCGCCCTCGCGACGCTTCTGATGGTGTTGCCGTTCTCGTACCTGCTGGTGCAGGTCACTAGCCACGGCCCTCTGACGAACGAAGACACCGAGATCGCCGAGTCGATACATAGAGTCATCGTTCACAACGATGCACTGATCACTCTGGCCAAGGTCCTGAGTTTCTTGGGAAGCCCGGTGTGGTTCTACGTCACCATCGGAGCGGCCGCGCTCTTCTTCTGGCGCCGAGGTAGCAGACGCATCGCCATCTATCTCGTAGTCACCAACATCGTCGGAGGCGTCATCGATACCGTCGTGAAGATCCTCGTGAATCGGCCGCGTCCAGAGTTGGAGGATCCGATCACCGAGGCCTTCGGGAAGAGTTTCCCATCGGGACACTCGATGGCGTCCACGATCGGATACGGCACGCTGCTGCTCGCTTTCCTGCCGTTGATCACTCGGCGTTGGCGGATCCCCGCGATGTGTGCCTACGTGGCGATCGTCGGGTTGATAGGAAGCTCCCGCCTTGCCCTCGGCGTCCACTTCTTCTCGGACGTGATGGGGGGATTTGTGCTGGGCCTTGCTTGGCTCGTCGCCTCAACGGCTGCATTCAGCATCTGGCGCAAGGAGCGTGGCCGGCCGCCCGTCTCGGTGGAGAAGGGCTTGGAACCCGAAGAAGCCTAAGACGCCCTCGCTATCGATTCGATGCAGGGCTAGGCTTTCGTTTAACGACTTTCGGCGGACGGAAAAGAGGTTACCGATGCGTCGGCAAATCGCATCACCCTTACTGGCTCTATTGATGGTCGCTGCCGTCGTCGGCCCGGCCTTTGCTTGCGCAGGATTGGTTGCACCCAACGGTTCGGTCAGGCTTCTGCGTACCTCGACACTCGCCGGCTACCACAACGGGATCGAGCACTACATCACTTCGTTCGCGTTCCAGGGGGGCGGCGCAAAGTTCGGCTCCATCGTTCCGCTGCCCGACATCCCAAAGAAGGTGACCCGCGGCGGCAAGTGGACCCTTCAACGGCTCGCGCAGGAGACCCAGCCACCCACCCCCCAACCGACAGAGGGCCCGACCGCGGGGGGATCTAACGACGCCGAGGAGCTTTACGAGACAGAGATAGATGGATTGCTGATCACGATCCTCAGGGGTGGAAGTCAAGCCGTCGGCCGGTGGGCCAAGGATGAGGGATTCAATCTCACGCCGGACGCTCCCGAGGTGCTGAGGTTCTACGCGCAGCGCAGCAAGATCTTCATGGCGGTTCGCTTCATCCCGAAGAAGGCCGAGAAGAAGGATCTCGCGGAGGGCGACGGCGTTCCCATCCATCTCCGCATCCCCACCGATGACCCATGGGTGCCCTTGCGCATCCTCGCTCTGGGCAAGAGGCCGTACCAGGACATCTCCGCCGACGTCTATCTGTTGACCGACATCGAGCCGGCGATCCTTCCTGCCCCCGCGGAGCCTGGGCGTGGAGGCCTCATCCAGGAGCGCAGCGAACAAGCCTCCGATTCCTTGCTGGACGACCTTCGTTCCGACAAGGGGATGGGTTGGGTTCCAGCGGAGATGTGGTTGAGCTACTACAGGGTCGCCTTGAACGCGCGGAATCTCACATACGACCTCGCGATCGACGCGAGCGGAGCCGGTTCTCCTTCGGAAGAGGACGCCTACGGCAAGCCCGACAACAGTTCGAACTCGCCACAGCACTCAGATGGTTCGAGGTTCCTTTACTCGGTGATCCTCATCCCCGTTCTCGGTTTCGGTTTCATGCGGGGGGTTCGATCTCGCGCCAAGCGCCGTCGATGAGATGCAGGGTCGCCGCGGCGGCCCTGCTGATCGCAGCGGTTGCGTGTGCCCACGACGGATCGGGCGCGGCCGATCGTGAAGTTCAGGTGAAGTTGACACTCTCGCGATTCGTTCCAGATCACTTCGAATTCAAGGCCGGCACGACGGTGACCTTCGTCGTCACGAACCGAGATCCGATCGATCACGAGTTCTTGATCGGCGATGAAGCGGCGCAGCGGGCCCACGAGCTGGGGACGGAGGCGCATCACGGCGCTAAGCCGGGAGAACTCTCGATCCCCGCCGGCGAGACGCGCACCACCACCTACACGTTCGGTGAACCCGGCCATCTGTTGATCGGCTGCCATCGCCCCGGCCATTACGCCTACGGCATGCGGGGCGACATCCTCATCACTGATTAGGCCGGTTCTTCAACACAGGGGCCGCCGCGCCCTTCCAAGCAGGACGACCGCTCACTCCGGCGAAGCTCTATCCCGAACCACAGGGCTATCTGGGAGGCATCCGCTTTGAAGCGTCGTTTCGCCGTATTGGCCGTATCGCTGGGCCTGCTGTCGGGCCAGCTTGGCCTGTCCGTCGCTCAGAGCAAGGCGCCCGGTGCCGTTGCCTGCCGGAACGGCAAGGCCCTCAACTACACGTGCAAGAACATCGACCTTCTGTCCTTCGTCCCGAACTCAGAATTGAGCGGGGGCCGCGCGAGCGACATCTGGGGCTGGGCCGATCCCGAGACGAAGAAGGAATACGCCTTGATGGGCTCGACGAAAGGGCTCGAGTTCGTCGACATCTCCAACCCGACGAAGCCGGTCTACCTCGGTGCCCTCCAGCCGAAGGCCGACGGAACTCTCATCTGGCAGGACGTCGAGGTCTACAAGGACCATGCCTACGTGGTCTGCGACCTTGCGCCTTGCGGCGTTCAGGTCTTCGACCTAACGCATCTGCGCGACGCCCCGCAGCAGCCACAGACCTGGGTTCCCGATTTCGTGTATCCGGTTCCGATCGCGCACACGATCGATATCGACACGGAAACCGGTTTCGCCTACGTGAACGGGAGCTTCGCGTTCGGCGGCGGTCCGCACATCCTCGACCTCAGCGACCCGGTTCACCCGAAGCCGGCGGGTTTCATCCTCGATGACGGATACACCCACGACTCTCACTGTCGTGTCTACCGCGGGCCCGACAAGGACTACAAAAACAAGGAGATCTGCTTCAACTTCAACGAAGACTCGATGAACGTCTACGACGTCAGCGACAAGTTGGCGCCGGTGCAGCTTTCCAAGTCGACATACGAGGGAGCGAGCTACACGCACTCGGGCTGGCTGACCGAAGACCAGAGGTACATCATCGTGGCAGACGAGATCGACGAAGAGACGTTCCTGTTCCCGACGACCACCTATATCTGGGACGTGCGGGATCTCAACAAACCGAAACTGATCAACGCTTTCAGGGCCAAGACGAACGCGATCGATCACAACAACTACGTGCTGGGCGATCTCGTCTACCAGGCGAACTACACCGCCGGCCTTCGGATCGCAGATCTCAAGGACGTCGCGAAGGGCGAGTTGATCGAGATCGGGTTCTTCGACATCGTCCCCGAGTCCGACACGGCCACTTACGACGGAGCTTGGGCGACCTACCCCTTCCTTCCTTCGGGCAACGTGATCGTGTCCGGGATGGGACAGGGCCTGTTCGTTCTGAGGCCGCGCGTCTAAGCGTTATATAGAAGGCATGTCTGCCTCCGCGCCTGATGCGATCGTGGTCGGGGCAGGTCCCAACGGTCTAGCTGCAGCGATCGAGCTCGCGTCGTCGGGACGGTCGGTGGTTGTGTACGAAGCGGCCGAATCCATCGGTGGAGGGACACGAACCGCCGAGCTCACACTCCCGGGTTTCCATCACGATGTCTGCTCCGCGGTTCATCCACTCGTGCTCGCGTCGCCGTTCTTCTCTCGCTTGCCGCTCGCCGACCTCGGCATCAAGCTTTGTCATCCGGATGTGCCGTTCGCTCATCCTCTCGATGCCGGCGGTGGAGCCGCCGTCTACCGTTCCATCGAAGAGACCGCAGCGGGGCTCGGGGCTGATGGACCCTCCTACATCAGGCTGATGAGACCTCTGGTCGAACATCTTGAGGAGTTGATGGACGGAGTTCTCGGGCCCTTGGCGATCCCGCGGCATCCGCTCGTGATGGCTCGGTTCGGATGGAACGCGATCCGATCGGCCAAAGGGCTGGCCGCGCGATTCAAGGGGGCCGAGGCCAGGGCGATCGTGGCGGGGGCCGGGGCTCACTCGATGTTGCCGCTCGACCGTCGCCCGACCGGCGGAGTGTCTCTATTACTCACGCTCCTCGCCCACGCGGTGGGGTGGCCGGTCGTTCGAGGCGGATCGCAGCGGATCGCGGAAGGGATGGTCGCTCACCTCCGCTCGCTCGGTGGCGAGGTCGTGACTAACTCTCCCGTGTCGTCCCTGTCGGAACTTCCTAAGTCGCGCGCGGTGTTGTTCGACCTCACTCCCCGCCAGGTGCTGCGGATAGCGGGCAGCTACCTTCCAGATCGCTACAAGAGATCGCTATCTCGCTACCGTTATGGACCCGGCATCTTCAAGGTGGACTGGGCCTTGATCGAACCGGTTCCTTGGAGCTCCGATGTCATTCGCAGCGCGGGGACCGTCCATGTTGGGGGAACCTTCGAAGAGATAGCGAGGGCCGAAGCGAGGATGAGCCGGGGCGAGCACGCCGAACGTCCTTACGTCTTGCTCGCGCAGCAGAGCTTGGCGGACCCGAGTAGGGCGCCTGAAGGCAAGCACACCTTGTGGGGCTATTGCCACGTTCCCTCGGGATCCACTCGGGACATGACCGAGACGGTGGAGGCACAGATAGAGCGATTCGCTCCGGGCTTCCGAGACATCGTGTTGGAGCGAGCCGTTCGAACTGCTCAGGACTACGAGAACTACAACCCGAACTACGTGGGTGGGGACATCAATGGAGGCGTGCAGGACCTGCGACAGCACTTCCTCCGACCAGTGGCAAGACTTTCTCCTTATACGACTCCGAACAAAAGGCTGTTCTTCTGTTCATCCGCGACGCCGCCGGGCGGCGGAGTACACGGGATGTCGGGCTATCACGCGGCTCGAGCCGTGCTCAAGAGACAGAAGTAAGGTTCGGGAAGGGATCAACAAGGAGTTCGGATGTCTTGCCGTGCTGCACCACTCGTCGCCGCACTGGTGTTTGTTACCTCACTCGCGGCCCCCGCCGGCGCTCATCACGCCCCGCGTCTGTTCGACAATGAGCAGGGCGACCACGGAGGAAGCTACGAGCATGGCGGCCACATCTTTTTCTGGATGCCCGACGAGAAGCGCTTCGACTTCCTGTCCGTCTGTCTCTGGCCCAGTGGTGGATTCGCGGACCGCCGGTGTCGCACCTTTGAGGTGCGCAGGGTTCCCGCGGCATCCTTTCGGCCGTGGGGGATCCAGATCAGAACGGATCGCTACGTCGAAGTTACGCGAGGAGCCTGGAACCTCCGCTTCAAGCACGGACACAACGTCCTGTCAGCGGCCCTCGGGTTTCACCGGCCCTAACTCGGCGGGAGGGGAGGGGGCGACATAGCCACCGGCCCCCACCGGACCCATTGACCCTGCGTCTCGTCCAGCCAGTAAGCGCTTCCGTCCGTTCCCTTGAACCACCATCGGCCCTCGTGGAACGTCCAGGCGGGGGAGGCATGCCGGCAGTGTGGACAGACGCTTGCGTCGCGACGCATCTGCTCCTTGCAGAACGGGCAGTCGCGCGTCGCCCCGGCTCCGCTGTGGACCGCAACGCCTTTCACTCCGCCGGTCGTGGTGGTCAGAAACATCTGGGACCGCTGGTAGAGGTACACGGGAAAGATCACGATCCAAAGCAACAAGGTGCCGATCACCCAAAAGGCGGGCGACGTGTTGCCGGGAGATCTCCCGAATTGCTTGCGGAGCTTGCCTGCGTCCACCCCAACCCATATGGCACAACCGATGATCCCGACCCAAACGATCGGTGCGCTCCCATTGTCCAAAGCTTCCCCCCGCCCTGAGCAACCTGCCTAGCGGAACCGAATCTAGCGCGGAGGGTCCTGGCGCCGTACAACCTCGTGAACGGCTTTGGTCAACTCGAGGATCTGATTTGAGATCGTGATCAGCGTCTCGTTCTGGTCTTCCTCTTTCAGGATCATCTGATACTCCTGATTGGCCAATGCTTTGCGAGCGTCGTCTTGACGGTTCTGACTGATCATCACGAAGGTCGATAGGAAGATCGCTTCCAGCGAAACGATCATCGTGAGCAACCCGAATGGATACTTCTCGACTCGGAAGATGATCCAGACGGAGAACCAGATGATGTGCACGTAGACGAAATACATCGAGCCGGCGAAACTCGTAATCGCATCGGAGATCCGGTTCTGGAGGCTCCGCGATCTCTCGGCCTGATGGACGACTACGCCCGGATGAACGAGACCCGCCGGATCTCTAGCAACGTCCATGACGCCCCTCTTTCCTAGGCCGATGATCGACTCCGTCCAGCGTAAATAGAAGAGGGCCCCTAGAGAGGGACCCTCTTCTCATGATCCGTTTGCTTCACTGTTTATCGGTTCGTGTCTTCCTTGCCAGCCGCCTGCTTGACCGTGTCGTCGACGTCCTGGTCGAGGTCCTTGCCTTCGAGGCCCGGCAGGTCAGACTTGGTCTGCTCGAGGTCGTTCTTAAGAGCGTCCTTGACGTTGTCGTCGCCCATCGTCTACTCCTTTGGCTCGGTTTACCTACCTGGTGTTCTTACCCAGTCGAAAGGCAAACAAGCCGCGATCGGTCGCCCGTATGAGGTTTAGATGCGAGTTACACGCACCACCCCGGTCGTCGGCGTGCTCGGCGTTGAGTCCTCGCAAGTGCCGGCCACTATGTGAACGAGAAGTTCGGTCGCGCCCCCCACGTCAACCGGGAATGACTCCTGCGGAGACCCGCACAGGATGGCGATCGGTTTGCTGCCGCCATAGGCGTAGACGCGAGCGAGCACCGGGAGAGCGGTTTGGTCGACGATCTCTATCTGCACATTCGACGCGGGACGCTTGAGTTGGACGAGCGCGCATCCCGATTTCGCATCCTTGCAGTCGTAGGCGTAGGCACAAGCGTGGTGGCCCCCTCCATCGCCGCACCCACCGGGCGCCGTTGCGGAGTAGGACCCCTCGTAGGTCTTAGGCGTGCCGGTCGCGCCGGCTTGGGCGGAAGCGATGCCGAGGATCAGGCTGGCGACGGCCACGAGGGCTGTCCGCTTCATCTTTGCCTCCTTGTCTTCTTCAGTTGCGCATATGCAGGATGCACGGTGCCCAGGCGGATTCGGTAACAGGTGTGACCGAAACCGGCCCTGGTTCGTGCTACAGGCATGAACGAAAGGGCGCTTAGCGATCTGGAGCTTCAAGCCTTGAGACTCCTGGCGCAGGGCCTCTCGGCGCAGGCCGTCGCGAGAAGGCTTTCGGTCAGCGAGTCGACGCTGCGCCGCACGCTGCGAGCTGCGCGCACAACGCTCGGAGCGACTGGAACGACCAACGCGATCTACCTCGCGACACGCAGGGGACTGATTTGACCGTGACCGGTCAGCCGCGCGGGCAGGGAGTGTTCTCGAGCTCGGAGAACCAGCCGGACATGAAATCGACGGATCCAGAGTTCGAGGGATGCTGGCGGGAGCTCAGGCCGCAGCTCGAACGCTTGCTGCGCGGTCGTGGCGCGAATCCTGACGTGGCCGACGACGTCCTGCAGGAGACCGCGATCCGACTTCTTAAGTCCTGGGGGAGACTCGATCACGGGCGCTCGATCGGTCCTTTCGCCCGCACGATAGCGATCAATTGTCTGATCGACCTTCATCGTGGCCAACGCGCCATCCCGGTTGAGGACGTCCCAGATGCGCCTTCCGTCTACGACCTCGAGGAACATGCTTTGGCGAGGGCTCGATTGACCACGGTCGAGGCCGTTCTCGACGACCTCATGCCCAGAGATCGAACGGTCCTGCTCGCAGAGGTGGGCATGGGCGAGAGATTGGACAACCCGGCCACAAAGATGGCTCGCATGCGAGCGCGCAGGAGACTGACCGCCGCAATGGACCGGGTCGCGGCAGCGTTCGGTGGAGTGCAGCTCGGATGGCGTCGCGCGGGTTTCTGGTTCCAGGAGCTCAAGCCGGCCGGCGAGTCGCTCCTGCCGATAGCCGCGAGCGTCGTCGCCGTCGCGGTGCTGGGGACAACGCCCGGCATCATCCAGGCGGATCAACGACCACCGCGGCGGATGGTGAGGATCGAAACCATCGCCGCGAAGCGGCCGCATCGTCACCATGAAAGTCGAGTCCGAACCGTCCTCGAACGGGATCCGCAGCCCGTCCGGGAGGAGGGTGAGGCCGCGGACGCGAGTGCGAGCGCACCCCGTCCGCGGCCCTCGCCGTCGGAGTCGACCGTGGTCGATACGGGCGACGCGAGCGTGAGAACCAGGGATGGCCAAGGTTACAAAGGCGTCGAGGTGTGCAGGGAGTCGACGGTGAACGAGGCCGATGATGGGTCGACCGCGGTAGTCGTCTACGACGGCACCCAGCACGGTAGCCAGCCGGACTCCTGCTCTTAAGCGTCGCTTGCTCTGCTGCTTGTACGGATTTATCGCAAACCTCTTCCGGCGACCATCCACACCCTCGATAGTGAGTCGACGACTTACTAGGGGGGTTCTTGATAAATGGGCGCGACCAAAACTTCCAAGCACCTGGCTCTCATTGCGGCGGCGGCGCTCATCGGAGCCCTCTCGATGGTGGGCTCTTCTCAGGCCGGGCAAAACTGCACGATCCGCGGGACGAACCAGGACGACAGGCTTCTCGGGACGACCGGGCGCGATGTCATCTGCGGGCTCGGCGGGAACGACACGATCTACGCGAACGTCGGAAACGACATCATCTCGGGGGGCCCGGGCAACGATTACATCGTGGGTGCCGGCGGCGATGACACCGTGCACGGCGACGACGGGCACGACACGATCTTCGGCGAGGACGGCAACGACAAACTGTTCGGCGATGCCGGGGTCGACTTCCTCATGGGCTCGACCGGCAACGACAATATGGATGGCGGAGACGACACGGACTACGTCTTCGCTGCGGAGGGAACCGACACACTCCTTGGAGGTGAGGGTTCCGACGCTCTCGACGGAGGGCCGGGCAACGACACCGTTCGTGGTGGAGGCGGCAACGACACAGCCGACGGCGATGAGGACTCGGACAAGGTCTACGGTGACGACGGCAACGACATCCTTACGAGTCGCAGGGGAGGGGACAGGCTCGAAGGGGGAACCGGACGCGACCTGCTCTACAACGGGGCGACGATGCTCGGGGGCGACGACAACGACGGGATCTTCTCGCGCAACGACCATGGAGAGAACGTCAATGGTGGTTCCGGCGACGATGTGATCTCGGTCAGCAATCGCTCGGACGTGAACGGTGGCACCGGCAACGACACATGCCTAGATGCAGGAACGCGCACGAGCTGCGAAGCCGGCGAGACGAACTACCCGGCCGGCAACGTGGATGGCAAACACTGCGATCAGGTCGGGACCGAGGGTCCGGACGTGATGGTGGGCAACGCCTGCGGACTCGGAGGTGATGACGTCATCCTGAAAGCAACCACCGCCGACGGTGGTGAAGGCAACGACATCATCTGGGAGTGCGACAAGTGTCATGGAGGAGGAGGCGACGACCTTCAGTTCGACGGCCTCGTGTACTACGGCGACGGAGGCAACGACTCGCTCGTCTCGGGCCATGGCGACGAGGAATTCCACGGAGGCCCGGGGGACGACTTCGCTTTCGGCGACGACGGCAACGACGTTCTGTTCGGAGATGGTGACAACGACTCGTTGATCGGTGGCCCATCGGTCGATCGATTGAACGGGGGGCCGGGCAACGACTCGATGATCGCCGCTTTGGACCAGGACATCCGCAAGGGTGGCAAAGGCAGAGACTCTTGTAATCCAGATCCCGGCGCCGGCTGCTGACGCTCCGTAGTAACCGCGTGCGATATCTCGCACGTAGCTGAGCAAGCAGCGCTCGCGCGCGCCGTCTAACTATCCGACAGGCCTACGATGGCCCCTTAGTGGGCAGCATTCGTATCGACCAAGAAAGCCACCAGACGCGCCCGGATAAGGGAGATTGCGAATGAGAAAGCTCTTGTCCACCCATGCGACCGCTCTATTAAGCGTTGCCGGTCTTCTCGCAGTGTCAGCCGCGGCCGCGACGCTCTTGGGAAGCAGTCCTCACAACCTCTATCTCTCGGCAGCCAATTCGGCCAAGGCATTCACTCAGTGTCCCGAGGGTTACCGACCTGTCTCGGAAGAGAAGGAGTCGAAGGCCCTCTTCGACGCGCGAGCGAATGGCGGTAGCTCCGCCGATCTTCAACGCTTGATGGCGGCGCGCCGGGATCTCGAGGCGGGCACCGATTTCGAGGGCCCCGTTCTCTGCCAGAACGCGAAGCACCCCGAGCCCCTGTTCGAGCTGGCGGCAGGTGCGGATCAGCGTTTGGCGATGGCGGCGGCTCCCCGCAACCGGATCCCGAAAGGCTCTTACATAAAGGCGATCAAGCAGCGCAACGCGATCGCGGCGCAAGGTCAAAGCTCTCAAGCATCGGGGAACTGGACGCTCTATGGACAAGGGCCGCTCGACAGCGATGTCGCCGAGTACACCTCGGTCGCCGGTTACGGCCTTAAGAACGTGTCGGGCCGCATCACAAACTTCTTCTATGTCCCACCCGGCGACAAACACCTCGGCGATGACGTGCTCGCGTCCGTCGCGTACGGCGGCGTCTGGCGTTCCGAGGACCATGGCAAGAGCTGGACCTCGATCGGCGAGAAGCTGCCCAGTCAAGTGGTCGGTGCCGTCGGTTACACGAAGGCGCGCGGCGGCACGATCGTGGCACTCACGGGCGACGGATCGTTCGGTCGCTACAGCCGTTCCGGCGCGGGCGCGTTCTACACCACGAACCTCGGTAAGACATGGAAGCGATCGAAGGGCCTCCCTTCAGACGCTTTCGGATTCAAGATCGCGGTGGACAAGGCTCATCCCAAGCGCGTCTACGCGGCGACGGGCGCCGGCCTCTATCGATCTGGAAATGCCGGGCGCAAGTTCGTCAATGTGAAGCTGCCGGTGAGCAAGAAGTGCGCCGGCAAGTCCGTGCGGGTCAAAGGCTGCCTGTTGGCGAACATGGTCACCGATGTCGTCGTCAAAGAGCCGGGAGGCGCTACCGACGAGCCGGGCGGTCCAGTCCTCGCAGCCGTGGGCTGGCGCGGAGGCAACCGCGAGAATCCCAACGGCAGCATTCAGTCTCCAGGGAACGGCCTTTATTTCTCCGAGAAGGGGAAGCCGGGAAGCTTCACGAAGATCGAGCCCACCGGCTTCGCGGAGCAGGACCGCATCGGCCGCGTCGAGCTCGGACCCGCCATCGGCGCCGACCAGGATCACAACTACATCTACGCGATGGTCCAGGACGCGATCCTGTTGCGCGGCGGCACACCGGGTCTCGACACCGAAGGTGGGGGACCACCTCCAGCCAACGTTCCGACCGTTTTCAACGGGGTGTACGCGTCGGCCGACTTCGGCCAGACCTGGACGTTGATGGCGAGCGCGGAGGAACTTCAGGAGCCAAGCTCTGGTTCTGCACTAACCGGTGTCGCACAGTCGAGTGGGTACGGCCCCGGCATCCAGGCTTGGTACAACGAATGGATCGCTCCCGACCCGACGCGCCAGGCAGCTGGCATCCCGACGCGGCTTCTGTTCGGACTTGAAGAGGTCTGGATGAACGAGCAGACGAGCACGCCGCAGACCGGCAAGAGCAAGTTCAAAGTCATCGGGCGCTACTACTCGGGCTCGAGCTGCGTCTTCGTGCAGGCGGGGCTTCCCGCCTGCCCGGCGGAGCGGGACAACCCCGCGGTCCAAGACACGACCACGCACCCCGACCAGCAGGCGGGGGTCATGATCCCAGTGTCGGTGGGCAACGACGTCGGCTCGATCCTCGTCGTCGGTAACGACGGAGGCGCTTATTCCCAGCAGGCCGACCCGGGTGCCGACTTCTCTAACGAGGGCTGGGGCGACGGCGCGCAACAAGGCTTCAACACGCTCCTTCCTTATGACTTCGTGATCGCCAAAGACGGTGTCGGCTACTCCGGTCTTCAAGACAACGGAACTATGAAGATCGACGGGGGGAAGCAGATCGAGGTCTACGGCGGCGACGGGTTCTTCGTTGGCGTGGATCCTCACAACTCCAAGAGGGCATACGAGGAATACGTCTACGGGAGCATGAGCGCGACCAAGGACGGCGGGAAGACATGGACGGCGATGAGCCCGCCGGGTCTGGACGGCACAACCGCTCAGTTCTCGACTCCGTTCGCGGTCGACCCAACGGACTTCGATCACGTGATGATCGCGGGCGACACCGTCGACGAGACAGGGTCCGGCCCTGGAACATCGAGCTCCGACTGGGCGGTCGTCTACGACCTCGGCACGCAGAAGCATCCGGGCGACAAAGACGCAGTTCCCGCAGACGACGATCCGGTCAACTCGATGACCGGTATCGACCTCTACAAATCCAACGCTTACGTCGGTTATTGCGGCGTTTGCTCGACTCTGGACGCGACCGCGCCGTTCAAGAGCGGCATCGCGACGAACGTCGGCGGCAGCAAGGCGCCGGAGCGCTACAAGTCGGACGGCTGGCACATCGCCAAGACCCGCGGGCTCCCGGATCGATACGTCACCTCGATCGCGATGGAGCAGAAAGCGCCCAAGAACGTCCTCGTGGGCCTCGGTGGATATTCGGCTCGATGGGTCCTTCCGAACTCCGTCGACAAGAACGCAAACGTCGGCAAAGGCCATCTGTTCTTCTCCAAGAACGCGGGCAAGACGTTCAAGGACGTCTCGGGCAACCTTCCGAACACGCCGGTTAACTGGGTGACTTTGCGCGGCAAGCAGGTGCTGGTTGCCACCGATGTCGGCGTGTTCATCACTAAGCCGGGGACCAACTGCCACCGTGCCTGCAAGTTCGAGCTCCTTGGCAAGGGCCTGCCGTCGTCACCTGTGTTCACGACGCGCGTCGCGGTCTGTGACAAGAACCTGATCACAGCCGCCGTTTACGGGCGCGGCGTGTACACGTATCGGATGGGTCCGAAGCCACCGTGCCCCGAGCCCAAGGTTCCGCCACCTCCGCCGTTCAAGGGCGAGAAGGTCGCGGGTCCGTTCGACTTCGAGACCGATGCAGAAGGGTGGGAGGCAACCTCTACCAGCGACACGTCAGAGTGGAAGCTCGCGCCTCCGGGCAACGCATCGGCGCAGAGCTTCCAGGACGTTCCCTACACCGACGACACGTCTGCGGCGCTGGTGTCTCCCAAGCTCGAGTTGCCGGAGCCCAGTTCCGTCAAGGTCTCGTGGTTCCAGCGCTACGACACCGAGCCGTGTTGTGACTACTTCTCGATCGAATGGTCCAGCGACGGCAAGGTGTGGAACGCGGCAAACGCAGTCGCGGGCCAGAACGCCGATTTCCCGAACTTCAGTCCAGCCGAGGTTACGTTCGTCGCACCGGCGGGAGACCTCTACATCAGATTCCGCATGGCGAGCGACGCGCTGGTTTCCGCCCCCGCTTATTCGGGTGCGGCGATCGACCAGATCCTCATAGAGCGGTAGATGTAAAAGAGGGGGGCGGATACTCCGCCCCCCTCTTGCATCTTCATCCTCGTGGGTTCTGCTAGAGAAATCTCCCGAGTCGCCAACCCAGGACGCCTTGTCGCACGCGGTGGCGGCTGACGGCTGGGGGACCCCCGGCCATGTGTCCACGAACGCCAAGAGCGCGGTCGGTGATGTCGACCACGCGCGGCGAGGGGGCCTCGATCCTCCGGGGGTGTTCGACGAGCGGCAGCCGCCTGTCGGTGACTCTTCGGTTCTCCATGCGAGGTTCCTGCCCAATCTCGCCCGAGTCGAAGCGCCCTTCCCGGTTCATTCCTCTTATCACTCTAAATACCTAACCGGGGCCCGCCTGGGAGGCGTACGCTTCCTCAATCGAACCAGAGCTAGGGCCGTCGCGGGCTGGGGAGCTGGGTTCGGGCGCCTTGCTGCGTCACGGACGGCTTCGTGCCGCCCTGGCCGAGGGACCCTCTTTCCACCCGAACGTTTTTGCTTCCGGCTCGGATACGCGCGAGCCTGCTCGATCCGTGACGAAATCGAGCCCTCGCGTCTGGGCGATCGGCGCGGCGATCGCGCTTGTCTACGTCGTCGCGGCGAAGCTCGGTTTGGAGCTCTCGGTCGCCTACAGCAACGCGACGCCCGTTTGGGCCCCGGTCGGCATCTCACTTGTGGCCCTCTTGCTTTTCGGCCGGAAGATGTGGCCGGCCATCGCGCTCGGCGCATTCGTGGCAAACGCGCTCACGTCGGTTCCGCTGTGGGTTGCCGCCGTCATCGCAGTGGGCAACACACTTGAGGCGCTCGTTGGCTCCGAACTCCTCGTGCGCGTGGCTCGGTTCAGGCTTTCGCTCGATCGCGTCAAGGACGTCCTGTCTTTAGTCCTTTTCGGCGCCATCGTCTCCACCGCAGTGAGCGCGTCTATCGGCACTTCCGCTCTAGCCATCTCGGGCCAGGTTCCATGGGATCGATTCGCGTACACGTGGCAATTGTGGTGGCACGGCGACGCGATGGGAGTTCTGATCGTCGCTCCTCTGCTCCTGTCGTGGGGAGTGGCCCTGAGAACGCGTGAACGACCAGAGGCGCCGTTCGAGGAAGGTCTCCTCATGGTCGGCGTTGTTCTGGCCGCATCTCTCGTGTTTCTCGGAGGGAGTTGGCGATATCCGTACATCCTGTTCCCGCTACTCGTTTGGGCGGCATTGCGCTTCAAACAGCGGGGGGCAACAACAGCGATCTTCGCCATGTCGGTGCTGGCCATCGCAGGGATCCTCAATGGGACCGTCCCCGTAGGGGGCGTTACTGCAACGGCCAGCGTGCAGATCTTCCAGACGCTCATTGCCCTAATGGCGATGACGACACTCATCTTGACGGCGAGTGTTGCGGAGAAGGAGAAGAGCCGGTCCGAGATGAAAGAAGGAGCTTCGCTGTTGCAAGCGACGCTCGATTCGACGACCGACGGCATCCTGGTGATCGATTTCGAAGCCCGGATCACGAGCTTCAATCGCAGGTTCCTGGAGATGTGGGATATCCCCGACGATCACGCGGCTCCCGGAGACCTCGCAGAAGTTTTCGCCTCGTTCCTCGACCGGCTCGAGGATCCGGAGCAAGTATTCGCGAGTGAACTAGCGCTCTTCGAGCAGCACGAATCGGAAAGCGTCGAGGTGTTTCTCCTCAAGGACGGCCGGAGGATCGAGCGATACTCGCAGCCTCAGCGGATCGACCGGATTCCGGTCGGGCGCGTTTGGAGCTTCCGAGACGTGACGAAGCAAAAAGAGCTTGAGGAGGCGCGCATCAGATTCATCAACGACGCGGCGCACGAGCTTCGCAACCCCGCCTCGGTCATCGTCGGGATAGCAGATCTCCTAAAGGACAGGGAGACGAGCGAGGATGAGCTGAAGAAGCTCATAGCCGGGATGGGCCGGCAGGCCGACAAGATGAACGCGCTCCTAAAGCGGATGCTCGACCTGGGACGCCTCGAGAGCCGACCCGCTCAAGACCTCGCGCCGGTCCAGGTAGCGAGCGTCGTCGACGAAGTCCTTGAATCCGTCATCATCCCGAGCCACTGTTCGTTACTAACGTCCATTCCCTCGGATCTGACCGCGCTCGCGGAGGAGGGATCGCTCGACCAGGTTCTCGTCAACCTGCTTACCAACGCGGTTCGGTATGGGGGACCGACCATAAAGATCGGCGCGTTCCAGGCCTCGGGAAGGATTCACCTATGGATCGAAGATGACGGCCCCGGAATCGACCCGACGGTCGCCACCAAGATCTTCGATCCTTTCCACCGCGCCTCTACCAATAGCGACGGCTTCGGGCTTGGACTGGCCATCGTTCGCAGTCTTCTCGTTCGGATGAACGGCGAGGTTGCGTACTCGCGCATCGAACCGCATGGAACACGCTTCACCGTGAGTCTTCTGGCTTCGAGCTAGCTCTCGCTCAAAACCGCAAGAACGTCCTCGCCGTAGCGCTCCAGCTTCACCGGCCCCAACCCGTCGATCCGGCTCAGCTCGGGCAGAGATGCCGGACGCCGCTCGGCGATCGATTCGAGGGTGGAATCGTGGAATACGACGTAGGCTGGCACGCCGTCGGCCTTTGCCCGCTCGAGTCGCCACTTCTTCAGCTCATCGACGAGCCGTTCCTGAGGCCCCTTCGGCGGTGCGAGCGGAAGAGATACGCCTCGGGTCTTCACTCGCTCCCCGTAGCGAACCACCAGCAACTGGCCGTCGGCGAGCTCGACCGAGGCCGACCGCTCGTCGAGCTCGATCACCTTTCCCGAGAATCCGCCCGAAAGCTCGACCTCCATCCCGATCTCGGCGGCGATCCCCTCGGGCTCCTTCGCCTGGGCGGAGGGAGCCGAACGACGAGCCGGCTTTCCCGAGAGCTCGTCGAAGAAGGAGCTGGACTTTCGTCGTCCGTCATTCACACACGTGATGGCGAGATGCTGCTTCGCCCGCGTGATCCCGACATAGAACAGTCGTCGCTCCTCCGCGATGCCTTCGTCGGTCCGCGCCCGCTTGAAAGGCAGCTCGCCCTCCTCGACCCGGGGCAGGAAAACGGCGGCGAACTCGAGGCCTTTCGCACGGTGCAACGTCAGCAGGTTCACTCCGCGGCCCTCGCCTTCGGTGCCGAAACGAGCTTCGATGTCGGTGACGAACTGAGCGGTCGAACGTGCACCGTCATCGAACTCCTCGCTCAATCTGACGAAACGCGCGAGGTCGCCCTGGCGCGTTAGTTCCTGGTCGCCGAGGCCGTCGGGCAGCTCCTCGAGATAGCCGGCCCGGTCGGCGAGTTTGCGCACTGCTGCCGCGACGTCCGTTGTGTCAGTTCGTTTGAGGGAGCCGAGCAGCTGTCGAGCGCTCTGACGCGATAGGAAAGCTCCATCGCGCACTTGGAACGGGATCTTTTCCGCCGCGAGCGCTTCTTCGTAGTCCTCGGAGCGGAAGTTCACCCTGTACAGAACCGCCATCTCCTCCAGCGGGATGCCGTCCGCGTGCAGATCCTTGATACGAGCGACTACGAAATCGATCTCGCCCGACGCGCTCGAGAAGCTCCGCACCGCGGGCTCGGCTCCGTCCGGAAGGGTCGGCTGCAACACCTTTTCGGCTCCGCCGAGCATCGGCACGAGCTTGTTCGCAAGGCTCAGTACCTGCGGGGTCGAGCGGTAGTTCGATTCGAGCCTGATAACGACGGCGCCGGGAAGACGGATCGGCATGTCGAGGAGGTATTGAGGAGTCGCACCGGTGAAGCCGTAGATCGATTGGTAATCGTCGCCAACCACGCACAGGTCGTCTCGGCCGCCGAGCCACTCACGAAGCAGCGTCTCTTGAAGCAGGTTCACGTCTTGGTACTCGTCCACGGTGAAGGATTTGTAGCGAGCCGCGAAGCGTTCCTGCACGTATTCCTCTTCTTGGAACATCCGGATCCCGTGCTCCAAGAGATCTTCGAAGTCGATCAGGCCCCGATCGTTCTTCCCGCGTTCGTAGCGTTGATAGACGCTGGCCATGAGATCGGCCGGGATGGGCGGCTGGTGAGAGCCGATCGAATCGAGATACGTGTCGGCGGTGATCCGCCGGTTCTTGGCCCACTCGATCTCGGACGCGAGGTCACCCGCCGGCCGGAACTTGTAGGGCTTGGGAAGAGTGTTTCCGATCTGGCGTAACGCCATAGCCTTGGACGGCATGATCTCGGCCGGCGGCTCGGCCGACAGGCCGCGTAGTTGCGCGAGCGCGGCCGAATGGAACGTCCGAGCCCGCACCCCGGAGACTCCCAAAGCAGAAAGTCGACTCCGCATCTCGCCGGCGGCCTTGTCGGTGAACGTCACCGCCAGGATGTCGAGGGGATCGAAAGCGCTCGATGAAACCTGGTGCGCGATGCGTCGGGTGATGGTGGTCGTCTTGCCCGACCCGGCCCCCGCCAGGATACAGACGGGCCCCCGCACGGTCTCGACCGCGCGCCGCTGCTCGGGATTCAGCCCCTCGAATATCCGATCCACGCCCCGACCATAAGAGCCGAGTAGGACATGTCGTTCCTCGGCTCAGAGGCCCAGTCGGACCCTCTCCAAGAAGTCCACCTGCTGCTGCTTGCGCATGATGATGTGCTCGAGCAGGTGCTCCAAAGCTTCCGAACGCGGTTCTTGGCCAGACTCCGGGATGATCGCGTGGATCGCTGCGAGGGCTTCGTTCTCGTAGGCGATCAGCTTGCCGACGCCGGTCTTGTTCGCACCGATTGCGTCGAAGGAAGCGACTTCGGTCGGAGCTTTTCCGCCGAGCGCGACGATCTTCTCGATCAGCCTGCGGGCGTCCTCGAGCTCGAGGCGGCCGAACTCCTCGAACTCTTTGCCGAGGGTTTGGAACTCGATCCCGGTCGCGGCCCCCGCGGCCCACGTATAAACGGCGGCCGAACGGAATTGCAACGGGATCGCTTCGTTCATCAGCTTCTTGACGGCTTCAACCTTCATGGGGTCTTGATCAGACATGGGCTCCTCGACTTTCGTTTTGGTGTCAGGTGGCCCATCCATACCCAACGCGCTCAACGCGCAACCGCCGGCTCAGAGATACGGCGAATCGTCCGATTCGTACACCGTTCCGTCGGATTCGAAAACCAGGAACCGGTCCATCAGTTGCATGAACCAACGGTCGTGCGTCACCGCTATGACCGTGCCCTGGAATCCATCGAGGCCGCGTTCCAATGCCTCGGCCGAATCGATGTCGAGGTTGTCGGTCGGTTCGTCGAGCAGCAACATCGTCGGACTCGAGTGCTCCATCAGCAGGATCTGTAAGCGCGCTTGCTGACCACCGGAGAGGGCCTCGAAAGGCGTGTCGGCCGAAGGGGTTAGCTCGTAGCGCTTGAGTCCCGACATCGCGCGGCCTCTGTCGAACCCCTCGGCCATCATGATCTCGAGCGCGCTACGTCCGACGAGTTCGGAGCGCTCGTGTGTCTGCGAGAAGAGACTCGGGGCGACCCGGGCACCCAGCTTCCATTCACCCGTGTGAGCGACGTCGGCTCCGGAGAGCAGCTTCAGGAAGTGCGTCTTGCCGCTTCCATTCGGCCCCACGACTCCAACGCGTTCGCCGTAGTAGAACTCGGCCTCGAACGCGTCGAAGATGCCGGGGATCGCCAGTCCTTTGGCCCTGAAAGCGATCTTGCCGGTTCGGCCACCCCGCAGCTTCATGTTGATGCTCTGCTCGCGTGTTTTCTCGCGCGGTGCATGGTCGACCTCGTAGCGCTTGAGTTTCGTCTCGGCCGCACGCGCCCTCGCCGCGTTCTTGGAGTTCAGAGCGGCCCGCCGTTTCAACTCGAGCATCGATACGTAAAGCTGTTTACGACGCTCGATGAACCGCCGGTGCTCCTCGTCGATCTTGTCGAGTCTGTGCTCGCGCGCCTCCTGGTAGCTGGCAAAGGAGTCCGGGTGGGTCCACGCGCCGTGCGCTTCGATCGTGACCACAGCGGTAGAGGTGTTCGCCAGAAGAGTCCTGTCGTGGCTCACGTAGAAGACTGTCTTTCGCGTTTCGTTCAGCGCGTCCTCGAGCCACTCCTTCCCGGGGATGTCGAGGAAGTTGTCCGGCTCGTCCAGCAGCAACACGTCCGAATCTCCGCGTAGAAGGAACTCGAGGGCGAGTCGTTTCTGTTGACCACCCGACAGCGTGCCCATCGAACGGTCCGCAGACGCCTGGTAATCGGCGCCGAATGCCGCGTGGGTGCAGATATCCCAAAGCACCTCTTCTTCGTAGCCTCCAGCCTCACCCCAGGTCGTCAATGCATCCGCGTACGCGGCATGAGCACGGGGATCCGTGGCCGACTCGACCGCCGCTTCGGCTCCGACGAGCTCGAGCGCGGCTTTGCGGATCCTGTCGCCGGACAGTTGGATCAACAGCTCCCGAACGGTGATCGGACCGAAGAACTGAGGCATGTAGCCGATGCGTCCCTCGACCCGCATCTGGCCAGCCGTCAAGGGCTCGATGCCGGCGATGCACTTGAGCAGAGTGGTCTTGCCGGTTCCGTTGGCCCCCACAAGTGCGACGCGCTGTCCGTTTCCGACGCGGCAGGAGATCCCGTCGAAGAGCAACCGCCCTCCGGGGATCTTGTAGCTCGCGTCGCTGACTTCGAGAAAGCCCATGGTCCAAAGATGATGAACGAGCGGGGCGCTCTAAGGAACCAATCAGAAGACCGCGTTCACGTCCTGGACCAAGACGAACAGCGAGAACCCCGTGGCCGCTGCGAACGCAGTCCGCCCGAGCCACATCACCGGAGTGGAGTGCCACAGCTTCACTATCGGGACGCCCCTGCGATTCAAGGCCCATCCCGCCGCGACGACCGCCAAGGGCACTAACCCGAACGGGCCCGCAACGCCGAAACCGAGCAGCGGAAGTAGTCCCAGAAGTGATGCTGGGGCCGACCGATCGGGCCGGGCCAGATTCCTCTCGGTGAACCACCAGAGCGCGATGCCATACAGGGCGGGCAGCGCGATGAACATGACGACGGCGAGGGGGATGGGATCGAGTTCGTTGAAATCGATCCCAACGGGACGGATCGCAGCGGCCCCCCCGAATGCGGTCACGAAGGTGACTATCGCCACGGGGCGGATCTTCTCGGGAAGCCAGTCGCGGACCGCGAGATAGAGGAGCCCTCCAAGGAGTCCTGCGATCGTGCATATCCCGAGCAAGAAGAGCGTGCCGGTGGTGAACGCGCCGATGGTGAAGCCGTCGTCGGTCTCGGCCCCGATGAGCGACTCGTCAGACGTTAAGCGGAGCACGAGCATGGCGAGACGTCCTCCGATACCGCCGATCAAGAAACCGGCCAGGATCCCGGGCCACATCCCTGCGGACAAGTGGCGAGTCGCAGCAGCCGCTTCGCTTCGCCAGGTCGAACCAGACGGAGACGCTATCTGGACGGCTTCGGAGCTCACGACCCCACGATAGGCCGAGGGGTCACCGCCCGATAGCGGCTTGCGGATACTGGTGAAACAGACGCACCCCGCGAGTAGCCTCGGGGGACCGATGTACACGATCACCGACCATCCAGAGCTCGACGCGGCGGTCATGATCACTGCTCTCGCCGGCTGGGTCGACGCCGCCACGGTAGGAACGACAACGGCCGCGCATATCGGGATGGATGGACGGCAGATCGCCGAATTCGATCCGGATGAGCTATTCGATTACCGCAGCCAGCGACCGATCCTCGACATCGTCGACGGCTCGATGAAACAGACCGTTTGGCCCGAGGTCGTGGTCCGTTACGCAGTGGTCGGGGGTCGAGACGTTCTCGTTCTCACGGGACAAGAGCCCGACCTAGGTTGGAAGAAGTTCTCGAAGTCCGTCGCGGAGATCTGCACGCACCTCGGCGTGACACAACTGATCACGTTGGGGGCCGTCCCTGCGGCGGTGCCGCACACGATGCCGCCGCCCGTTCTCACGACCGCGTCGGATATCGACATCCTCAAAGGCGAGGTTCGCCTGCCAGAGGGTTTGCTGCGGGTTCCTGCCGCGGCGGTCAGCATCGTCGATCAAGCGGTCGCCGCGGCCGGCATCCCCACGGTCGGGTTCTTCGTTCAGGTTCCTCACTACGTGAGCGGTCCATACACGGCGGGTGTTCTCGCCCTCGTCCGTCGCGTCGCCGATCACCTCGAGATCGAGATCCCATTAGACGACCTCGAGAGCGAAACCGCGGCGCAGCGCGAGCAACTCGACGCGGTGGTGGCGAGTCAGCCGGAGGCACAGGAATACGTCGAGCGCCTGGAGACGATGACGAGCGATCAGCCGGTGGTGTCCGGAGAAGAGCTAGCGAACGAGATCGAGCGTTATCTGCGCGACGCGCGTCGCGGTGAACGGCGCCCCGACGACCCGCCCGAGGGATCCGCCGGCTAAAAGCTAGATCCCGATCATTCGTTTGATGAGCTCGGCCCTCTTGTTTGGGTTGCCGGTTCTTGCCTCGGCTTTATCGGCCAGCGCCATCGCCTTCAGGCCGAGGTTCACCCCGAGCCACCGAAGCGGCTCGGGCTCCCAGGTGGGCGAATGATGGTTCACCCACGGAAGCCGCGTGATCTCTGAGTCGAGGCCGAGGATCAGATCGCGTAAAGTGCGACCGGCGAGGTTCGTGGTCGACACCCCATCCCCCACGTATCCGCCGGCCCACGCAACTCCGGCTTTGGGATCGAACCCCACCGAGCTGAACCAATCGCGGGGAACTCCTAGACAACCACCCCACTCGTGCGTGATCGCAGCGCCGGCCGCCACTGGGAAGAGCTGCGCGATGACTTGGCGAAGAGCTGCGAAGAGTTCCGGTTCCTTGTCGTTGCCATCCACGATCTTCGACCCGTAGTGGTACGGAGCGCCGCGGCCCCCGATCGCGATGCGATCGTCGGCGGTTCTTTGCGCGTAGATAAGAAGGTGTCGTCCATCGTGCAGCGTGTCGTAGTCGCTCCACCCGATCGCGTCCCAAACGCCCTTCGGCAACGGCTCGGTTGCGATCATGAGCGAGTAGAGGGGGAGAAGCTTGCGCCGAAGGTTCCTGATGCGCGCCGTGTAACCCTCGGTCGCGCGGACGATGATGCCGGCACGGATGTTGCCGCGCATCGTTTTGACGATGCCGGGATGGATCTCTGTGGCTGGGGTCAATTCATAGATTCGTGCACCCATCTTGGCAACCGTGTCGGCGAGGCCCCTCACCAGTCGCGCAGGGTGCACCCGGGCGCAATGGGGGGTGTAGCGAGCTCCGAGGGTGCCCTCGACCCGAACGCGAGCGTCGAGCTCACTCGAATCGAGCCAACGGTAGTCGTCCTCGCCGAAGCCCCACTTTCGGTCGTCATCGAGTAGCGCCTGCACTCGGTCGCCCTGAGTCGGCGACGTGACCAGAGTTAGCGTTCCGCCCTTATGGAAGTGAGCGTCGATGTTCTCCTCTTCGAGAACCCGCCCCACCTCATCGACGGTTTCGAACATCGCCCGTTGCTGAGCGATCGCTGCGTCGCGCCCGTAGAGCTTTGCGATCTTCTCCCTGGGGGCCGCGAACAGAGCCGAGCACCAACCTCCGTTCCGACCGGAGGCGCCGAAGCCGGCGATCTCTTTCTCGACGATAGCGATGTTCAGAGTGGGGTCGGTCTTCAGCAAGTAATAAGCAGTCCAGAGTCCGGTGTAGCCGGCTCCGACGATGGCGATGTCGGCTTCGGTGTCTCCTGCGAGCGCGTCGCGGGGTGAAAGCTCGTCTCGCATCGAGTCAAGCCACAGGCTGTAGTTGCCGTAATAGCGACCCGTCGTTCGGGACTCCCTTGTCTGCATCAGTAACTCGGGGGAGTGGTTATCCACAGCACTTCGGCTTTGGAAGGGCCGGGATTGCGGTTCCAGTGTGGCGTTCGACTTTCGAAGGTCAGGCTGTCACCTTCCTCCAACAGATAGCTCTCCCGACCGACGTTGAACTCAAGTGAACCTTTCAGGACGAGCACGCACTCTTCGTCCGAGTCGTGCGAGTACGGCTCATCACCGGACCCCTCGCCCGCTTCGATGACCGAAAGGATGACCTGCAACCGCTTCGAGGTCCGAGGTGTGACTAGGAAGTCCTCCCACTTGCGCTGGGGATGAACGAACCTCGCCCGCTCGCCAGCGCGTACGAGTCGCTGGCCGCCGCCATGGTCTTCAAACAACGCGCCGATCGATGTCCCGAGTGCTTCGGACAAGCGACGCAGAGAGGCGACCGAGGGGTTGGCGCTCCCTCGCTCGACCTGCGAAACGAAACTCTCTGAGACCCCGGCCTTCGAGGCCAGGACCTTCAGCGACATGCTGCGTTCTTCGCGGAGCTCTCGCAGGCGGGCTCCGAGGTCGGCCTCGGTCATGCCGCCTCCTTTTGGATCCTCTTGGTGTCGCGTCTCAACATGAGCTGTGCGGTGACGATGAAAGTGATGGTGATGGCGAGAGTCGTCACTGCTACGACGTTGATCTTCGGCGACAACCCGAATCGCAGCTGGGAAAAGATCTCGACAGGCAAGGGTGTCGATCCCGGTCCCGACACGAACGATGACAACACGACATCGTCGAACGAGAACGTGAAAGCCAGAAGCGCTCCGGCCATGAGCGCCGGAACCAGTTGGGGAAAAGTGACCCCTCGGAAGGTCGCAAACCGAGTGGCGCCCAAGTCCCGGCTCGCCTCCTCCAACGTCCGATCGAGAGTCGCCAGCCGGCTTCGGACTATCAGTGCCACCACCGAGGTGTTGAAGATCGAGTGGGTGATAACGATCGCGACCGGGCCGAGGGGGATACCCACGGTAACGAAGAAGAGCAGGGCCGCGATCGCTGAGACGAGCTCCGGTGTGATCAGCGTCATGTACATGAACACGTCGAAGGCGGTGCGCGTCTTGCGCCCGACATTGCGAAGACCGAGGGCGGCCGCGGTCCCCAGTGTGGTCGCGATGACCGCATTGGCGCTCGCTGTCGTGACAGAGATGAAGAAGGCTCGTCTGAGGGTTTCGTCCCTCCAGGCCTCGCCGAACCATCGGGTTGAGAAACCCTGCCAGACCTGAACCAGCCGGCTGTCGTTGAACGCGTAGATGACGACCACCAGGATCGGCAGATAGAGGAACGCGTAGACGAGCCCTGCGTGGAGTTTCAGCGCTCCGTTGACGACCCGATCGGAGTCCACCCCGCGCACAACGGGTTGACCCACAGATGCGGTGCTCACAGGGCCGCCCCCAGGTTCTCCTCGGCTTTACCGCCGACCACTTTCAGATAGAGCGTTATCGCGATGAGAAGGACAATCACGAGACCCATCGAGACGGCTGCTCCGAACGGCCAATCGATCGCGGTGAGGATCTCGTTGGCGACGAGGCTGCCTACGAGGAACGACTTGGCTCCACCCAGGATCGTTGGGACCACGTATTCGCCCATCATCGGGATGAAGGTCAGAAGACAGCCGGTCATGATGCCGGGAAGCGTGAGCGGGATCGTCACTTTCCGAAATGTTCGCAGACGACCTGCGCCTAGATCGCGGCTCGCCTCGATCAATGATCTGTCCATGCGCTCGATCGCGACGTAGAGCGGGAAGATCATCAGCGGCAAGTAGTCGTACACCACCCCGATCAGCACCGCGGAGTTCGTGTAGAGGATGTCGAGCGGTTTCGAGATCACGTGAAGTCGTTGCAACAACTCCGACAACGGTCCTTTCTCGTTAAGTATCAGGATCCAGGAGTACGTGCGGATCAACAGACTCGTCCAGAATGGAACGATCACCAGGAAGAACAACAGGTTGCGATGTTTCCCGGCCCGCGTGGCGAGGAAATACGCGAATGGGTACCCGATCAATAGGCACCCAGCCGTCCCGGTCGCAGCGAGGAAGAACGTGTTCTTGTAGATGTTCAGGTAGATCGGATCCCAAAGGCGCGCGTATTGGTCTGTGTGCAAGCCGAACTGCACCGTGAAGAAGCCAGTGTTGATGCCGAACGAATAGACAACCATGTAGCCGAGCGGGATGAAGAAGAAGACGACGAACCATCCCCAAGCCGGTAGGAGCAGCAGGCGCGGTTCGGCTACTGCGCTCCGCTGCGTCCTACCTCGTCCCCCCATCGACGCTTATGCGGCCTTGAACTTCGTCCAGGCTTCGTTGCGCAGCTTCGTCCACTCCGGTGTTGCTTCGGCCACTTCGAGTTTGGCCTCGGTCTCGGCGCTCGGATATACGGCCGGGTCGTTGGCGATCGCCGGATCGAGGTACTGCTCCTCGCCCTCGACCACCGCTCCGTAGTAGTGGTATTCCGTGTCGCGCGCCTGAACCTTGGGCTGCAGGTGCCAGTTCAGATACGCGTGGGCTGCGTTCGGATGCGGAGCGCCGGCGACGATCGCCCAGTTATCAAGCCAGATCTCCGTGCCCTCGGCAGGAACCACGTAACGAGCGTCCGGCGCGTCTAGAGCGACGTAGCCGATCTCGCCGTTCCAGGTAAGCGATACGTACGCTTCGCCGCTCGTGAGGATCTCGCGCATGGACGATGTGATCTTCCGTATGTGTGGCTTGAGTCCGATGATCTCTTTGGTTGCTTCTTCGATCTCTTTCGGATCCACAGAGTTATACGAGTAGCCCAGCATCTTGAGAGCCGAGCCGACGACCTCCGGGGGAGAATCGAGCACCGTGTAGCGGCCCGAGTACTTGGAAGCGAGCCGGTAGAAGTCCTCCCACGACTTCATTTCCTCGTCGACGAGGTCGCTGCGGTAGCCGAACCCCGTCGTGCCGTAGTCCTTGGGCACGCTGTACTTGTTGCCTGGATCGAATGGAAGGTCGAGGAATCGCGACTCGACATTCGCCAGATTGGGAAGCTGCGACTTGTCGAGTTCGTAAAGGAGTCCCGCCTGGCCCATTATCTGCACCATGTAGCCGGTCGGCGCAACCACGTCATAACCCTTGGCCCCGGCTTGCAGCTTCGCGAGGGCGTCCTCATTGGACGCGTAGTTGTCCTCGGTGATCTTGACGTTGAATTCTTTCTCGAAAGCCGGATAGGTCTTGGGGCTCACGTATTGCGCCCAGTTGTAGATCGAGAGATCGCTCTCGAGTGCACTCGTAGTCGGTGTGGCCTGGACGCCGCCGCTGTTGTTCGCCGCGGGCCCGACTTTCACTTCCTTCGCGCACGCTGCGAAGAGCGCCGCAGCCCCAACGGCCATCGCACCTCTTCGCGTGATGGGCTGGTCGAGCATGGCCCTCAGTCGCTCACGATCGAGATCAGACATCCTTCCCCCTTTCCCCCGCCTAAGCGGGGCCCTCCACCTCGACGAGACGGCGGGCCTCCGCGTCGGCGACGGCCACGTTCTCGTTACTGACGACGAGCGCGTCGGCTTCGCTCCAGCCGATCTCGATTCGCGCTCCCACCCTCCATTGATCTTCGCTTGCACCCGAAACGCTTTGCCGTTTGATCGAGACTTCGGTCTTATCTGCGAGCATCACGTGGTGTTGCAACGAGTCACCGAGATAGGTGGTCCGCTGCAGGATCCCTTCCAGGACATTCGCGGGCCTGCTCTGACCCGTTACCGCCACTATCGATTCCGGACGGACCGAGACGGTGACCTCGTCCCCCTGTTGCGCGAATGAGACGCCGGCACAGCGGAGTTGCGCTCCCGACTTCGTGCGAACCACGGTGACCGCGCCGGTGTCTTCCACGAGGCCTTCGAAGAAATTCGTTTCGCCGATGAAGTCCGCCACGAAACGGGTCGTTGGTCGTTCGTAGATCTCGGACGGAGTTCCTTCTTGCAGGATCCGGCCGTCATTCATGACTGCGATCCGGTCGGAGAGGGTGAGTGCTTCTTCCTGATCATGGGTGACGTACACGAAGCTGATGCCGACCCGTTCCTGGAGTTTCTTGAGTTCGTGCTGCATCGCCTTGCGGAGCTTGAGGTCGAGAGCGGCGAGCGGCTCGTCGAGCAGAAGCACCGTCGGCTCGTTCACGAGGGCGCGGGCCAGAGCGACTCGCTGTTGCTGACCCCCCGACAGCTCTCGAGGATGGCGGTGGCGGAGCTCGTTCAAGCGAACCGTTGCGAGCCCGCGCTCGAGCCGCTCGGACACATCCTCTTTGTTCAACTTGGAATGGCGTAGTCCGTAGGCGACGTTGTCCTCGACGGTCAGGTGAGGGAACAGCGCGTAGTGCTGGAAGACGGTGTTCACCTTGCGACGCTCGGGCGGTGTGGCCGTGATGTCGTCGCCGGCCAGAAGGATGTTCCCGGCGTCGGGACGCTCGAATCCGGCCACGAGCCGAAGAGTGGTTGTCTTGCCGCAGCCCGAGGGGCCGAGAAGCGAATAGAACTCGCCCGGGCGGATCGAGGCGCTTACATGGTCGACCGCGAGAGTCGAGCCGAAGGTCTTGACCACTCCCCTCAGCTCGAGATCGGCAGGGCCCTTCGTCTGCAGTCCCACTTCAGCTTTCTCCAGTGTGACTGAGGGGTCGAAGCGGAGCAAGGTCTTTCGGAGTGACGCGCGCCACGGCTTTTCGCCGCCATCCAGGCTGGGATCGAGGTGTCCTATCCACCTCCCAAGGAGGCCCCATGGCCACGCGGCCCGCCCAACGCCAGCCCGAGAAGCTCCTCCCGAGCCTCGCCCAGATAGTGACCGGCATCGACGGTGAGGTGCTCTTTCAGATCTCGCTCGACTCAGATCGATCCGTGATGGATATCGAGTGTCTCGCCTCGCAGGTCCAGCCGAAGAACATGCTCCCGCTCGATCTCGTTCTCGAACACCCCCTAGACCTAGGGGCGGGCTCGGTCCTGTTCGTGTCGAACTCGAGCGGATCCCTCGCCGAACCGGCCGAGTCGGATCTCGATTTCACCCGCCGGCTGATCGAAGCGGGCCGCATCTCCAGGATGCCGGTCGAGGACCACTACATCGTCAAAGACGGCGGCTACCTCTCCCTGCGACGGTCCACGGATCTCTGGGGCTGACCCAACTGCTCGGCTCTCTCGCACGAAAGAGCCGATACCGTGACGGGATGAAGCTTCCTCGCGAGGCACCCATCCTCATCACGGGGACGTCCTCGGGCATCGGCCGGGCGATTGCCGAGAGGCTCGGCTCGAAGGGATGGAATGTCTACGCGAGCGCCAGGAAACTCGGGTCGATCGGAGAGCTGAAGGGCAAAGGCTGCAAGCTCGTCGCGCTGGACGTCACCGATAGCGATTCCATCGAATCCGCGGTTGCTTCGATCGAGTCATCCGATGGGGCGATCGGTGCTCTCGTCAACAACGCGGGCTACGGGTTGCACGGCGCAGTCGAGACGACGCCCATCGATGAGGCGCGCAAACAGTTCGATACCAACTTCTTCGGGTTGGCCGAGCTGACGAACCGGGTGCTGCCGAAGATGCGCGAAGCGGGCCGCGGCCGGATCGTCAACATGAGCTCGATGGGCGGGCGATTCACGTTCCCCGGAGGGGGCTACTACCACGCAAGCAAGCACGCGCTCGAGGCTTATTCCGACGCACTTCGCTACGAGCTACGTCCGTTCGGCATCGATGTGGTCATCGTCGAACCCGGGTTGATCAAGACGAAGTTCGGCGACGTCGCCGTGAACAGCGTCAATCACGATCCCGACCCGAGCGACCCCTATTCGCTCTACAACCAGGGTGTCATGAAGCTGATCGACGGCGCCTACAACGGACTGATGGGCAAAGCGGGAGCGAGTCCCGCCTACGTCGCCCGAACGATCGAGCGGATCCTGACCACCAACCACCCTGGAACTCGTTACGTCACCCCGTTCGCGACGAGGGGAATGATGGTCCTCCGGCGTGTCCTACCGGACCGTGGGTGGGACTCCGTGATGAGACGGGCCTACCCGCAGCCCGCCCCTCCGTCCTCAGGCGCCGAAGAGGACTAAACGCCTGGTCTGGTGTCTCGGAGATGACACGGCTCCTCTATAGACATAGCCCATTTCGTGTCTCTAGATTGGATTCTCAATCCACCTTGGCGAAAGGACACCATCCATGGGCTCGGTCATCTCGAAGTCATCGCTTACGACCATCAACACTTCGACGAGCCCGTTGTTGCCGATAACCGTTCAACCGGCTCCAAACCTGCCGATAACCGTCAAGCCGGGAGGGGTTCAGGGATTCTCGGCCGGCGAGCTTCTCGACCTGGAAGGCAAGACGATCGAGCTCAGGTCGCTCACTCCGGCTGACTACGAGGCCTACAAGGCTGCCATCGAACGCAACGCGGATCGACTCGCGCCGGCCACGGGGAGCATGGACGCGGTGATGTCGATCATCCAGTCGGCGGAAGCCTTCGAAGCGGTATGGCAGCTTTCGGAGCAAGCGCGCCTGTTCGGCACCGACTTCTCGTTCGGCGTCTTCGAGGGAGACGAATTGATCGGCGAAGTGGGCCTGAATGCGGTGCGGCGGGGTCCATTCGAGAGCGCGTTCCTGTCGGCTTGGATCGACAAGGCCCACGTGGGACAGAGCAAGGTCGAAGAGGCATTCGTCCTTCTGTGCCGGTTCGGATTCGAAACCCTTGGGCTTAATCGCATCGAGTGTGCGGTACTTCCTGAAAACGACGCCGTCCAGCACGCCTTGAAGAAGGTCGGCGTCGAGAGCGAGGGGGTCGCTCGCGAGTACCTGATGTCCGACGGCGAGTTCAAGGACCACAGGCGCTACGTGATCACCGCGTCCGACTGGAAAGACAGGGGGGCACATCTCCTCTCGGAGTGGGCTGGACTCTAGAAAGACCGCTATTTAGCGGGCGCGGCCTTCACGGGGGCCGCGCCCGCTTGTAGTTTCGAGGGGTGACAACCGAGGGGTCCGATCCGCTGCTCGACCGAGTCGCGCGGCTCGCGAACGAACTCGGCCCGGCTCTCGCTCCCGCCTCCCACATCGAGCTGCTCGAGGCGATCACGGCTGCGGCCAAGGAGCTCTTCGGTGCGGCTGCCTGTTCACTTGCCCTGCTGAGCGAGGACGGAACCGAACTCGTCTTCCACGTCGCCACGGGAGAGGGCGCCTCTGACGTCCTTGGAGTGAGGATGCCTTCCGATCAAGGCGTAGCGGGGTGGGTCGTGAGCTCCGGCCAGCCGATAGCCATTGAAGATCTGGCGAATGATCAGCGCTTCGCACGCGAGGTCGCCGAGACGACGGGATACGTGCCCACATCGATCCTCGCTATGCCACTCGAAACGGAGCGCGGCAGACTCGGCGTCATCTCGGTCCTGGATCGTTCCAACGAGCGCGGGAGCGACATGGACGTTCTCGCTCTGTTCGCTCGCCAGGCAGCGCTGGCTATCGAGTCGGGCCGAGTGTTCGCCGACTTGGGCGCGGCGCTGTTCGGTGCGCTCGCCGGAGCAAGCGACGACGACGAACTGAGCGAGTTGTTGGAGCGAACGTCGGCGGAGTCCCGGGGATCGCAGCGGAGGCTCGGAGAGATCGCCGCGACGCTGAACGAGCTGGCCGAGGCCGGTCCCGGGGAGCGGGATCTCGCTCTCGATGTGCTTCGCCGGTTCCTCAAGTACTCCCGATCCCGATGGTGAACCCCGCGTGGTCGTGGCAATTCGACCCTCGGGTTCTCAAGCACGTGGATGCCTTGCCACTGCCCGCGCGCATCACCCGGGAGTGGGCCTGGGAGGGGGCGGATGGAGCCGGAGTGCGCGTGGCGATCGTCGATTCAGGGGTTGAGGACGGACACCCGCAAGTAGGGCGCGTCAACGGCGCGGTAGCGATCGAGTTCGATCCTGAAAAAGATGCAGCTCCTCGATTGGTCGAGGGTCCTCACGAGGATCTGTTCGGTCACGGCACGGCGTGCGCGGGAGTGATCCGCAAGCTCGCACCGGCTTGCGAGATACATAGCATCAGGGTCTTGGGGGCCGGGCTAAGCGCCCACGAAGACGCGTTCGTGACGGGCCTTCGATGGGCGATCGAGCAGAGGTTCGATGTGGTCAATCTGAGTCTCGGCACCTCGGCGCAGCGCTACTACTCGGTTTTCCACGAGCTTGCCGATCTCGCCTACTTCAACAGAGTGGCGCTCGTCGCCGCGATGGCGAACGTGACGGGCCCTTGTTTCCCGGGGCAATACGCGTCGGTCGTGTCCGTAGCCGCGCGCGAGGGCGAGGATCCTTTCAGCTTCCTCGCGAATCCGCGGCCCCCGGTCGAGTTCGGCGCGCCCGGCATCAATGTGGAAGTTCCATGGAAGGACGGGGGCCGGATCCGCGCTACGGGGAACAGCTTCGCGGCCCCCCACGTGAGCGGTCTGGTGGCTCTGATCCTTTCGAAGCATCCGGGCCTGACCCCATTCGAGCTCAAGGCGATCCTTCGCTCGACGGCGGCGAACGCCGCATGAGCGTCGACGCGAAGCTGATAGAGACGGGCGATAAGCGCCTCAAGCTTGTCGCATTGCAGGGCTCGTACGCTGCTACGAGGGCCAAGCAACTCGCTCGAGTCGGTCAGCGGGCCCAGGTCGAGCTCGATCGCTTCCTCGGGCCCGACAGTGCCGACATCGTGAAGATCTTGCTGAGCGACCCCGTTGACGACCGCGCGTTTCTCGGCCAGCACGTACTGACGGTTCGCCCGGAGTCCTCCGATACCGATCTCATCGAACTTCTAGTCGACGACCGGCTCGAGCGCGCCGCGCCGGCTGCCGCGCATAGCCCAATCCTGCGCGATGGACTTGCCGGAGTTGTCGCTGCTCGCGCGGTGACCGCGATCGATCTCGATGAGCTTAAGGACGTGCTGCGAGAAAGGATCGAGGAAGGTCAGGATGTAACGATCTTCTCGCCCGAGGTCCCGTCGGCCGTGGCAACCTCATTCGTCGGTTTTCTCAGTGATGAGTTCGGCGTGACAGTGTTCGGCAACTTCCTGAAGGAGTACGACCCGGATCGTCCCGATCAATCCGCCCAGAACACCTTCCATCGGCCGATCGGCACGCTCGAGGAACTGTGGCTGCAAGAAGTCACGCGGCGCCGGGGTGCTTCTCCGCTGCGTGCTTTCCTGCGCCAGATATTCCCGCTGCTTCGCCCACATTGGAAAGAGCAGCTCGAACTCGGCATCTACAGGTTGTTCGGACTCGGTTACGGACTCCTGATCCCGCTGTCCGGCAAGTACCTGCTCGACAACATCATCCCGGGCCGCGATGGGTACCGGCTGACCATCTTCGTCGTCATCCTTGCGGCCCTCTACATCGTCAATGCGATGGTCGAGATGCGAGGCGCCTACCTACAAACGTGGCTGAACCTGAAGGTACTCACCGGACTCCAGGAGTCGATGTTCGCTCATCTTCAACAGCTTCCGCACAGCTTCTACGCACGAGCGAAGGTCGGCGACATCATGACGCGGCTTACCGGCGACATGACGGTCGTGCAGCAAGCGATAACGGCGCTGGCAAGCGGCGGAATAATGATGGCCTTGACTGCGGGGTCTGCCGCGGTCGCGCTGTTCGTGCTGAATCCGATCCTCGCTGCGCTGGTGATGGTAGTGGTGCCCGCCTTCATGATCACGTACCTCGTTCTTCAGAAGCACTTCCGCCAGGCCAGCTACGAACGTCAGCGTTTCGCCGGTGAGACAACCAACCTGGTCCAGGAGAACCTTTCGGCCCAGACCGTGATCAAGGCCTACGGGATGCAGGACCGCGCGGTGCGCCTGTTCTCGGCTCGGATGGTGGCCTTGGATCGATCGACCATCAAGCTGGCACGAATCGGAACCATCTTTCAGACGAGCATGAACCTCGCGAGCACGCTCGGCCAGCTACTGGTGTTTGGGATCGGCGGTTACCTCGTGATGAAGGGTTCGTTGACCGTAGGAACGTTGCTCGCGTTCATCGCTCTGATCCCGAACCTGTTCCATCCACTCGCCGCTCTTTCCGGAGTAGGGCAACAGATCGAGACCGCGAGCGGGTCGATGCAACGGATCAACGAGCTCATACACGAACCCGTGCAGATCGGCGACGTTCCGGACGCGGTGGACCTCCCGCCATTGGCCAAACGGATCCAGTTCGAGGACGTGTCGTTCGGATACGGGGGACAGCGCCAGATCCTCCGGAACTTGAACATCGATGTCCCCGTGGGAACTCACGTCGCGATAGTGGGGCCCTCAGGGGCGGGCAAGAGCACCATCGTCAACCTGCTGATGCGTTTTTGGGACCCCGACACCGGACGCGTGACCGTCGACGGCCACGACCTGCGCGATGTGAAGCTTCAGTCGCTTCGCGCCCAGACGGGCCTCGTGTTCCAGGAGACCTTCATCTTCGACACCACTCTGCGGGAGAACATCGCGATCGGGCGACCGGACGCGACCGACGAACAGATCGTGGCCGCGGCCAAGGCCGCCGCCCTCGACGAGTTCATCGCCACATTGCCTGCCGGCTATGACTCCGTCCTGGGCGAACGGGGAGTGCGGATGAGTGGAGGCCAGCGACAACGGTTAGCCATCGCTCGGGCATTGTTGCGAGATCCTCAGATCCTGATCCTCGACGAGGCAACGAGCGCTTTAGATGTGCAAACCGAGCAAGAGATCGTCGAAACGTTGATCGATCTCGCCCGCGGACGCACGACGATCACGATCACACACCGTCTCGGTTTGGCGGCCAGGGCCGATCGGATCATCGCTATCAGCAACGGAGCGGTCGTCGAAGAGGGCTCGCACGACGAATTGCTCATGCGGAACGGTCTCTACCGCCAGCTCTATGACGAGCAGATGGGGATCGCAACGAAGCGCCCGCCGGTGGTTCAGATCGCGCGCCTCAAAGAGGTTCCACTGTTCGAGCGGCTCGAGCCGGTGGTGCTCGGCTTGATCGCGGAACGCCTGATGCCGGAGAAGTTCGCGGCGGGCGACGACATCGTCCATCAGGGGGATAGGGCCGACAAGTTCTACGTGATCAGCTCGGGCCGCGCCGAAGTCATGATCGACGAAGGGCTCGGCCCCCGTGCCGTGAACGTTCTGCGCGAGGGGGACTTCTTCGGGGAGTTGGCGCTTTTGAGTGGCGAGCAGCGGACGGCCTCCGTGAGGGCATCGGACCCGACGGAGCTCTACAGCTTGTCGCACGAGGATTTCCTGGCGCTGATGGAGATGGAGCGCTCCGTTCGCGCCGGCGTCGAGGCGGTCATGGCCGAGCGCCGAGCCAATGTCGCCGAAGCCTCTTAAACAACCGGCAACTAACGGAGTGCGAGGATCGTTGTTATGGATATGAGACGGCTGGTCGTTCCGCTTGCAGCTCTATTGATAGTCGCCGGCGCGGGGGCCGCCTACGCCGCGGATTCCGATGGGGACGGCATGCCGGATCGGTGGGAGCGCAGCCACGGGCTGTCCCCGAACAAGCCGAACGCCGGCGGTGACCCAGATCGGGATCACCTGAAGAACATCGACGAATACCTGCACCACGGCGACCCGCACAACGACGACACCGACAACGATGGGATCTCTGACGGCAACGAAGTGCACAAGTGGGGGACCAGGGTCGATCAGGCGGACGCAGTGGTGGGCCTCGTCTCGGCCGACACGGTGTGTTCCCGCGACGGCGACTGCGGCCAGGCCCCGCTGGGGGGTGCAAGATTGATCTTGCGCGAGGACGACGGGACCGAGTTGTCCACGTACTCCAACGAAGACGGCACGTTCTCGTTCCGCGCTCCGAGTGGTCACTACACACTGACGCCGCGCGACGTGCCGGGCTTCGCGACTCCGGCGCCCATCACCTTCAACCACCGAAGCGGTTCGGAGGTCATCAAGTACATCTACGGCCAGGAAACGGGACTGGGCCTCGTCGGACAAGTCACCCAGAGCCCGACCTGTCCCGGCCCCCAGCGCCCCGGCGACGACTGCACGGACCCGCTCGAGGGGGCGCCGTTACGGGTCGAGGATTCGACGGGAGCGGTGGTGGGACGAACGACGAGCGACGCCGGGGGCCGCTACTACTTCGATCTCGGCGCCGGCTCCTACACGCTCGTCGCCGAGAACCTTGGCCAGTCCAACCTCCCGGCCCCGCCCGGCCCGGTGGACTTCACCATCCGCTCCAACGACCCGGGCCCGGTCTCCATAGCCCTCGACTACGACACCGGCATCCGCTAACCAACTACCCAGCGTGATCTGAGCGCGTTTAGTGGCGCGTACCGCCACTTCACGCGCTCAGAACGCCGGGTTTGAGGGGGTACTGGTGGTAACACTTTAGGGGCGGAATCGGATACGGTGGCGCCCGGCCACGGTCCCGAAAGGGCCGTTGGCGATAGCGGGCGAGTCAAGGAGTCCTTACCGATGGCAGTTTCCGAGCGGGTGCTCACGCCCCCCGCACCAGAGATGACCGAACCAAGCGTCCCGGGCGTCAGCATGATGGACGAGAAGCAAGCGATGCTGCAGAGACGGCTTGTGTTGATCTTCACCGTCATCCCCTTCGCGGGATTCATCTTCGCGATCGTCACTCTGTGGGGAACCGGTTTGAGCATGGTCGACGCGTCGATCGCGCTCGCGTTCTATTTCTTCACTGGGCTCGGCGTCACCGTCGGGTTCCACCGGCTCTTCACTCATCAGAGCTTCGAGGCAAGCAGGCCGTTGAAGGTAGTGCTTGCTGTAGGCGGCTCGATGTCCGTGCAGGGAAACATCATCGGCTGGGTTGCGACGCATCGGCGCCACCATGCCTTCTCCGATCAAGAGGGCGACCCGCACTCGCCGCACCTCGACGAGGGCCCGGGCATCAAAGGCGTTCTACGCGGCCTGTGGCATTCGCACGTCGGATGGATGAACTCGCGCGAGATGACCGACGCAAAGCGGTGGGCCCCCGACATGCTCCGTGATGAGGACATAGTCAGAGTGGACAAAGCATTCGGTTGGCTGACTCTGGCTACGTTCGTGCTGCCTGCGATCCTGGGCCTGGCTATCACTCGCTCGTTGCCGGGCATGGTCACGGCGTTCCTGTGGGGCTCGCTCGCTCGCATCTTCTTTCTCCATCACATCACCTGGAGCATCAACTCGATCTGCCACTTCTACGGCAAGCGTCCGTTCTCGAGTTCGGACTTCTCGACTAACAACTGGCCGCTGGCGATCCTGTCGTTCGGCGAGTCGTGGCACAACAATCACCACGCGTTCCCAACCTCAGCGGTGCATGGCATCGGCAAGGGTCAGTTCGACATGTCGGGATCCATGATTAGGCTCTTCGAGAAGCTGAAGCTGGCAAGGAGCGTCAAGCTCGTCAGCGCGAAACAACTCGCGCAGAAGAGACTCACCGAGTTTCGAGTGAAGGCAGCGATCGAGGAGAAAGGTTAGGCGCTCGTCTTCGCGTGTGATCCGGCGAGCGCGCTGCCCACGCCGAGTGTGATGAAGATCCCACCCGTCACGTAGCGCTCGGCCTTCCGATACCTGAGACTTTGCTTCAACGCGCCGCCGAGGGTTCCTCCGATCAGCCCGTAAGCGCTGTCGGTGCAAACTCCGAGAAGAGCGAAGCTGACCCCGAGTATCGCCACCTGTGACGTGACTCCGCCCCGAGCGGTGTCGATGAATTGCGGCAGGAACGCGAGGAAGAACAACGCGACCTTGGGATTGAGGATGTTCACGACGATCCCTTGAGTGAAGATCTTCGAGAGTCGCTTTGGATTGGCTTCAGCGTCGCGAGGCTCGTCGCCCGCTCGCAATCGCTTGATCCCTACGTAGATGAGATACGCGGCCCCCGCGTACTTCACGATGCTGAACGCGATCGCAGACGACGCGATCAGAGCCGAGAGCCCGAGGGCCGCGGCCAGCGCTTGCACCATGTTCCCGATCCCGAGACCGAGGGCCGAGACCACGCCCGCGACGCGACCCTGATCGACGCTCGTCGTCATGATGTAGATGACCGCGGGTCCGGGGATGATCAATACGAAGAACGATGTGATCAGGAAAACGCGATAGAGGTCGAGCTCGGGCCAGGTCATCGTGAGAGTTTCTCAGACCCCGGAACGCTCAAGTAGGGCGCGGCCATCTCGCGTCTCGATAGTCGATTCACGGTTCTCCATCGAGCGAAAAGCCTAAGGCCCCGCGGTCTCCACCGCGACCTTTCGCTTCTCGGCCCGCCGTAATCGCAGGAGGAGAAAGGCGAGGCCAACGATCAAAAGGAAACCCAATCCCGCGGCGATGCCGAACCCCGTCATGTCCAGGTGATGAACGCACCTGACGTCAACTTTGCCTTGGCTGTCGTGCACGATCCTCAGATCGCCGAGCCCCCGACACGGCGGGTTGACGACGAGATCGATCACCGGGAGAGCGACGGCGGCGAATACGAGCGCTCCGAACCCGTACTTGATCGACGGCAAACCTGTGCGACTGATCCACCACGCGACGAGACCCGCGATCGCCAGGACCGGAATGACGTCGGTGGCTATCGGATCTCGTACCTCGAGCGCGATCGCGGCGGTGATCGCTCCCCAGACGATCCAGACCACAGGTCCGGCTAGGACGAGCGCTTTGCGCATGACGCCATGATGGCAGAAGGCCTCCATAGACTGCGAGGACATGGAACCGGGCCTGGACGATCGGGAGCTATCCACGGCCCCCGCTCCACCGATCTGGAGTCGAGCGGACCTGATCGCATTGTTCGCGCTGTGGTTCGGCGCGTTCGGTCTGTACCTCTATCGCCTCAGCGAGCCGAACATCAGCATCTTCGACGAAGGTTTCTACGTGACCGATGCATGTCGCTACCTACACGCGATCGGACATGGAGCGGCGAAGATCACCGTGCTCCTCCAGTCCGACTGCTTAGGCGGCGAGCTCACGACGATGCATCCGCCGTTAGCTAAATGGATCATCGCCGCATCTATGAAGCTGTTCGGAGTCACACCGTTCGGCTGGCGTCTCCCATCGGTGTTGGCAGGGACGGCGGCGGTCCTCCTCGTTTACGTGCTCGCCCGTCTGTGCGGGTTGTCGACCCGTGGTGCAACGATCGCCGGGGCCTTTCTGGCTATCGACCCGTTGCATTTCACTATGTCTCGTATCGCGATGCTGGATATCTTCAT
>JAXDJH010000009.1:0-45123 GCA_034663635.1 Actinomycetota bacterium | reverse complement strand
TCTCGGTGCCCGGAGGAGCCTGACGTCCCGAGTACGCGTAACGCCCCTTGCCGTTCCCATCGACTTCTCCGAGAGCTTGCGAGATGACGTTCGCCCAGCGAGCGCCCTCGGTCAGCTGCTTCTCATGTGAAAGAACCACTCGGAGGACATCGCCGAGTCGGCCGAACGACTCGCCGAGTTTGTCGCCGCTTTCCGAAAGAAGTGAAGCGGTCTCATCCGCCAGCTGGGCGAGGTTCTCGATGGTGCCTTCGAGGTTGTCTTGGTCGCTTGCCAGTGCTTCGGCGACGAGGGCGAAGCGCTCGTTCACAAGTCCGATCTCGCTCGAACTGTCGGCGAGCGAGAGGAACAACTTGTCGAGGTTCGAGATCAAGCCCGTGATATCGGCTTGCGAATCGGCCAGATTCTCCAGAACATCCGAAGCGGACGACAGGGTTCCAGCAAGGTCGTTGGACTTCCCGTCCAGAGCTTCATCGAGACTCTCGACCAGGGTTGCCAAGGGTCCCCTCTTGCCGTTGCGCGGCTCGAGGGCGCCGAGCAGCCCCTTCAATTGCCCTAAGACGTCATCGAGCTCCGCCGGGATCGCGGTCCTATCGACGGGGATGTGATCGCCGTCGGCCATGAGCGGGCCGCTCTTGTAGGCAGGGAACAGCTGAACGTACCTATCCGCGATGACCGTGATGGGCACGATGGAAAGAGTGGCGTCGGCTGGGATCTTGACCCCGTCGTCGATTCGAAGGGTCAGTCGAACGCCCTCGGGGCGCGGCTCGACCCCGGTGATCTCGCCGACTTCGACACCCCTAACCATGACGCGGCCCCCGGCGAACAGGTTGGGAGCTTGAGTAACGTCCGCGGTGATCGTGTAGCTCGCGTCATCCGGTGCCGACATGTTGAAACCGACGAGCGATCCTGCGACCACCAGCGACGTAACGATCCCTGCGAAGATGCGCACCCTCATGGCAAGCCCGCTTTCGGCTCTGGGGAGGGTTGAACGTTGTGAACGGGGAGGCCGGGAGTTTCGGGCGAGCCGTACGGGACGCAGGTGTCTTCGCTCGTTACGGCACACACCTCGCCCTCGATGAATCGGCCGAACGTCAGCGGCGTGCCAAACATGCGCTGAGACGTGCCGAGTTCCTCCAGAGCAACCTCGATGGAATCGAGCTCGCCCTGAGCCGCGATCAAGATCGAGTTGAGGTCGGTGACTCCGGTAGCAACAGACCCGCGCGCGACGTGGATCAACGATGCGAGGTTCCCCGCCAGATCGTTGGTCGCCGCGAGGAGTGACGACGTCGTCGCCCGCCTGTCGGCCAGCACCTGAAGCACTTCCGCGGCCCGTTTCAGGGTCCCACCGAGGTCCTGACCTCCGTCCGCTAGAACGTTGGTTGCCTCCTTCGTGCTGCGAAGCAGAGCCGTGATCTCAGGACTCTTGTCCGCCAGAACCGTGCCGGCTTCATTGAGACTCGTCAGAGCGCGCGACAGTTCCTCCTTGGAGGCGCCGACCGTCTCGCTCAAGACCGTGATCATCTTGCGAAGAGACTTCTTATCGATCCCCTTCAAAGCGGCGGTTCCCTCGGTGGCCGCTTGGTAGATCTCGAAGGGCACCCGCGTCTGCGAACGTGGGATCACGTCGCCGTCCTGCAGGATCCCGGCACTGACCGCGGACGTATCGCCACCGCCGGATGCCGCGGTCAGGATCGACCTTGGGATCTCCAGATCGATGAACTTCTGTCCTAGGAGAGTCTTGAGCTTGACTTCGAGGATGGTCTCGACCGGGATCTCGACGTCTGTGTCGATCTCCATCTCCACTCGAGCCGCGTCCGGGCGCAGCGTGATGGTCGTAACCCGTCCAACCTTGACGCCCGCGACCCTGACTTCGTTTCCTGGTATCAGCCCCGCGGCATCCTTCAGATCGGCAGACACCGTGTAGACGCCGCGGAGAGAGTCGAAACGGTTGATCGAGAAGGCGGCGAAGAGGCCAATGGCGATCAAGGCTATGGACACGAGGCCCACCACCCAGGCTCGGCGCTCAGTAAAGGACTTCACGGAGTCCCCCTCGTGCCGCACACGCCCTGGTCGTCCTTGCAGACGTGGATCAGGTGGATGTTGGCCCACTCGCCATAGGAGTTCACGCGCTCGACGGCAACAAGCATGTCCGGCAGCGCTCTCAAGGCACCGCGAAGATCGGCGCGCTTGTCGTTCACAGCATCCAGGATGGTCGCGAGGTCATCGAGCTCGGCTTTGATGTTGGAGTCGTTGCTATCGATGATCCGACCGAAGCGCGTGGCAGCGTCATCCAGGGTTGTCAGCGCTTGGGCAAGATCCTCCCTGCTTGCTGCGACGTCGGTAAGGAACGAGTTCATGTTCGCCAAAGTGCGACCGAGTTGGTCTCCGCGGCCTGCAAGGTCCTCGGTCACAACGTTCAGGTTGTCGAGCAGCTCGGTAAGTTGAACGTCGCGCGATGAAAGCGTGTCCGAGACATCCGCAAGCGAACCAAGGATGTTTTCGACCTCGTCCGAACGCCCCGCCAGAGCCTGGCTGACTGCCTTCGTCACGATGTTGATGTCCGCCGGGTTGGTCGACCTGATCAGCGGTCTAAGACCGTTGAACAGAAGCGAGAGGTCGAATGCGGGCTCCGTGTGCGACAGATCGATGCGGTCGCCACTGGCGAGTAGCTCGGATGAAGGCGTCCCATCTCTCGCGACAAGCGTGACCATTCGCTGACCGACGAGGTTCCTGAACCGGATGCGCGCGTCTATCTCGGCCGGCAACTCGGTGCCTTCATCGATGCCCATGGTCACGAGAGCGAGACCGTGATCGATCTTGATCTCTCGGACGCGTCCAACGGTGACTCCCGCGGCCTTGACCACGTCCCCCTTGAGCAGACCGGTCGCATCGGAGAATTCGGCAGTGACTTCGTAGGGAGACGAGAAGAACCTGAAGTTCCCGATGACTCCGGCGAGCCATACCGTCACCACGATGGTCACAGCGGTGAAGATCAATAACTTGATGGTTGTCCAGCGGAGGCTCGCCATCATGGGCTCTCACCTGCCACCGGGACGAGAAGGATCTGTTCGACCCCATCCACTCCATCCGAGAAGGCATCGGTGATGAGCGTTTGCAAGGCAGAGTTTCCGAGCGGACTTTCGCCAACAACGCCGAACAAGGGATCCCCCGGCTCGTTCGCGTCGGGGGCCTCGCCGGGCCCGTAGAGACCACGGGAATCGAGACCCGGCATCTGGAAGACCTGCCAACAGATCATGTTCGACTCGAACTCGCCTCCACAGGGCTGGCTGAGCCCCGAGTTCCAAACCGTCGTGAATGGCTCGAGCTCAACGATGATGTCGGTGAGCCGGTCGGAACGAGCGGCAACGATCTCAGCGACCGTCGCTCCCTCTTCGACAAGTCGACCGAGGTCGCTCTCGATGAGTTCCTGGAATGAGGCAAGGCGATCAAAGAATGCCGGAACGCTCGTAAGGTTTGACCTGAATTCCGGCGCGGCCCCCACGAGTGCACGGTTCGCGTCGTCGAGACCACTCAGGAACGACAGCAGATCTGTATCGTTGTCATCGAGCCACTCGGAGAACTCGCGCAACTGGCGCAGGCTGAGATCGAATTCGGCGGAGCGTGAGTTGACGGCCTTGAGAGCGACGAGTCCCCGATCTAGAGCCTTGCGAGCGTCGCGCTCGTTGCCACCGAACCCCTCGGAGAGATTCCGCAGAACGACTGCGAGATCGCCGAGGGGGATCTCCGAAAGCAGGTCATGGCCGAGCTGCAACGCTTGCTCGAACTCAAGAGGTTCTTTGGTTCGCTCATCAGGGATGACATCGCCCGCCTGAAGGCTGGGGCCTGCGGCATCCGCCGGAGGGATCAGTTCGACCCACTTCTGACCGAACACCGTCTTCGAACGGATCTCGGCCCGCGATTCGGCCGGAATGTCTTCCGCTCCGTTCAGTTGCATGTGGATGACGGCTTTGCCGTCGTCATCAAGCGTTATGTCTTGTATGCGACCGACCAGAACGCCGCGAACCTTCACGTCGCCTCCGATCGGAAGTTGCTGACCGACTCCGGGAGCCGAGAACACGGCCTCTACGGCCTCACCGCCCTGGAAGCCGCCCTTTAAGAAACGACCAGTCAGGAACACCAGTCCGGAAAAGAGGGCGACCGCGACCAGCCCAAGCGCTGCGGAGCGCTTCTGTCGGGCGGTCCGGCGAGTCTCAGTCACTTATTCAAGTGTCGGAATGTCGGATTTTGGATGGTCTCTATCTTTTCGGTAGGGAACGTCATGGTCTATAGGCACTTCTGCGTACAAATAAGGATGGGGCGCCCACATGGGCGCCCCATCTCATTGAAGCCAGTACGGCTTGACTTACGTCGCGGGGTCGTAAGGCTGGCCGAGGATCACGAAGTTGCATGCACCACCGTTGCCGGTGAAGGTCAACGGAGCGGTAGTACCGAGCCCGTTCCCAAGAGCCACAGAAAGGTTCGGGGTGCTCGCGTCGGTCTTGAAGTTCAGAAGCGGAACCTGTCCTCCACCGACCGCGTCAGAAGTGGTTGTGACGGTTCCCGTGCCCGTCATGAGGATTGCCGTGACGATCTGGCCGCCCTCGACAGTGACCACATTTGGAAGCGGACCCTGAGCGGGGTCGGTCGAAGCCGTGCAGTCCCCTAGGCCCAGAACGCCGTTACCACCGGCGTAAGTACGCACCGCGAGGGCGCCGGAGCTTCCCGGAACCTGCGTGATGCCCTGAACGCCGATCGCCTCAGACTCGAGGGCCGAACCGCTTGAGTCCTTTACTTTTACGGTTCCCGTGATCTTCGTAACTGCCGCCTGGACCGCGGGCGGTATGAAAAGTGCAGCGACGAGCGCGAATGCGATCACCGCGATGAACGTCTGGCGCTTCTCGCGCCTTGATACCTCGAACAGATCCAACACGACCTCCTCAGCTCTCCGGCTTTATGCCGCCTCAAACGCTACGTGGAAGAGGGGCGCGTGACTAGAAGGTTTCCCGAAATCGGTAGTCCGCGTTGTCCAACCCTCGGACGCAAGCAGGCCAACCTCGCGGTTCAGCTCCCTAGGTCGAAAGGAGCTTTCGAGACGAGTCGTACGTTTCGGTCTTCAGGGTCACCGGGGGCCGCGCATTCGGCCTGGTTCTCCCTGACACATGCGTCGTAGTAGGCCTCAACGCGCGACAAGGACGCTAGGAATTCCTGAGTGCTTTGAGTGGATTCGTTCGGATCCGGCGCGGAGCTGTGATCCACAAGGGTTCCATAGATCAGAAGCGTCCCGGCCGCTCCATCGACACCGGGCTTCCACGCGATCTCGATAAGACGAGATTGCTGAGGCCAATCGATGTGAGCTGCGGTGTTGATCTCCCAGAACCCTCGTTCGGGGGCCGCCGGATCAGAGCTATCGAATGGAGTAACTCTGTTGTTGTGCTCGTGACCGTTAACCCAAAGGACCACATTCGGGAAACGATCGGCCAACTCTCCGAGCCCCTCTCCATTCGCACATGTGGTGTTCGGGTCATCCGGGACGTCGGTCATCCGGAAACAGTGGTACGGCATCTGAGCTTCATCAGACCCGGGATTGTTGAGTGTGCCCGACGTGTGGTGCGAGAACAGCACGACGAGTCGATCTCTACCGCCTGGGTTGGACTGGAGAGTGCCGTCGGCGTAGTAACTCTTCGACCACTTGGTCAGCTCGGTCTCGAGCCACTGGAACTGGGAATCCGATAGCGCGCCGTTCGATCCGCCGCTGTACGCGATCGTGTCCATCGATATGCCCTGCACCTTCGGCGAGATCTTCCAGGAGTAGTAGCCGGCGCGCGACCCGGTGTCGGGGTCCTGGGGAGCCTTAGCCAGCCCGTGTCCTTTGGGCATGCCTGTGGTCTTGAAGTACTCCGCGATCGTTTCTGCTTGCGGAAGGAAACGGCGATCCCCGTCGGCGGGGACCGTGCGCCCTTTGGATAGGAAAGCGGCGAGGGCCTTGTTCGCGGCCTCAGACGTGTTCGCCGGACAGTCGTCGTACGGCTCCATCTTTGCGAAGACCTTCCTATTTCCTACGACGAGACCCTGGAACGTGTCGTTGATCTGCGCATTTCCTTGGACCAGCCCATCGTGATTCCCAAGGACGGCATACCAAGGCACTTTCGTGCCGGCGGACATGAACGGCTTCTGGGCTAGTTCGAGGATGCGGGTGTCCAACGCGGTCGAAGTCTGCTCGGTTGTGTAGCCGTTGTAGGTCGCATCCCCAGAGTTCGGTTTGACCTTGCCTCCGTCGAGGAGCTTGATGAACCACCGGAGCTCGTTGTACTGAACGTTGTCGACGTTGTCGCCCGTCGAAACCGCGAACGTCAATGGGGTGCCTGTGCCCGGTCCGGCGCTTATCGATGCAAGCTGCTTCATCATCGATGCTCCAACCTGCCCCGTGAAGGCTTCCTGCGGCCGGTAAGCGGCCGAGAACGCGGGCAGGCAGTTGTCGAAATACTCGACTCGTCCAGGCGATTCTTCGTCGAGGATATGAACGTCGGTCAATTGCTTGAAACCGGCGAGCCCCTTGCCTTTGCCGCCGGGATCGGCCCAACCCAACGTGCGGGTGACGTAGCCCTCTCCGGCCCCGTAAGCCAGATCGCGCTCCCCCGCCGCCACGATCGTGCGATCGAGAGTCGTCTTCGGCCGCGCTGCTATCGCGCTGAGTCCTGAAGGGAGAAGCAGGGCGATAACGATCGCTGGTACCAGGACGCGACGGTTGGATCCCATTGGACGTTCACTCTGAACCGGCTATCCAACCGGCGCAATGGACTTAGTCAGTCCAGCAGGTCGGGGCGCCTCTCGCGCGTGAGCTCTTCAGCTCGCTCACGTCTCCACCGCTCTATGGCGCCATGGTCTCCGGATAGGAGCACGTCGGGCACCGCGTGGTTTCGGAACTCCGCCGGTTTCGTGTACTGCGGATGTTCCAGCAGACCGGCTGAGTGAGATTCGGTCTCTAACGACTCAGGGTTGCCGAGCACCCCCGGCACGTGCCTCGATATGGCCTCGATCAAGACGATCGCGGGGAGCTCTCCTCCGGAAAGGACGTAATCCCCTATCGAGATCTCCTCGTCGACGAGGTGCTCGACGACGCGCTCGTCGACTCCTTCATATCGTCCGCAAACGATGATCAGATGATCCTCGTTCGCCAGTCTCTGCACCGTGGAATGGTTGAGGACGGTTCCTCGAGGCGACATGAGAAGCACCTTCGCGTTGGACGCCTTCAACCCCTCGACGGCTTCAAAGATGGGTTCCGGTCGCATCACCATCCCGGCCCCTCCGCCGTAGGGAGTGTCGTCCACGCTTTGATGCTTGCCCAAGCCATGGGGGCGAAGATCATGAACGTCGATCTCCAGGAGTCCCGATTCCACCGCGCGCCCTAACAAGCTCGTGCGAAGCGGCGAGTCGAAGAGTTCTGGGAACAGGCTGATCACATCGATCTTCATCGGGTCAGTCCAATAGTCCGGCCGGCGGATCGATAACTACGCGCCGCGCCTCAACGTCAACCGTCACTATCAACTCCTTGACGAACGGAACCAGTCGCGGCCCGGCCGATGTCTTCACCTCTAGGAGGTCCTGAGCAGGATTGGAGATCAGTTTCGCTACCGTGCCGACCGGGGAACCATCGGCAAGCTCAACCTCACAGCCCACGATGTCGCGCTCCCAGTATTCGTCGGACCCCAGCTCCCTGCGATCGGATTCGTTGACGTAGAGCGCGCCTCGCAGACCTTCGGCCTCTTCGCGAGACGAAGCTTCCTCGAAGCGAACGAGAAGCCGGTCGCGATGCTGGCGAGCCGACTCGACGGTGAGTTCGTATCCGCCTTCATGAAGAAGGGTCGAACCAGGTTCGAATCGGCGCGGATCGTCTGAGATCCGGATCACATAGACCTCGCCGTCGGTGCCATGCGGCTTACCGATCTGACCGGCGAGAAGAAAGCCCTCGGGGGGCGTCAGTCCACCACCTCGACGAGAACGGTCTCGTCGTTGCGCTGCCCGGCGGCCCTCGCCAGAGTGCGGATCGATCGGATGATGCGGCCGCGCTTGCCGATGATCTTCCCCATGTCTTCAGCGTCCACAGACAGTTCGAGGATCAGTGCACCCCGCTCGCCCTCGACCTCGGAGATCTCCAAAGCATCGGGGTTATCCAGAAGCCAAGGTCCGAGATATTCGACGACGGCCCGCGTCATCGCTCCTAGGCCTCTGCCTCGTCGGACGCTTCGGCTTCGGGGGCAGCGGCTTCCTGGTCTACGGCCTCCGGCGTCTCTGCCACCTCTTCGGCAGCTGCATCCTCGGCTTCGTCGTCCTGACTGACCGATGCGGCTGGGGTCGCCTTGACCGTCCGCTTCGGGGTCGCCGCCGCGGGGGCCGCGGCTCCGCCGCTCGAGAGGATCTGGAGCAGCTTGCCGACCGTCTCGGACGCCTGGGCGCCCCGGCCGAGCCAGTAATTGGCCCTGTCCGTGTCTATGACGATCTCGGAAGGCTCCGAGCGAGGGTTGTAGTGGCCTATGGATTCGATGATCCGGCCGTCACGCGGGCTTCTGGAGTCGGCAACCACCACGCGGTACGACGGCTGCTTCTTCTTGCCGACGCGCTTCAACCTGATCTTGACCATGTCACTCCTTGGAGGGTGTTTCGGAAGGGCGCATCCTAGCAGGTGAACGCCTGGAGCCCCCCTAGAGCCCCATCCCCGGGGGCAGTTTCATGCCGCCCGGCATGCGCATCTTCCCCTTGCCGCCCGACAGCTGTTTGACCATCTTCCGGACCTGGTCGAACTGCTTCACGAGCTTGTTGACCTCCTGGATGGTCGCCCCCGACCCTGCCGCGATCCGCTTGCGCCTGCTGCCGTTGATGACGTGGGGGTCGTTGCGCTCCTGGGGCGTCATCGACCGGATCATCGCCTCGATGCGAGGCAACTGACCGTCGATGTCGGCGTCGCCGATAGGAAGCTTCGACATCCCCGGCATCATCCCGAGGACCTGGGACAGTGGCCCCATCTTCTTGACCGCTTGCATCTGCGAGAGGAAGTCCTCGAACGTGAACTCGGCTTTGCGGAGCTTCTCCTCCATCGCGCGGGCTTCGTCCTCATCGAACGCGGCCTCCGCCTTTTCGATAAGCGTTAGAACGTCACCCATCCCGAGGATCCGGGACGCCATCCGGTCGGGATGGAACTGCTCGAGGTCGGTGAGTTTCTCCCCCACTCCGGCGAACTTGATGGGGCGCTCGGTGACATAGCTCATCGATAGAGCGGCTCCACCGCGCGCATCACCGTCGAGCTTGGTCAGAACGATCCCGGTCAAGTCGACCTCTTCAAGGAAAGCCTCGGCGACATTCACGGCGTCTTGCCCGGTCATCGCGTCGCAAACGAGGAGGGTCTCGGTGGGCGACACGACCTTCGCGATGCTGCCGAGCTCCGCCATCAGTTCTGGATCGACGTGCATCCGGCCCGCGGTGTCGACGATCAGATCTGTGTGACCTTCCGCCTTGGCTTCGGCCAGAGCGCGTTGCGCGACGCCGGGAGCGTCCTCGTGACCGGTTTCCGCAAAGACGGGAACGCCTACTTGCTCGCCGAGGATCTGCAATTGTCGGATGGCGGCCGGACGCCTTAGATCTGCGGCCGCGAGCATCGGCTTACGGCCTTGCCCCTTCAACAGCTTCGCCAGCTTCGCCGATGCCGTCGTCTTACCGGAGCCTTGGAGGCCTGCCATCAAGATGACGCGCGGCGGTGCCGGCGAGGGTTGCAAGCCAACGGCCTCGTGACCCAGCACGTCGATGAGGGCCGCGTGCACGATCTTTATGACCTGTTGTGCGGGAGTGAGGCTCTTGTGGATCTCGGCCCCCTCTGCCCGCTCCCTCACATCGCGAACGAACTCCTTCACGACCTTCAGGGATACGTCCGCCTCCAGCAGGGCGAGGCGGATCTCACGGAGCACCTCATCGATCTGTTTCTCCGAGAGGCGACCCTTGGAGCGAAGGCGCGTGAAGATGTCGTCGAGGCGGTTACTGAGAGTGTCGAACATCCCTTACAGGTTACGACCCGGGTTTGAGGTAGCGGCTCAGACCCTCGTTCAAGGGAACCGGCTCGATGCCGAGTTTCTCTACGAGCGGTTCAACCTCGACCAGACCGTCCTGGGTGGCGAAGTCCAGACCTTGTGGGGTCATCGGCGGCTTCGGCAGCAGGATGAGAGGCGCGGTGGCGGCTTTCATCAGCGACAGAGGGACGTGGATGATCGGCCTCTTCTTGCCCATCACCTCGAGCATCGTGGCGACGATCTCGTGCATCGTCATCACCTCGCGGCTCCCGATCTCAAGAACCTCGTTCCACTCGTCTTCTTTGCCGAACCATGACGCAACCGCAGCTGCGATGTCGTCCACGTGAACGGGCTGCACACGTTGGGGCCGAGTACCGGGGACGAACACCGCCGGTGAGATGCGCGCCATCAGCGCGAACTTGTTGAGAGCCTTGTCCTCAGGGCCGTACGCCCACGACGGCCGGAGGATCCCGTAGCCGAGTCCGCTCGCCTTTATCGCTGCCTCGGCTCGTCCCTTCGCCCGATACCAGGTCCTGTCGCTGTTCGGGTCGGCCCCGGCCCCCGAGATGTAGAAGAAGCGAGCGACGTTTGACCGCTTCGCCTCAGCCAAAAGGTTCTCGGTTCCCTGACGGTCGTAGCGGTCGTAGGTCAACCCCCTGCGCGGCACTTCGATCGGATGGTTGGGGAACTGCGCGACCTGAACCACGGCGTCGGCACCCGTGAGTCGATCGATCAACGACGTCGACTCGGTGATATCGCCCTTCGTGGCGTTCGCCCCGTGCAAGGCAGGGATGCGCGCGACCTTCTCCGGGGACCGGCCGAGCACGGTGACTTCGTGACCGGCGTCCAGCAGAGCTCGGGAGATGTGACGACCGAGGAAGCCGCTCCCACCCGCGACGACGATCTTCATCGCGTCAGGACAGGAGTGCGTCGACGAATGTCTTGGGATCGAAAGGTTCGATGTCGTCGATCCCCTCGCCTACTCCGATGAGCTTGATCGGGATGCCGAGGGTGCTCTCGATGGCGAGCGCGATGCCACCTTTCGCCGTCCCATCGAGCTTCGTGAGAACGATCCCGGTGACGCCCGCGGTTTCGGCGAACTCGCGCGCCTGAACGAGACCGTTCTGTCCGGCGGTCGCGTCGATGATGAGGAGGCACTCCTGAACCTGGCCCTCTTTCTCGATCACTCTCCGGATCTTGGACAGCTCTTCCATCAGAGGCGTCTTGGTGTGCAGACGACCGGCTGTGTCCACGAGGAGCACATCCAGGTCACGGGCACTGGCGAACCTGTATGCGTCGAATGCGACGGCACCGGGATCGGCTCCCGGTTGATGCTTGACGAGCTCCGCCCCTGATCGCTCGCCCCAAACCGCGAGCTGTTCGTCCGCTGCAGCGCGAAAGGTATCGGCCGCGGCCAGCGCAACGGAATGGCCTCGCTCTTTGAGGTCCCGAGCGATCTTGCCGATAGTCGTCGTCTTGCCGGTGCCGTTCACTCCCACCACAAGCCAGACCGTCGGCTTCACACCGGCGAACTGCAGGCTCCTGTCTCGATCCTCGTCGAAGAGCTCAACCAGTTCCTCCGCGAGTAGACCCTTGAGCTCCTCTGCATCGACGACCTTCAGGTATTTCGCCTTGGCACGGAGGTCCTCGGTGATCTTCGTCGCCGTCTCTACGCCGATGTCGGCTTGGATGAGTGCGGCTTCGACGTCGTCCCAGGTTTCATCGTCGGGCGTCCTGCCGAGCGCGTCCGAGAGTCTGTCGGCCAGGAACTTGCGACTCCTCGACAGACGTTCCCGAAGAGAGGGTCGTTCGACGACAGCTGCGGGAGCCTCCGCGGCGGGTTCCGGAGCTTCCTCGATAACCACGGGAGGCTCTTCGACCGCAACGGCCGTCTGCGAATCAGGTTCGGCCAGCTTCTCCGAGGGTTTCGTTTCGACCTTCGGGGGGGAATCGCCCGGCCTTCGCCGCCCGAGGAAGAAGACAGTGCCCACTGCAGCGAGCAGGACGACGAAGATGATTAATTCGAGACCTATTCCCTCGGGCATGGCGGCAAGGCTAACGGTTCGGCCTGCCGGGTCAGACCGGACTAGACGGTGACGTCTTGCATCCGTTTGGCGATGACGTTGGAGACGCCGTCTTTCGCCATGGATACCCCGTACAGAACATCCGCGGCTTCCATCGTGCGCTTCTGGTGCGTCACGATCAGGACCTGCGCGCGCTCCTCCAGCTCTTCGATCAGGCCAAGGAAGCGCAGCAGGTTGATGTCGTCCAATGCGGCCTCGACCTCATCCAGGAGATAGAAGGGCGAGGGCCTGGATCGGAAGATCGCGAACAGGAAAGCAAGGGCGACGAGAGAGCGTTCTCCGCCGGATAGAAGCGAGAGCTTCCTTACATTCTTGCCGGGGGGCCGGGCTTCGATCTCGATGCCGCTCCCGAGAAGATCGGTCGGATCCATCAACTTCAGCCGGCCGGTGCCGCCCGGGAAGAGTCGGTTGAAGACCCCTTCGAACTCGCGCGCGACGTCTTCGAACGCTTCGGCGAAGACGGTCACGATGGTGTCGTCGACCTCCCGCACCACTTTCATGAGGTCGCGTTTCGAGGCTCTCAGGTCTTCGATCTGCGATTCGAGGAACTGCTCACGCTCGGCGAGTTCAGCGTATTCCTCGGACGCGTTCGGGTTAACCGCGCCGATCCGTCGCATCTCTCGTTCGAGCTTCTCGCTCTCCGTTCGGGCGGCAGGCTCCTCCACATCTGGGAATGCCTCGATCTGCAGAAGCTCGTCGGGCCCGATGCCCCACTCCTCCAGCGAGCGTTCGCCGAGGGCCTGGACACGCGCATGCGCTTCGGCCCGCCGGACCTCCGCCTCATTGCTGATCTTGGTCGCCTGCTCCAGAGCCACCGAAAGTTCGCGCTCGCGGACTCGCATCGAATCGAATCGACGTTCCCCGGCGGATGCTTCCTCGCGTGTCAGGGCAGCTCGATCCGACGCGTTCCTTGCCCAGCGAACGGCGCGCTCCGCGGCCACGTGAGCCGCCCGCGCCACACCCTCTGCAGAAGTCCGAGCCCGAGACAAGCTCGCCCTCAGGTCTTCGAGGCCTTCCAGTGCGGTTCGCGCGTCGCCGATCCCGGCTTCGGCCTCCTCCAAACGATGCTGAGCTGCCAGGGCACGCTCGGTCGCAGTGCGGGAGTCGAGTTCGATCTCGGTAAGAGCGGTTGCCGCCGATCTCGCCTCAGCGCGCGCTTCATCGAGAAGAGTCTCGGCTGTCTCGCGGTGGCCTCTTGCTTCATCCACAGCCGCTTTGCGCGCCGGCAGAGCGGCACGTTCCTCAGCAGCGGAACGCTCTGCTTCAGCGAGCGCATCGCGGGCCCGTGCAAGTTCGTCATCAAGAGCAGCCAACTCGACCTCGCGCGATTCCCGGCGGCGCCTGCTCCCGGCGAGACGTTCGGCCGCGCCTGCCATAAGCGCGTCAAGCCTCCGAAGCTCTTCGTCGTGTCGAGCGACTTCGTGCCAGATCCGCTCGACATCCGCGTCCGCGGTGGAAAGCACCTGGGTTCCGCTGCGCTCGCCCGTTGCGGCGACTGCGGATCGATCGCGAGCCCGTTGCAATACCGGCTGGATACGAGCGACCACGTCGGGGCGATCGGAGAAAAGTTGGATCACTTCCTCGAAAGCCTCCACCCGAGCCTTTGCCGCGGCGGCTTCTGCCTGGGTTGCGCCTAACTGAGCGCGGAGGTCGTCGGCCCTGTCTCTGGCCTGCTCCAACCTGGACTCCGCAACTGCAGCTTCTTCGGTCGACCTGTCCAGCTCCGCTTCGAGCGATGCAACGTCTTTCTCCGCTGATTGAACGGCTCGCGCATCTTCCGCGCTTGACTGTTGCGCCACCTCGCGCCGCTCGACCGCAGACGCGACTCGGGCTTCGATCGCGCCCAGGGTGGCTCGACCGGCGGCCTCTCCCCCCTCGGCCCGAACCAGCGCTTGAGCAGCTGCGGTTTCCTCGGATCGAGCCCCGGCGAGCACCGCTTCTGCTTCCTCCGCCTTGGCTCGGGCCTTATCCAGAAGTGCGCGGGATGCGGCGGTGCGTCCCTCGGCCGTCTCGGCGGTGTCTTTCAGAGTGGCCGATTCGGCCCGCCAGCGAAGGGCCTCGCTCTCCATGAGCCGGATGCGCTCGCGGTAGCCCTCCTCGGTCTCGGCCGCGAGACGTGCACCCAGCCGAGCGGCCCGCTCTTCTGCCAGCCGCCCGAGCGACGCCAATCGATCGGCGACGCGGCCCAATCCACTGGCGGTGAACGCCGCCGATTGAGCCCTTTCGGCGAGCGTTTCCCGCTCGCGCGCTGCGCCCTCGAGCTGCGCCCGGAGAGAACCGAGCTCGTCGCTCAAGAGCTCCATGCGATGCGAGTGGGCGTCCGCGTCGAAGCGCGACTCGTCGGCATGCAACCGCTGAACCTCGGTCGCGGCAAGCCGTTGGCGCAGCTCCCTGTGACGTCCGACGAGCTCCGAGTACTGCGCGGCCGCAGTCGCCTGACGCTTCAGCGGGCGGATCGCCCGGCGGAGCTCTAATAGAACGTCGTCGAGGCGGATCAGGTTCTCGTCGACACGCTCCATCTTGCGCAGCGCTCGATCTTTACGCCGTCGGAACTTGCCGATCTGGGCAGCCTCTTCGATGAAGTCGCGCCGATCCTCGGGCCGAGCCTGGAGGACGGCGTCGAGTTGACCCTGCCCCACCACCGTGTGGATGCTGCGGCCGATACCCGTGTCGGAGAGGAGCTCGGTGATATCGAGGAGCCGGCAGGGGGCCCCGTTGATCTTGTACTCGGTCTGCCCGGCCCGGTCTGTCGACCGAGAGATAGTGACCTCAGAGAGATCGAGCGGGAGAACTCCGGAAGCGTTGTCCAGGGTCAGATCGACCTGAGCCATGCCCAGCCGAGGTCGCCCGGACGACCCCGCGAAGATCACGTCCTCCATCGAGGCTCCGCGAAGGCTCGAGGGGGCTTGGGAGCCCAGCACCCAAGAAAGAGCGTCGGCGATGTTGGATTTCCCCGACCCGTTGGGGCCGACGATGACGTTCACCCCGGGCTCGAATTCGAGAACCGTGGGGTCGGCGAACGACTTGAAGCCCGCGATCCGCAGGGCTTTTACAAACATCGGCTCAGGCTAACGGGACCTACCTCCAACTAGGCGGCTTTCTTCCCGTTCTTTGACCCCAAACCGGCCTACTTGACGGTGAATTTCTTCTCGTTCTTGGGGGGTTCCCGGTCTACCTGGACCCCGGCCACCCTGGCCCCCTTGGGGCCGGCCCGGCACAAGCCGACCACTCTGTAGACCTCATCGCGCGGACCTTCGAGGACGGCTTCGACTCGACCGTCCTTCAGGTTGCGGACCCAACCGGTGACGCCTTGCTCGTTGGCCTTGTCCGCTATGGACTGGCGAAAGCCCAGGCCCTGCACGTCGCCGGACACGAAAACATGCACTCGCGTCCTATCTTCCAAGTTGCTTCCTCCTAATCACGTCTGACCTCATCACGTCTGGCACTGGGGGCAGAAGTATGCAAATGAGGAATCGAACGCCACCTTCTCGATCGCGTTCCGACACCTGCGACACGCTTCTCCCTCTCGGCCGTAAACCTTCAGTTCGATCTGGTACGCGCCCGGATCTCCGTGGAGGTCCCGGAACGCGTGCTCGCCGAAACTGGTGCCCCGCGCCTTTACGGCCTCTTGCATAGTTTCCATCAGCGCGCGGTAGAGCCTGCGCACATCTTGCGAAGAGAGCTTCGACGACTGCTTGTCGTGGCGGATCCCGGCGGTGAACAGAACCTCGTCGGAGTAGATGTCTCCGAGTCCGCAGATGAACTTCTCGTCGGTGAACAAGGTCCGCATCGACGAGTCACGCTCCTCGAGCAGATTCCCGAAGCTTTGCCACGCGAACTGATGAGCGAGAGGGTCGATGAGGAAGCCCTGCTCCTCAGCTAGCTTCTCGACTTCCTCTTTGGGAACCACGAAGACGCCGCCGTTCGTGGTGGGGTCGACGATCCGCAGTTGGCCACCGATCGTGAAGCTGATCACGATGTGAGTGTGAGTTGCCATCTCGTCCGAACCGCTCGTCTTCAGGAGCAGACCCGAGTCCCCCAGGTCGATCACGAGGGAGTGCTCGTTGTCCAATTCGATGACTATGAAGCGACCGATCCGGTCGACCTTCTCGACCTTGGCTCCATCGAGGAGATCCTGGAATTCCTTCCGCCGGCCATGACGCTTCACGATCTTCATGGCGTTGCGATTGGAGCGGACCTCAGCGTCTTTGATACGCCGGCCCACGATCTCGCGCTCTAGATCGCGACGAAGTACCTCGATCTCAGGAAGCGCGGGCATCGCTTCTCCTTGCCTCGAAGCGCCCGAGAGCCTCGCGCGCCGCGTTCTGCTCGGCCTCTTTCTTGCTCCTGCCGCTGCCGGAACCGTAGATCTCGTCGCCGACGAAAACGTGAGCCGTGTACCGGCGATCGTGGTCGGGGCCCGAGGCCGCTATGCGGTAGGCGGGGAGCTCCGATGTCTCTCGCATCACGAACTCCTGCAGAAGCGTCTTGGTGTCGTTCGGCACAGAACTAGCCATCACGGCATCGAGGCGCTCCTCGAGGATCGGATCGAGGCGCTCACGGAGCCCCTCCATCCCACGCTCGAGGTAGATGGCCCCGACCAAAGCTTCGAATGTGTCGGCCAGAAGCGAGGGCTTGTCTTGACCGCCCGACGATTGCTCCCCTTTGCCGAGCCTGATCCGCTCGCCGACTCCCAGATCTCGAGCAAGGTCTGCAAGCGCTTGCGTATTGACCACCGAGATCCGCATGCGCGTCATCTCACCTTCGGTGAGGTCGCCGTAACGCGTATAGACGAGGTCCGCGACGATGGCCCCCAGGACCGCGTCGCCGAGAAACTCGAGGCGTTCGTTGTGCTCTGACAAGCCCTTTTCGTTCGCATAGGAGCGATGGGTGAGGGCGAGTTTGTATATGCCGTCCGGCTCGGACGGCACCCCCAAAGCCTCAAGGCCTTTCGGATCGCTACTCGGTTTCGACAGCCTGGCGCCCCGCGTAGTAGCCACAGTTCGGGCACACCCGGTGCGGCATCTTGGGTTGACGGCACTGAGGGCAGGAGGCGAACGTCGGCGCCTCGACCTTCCAGTGAGCCCGGCGCATGCGCATCTTCGAGCGCGTCTTGCGCCTCTTTGGAACTGCCATTGATCGCTCCTATCTCTCGGCTAACTGGTCGCGAAGCGCATCGAGCTCCGCCCAGCGCGGGTCCTTCGTTTCTTCGGTACACGAGCACTGACTGACATTGAGATCCTGCCCACAGCGTGAGCAAAGGCCTTTGCAATCCTGGATGCACAACGGAACCAACGGCATCGACAGAGCGAGCGCATCGCGCAACATGGGTTCGAGATCGATCTCGAACCCATCGATCCTGTATGAGTCATCCTCGGCTTGGTCGCTGTCGGGCGTGTAGAACAGCTCGCAGATCTCAACATCGAGGCCGGACTCGAGCTCTTTCAAACAGCGCGAGCACTGGGCGAGCATCTCGGCCCCCAGGTCGCCCGTGACGAGAACGCCTTCCACGACGCTCTCGACCCGTAGATCGGCGTCGACGGGCTCCTCGCTCAATCGAACGAGAGCCGTCTGGACCCCGGGCAGCCGTGGATGGAGCCGGAAATCACGGTAGGAACCCGGTCGACCGAGGACCTCGGCCACCGAGAGCTTCAGATCTTGCACGCGCGCGCCGTCCTCGAGGTAGTCCAGGTGGACCGGCGCATCCCTAACGCCGGAGCGGGAATCTTAGCAGTAATCCGCGTTTGCCCAGGTCACGGGCGGTTTTCTTGAACTGGAAACGACTAGCCGGGCTGCTGGCTGAACTCCGCAGCATCGAATGGAGCAGGCTCGACCTGGCCGTCGGCGTTCATCGGAACGACCCCCGTCTGAGAATCGCCACGCAACTGCTCTCGACCACGCCCCACGGTGGCGAGCGTCTTGTTCAACAGGATCTCGAACGCTGCCAACTTCTGGTCGATGTAGTCCTCGGCTTCGATCCTCAGCTTCGCGGCGCGCTCCTTGCCGTCGTCGATGATCCGCTCCGCCTCGCGCTGGGCTGCATGGACGATCTCGGTGCGGGAGAGAAGTCTGTCGCGCTGTTCGGCGGCCTCCACAACGATCCGCTCGGCTTCCTTGCGAGCGCGGGCGAGTAGCTCGTCGCGATCGCGCGCCATCCAACGGGCCTGCCTTATCTCATCGGGCACCGCTTCTTTCAGCTGTGCCAGAAGCTCGAGAAACTCCTCGCGGTTCATCACCGCGCTCGAGGAGAGCGGTACGGCTTTCGCCTCCTCCACGAGCACCTGGAGCTCGTCGATGCGTTCGATCAGGTCCATGTTTTCCTTCCTATTTCTGGGGAGGCCGTTATTTTCGCGTTTCGAGCCGTTTCTCGCCACCGCGTTAGGACCCCGACCGGTAACGCTCCGTGAGCGCTTTGGCCACTCCAGGCGGCACCAGCCCCTCTACGGGACCTCCGAAACGAGCCACTTCTTTCACCAAACTTGACGACAGAAAGGCCCAGGAGGGCCTCGAAGTGACGAACATCGTGTCGAGTCCCGGGGCGAGCGTTGCGTTCATCTCGGCCATCTGCAGCTCGTATTCGAAGTCCGAAACCGCCCGGAGCCCCTTCACGATGACGTTTATGCCCTGGTCCCGAGCGAAATCAACGAGCAGCCCTTCGAAGGACGTGATCTGCACGTTGTCGAGGTGGGTGAGGGCGTCGGCCAGCAGCTCGCAGCGGTCCGACACGCTGAAGAGTGGCTCTTTCGAGGGATTCGCGATGACGGCAACGACCACGCCTTGCTCGAAATGCTGAGCGGTCCGCTCGATCACGTCGATGTGACCGTTCGTAGGGGGGTCGAAAGAACCGGGGCAGAGCGCCCTTGCCATGGCTAGCTCGCCCCCTCAGTGGAGGGCACGGGTTACTCCGCTTCCTCTTCGTGGGTGAAGACGAGAATCCGCGATTGCCCGTACTCGCGCTCCCACATCAGCTCGAGGCCGAACGGTTTCAGCTGAGCTTCCTTCACCATCCTGTGAACCACGATCCGGCCGTCGTCTGCGAGCCACCCTTGGGTGACTAGCGCTTCGAGGTCGTTCCGAACGTGGGCAAGTGCCATGTTGTAGGGAGGGTCGACGAACACGAGGTCCATCCGGTCGTCTGCGGGGCGGCCCAAGGTCATCTTCGTGTCGGCCCAGAGGATCTCGGTCGCCCCTTCGAACTTCGTCACTTCGATGTTCGCTTCGAGCTTCACGATCGCTTCGCGCGCGTTCTCGACGAAGACTGCCTGCTTCGCGCCGCGCGAAAGAGACTCGAGGCCGAGCGCCCCTGAGCCTGCGTAGAGGTCGAGCACCTTCATGCCCCCGAGGTCCCCGAGGGCGGAGAACAGCGACTCCTTCATGCTGTCCGTCATCGGGCGGGTCCCTAGACCCGGGGACTTGAGGCGGCGCCCTTTTGCGCTACCGGCGATGATCCGCATCCCTAACAATCTACCAATTCGGGCGGGGACTCCGCATGGGGGTTGGGCTAGAAGCCTTTCGTCAGCCCGATTGGACGATGTCCACAGCTTCCTCCGGGAACCGGTCCCTGACCTCCCGAGCGAGGGCCGCGTGCTCCCACGCCCCCAAATCCGGGTCCTCGTCGAGGATCTCCTCCGCGAGGCTGCGGGCCATCTTGATCTCCTCGCGATGAGTCAGAACCCTGGCGATCTTGAGCTCGGGCAGGCCGGATTGCCTGGCGCCGAGGATCTGTCCTTCCCCCCGTTGCTTCAGATCGGCTTCGGCTAGAGCGAACCCGTCTCGGGTCGAGACCACTGTGGACAATCGTTCGGCCGCGATCGCTGCGGCCTCCTCAGGCGAGTCCAGATCGAGATCGGTAGCAAGGATGCAATAGGAGTCGAACCCTCCGCGACCGATCCGTCCACGCAGTTGGTGCAACTGCGCTAGCCCGAATCGTTCGGAGTTCTCGACCAACATCACGGTTGCGTTTGGCACGTCGACGCCGACTTCGATCACCGTGGTTGCGACAAGCACCTGGGTCTTGCCGGAACGGAAGTCGGTCATGGCCTGCTCTTTATCGATGCTCTTCATGTCTCCATGCACCAATCCCACGACAAGATCGGGGAAGACATCCTTGGCAAGTCTCGCCGCCTCGCCCTTCGCGCTCCTCAACTCGAGCTTGTCGGACTCGTCACGGAGCGCATAGACGATGAATGCCTGCCTGCCCCCCGCGACCTCTTTTCGGATGAGCTCGTAAGCCCGCTCCCGTTCGTCATCTCCGCTGGCCGTGGATGTCGCGATCGGCAGACGTCCCGCGGGCAGCTCGCGCAGGATGGACAGGTCGAGGTCTCCGTAGATCGTCACGGCAAGCGTGCGCGGGATCGCGGTTGCCGTCATCACGAGGACATCCGGCTCGCCCGTCCTTCCCTTCTCACGCAAGCTCTTCCTTTGGTGGACGCCGAAGCGGTGTTGCTCGTCGACGATCGCCACGCCCAGGTTTCTGAACTCGACGGATTCTTGGATCAACGCGTGAGTTCCTAACAACAATCCCACCTCTCCCGACGCAACATCCGCAAGGATCTGGGCGCGCTCTGTTGCCGGCGTCGATCCAGTAAGAAGACGCACGACAGGTCTTTGCGACACAGAGGCGAAGAGGTTGCGCGCTTCGTCGGCGCCGAACGCTCGGTCCAGGAGATCGTTCACGGTGAGGTGATGTTGTTCGGCAAGCACTTCAGTCGGCGCCATGAACGCGGCTTGGTGACCACCGCCGATAGCGAGAAGACACGCGTAAAGAGCGACGACGGTCTTGCCTGAACCGACTTCACCTTCGACCAGGCGATGCATCGGGTACTGCTTCTGCATATCCGAGGCGACATCGTCACAAGCGACCCTCTGATCCCCCGTCAATTCGAATGGAAGGGAATTGACGAACGTTTCGGCAAGAGAATCTGCATCCGGGTGGGGATGAGAGATGCCTTGCACGGTGCGTTCCAGCTTGCGCTTCCGATAGACCAACCCGAGCTGCAAGGAGAGAAGCTCGTCGAATGCAAGACGACGTCGAGCAGCGAGCACGTCGTCCTTGTTTTCGGGGAAGTGGATGGTCCTGAGCGCCTCGTCGCGACCCATCAACCCGAGTCTGTGTCGCAGAGTTTCGGGCAACGGATCGAGGATCTGATCGATGCCTTCCAGGGCATCCCAGATATAGCGACGGATCTTGTCGCTCGAGGTGTCCGCCGTCGCTGGATAGATCGGGACGATGCGCCCGACGTGAAAGGGCTCCTCCCCGGTCCTTATGAGCTCCCAGCGTGGGGCCGTCATCTGGAGCTTGCCCTTGAACGTCGAAAGGCGGCCGTAGAAGAAGGCCTCCACTCCGACTCGAAGCGCTCTCGCTACCCACTGCTGGTTGAACCAGGTGACATCGATCGACCCGGTCTCGTCTCCGACCTTCCCCTTGATCATGATCCGTTTCTTGTTGGTCTTCGTTCGGCCTCTGAGCTCGAAGGGCCGGCCCATCTGGACGACTTTTGCGTGGACCGTGACCTCTCCGAGATCCTCCTGAGCGGACTGCTCTTTCAGCTGTGCAACGGTCCGAAGCTGAGTCCTGTCCACATGGCGGCGCGGGTAGTGCTGGAGGAGGTCCTGGACGGTGTCGATCCCCAAGCTCTGAAGGGCCTCTCCCCGCTTCGGAGGCAGCGACTTTCGCCGGCGAGGCGCGGCGAACAGTTCGAGTCCTTTCGGGGGCGCGTCGACTACTTCACTCATGGTTTTTCCACCCTATGGGCCGGGCGGGCTCCCAACCCCTATTTGATAGAGTTCTGCGCCTTATGCCTTCCGTATGTGACGTCTGTGGCAAGGGGCCCGGGTTCGGGAACCACATATCTCACTCGCACCGGCGCACCCGTCGGCGCTTCAACACGAACGTTCACAAGATGCGGGTCGTCGTGAACGGCACCCCGAAGCGCTTGGCCGTCTGCACGAGCTGCCTCAAGGCCAACAAGGTCACCAAAGCCCGCTAGGCGCTCCTCAACCACCTTCCCGCCCCTTCAGTTAGGTCGCCCTGCTCAGGGGGTAACGAACGGCCGTGAGCGCACTCAAGAAACTCGCCGCTAAGGCGAAGCTGACGTTGGAGCGATCGAGAGCTCGATTCGGCTTCGTCGATGTGACCGTTCGCGTCTTCAAGCGCTTCGGGATCAACGACGGCGGCTCCCATGCGGCCGCCCTCACCTACTTCACGTTCTTTTCGATCTTTCCCTTGATGCTGTTCTGCGCCTCGCTACTTGGTTTCCTCACCGAAGGCAATCAGGCATTGCGGGAGGACCTCATCAGGCAGGGAGTCAAGACCATTCCTTTACTGCGCGACGCCCTCAGTCCGGACGGCGTGAAGTTCATCATCGAGCGCAGGAGCAGCCTCCTGCTCACCGGGTTGGCGCTGTCGCTCTACTCGGGTTCGGGCGCCATCGTGGCTCTCCAACATGCTCTGAATCGATTCCACGGGATTACGGACGAGCCGAACTGGATCCAGAAACGACTGCGATCGTTGAAGTGGCTCGCCATCTTGGGGCTCGGGGCGCTGGTCACTATCGGTCTCGGCAGCCTGTCCGGATTCTCGGCCGAGATCTTTGGCAAGGGCAGTACCGCCTCTACCCTCGTCGGCATCGCCGCTTTTTTCGGCGGGGTCGTCGTCAACACGCTCATCTTCGCCACGGCCTTCAAGTTTCTTCCCGCCGCCGAACAGAGCTGGCGGGAGGTACTTCCGGGAGCGCTCGTCGCCGCGATCGCGTTCGCCGGTCTCCAGGTGGGGGGAACCGCCTACCTGGCCCGTGGCTCTCAAGCTCGCAACGACACCTTCGGCACCTTCGCGGGAGCGGCCACTCTCCTAGTCGCCTCTTACCTGCTCGCCCAGATAACTCTGCTGGCTGCGGAGGTCAATCTCGTGCTCCAGGAACGGAAACGACTGCGTACGTCATCATTGGCATATGAGGAAGGAGGAGGGATGACCGAGATCCCAACCATCGACACCCCTTACCAGGGCAACGGGCACAAAGAGAAATCGGCCGGTCAGTTGATGAAAGAGGTCACGGAAGACCTCTCCACGCTGGTCCGCAAAGAGATCGAGCTGGCGAAACAGGAGCTCGGCCAATCGGTCGCGGCGAAGGCTAAGGGGGCCGCGATCATCGCCGTCGCCGGAGCCATCGGTTTCTTCGCGCTGATATTCATGCTTCTCGCTATCAGGGACGGCTTCGACACCGTCTTCGTGACATGGTTCGCGGACATCCTGACGGCGGTGGTGTTGTTGGTCATCGCCGGTCTCGCTGGGTTCTTGGCGTCAAAGAAACTGAAGACGCCGATCTCGACCGAGATGACTAAGAAAACGATCAAGGAGGACGTGGAGTGGGCCAAGACGCTCGGCAGACGGTAACGGAGATAGAAGAGACTCGAGAGGAATTGGCCCGCAAGGTCGACGAGCTTGTCGATCGAGCAAAGGTCGAGGCGGCCGAGGCCGGAAAGAAGCTCGCCATCGTCGCCGTCGCTCTCGCGGGTCTGCTTGTCGTTGGATTGATCGCAAAGCGCCGCGTCGGTAACTGAAGCATTGACGGAGTCGACCGACGAGGCTTTAGCGCTCTTTCCCCATCCGATCGGCTTCTCGCAGACGATGGTGCTCGCGTGGCGAGCATTCAGGAAGCGATTCAACGCACTTGCGACGGTGTTCTGTAGCTTCTACACCCTCGCTTGTCTGATCCCACTCCTCCTCGCCTTCGACATCAACGCGGACTTTCGGATCGCAGTAGCTATCGTCGTCTACATCATCGCCCCCGCGACATTCGGCGCCCTTGCGAACATCATCGCGGCGCCCGTGGTCGCCGATCACTTCGTCGATATCCCCACGACACTGCGCGAAGCCATCCGACCGATCGCACGGAGGATCCGATCCATTTGGGGGATCCTCATGCTGAATGCTGCTCTCTCGCTGATGGTCGCTCTGACTTTGAGACTTTCCGCCGTCCTGTTGATCCCACTCTTTTATGGGCCCTTCATATACACGCCATATCTGGCCGGTCCTCCGGTGCTGGCTCAAGTGGCCGCCATCGAAACGGTTAACTTCCGATCTGCTATCCGCCGGTTCACGGCAGTGGTGCGGGGTTCCGGCCTCCGCGTTTTCCTCTATCTGCTGACCCCCGCCTTGGTCATCGGGATGGTCACGTTCTTCGCTCTCGTCCTGCTGATTCAGTCCACTCCGGAGTCGCCGGGATTCGCGGCTCTCTATCTCTTTGCCGCTCTGCAAGGGATCTTCATGGGTCTCGGTGCCGCGTTTCTGTCATGCGTACAGACCGTCTCTTATCTGGGACTGCGGGCTGAGAAAGAGGGGCTGGATCACGACGCGTTTCTCGAGGAACGTGAGGCGATCAGGAGAACGGCGTCAGACCCCACCCAGGATTAACTGGTCCGTAGCCTTTTCCTATCCGGAGCGATCGTCTGATCGCCTCCGAGATGAAGCTCTTAGCGGAACGAACTGCATCTTCGATCTCATCGCCGTGAGCGAGCCGCGCCGTGATCGCGGCCGACAGCGCGCATCCCGTCCCATGGGTGTCGTCGGTGTCGTAACGGGGGCCGTCGATCTCCACCGCACGTTCCCCGTCGAAAAGGATGTCGATCGCTCGGTCCCCCGGGAGATGGCCGCCTTTCACTAAGACCGCTCGGGGGCCGAGCGCATGTATGGCTCGAGCAGCCTCGGTCATCTCCGCGAGGTTCGAGATATCGAACATTCCGATGATCGCTGCAGCCTCGTAAAGGTTCGGGGTCACGAGCGTTGCGAGAGGGAACAGATCGGCCTTGAGTGCACCGATCGCATCCTCCGCGAGAAGCCGGTTCCGGTGCTTCGAAACGAACACGGGATCGACGACGAGTTTGGCGATCCCGTGGGTGGCCACCGACTTCGCCACCGACGAGACGATCTCAGCGGAGGCGAGCATCCCCGTCTTCGCGGCGTCGACTCCGATGTCTTCCACCACCGCGTCTATCTGCTCGACGACGAAGGCTGCGGGGATCTCTTGGATGCCCGTTACACCGATCGTGTTCTGGGCGGTGAGAGCGGTTAGTGCACTCATGCCGTGACAACCGAACGCCATGAAGACCTTGAGGTCGGCCTGGATGCCCGCGCCACCGCCCGAGTCCGACCCGGCGATCGTTAGAGCGCGCGGTATCTCGCTTACTTGTTGCGCAGGTGATCCCATCCCGCCACCTCAATCTCCATCAACTCTTTGCCTCCCCAAAGCTTGGGCCCATCGGTCGCTTCGCCGATGACCGTGACGGCGGTGTTGAACTCCTCCAGGGCGGTCACGACTCCGGCGATGTTCGCTGTCGGGATCGTAAACAGGAGTTCGAAATCCTCTCCCCCATGGAGCGCAAGCTCGCCCGCTTCCGCCCCCATGACCTCCGACGCGTCTGCATCGATGGGGATCGTCTGAGGTTCGATGGTGCAACCGACGCCACTGGCGGCGAGCAGATGGCCGAGGTCGGCGATAAGCCCGTCGGACACGTCGATCATCGCCGTGGCTCCCCCCCGAGCGATCGCTCCCCCCTCTTTCACTCGCGCATGGGGCCTGAGTTGACGGGCACTTAGTCGTTCCCGCGCGGCCGGCGCAGCTTCCTTCCCTCGAAGCACCAACAGTCCGGCGGCGGCCGCGCCCAGCGTTCCGGTGACGCATATCGCGTCGCCGGGCTCCGCTCCGCTGCGTAGCACAGGCGATCCTCCCGACACTCCGATCATCGCCAGACCCAGCGCGATCTCTAGACCGCGGCTGACGTCACCGCCGACCACCGCGGCACCGTGCTGTCGAGAGGCCTCAGCCAGCCCATCCACGAGGTCGTCTACGAAAGCCAGAGGCGTGGATCGAGGAACAACGAGAGTCGCCACGCAACGCATCGGGGTTCCGCCCATCGCCGCTACATCGGACGCGTTTATGGCGACCGCCTTCCAACCGACGTCGGTTCCTCTCGCCCAGGCGAGCTCGAAATCGACGCCTTCAACGAGCGTGTCGGTGGTGAGCAACATGTTGCGGCCCTCCAACTGGAGCACCGCGCAGTCGTCCCCACTCCAGACCTCTCCCTCCGGCGCGTCACCGAAGCGTTCGGCTGCACGAGCGATCAGTCCGAATTCGCCTACGTCGGATACGTTTCTCTCGTCCATCAGGGTCGGACGGGGAGGACGGACATGGGCGTGATGAACACGATCGAATTGACGGGCGTCTCCACCGACGGTTGGGGCGAGGCGGCGCGGGAAGCTCTGCGGGAAGCGTCGAAGACGATCCGTCGCATCAACAAGTTAGACGTTATCGATAGCGAGGCGGTTGTTGCCGACGGAAAGATCCTCGAGTACCACACCCGGGTCCGGATCTTCTTCGATATCGAGAACTAGCTCGCCCTAGGCCTCGGGGTTGGGACCCGAAGAAACGATCTCGGGCGGCACCGAATCCGCAAACCTCTCGAAGTTCTTCACGAACATCCTGGCGAGCTCCCGAGCCTGCTCTTCGTAGGCGGCCGGGTCGGGCCAAGTCTTTTGAGGATCCAATACGTCATCGGGCACTCCCGGGCACGACACCGGAACCTCGAGATTGAAGATCGGGTGAGTCTTGGTCGGCACGTCGCGAAGGGCTCCCGACACGGCCGCCTGGACCATCGCTCTCGTGGAAGGCAGATCCATCCGCTTCCCGACTCCGAAAGGACCCCCTGTCCAACCCGTGTTCACGAGATAGACGCTCGCGTCGTGGTCGGCGATCCGCTTCCTGAGCATCGCCGAATAGACACTCGGCTTCAAAGGCAGGAACGGCGAACCGAAACAGGTCGAGAATGTGGCTTCGGGCTCGTTCCCTAATCCCGCTTCCGTTCCGGCGAGCTTCGCAGTGAAGCCCGAGAGGAAGTGATACGCAGCCGCATACTCATCGAGCCGCGAGATAGGCGGAAGGACCCCGAACGCATCTGCAGTCAAGAACACGATCGTCTGAGCGTGTCCGTCCCGCCCCTCAGGGACGAACCCGGGGATGAACTCGAGCGGATAGGCGACCCTGGTGTTCTCGGTAAGCGAATCGTCGTCGTAGTCGACATCGCGAGTCACTTCATCCACGACCACGTTCTCAACCACGGCACCGAACCGGATGGCGGACCAGATCTGAGGCTCGTTCTTCGCCGACAGCCGGATGCACTTCGCGTAGCAGCCGCCTTCGAAATTGAACACGCCGTTGTCAGACCATCCATGCTCGTCGTCCCCGATGAGACGCCGCAGCGGATCTGCCGACAAGGTGGTCTTGCCCGTGCCTGAGAGACCGAAGAAGAGGGCGACGTCGCCTTTCTCGCCAAGGTTCGCCGAGCAGTGCATCGGGAATACGCCCTGCTCGGGCATCAGGTAGTTCGCGGACGTGAACAGCGACTTCTTCATCTCGCCCGCGTAATGGGTCCCGCAGATCAATACCTGCTTACGTTCGAGGTCGACGCCGATGAAAGCTTCGGAGTTGGTGCCGTCCCGCTCGGGCACGGCCTCGAACGTCGGGGCCGACACGACGGTGAATTCGGGCTCGAAATCCTCTAGTTCCTCGCGGGTTGGACGCCGGAACAGTTGTAGGGCGAAAAGCGCGTGCCACGCGAGCTCGGTGATAACCCGGAGCTTGATCGCGTGTTCCGGGTCCGCTCCAACGACACCGTCGACCACGAACAGCTCTCGACCCTCGAGGTGGCCACGGATCCGATCGAAGAGTGCATCAAACACATCCGGCTCGACCGGCTGATTCGTCTGGCCCCAGTCGATCTTGTCTTTGGAGGCGCCGTGGCTTACGAAGAAACGATCCTTGGGTGAACGTCCGGTGCGTTTGCCCGTTTGCGTAACCAGCGCGCCGGAAGCGGCCAGGATCGCTTCGTTTCGCTTGATCGCATGCTCGACGAGCACTGCTGCGCTTAGATTTCGATAGACCTTGCCGGGATTGTCGATACCGGACAGCGCCTTCGACTGCATGAGGGAAGCTCCTGGGTTTCGGGACGTTGTGCGGCAAACACTACCCGTTCGGCCCCAGCGCCCCCTGCTAGACTCCCGCCCACTTCCGATTACCCAAGGAGGGGACCCCGGGTGGCTGATGTACAGGCTTACATCTTGATCCAGACCGAAGTCGGCAAGGCGGCGCAAGTCGCTCATGAGGTGCGCGACATCGACGGTGTCGATGCGGCCGAGGACGTGACGGGCCCTTACGACGTGATCGTGCGCGCGAGCGCAGGCAACGTAGACGACCTCGGGAAGCTCGTGGTGGCGAAGATCCAAGCGGTGGAGGGCATCACAAGGACCCTTACCTGCCCCGTCGTTCACCTCTGAGGTAACGCCCTGAGCGAGGACCGCGGTCGCAAGCTGGCGACTCGAGCGGTTCATCCCCCAGCTCCACCGGAGCAGGACGGCAAACCCGTCGCGCCCGTCATCGACCCGTCCTCGACGTATTCGTTCGATGACACCGAGGCCTTTGCGAAGGCTTCCGAAGAGAAGGTGGGTGCCGGCTACGTCTACACGCGCTGGGCGAACCCGACCAACGATGCTTTCGAGGCCGCCATCGCGGATCTGGAAGGCGGCGAGGAAGCCGAGTCCTTCTCGTCGGGCATGGCCGCGATCTCGTCGATCTTCCTGGCGTTCTGCGAGAACGGAGACCGGATCGTGTCCGCTCGCCAGCTTTATGGAGGGGTCCATGCGCTCTTCACTCACCGGCTCCCTCGATATGGGATCTCCGCCGATCTCTTCGACCTAGATGATTTCGAGGGCATCGACGCAGCGCTCGATGGAGCGAAGCTCCTTTATTGCGAGACGATCGGCAATCCTCGGATCCGAGTCGCCGACCTCCCGAAACTAGCGGCCATCGCGCAGAAGCACGGCGTTCCTCTCGTCGTCGACAACACGTTCGCCTCCCCCGTCTTATGCAGGCCGCTAGAGCACGGCGCGTCGATCGTCGTCCATTCGGCGACGAAGTTCATCGGCGGCCACCATGATCTGACGGCCGGAGTTGTTATCTCCGATCCAGCGAACATCGCCAAACTGCGACAGCTCACTCTCGAGTTCGGACCCACGCTGTCGCCATGGAACGCGTTCCTCGCCCTGCGCGGGATAGCGACCATGCCCCTTCGTGTAGAGCGGTCCAGCGATAGCGCGCTCCAAGTCGCTGAGGCTCTCAACGCGAATCCCAAGGTCAACGAGGTCTTCTATCCGGGACTCGATTCGAGCCCGGACAAAGAGCGCGCAGACAAGCTGCTCGGAGGTCGAGGTGGAGGGACCCTTGCCTTCGATGTGGCCGGGGGCCGAGACGCGACCATCCGATTCCAGGATGCACTGCGACTCGTCGCTCCGGCGGCCTCGCTCGGTGGAACGCACTCCTTGATCGTCCACGCCGCCAGCATCACTCACACGCAGCTGACGCCGGAGGAGTTGAAAACCGCCGGGATCTCGGAAGGCTTCTGTCGATTGTCGATAGGCCTCGAGGACCCCGACGATCTCATCGAGGACCTGAACCAAGCCCTCGGCTAGGAACTAGTACTCGTTCGCCATCCCAAAATCCGTGCCGAAGTCGTGTACGTGGTCGCGGTTGTCGCCCACGACACTGATGATGAACCCATCGTCATCCCACCAGACCATCTGGTAGCCGTCGGGCAGAGTCAGCAGCCAATAGTTGAAGGCGTGACCCGGCGTGCTGCCTACGCCTCCTCCGGTGATGTTGCCTCCACAGCAGGGATAGGCCCGTTCGATCGGGTCTTCAACGGTGATCGGCCGACGAGCTGTGGCCACCGTCACCGCAACCGATCCGGACCCGTCTTCAGCGACTACCGACCTGGTTTCCATACTGTCGACCAACTCATCCGCCCCCGGCGTGGCCCTTAACGCGCCCTCGACACTCGACGCCGCCGCGCCGTGAAGAGTGACGTAATGGGCTTCCTTGAGTTCGACGAATACCCCAGAGATCTGCTCCCGGCTGGGCGCGCCCAGCATCGTCACGACCGGTGCTTCGGTCACGACCTCCGGTCTATCGATCGTCACTACTCCGGGTTCATTGGTCAACGCGCGCACTACACCCGATAGAGCGACGGCCAGCGCGATCCCCACGCGTACCCACCGCCAATACCTAAGAACTCCGCCCAGCGAGAACGAGCGAGCAGACCGTGCAGCGGGCGTCTCAACGGTTCGGCTGGTCGGGATCCTCACGTTGCCGATCGCGAGCTGCTCCGCCTTCCACGCTGCCGAGCCGACCAGGGGGAGCCGAGTCGCTCCTTCAGCCGTGACCGTGACGGCGGCCGCGGGGCCGTACTTCGCACCAGTGGATTCCATAGAGATGAAATCGGAATGATCGGCCGCGAATAAAGCAGAGGGAGCGCAACATGCAGCGAATTACGTACGGAAGTAGAGCGAGCTCAGTCCGGTTCGTTCAGGGAGAGGTACTCCTCGATGCCGGCGAACTCGCTACGTACCTCTCGTGCGAGCAGGTCGGTCACAACTTCTTCGAGCGACGAGCCTTCGTGGCAGATGCGCACCACGTTCTCGGTGATCGGCATCCACACGCCGGCTTCCTTACCGAGCTCGAGGATCGGCTTACAGCTCTTGACCCCTTCAGCGACCATGTTCATCGAGCCGACGATCTCGTCGATCTTGCGGCCCTTCCCAAGCTCGATCCCGACCGTGTGATTGCGCGACTGAGGGCTCGCGCAGGTGGCCATCAGGTCGCCGACTCCGGCTAAGCCCAGGAAGGTCAGGGGTTGCGCCCCGAACGTGACGCCGAAACGCGCCATCTCCGCCAGGCCTCGGGTCATGACCGTCGCCTTCGTGTTGTCTCCGTACCCGATGCCGTCGGCCATCCCGGCGGCGATGGCGATCACGTTCTTGAAGGCCCCTCCAAGCTCGCAACCCACGACGTCTGTGTTCGTGTACGTGCGGAACGTGGGCCCGTGGAAGATGTCCTGCAACATCTGCGCGGTCTTCTCGTCCTTGCACGCGACGGTGGATGCCGCGGGGAAGCCGCGCACCACTTCCTTCGCGAGGTTCGGCCCGGTCAACATCGCTACGCAGGAATCGCTGATCCCCTCTACCTCTTCGAACATCACCTCCGACATCCGCTTACGCGTGTCGACCTCGAGGCCCTTGGTGAGGCTGACGTAGCAGGGCTTGGCACCTGCGATCTCAGCCACTTCCTTCAGCACGGCCCTATAGCCATGCGACGGGACGCCCATGACGATCACGTCCGCGCCGTCGACCGCGCGTTCGAGGTCGTTGGTCGCGATCAGCGACTCGGGAAGCTGGAGGTCGGGCAGGTATTCGGGGTTCTCGTGATACAGGTTGATCGTCTCGGCGAGCTCGGGTCGTCGAGCCCACAGCATCGTCTCGTATTCGTTCTTCGTCGCGACAAGCGCTGCGGTCGCGGTCCCCCATGAACCGGCACCGATGAAAGCAAGTTTCGTCATGCGGCGGTTTTCTTCGGGCGTCGGCGGTCCGGAACCGCGGGCCTAACGCCGGCGAGCAGAGTCGCTATCTCGTCCATGACCATTTCCCCACCGCGAGCCCAGTCCTCGGGATTGTCGATGTCGCCCTCGATCCGCATCGGCTTGCCGATCCGGATGAGAACATCCTGACCCGGCGGCCACCAGTGCTTGCGGAAACCCTTGGGCCAGATGTTGGCGGTGCCCCACATCGCCATCGGGATCACGGGCGCTCGGGTCATCAGCGCGAGGCGGCTGATCCCGGTCTTCGCCGCCATCGGGTGAAGGTCCGGATCCGTCGTGATGGTGCCTTCAGGGAAGATCACGACGATCTCGCCTTTCTGCACCGCCGCCACAGCTTGGTCGAGAGCCATCGGCGCCTCGGACGTTCCCCGCTTGACGGGAATCTGCCCGGCCCCCCGGAGGATCCAACCGATGCGCTTGTCGTCGAAAAGATCGGACTTCCCCAAAAAGCGCGGCCTGCGCTTGGCTTTGTCCACTATGTAAGCGGCAACGAGTGGATCGAGATACGAGATGTGATTGACGGCGAGCAGAGCGCCGCCTTGCCTCGGGATGTTCTCCAGGCCCTCGATATTCCACTTCAACCACGGCCCGACCGTCGGCTTGATCATGGCCTTGGCCAGCCAGTAAGTCGACTCCATCGTCTCCCCTGTCGAAGCTGCGCTCGGTCCAGATTTAGGTGCCCCCCACAGGCGTCCGTATCATACGGACCCACATGAAAGGTCACCATCTAACGATCGCCCAGATCTCCGATATCCACTGCGGGCACCCCACGTTCGACGGGGACCTGCTCGACCATGCGATCGACGAGATCCTGGAGCTCAAGCCCGACCTCGTGGCGATGGCCGGGGATCTGACTTCCGAGGGCTATGCGCCCCAATTCCGCCAGGCGAAACGCTATCTGGACCGCCTCTCGGATCTCGAGATGCTGGTGATCCCGGGCAACCACGATCTGATGAACGTCGGGTTCCTTCACTTCCGAGACAACTTCGGCAAGTCGGATCGGGTTATGCGGATCCCGTTCTCGACACCCGATGGAGGGCAGCCCCAGCGTTACGCGACGGTCGTGAGCATCAACTCGTCCAAACCGGACCTCGCAGACGGCGAGATCGGGCACGTTCGGTACGACTGGATCCGTCAGAGCTTCGAATGGCCCGACGACTACCGGGTGTTCATGCTCCACCACCACCTCGTATCGGTGCCGGGGACGGGACGTGAGCGGAACATCGTTTGGGACGCCGGTGATGTGCTCGCGCTTCTGGCCGAGTTGAACATCAACCTCGTCCTGAGCGGGCACAAGCACGTGCCGAATGTCTGGCAGTTCGGAGAGATGTTGCTCATCAACTCGGGCACGGCATCTACCGCACGGGTCCGGGGCTACACCCGGCCCTCGTACAACATCATCGAGATAGACGAGGAAAGGGTGCGTGTGGTCCAGCGCTATCCAGGACTCGGAGAGATCGTCGCCGCCAACTACATGCAGTCGGAGCGGAAACTGAACCTCAACCCACAGCTCGCCGGGATGTTCAACCGGGGCGCTTGGAAGGTCTAAGGGGGCCCACTTTGATCATCCGGATATTCGACACCGCCATCGATCCAGACGATGTCGAGAAGGCGAAGGATCTCTTCCGAAATGAGGTCCGGCCGGCTTTCGCGACCTTCGACGGGTGTCTCGGGATCGAGATGTCCCTGGGCATCGAAGAGCACTCCAAGGACCTCGTCGACGTGGCCGCGATTTCTCGGTGGGAATCCGAGGGGCATATCGAGGCCGCTACGGGAACAGATGAGTACTCCCAGGCGTTGTCGGGCATACGACAACTGTTCCAGCAGACGCCCATCGTCAGGCATTTCGAGCTGGTCGATTAGCTCGCGATTGCAAGGCGAACGTTTGTTCGTTAAAATGGAGTTGCCATGAGAAAACTGACAGAACCCCAAGCACACAGAGGCCGTGTAGCGATCATCGAGGGCCGCTTCCCCGAGGGGATGCAGGCTCGCTGTGCGTGGTGCGGGAAGGTCGAGGTTGTGAACGAGGGCGAGATGGTCGACACCGACCGTCCCGGCTCGGGTCCCTCCAGGATCTTCCGTTGCGCTTCATGTAGCGAGAAGTACCGCGCCGCTTAGCGGCCGCTGTAGCCATCTCTTCGATCCAGTTACGCCAGCACCCTCTCGCCACCGCGGCGATGGGGGCTTTGTGCATCGCGTCTTCAGGCGTCCTCGTCCGGCTGTCCGACACGACTCCGGTCACCGTCGCGGTCTACCGATGTCTGTTCGCCCTTCCGATACTCGGCCTGTTGACCTACTTCGAATCGCGCCGGCTCGGCCCCCTGCCGAAGCGCTCTCTGCGCCTCGCCTGGCTCGCGGGGATCTTCTTTGCGATCGACCTCATCTTCTGGCATCACTCGATCGAGGCGGTGGGGGCCGGGCTTGCGACGGTCTTGGGAAACCTTCAGGTAGTGGTCGTCGGCTTCGCGGCCTGGGCGATCCTCGGCGAGAAACCCAAGAGCACTCTGTTCGCCGCCCTTCCGGTGATCCTTATCGGCGTCGTGTTGATCTCGGGTGTCATCGGATCCGACGCGTACGGCAAGGACCCGGCTCTCGGAGTGGTGCTCGGCATCGCGACGTCTCTCGCTTACGCCGCGTTCCTGCTGATCCTGCGGGAAGGGTCGCGCGATCTCCGACGGATAGCCGGGCCGCTGTTCCATGCCACGTTGGTTTCGGCGCTCGCCGCAGCCATATACGGCTACTTCGACGGCAGCATGGACTGGAACCCCGGCTGGCCGTCGTTGGGATGGCTGCTAACGCTGGCGCTCAGTTGTCAGGTGGCCGGATGGCTTTTGATCTCGAGCTCGCTCCCCCGCCTCCCCGCCGCGGTCACGTCGGTGGTGCTCCTCCTGCAGCCCGTCGGGGCCATGACCCTCGCCGCCATCACCCTCGGAGAGGACCCCGGCATCGCTCAGCTCGGCGGAGCGGCGCTGATCCTCACAGGGGTCGTCGTCGCGACGACCGGGCATCGCAAAGGCGTCGGCGAGCCGGAAGGCGCTCTGATCGCCGAGGGTTCCTAGGCGGTCTCTTCGGCGGCCTCGGCCCGGGCGGCCATCAGCGCCTGCTCCGTTGGATAGCGCGTCATGGCGTGAGGATCGAACGGACCGACGCGCTCTCGCTGCTTGCGTGCAAGACGGTCCATGACCTCGAGCGCCTTGGGCTCCTCCTCGGCCTCGCGCAACTCGAGCACCCCGGCCGCCACGGCTCGCTCCAGGTAATCCTTGCCGCGCTCAGACCGCACGAGGACCATCGTCCAGCCCTCCATCCCGAGGCCGCCGCACGAGAGGTCGGCATGTTCCGCCGCGAAGTCGGGGCAGTGATGGCACCACTCGTTGGCAAAGGGGCGGGCGTCCTTCAAGGGGATATCGATATCGCGCCCATCCTTCAACGTGACGATTACCTTTCCTTTCACGTTGACCTTGACGATGTCGCCCAGGTCGATGCCGAGCTCTTGCTGGACCTTGCCGATCATGAATGCCTCGTAGTCGAACGTCTCGCAGCACATGAGCCCGATCACGAGCTTCACACCACGCGTCCATCGCTTGATGCCTTCGGCGGTCAACTGCCGAACCGCAGTTGACTCGCACGACACGCCCACGAGCGCGACGTTCTTGAGTTTCGCCGCAGCCGCCTTCTTGAGCCCCAGCGGCGTGGAGCAGTACGTGTAGCGCGAGCCTGCCGTCTTCAGCAATTCCTCGGAACTCTGGATCAGCTTCGGCTCGTCGAGCCATGGGACGGTCTCCGATGGAGCAGCCACGACGGCTCCGTCGAGCTCTCCCTGATCGAGCCCCCACGCCAGGAGCGCGGTGACCGCCGCCCCGTCCTGGCCGCGCGCGAGGATCCTTTGATCGGTGGCTCTAGCGAGAGTCTTGTAGTGGTACTCGCCCTCTGGCCTTTCCTCGCGCCGGCGAGAGCCGAAGATGAGCGGCTCGATGACGTCGAGACTCGGGTCGAGTCGAAGGCAGGCCATGGCGCACAGCGAACAGCCCTCTTCACCGTGGATGCAGTTGTCGAACGGGGAATTCGCATCGATCTGCACGGGATCGAAGTCGGACAGCTCCAACACCTTGTGAGGGCAGGCCACGATGCACGCGGAGCACCCACAGCAGATCTCGGTGGCTACGATCTCCTCGTAGAGGTGCTTCCAGTGTTTGCGCTCTGAGACTGCCATGCGTCCCTTCCGTCCGAAGTTCCGGTAAGGGCGTCGTCGTCGGCGCCGCAGAGCCGGACATTACCCTTGGCTGCAGTGAACGCGGGACTCCTACCTGTGAAGCATCTGGATCGGGCGAAAGCGAGGTTGGCCTCGCATCTCGATCCCGATGATCGACGCGCCTTGGCGGAGGCGCTTCTAGCGGACGCGATGAAGCTCGTCGACGACAGCGATTTCCTCGACTGGTGGGTGGTGAGCGACGATCCCAGCGTGCTCGCGCTCGCCGAGGGACAGGGTTTGCACATCGTGGAAGACGCCGGGGATGGCCTCAATGAGGCTCTCGCCCTAGCGCTCGAAGAGATAGTCGCGTCCGGGGCCGAGTCGGTGACCGTCGTGCCCTGTGATCTTCCGCTAGCGCGAGCTGAGGATCTTCAGGACATCCTCGACACCGGCGAGTTCAGCAGCATCGTGCTCATCCCCGCGCACGACGGAGGAACCAACGGTCTCTACCTGCGACCGCCCGATGCCATCGAGATGCGCTTCGGGCCCCAGAGTCTCTCCGTTCATGCAAAGGCCGCGGAAGCCGCACAGCTCCGATGCAGCATCCTTCCGCTCGATCGCATGGAGTTCGACATCGACACCGCATCCGACGTCGGAGAGGTTTTGGATCGAGCCGATGGAGACGGCGGCGCCACGGTGGAACTACTCGAGCGATTGGGTCCCGTCCTGAGCGGCGACTGAATCCGCTTTCTGCTCCTCGGCGATCTGCTGAGCTCGCTCGAGCGCGGTCGCCTCGGCTCGTCCCGCGAGCTCGTCCAATCGCGCGGGCGTCGGGATGCGAACGGAGCTTCCATCTCTCAGAACGAGTGCGGCTGCCCCAGACAGGACCCCGAGGATCGCGAGCACGATCGGCTGGTCCCACGAAGGGGCTCGCGCCGCGTCGAATCCCGATCCTCCTTCGTATCCCCCGACTTGGGTGAAGGAGTAGACGGCGAATGCGAGCAACCCGAGAGCGAACAGCACGAAGATGATCTGCATGAGCCGGATCGTTCGACGCTGACGGGTCGGGGCGACGGGGCCGCGATGGGCGCCGCCACCCATCTGTCGTTTCACGGCGTCACGATAACCGTGAGGGGAGAAAAGAAAAGAGCCCCGGTTCCCCGGGGCTCTGAGTTCTTTTCGTTTAGTCGTTACCGACCCTTAGCCACAGACTCCTTGAAACCGGCGCCGGCCTTGAACGCTGGAACCTTCGTGGCCTTGATCTTGATCTCTTCACCGGTACGCGGGTTACGCGCGGTGCGAGCGGCCCGCGCTCTGCGCTCGAAGGTGCCGAAGCCTGGGATCTGAACGCGCTCTCCACTCTTCACCTGCTTCTCAACGGTGTCGAGGATAGCGTCGAGCACTTCGCCTACAACGCGCTTGGTCTCACCAGTCGTGTCCGCTACCGAGTCGACAAGCTGCTTCTTGTTCAAAAGTTCCTCCTCCAGAGCCAGTTTCTGTCTAGAACGGGCGCTACCTTATAGCCCTGGGGCGGCCCCCCCGAGGCTTTCCACAGAAAGGGTGTGTCTTCCCTGCTAGCGGGGCACAGGACCGATGATGGGCCGCGCTCTCGCGTCGGCAACGACGCTCAATCGACTGATGCCGATCAACCCGAGGAAACTGGTTGGAACGGTTGTTGAGAGTCGTATGTTGATTCCGTCTCGAGAGATCGAGACGGAGGTATGGACATCAGCGGGAAGCTCCGCGAGTAACTCTGAAACCGTCGCTCGCGCTGCATCTATCTCTATCGTTGCCTCCGACCCTCGGCTCCGATGGTAGGAATCGATGTCGATCCGGTCGGCCGCGGCAAGAGCTGCGGAGTCCGCGACATTCTGCAGGCGCGTTCGCACCAGATAAGCCCGAGTTCCATCAGTCGCTATGCCTGCCGTTGCGAACACAGTGACAGAGAGACCTAACGCCAGGACCGTGGCCGATCCCCTCTCCGTACGGCGGATCATCATGGTCGGCTCGAGTACCGATCCACCGTCGCCACATAACTCGATCCCACCCATATGTCCGGACCCCATGAAGCGTTTCCCAGTAGCGGCGCTTGAGCAACGGGGATAGGGACCGACACGCGGATGGTCACGTCCGCTCCTCGTTCAACTCCGCGAGGAGTATGGATATCCACTCTGGCGGTGTCTGGATCGATGCCTTGGTCAACGAGAGCTTGCGTGACCGCCGAGTCGATGGCAGCCAGTCCGGTTTGAAGGTCTGAGGAGCGGCTGATCTCCGAGCCGGCATCCCTTACCGCAGAAGCGGCAGCCAGGGCTCCTCGATGCATGTCCGAGAGGATCCCCAACAACCAGAATAGAGGCACGAACAGGATGAGTCCAACCAAGAGAGTCTCGATCAAGATCGCGCCTCGTTCGCGTCTCACGGGCGATTCGCTCTCGACGAAGTCGCTTGCGTATGGAAAGGGATCCCGATCGGTACCGGGCCGGGCACGTCGATCATCCCGGTCACGCGGACCTGCAACACGATTCCGTTGTCTTCCGATCGCGCGTGCGCGGAGACAGTGGCACGACTGACCAAACCGCCCGCCGCGTCCTCGATGAAGTCTCGAGCAAGGGCTTCAGCCTCCGCCGGAGAGCGGCCCAGTTCGATCCCTCTTCGCGCACCATCGTGCGCGGCTGCCAAGAGCACATTCCTCGCGTAAAGCGTTAGCGCGATCTGAACCCCACCGAGAGCCAACGCGATTAGCAGAACCAGCGAAGCGATGAGTTCGACAGTCGCCGAACCCTTCGAGCTTTTCAGCAACCGATGCTTCCGCAAACACCATCGAGTGCTGCTGAAACGATCGCAACGAGTCGCTCGCGAGCTACTCCCCAAACTGCCACCACTAGTGCTGCACTCATGAGAGTAACCCGCTCAACCCGCGCGACCGAGTCTGACCCACTCGACCAGCGCGAGAGGGACCAGGACCCTGCTTTCCAGCCTGCTGATCTCGATGTGATCGGGGGCCGCGGCGGAAAGGTAGCCCTCTACCGTCGAGTCCCACGCTCCAACGCTCACAGGTGCGGATCTGGCCTGGCGAACGGCTCGTCGGAGGCGCTGAAGAAGGGTCTCCTCCGAAGGGATGGCCGGCTCACCGTCGGGGCGGATCTTGATGACACCCCGGTTAAGCGGAATGATCGATCTGGACGCTCCGCATTCGAGGTAGTCCTCGCCAACGAAGGTAGCCGGGCCGAATGCTCGATCGGCAACAGACACGCTCGCCGGGTAACGAGCCAACAATTCTGGGATCGTCAAGCCCTGCCGGAAGCTGAGCGCGAGGTCATCCGCGGCCCTTGTTTCTTCGGTGGTCAGCAAGGCTGAGAAGGTCGCATCTAGCGACCGGAAGAGCTGTTCGACCCTTGGGTCCGCCATCCCATTTTCCTTCAGCCCGCCGAGGGGGACCAGATTCTGCCACTTGGAACCAAACCGGGCAAATCGGGAATTCTTCGCGCTCTGCTTGACACGCCTACAGGCTCACGTGTAGGACATAGGACGTAAACGTAAGTAAACGTACTTAAGAGGAGGAGACCATGGAACAAGCCAGCGATCGAGCCGCCTCCGTGGAGTCGCCCCCTGCCTCCTGCGCCTTGTCCGAGCTGCGGCGGGTCCGGATCCGACGAGGCCGGCCCAGGCTCCCAATCAACCCCCACCGGATCGATGCTGCGTCCCCCCTACGCAGCGCGATCACATGCTGCCCGAGGCCGGCGGATGGAGACCCCCCTCCTCTTCCATCCGCCGTCGCCTCCGGGGCCGATGAAGCACTGGACAGGCTCGAGTGCATGAGGCGCCATCCATCCGGAAGGGGCGCCCGCTAGGTCACCTGCAGGTCGCCGTCAGTGGGGGTTTCGGGAGCGCGGCCCAGGCCACCCTGCGGCGACCTTGCGGGAACGACTGAGACAATGCCCGGGTGATCGACCCCACCCACTCGCCCCCCCCTTCGAAGACCCGGTTGGTCCTCCTTAGCTTCCTGATGTTGTTCGTGGAGCTCGCCCTGATCAGGTGGCTTGGCTCCAACGTCGTCTACCTCTCCTATTTCTCTAACTTCGTCTTGCTCGGGAGCTTCCTCGGGATCGGAGTCGGATTCCTCCACGCTCGCCGTCGGGTGGAGTTGCTGCCGTGGGCTCCCGTCGCGCTCGGCGCCCTCGTGGTCTTCATCCTCGTGACCGACATCGAGGTCAGACGGGAGGCCGCCGGCGTCCTTTACTTCGGCAAGTTCGAAGTCACGGGCGCGCCCCCGTGGCTCGCTCTCTCCGGGATCTTCGTCGCCGTAGCTCTGGTGATGGCAACGATCGCGGATGGCGTCGCTCGGACGTTCGCGCGATTCGAGCCGCTCGAGGCCTACCGCTTGGACATCATGGGAAGCATCCTCGGGATCGTCGCTTTCTCGTGCCTCTCGTTCCTCGGCGCTCCCCCGCTTGCGTGGGGCGTCGTCACTGTCATCTGTTTCGGAGCACTTCTGGGGAAGCGACTCGTGCGGCCGTTCGCTCTCGTCGCCATTATCGCGCTACTGATCGGGCTCGGTCGGGAGTCGTTCGAGACTTCAACCAGCTGGTCGGCCTACTACAAGGTTCACCTTCGGGACTTCGATGATCCGGAGCATGTCGCCGACATCGACGTCAATGGCATCCCTCATCAATCGATGGAATCCGCCGCCCGGCGCCGGGATATCCAACCGTTCTACTTCTATCCATACGAGCGCTCCCGCGATCTCTCGCTCGACGACGTCTTGATAGTTGGGGCCGGAAGCGGCAGCGATGTGGCTATCGCGTTGAGTAAGGGGGCGAAGCACGTCGATGCAGTCGAGATCGACCGACGCCTTCAACAGATAGGAGCGGAGCTACATCCGGATCGGCCCTACGAAAACCCGGCCGTGGATGTGCACATCGACGACGGCCGAGCCTTCCTCGAGAAGAGCGACCAGGAATACGACTTGATCTTGTTCGCGCTCCCCGATTCGTTGACGCTCGTGTCGGGGCAGTCGAACCTGCGGCTCGAGAGCTTCCTTTTCACTCGGGAAGCCATGGCCTCCGCCCGCGAGCACTTAAAGCCCAACGGAACCTTCGCCATGTACAACTACTACAGACAGCCGTGGCTGATCGACAGGCTGGCGGGCACCCTGGCGCAGGTCTACGGCCACCCACCCTGCGTCGACAAGGTGGGTGAGGGCTTAGGGCTTGCCACTCTCACGCAGAGCCTGGCTCAGGACGGGTTGTCATGTCCCACTCGTTGGGTGCCTGCAGGAGAAGTCCCTCCGCCGGTCTCGGATGACTATCCGTTCCTGTACCTCGAAAACAAGACCATCCCGACTCTGTATCTGACGGTCCTGGGGTTGATCCTTCTGGCCTCGTTGGTGATCGTTCGCATCTTGGGGGGGCCGTTCAAGTCGATGTCGAGCTACCTCGACCTGTTCTTCATGGGCGCTGCTTTCCTTCTGATCGAAACCAAGAATGTCGTTCAATTCGCGCTGCTCTTCGGGACAACCTGGTTCGTGAACGCGCTCGCGTTCCTTGGGATCCTGTTGTCCGTCTACGTCGCGATCGAGGTCGCGAAGCGAAAGCGCTTCGATAGACCTCGGCTTCTCTATGGCCTCCTGTTCGCCATGCTCGTGGTCGCATGGCTCGTCCCTCAAGCGTCCCTGTTGGAACTCGAGCTGCCGTTCCGATTCGTCGCAGCGATCGCGCTGGCGTTCGGGCCGATATTCGTGGCGAACCTCGTCTTCGCGGAGCGGTTCCAGGACGTCGGCGATTCCACAACGGCGTTCGGGGCCAACCTCCTGGGAGCGATGGTCGGCGGAGCGCTCGAGTACAGCGCGTTGATCATCGGCTACAGAGGACTTCTGATCGTCGCCGCTCTTCTTTACGCGGGAGCGTTCATGGTCGGCTTTGGACGGCGCGGAATTACCGCGCCGACTTAGGCCTCACAATCGACCTCACTCTCGCCCTCGGTGCACGTGTCTGTGCCGGTGCCACCATCCAGGAGGTCGTTGCCCGGGCCGCCGATCAGGTTGTCGTCGCCCCCACGGCCCTCGAGCACGTCGCCCTGGGCGCCTCCCATCAGGGTGTTGGGACCTTCATTCCCTCGGAAGTAGTCGGTGGAGGGCGATCCCTCGATGTTCTCGATCGACAAGAGATTGTCGGCCCCTTCGCCGCTCGCGAAGCCACCTTCGAGGTCCGCGGTGATCGGAACGAGCGCCGCCGCGTAGCTGACGGTGTCGGATCCATTGCCGCCGGCGACCACATCGTCGCCGATACCGCCGCTCAGGAAATCGTCGCCGTCTTCACCCAGAAGTTGGTCATTTCCGTCTGCCCCGAACAACCGGTTTGCCTCGGCATTACCGACGAGGACATCTGGCTTGAACGACCCCGAGAGGTTCTCGATCGCGATGAAGGTGTCGGTGCCCATGCCGTCGCCGGTACCAGCGGTGAGGTCGGCGGTGATCTTCTTGTTCGCGTCCCTGAAGTCCAGCGTGTCGGACCCCTCGCCCCCGTCGTAGTTATCGTCGCCCAAGCCCGCATAGAAGAGGTCATCGCCGGCGTCGCCTCGAACCGTGTCGTTCGCGCCGGCGTCGAGCACGATGTCGTTGCCGTCGCCACCCGAGGTCACATCGTCCCCATAGCCGGGTTCAAGGTCGTCGTCCCCGCCCTGTCCGTTGAGCGTGTCGTTCCCGTTCACGCCCATCAGGAGGTTCGACGAGGAATCCCCGGTGAGGATGTCGTCGAAGATCGAGCCCGTGAGGTTTTCGACCTCGGTCATCGTGTCGGTTCCCTGTCCCGTCGACGATCCCGAGGTGAGGTTGGCATCCACCGCCGCTGCGGAGTTCAGGAACTCTGCGGTGTCGATCCCGAGCCCTCCTACGAAATGGTCGTCGCCGTCTCCGCCGATGAGCTTGTCGTCTCCGTCCAGGCCGTTGAGCGTGTCGTTGCCAGAGCGGGCGGTTATCGAGTTCGGTCCGTCGCTTCCCGTCAGCTGGTCGTCGTAACCGGAGCCCAGCAGGTTCTCGAGGCCATCCAGCTGATCGTTGCCTTGACCGGTAGCGGTGCCGAGCGAGAGATCGACCACAACGGGGCCCGTTGCCGTCCCGAAGTCTCCAGTGTCGATGCCCTTCATTCCCTTGATGACGTCGTCGCCACCGCCACCATCGAGCACGTCGCCGCCGAAATTGAAGTTGATGACGTCTTCTGGCTCGTTCCCCCCGAGAAGCACGTCGTCGCCACGGTTTCCGCGGAGGGTGTCGTTCCCATTCCCTCCTTCGATCCTGTTCGGGTGCTCGTCTCCGACGAGTGTGTCGTTGCCGTACGTGCCGACTAGGTTCTCGATCGTGGTGATGGTGTCTTCGCCCTCGCCGGTTCCCGTCCCAACCTCGAGGTTGACTACGACCGAGGACGACTCCGAGTACTCGAGCGTGTCGGTCCCCAATCCACCGACGACCGTGTCGTCGCCAGACCCTGCGTAAATCTCGTCGTCTCCGGCCATCCCGTCGATCTTGTCGTCGCCGAGGCTTCCATAGAGCAGGTTCTCATCGCCATCTCCGACGATGACGTCATCTCCGTAAGTCCCGTAAACGACCTCGAGGCCCCGAAGTTCGTCGTTTCCTCGGCCGCGAGCTCGCCCCTCGCTCAGATCAACTTGAACGGGGACATAGACGTGGTCCTTACGGATGGAGTCGAACGCGATCGAGTCGTCGCCGACGCCACCAACGACCTTGTCATCGCCATCGCCTGGGTAGAACGCGTCCGGATGGTTCCCACCCGTCATCGTGTCGTCGCCATTGGCCCCGTAGAGTTCGTTGGTGCAGATATGAACCTTGCCGTCGGTGACGTAGCGGCAGTTGCCGGCAGTCATCACGTCGTCGCCCTGCCCTCCGTTCAGCGCGTCGTATGCGCTGCCGCCGACCAGCCTGTCGTCTCCGTCATCACCATTAAGGTTGTTGCTGTCGTTTCCTCCGTCGATGCGATCCGGACCATCGCCTCCTTGGATCGAATCCCCTCCGTCATCGCCCTCGATAACGTCGCCACCGTCCCCACCTTTGATGTAGTCGCGATCGGGCCCTCCGGAGATGTGGTCGGCTCCCGCTTCGCCTTCGATCGTGTCTCGACCGTCACCGCCACAGATGTAGTCGTCGGCGCCGAGCCCGACGATCCGGTCTCCACCGCCGCGGCCAACGATGACGTCGGGCCCCGCGGTGCCGTGGATGTTGTCGCTCTCGGGGCCGTTGGTTCCGACGATGGTCGCCGCCCGCCCGAAGCACGTCGTAGCGGCTTGAGCGGTTGCGGCAGGCAGCAGTGCGATTACGAGCGCGGTTAGAGCTATGAGACAGGCCGGTTTGCGGGCCACGGTGGATCCCCCTCTTTGCTTGATCTGCAGATCGAAAATGCTGGCGTCATGTAATGACGCACGAGACCTCCGTCTCTATGCATGGAACGTACCCAAATCAGGATTTGGGGTACCGGAGGTTCTGCTCGGTTCGCTTCCGAGGGCGGATCGTCCGAACTCTCTGCCGAGAGCGTCGATATACGACGCTGAGTGCGGACGGTTCACTCTGCAACGAAAAAAGAGCGCCCCCGAAGGGGCGCTCTGCTCCTTGAGAGCTGAACAGTGTGCCTGCCTAGGAAACCAGTGACTTCAACTAGGAGTCAATGCTCCAAATTGGAGTTTCTCCTTAGAAAGGAGGTGATCCAGCCGCACCTTCCGGTACGGCTACCTTGTTACGACTTCACCCCAATCGCGGATCCCACCTTCGACAGCTCCCTCCTTGCGGTTGGGCCACTGGCTTCGGGTGTTACCCACTTTCGTGGTGTGACGGGCGGTGATTGCGATGCGTTAGGACCTCGCTCGCGTTCCCACCGGACAAGCGCATCTAGCGCATCCGGCGAGCCCAGTGTCTACGACACCGGTTTCGTCCTTCACCGGCTTTCGCCGGCTACTACGACTCAGCTGACTTCCTGTAAGGGGATTCAGGTCCCCTAACCCTTACAGGATCTCCAGGGGTTACGTAAGAAGCGGTTTCCGACATTCCCAACAGACACTGACTTCAATGACTTCACCGTGGTACACGCACGGCTCGCCACGGTCCTTTGGATGTTGAGACTGTCGTTTGGCTACAGACCCTTCAGACGACCGTTACCGGCTACGTCCTGTCTTTGCCTACGCTGCGTGAGAGATCACGCAGGAGTGGATTCTCACCACTTCGTTTCTTACGCTGCCCTGCGCCTTTAATTGTGTACAAGGCCCGGGAACGTATTCACCGCAGCGTTGCTGATCTGCGATTACTAGCGACTCC
>JAXDJH010000002.1:0-26236 GCA_034663635.1 Actinomycetota bacterium | reverse complement strand
ACGAAGTTCTCCGAACCGTCGCGGCAGAACTGCGGGACCAAGCTCGCAGCGGTGATGCCCTTTACCGATATGGCGGCGAAGAGTTCCTGTGCATCTTTCCCGAGCAGTCCCTCGCCGCCGCAACCGTCATTACCGAGCGAATGCGAAGCGGACTCCTGGGATTGGCCATCCCGCATAGCGCTGCGGCCCTCGGGGTCCTGACCCTCAGCGCTGGTCTGGCAATCCTCGATCCCGGCCAGACAAGGTCCGTTGATGAGGTGCTCAAAGAGGCTGACGAAGCTCTTTACCGAGCCAAACACCTTGGCCGCAACCGCGTTGAGCTCGCGGGCGCCACTCAAGCGGTTCTCCAGGCATCGCCGTGAGATCGATCCCGCGACAGGCCCGAGAAGTCAATCTGGAGCAGCCCGTTATCGTCGTCAACACGCCGATCGTCCAGCCCGATCTCAGGATCCTGATGATCGAGGACAACCCGTTCGACTCTTTGCTGATCCAGCAGGCGATCCAGGCAGAGGGGATCGTTGCCGGCTTCCGTGTTGTGAGTGACGAAGTCTCTCTTAGAGAGGCTCTCGTGGAGCCGATCGATGTGATCCTTACGGACTACTACATGCCCGAGTTGAGTTTCTTCGACGCGATCGCCATGGCCAAGGAGCTGGCACCCGGCGTTCCGATCATCGTCGTAACAGGACATGTCGGAGATCAGGCCGCGGCGGAGTGCATGAAGCATGGGGCTGTGGACTATGTATTGAAGGACGGTCTAGCCAGGCTTCCCCAAGCGATCTCGACAGCTTTGGATCAGCAACGGTTGCGCACCGCAGCTAACAGAGCAATAACGGAGATGGAGGCCAGCGAGACCCTGAGGATGGCCATCCTTGAGTCTGCCCTCGACTGCGTGGTCGGGATGGACGTCGATGGCCGTGTCATCGAGTTCAACGCCGCTGCGGAAAAGGCTTTCGGTTATCGCCGGGAAGAGGTTCTCGGCAAATATGTCGTGGACCTCATCATGCCCGAGAGACACAAGCAAGCACATCGAGCCGGCCTAAAGAAATATCTCGAGACAGGGCACGGTCCTCTCATGGACATACGTCGCGAGATCGAAGCAGTAAAAGCGGACGGAACCGAATTTCCCATAGAGATCTTGGTCACCCAGGTCGAGTTGCCCACGGGCCGGGTATTCACGGCTGCGATGCGGGATATCTCAGAGCGGAAGAAGATGGAATCGCAGCTTCGCGAAAGTGAGGCGCGCTTCCGATCCCTCGTACAGAACTCGCGCGACGTGATCGCTGTTATCGATGTGGCGGGAATGTGTACTTACATAAGTCCGGGCGTCCAGGATATCTCTGGGTTCACGCCTGAGGAGATCATCGGCACATCCGGTTTCGAGTTCATCCATCCAGATGACATCGAGCTAGTAACCGCTCATCTTTCGGAGATCGGCATTGCATCGAACGCCACGAAGACCGTCGAAGTTCGGACTCGTACCAAGGCCGGGGAGTGGATCTGGATCGAGGTCCGGGCTGCTAACCGAGCCGATGACCCTTCGATCGGCGGCATCGTGCTCAATTATCACGACATCACGGAACGACGGAAGGCGGCGGATCGCATCGCCACGAGTGAACGTTCACTTGCGGAAGCCCAGGCGATCTCCCACTTCGGCTCGTACTCGTGGGACATGCTGACCGACATCTTGACCTGGTCCGACGAGCAGTACCGGCTATTCGGATTCGAGCCGGGATCGATCAAACCGAGTTACGAAAGCGTTCGCGGTTGCATCCATCCAGACGATGTGGACGAGGCCAACCGGAAGACTCGCGAGTGCATGAAAAGCGGGTCGACCCTAGAAATGGACTTTCGAGTCATCCAGCCGGATGGAACTATTCGATGGATCCGCGCCAGGGGAGAGGTCGCCTTCGAGGGTGGGGTTCCCATCCGTCTCGTCGGTACGAATCAAGATGTCACCGGTAGCAAGGAAGCCGAAGAGGGGCGCCTCACCTTGGAACGTGAGTTGCGCGAAAGCGAACGGCTATTCCGAGGGGCCTTCGACGCAGCACAGACGGGGATCGCTCTGATCGGGCCCGACGCCGTGACTTACGTGGACGTGAACGAAGCTCTGTGCGAGATGCTCGGATACTCCAAGGAGGAGTTGATGCATCTCAACTGGCTGGCCATCACGCATCCCGATGACATCGAGCGAACCAACGAGACGGTGGCCGAGTTCGTCGCCAGTTCCCGGGAGAACAATCGCATAAGCAAACGCTACACACGTAAGGATGGCGGTGTGATCTTCGTCGAGATCAAAGATTCATGTGTTCGTGCCGTCGATGGCTCACCTCTCTACTTCGTGTCACACGTGACCGATGTGACCGAGCGCGAGGAAGCGACCGCAGAGAAGGAGATCCTCGAGAGTCGCCTTCGCCAAGGTCAAAAGATGGAAGCGGTCGGTCAGCTGGCGGGGGGTGTTGCGCATGATTTCAACAACATCCTTGCTGTGATCTTGAACTATGCGGGTTTCCTGAGAGAGGACCTCCTCCCCGGCGATGCAAGATTGGAAGACGTCGTCGAGATCATCAAAGCCGGAGAGAAAGCTGCCCAGCTGGTTCATCAGCTCTTGGCCTTCTCTCGTCAGGAGATCGTGGAACCGCGGGTTATCGATCTGAATGAGGTCGTTGCAGATCTCTACGAGCTTCTCCATAGGTCCCTGGGAGAGGACATCGAGCTGGTCTACGAGACGATGGACAAACTCCCAAACGTTTTGGCCGACCCTGGTCGGATCGATCAAGTGCTTTTGAACTTGGCAGTCAACGGGCGCGACGCGATGGTCGAAGGTGGGGTGCTCACTATCTCCGCGGGGACGGAGCTGGTTGCGGAGAACGACCGCGCCAACTTGGACGCGGGTCTATACGTGCGTCTCGACGTGAGCGATACGGGCGGAGGGATGGAGGCCGGAACCGCCGAGCGTGTTTTCGAGCCATTCTTCACGACAAAACCCCGAGGCGAAGGAACCGGATTGGGTCTCGCCACGGTGTACGGCATCGTCAAGCAAGCCCATGGGGGCGTCTACGTGGAATCCGAGGTGGGCGTTGGAACCAAGTTCTCGGTCTACCTGCCCGCACGGGAGGACGATGTCAGCGAATCACCGAAACGGCCGAAGTCTGACGGCCTTGGTGGGACCGAGACCATCCTTTTGGTCGAGGACGAAGACATGGTGCGGGGCCTCGTCTCCAGGATCTTGATGAAGCACGGCTACGAGGTCGTCGCTTTCTCGAGCGGGGCCGAGGCTCTTGAGTTCTTCCGGGAGAATCTGAGCGTGATCGACCTGCTCCTCACGGACGTGGTGATGCCACGGATGTCTGGAAAATCATTGTCCGAGAAGGCGACTGCCCTAAGAGCAGATCTAAGAACGTTGTTCATGTCCGGTTACACGGACGAGTTGATTGCACAGAAAGGCGTTCTTGACCTGAGAGAGAGATTGATCAGGAAGCCGTTCAATGCAGACCAACTTCTTACCGAGGTTCGGTCGATGCTGGATGCGCACGCCCCCGTCTGACGATTCCCTTAATCGGCTCGGACGTGGCGGAAGTGCAGAACCTGATGATCCGACAAATATCTTGCGGCCCGCGAAGCGTCATGCTTCTCGGGGACGTGGATCCATAGGGCAGCACGGCCCTCATGCGCATAGGCGAAGTAGAGCTCGATGTCCGCTTGACCGTCCGAGATCGACCCTGCAAGTCTTCGACCCAGAGAACGGGTTTCGAGGTATCGGCCCTGATCGACCAGGATCTGACTACTTGTGTAAACGCGCATGTCCTCGGTGGCGAAACCCACACTTCTTAGGGCGATCATGGAACTCTCCGCTTGAGCTTCGCTATGAAGGATCGCGACAAGGAATCCTTTCGGGCTGAACTCCAAGGGTAGGGAGCCGAGGTCTCGCTCGACGCCCATCGGCCACTCGACCTCACTAACAACCACGGCGTGCTCTCTTCCTAGACGAAGGCTGAAAGAGTTTGCCATTAGCGGCTCGACCAGCGGTCGCCCACCTGGGTGGACGTTCGTCCCCGACTAGAGGACTTCTTCAGGGTACTCCTGCCGTCGTGAGATCCACTTCCCGCCACGCCTGCCTACGATGCATCTGTTTCTCGTGGGGACTGTCGATTTCGTCGTTGCCCGTTCGTCTACTGAACGACCCATTCGAGAAGGAGGAACGATGAAGTACATGCTGCTGATCCATCAAGGCTCGACCCCTGTGCCACCATCGCCGGAGTGGGACAACCTCCCCGATGCCGACAAACAAGCGGTTTACGCGGATTACATGGCGATCAATCAGACCCCCGGCGTAACTTCCGGCCTCCAACTGGCGCCTGCCGAAACCGCGACGACCGTTCAGGTCCAGGACGGGAAGACGCTGACCACCGACGGCCCGTTCGTCGAAATGAAAGAGGCGCTCGGCGGCTATCTCCTGTTCGAGGCCGACAACCTCGACGCTGCGATCGAGCTTGCTGGACGGATCCCCGCCGCGCGAATGGGTGGTGCGATCGAGGTGCGTCCGATAGTGGAGCAATAACGATCCTCGAGCAGATCTTCCGGAACCAACAGGGGTACGTCCTCGCTGCGCTGATCGGTTTCCTCGGCGACTTCGATCTTGCCGAGGAAGCCGTGCAGGACGCCTTTGCTATCGCGGCAGAGCGTTGGCCGCGGGACGGGGCGCCTACCAATGCGGGCGCATGGCTCATCACGACGGCACGCAACCGGGCACTCGATCGGATCCGGCGCGACCGCACTTTCGCCGCGAAGACACACCTGCTGGCGGTGCCCGAGACCGTGGAGGATGTGGTGGAAGAGACGACGTTTCCGGATGAGAGGCTCGAGCTCGTATTCACTTGCTGCCACCCGGCCCTCGCGATCGACGCGCAAGTCGCTCTCACTTTGCGCACGCTCGGCGGCCTGACGACAGAGGAGATCGCGCGAGCATTCCTGGTTCCGGAGCCCACGATGGCGCAGCGGCTTGTGCGGGCCAAGCGCAAGATCAAGACTGCCGGGATCCCGTTTCGAGTTCCACCCGATCACTTGCTGCCGGACCGACTAGCCGCCGTGCTTGCAGTCGTCTACTTGATCTTCAACGAGGGTTACGGGGGCCGGGGCGACCTTGCGTCAGAGGCCATCCGGCTCGGGCGCTCTCGCGGAGCTGATGCCCGACGAGCCGGAGGCGCGAGGCATCCTTGCGATGATGCTGCTCCACGACTCACGCCGCGATGCTCGCTTCCGAGATGATGACTTGGTGCTGCTTGCGGACCAGGACCGCTCGCTGTGGAACGCGGAGCAGATCGCCGAAGGCCAAGCGGTGCTCGACGTGGCGCTGAAGATGCACGGCCGAGGTCCCTACGTGTTGCAAGCAGCGATCGCGGCCCTTCATGTAGAGGAGCCGCGCGACTGGCCACAGATCGCTGCCCTCTATGGTGAGCTGGCCCGAGTCACGGGTTCGCCCGTGGTCGAGCTGAACCGCGCCATCGCGATCGCCGAGGCCGATGGCCCCCAGGCTGGGCTCGCCATCGTCGACCGCTTGAACCTCGATGACTTCCATTACCTGCACTCGACGCGCGGTGACCTGCTGGTCCGCCTCGGTCGAACGGAAGAAGCCCGCGACTCTTTCGAACGAGCCTTGACGCTCGTTCACGATGACGCCGAGCGACGCTTTCTCCAACGTCGCCTCGCGGAGCTCGCCTAGGCCAAGCCGTAGACCAGGTGCGTTGCCGTGGACGAGACGCGGACGGAGCGCTGAACGAGTTTCCGCCATTGGTTCTCCATAAATAGGGGAGTGCCCGACCCCAGAACGACTGGAGAGAGATGGATTCGGAGTTCGTCGATCAGGCCCTCATCGACTGATTGACGGATCACGTCACCGCCGCCCATGACGGACACTTTCTTCGACCCCGCGGCCGCACGCGCTTGGCTTATCGCGGACGCAAGCCCATCCGTGACAAACGTGAACTGGAGCTCTAGTCGGATCTTCTCGGGGGCCGAGTGAGTAACGACGAAGAACGGAGGCGATGCGGCCAGGCCGGCGCCGTAACCCATCTCGTCGTTCCAGCCGTGTGGTCCGTCGACGATGTCGAAGAGACGGCGTCCCATCACGACCGCCCCGGTTGTTTCGACGGCTTCGCTCAGGACCTGCTTGTCGACTTCATCGTCGCTATCGATCGCCCAGGTGTGCAAGGGCTCGCCACCGGTTCCAAGTCCGTTCTGGGGCCCCGGATCGGGGCCGGTGACGTATCCATCGAGCGACATGGAGATGTCCGCGACGACCTTAGTCATTTTCTTCTTCGTTTCCGAAGGAGTTGTAGTCCGTGATTATCGGCCGCGGTCGCGTATCAACTCCCAATCGGAAAACGTCGGGTCGGTGATAGTGACCGACGGGATCGAATAGACGCCGAGCGGAGTGGACGACTGAGAGATCAAGCTCTGCGTACAAGATGGTTTCTTCACGTCTGCTTGGTCCCGCGAGGATCTCTCCGCTCGGATCCACGATCACGCTGTTTCCTTCTTCGGGCCATTCGCCGTCTTCGTCCTCCCCGTCTGCCCTCCACACGCGATCGCGGTCGGGAAAGTCGGGCGGGATCTGATCCACATGGAGACAGGGATTGATCCCGACGACGTAGCAGCGACCTTCTCGCGCGATATGTCGCATGGTCGCGATCCAACCATCGCCGAGTGCGAGTGTGGGTGCGAACCAGATGTCGACTCCTTGCGAGTAGAGGTAGAAGCGAGTTAGCGGCATGTAGTTCTCCCAGCACGTCAGGCCGCCGATGTGGCCGAAGGGAGTTTCGTGAGTCTGCAATGTCGAACCGTCGCCCATGCCCCAGACGGTTCGTTCGGATCCCGTCGGAACGAGCTTCCGGTGCTTGCCCAGGAGCGCACCATCCGGGCCGAAGTAGAGAACCGTGTTGTAGATCGTCGTTCCGTGAGGTTCGCGCTCGTTGATACCGATCACGAGGTAGACGCCGGCCTCGCGTGCCGCCTGAGCCATTCGTTCGGTTGCCGGACTAGGAACGACAATCGCTTGGTCCACGAGCATGGCGTACCAGGCTTCGTCGCCTTCCCAGATGGGGCCCGCGTCGATCCATAGAGGCGTGCCGGGCACGAAGACCTCAGGGAACGCGACCAGGTTGGCTCCGTTGGCGGCGGCCTCTTTGAGCAAGACCTCCGTCTTGTCGAGGGTGGCCTCTCGGTCCATCAATACGTAGGCGGCCTGCACGGCCGCCACGATCGCCTTCGCCATGTCTTACAACCTAGCGATGACCCGATTCCGTGACTAGGGCAACAAAGAGAAGAGGGCTTGACTCCCCATTACGCCCACCTCCGCAGGAATCGGACATCAGGGAGCGTACGCTCACGAGCCCGGGTTTTCGCCGGTTACTCCGGATGGGGGCCGGGACAGCTCGAGATCTCGCAAGACGTCTGGGTCCTTGAGCCGGTGGCCGTTAAGCGGGGGTGACATGGAACTAAGAGATCTCTTGCCCAAGTGGGGAGAGAGATGACACGCCCTCCGGTCTTGGGCCGAGAAGAAGAGCTCGCGGTCCTCCGAACCGGGTTGGACGACGCGCTCAATGGTCATGGCGGCCTCTGCGTCATCTTCGGTGAAGCCGGCATGGGAAAGACGCGTCTGGCTGAGTGGACTGCAGAACGTGCGCGGGAGCTGGGGGCGCGGGTGTTGTGGGGGCGCAGTTCAGAAACGGTCGACACGCCGGCTTACTGGCCGTGGACCCAACTCATCCGCCAAACCCTGGATCCGCTTGATGAGGAGCAGCGCGAGGAGCTAGTAGGTCCGTCTCGATCCACGATCGCTCTCATGGCTCCAGGAGATGTGCTCCAGAGCGAACATCCGGAAGCAGCCACACGTGTGGAGGAGTTCGAGGATCTAACCGGTTTCTTCAAGAGGGCGGCTGAAAGGGAACCGATCGTCTTGATGCTGGAGGATCTGCATGCTGCGGATGAGTCGTCCCAGCTGTTGCTGCAATACCTTGCTCGTGAGACGCGCGACGACCGAATCTTCATCGTCGCGACTTGCGATCGCTCCGAGATCGACGTCAAGCCATCGCAGGGGGCGTTCCTGGCAGCTATTGCGCGCGAAGGCGTTTCCATTCCCTTGCATGGGATAAGTGAGGAAGCGATAGCGCAACTGCACGAGATTCTCGTGGGCCAGAAACCCTCGTCCGCGACGGTCGTGGGATTGATCAACGCAACCGAAGGAAACCCGCTCTTCGCGACCGAGTCGATCACCATGTTGAGCTCGACTGGAGACCTATACCGCTCCGATCACTCGACGGGCTTCCGCGTACCCCGCACAGTGCGCGACATGTTTCGACGCCGGTTGTCCGGCCTAGGCGAGGAAACCTCTGCCCTCCTGGCGATCGCATCTGTGATCGGGCGGGAGTTCGATCTCTCACTGCTTGCTCGTGTGGCTGGATTGGACCCAGACGCGATCCTCGATCTTCTGGACCCTGCTGTTGGCGCGGGAGTTGTTCACGAAGCGGGAGCGCTCGGCCGCTATCGATTCGCTCACGTGTTGATTCGCGAAACTATCTACGAGGATCTCAGTCCAGCCAAGAGGATGCGCGCCCACCGGCTCGTGGCCGAGGCCGTGGAGGACACCTTCGGAACGGAGAAGGAAGATCGGTTTCCCGAGCTCGCCCATCACTGGTTCAAGGCCGCGCAGGCGGGGGACCCAATGAAGGCCCTGGCCTATGCGGAGCGCGCAGCTCAACGGGCGGCAGCCCAGGGAGCACAGGAGGAGGCAGCTCGCCTCTATCAACGCGCGCTGAAGGTAGCGGAGCTCGCAACAGAATCTGAGGAACACATCGAAGCTCTTAGGATCGCTTTGCAGGGCGCGAGGTCTGCGACGGGCAGCATTGCTCCGCCGGTTCCTGGGTTGCCGCTTGAGCTTCGCTTCGCGAAGGAAGGCGATTTCTGGACGGTCGTGTATCAAACGACGACTACACGGCTTAAAGACAGCAAGGGACTCGGATATCTCGCTCAATTGTTGCGTTCCCCGGGCCGAGAGTTCCACGTTCTAGATCTCGTGTCGGCAGGGCAAACAGGCGGGCCCAATACGAGGGCCGTTGACGCAGATGATCTTCGAACTGAAGGTTTTGGCGATGCTGGCGAGGTTCTGGATTCAGCCGCGAAAGCGGCCTATCGGAGCCGGATATCGGAGCTGCAGGAGGAGATCGATGAGGCCGAGGACTTCAATGACCCCGGACGTGCGGACCGCGCGAAGTCCGAGCTCGAGGCCCTTGTAGGGCAACTCTCGGGAGCCGTGGGGCTTGGGGGTCGGGATCGAAAGGCCGCGTCTGTGGCCGAGCGAGCCCGAGTAAGTGTGACCAAGACCATCAAAGACGCTTTGAAGCGGATCTCCGAGAACGACCCGGCCCTCGGGTCTCACCTGGTTTCCACGATCAAGACGGGGACTTTCTGTTCCTACACCCCGGACCCTCGGGTGCCCGTGGAGTGGCAGGCCTAGGAGTTACGCCCGTGCCGTGGAATCTCACGCCTGTTGCCTGTGGGTCAAATCAAGGGCGACTGAGGAACCGATGACCGACCAACCAGAGTCCACCGGCCGCCGCATGGGGGCCACCATCGGCCCCTATCTGCTCCACGAAGAGATCGGACGTGGAGGCATGGGCGTGGTTTACCGCGCCACCCGCCTGGACACCGGCTTGGAGGCCGCTGTCAAACTCATGCTGCCGGAGCTGTCTTCGAACGCCCGCTTCCGTGAGCGGTTCATCGAGGAAGCTCAGACGGCTCCGAAACTCGATCACCTCAATATCGTTCCGGTCTACGAAGCGGGCGAGGTCGATGCCGAGCTCTATATCGCCATGCAGCTCGTTCATGGACCCGATCTGAAACAGGTGATCGGTCGGGAAGGAAATCTGGACCCCCGGCGCGTCGTATCTGTTCTCGGGCAGGTAAGCGCCGCTCTCGACTACGCCCACGGAACCGGGGTGGTGCACCGAGACGTCAAGCCACAGAACATCCTTTTGAGCCAACCTGGCGGTTCTACCGAGGATCTCGTTTACGTCACCGACTTCGGTCTGGTCAAGCCGGTTGGTTCGGAGTCGACGGCATCGCGAACCGGCGAGGTCTTCGGCTCGATCCAATACATGGCTCCGGAACAGATCGAAGCGATGGCCACGGACGGCCGGGCCGACGTTTATTCACTTGCATGTGTGGCTTTCGAGGCGTTGACGGGACAGATCCCCTTCGAGCGTCCGAATGAAGTGGCCGTGTTGTGGGCTCATGTTCACGAGGACCCACCTCGCGTGACGGACGTCCGTCCAGATCTGCCCGGTGGACTGGACATTCCTCTGGCTAATGCAATGGCGAAACACCCAGATGACCGGTACCTCACGTGTGGCGAATTCACTGAAGCGCTCGAAGCGGGCCTAGCTCAAAGAAGACGCGTGGCGACGATGCCGTTGGTGAAACCTTTGGTCGCCCGCGTTCCTCGCAAGAAGACGGAGCGGGAGGTGTGGGCGCCGAACTACTTTCCCGAGTTGTCGCGCGTTCGCAAGCTCACCGACAAGCCCAACTGGGCCCGGAGCATCGCGGTGACGGCGATCTTGATCCTTGCCCTCGCGGGGGTGACCCAGCTCGCCCATCCTCAGGGACTGGTCGGTGCCGCAAAAGACGTTGTCGAGGTCGCCGACACCGTCATCCAGGCAGTGACGAATCCAGGCTCGGCCCCCGAGCTCGCAAGCAAAGAGATCAAACGAGAAGCACGCGTGCAGCAGAGCCCCCGAGGAAGCCGACCCGCTATCGCCGGAAGCGATCAAAAGCAACCACGGACCGTTCACTCATCGAAGCGCGAGCAACCCTCACTGGTGCAATCGCCGCCAGCCGCCGCACAAGAAGTGGGACCCAACGAGATCGTTTTCTCGAGCAACGAAGGAGGCGATCGCGAGCTCTACAAGACGGTGTCCGGAGGATCCGGCCTAGCGCGATTAACCAAGAACAAAGTTGACGACGAAAATCCCAGTTGGTCGCCGGACGGAAGCATGATCGCCTTCACGAGGACCTACCCCGGCCCCAAATCCGAGCTCTGGGTCATGAGGCAAGACGGGACGCAGCCACGGCTTGTGCTGACTCTTGGGAACTCATACGCGTTCGAAGCAGATCTCAGTTGGTCGCCTGATGGGAAGAGAATCCTGTATTCCCAGGATGGGATCTTCGTGGTCAACCTCGACGGAACTGGGAACTCCAAGCTGGTGGGCCCCGAGGGCTCAGGGCCCGAATGGAGTCCCGACGGAACGAGGATCGTGTTTTCAAAGAGTTCTTCAACCACCACAACTGAGAGTGCGTCAGCTTCCACACCTTTGTGGATCATGAATCCCGATGGATCCGGACAAGAGCAGCTCACCAACCCCTCTGATGCGTCGGGAGGGAAATTCGACTCGTCCCCGACGTGGACGCCTGATGGAAGCCAGATAGCGTTCGTGCGCGGCAACGGATTGGGTGTCTTTGCTGGGGATACAGCTCAGGTTCGTGCGGCCGGGATCTTTCTGATCAACGCAGACGGCAGTGGTCTCCTACGCGTATCCGAAGGCCGGGGCGAGTTTGACCCGTCGGCCTCCCCGTCGGGTGATCAGTTTGTGTACGTCGGTGGTGACGACGGCACCGGAGATGGCGATCTCTATCTGATTCGAGCGGATGGATCCGGCAAGGCAAGACTCACGACGGGCGGACGGTCCGCATCTCCAGACTGGCGCTGGCCCCCTTCCTAGCCTCCAGCTCGTCTGTACCTAGCCCCGGCCTGTTCCCCGGCGACCGCACACCTGTGCGACTCCATCTCACGCCTCCAGAGTGAGATCCACTCAGAACATCTGGAGGTCCCTATGCGTAAGGCAATCCTTTTGGTGACTACCGCCGCCCTGCTCTTGGGCACCCTGGTGGCGCCCGCGAGTGCTGCGACATCACCTATTAGTGCCTCCGGCAGTTTCGCCTTTGGCGCCGAGCGTGGAGTGCTTCTGGACCGTCCCTACAACGTCACCACGCGGGAATTCAGCGAGCGTTGCGCGATCCCGGCCAGCCAGGGCGTCGAGGCTTACGTGGTGGAGCTTCCCGACGGCCTCTCGAGGGTCACAGGAGATACGCACGTCGAGTGGATCCGTCACACGCCCTACAACGACATCTACCTGGAGTTCTACGGAGCCGATTGCGCTTACAAGGGCAACGCCGGTGTGTATGACGGTCCGGACGGGATGACCGAGAACGGGAGTTTCCCCCCTGGCACGCACTACATCGTGGTCGCTGCGACCGTCGCAGGTCCGGTGGACTTCACTCTTACTGCCGGAACAAAAGGGTCCCTGCCCGAGTCCGATGCCGACATAACGCAAGGGATCGTGTTCTCTCGTGGGACGGGAGACGTTCCTTGGTACGGAACCGACTTCGGAACCGAGATCTACAAAACGAACGCAACGGGCACGAACGTCACCCGTCTGACCGACAACAACACGTTCGATTCGGCTCCGAGCTGGTCTCCGGACGGGAAGATGATCGCGTTCCTCCGGTACACCACCGACTCCGTCGCATCCATATGCGTCATGCAGAGTGACGGTTCGCTTCAACGAACGGTCGTCGATCTCGGCCATGTCGCGTCGTCGGCCACTGATTCCTTGAGTATCGGTTGGTCGCCCGATGGGACGAGGCTTGCCTACTCGCTTGAGGGGATACACGTGGTGAATCTCGTGGACACGAACGAAGGTGACGGGATCAACGACGAAGGTTCGGTGAGCCGCCTCACCAACGCCGCAACCTCGCCGGACTGGAGCCCGGACGGTCAATGGATCGTCTTCTCCCGAAGGATCGACTCTGGGGCAAGGGCGCTTTGGATCATGCGAGCCGATGGATCGGAACAACGGCAGCTCACCGCACCTCTCGATCCGATGCCTAGCGATTCCGATGCGGCGTGGAGTGCGAACGGTAGCCAGATCCTGTTCTCCCGAGGGGGCTTGGGTGTACACGCGGGCGACGCGTACGCGCAAAACTCGGGGGTCTACGGCATCAACGTCGACGGAACCGGTCTACAGCCACTCTCCGTCGGTTTGGGAGAGGGTGAACCTTCTCCCTCTCCTTCTGGAGATCGATTCGTTTACGTCGGTCGCGATGGCGACCTTTACCTGAGGACAGATCTCCTAAGCAGCGAAACGAGACTGACGACGGACGGCAACAACTCATCGCCCGACTGGACCTCGCAGTGAGGCGCCTTGCAGGGAGCCTGCTTCTCGCGACGCTCGCAGGGATTCTGATCCCAACCGTTGCTTTCGCTGATGGGGTCGAGCGCTGGCGTGCAAGCGCTCTGCCGGATGGCGGTGATGCAAACGGTCACAGCTCGTACTACGAGGCGCCGGCTCTGGTGTCTTCTGGTAGCGGCCCCGTGCCTGTGTTCTCGTCCTATGCGTCCAACCTTGTTCCTGGAGACACGAACCGCTATTCGGACATCTTCGCAGTGATCGATGGTGAGACCGTGCTGCTGACCAAGGACTACCTCTCCGATCAGCCCGCAGACGGACCCAGTTGGGAGCCCGTCGCGGCCCCCTCGGGCGATCGTTTCGTCTTCGCGTCGGCCGCTGCGAATCTCGTGCAAGGTGATCTCGACCAGACCTTTCTGACCGGGATGGTGGGAGGGGAAGTGGGTCCGGGAACAACCTCGCTCCATGAGGCGACCGACATCTTCGTAGGCGACCTGACGGGTGCTTTCACGAAGGTGACAGTCGGCCTCAACGGGCTGCCCGCTGATGATGCTTCCTCAGATCCATCGATCGGGGGCCCCAACGGCACCGTCGTCGCTTTCGCTTCGAAGGCGTCCAACCTCGTCGAGGGTGACACCAACCAAGGTGACCCCTATTTCGAACACACAGACGTTTTCGTTCGTGACCTCGAATCCGGTGTTACCGAGAGGATCTCGGTGGGACCCGGGGGAGCCCAAGCCAACAATTCCAGCGTAGATACCGCGGTCAGTGCCTCAGGTCGATTCGTGGCATACGCCTCAATGGCTAAGAACCTTGTCGACGACGACGTGAATGGATACGCGCCTGACGTCTTCTTACGTGACCTCGTCACAGACACCACGACGCTGGTAAGCACGACCTCGACCGGCCAGCAGATAGACCGCGGCAGCCTTAGTCCAAGTATCAATGCGGATGGGACGCTCGTTGTCTTCGAGTCGCTGGGTCAACTCGTAACGGAAGATACTGATGATCGCCGCGACATTTATCTAAAGGACCTGACCAGCGGAGCCGCGCAGCTCGTCAGTACGGAGGTCGAAGGCGACGCGTGCAACCCCAAATTGGATCCGGGCGGGACGGTCGTTACGTTCGTGGTGACGCAAGACGACGGGTACTTCTACGATTGCTCGGACTACGGCGACGGTCAGGTCTATGCGCGCTTTCTCGACCTAGCCGCGCCCGAACTTCTGAGCACGTCCTCTTCGGGTGCCCCGGCTGCCGGGATCAGCGGATTCCCTGCCCTCAGCGCCGATGCAAGCCAGGTCGCGTTCGCCTCGAATGCGCCGGACCTCGTGGACGGAGACCGTGCTGGCATGTGGGACGTATTCGTCCAGGACCTGCTCCGCCCAGCGATGAACTCCGCTCCAACTGCAGCAATCTCCCTTACGCCGACCTCGGTTCAAGGCGCCGCTCCTGTGCGAGTGGAAGCAGCGATCGTCGATTTGGACGGAGTCTCCGACATCGTGAGTGGAGGGATCAGCGTGGTCGACGCGAAGGGTCGAACGGTCGCTACGTGGCGGTTGACGGATTTCGTTGGTGAGGAGACCACGTTGACCTTGGTGAGAGATCTGAGACTGTCTGGATCGGGACCGTGGACGGCGACGATATCGGCCGTAGATGCGGCCGGAGCCGGTGCGACAGCATCGGCGCAGGCGAGCCGCAAGTAGGTTCCTGCTTTCAGCAAGAGGAGGCGGTTCCTACAACGACGTTCTAGGTCGACCCGTAGGTAAAGATGAAGGCATGGACTCCCTCGCCGGCAAACTTCTGATCGCGAACGGCGACCTGTTTGATCCGAACTTCAGACAAACCGTCGTCCTGATAGTCGATCATTCCGATGAGGGCGCGCTCGGCGTCGTCCTCAACAGGTCCGCCGGTTTCCCAGCCGTCGACGCGTTGCCCACCCTTGGTGAGTTGCTTCCTCCCGAATCCGAACTCTTCATCGGGGGGCCGGTCCAACCGGAAGCGGGAGTCGTTCTCGCCGAGTTCGACCCACCCGAGTTCGCCCCGAGACTCGCATTCGGGGCGATCGGATTCATTACGGGAGAGGCAGAACTCACATCGCTGGTTGGAGTCCGCAGAGCCCGTGTCTTCGCCGGCTACTCGGGATGGGGGCCGGGACAGGTAGAGGAGGAGATCGCGCAGGATGCCTGGATCATCGAGCCGGCTCAGCCCGACGACATCTTCGCCACGCAGCCCGACCAGCTGTGGAGCAGCGTCTTGCGCCGCAAAGGGGGCGACTACGAACTCCTTGCGACGATGCCGTCAGATCCTTCGATGAACTGATTCTCGAGCAGATCGGCTCGAACGGGAAACGTGCTATGACCCGTGGCGCGCCGAACCGAAGCGCGTCGCGAAGACGAATGCATGACCTGGGGAGGGATCTGTGGGCAGAAGAAACCGTGGTGGCGGAGGTCGTGGAGGTGGCGGTGGCCGCGGAGCCGGAGGCGGCGGTGGCCGTGGAGCCGGAGGTGACGGCGGCCGAGCCGGGGGCAGTGGAGGCCGTGATCGCGGAGCCGGTGAAGGAGGAGGTGGCGGTGGCCGCGGAGACGGAGGTGGCGGAGGCGGAGCTGCAGCCCGGTCGGATCGAGGAGTCGGTGCCGGCGGGCCGGCCGGTCATCAAGGTGGCCAAGCGGGACGCCAAGACGACCTAAGTCGGGCCGGAGCAGGACCCGGCTCGGGGGACGCCGGAAAAACCGGTGGCGGCGGTGGAGCGGGCCGCCATGGGCGCGGGGGCGAGCGCCGAGATACATCTCCCGACGGAGGCGGATCCGGCCGGGGCGCTCGCTTCGGCGGACGAGGGAGAGGAGGTTCCGGCCGACGTTTCGGTCGCCGTGGCGGCGGCGGGAATTCGAGTGGGGGAAACGGATGCCTGATCGTGATCATCGTGATCCTGGTGATCGCGCTGATAGCCGGATACTTCCTCTTCGTTAGGGATTCCTCGAGTGAGACGCCTACCCCGGCCCCCAGCGTGACGACCCAGGGGTCGGTCACGGAATCTCCCTAGGGGTCATCAAAAGCGCACCGACGACCTGCCCCCCCATGCCGAGCCCGGCGCGGTGCTGGATAACCGGACCTCATCAAGTACTAACGGCTCGCCACAGGTCGCCGACGACGGTGTCGACATCATGGGCGGCGTTCGCCATCACCACGACGACGATGCCTTGCTGCTGGAAGCACTGCGCGGCGCTGGTGTATCCGTCCTGCGCGGAGCCAGTGTGGCCCACCGCCCCGGAGTCCCAGCTGTACTCGCCTCTTTCGTCGGCAAGGCCCAGCCCGTACTCGGGACGCTTCGTGAAATCGGTCATCTCGTTGAGCGATGGAGCCGAGACAACCTCGCCGGCGCACAATCCTCTGAACCATCGGGCGAGGCTCGGTGAGTCCGCTGCCATGGCGCCCTCGGCCTTGTACGCCGTCGCGAATGCGAGGGACGGAAGGGATCCTCCGACTTCGTTCAAGGTGTCGCCTGAGGCTCCGGCGGGCATCGCCATCGGATCGGTCGGCCGCTCGTCGGGCTGATAGATCAGACGGTCGGAACCGTCGCCTTTCAGTACCCCGTCGCGCAGCACGTCGGCGAGCGACCGACCGGTGTCGTGTTCGACGATCAAGCCGAGAAGGACGTAGTTGATCCCTCGGTACTCGAAGTTTGTAACGACCGGGCCACGTTCAGGCCCGACGGTTCCCAACAGCTCGTCGATCGTCCAGGCGTGCTGCGGATCGGTAGTGAGGCGTTTCCCCCAGTGTCGGGCGTGAAGCGTTTCGGGAAGCCCGCTGCGGTGGCTGAGGAGATCGGCAATGCTCACGCCGCTTGTGTCGAACCCCAGGCCGGGCGGAAGACGGTCGGCGGCGAGATCGTCGAGGCTCAGGTTGCCCGTCTCGACCAACTGCATCACCTGAGCCGCCACTATTGTCTGCGTGATGTGGGCGATGGGCATCTGATCGTTCGGGACCATGGCCCGATCTTCGGCGGCAAAGCCGGTTGCGCCATTCCAGTTCCCCTCCGGTGAGATCACCGCAGCCGTGAGTCCGTGACCGTTGGCCGACGCGTCCAGTGCCTTTTGCAGTTCAGCCGCCAAGGCATCGGAGACGGGTTCCTCACCAAGGTCGGCGAACAACTCGGTGGGGAAGCCCTCGACCGACTCACTCGGCGAGGGGGATGTAGCGCTCGGCACCGACGGATCGCCCGCGCCCACCGCCTTGGTGTCGTTAGAGGCCGGCGCGCATCCTGCGAGCGCGACGATCAGGGTCAGGGCCATGAGCCGGCGGTATTGACTCCTCATGGAAGCTCTCATCGCTTCGGCAGCCACGCCAGTGGACCCTCTGCGCCCACGGCCTCATTTCGGGCGAGGACTTCACCGTTCTCGACGGAGATCTCGGTGATTTCCTGTCCCCAGATGACTGCTATGCGCGTCCCGTCCGGGGACCACGCGAAAGGGAACGAGAGGCGGAGATGGTGGGGGAGGATGCACCCCTCCCGGCTGCCGTCATCTTCATAGACAATCGGCGTCTCGGCGCGAACGGGTTCGTCCGGGGCCACCCGGAGGATGGCCACCCGTGGAGGCGCCTGCACGGGAAACCCGCACGGCGCCCCTGGAGCTACCAGCGCGGCGAGCCTGTTGCCGTCCGGGGACCACGCGAGGTCTCGGAGCGCGGTGTACATCCGTTCGCTCTCCGAGTAGACCAACTCCGGTTCGCCTCCGGCGCGATCGAAGATCCACACTCTGCCTCCGCACTGGCCGCGGCTGCGGTCGCAGCTACCGTATTGCTCGGTGCTGACGGCGAGGAGGTTTCCGTCGGGCGACCATTCGAGATCACTCAACATTTGATGTGGAGGCGCGGTCGCCGCCGAGATGTCTAGCGTGTCTCGCAGCGTGCCGTCGAACCCGATTACGTGTGCGGACTCACTATCTCGCGAATCTTGCGACGGCACCGTTATCTCATCGGGATCGGGACCAAAGCTTTCAATCCCACCAAGGCAGCAAGTGCTCCCGCCACAGCCCGAGGAGACAGGACACTGAAACTCCGCGGCCAGCCCGTCCTCACCGATTACCCAGTACCTTTCCGCCGCGTACAGGAACGAGCCGGTGTCCGGGTCGAAGGCGTCCCAGTGATAGACCTTGCTCCCAGTCGGCGCGGGCGGGGCGGTGGATCCCTCCCAGTACGTATCGCCGGCCCAGGCGTGGAGGATGCGCCCGTTACGCATCGAGTCGATCTCTTGTTTTTTCTCGTCGGCGGGCGGAATGGGAGCCGCATCGTTCGAGACCGCCGACCTGACGGCAAATCCTCCAAGCACGCCCAGGACAACCACGGACGCGGTCGCCACCAGACGGATCCCGAGCCGCTTGCCTCGGCCCCGTCGCAGCACTTCGGATAGATCACTCGGAGGCCGTGTGCCGAGCTCGGCGTCGACCTCGTCGTGCAGTCGTCGCTTCAGGTCGTCATGCATCACGTTCCTCCAGGCTCACTCGCAGTCCCTCGCGCGCCCGCGCCAGGTGCGACTTGACGGCTCCCTCGCTGATCCCCATCGCTTCAGCGACCGCATGTAAGGGCAGATCGGCCACATAGAAGAGAACGGCGGCCTCACGTTGCCGGATCGGTAAAGCCCGGAGAGCCCGTAGCAGATCGACGCGCCCATGCGCGTCATGTGACGTTTTCTCTTCCACGGGCACTCGCGATCTCGCCGCGTCGCGATACCTGCGGCGCAGCACGTTGAGAGCGGTAGTCGTGACCCATCCGCCCGCCCACTCTTTTCTGCTCAACCGACGCCATCGGGCGAAGGCCCGGGCGAACGCCTCCTGGGTCGCGTCGGTGGCGGCGTCCCGGTCGCCTGAGAAGGCGAAGGCGGAGTCGAGGACGCGGTCGAACTCGGCGGCGTAGAAATCTTCGAACGTCAGCCGGTCCACCTCCGTCCTGGGCACCACGTATGTCGAAGAAGCCATCTCAATGACCCAAGCCTGGAGAGGCCCGGAAGGTTTACATTGGGACCCGTCTTCGGTCACACCGCGCTGGCGTTTGTTGAAAGCGCGCCCGGAGGGATTCGAACCCCCGACCCTCGGATTAGAAGTCCGACGCTCTATCCAGTCTGAGCTACGGGCGCAGTCGATGTTTTTGACTCTTCAAGTCCTATTTTACGTCGACGTCGTGAAGGACATTAGAGCGACACCTGCGCCCGGGCTTATGCCGAATCGGTTGACGTCACTGATTCCAGATGAGCTAATCAGGACCGGCACAGGGGAGGCATATGAAGGCACGCCGAACGGCCTTGATCTTTGCAGCGGTTCTTGTTGCAGGGCCATCTTCACTGGTTCTTCCAGCCACGGCCGCAGTTCACAAGTGCGCCGGACGAGTGGCCACGATCGCTTCCGATACGAGACGCGGGATCGACGGGACTCGCTTCGACGACGTCATCTGGGCCGGCCCGAAGAACAACTTCATCCACGGCTTGGGCGGCAACGACATCATCTGTTCGGGGGGCGGGGACGACGTGATTATCGGTGACTCCGGTGACGATCGGCTAATTGGGGGCGCGGGCAATGACACCCTCTTGGGATGGACCGGAGACGACGTGTTGCAAGGTGGCATAGGCATCGACTATGCCGAGTTCTACGAGGCTCCTGAGTCGATGTTCATCAATCTCGGAACCGGTCGCGCGCGCGGTCACGGCAACGACCGACTGGCTTCCATCGAGAGGGTGAACGGTTCCAAGTTCGACGACGTCATGATCGGTAGCGAGGGGTCGGAGTCGCTCTGGGGCTGGGGCGGTAACGACCGAATAGATGCGCGAGGCGGAAACGATCTCGTTGCAGGCGTCTCAGGCGCCGACGAGCTCGAGGGTGGTGAGGGCTTGGACCTCGTCAACTACAGGTTAGATAGGGCTCCAGTTGTCGTCGATCTCTCGGCAGGTACGGGGATCGTCCGTAACGCACCGACCGACACCCTTTCGGGCTTCGAGGGTGTCATCGGGACTGAAGGCGACGATCAAATCATGGGAGATGCGGCGAACAACTTCATCCTGCCCAACAAAGGAGCCGACACGATCGACACGGGTGAGGGACACGACATCGTGTGGTTCATCTACGAGGACGAGGGCGTCGTCGTAGATCTCGCGGCCGGGACCGCCACGGGAGAGTTCACCGACACACTTTCGAACGTCGAAGGCGCGTACGGCACCTTGTACGACGACACGATACGCGGCAGCGACGGAAGCAACGAGCTCGGCGGCTTCGGCGGCAACAACATCCTCGAAGGGCGAGGCGGAGACGACTATCTCTGGGGTGACCTCGGAGACGACACCGTCGACGGAGGCGAGGGCGATAAGGACGTGCTCGACTACCGCTACGCGGATGCCGGGATCCAGGGGAGCTTGTCGGACGGAACTGCAACCGGTAGCGGCAACGACACCCTCAGCGGGATCGAGTGGCTGTTCGGAACGCCCTTCGACGATGTCCTGATCGGCGACAGTGGTGCCAACTTCCTCGCGGGAAATGGAGGCGATGACATACTCGGCGCGCTCGGGGGAGACGACGTCATCGATGGAGGCGACGGGGAAGATGAGGCCGACAGCGGGGAGGGCGCGGACCGCTGCATACGTATCGAAGCCATCGTGTCGTGCGAGACGAGCTTAACGACTGTCCCGGTGCATCCGATCGGTTTCGTCGAGATGGATACGGTCGAAACAGTCGAAAAACGCGCACACTGAATCCATCCCTGACGGATGGCCGGATCAGAGGTCCGACGTCTCTCATTGTGGCCGAGGCGCTCCCGGTTGACAGGGGACTTACGGTCTAGTAACTTACGGCTCCGTAACCGTAGGTAAAGGCGGGAGATGACCGTGAGCACTGTGCTTGAAGAACGACCGCAGGAACGCGTGGTTGAGGACCAACCCTCCATCCCCGGCGTTCGACTACTCGACGCTGGGACGGCGAGACTCCAGAGGCGACTCGTACTGGTGGTGACGATCATTCCGTTCCTGGGATTCATCGCAGCCGCTTGGAGCCTCTGGGGCACCGGCCTGAGTTTGGTTGACGCATCGATCTTCATCACCATGTATCTCATCACCGGCTTCGGGATCACGGTGGGGTTCCATCGCCTATTCACTCACCAGAGTTTCGAGACCAAGCGGGGTGTGCGTAATGCGTTGGCGATCGCCGGTTCGATGGCGATCCAGGGCCCCGTCATCCGGTGGGTTGCAGATCATCGTCGTCACCACGCGTTCTCCGATCAGCCCGGCGACCCTCACTCACCTCACCTTGATGAGGGGCCCGGCATACGAGGCGTATTGAAAGGCTTGTGGCACGCGCACGTCGGATGGTTCTTCGACGAAGAGCAGACGTCCGCCAAACGCTGGGCCCCAGACATGGTGAAAGACCCAGCGATGCGCACGATCGACCGGCTGTTCCCGTTGTGGGCGTTGGTCAGCTTCGCCCTTCCCCCGATCCTAGGTTTCGCGTTCACGGGAACGCTGGGCGGCGCGGTTACCGCATTCCTATGGGGGAGCCTCGCGCGCATCTTCATGCTTCATCACGTGACATGGAGCATCAACTCCATCTGTCACTTCTACGGCAAACGGCCCTACGAGACGACGGACTTCTCGACGAACAACTGGATGCTGTCGTTGATCTCGTTGGGCGAGTCGTGGCACAACAACCATCACGCGTTCCCGACCTCCGCTGTGCACGGCCTCCAGCCTGCTCAGATCGACATCACGGGTGGATTCATCCGTGGTCTCAAGGCGCTTGGGCTCGCATCTGACATCAAGATCGCAACCGAGAAGCAGGTCGCAGCCAAAAGCTCGGCCTAGGCTCGGTTGATGAGCAGCCGCGAGCGCAAGGTCCGCATGACGGGCCAGGAACGGCGGGCTCAGCTGCTCGATGTCGGTCGCTCCGTTTTTGCCGAGCGGGGTTACGAAGCCGCGTCGGTCGAAGAGATCGCTGCCCGCGCGAAGATCTCCAAACCGATCGTTTATGAGCACTTCAACGGCAAAGAGGGCCTATACGCGGTCATCGTGGACCGCGAGGTTCAGACCTTGCTCGGTCGGATCACCGAATCGCTCGAAGGCGATCACCCCCGCGCTCTCCTCCAACAGGCGGCGGTCGCCTTCCTCACCTATATCGAGGACGAGCCCGATGGCTTCCGGATCCTCGTGCGCGACTCGCCCGTAACCAGTTCGACCGGAACACTCGCCAGCGTGATCGGCGACATCGCGAGTCAAGTCGAATACATATTGCGAGACGAGTTCGAGGTGCGCGGGTTCAATACGAGCCTCTCACCGCTCTACTCGCAAGCTTTAGTCGGGATGGTTGCCCTGGTGGGCCAGTGGTGGCTTGAGTCTGGAGAGCCCAAGAAAGAGGTCGTCGCCGCCCATCTCGTCAACCTGGCGTGGAATGGCCTGTCGGCACTCGAACAGAAGCCCTCGATCGACAGGCGCAAGACATGACCCCGCGGATATAGCGAGCGGAACAAGTAGTCATTAGCGCTTCGTAGAACGGACTAATCGGACCCTGTGCCTAGGGGCGAAATGTCCAAACTTGCCATGCTCACGCTCCTGCGCTCGTCCGATACTCCAAGTATGGAGAAAGAGCGCGCTCCCATCTGGCCACGGCTTAACCCTCTGCGTCTCCCGCTCTGGGCTCTCTATGGAATGGTCGCGCTTGCACTCTTAGTAGTTCTGCCTCTCTCCACTCCACAAGTTCAGTCGATCATTTACGACCTGACGGCCGTTCTAAGTGTCGCTGCGGTTTTCTGGGGTGCTAGCCGGCGTGAGAAGAAAGCTCGAGGCCCCTGGTACCTGATCGGGTTCGGTCTTCTGGCATGGGCGATAGCGGACATCGTTTGGCATGCGTTCGAACTCGTTGGGAACGGTCCTCCGTCCTTCCCCGCACCCATGGATGTGATGTACGTGGTCGGCTATCCAGTGATCGCGGTAGGACTCCTTCGGATGAGCCGTGTGACGATCCGCCGCTACGACAACATCGACTCTGCCTTGATCGCCATCGGACTAGGCGCTGTGGCGTGGATGTTTCTCGGATCTCCCTATGTCGACGCCCCCGGCTACTCAGGACTCCAATTGGCCGCTGCTCTGGCCTACCCGTTAGGTGATGCGCTGTTGCTAGGTGCCGTTGTGCGCGTCCTTTTCGCCGGTGGGAACCGAAGCGTTTCGCAGCGACTGTTAATCGCATCCATGTTTCTCGTCATAATCGCGGACGGTTTCTACCTGCAGGAGTCTCTGCTTGGTACCTACGTTGCGGGCGGATGGATCGACATGGGCTGGTTGCTGTCCTATGTCGCCATCGGCGTCGCAGCATTGCGTCCCAGCGTTGCGGAACCTCAGACTGTGGAGAAAACGCTTGATCCCCGGCTCTCGCTCGGTCGGCTCTCGTTCGCGATATGTCTTCCGATCCTTGGACCCGCATTGTTCAGCGCTCAGATCATCGCGGGCGTCCACGTCAACCGGATAGTCATCGGGCTCAGCGTCCTGACGCTCTTCGGTCTCTCTATAACGAGGGCCCACCGTGTTGTGACGTCTTTCAATCAGCAACTGACCCGGCTCGATGGGCAGAACGAGAGTCTCGAGAAGGCTTTTGGTGAGCTCAAGGAAAAGGAAGCCGCCCTATCGTTCCAGGCCCGAGTGCTGGACGAGATCGAGTCGTTCGTCGTTGTCGTAGGCCCCGATGCAATGCTGACCTATTACAACGCTTACGCCGAACGGTATTTCGGCTGGACTCATGATGACGCGGCAAACCGACCTTGGACCGATGTGTTCGGCGATATCGACGATGGAAACGACGTAGCCGAGATCGTGGCAGGAATCGAGGAGACCGGCACCTGGGAAGGGGATCTCTTGATCCAGGTGAAGGGAGAGAACCGAGTAGTGAGGGTTGCAACCTCGCAGATGCACGATGAGTTTGGTAATCGGGTTGGAGTGACCTGCATCGGACACGACATAACGCAAGGTCGAGAGCTCGAGGATCGTTTGAGGCGCGTTCAGAAGCTTGAGGCGTTCGGGCAGTTGGCCGGCGGGGTCGCCCACGACTTCAACAATCTTCTTGGGGTCGTTATTAACTACGCGAAGTTCCTCGTCGACGACCTGCCCGAGGGCGACTCCAGACGAGATGATGCCCAGGAGATCGTCATGGCCGGCGAAAGGGGAGCCAGCCTTACTCGTCAGCTGCTCACCTTCTCCCGGAAGACGGAGGCCAAGCCCGAAAGTCTGCTTCTGAATGACGTCGTGAAAGACATTGCCCGGATGCTGTCTCGAACGATCCCCGAAAACGTCAGTTTCACTATCGAACTCGACGATGACCTTGCGTTTACCCGTGTCGACCCCGGCCACCTGGAACAGGTCATCATGAATCTTGTCGTGAACGCCAGCGATGCGATGCCGGATGGCGGAAACATGAAGCTCCAAACACGTAACTCAGTCATCGAATCGATCGACGCCGCCCCCTTGGGCATCAAGCCGGGTCGGTACGTGACTTTCTCGGTGAGCGACTCAGGAATGGGCATGGACGAAGTAACGCAAGCGCGGATCTACGAACCCTTCTTCACGACGAAGGAAGTTGGGAAGGGAACTGGACTGGGCCTGGCGACTGTCTACGGAATCATCCAGGAGGCGGCCGGAGCGATCCACGTCCACAGCATCCCCGGCAGCGGAACGGAGTTTACCGTCTATCTGCCCTATCACCGGAGCGAAGGCACCGAGCACACTCACGTCGAGGTCCTGGAGCCCGCTCTTCGAGGCAACGGTGAGCAGATCATCGTTACCGAAGACGAGGAGGCCGTAAGAGATCTCGTTTGCCGGATGCTTCGCCGCAACGGTTACGAGGTCGTGTCGTACGCGTCGTCGGAACAGGCTGCCGTGGATATCGAATCCGGCCTGGTTTCCGCCGATCTCCTGTTGACCGACGTCGTGATGCCGGGCTTATCGGGTCCGGAACTTGCCATGCGCGCCGGTCTTCCAACCCTTCTCATGTCGGGATACTCGAATCTGGATGCGAAACGTATCGGAGCCCTGCCAACTTTGGCCAAGCCGTTCGACGCTACTGAGCTTGCGCGGGCAGTCCGTTCCGCTTTGGGGAGTCCAGTAGTAGCGGCGGCTTAGAAGTGAGTGAGCCGGACTAGTACCCCTCGGCCGAAACGGGAGACAAATGGGACTTACGGATGGGGGCAAATATCGTCACGGGGGTGCATCCAGTGGGCCTGCAACCGTGACGAAGCTATAGGTATGACATGATTCCGATCCGCCCTCAAAGAACACCGCGATGCCCGCCGGCACAGGTCGTTGTCTCGACGCCTCATCCTCTCTCTAACCGCGATGCTGCTGCCCCTCGCCGCTGTGGCGGGAGCCGGATTGCTGACCTTTCGATCCTCCGTGGGCGCACTTGAACACTTCCGTTCTGAAACTGTTGATGAGTCGAAGCCGATCGATCGCGTCCGGCAATTGCTATCCCAGGCCGACGACGTGGGCGAGAGCTACGTCGAGAACCGGGACGAAGCCATGGGCCGGCGGTTCCACAGGATGCACCTAGAGATCGATCGGGGTTTTGAGGAACTGAAGACTCTCAGCGCTCCGCGGGAGCGCGAACTTGCGGGGTCTGCATACCTTCGATGGGAAGAAGCCTCCGCTGCGATCGACTATGCGATCTCCCTTCCCGATAGCTTCCATGGCGACAGGCTCGACGACTTTCACGACCTGATCGATGAGGCGGGCGGCCTGGTGGCGGATGCCTACACATTGAATGTGGACCAGGTAGCGGGCGAGTTATCGGCCCTCCAACGTCGAGAGCGTTCGCAGCTCCTGATCGCGCTTTCGATCCTGGCGTTGAGCTCGGTTGGAGCCGGGCTTATCGCTCGGAGGGTGCGCCGCTCGATCGCGAGCCCACTTGCTTCCTTGGAGACAGCGGCGTCGGCATTCGGGTCCGACGAACTATCCCATCGGATAACCGTGACGGGTGACGACGAGCTTG
>JAXDJH010000024.1:0-26316 GCA_034663635.1 Actinomycetota bacterium | reverse complement strand
CATAGCCCTTCTCGTTGCTGAACCACTTCACGGTGCCTTCCGCCACTACGCACTTCCTTTCTGCGAACGAAGGCCGGCAGTACCTCCTGCCACACAAACCCTCGTTTAGAACGTGCAGAACGGTAGCACAGGGCCCCCTAGGCCATCCGCTGCCAAGCCGCTCTCAGTGAACGATCTTCGTGACTGGAAGTTCGACGATGTCCTCGGCACCGAGTGCTTTCAGTTGGGGTATCAGGATGTTGATATCTGACTTCGGAACGATGGTCTCAACTGCGAAGAAACCCTCTTCGGTAAGTTGCGACACCGTGGGAGCGCGCATCGCCGGGAGAAGCGCGACCACCTCGTCGAGGCTCGAGCTTCGGACGTTCAATTTGACGAGCACTCGTCCTCGAGCGTCGATCGCGCCGCGTAGCAGAATCGTCAGTTCTTCGATCGCCTTACGTTTGGTGGGGTCCTCGTAGGAGGCCGGGTTCGCAATCAACTGAGTGCGCGACTCGAGGATGACGTCGACGATCTCCATCCCGTTGCGTCGAAGAGTCGACCCCGTCTCTGTGATGTCCACTATGGCGTCGACGATCTCTGGAACCTTTGCCTCCGTAGCTCCATAGGACAGGAAAACCTTCACGGGGATACCGAGCCTCTCGAAATATGCCTTGGTGAGGTTCGGAAACTCCGTGGAGATCTTGGAGTCGGGCTTTATCTGCTCGGGCGAAGTGATTCCTGCCTCTCGCGGCACCGCAAGCACGATCTTGACCGGACGATCGGTCTGCTTGGAGTACTCGAGCGCCGTCACCTTCACGACATCCGAGTCGGTTTCGGCGATCCAGTCCTCGCCCGTGACGCCGATGTCGAAGAACCCCTCCTGGATGTACGTAGGGATCTCCTGAGGCCTCAAAACCGCGACTTGAGCTATGCGAGGGTCATCGATACGTCCGCGGTACTCACGGTCGGAGCCACGCCAGACCTTGAGGTCCGCCGCTTCGAACAGCTCGAACGTCGCTCGCTCGAGAGAGCCCTTCGGAAGCACCAGCTTCAACACTTCAGATCTCCGATCGTGGCTTCGGCAGAGACGCGAAGAGGTTCACCATCTCCAACGCCGCCGCCGCGGCTTCGGCCCCCTTGTTCCCCAACTTCCCACCGGCGCGGTCTTCGGCTTGTGCCGTGTTCTCAGTGGTGAGGATCGCATTCGCAATCGGCACGCCCGTCTCAAGCGCGACGCGGCCGATGCCGTCGCTCGCGTGTCCCGCGACATAGTCGAAGTGGGCAGTCTCTCCGCGGATCACCGCGCCGGCGCACACGATCGCGTCGACCTCGCCGGAACGGGCTATCCGCTGAGCCGCGAGCGGAATCTCGAACGCCCCTGGAACCCACACGACGGAGATATCCGACTCTGCGACGCCGTGCCTGATGAAGCCGTCCAGGGCACCCTCAACGAGACGCTTGGAGATGGTCTCGTTGAAGCGAGCGGCCACTATCGCCACCCGCACGCGCTTGCCGTCGAACGTGCCTTCATACGTCTGCATCATCGGCCCTCCGTCCGCTCCACCTCAGCGGTGTGTCCATGCGCCTGAAGCTCAACTTCTTTATCGTCCAAAGCACCAAGGAGATGTCCGAGCTTCTCGCGTTTTGTTCGCAGGTACCGCAAGTTCTCCGGATTGGGCTCCAGCTCCAGCGGCACCCGCTCACTGATCTCGAGCCCGTAGCCCTCTAGGCCAGCCCTCTTCGTGGGGTTGTTCGTGAGCAGTCTCATCGTCGTTATCCCGAGATCCACGAGGATCTGGGCTCCGACGCCGTAGTCGCGGGAGTCGGGTGAGAAGCCGAGCTCAATGTTCGCCTCGACGGTGTCGAGTCCGCCATCCTGAAGGGAATAGGCCTCGAGCTTGTGACGGAGGCCGATCCCACGACCCTCGTGTCCACGGACGTAAACGATGACCCCTTCACCTTCTTCGTCGATCTGGCGCATCGATTCGGCCAGCTGCAGCCCACAATCGCATCGGATGCTTCCGATCACGTCGCCCGTGAAGCATTCCGAATGAACCCGGACCAAGACATCGTCCTTGCCTGCAGGATCGCCTTTCACGAGCGCAACGTGGGTCCGTCCATCGTGCGACTCGTAAGCGACGGCGCGGAACGTTCCATACGCGGTGGGGATGCGCGCCTCCGTCATCCGATGCACGAGCTTCTCGGAGCGTCGCCTATACGCGATCAGATCGGCTATCGAGATGATCAGGAGGCCGTGTTGATCGGCGAATCGTTCCAGGTCACCCAGACGCGCCATCGAGCCGTCCTCGTTGACCACCTCGCATACAACGCCTGCCGGGTAGAGGCCGGCGAGCCGGGCGAGATCAACGGAGGCTTCCGTGTGACCCGAACGACGCAGTACCCCGCCCTCGGCATAGCGCAGAGGGAAGATGTGTCCTGGTCGAGCGAGATCCTGAGCGCGCGAGTTGGGATCGATCAGCACCTCGATCGTGCGAGCCCTATCCGCCGCCGATATCCCGGTCGTAGTTCCGTCCATGGCATCGACGCTGATGGTGAACGCCGTCCCCATCGACTCGGAGTTCTGGGCGATCATCAACGGAAGATCCAACTCCGCGAGCCTGTCCGCCTCCATCGGGACGCAGATGATCCCCGAGCAGTACCTGATCATGAAGTTCACGTGCTCGGTGGTGATCTTCTCCGCCGCGATGATGACGTCGCCCTCGTTCTCGCGATCCTCGTCGTCGACGACGATCACCATGTTGCCGGCGGCTATCGCGGCGATCGCTTCCTCAACCTTTGCGAGCGGCATCTTTCATCCCTTCCGTAACGAGTCTCTCGACGTACTTGGCTATGACATCGACTTCGACGTTGACCTTCGAACCCACTCTCAGCCGGCCGAGAGTGGTCGCGGCGAGCGTGTGCGGAATGAGCGCGACCTGGAAAGTCCGGCTCCCGACCTCCACGAGCGTCAGGGACACGCCGTCGAGAGAGATCGAGCCTTTGTGCACCATGTAACGGAGCAATTCACCGCCGGCCTCGAGCCAGACCCGCAGCGCGCCGTCATCGGACTCAAGCCGGACGACCGTCGCCACCCCATCGACATGGCCTTGGACGATGTGGCCGCCGAGTCTGTCTGACACGCGCGCCGGAAGCTCGAGGTTAACGGCATGTCCTCGCTCCAGGGCTTCGAACGTCGAGCGCGCGAGCGTCTCCCCCATCACATGAACGGCGAACCTCCTCCGTCCTACCTCGGTCGCGGTCAAGCAGACGCCGTTGATCGAGACCGAATCTCCCTTGCGCAGTTCTCGTGCGATGGTCGGCGCCTCTACTTCGAGTTGCAGGGCGCCCGACCTCCCACGTGCGCGGCGCACGGTTCCGGTGTCGATCACGATCCCCGTGAACATCAGTTCGCTCCTAAGAGATAGACGGAGATGACGTCATCGCCCACCGCCTCAGCGGAGTCCAGCAGCCACCGAGGAGCGCGCTCGAGAGACGAGAGTCCGAGATCGTCGAGCGAGGGCCCGCCCCCCACGACGACGGGGCCGGTATGGATCTCGAGTCGCCCGACCAGTTCGCCTCTGAGGAGGCTCGACGCGAGCTCTGCGCCGCCTTCGCAAAGGACCTCAACGACTCCCCGGCGACCCAGCTCCTCGACCATGACGGCAAGGTCGACCCGGCCGCCTTGCTCTGGGACGATCAGCACTTCGACGCCCTTCTCTTTGAACGCGACCTGCCGCTCATGTGAGCAGCTGTCGGTTGTGACGAGAAGTGTGGGGGCGTCGGGTTGATAGACCTTTGCGTCGGGCCGCGTGCGCCCGCTGGAGTCGACGACTATCCGCAGTGGCTGTCGCTCGGCTCCGACATCGCGTGCCGTAAGCGTCGGATCGTCCGCGACGACCGTGCCTGCCCCCACCATCACCGCATCCACGCGGGCTCGGTACTCGTGGACCCTCCGTCGGGCATCGGCCCCGGTGATCCAGCGCGCGCTCCCATCGGCCGAGGCGAGACGTCCATCGATCGTCTGAGCGAGCTTCAAGTGGATGAACGACTTTCCGGTGGAGCGATGGTAGAGGTAGGCGCGGTTCAGCGCGGCGGCATCGGCGGCAAGGATCCCGACGTCGACGTGCACTCCATTGGAGCGAAGGTGTTCGATGCCGCCGCCGGCCACCCTGGGATCGGGGTCTGACAATGCCGTGACCACCCTGCTCACGCCGGCGGCCACCAATGCCTCCGAGCATGGCGGAGTTGACGCGTGGTGGTTGCAGGGTTCGAGGTTCACGTAGACGGTGGCGCCCGTCGCATCAATCCCGTTCAGGGCCACCGATTCGGCATGGGAAGTCCCAAGCCCACGATGGAAGCCTTCAGACAGGATCTCGCCATCTCGGACAACGACCGCGCCGACACGGGGGTTCGGGGATGTGAAGCGCGCCTCGGCCGCAAGGTCGAGGGCCCTTCGCATGAATCTCTCGTCGTCCATCTCTGCTCCCGTGCGCCGGCCTCGACGAGGGGGCATGGGACGACGAACCGACCGGACGCCAAAGAACCGCTCGGCGCACCGGCGTTCGCCTCTTCTCCCATCCGGACTCGCCGCGACCTGCGGCCTACCGTCGGCTCCGGAATCGCACCGGATCCTGCGTCGATCAGTGACGCTCGCGGGCTTAGGTCCTATCGACCATCACCGCCGGTCGGGCTTGGAGCGCTTGATACATCCGGCGCCCGTACCCTGCCCCGAAGAGGCGCCCTAGCTACTCGCTAGGACGTCACAGATCATACCCGAGAGCCGAGTTTCTTGACCGCGCGGTCAAGATTATTCGTCGAGCTTGCCCCGGCGGTCGACTGCGAATGCGGAGGACGGGTCGCGCTTCGCGAACGACTTCATCTCGCTCGCGATCTCGGACGCCTCCCAATGGCTTAGGAAGGTCCTGCTCTGATTCGTCGCGATGCCGATCGAGACGCTGGCGAGGTCGTAGCGGTGCATGTTTCCCTGACGGTCCTCTACCTCGATATAGCCATTGTTGATATCGCCCGAGTCGTAGAGCGACTTCACTTCTTCATCCCATCGATCGATGATGGCCTGTGCGGTCTTCTCCACCGTGTCCGGCGGAACGACGGCCACGAAATCGTCTCCGCCGATGTGACCGAGGAACGCGTCCTCACCCCCATGGGTTTTCACCGATTCCGCCGCGCACCGAGCGAGCATCTTGATCGCCTCGTCGCCGCGCAAGAAGCCGTAATGATCGTTGAAGGCTTTGAAATCGTCTATGTCGATGTACATGAGAGCGAACGTCTCGCCGCGTTCCACGTGGGCGGTTACCTCGTCCTGGATCTGCACGTTGCCCGGAAGCTGCGTGAGCGGATTGATCGCCCGCATCTCTTTAGCGCGCCGTAAGGCCGACTTGACCCGGGCGACGAGCTCGATGGGATCGAACGGCTTGATCATGTAGTCGTCGGCCCCCGCCGTGAGGCCCACCACTTTGTCTGCGGAGAGCGACTTTGCGGTAAGCATGATCACGGAGATGTTCTTGGTCCGGCCATCGCTGCGGAGCCGCTGACAGACCTCGAATCCATCGACTTTCGGCATCATCACGTCCAAGAGGACGAGATCGGGCAGGAGGTCGAAAGCCCCCTGGAGTGCCTGCTCGCCGTCGAACGCCGTCGCAACCTCGAAGCCTTCGAGGCGCAGGTTGACCTCGACGAAGCGGACGATGTCCTCGTCGTCGTCTGCGATCAGCACTAGGTCGGGTGAATCGCTCACATCTCAGCTCCGCTCGACAACAGATCCAGCTTCTCGCGCATCCGGCGTGCTGCAGCGGCGGCATCCCGCCCGTCGAATACAGCGCTCCCCGCGACGAGGATGGTTCCCCCCGACCTAACGGCTTCCTCCACCGTCTCGAGGTTTACTCCCCCGTCTACCTCTATATCGGCCGTGGAAGAGGCCCCCTCGACCATCTCCTTGGCCCGCCCGATCTTGGGCACGACCTCGTGGAGGAAAGCCTGGCCTCCGAACCCCGGTCGCACCGTCATCATAAGAACGACGTCCAGAGCCTCGAGATGACCCTCGAGTACCTCTAGCCCCACATCGGGGTGAACGGCGATGCCGGCTCCTACCCCCAGACCGCGGATCTGCTCGATCACGGCTCCGGTCGATGCCACCACCTCCGGATGGAATGAGATCCTGTCCGCACCGGCCTCGGCGAACCGGGCCGCGTACTTGGCGGGATCCTCGATCATCAGGTGGACGTGTAGTGGCTGGTCACAGGCTTTCCTCACCGCGGCCACGATCGATGGCCCGAAGGTGATGTTCTCGACGTAATGACCGTCCATGACGTCGAGGTGGAACCAGTCAACGTAGGGAGCAACCGTCTGGATCTCCTCGGCGAGTCGGCCGAAGTCCGCGGTGAGTATCGAGGGCGACAGCTTCAGGTCGGTCACCGTCCCATCATGTCCCAAGGCGCGCTTGGGGCTCGAGACGGAGACCTCGGGCGAATTCAGACCCGGGCATCCTCCGTTTTCCGGCGGGCTGAACCTCCACGAGCTCCAGCGAGCCCTCTCCCGTCCCGACAACGAGAGAGTCATCGACCACGGCCAGTTGTCCAGGCGACAGCTCCGCCTCGGAGGGTCCAACCGCGTGCACCTTGAGCCTCCTGTCGCCGAGCGTCGTCCAAGCCCCCGGAGCCGGGTTCAGCCCACGCACCAGGTTGCGTATCGAATCGGCCGGCGAGGCCCAGTCGATCCGCGCTTGCTCGTCGGTGATCTTGGGGGCATAGGTTGCCCTCGCATCATCTTGATCGTGGGGCTGAGCAGTTCCTGCGTCCAGTTCGAGCAGAGTGCGAACGAGGAGACCGGCCCCGACTTCGGCCAGCCGGTCCCCTACCGAGCCGGCCGTGTCGTTCGGCTCCACCGGGACCCGCTCCAGCGCGAAGACAGGGCCTTCGTCCATACCGGCGGTGAGGCGCATGATGGAAACGCCCGCTTCGGTCTTCCCATCCATCAACGCGCGTTGCACGGGAGCTGCTCCTCGGTATTCAGGAAGCAGCGAGAAGTGCACGTTGACGAAGCCGTGCAACGGAACCTCCAGAAGATCGAGCGGCAATATCTTGCCGTAGGCAACTACCGTCGCCACGTCGGCGCCTCGTGCGCGCACCCAGTCCGCCAGAGAGGGGTCGCGGGCCTTCTCCGGCTGCATGACGTCCAGTCCCGCCGCAAGCGCAGACTCCTTCACCGGCGATGGTTGGAGTTTCATCCCGCGACCAGAAGGACGGTCGGGGTTGGTTACGACGCCGGCGACCTCGATCGGGGAATCCATCAGCGCCTCGAGGGTCGGGATCGCCCACTTGGGGGTTCCGAAGAAGACTGTTTTCAAAGTCGTTGCTTCAAAGTTGTTCTTCGACCGGCTCGCGTTCACGCGGATGGGCAGGCGCGATACCCAGCACCTGCTCGCGCAACTCGCGCATCGCTTCGCGCCTCACATCTTCGGCGAGCCGATCGAGAAAAAGGACGCCGTCGAGATGGTCGATCTCGTGTTGACAGACGCGGGCGAAGAAACCCTCCGCGGTTAAGGAGACGGGCTCTCCGTTCTCGTCGAGCGCTTCCACATCTATCTCGATCGAACGCGCCACCGGGTAGTAGAGACCTGGGATCGAGAGGCAGCCCTCTTCGCCGTCTTCCATCTCGGTCGATCGACGGGTGATCTTGGGATTGACGAAAGCACCGTGGTTCTCCTCGACCTCCCACACGAAGATGCGTTCCAGGATGCCCACCTGTGGTCCCGCGAGGCCGACCCCAGGTGCTTCTCGCATGGTCTCGAGCATGTTCTCGATCAGCCGGTGGTGGTCGTCGGTGAGGCGCTCGACCTCGCGCGCGGGCGTACGTAAGACAGGGTCTCCAAAGAGCCTGATCGGGAGGACGGCCACCGAGAAACGACCTTTCTGTTCAGACCGGGTCGACGTCGACGCGCAGGATGGTCCCGCGTGGAACGCGCGGCAGGATACTCCGCAGGCCCGTTGCCACATCGTCGGCATCGGGACATTTGACGAGCACCTGAAGGCCTTCGCGCGGCACGGGACCAGACCCATCGAGCCGCACCGGCACGGGCCCCAGCACGCGGCCCCCGGCCGCTCGAACGACTCCAGACACCTCGTCGATCACTGCCGCTGCATCGGGGCCGGCGGCGCTAGCCTTCACCAGTTCCGAGAACGGTGGGTAGCCGAGTTCCCTCCGAAACTCCAGCTCGCGGTCTGCAAAGAATCTGTAGTCACCCCGGCTGATCGCCTGCACCGAATGGTGCGACGGCTCCGACGTTTGAACGACAAGTCGCCCTCCCTCGGACGCGGGTCCCGCCCATTCGGCCATGGCGGCGAGCGCCTGGTAGCCGTTCTCGGCCGCCCGGAAATCCGGCCGTCGTAGGAGAGCGTCGGCATCGAGGACGCCCACGAGCGAAGCGAGGGGCCGGATGGACGGTTTCGTTCCGAACCAGGTGGTGACGTAGATCGATGGTCCGTCCTGGGACGAACGCGCCGGGCCGGAGTCAGGATCGACGCGTGCGACGTTCGCAGTTGGAAACGAACGCGCCAGTTGATCGGCAAGCCGATCGCTACCCGCCCCGAGAAACCGGAAGTCGGACGCTCCGCAACTGGGGCAAACGTCGGGGGGCGCCGCGGCAAATCCGCAGCGACCGCACCGCACACGTCGTGGCGAGCGATCGAACGACAGCCCGGCTTCACACCGCGGGCATCGGAGCGATCGCCGACACGAGCCACACCAAAGCGTTCTCGCGAAGCCGCGCCGTGGAGTAAGGATCGCAACGGAACCTCCTGCACGCAGCTCGTCCCGAACCCGAGCGTGCAACGCTCGCGCGAGTCCCCCATCATCCGGGGGCTCGACGATCTCGACGATCGGCCTTCGCTCTCGCTCGGCTCCGCGGTCGGGCTCGATCAGCGCCACTCCTGGAGCAAACGCGAACTCGATAGGAGGAGTTGCTCCGGCGAGCACGCACGAAGCGGCCCCTGCGCGTCCGCGCTCCATCGCGACGCGTCGAGCGTCGTAACGAGGAGCCCTGTCTTCCTTCAGGCTCGGCTCATGGCACTCGTCCACCACCACAAGAGAGAGCCTGGGAGAGGGCGCAAGAACCGCCGCCCTGCCTCCCGCGCCGAACCTGTGACCTCGAGCAAGCTGCATCAGATTGTTCGACCTTTCGCCCTCCGGCAATGTCGAGTCGAGGCGAAGAACATCAGGCAGACGTTTCTCTAGGGAGTCCAGCGCGATCGAACCCAAGACGATCTCCGGAACTACGACTATCGAACTGCCGCTGTGCGAAGCAAGAGCACACAGTTCCGCGTAGATGGAGCCGCGATCCTCCCCGGGGAGGGTGCGCAGACACCAGAGCCCGCTCTTGCCGTTCAGAAGCGCGTCTTGCAGAGCCTCGCCTGGATAACGCTTCAATGCGATCTGCCCGACGTCGATGGGATCAGCGTTGGGCTCCGTGACTTTCACTCGAACGCGAGGAGGCTGCGATCGGCCGAAGGCCCGGCCCCGAGGTACGCAATAGCGAATTGCCAGCCACTCGAAGAGCTGGACCATCGGAGGAGGAGCGACAGGTTCTGGCAGTACCAGTCGCGAGATCGGTTCGAGCTCCGCCCCATCGACGGAATCCACGATCTCGACCACGAGCCCGCGCACGTTGCGATTCCCAAAATGGATGGCAACGAGCGAACCTTCAACTACGGCACCCGCGAGCTTCTCGGGGATCGAGTAGTCGTACGCCTTATCTACTCTCCAAGCGGGTACGAACGGAACGACGCGCGCAACGGGATCGCGCGGATCAGCCAAGCCGCTTAGGTCGCGAGGCGCTTCAGGTCGTCGGCTCGATCCGTGCGCTCCCAGGTGAAGTCCTTGTCGGAGCGACCGAAGTGGCCGTACGACGCCGTGTTCCTATAGATCGGCCGGCGAAGGTCAAGGTCGCGGATGATCGCGGCGGGTCGCAGATCGAAACATTCTTCTATCGCTTTGGAGATCTTTTCGGGAGCGACGGTCTCCGTGCCGAACGCGTCGAAGAACACCGAGATCGGATGCGCCACGCCGATCGCGTATGCGACCTGCATCTCGAAGCGGTCGGCCAGCCCCGCGGCCACGACGTTCTTGGCCACGTAGCGCGCTGCATAAGCAGCGGACCTGTCGACCTTCGTCGGGTCTTTGCCCGAGAACGCGCCGCCACCATGTCGCGCCATCCCGCCGTAGCTATCGATGATGATCTTTCGTCCCGTGAGGCCTGTGTCGGCCCGCGGCCCGCCTATCTCGAACAGACCCGTCGGGTTGACGAGGATCCGCACGTTCTCGGCATCGATGCTCGTGGGGATCAGAGGGTCGATCACATGCTGTGTGAGATCAGGCTGGAGGAGCGTTTCGATGTCGACGTTGGGCTGGTGCTGCGCCGACACCACGACGGTCTCGAGCGTTGCGGGAACGCCGTCGTCGTAACCGATCGTCACCTGCACTTTGCCGTCTGGACGAAGGTAAGGAAGAACTCCCGCCTTGCGGACCTCCGACAACCGATGAGCAAGGCGATGCGCCAACCAGATCGGCATCGGCATCAGGTCCTCGTTGTCGTTGCAGGCGTAGCCGAACATCATTCCCTGGTCGCCGGCCCCCTGAGTGTCCAGGTCGTCGGTCGCCTCGCCCCGCTGCTCCTCGCTGGACTGAGTCACCCCACGGTCGATATCGGGCGACTGCTCCTGGACGGCGACCGAGACCCCGCAGGTCTCGCCGTCGAACCCGATCTTGGATGACGTGTAGCCGATATCGGTGATGGTCCTCCGCACAACCGCGGGGATATCGACGTAGGTGGAGGTGGTGATCTCGCCGGCGACCACGACGAAACCTGTAGTGATCAGGGTCTCGCAAGCCACCCTGCCGAACGGGTCGTCGGCGAGGATCTCATCGAGAACGGCGTCGGAGATCTGATCGGCCATCTTGTCGGGATGGCCCTCAGTCACCGATTCGGACGTGAAGAGCTTGAGGGCCGGATCGGACATGGCGCGCATCCTAATGCGGGAAGTAATCGGTGGCCGGAATCTAGGGCCGCGCCGTCTAAGCCCGTGCCTGCAGAAGCGAGGCAACCCGGTCGACGAGAGCGGCGGCGAGATCGTGCTTCGTCACCAGCCCGACGTCGGCCACTCCATCGGGACCGGCGATGACCGCCCGGTTGGTGGGGACCTCGAACCCAGAGTCGGGGCTCGAAACATCGTTGGCAACGATGAGATCGGCGCCCTTCTGCTCTCGCTTGCGCGTCGCTAGCTCGCCGAGCCTGGTCGGATCAGGCTCCGTCTCGGCCGCGAACCCGATGAGCAGACTGCCGAGCTTCCTGACGTCGAGCGAATGTCCGAGCTCGGCCAGGATGTCGGGCGTCGGCACGAGATGGATCGGCGGCGGGCCGTCGGCCTTCTTCAGTTTCTTGTCCGCATGGGCATCCGCTCGCCAGTCGGCCACCGCGGCCGCTTTCACGATCACATCTGCGTCCGGCGCGCGGCGGAAGACCTCGTCACGCATCTCGTCGGCCGTTTTCACTTTGACCACGTCGACCCCTTTGGGAAGCGTCAGGTTGCTCGGTCCGATCACGAGCGTCACCTTGGCTCCACGGTGGGCCGCTTCGTCGGCGATCTCGATCCCCATGAGCCCAGAGGATCGATTGCCGATGAATCGAACCGGGTCGATCGGCTCCTGAGTGCCGCCTGCGGTAACGATGAAGGTCCTGCCGGCCAACTCCTGGGATCTGCCCAGCAATCTCAGGGCATCGGTCACGATCTCATCGGGCTCTGCCATCCGGCCCGGTCCCTCATCCCCTGACGACAGCGCACCGGAGGTCGGGCCGGCGAACCAGACGCCTCGGCCGGACAGACTCTCGACGTTGGCCTGCGTCGCGTGGTTCTCCCACATCTCGGTGTGCATGGCGGGTGCCACCAGCACCGGGCAGGAAGCCGTCAGGACGGTCGCGGAGAAAAGGTCATCGGAGAAACCGTTCGCCATCTTCGCGATGGCGTTCGCTGTCGCCGGCGCCACTATCAGCAGCTCGGCTCCTCGGGCTAGCTCGACGTGAGGGACATCGGCTCCGGCTCCGAACAGCTCCGTGTAGACGGGATTGCCGGTTAGGGCGGCGAACGTCTGGGGCCCTACGAAGCGCTGGGCGGAGCGGGTCATCACTACCCGGACATCCGCTCCGAGCTGAGCCAGCTCTCTAGCGACGAAAGCCACCTTGTAGGCAGCGATCCCTCCGCAAACGCAAAGGATCACTTTCCGCCCGGCGAGGTCAGTCACGCGCTCGGCCGTCATGGTCGTAAGGCTGCTACTTGATGCCTTCAGCGGTGCGCTCGAACGTCACGACTCCGTCGGCGATCTCCTCCATGGCGATCGAGAGGGCCTTGGGGGCCTTCTCCGACCCCAGGTGGATCTGCGGTGGGGTGAACTCCGATACGCCTTCACCGAGCTGGGTGAAGTACGAATTGATCTGCCGGCCGCGCTTGGCGGCCAGGATGACCAGGGTGAACTTTGACTCCGCGTTCTCGATCAGCTTCTCGATCTTGGGCTCGATCATCTTCGAGGTTTCCTCTCCGTGGGGGTTAGGGGCGGGCGGGGCCTCAGCCCGACCCCTCGATTATACGGACTAGCTCGCCCGCAGCCCTACCCACATCGTCGTTGACCACGATGTGGTCATAGATCTCCTTGTTCCGGATCTCCTCGTAGGCGGCATCGATCCTGACGGCCATGTCGTCGTGCTCCTCCGTCCCGCGGCCCCTGAGCCGGACCATCAGCTCCTCCATGGACGGCGGCTCGATGAAAACCAGCACCGCGTCGGGTTTGGCCCGTTTCACGGAGATGGCACCCTTGATATCGAGCTCGCATAGGACGTCCTGCCCGGCCGATAGAGCGCTTTCGACGGGTGGCCGTGGGGTCCCGTAAAGGTTCCCGTAGACCTCGGCCCACTCCAGCAGCTCCCCCGCCTCTCTCATCCTCAGGAACTCCGGCCGTGTGATGAAGTGGTAGTCCACCCCGTTGATCTCGCCCCGGCGCATAGGGCGCGTCGTCGCGGAAACCGAAAGAACCACTTCTGGCTTCAGCTCCAACACGCGGCGAACTACGGTGCCCTTGCCGGCCCCCGAGGGGCCGGAGACAACAAACAGGCGGCCGCGGCCGGAGAGATATGGCACAGCGGGGCCGGGAGTTTCGCGCTACCTGCGCGCGAACTCGTCGAGCAGATTCTTACGTTGCTTCTCGCCCAGACCTCGGACGCGCCGCGAGTCTTTGATCTGGAGTCTCTCCATGATCTTCTGTGCTCGCACCCGACCAACACCGGGGAGGGACTCGAGCACCGTCGAGACCTTCATCTTCCCCACGATCTCGTCGGCGGATCGTTCGAGCAGTTCGCTGAGAGTGATCCGGCCGCCTTTTAGTTGCTCCTTCAGCTCGGCGCGCTTACGCCGCGCGATCGCGGCCTTCTCCAGCGCTTGACGACGCTGCTCCTCGGTTAGAGGCGGGGGCAACGGCATGAGGGCGTTCCTCCTTTTTAGTGCACTTCGAACGGCTGCGCACTTAACGACGGATGGACCTGGAGTCGGTCGTTTTGCACGATCGGCAGCGGGCTCCTCGGCCGCTGCGGATTATAGGGAGCTAGTCCGCCTCTCGCAATGGCGCGGGTCGCGATTTCCGCAGGTAGGAGGCCTTTTTCAGCGATCGCTCTATGCGGAGAGCCTGCGACTGCCGGGGTCGTCGAGAGGAACGTCGCCCGCGCACAAAGGGCAATCTTCAGGAGCCCACGACGCGACCTCGAGCTTCACGAGGGAACGGAGGGGTGCGCCGAGGTTCGGGGGCCGGGTGGGGTCCCCTCTATCGATCAGCGCGCCCACGCCGATGACTTTTCCGGCCGACGCTTTCACCAATGCGACCACCTCGCGGGCCGACCCGCCCGTCGTTATGACGTCTTCCACCACCAGGACGCGCTCGTGGGGCTCGATGTGGAAGCCGCGCCTGAAGGAAAGAACACCGTCCGCCCGCTCGGCGAAGATGCTCCGTGCATCCGCCGCAAGCGCCGTAGCGAATCCGAGCACTACGGCGCCGATGGCCGGAGCCGCGACGACGTCGAATCCCTCTGGGAAGAGAGCCGCTAGCGACTCTCCGAAGCTCTGAGCCAGGCGCGGGTGCTCGAGGATGCGGAACTTCTGGACGAAGAGATCGGAGTGCCTGCCGGAGGAAAGGAGGAAGTGACCACGAAGAACCGCTCCACGCCTCTCTAGGACCTCGAGCCTCTCAAGTTCGTTCAAGCCATCGCCTCGGCAGAGATCGCTCGAGCTGCCTCGACCGGATCGGCGGCGCCCGTGATCGGTCGTCCCACCACGATCAGGTCTGCCCCGGCGGTGAGCGCCTGTCGGGGACCGAGGGTTCTGCGCTGGTCGCCGAGCTCGGATCCTGCCGGGCGGATCCCGGGAACCACCAAGATCGGTCCACCCTCCGCCGAGGGGCCGAAGCGGGCCCTGAGCGCGGTGACCTCCAGCGGCGAGCACACGAGGCCTCCGGCCCCCGCGGCAACAGCGAGTTCGGCGAGTCTGACAACCGCCTTGTCGGCGGGGCCCTCCAGCCCGACGGCGGCCAGGTCTGAGTCGTCGAGGCTGGTGAGGACCGTCACGGCCAGCACCACGGTCCCGGACTCCACCGCTCCGACCGCGGCTTTGACCATGGCCGCTCCCCCCGCCGCATGGATCGTTAGAAAGGAAACCCCGAGCGAGCTCGCCGCTCGGGCCGCCCCCTCGACCTGCGCGGGGATGTCATGAAGTTTTAGATCCAGGAAGACTGGAGCGATCTCGGTGACGGCCCTGACCAGGTCCGGACCGAGCGCGGTGTAGGGGGTGAGACCGATCTTCAATACGCCGGCGTGAGGGGCAACGGCTCGCGCTGTATTGAGTAATTCGGTGCGGTCGTCGTGGTCGAGCGCCACACACAAGGGGTTGTGGATCATCATCCTTCGAGTTTCACCGTCCCCACGATGTCCGCGACCGATGCTGCTCCGTGGCCGTCCATGTAGTCGCTGATCCCCGATGCGACCTCGAGGGCCGCGCGAGGGTTCACGAAGTTGGCGGTCCCAACTGCAACGGCTCCAGCTCCTGCAAGTATCAGTTGGAGCGCGTCTTCGGCAGTAGTGATCCCACCTTGTCCGATGATCGGCACGTGAGGGAAGGCCGTGTGAACTTCGTGGACGGCGCGCACCGCTATCGGATGGATCGCCGGGCCCGATAGACCGCCGACGGTTCCGGCCAACTTGGGCCGTCGAGTCTCGATGTCGATCTGCATCCCGAAGACGGTGTTAACGAGCGACAGCCCGTCCGCTCCGGCTTCCAGCGCAGCTGTGGCGATCTCGGTAAGGGAGGTCACGTTAGGCGAGAGTTTCGGAAACACTGGGACCCGCTTCAAGGCGTCCTTCACTTTTCCGACCACCGCCGCGGTGGACTCCGCCGAGTGAGCGAACATGTTGTTGCGATCCTCGAGGTTCGGGCACGAGATGTTGATCTCGACGGCCGCAATACCTCGACCACCCGTCCTTAGCTTGTCGGCCACCCGAACGAATTCGTCGACTGTGTTGCCGGCTATAGATGCGAAAACCGTTGCTTTCCGTTTCAGCAGCCACGGCAGGTCCTCGGTGATGAAGTGGTCGACCCCTTTGTTCTGGATACCGATGGCGTTCAACATCCCCGACGGCGTCTCGCACATCCGCGGGGTCGGCTTCCCTTTCCATGGAGTGATGGTCATCGACTTCACGATGACCCCGCCTATCTCGGACAGATCGACGAACGCCGCCGCCTCCCGCCCCGCGCCGTAGGTGCCCGACGCGACGAGGACCGGGTTCGCGAGCTCGAGAGCTCCAAGTTTCGTAGTGAGATCCGCCATCAGTTCCCCGGAGGAGCGAACTCGTCGTCGGGTTCGTCCATGGCCGATGCTCGCATCGGCGAACCCGCCGGGGTCAACTCCGCTTCGTCGGTCGAGACCATGTCGGCCGCGCCGTTCCAGACGACCTGAGCGCCGTTGAAGACCGGTCCCTCAGTGCACGAGCGCGCGTAGACCACCGCGTCCTCCAGAGGCTCATCCCGCTTCGGCGGCCGGCGCAATGGCATCACGCAGGTCATGCAGACCCCGTACCCACAGGCCATGAGCTCTTCGACCGCGACCTGTGTCGGGATCTTCCTCTCGGCCGAGATGCGAGACACAGCGGCGAGCATCGGGTGAGGGCCGCAGGCGTAGACGACCTCGGTCTCGCACTTCTCCATCGTCTCGACCATGACATCCGTTACGCGACCGCGATCCCCCGCGCTCCCATCCTCGGTCGTTATGCGGCACACGGAAGCGAGCCTCCGCGCCTCGATAGCTCCGAGGAGCAAGCCCGAGTTGCGAGCTCCGAGGATGACGTCGACTCGATGGCCGTCGTTGCGGAGTTCGTCCGCCAGGTAGAAGAGCGGGGCCGCCCCGATCCCGCCACCGACGAGAAGGCAGTGCGCCCGCCTCTTGGGAAGAGCGAAACCGCGACCAGACGGACCGATCAGATCGACTATCGAATGCGCACGAAGGTTGGACAGAAAGCGCGTGCCCGGCCCCCGGATGTCGAACACGATCTCGATGGTCGAAGCCCACCCGCCGCGCTTATGAACCCGGTAAACGCTGAAGGGACGGCGAAGGATGTTCGCCTGTCCGACCCCACATCTCAGGTTGACGAACTGACCGGGCCTGACTCGCTCGCCGATGTCGGGCGTCACGATCGTCAGGGAGTGATAGTGCTCGCCGTATTTCTTGTGCGTGAGCACCTCACCCGAGGACATGAGCAGCGTCACGACCGGCCTCCGTCCATGGCGGCCAGGTGTTCCTGGAGGGGACGCACACCCACACGTCCTTGGAGAAGCGCCTCGATCGCCTGAACGGCGGCAGCCATACCCGACATCGTCGTGATGCACGGTACGCCCGCGTCGACCGCTGCCGTGCGGATGAAATAACCGTCGCTGCGGGCACGACGCCCGAATGGCGTGTTGAAGATCATGTCCACATCGCCGCGGTGGATCCTCTCGACGATGTTCTCGCCGTCCTCGCTTCCAACCTTGGCAACCTGCTCGACTTCCACTCCGGCTCGCCGAAGCAGCTCTGCCGTTCCGCGCGTCGCCAGGAGGTGGAATCCGAGGTCCGCCAGCCGCTTGGCCGGGAAGATCGCGGCGCGCTTATCCCGGTTCGAGACCGAGATGAAAACTGTGCCTTTCACCGGGAGTCTTACTCCCGCCGCGCCCTCGGCTTTCGCGAAGGCAAGTCCGAAGTTCGAGTCGATCCCCATGACCTCGCCGGTCGACCGCATCTCTGGGCCCAGCAGGATGTCGACGCCGCGGAAGCGTTCGAATGGGAGGACCGCCTCCTTCACGGCGACGTGATTCAGACCCTCGTGTCCAACGCTCCGCTCCGGCACGAGGCCTTCTATCCGGAGCTGCGCTAGCGACGACCCGGTCATCACCCGAGCCGCAACCTTCGCCAGCGGCACCCCGGTCGCCTTCGACGTGAAGGGCAGAGTGCGAGATGCGCGCGGGTTGGCTTCCAGTACGAATACCTGCTCGTCTTTGATCGCGAACTGGATATTGATGACGCCGATCACTCCGAGCGAACGAGCGATCCCTTCCGTGTAAGAGATGACCCGCTCGATCTCCGAGTCAGCGAGGGTGAAAGGCGGCAGAGCGCAGGCGGAGTCACCTGAATGGATACCCGCCTCCTCGATGTGCTCGAGCACGCCACCGATATACAGCTCTGTCCCGTCGAAGATCGCATCGCAATCGATCTCGATCGCTCCTTCGAGAAACTTGTCGACCAGGACCGGATGAGATGGAGAGACCTCTGCGGCCGTGACCATGTAGCGCTCGAGCGAAGACTCCTCGTACACGATCTCCATCGCGCGGCCCCCAAGGACATAAGAAGGCCTCACGACGACGGGGTAACCGATCGACTCGGCTATGGCTTGCGCCTCCGCGATCGAGCGGGCCATCCCGTTGGGAGGCTGAGGCAAAGCGAGATCGGCGAGGAGGTCGCCGAACCGCTCTCGATCCTCGGCCCTGTCGATCGAGTCGGGAGAGGTCCCAAAGATGGGAACCCCTGCTTCGCTCAGCGCCTGGGCCAGCTTCAGCGGCGTCTGACCACCAAGTTGCACGATCACTCCCGCCGGGCGCTCCCGTTCGATGACGCTCATCACGTCCTCGAAGGTCAGCGGTTCGAAATAGAGCCTGTCCGAGGTGTCGTAGTCGGTCGACACGGTCTCGGGGTTGCAGTTCAACATGATGGTCTCGTAGCCCGCGTCGCGTAAGGCGAAGGAAGCGTGCACGCAGCAGTAGTCGAACTCGATCCCCTGTCCGATCCGGTTCGGCCCGGAGCCCAGGATGAGCACCTTCGGAGCGGTGGAGTCCGTCACCTCGTCCTCGTCCTCGTAAGTCGAGTAGTGATACGGGGTGGAGGCTTCGAACTCGGCAGCGCATGTGTCGACGGTCTTGTAGACCGGACGCACGTTTAGCTCGTATCTCCGCGCGCGAGCCGCCGGCTCGGTAGTTGAGGTCAGAGCCGCGATCTGCGCGTCCGAGAACCCTTTGCGCTTCGCGGCCAAGAGCTCGGGGGCCGTGAGGTCCTCGAGCCGCCGACCTTCGAGATCGCGGCGGGCGGCGGCAAGGTTCGCTATCTGATCGACGAACCACGGATCGATCCTGGTGATCTCCGCGGCCCTGGCGACGGTCATCCCTTGGTAGAGGGCCTGCTCCAGGAAGATCAGCCGTCCCTCGGTCGGGCGAGATAGCAGCTCCTCGAGCTCGGGCATCGTGGTGTCGGGGCGACCTCCTTGCCACAGGCCGATCAAGCCCTGCTCCAGAGACCGGAACCCCTTCTGGAGCGCCTCCGCGAAAGTGCGTCCTATCGCCATGACCTCCCCCACCGACTTCATCTTGGTGCCGAGGGTCGTGTCGGCGCCGGCGAACTTCTCGAAGGTCCAGCGCGGGATCTTCACGACGACGTAGTCGATCGATGGCTCGAATGAGGCCGGGGTCTGGCGAGTGATGTCGTTGGGGATCTCGTCGAGCGCGTAGCCGACGGCCAGCTTGGCGGCGATCTTCGCGATCGGGAATCCTGTTGCTTTGGATGCAAGCGCACTGGAGCGCGATACCCGTGGGTTCATCTCGATCACAACTCGGCGGCCCGTTTCCGGATGAACCGCGAACTGGACGTTGGATCCTCCGGTCTCGACCCCGATCGCGCGCATGACTCGCACGGCGTCGTCGCGCATGCCTTGATATTCCACGTCGGTAAGAGTCATGGCCGGAGCGACGGTTATCGAGTCTCCCGTGTGAACGCCCATCGGATCGAGGTTCTCGATCGGACACACGATCACGACGTTGTCCTTGTGATCCCGCATGACCTCGAGCTCGAACTCCTTCCACCCCGAGATCGATTCCTCGACGAGGACCTCCCCTATCGTCGAGAGCCGAAGCCCTTCCGCGGCAACTTGCTTGAGCTCTTCGGGGGTCGAGACCACACCGGAGCCGCCCCCGCCCAAGACATACGAGGGCCGGATCACCACGGGGTAACCGATCTCGTCTGCAGCGGACAGCGCCTCATCGATCGAATAGGCGAACGTCGACAGCGGGAGGTCGATGCCCGCTTCCTGCATCGTTTGCTTGAAGAGACGCCGGTCCTCGGCTTTGCGTATCGACGTGGCTTGCGCTCCGATGAGCTCGACCCCGTGTGCGTCCAGAACCCCAGAGGCGGCGAGGTCCATCGCCACGTTGAGACCCGTCTGGCCGCCAAGCGTTGGCAGGCAGGCGTCGGGCTTCTCGCGCTCGATGATCTTCGCCACATACTCGGGAGTGATTGGCTCGATGTAAGTCGCGTCGGCGAACTCCGGGTCCGTCATGATCGTCGCGGGGTTGGAGTTCACGAGAACCACCTCGTATCCCTCGGCGCGCAGAACCTTGCACGCCTGGACCCCGGAGTAGTCGAACTCGCAGGCCTGCCCGATGACGATAGGGCCGGATCCGATCACCAGGATCTTGTGTATGTCTTCGCGCTTAGGCATCCTCTTCGAACTCCACTTCTGCATCTCCATCGACGTCGTCCAGGTAAGCGATCTCGATCCTGTTGCCCGCCGGATCGCGGGTGTAGCACCGGCGGCGGCCCGGGATCTCGGAAGCCTGCTCTATGTGGCAGCCCGCATCCCTAAGCCTCGACACAACTGCGTCGAAATCGTCGACAACTAAACCCAGGTGTGCCGTCTTAGGCGGGTTGTGCTCGTCGAGCGAAAGATGGATCTCCTGGTCCCCCGCGCGGAACCACCCGCCCGCGGGCCGAGTTCCCTCCGGCTTGGTAACTCGCTCGAGCCCCAGCGAATTCTCGTACCAGGAGAGAACCTCGCTCTCGAGCTCCTCGGGATACGTGACGTTCACGTGGTCCAAGCGGAGGATCTTGAAGGTCTCCACCATCTACTTGCTTGTCGCCCCTCTTGCCTGAGCCTTGCGCTTCTCACGCTCCTGCTTGCGACGCTGGCGGTCCTTCGCCCAGCGGCGGATCTTGCGATCTCCTCGTCCCATGCTTATGCGTTCACCTCCATCCGGCCTATCTCCGTTGGTTCGAACTCGTCCATCAAACGTTGGAATGACTCGAACAGATACCTCGAGTCATGCGGACCCGGGCCCGCCTCGGGGTGATACTGCACGCTGAACGCGACCCCCTCGACCTCGAGCCCCTCCACCGTCTCGTCGTTGAGGTTGTAGTGAGTCAGGCGGGCTGGAGTGGCGGCAATAGAGTCCGGGTCCACCGCGAAACCGTGGTTCTGGCAGGTGATCTCGATGCGTTCGGTGCCGATCCGCTTCACGGGGTGGTTCGAACCACGATGGCCGAACGGCAGCTTGAAGGTCCGCGCGCCGAGCGCCAGCCCGAGGATCTGATGGCCGAGGCAGATCCCGAAGACCGGAACCCTCCCCAGGAGCCCTCGAACCGCGTCGATCCCATAGGTGACCGGCTCAGGATCCCCCGGCCCATTCGACAAGAAGACGCCGTCGAAGCCGCCGGCGAGGATCTCTGAAGCGGCCGTCGTTGCGGGCACGACGGTGACGTCGCATCCGCTCGCGACGAGCAGATCGAGGATGTTCTGCTTCAGACCGAAATCGTAGGCGGCCACTTTTCGTCTGCGCTGGTTGCCTGCATCCATGAGGGCGCTGGTCGCCGGCGCCTCTTCGGCCCCCGCCGCGTAACCGAAGTTCGCGCGGCTATGTAAGTCGGTGACCGTCCAGTTGTAGGGCTGGGCCGTCGTAACCGACCGAGCCAGGTCCAACCCCACCATCGAGGGCGACGAGCGCGCTATGTCCACGAGCTCAGCGGGATCCGTCATCTCCGTTGAAAGCGCGCCTCGCATAGCTCCGGCCGTGCGCAGATGTCTCGTCAACTTCCGCGTGTCGATGTCCGAGATCCCGGGAACGCCGTGACCGGTCAGATAATCATGGAGGGTCGCGGTCGATCGCCATGAGGACGCGATCTCCGACAACTCTCTTACGACGAAGCCCGATACCCACGGGCGCCGCGACTGATCGTCATCCGGGTTGACTCCCGTGTTTCCGATCTGCGCTGCAGTCATCGCCACGATCTGACCGTGGTAACTCGGGTCTGTGAGCACTTCTTGATAGCCGGTCATGCCCGTGTTGAAGCAAGCCTCTCCGGTGACGGTGCCCACCGACCCGAACGCAAGACCCTTGAATGTCGTGCCGTCCTCGAGTGCAAGCAAGGCCGGCGGCCGCGACGCGCTCATACCGCGGACTCCACGAGGACCTCGCCATCGCGCACGGTGAGCCGTCCGTCGTAGACGGTGTGGACCACCCGTCCTTTCAGGACACGTCCGGCGAACGGGGTATTGCGACTCTTCGACGCGAACGCAGCAGGATCAACGGTCCACGACGCGTCGGGATCGAAGACGACCAAGTTGGCGCGGCCCCCAGGCTCGAGCGAGCCCCCCTGACCCTCCAACCGGAGGATCCGAGCAGGGTCGGTAGACATGCGGCTGATCAGTTCCATGAGCGTTAGGTGCCCGGGCTCGACGAGTTCCGTGAGTCCGAGAGCCAAAGCAGTCTCCAGGCCGACCAACCCGGGCGGCGCGTAGGTCAGCTCTTGATCCTTCTCTTCTTGCGAGTGAGGAGCATGATCCGTAGCGATCGCATCGATCGTTCCATCGCTGAGCCCCTCGATGATCGCTTGCCGGTCGTCTTCCGTTCTCAGTGGGGGGTTCACCTTCGCCATCGGGTCGTAGTCCTCGAGCGCTGCATCCGTCAACGTGAAATGATGCGGCGTCGCCTCCGCCGTTACGTTCAATCCCTCGCTCTTCGCGCGTCGAACGATCTCGACGGTCCCGCGAGTGGAAACGTGAAGCAGGTGCAACCTGCAACCGGTCAGTCGGGCTAGAGCGACATCGCGCGCAGCCATCAGCTCTTCTGCCTCCGCGGGGATACCGCGGAGTCCGAGAGCAGCCGATCTATCGCCTTCGTGCATCTGTCCCTCCGCCGCGAGAGCCTCGACCTCGCAATGTTCCGCGTAGATCGCATCGAAAGTGACGAGGTATTCCATCGCCCGGCGCGCAAAGAGAGCATCCTGAACGCCGTGCCCGTCGTCGGTGAAGAGCCTGACCTTTGCGTAGGACCGCGCCATCTCGCCAAGATCCGCCATCTTCTGGCCGGCCAGGCCTCTGCTCAAGGCGCCGGATGCGAGAACCTCCACCAAACCCGCCTCGCGCCCTAGAGCCCACACCTTCTCGACCACCGATGCGGTATCGGCCACCGGATCCGTGTTGGGCATCGCGAGGATCGCGGTGTACCCGCCTCGAGCAGCCGCCGCCGATGCCGATGCGATCGTCTCTTCGTCCTCTCGCCCTGGCTCGCGCACGTGGGTGTGTAGATCGACCAGACCGGGAGCGATGACCAGACCAGCGGCATTGATGACCTCGGCATCCGCAGTCGCCCGATCGACGAGCATCCCTTCGGCGACCGCGATGTCCCCGATGCCGTCGCGTCCGGAGGCCGGATCCACCACTCGGGCGCCCTTGAAGATGAAGCTCATGCCTCACCTCCGTCCGAACCGCCGAGCATCAGGTAGAGAAGGCTCATCCGCACGGCAAGACCATTCGAGACCTGATCAAGGATGATCGACCTCGCCGACTCGCTGACGTCCGCCGCGATCTCGACGCCGCGGTTCATGGGGCCGGGGTGCATCACGAGGGCATCCTCTTTCATCCGCGCCACTCGCTTGGCGTCCAACCCCCACAGAGCCGCGTACTCGCGAAGGCTCGGGAACAGCTGCTCGTTCTGGCGCTCTTTCTGCACCCGCAGCAGGTAACAGACGTCGAGGTCTTCGAGAAGATCGTCGAGATCCGAAGTGATCTTGGCCCCCCAAGCCTGTGCTTGAGCGGGCACGAGAGTGGGCGGGCCGACCAGGGTCACGTCCGCCCCCATCGTGACGAGTCCTTTGACGTTCGATCGGGCGACTCGTGAATGAACGATGTCACCGACGATCGCGACCTTGAGGCCCTCGAGATCCTTGAACCGCTCGCGGATCGAGAAGAGATCGAGAAGGGCTTGAGTCGGATGCTCATGGGCGCCGTCGCCCGCATTGATCACGCTTGCTTTGACCCACTTGGCGAGTTGGTGAGGGGCTCCCGAAGAACCATGTCGCACGATGATCGCGTCCACACCCATCGCCTCCAGCGTCCACGCGGTGTCCTTGAAGGACTCTCCCTTGGCGACCGACGACTTGGAATCGGCGGAGAAGTTGATGACGTCGGCCGATAGTCGCTTGGCGGCGAGCTCGAAGGAGATACGCGTCCGCGTTGATGCCTCGTAGAAGAGGTTGCACACGGTCCGGCCTCTGAGGGTAGGCAGCTTCTTGATGGGTCGATCCGTCACCTGGCGCAACGACTCGGCGGTGTCCAGCACATGCGTGATGTCCTCAGCCGTGAGTTGATCCATTGAGAGCAGGTGTTTGCCGATCATCTGTACTCCCCTATGAGGACGGCGTCCTCGCCGTCGATCTCTTTGACGTGCACCTTCACGATCTCGTCCGAGGCAGTGGGGAGGTTCTTACCGACGTGGTCGGCGCGGATCGGAAACTCGCGATGGCCTCGGTCCACGAGCACCGCGAGCTTGATCGCCCTGGGGCGGCCGAGGTCGAGGATGGCGTCGAACGCCGCCCTGATCGTCCGTCCCGTATAAAGGACGTCGTCGACCAGCACCACTACGCGACCGTCGACGTCGGCCGGCACCGTGGTCGCCTCCAGGCCTCGCGGCCCACGCAGGGCGACATCGTCTCGGTAGAGGGTCACGTCGAGAGCTCCGCTCGGCAGGTCGACCCCTTCGAAATCGGCGATAGAGGCTGCGATCCGATCCGCCAGCGGGGCCCCCCGCGTACGGATCCCGACGAGCAGGAGGTCGTCGGTTCCTTTATTGACCTCGACGATCTCGTGGGCGATGCGCGTCAGAGCCCGCCTCACGTCGTCGGGCTCGAGAACCCGGGACCTGACCACGAACTCACGCTCGACTCCGCCTCCTAGGACCTTGTCTGGAGCGGACATCAAAAAACGCCTCCCATCGGGGAAGCGCAGGCGTGCAGATATGGCAAGAAACCCTCTCCTTCCCGGCCTCACAGGGCCGACTTAAAGGATGCTCGGGACACCTTACAAGGGCCGCGATGTGCTAGCAACCACGGCTGAGATCTAAGCGATCCCAGGCCTAGGCCGGCAGACCACCAGATGGTTCTGGACCAGGCCATTGGCTATGCGTTGCCCGCCCGTGTCGAGGAAGTCGTAAACATCCGCTAGAGCTCGCGCCCATCTGGGGCTGGTGGGACACGGAACGCTATTGCGGGGCAGCAGCCCATAGCGGAACGTTTCATCGATCTCGAATCCGGAACCCCGAAAGAGATCGCTCACCTCCCTCTTGGAATAGCGCTGCCGATGCCAATTCTTTGACCTCGTCCGGCGAGCTGCGAATTCGATCCAACTTCCGCGATTGGGGAAGTGGTAGCAGACGAATCGGCCTCCGGGGCGGAGAACGCGCTTGACCTCCGCCAGCGACCCCGACTCAGTGCCCCCCGTGTCTCGAACGTGTTCGAGTACTCCGATCGAAAGCACGAGGTCGAAACTGTGATCTTCGTATGGGAGTTTCACAGGTTCCTCCGCCATGTGAAAATCCCATAGCCCGGGCGAGGTTTCCTGGATCACAGGATCCAGCACAGGGGGGTAGAACTCCAGGCCCGATACGCGACAGCCTTGGGATGCCAACCAAAGGGAAAACACTCCATCTCCGCACCCCCAATCGAGTACGGCCGTCCCAGGCGGGGCGAAAGCGCCCAATATCGAGAACAGGTATCCGTATTGTCGAGCGCCGATCGGCGATCTCCATGAGAAATGCGTGGGAACCCCGATCGATAGGTAATGGTCTTGCAGCTCAGCTCGAAACCGATCGGCAGTCTCGGTGTCGCGACGCACCATGATCGGTCAATCTCCCAACCTGGACGCGAATGTCCTGGGCTATGCGCACCACGTGACTCGGATTCTGACCGAGGGGAGGCCTATGCTATCCAGGCCGGTGAGGAAATCGCGTGAAGGGAATCGTGATCTCTAGCTCCCCAGAGCCCACGCCGGGGCCCCCCGTTCGGACGACGGCCACGCCTTTTCGACCCGCCGCTCTAACGGCCACCAGGGTCTTCGCCGACGCCGTGGCACTCGCTGTGGCCAGCGGGGCTGCCCTGGGCATTCGCTTCGGGCTCGGCTTGTTCGAGGTGACCGAGAGTTCTCCGTTGACCGTCGGGTCCCACTTGCTGGCCATAGCGCTATGGGAGGCCGCCGTACTGCTGAGCCTCGCCTCCAACCGCCTCTACGACGAAGACACGCTCTTCTCCGGCGGAGGCGAGCTATCGCGCGTGCTGCGTTCTGTGGTCGAGGGAGCCGCCGTTCTATCGGCCTTCGTGTTCTTGACCCAGAGCTTCTACGTTTCGCGCTCTTGGTTCGGCTTAACGATCGCCCTTTCGGCGGGATTGATCATGGTCGAGCGACGAGTCCTCCGCTCCATCCTTGCGCGAGCACGGGGTCGAGGCGTGATGCGCCGGCCGGCCATCCTCGTGTCTCAAGAAGGGAAGGGCTGGGATGAGTGGCCACTGGAACAAGAGAGCGAATTTCGCATCGTTGCCCACGTTGAGCCCGGCGACTTCGAGCGATTCGTTGAGCAAAGTGAACGAAACGAGCGAGGGGCCGCCGTCATCCTG
>JAXDJH010000030.1:0-37311 GCA_034663635.1 Actinomycetota bacterium | reverse complement strand
GGAGTTTGGCCTGTCGCTCGAGGTCTTCGTTCGACTCGCGAAGCTCCTCTTGCTGAGACTGGAGCTCTTGGGCCTGGGACTGAGATTGCTTGAGCAAGTTCTCGGTCACCGTGTCGGCTTCGATGGTGTTTAGGACCAGACCGATGCTTTCTGGTAGCTGATCGAGGAACGCCTGATGAGTCGCGCTGAAGGGTGAGAATGAGGCGAGCTCCACTACCGCCCGCACGGACCCTTCGAAGAGAACCGGAAGGACGATGATGTTGAGTGGAGCGGATTCGCCCAGCCCCGAGTTGATCTTCACGTAGTCGCCGGGAACCTCGGTGAGCAGGATCCGCTTCTTCTCCTTAGCACATTGGCCGACGAGACCTTCGCCGATCCGGAACGAGGTCGCCAGATGCTTCCGCTCCTCGTACCCATAGCCGGCTTGGAGCTGAAGGACGGGTTCGCTGTCGTCCAGGGGACTCGTCATCGCGTAGAAGACGCCGTGTTGGGCGGAAACGAGTGGAGCCAACTCGGAAAGGATCATGCTCGACACGGCCGCGAGATCGCGCTGACCCTGCAGCATGCGAGTGAACCGTTCTCTGTTCGTCTTCAACCAGTCCTGCTCGATGTTTTGCCTGGTCGTCTCGCGAAGGTTGCGAATCATCTCGTTGAGCTTGTCCTTGAGGACGGCGACTTCTCCGCTTGCCTCCACCCGAACCTGCCGGGTGAGGTCGCCCTCCGTAACGGCGGTAGCAACCTCGGAGATGGCTCGCACCTGGTTGGTGAGGTTGGCGGCCAGCTGGTTGACGTTGTCGGTCAGGTCTTTCCACACCCCGCCTACCTCTTTCGATTGCGCCTGGCCACCCAACTTCCCTTCGACGCCAACCTCGCGTGCGACACGTGTCACCTCGCCGGCGAACGCGTTGAGCTGATCGACCATCGCGTTGACCGTGTTCTTCAGTTCGAGGAACTCGCCCTTGACGACGATCGAGATTTTCTTGCTCAAGTCGCCGTTGGCCACCGCAGTGGTCACCTCGGCGATGTCACGCACCTCGGCCGTCAGGATGCCGGCCATCAAGTTGACGTTGTCGGTCAGTTCCTTCCACACGCCGCCGACCTCGATGGAGACCGCGGCGGCCTGACCCAGCTTGCCCTCGGTACCGACCTCGCGGGCGACTCGTGTCACCTCGGAGATGAAACCGTTGAGCTGGTCGACCATCGCGTTGATGGTGTTCTTCAGATCCAACATCTCGCCGCGAACATCGGCGGTAACTTTCTTACTTAAGTCGCCGTCGGCGACCGCCCCGATGACGCGCTGCATCTCGACCGTGGGTCGCACCAAAGACTCGATCAAGTTGTTAACGGATTCCACGCTGCCAGACCAACTCTGAGTTGCGCCCCCAAGCGCCAACCGCTGCGAGAGTTCACCTTGCTTGCCCACCACTCGGCTCACGCGAGCCAACTCGGCTTCTAGCGTCTGGTTAGCGATGATCACGTCATTGAGACCGTCCGCGACTTTGCCGGCAACGCCCGTCAATTCGAGAGGCATCCGAGCGGTGAAGTCGCCGGCCTTGACCTGGGCCAGCACGGTGAGCAGTGACTTGGCATCGAGAGGATCGGCGGTCGCACCGGTGGGGTTTGCCATGTGAAGCCTCCATAAGGGTCATGAGAGATGAAGAGCCATGCCTCAAGGTCGAGGTCTCAAGAGAGATAGAGAAGGAGGGCGCTAGGCCCTAGAGTTCGAGGTAGGTAACCAAGGTGACGGGACCCTTCCCGTCAACGGTATCGACCGAGGTGGCCATAATGCTCAGGCCGTTGGCGATTAGTGAAGCGTGTCCACTGTACTCCCGCGCGCGAGCGAAATCTGCTTAAAACAAATCCTTGCGGGACAAACGGGGCGATGTCGTCGCATCTCGGCCCTTAATCCCTTTTCGTAGGGTGAACCGAGTCTGAAGCTTCTCAGCCAGCTGCTTGGGAGACGCGATCTTCACCCCGCGTGCCCACTTAAGTGACTCAAAGATCCGTATCAGGCGCGCGCTCATATCTACCTGGCCCCGCCCGATCCCATGGATCGCGGAACTCGGGAAGGCATGGTGGTTGTTGTGCCACGACTCACCGAAAGAAAGGATCGAAAGGACCCAATTGTTCGTAGAGAAGTCATCGTTGAGGAACGGCCGCTTGCCGTAGAAATGGCAAACGGAGTTGATGCTCCACGTCACGTGGTGGAGAAAGAAGATCCTTGCGAGCGTTCCCCAAAGGAATGCGGTTATCCCACCCCAGACCGAGCGGGTGATGGCAAGGCCCAGGAGGCCCGGCAACAGGAACGTCGCGAGCGTGATGAGCGGGAAGTTGCGATGGATCCTGACGAGATCATCGTCCTTCAGCAGTTCGGGAGCCCATCGTTTGAGGTCGGTCCGTTCCGGAGACACGAGCCAGCCGACATGCGCGTGCCAGAGTCCCCGAATCACGCCGGCCGCACCAGCACCTTCGTCTAGGTGAGGTGAGTGGGGATCGCCCTCCTTGTCCGAGTAGGCGTGGTGACGCCGGTGCGCCGCCACCCAGTCGATCAACGATCCTTGCAGAGACATCGATCCGGCGATCGCCAGAGCGATCTTCAGCGGTCGCACCGCCTCGAAACTCCGATGCGTGAACAGCCGGTGATAGCCAACGGTCACCCCTAGGCCGGTGAGCGCGTAGAAGCCAAGCGCGATAGATGCGTCAACGACGCTCAAGCCCCGCCCCCAGAGCGCAGCAATCCCCAGCACGAACCCGATGAACGGAACGAGCGTGATCACCAGGACCGAGCGTCGCTGCCACTTCGCGCTGTCTTTATCGAGGGGCTCAACCCCCGGGATCGTCGAGGTCGCTTCCAGAGTAGGAGGCACGACCGTCGGCGTTCGTTCGAGCGGAGAGTGTCGCAATGCAGCGACGAATGACTCGGTGCGTTCGCTCCTCAGGACGTGATCGTCTATCGCTCCGATCCAGCGCAGGAAGTTCGCCTGATCCGCCCTGGGCAATTGGTAGAACGTCGTCAGAACGTCGTTGTCCTGCAACCCGCTGAGGAGTTCGTGCGTGACCCTCAAGGCCACGTGCAGGTCGGAGTCCCCAACCAATTCGATGGCGAGCGGCTCCTCGAGGTATGCAGTGCCCTGACCCTCCAGGAAAGTGGAGGCGATCCTGAAGGTGTCGATCTGAGAGTGCGCCTCTAGGGGCCCATCGCTCGTCGCCCACGAATCCAAAACCTCGTTACGTCGAAGGGCAATGAGCAGGTCGGCCAAGGACACATCGTCTCGAGTTGCGCTCGCCATGGGCTGCTCGGGCATGCTCACCCGACTGGATCCAGGTCGTGGCCTCGTCCCCGAGGTCTGTTGGGCTGCAGGAATCCACTGGTCATGGCCATCACAAGAGCGTTGATCCGGCGCCAATGAGATTCGTTATCGCGCGCTTTCCCGATCCAGCTCGCGAACTTCTCTTGATCGGCTGGAGGAAGGAGAAGGAATGTCTCCATGACGTCGGCCATCGCCATCGCATCCAGGAGGTCATCCGCGGTGATCCTGTTGGTGGTCTTCTCCTCGAAACTCATCCGATGGCGCGCAAGATCGGACCCTCAGGCTCTCCACGCACCATGTCGTTGAGCTCCGTGATTGTCTTGACCGCGGATTGAGCGAGTTCCTTCTTCTCGGGATCGAGAAGTCCGTCCCAGTCCTTGCCCAGGAGGAAGATCTGGCCTTTCAGGACGGTAACTAGGGTCTTGACCTCATCAGGGATGAGGTTGATATCCATGCGACGGGGCCCTTCCCGTCAACGGATCGACCGAGATGGCCATTCTGCTTAGGCCGTTGGCGAATTGGTGATGCTCTATCAGGGTACTCCTATATGCAGATAAGGGCTATGTCGCGACGACCTCTCCGCTTGCGTCATCGACGGCAACCGCAATCTCAGGGAGAGGTATCGAGGTTGGTCCGCTCAGAACACGACCGCCCTGCGAAGGATCGAACTGAGCGGAATGACATGGACATACCAGTAGGTCAGAGGAGCTGTCGTAGCCCACCGTGCAGCCTGCATGTGTGCACACTCTGCTGTAGGCGACCACTTCATCATCTGCTAGCCGGAATAGAACCGCCGGCTCCCCCGAAGGACCTGTGAATGCGACCGGGTGGCCGACCTTCAGCTTGTCCGCCGCGATGATGGGGTTGCCATCGACGGATCGCGGACTTGGCGCGTGAGAGGTAGGGGCAGATGAGGAGGGCGCAGGAGCGGCAGCGGTCCCCTTGACGAGGCCTGTGCTTTTCGACGTTCCACGCAGCCCTCTAGCCATTCCGCCCAGGGCCAACACCGCGGAGATGAATGCACCGGAGCGGATGAACGTTCTGCGATCGATACCAGGTTGAAGCGGAGCGGCTTTGTCGGGCGCGGCTTCTGCAGACGGCGATCCGCGAGTCTCTCGAAGAGAGATCGCATAGGCAGCCCAGGTCACTGCGTAGATCGAATCTGACCCCAAGAAGTAGGGATGAACGTGCCACGTTGCCGACAACCACAGAACCAGACTCGTTAGACAGCCGCCGAGAGCCATGATGAATGGTGCGATACCCACAAGCGTGCCAACGCCGATCGCGATCTCGACCAAGGCGACCGCCACCCCAACTCCGATCGAATGCTGCATAAGTGGATGCAATAGCCAAGCCATCGGGCTCCCTATCGCGAACTCCCGCAGCTGTGTTCCTATGAACGTGGGACTCGAGGACGAGAGATAGCCTGGATCGGCGAGTTTCTGCACGCCCGCGTAGGCGAACGTCACCCCCAAGAAGGCTCGGAGAACGCGCAGGGACGGTGCCTGCCGCCGCCAGCTCTTGATGAGTTCCATGTCGCTCCCCTAGGCCGCCTGGCCGGCCGGGGTCTGATCCCTTCTCGTGATGCTGAGGTAGATGACGACACTCAGGATCGTGAGAAGGAACACGATGCTCGTTCCGGTAGCGCCCAACCCAAGGCCCCCTGCGTTGTGCTTCTGGGACAGAAGGTCGCCGAACGAAGCGCCGAGAGGTCTGGTCAAGATGTACGCGATCCAGAAAGCCAGGACTCCTCCGACCAGCTTGAGATTGAAGTGGGCAAAAGCAACCGCCGCGATCAATAGCGCGAAGACGATGCCGGACAAGAGGTAGCCCCAGCCGAGACTCTCAGCTACGAGGTCGCCCGCGGCGGTTCCCAAAGCGAACGTGAACAAGATGGCCAACCAATAGAAAGCCTCTCGCTTCGTCGTGTTGATGCTGTGAATGGAAAGCGTTTTCTCCTGCGCATGCCAGATCCAAAACGTGATCGCGAGGGCGACGGAGAACATGATGGTTGTAGTCCAGAGACTGACCCCGAAGTTATCTACGAGGTTGTCGGTGACCAAGGTTCCGACGATGCTGATCAAGACCACGGCCAGCCAATAGACGCCGGGCACGTACCGGCGCGCTTTGAACTGGAAGAACAGCACCACGAGCAAGAGCGCACTCATGATGTAAGTGGTCACCGTCAGACCCAGGTTGAGGTCTACGCCGAGATAGTCGGCCGCGGTCTCTCCCACGGTCGTAGCCATGATCTTGATGATCCAGAAGAAGATCGTGACCTCAGGGACCTTGTTCAACATCCGCCGCACCTTGTCGTCTCGGCCAGCCTCGTCGTTGGCTGTGGCCGGCATTCGCCTCTCTGACACTCGTCCCTCCTCGTATAGACCCGTCGTTGCTGTCCACACGAGCACTGAGTTGATGAGAGTTCGATGAGAGGCACATGAGAGATGGACAACGGCCCTTAACAAAGCTCATGCCCGGCTCATCGCCTTCTCATCGAGGGTTCCCCATCCTGAGCCACTGAGGAACAGAGAGGAGGTGAAACACGATGAATAGAAAGAGCATCATTGGCGCTCTCGTTGCGCTGCTTCTTCTCACCGGGATCATCGGGGCCAACCTCGTAATGGCCCAAGGCCATAAGGCGGTTACGGGAACCTCCGTCCGGTCCGAAGAGGCGACCACCTCTGACGCCGACAATCTCGAGTGCCCGGATCAGGGTTTGCCGGCATGTCAGGGGCAGATGCACGACGAGAAGTCAGAGGGTCCGGAGAACGAATCTGACGACGCAGAGGAGGCCGACGACAAGGCCGACGGCCCGGAGAACGAGGCCAACGAAGGCAACAACAACCGGTAATCCCCCCGCCGGTCGACTGAAGGCCCCGGATGGTTCGGGGCCTTCAGTACGTCTTTCTCATCCGATTCTCATGAGAGTCGCCATACCGTGGGGTTCATGCGCATCCTTGTGGTGGAAGACGAAGTCAAGATGGCGTCGCTCCTCAAACGCGGTCTCGAGGAGGAGGGGTACGCCGTCGATACCGCCCCCACCGGCGCCGACGCCATCTGGCTGGGGACAGAGAATCCATACGACGCGATCGTTCTCGACCTCATGCTTCCGGATCGCGACGGTTTCGAGGTCTGCCGCGAACTGCGCGAGGCGGGCCGCTGGGCCCCGGTGATCATGCTCACTGCGAGGGATGGAGTGAGAGACCGCATCTCCGGTCTCGACGTCGGCGCCGATGACTATCTGACCAAGCCCTTCTCCTTCGCCGAACTCCTCGCGCGTCTGCGCGCTCTCCTTAGACGAGGGCAGGCCGAGCGACCCGTCCATTTGCAAGTTGGGGACCTCACGATGGACCCTGCCGGTCACAAGGTCGAACGAGGTGATCGACTTATAGAGCTCACAGCGAAGGAGTTCTCGCTGCTCGAGTACTTCATGCGCCATCCGCAAGAGGTTCTAACTCGCACGCGCATCTTGGAACACGTGTGGGATTTCGCTTACGAGGGTGACTCCAACGTCGTAGACGTATACGTGCGATATCTGCGCGAGAAGATCGATCGCCCGTTCGGACTTAACTCACTCGAGACCGTGCGCGGTTCCGGGTATCGACTAAAGCCTGAGGGTCGGGATGAAGCTACAGATCCGCTCTAGGTTGACGCTGCTATTCGCCATCCTCGTCGCTCTGGTACTGCTCGGAGCGGGAGCGTTCGTACACATACGCTTTCGCCAGGATCTACGAAACGCCGTCGATTCCGGCCTAAGAAGCCGGGCCCAAACGATGCTCGCCGAGATCGACGACGCGGGACTTTCATTCGGCGACGAGGGCAACCTGATCGAGGCCGACGCCGCGTTCGCGCAGATAGTGGGCTCCGATGGGCAGCTCTTCGAGTCCAGCGCCGCGTTGAAGCACCGATTGTTGGTGCCTTCGGCAACCCTCGCACGCTTGCGCGGACCGACCTACTTCGATGTGACGCTTTCCCCCTCTGGAGAGGCGGCGCCTGCTCGCGTTCTTGCGGCCCCCTCAGGATCTGGATATGTCGTCATCGTTGGAGCGTCGCTCGAGGAACAGAACGAGGCCGCTGCCCGATTGGCGACCGCGCTGCTCGTAGGGGGGGCCGGAGCGTTGGCTATCACTGCGCTCATCGGCTGGCTCGTGACCGGGGCGGCCTTGGGACCGGTGGAGCGGATGCGTGCTGAAGCGGCGGGTATATCCGGCGACGAATTCGGTCGTCGGCTCGATGTCCCCAACACGGGCGATGAGCTGGCCAGGCTGGCCGACACTCTCAACGACATGCTGGGCCGGCTCGAACAAGCGATCGAGCACGAACGGCGCTTCGTTGACGACGCTAGTCATGAACTGCGGACCCCTTTGGGCATCCTCAAAACCGAGCTCGAGCTCGCCCTGCGAAAGGCGCGCACGCCGGAGGAACTGGAAGCCGCGCTTCGAAGTGCAGCGGAGGAATCGGACCGACTGAATTCGTTGGCCGAAGATCTCCTCGTGCTCGCTCGCTCCGATCGAGGAAAGCTCCCGGTGCATCGCGAAGACACGGATCTACAGGAGTTGATCAACGATGTCGTCGCGCGCTTCCAGGTTGCGGCAGAAGATCGTGGGGTCAGCATCGACCCCGGCGGAGCGCCTTACGTCCGCGCGGACATCGATCCCGCCCGGTTGCGCCAGGCACTCGGCAACCTCGTAGACAATTCCATACGCCACTCGCCTCCAGGGTCGCTGGTCACGATCGCGACGAAGTCAGATGAGGCCGGCCTCCGGCTCGAGGTCGCCGACCAGGGCCCCGGATTCAGCGCCGAATTCCTGCCTCGAGCATTCGACGCGTTCGCACGCAGCGATGCGGGACGCACTCGAAGCGATGGAGGCGCCGGCCTTGGTCTGACGATAGTCAAGGCGGTGGCCGAAGCTCACGGAGGTTCCGTCGTCGCTGCTAACAGAGCAGACGGCGGTGCCGTGGTCGCCATGGTTCTCCCGTACGAACCGGGCGGCGCAACATCGATTTAACTCACCCGATACTCAGCAGGTAACGACGCTTAACGTCGCCCCCCTAGGTTCACCTTTCAATCTCGAATGAAAGGGGAACCAATGCTCTTCTCGATGCGCGTTTCGCTCAGGGATAAACCGGGAGTCCTCGGATCGCTGGCTTCAGCTCTTGGACGCATGGGAGCCAACATCGTCACCTTGGATGTGATCGATCGCGGCAACGGTGAGGCAGTTGACGACCTGACCGTCGAGGTCCCTGACGGCGGCACTCTTGCCGAAGCGCTGCGCCGGGCAGCCGAGGAGGTGCCGGGAGCGGTGGTTGAAGCGGTCAGACCCATCCCTCATATCCACTCGAGCTCGTCGGCGATGGAACTGGGGGCCGCCATCGTCGAAGCCGGGCCATCACGGGCTCTTCAAACGCTTACCGACGGGATGCCGGGCGCGCTGTGGGCGAGCTGGGCCGTCGCCTTGAGCCCGGGCTCTCCCCCCGAAGTGTTGGCCGCGAGCGCGTCGGCTCCGTCGATGTCGAACGTGGAGACCCCTTGGCTCCCGCTGGATCGCTCGAGGCGACTCGCTCCGGCACCATGGATGCCGGCAGCGTGGTGCATGGGTCGTATGAGCTACGAGATCGCGGCAGCACCCCTTAACAGAACGGATGGTGCGATCCTCGTCGCTCGCCGGTTCGGGCCAAGGTTCCGTCCGACCGAGGTGGACCAACTCGGCCTCTTGACGCGAGTCCTGGAAGGGGTAGTCGACCCTTCAAACCTCCTAGGACGAGAGTTCTTTGGGGCCGGTGCCAAGTAGTTCGCGTACCTTGGTAAGGAGATCCTCCTTCCCGAACGGCTTCAGAAGGAGTGGGCGGCTACCGCTGGGTTCTTGGTCCGGGAACAGAACCTCTTCCGCGTAGCCGGACATCAGCAACACCTTGAGGGTGGGTCGACGGGAAACCAGATGGTTCGCAAGCTCGACCCCTGACATGCCCGGCATCACCACATCTGTCAGCAGAAGGTCGTAGTGGGCACCGGGACGGATCAGCTCGACCGCTTCCAATCCCGACGCCAAAGCCAGAACGTTGTAACCGGCCCCTTCGAGGATGCGACTGACCAGCCGCCGAACAGGCTCCTCGTCTTCGACCAGCAATATGGTCTCGCCTGCCCCGGCGCCGGGAGCCCTGACGGACTTCGGAGCGTCCGCCGGTCTTTCAGTGGTTAGTGGCAGGTAGAAGTAGAAGGTTGAGCCTCGCCCTCGCTCGGACTCGACGGAAACGTGTCCCCCCGCTTGCTTAGCGATGCCGTAGACCGAAGCGAGTCCCAGCCCAGTCCCCTGGCTTAGTCCCTTAGTCGTGAAGAAGGGCTCGAATACATGGGCTTTCACCTCGTCATCCATGCCGATACCTGTGTCGCCGACCAGAAGGCACGCGTAGCTGCCAGGATCGGCATCCGCAGGCAGATCAGCGTCCGATCGAGTCAGATCCACGCAGAACGAAGTGACCGTCAATACCCCACCGTCGGGCATCGCGTCACGTGCGTTGAGCCCTAGGTTCAAGAGGACTTGTTCGACCTGGCCCGGGTCGATCAGCACGTAAACCGGTTCCGACATCGGCTGAACGATTATCTCGATGTCCTCTCCGATTGTTCGTCTCAAGAGCCGGTCCATGTCGACGATGACCTCATTCAGATCCAAGACTCGCGGCCGAACAACTTCCTTTCGCGAAAAGACGAGAAGCTGTCGCACCAAACTGGCCGCTCGCTCGCTCGCTCGCACGATCTCGGATGCGTCCTCGCGGAGCCGATCGTGAACCGGAAGACCTTCGCTGATGAAATTGGCGTAGTTCCCGATCACCGTCAGAACGTTGTTGAAATCGTGCGCTACGCCGCCGGCAAGACGTCCAACCGCTTCGAGCTTCTGAGCTTGACGAAGTTGCTCCTCCAGGCGGTCTTGTTCCGTGATGTCGCGCGAGATGGAGAGGTGAGCGATAACTTTGCCGTCGGCATCTCTGAATGGAACAGCATGGGTGTTGATCCTCCGACGGCCCCCTTTCAACCCGATCAGATCGAATGTCAGAGTGTCGGTCTCACCCGCGAAGACGCTGCGATTCAACTCAATGACGGCCTCTCGATCGCCTTCCGCGATGAGATCGTAGATACATAGCCCTTCGACGGCCGCCAAACTGTCTGCCTCGATCATCTCCAGCCCCGCCGGATTCATCTCGAGGAGGATGCCGTCACGATCGATCAACTTGACACACTCAGGCTCGGTCTCGAGCATGGTCCTCAAGCGACTCTCGCTTAAGCGCAATCGTTTGGCCGCCGCGCGTTGTTCGGTTCGATCTCTGAACGACCACACTCGACCGACGCTCTTTCCTGAAACGCGACGAGGCAGAGACAGCCGCTCGTAGATGCGACCGTCCTCGAACTCGATAACGTCGAAACTCTCCGAATCAGGGTCGGCATATAACTCTTGAACCCTTTGAATGAATGACGCGGGGTCGGCGAGCTGGTCGACCGCATATGCAAGGAGAGCCTGGTCATCTCCCGATCGGGCGACCTCATCGGGGATGTGCCAGAGTTGAAGGAACCTTTGATTGAAGCCCAGCACTTCTCCGCTTGGACCGACCACCAAGATGCCGTCGGCCGTGGCTTCCAGAGTCGCCTGCAACAAAGAAAGTGACGATTCCATCTCGAGTTCGGCGTTCTTCCGGTCCGTGATGTCGAGCATGACGCCCTGAAGCACTGGTTCGCCCGCGTCATCCATCAGGACCATGGCCTCGTCACTGATCCACACGATCGATCCATCCGGACGAACGATGCGGTACTCGGCGAGGAAGGGTTCGCCCGTGACGACTACATGGTCTTCCACTGAAAGAACGGCATCACGATCATCGGGATGGATCAGCGAAAACCACAACTCGGGGTTCGTCTCGAAATCACCGGCTGCGACGCCGGTGATCTTCTCTATCTTGGGACTGACGTAAAGCCACTCGCCGCTGGCGCCCTGCCGGGCCCGATAAAGGGCGCCGGGGACCTGCTCGACCAGCATCTGATAGTCGAGTTGATCGCGGACGTCCATGCTCGGACGCCCTTCATCGTTTCCGCCAACCGTGCGAAGGGGGTCGATTGATGCAGCCATTGGATCGCCCGCTCCTTGAGCATCTTCAGCACTTGAAACCTTTACCAACCTAGCACCGTGCGATCCCCGGCCCTGGGCCGAAGGCGTGATCTACGGGGACCTGACAAGGGAATGCTCGTGCCCGATCACGGCGGCCAGCGCACTCAGGATCTCATCGGGCTTGAACGGTTTTCCCACGTAGCTGCTTTCCCCGCTCAGCCCGTGCGCCGTGACCACTTCTCCCGAGTACCCGGACATGAACAGGGCGGGCAAGCCAGGGTGTTGGATCCTGAGTTGCTCGACCAGCTCCAGTCCGGATCCGCCGGGCATGACGACATCGGTGACCACCGCACGGATCGACAGGTCGGTGCGTTCCGCGATCCCCAAACCCTCAGTCAGATTGGCAGCGGTAAGAACACGGTAGCCGCTCCTTTGCAGGATCCGTTCGACGATGCTGCGTACTGCATCCTCATCGTCAACAACGAGGATGCAGTTCCCCTCCCCCTCCAATCTGATCGTGGTTTGGGGCTGGATCGCTTCGTGAAGGCTTGGGCCGACTGAAGGCAGATAGATATCGAACGTCGTTCCGCGGCCCACCTCGGATTCGACCGTGATCCCACCTTTGGCTCCGAGCACGATTCCATACACGGTCGCTAGACCAAGCCCAGTCCCTGAGCCTCGAGACTTCGTAGTGAAGAACGGTTCGAAGATCCGCCTGCGCACGTCGGGCGACATCCCTATGCCCGTGTCGCTCGTACGGAGCTTCACGTACTCACCCGGTTCGACTTGCGCCAAGCGAGCTTCATGTGAAGAGAGCTCCACAACCTCGGTGCGGAAATCGAGCGCACCGCCACTCGGCATTGCATCGCGCGCGTTAACCGTCAGATTGAGAAGGATCTGCTCCAATTGGCTGCGGTCCATATCAACATGTGGCTTACCCTCGCCGGGAAGAACCGTGAGCGAGATGCTTGCCGGCACTGTTCGTTTAAGTAAGACGGACATGTCATTCAACAGCTCGTTGACATCGAAAACCAGTGCTGCGGTTCGTTCCCTCTGCCCCATCGTCAGCAGCTGCCGGACAAGTCCGGCGCCTCTGTCACTAGCTTTCAGAACCTCCTCCAGATCCTTTCGGTTTGGATCGGTTGGCGCCAGATCTTCGTAGACGAAACGCGTGAAGTTCTGAATCACGGAAAGAAGATTGTTGAAGTCGTGGGCAACGCCCCCGGCAAGCTGTCCAACTGCCTCCATCATCTGAGCTTGTCGGAGACTCTCTTCGAGTTGCTTGGATTTAGAGATGTCAACTACATGAGCCACAACAAGGTCCTCTCCCACCTCACTGCGAACAACCACGAGCGACACTCGTGCCCAGATCGCCCGACCATCGCGGTGCAAGTAACGCTTCTCGAACTTGATCTCGTCGGTGATCCCGTCGATCAGTTGCTGAACGTTCTTGCGGCTGATGTCATGCTCGTCGGGATGCGTCAGGTCTCCGAGGTGCATCCCCTCCAGCTCGTGCGGCTCATAACCCAGCATCGTCGCGAACGTTTGATTCACACGTAGGAGGCGCCAGTCGGCCGTCCCGATGGAAATCCCGGACACTCCGGAATCGAATACCTTCCGAAGCAACTCCTCACTGCGGCGAAGGGCATTCTCAGCGGTTCGCCGGGCGCTGATATCTCGAACTATCGATTGCAAACGACCGCCCGGCAGCTCCCGAACGCTAGCTTCTACGAGCACCAACGATCCATTCCTGTGGATCAGATGCCTCTCCTGCACCACTTTCTGCCCATCTCGGGCAAGGTCGATCCCTTTTGTAAGAAGAGCCCTCTCGTCATTAGGTGACAGTGAACCCAAAGGTGTGGCGAGGATCTCCTCCCGCGTGTAGCCGGTCAGCTCACAGGCACTGACGTTGACGTCCACGTAGCGGCCGTCCTCAACGATGAAGATGGCATCCGAGGCATGATCGAGAATGCTGTGGTACCTCGCCTCACTCTCGACCAGCGCCTCGATCTGAACCTGGCTCTGCCGGTGAAGGGTGGCCACCCGGGAGACCGCAAGCAAGAACGAACCGCCGCCGCCGATCAACAAGAGAATCGGGGAGATGTCGTGCCCAAGGAGATGCTCGACGGTCAGGATGCCGATCGTGCTAACGCCGATGCCGAATAAGAATCGGATTGGGCGAGCTACCGACGCGACCGACTCAGCCTCTTCGCCGATGCTCGCGGAGGGATGACTGGCTGCCGCTGCGAAGAGCGTGTAACCGAGGATCCACGTTGCGTCGTACCAGATGCCCACTTGGTAAGTGCCATTAAGTAGGCCGAAGCTGTACAACCCATCTCCCAGGAGAACGGCCATGACCCCCACCAGCAGGAACCGGTTCGCCGTCGCCTTTGCGCCGGGGCCGACGAAAAGCGCCGCCGACACCGCGAGCAACGCAACGTCCATTACCGGATAGCTAAGGGCCACTATGTCGGCGGAGCCGATCAGAAGCCCCGCTGCCTCCATGTAGGGCTGCACGACCAGCTGCCACGCGGACATCCCGACGAGCAACGCGATCATCATTGCGTCTCTGAGAACCACAGACGCGTGCTTCCCCGCTCGATTCCGAGCGTAGAGAATGAACCCCGCCATCGCGAGTACGTAGGAGCTTAGGAAAAAGGCGTCCGCGATCGACGGATACGGGGCCGGCCTGTGAAGCACCACCTCGTACCCGGCCCAGATCGCATCTCCAAGTGCCCAGAGCAGCTGCATGGCGCCCACGAGCACCCAGGGAAGGCGGCCTGTCTCCATCCTTCGGGCTCGGACGAGGATGACAGTCGCGCCAGCGAACCCCGTCACGGAATAGACAACGGCGTGGCCGAGCTTTCCTTGAACGCTGAAGTACGCAACTCCGAGTACGAATCCGACAACGAGCACGATGGCCCAAGCCGGAGTCGTCCGCAGTCGATTAAAGGTTCAGGTCATACCTATAGCTTCGACATGAAGCAGCAGTTGCTAATGCTCCCGGTGTGATGAGATTTGCCCCCATCCGGACGTCCGAATTGCCCCGGATCCAAATGGACGGGTGACTACGTCTAGGCCTGTTTCGACAGCATCCCTCGGAGAAGGGCCATAGGCAGCACGGACCTCGGCTCATACGTCGAACGCCAGATCCCGCCATGGACCGCCTTGTCCACGAATAGATCGAACGGATGGCCGACCGGCGCATCGGGCTTCGCCGACGATGTGCCGCTGCGCAGATCGTGGACCAGGAGCGCGGCCATCAAGGCTCTGCTCGTCTCAGGTTCGAAGATCTCGATGCCGAAACGATGGGCCTGCGAGTAAGCGGCCGCGAGCATGCGGTTCTTCGTCACCGACGTTGTGTTGGTCGCGGGAGCTACGTTCGCCGACGAGATGGTTCCGTCCTCGCGCGTCATGATCGCCCGCCACCTCTGGACAGATTTGGCCAACGCGTAATTTGGGCCCTGTATAGGCACCAAGCAGTCGCTGATCGCCCAAGCACCTTCCTCACCTGCAATCGTTTCTCGGTAGTTCGACTGATAGAGCTTCCCCCCGCTTGCGAACTTGAGCGCCTTGCCCTTTGGACCCATTCGGGAACGGACTTGGTCGGCGAGCGCGTTAGGTACGGCAAAAGCATCGGTCGGTGTCGCGAGGTACGCGGTAGCGCTCACTTGTCCACGGCGCAACGACTCGTCGACCAAGGCGTCGACCGCGCCAGCGATGCGCAGGAACGCTGCACCATCCGCATACACGTAGTTGCCGATCACGAAGGGGCTCTCAACCGAGCGGAGCCACGACGCGACCTCCGGAAGCTCGATGAGAAGGTCCACTCCTGCCTGAGCTTGCTGTGCCTCGGGAGTCGAGCCGTCAGACGCGCGCGTAGGGAACGTGAGTCGTCCGGATCCCTTTCGAGCCAGATCGGCGATGCGATCCCAGATCGCCGGCACCGGAAGATCCACCGCTGCGACGTTCGCTCCCCAAGAAAGGAGTTGTTCGAGTGGGCCCATCTGCGACGCGGCCCCCATCAGAACGAAAGACTGGTCGGAAAGGTCGAGCCAATCGGGCTGGGTCAGTAGCTCGACTATCGCTGCCTCAGCGGTGGGCTCGAGCGTTCCGCTCGTCACCCATTCGCTCAACTGCGTTTTTAGTCGATCGCCGCTGAGCCGGGTGCCACGGAACGGGATCGTCAGCTCCGCTTCGCGACTCTCCTGTCCGACGATCTCACCGGTATGCAGCTCGACGCGTGGAGGGAGTTCCGTCGCCCGAGACAGCGGGACCTCCTCGCCGGCACGTACGAAGGAGAGATGTGATCGCATCGACGTGAGCCCCTCGGACGCGATCGTCAATGCGTTCTTCGCGGATAGGGCTCCTGCAACGACTACGTCGCGTACGGGGCCCAGATATTTCTTTCGCCAGTCGCCCACGGCCAAGATCCGCCTTGCAAGACCTTCGTCGATAGACGAGACGGCATCGGCAAAGACCGCCTTGCCGATCTGCTGAGAGCTCCTTTTCCCGCCCAAGGAAACGAGCTGAACGCCGTCTTCTAGGTCGGCCGACCGGGTGGGTTCCACGGTCGGGCACCATAGTGAATGCTCCCTTGACCGTCCGGTCCAGTGCATCTGGCTCACAACCTCTAAGAGTCGTGGAGCGGCGTCGACTCGGTTGAGAACGTGGAGCATCCGGTTCGGTCCTGAAACGACGTAGGCTCGCCCGCGAGGGGGGTCAGATGAGAGCGCGGACGATCGTGGCGGTTACTTCGGTACTCACAGTGCTGTGCGGACTGTTCGTTTCTCTTCCACTCCCCGTCGCGGGAGCAGCCGACGGCTACATCGCCGGCGCCGCTGCGGTCGTTACGACTCCGCCCAAGATCGACGCGACGCACCCTCAAGTTGGCACCACAGGACCGATGGGGTTGCCCGGCCCGTGTCCCTCCCAGCTCTGGGACGGACCGACGATCTGGCAATTCGACGAGCCGTACAGAGATGAGGATGATTCGGGGGAATACGACTTCGGAGAGTCCTACTGCGACTCGAACCTGAACGGTCGTTACGACGGCATCTGGGTCGTCGGAGGCGTGAACCATCACGCCGACTCAGCCCTTGATGACATCTTCGTCCGCACGAGCACGATCTCGGACGGCACCAAGACCGTCGCGATCGCGTCGGTTGACGCCCTAGGGCTATTCGACACTGATGTGAACGTGGCGAGAGACCTGGTAGCGCAGGCTCATCCGGAGGTCGAGCTTTTCGTCTCAGCCGATCACAACGAATCGTCCCCTGACACGGTCGGGTTATGGGGACCATCCCGAGAGGAAGTGCCAAGCGATGTTCCCGCCGGCGCGTCGAGTGGCGTCAACGATTACTACATGACTTTCTTGGCCGACCGGATCGCCGAGTCGGTCGATCGAGCTATCGCCGGGGCTCACACAGCGAACATCAGGATCGTCGAGACGACCGCCCCTGGGATCGTCCCTAACTTCAAGCAGTGGCCCACGAGTAACCGCAAGGACGGTTCCGACGCGGTGCCATCACCCCAACAAGCAGGCCGTATCGACACGTGGAACCCGAAGGTTCACATCATGCAGGCGAAAGACTCGACGAGCGAGGCGACCATCTTCACGCTCGTTGGATATGACGCTCATGTCCAGAACCTCGGACACTCGGATCAATTCCAGAACATGATCAGCGCCGATTGGCCTGGTTTCTTTTGGCCGCTGATCGAGGGCGCACAGGGCGGTGTGGCTATATATATGCAGGGCGCCAACGGGTCGGTCGAGACTCCCCAGGTCCCGGGCAGGGGTAGCCCGCCCGAGGGCTCCCTGGAGCGGTCGATAGCGATCGCCGAAGAGCTCGCCGACGTAACGAATCAGGCTTTGTCGGGGACCAACCCGGGGGCCGCTCTTGCGTTCGGACCCGTAAAAGGACAACACGACACCGCGATCCGGCTGCCGGTTCAAAACAATCTCTTCACTGCGGCCTTCGCCGCGCATCTCTTCCCCCACAAGGAGTTCTCCGATCCGCCCGCAGACCCCGACGAGCTTGCGATGGGAGGCGACCGTCCCTGGATCAGTTCCTCGGTCGGTGTAGCGCGCATCGGGACGCTGGAGCTGATCGCAAACCCGGGCGAGTCGTTCCCAGCGCTCATCCGCGGCAGCCACTGGGGTCAGGACGAGAGTTGCGGGTCGCGCGCGAACCCGCCGGTGCCCGTTTACTTCTCGAACGCGCAATATCGCTGGGACATCGGGCTGGCAGATGACATGGTCGGATACAACATCCCGGCCTGGGGGTGGCACTCCTTCAGCCCGACCTATTCGAGACCCGATGACGAATGCTCGCTCAGCGAGGACGACGGCAAGGATGCGAAAGGACACCAGCACGCCCTCGAAACTGAGTCGCTGGGGCCTGCCGCCGGGAACATCATCGCCACGCACCTTGTAGATCTGATCCAAGAAGTCGGAGGAGCAAGCAACAACGACGTCCTCCGCGGCAGGTATCTGTTCGCCGATGGCACCGTCTCTCGTCGGCCATATGTAGCGCCGTTCGATCCCGACGGCGTCGTCGAGCCGACGAAGCACGCGGTCGGCGTGGTCGTTTCGACTTCCAACGGCTTCAAGACCTATGCACTGGCGTCCTTCAAAGGCCCGTACGACATCGCCGCCCGAGGGAGCTTCATCGACTTCGACGGCCGGACTCAAGCGGCGACCGATCAGACAACGCGTGGCATGTCGATCGCTTCGAAGCAGACTTATCTGGACGTCTGGCCCGACCTAACCCCTGCCCCGAAGCCTTCTCCCAGCCCGTCTCCGACGCCGACGCCCGGCGGTTCGCCGAGCCCATCTCCGTCCGCAAGCGCATCGCCCACTGCATCGACCTCTCCGACTCCCACCTCTTCGCCGACAGCTTCTCCGAGCGCGACACCCAAGCCGAGCCCTACACCTGGTCAACCGGGATCGAAGGTCGTCACCTCGTCGATCAAGGCGAAGCCTCGACGTGTTCACTACAAGCGCTTATTCGGGCTGAGCGGCAGGGTCACCGCCACCGGGGATTGTGGCGATAGCTACCTCGTCGATATCCGCAGGACGGTCGCGGGTCAGTCCGAAGCCGAAACGATTGCCACCGTCTTAACGCAGCAAGACGGAACTTGGCACTTCGAATCTCGCTCGAAATATTCGGCCGAGTATTCCGCGTTGCCAACGGGGGCCGCGGACTGCGAAGGGGATGCGTCCTCCGCCGCCAAGGTGGGCGTGCACGCGAAGATCAGCCTCAGCGCGTCGAGTTGCGGAGCCGAGATAAAGGGCCGTGTCGCTCCGAGATACCCCGGGACCCGAGTGGATCTTCAGAGAAAGAAGGGTCGGAGATTCCGGACCATCGACAAGACGAAGACCGACGGCCGATCGCGCTTCGGGGGTCTCGTCGCGGATTGCGCGGGTGACTTCAGACTGCGCTGGCGCTCGCGCTCACCAGGGAACTTATCGACGATCAAACGCCTGCACTAACGGGACTCGCCGGCTCGGCATCCGAGCCGGGCATGGATCCCTCTAGGAAGCGTTCCTTGATGCTAAGAACCATGCCCATCGACCTCATGAACACGTCCAGGAGATCGGGGTCGAAGTGCGTTCCCCTCTTGGCTTTCATCATGTCGAGGACAGCGGTGAACGGATAGGCCTTGCGCCAGATGCGATCCGTGGTGAGCGAGTCGAAAACATCGGCGATCGCAGCGATGCGTCCCTCGATCGGGATCTCGTCACCTTTGAGGCCGCGTGGGTACCCGGTTCCATCGAACCGCTCGTGATGAGTCAGCGCGATCAGGGCCGCTGTCTCTAGTGGCTCGCCACCCGATCCACTCAAGATCCGGTGGCCGACTTCGCAGTGGTGCTTCATCTCTTCGAACTCGGCCTCAGTGAACTTGCCGGGTTTCATGACCACGTCATCCGGAACGCCGATCTTGCCGATGTCGTGGAGCATGCTTCCAACACGTATCTCTTCGCACCGTTTCGGTTCGAGACCGATCCTGTCGGCCAGAAGCGCGGCGTACCGGCTCATCCTCTCTATGTGTTGAGGCGTCTCATCATCATGGAGCTCGGCAACGTAGGCCAGACGCACGATCGTTTCCTCGCGCGACCTCTCGACCGCATCCTCGGCCTTCTCCAGTTTGCCCAGGAGATTCCACAATTCCGATGAGCGGTTACGAACTAGACCCTCGAGCCGTTCTTGATTGACTTTGTTCTCCATCTCGAGGTTCAGGAGAAGGTGGTAGCTCGAACCGCGAAGCAGGAATCCGCACGCGCCGGCTTCGATCATCTCTGAAGCCCGAGCGGCCTCTCCAAGTCCCATCACCTGAACGCCGGGGAACATCCGTCGGATCGTGGCGGTCGTGTGAACCGCGTCGTGCTCGATCATCTCGGCATCGATCAAGACCAGATCCGGAGCTTCGGTGGCAACGAGATCGATCGCCTGTTCGGCGGTCGCGGCCTCACCAACGATCTCGTAGTTGGTTTTGCGCGAGATGTCCTTAACGACGTCGGCGCGGATGTCGTCGTCATCGTCCACGATGAGGACTCGCAAGAAGATTTCCTCCTTCGGCGGCTGGGCGACCTCTGTGATGAGGCCCCTGGCTTTGCGTCCCCGCCTCGCGACGGGTTTGCCTTTTACGGTGAGGTTCTGACTTCCTCGAATCTCTTATCGACGGAATGGCCAGATCTCTGAATAGTCCTGCAGGGCTATGTCGGAGTTGGGCCTACAAGACAAACGCGCTACTCGACCAGCGCCTCGGCCCTCACGCCATAGGGATAGAAGTACGGGATGTACGGCTTCGGGTCGCCCGTCCACTCGTAAGCGCTTATCTGACCGGGATTGCGGCGGCCCGAAAGTGCGCGGAAAAACTCGAAACGCGTCGCATTCACGCTCGTCTCCGGATCCTCTCCCCCCACGTCGAAGAACTTGTCCTCGACCTGGAAGCGGATAGCCCCGACGCCATCGGACTGCAGCCGCAGACCGAGGATCGCCAGATACCCAGACAACGCGACCTTGACCGGAACGGACGTTTTGTCCCGCTCGACCCCGAGGGCACCTGCTATGTCGTGTGTGTGAACGGTGAGGTCGGTAAGTAAAACGCGGTCGGCGAAACTCGAGACGCCTTCCGGCCAGGGTTGTTCACCTCTCATCATCGAGATGATCGGGGCCGCGGCTTCGTCCCACTCCTTGACCACTGTTTCGAGGGGAAGGTCCCGTCGCGCTCGCACTTGGGAGTCCGTCCACTGATTCAAAACTCTGATCGCCGCCTCATCTCCGAACGCGTCGAAGAACTCGCTCGGAAAGTCCGACGCCAGCGTGCAAGCGGCATCTCCGGTGAGGTGACACACCACGTCCTTGATCGTCCAGCCGTCCGTGGCTGGGATCTCAAGGGCAAGCTCTTCTTCGGAAAGCGAGGAAACGGTCGCTACTAGATCGCGACGCAGTTCCTCGTAGAAATCTGCGAGATCGGCCATTGCGCAGACATTATGCCAATGCCGGCAACCGAGGGTGGCCGATAGGGTCGGCAGCGATGGAGCATCAAGCGAGTATCGATAGAGAGCGTCTCCGGCTTGCGCTGACCCAGGAGGACGCTCGCTTCGAAGCCGACCACCCGCGCTCGCTCGAGATGTTCGAGCGCGCTCGTAGTTCGCTCTTGGCCGGCGTCCCGATGCCCTGGATGACACAGTGGGCCGGGCGCTTCCCCATTTTCGTTGAGGCGGCTGGGGGCGCCCGATTCACAGACGTCGACGGGAACTCGTACGTCGACTTCTGCTTGGGTGATACCGGCGCGATGACGGGCCACTCCCCCGCCTCGGTGGCCGACGCCATCTCCGAACAAGCCCATCGAGGGATCACAACGATGCTTCCGACAACAGATGCGCTTGCGGTCTCGCAGGATCTCGCGGAACGTTTCGGGCTTCCCTACTGGCAGTTCTGCCTCACGGCGACCGACGCGAATCGCTTCACGATCCGTATCGCACGTGAGCTCACCGGACGGCCCAAGATCCTTGTGTTCAGCTGGTGCTACCACGGCACCGTCGACGAGACCTTCATCGTTCTAGAGAATGGCAAGCCGAAAGCGCGGCCGGGAGCGATCGGCCCGCCCGTCGATCCAACCGTCACCACGCGAGTCGTCGAGTGGAATGATACAGAAGCGCTAGAACGTGAGCTCGCCCACGGGGATGTCGCCTGCGTCCTTACAGAACCCGTTCTGACCAACATCGGCATCATCCATCCCGAGCCGGGCTTTCACGATTCGCTTCGAGAGCTCACCAGCGCATCGGGTACCTACCTCGTCATCGACGAGACCCACACTCTTTGTGCCGGGCCCGGGGGGTACACCGGAACCGCGAACCTCCAGCCCGACTTCATCACCCTCGGCAAGCCGATCGCGTCGGGCTTGCCTGCCGCCGCCTACGGCATGAGCGCCGAGGTCGGAGAAGTTGCGATCGTCTCGCCGAAGATCGTCGAGACCTCCGACATAGGCGGCATCGGCGGGACGCTGTCCGGCAACGCGCTGTCGCTCGCTGCCATGCGAGCCACTCTCGACGGAGTGCTCACGCCCGAAGCGTTCGAGGTGATGATCCCGCTGGCCGAGCGGTTCGAAACGGGGGTCCAGGAAGCCATCGATCGGCACGGTCTCCCCTGGCATGTCTCGCGGCTTGGATGCAGGGTCGAATACGCATTCCGGACGCCTGCGCCTCGGAATGGGTCGGAGGCCGCGGCCGCCGTCGACCACGACCTCGACCGTTATCTACACCTGTTCATGTTGAACCGGGGCGTTCTGATGACTCCGTTCCACAACATGGCCCTGATGTCGCCCGCTACAACGGAATCAGATGTGGACCTTCACGCTCAACTCTTCGATCAAGCCGTCGCGGGCTTGATCGCCTGAATCAGGACGGCTCGCGGCCCCCGTAGCTTCCGATGGGGAGCCGTCAGTTGCCATCGGGGTCGTGCATCCATGCGACCATCGAGGGATGCAGCGCTCCCCCGACCGCCTCACGCGTCCGGATCTGATCGATGGCTTCGGCCGCGTGGCGACCGATCTTCGGATCTCGGTCACCGACCGCTGCAACTTCCGGTGCCGCTACTGCATGCCGGCTGAGGGCCTGCCGTGGCTCCCGAAAGACCAGCTGTTGAGCTACGAGGAGATCGAGCGTCTGGCTCGAATCCTGGTCGAGTCCGGCGTGCGATCTATCAAGGTCACCGGCGGCGAGCCGCTCGTTCGCCGGGATGTCCCCGTGCTCGTGAGAAAGCTGCGCGCCTTGGGCGACGATCTCGACCTGTCGATCACCACGAACGGGTTCTTACTCGCCGGGATCGCCAACGACCTCAAGGAGGCAGGGCTCGATCGCGTCACCGTGTCGTGTGACTCGCTCGTCAAGCACCGCTTCGCCGAGATGACACTGAGGGACGCTCTCGAAGAAGTGATGGCGGGACTCAGGGTCTCGGCCGCTATCGGTCTCACGCCCGTGAAGATCAATTGCGTCGTCATCCGCGGGCACAACGAGGATGAGGCAGTCGGCTTCGCCGAGCTCGCTCGCTCCACAGGCTACGAAGTCCGGTTCATCGAGTACATGCCGCTCGACGCTCAGGACGAGTGGTCCGCCGCCGGCGTGGTTCCGGGCGCGGAGATCCTTGCCCAGATCGCTGCCGAGTTTCCCCTTCTCCCCGACACCGACGACGAGCCGGAACCGGCCACCCCTTACGTATTTGCGGATGGAGCGCCCGGCCGGGTTGGGGTGATCCCCTCAGTCACGGAGCCCTTCTGCGACACGTGCAACCGGTTGCGTCTGACCGCTGATGGTCACCTCATGGCCTGCCTGTTTTCGCTCGAAGAAACGAACCTGCGGGATCCGATGAGGGCTGGCGCAGGCGACGACGAACTCGCGGAGTTGGCGCGCTCGTGCATCGCCAAGAAGTGGTCGGGACATCGCATCGGGCGCGACGACTTCGTCAAGCCCGTGAGATCGATGTCGATGATCGGGGGATAAACCGCGTCAGCCTTTAGATGTTGGCTTTCGCAGGGCTGTGCCGATCCGCTACATAACGATGGGGCCAGTAGAGCAAAAGGCCTACGGCCAGCCCTATCGCCAGATTGGTCGTCAACAAGCCGAGAAGGCCGATGCAGACGGCGACCGCGAGATCAAAACCTCTGAGTTCCGTAGCAAGAGACGAGTGAAACAATCCGGTGAAGGCGAGAAAGCCCGCCAGCACCGGTGCGGGGATCACCTGGAACAGCGCAAGAGCGGACGGTCCCGCAAACAATCCGCAAGCCAGAAAGAACCCGCCTATCACCACGTTCATGCGATAGGTCTCGGCTCCAGCGCGGTAGTGCGCGGTCAAGCCCCCGGACCCGTGACACATCGGCATCCCACCCAAGGCACCCACGGTCATGTTGGCGAGTCCGCTCGAGATGCTGACCGCCGCAGGACTAACTTTCCGGCTGTTGAGCGGGAAATACCGATGCTCGAGGTCGACCACCGCGACAACAGCATTCCCCAGCGTGAGGGGGATCTGGGGTATCACCAACAATGTGATCGCCGACATCAGTACCGAAGCATTGAAGGCTCCCGTGTTCAGGTGTGGCGCCCACAACCCGAATCCGATCGATGAAGTTCCATCTCCGGTGGCGGCCCCATAGATCGCTGCTCCTATCACCACCAATGCCGCAAGGGGCACGGTCTCCCTCCACCGTGAGCCCACGGTCAGAACGATGGCGATCGTTGCTGCTGCCAGCAGACCCCCGGAGTTGGATGCACCCCCCGCAAGAGTGAAGGCGGTCTTCGTGAGTATCAGCCCGACGCCAAGCTGGAGCCCTCGCACGATCGGAGTTGAGAAAGCACGCGAGATGAATCGCGTGGCACCTGTGGCTCCCAGAATTACGAGTACCGCTCCGAGGGTTATCGCAGCCGCCCCGATCGTCTCAGGGGGCAGCTCGCGTGCAATCGCGATCGCCGCAGCCGCTTTGATCGGCTGCACCGGGACCGGCACTCGGAAGTAGAGTCCGGCCGCCAAGTACAAGGTTCCGACTCCGACTAGAACTGTTGCGGCATCGAGCCCGTTGATAAGGATCAAAGCAGCCGCGATAGGGAGAAGAACGCCGAGATCCGCGACGGACCCCGAGGCATCGGCGAGCAACCTCTTCGCGCTCATCGCATCGAGCTTACGAAAGTCCGAAGCCTGCTTACTCCGGTTTAGTGGGCTTCCCAGTCGTCCCGAGACAGGAAGAACCCGTGATCGAAGTTGTTGTGACAGCGGAGGCCGGACTGACGTGAGACGCACACGATCCCGCCTCGCCTCCACTTTTCCCCGTAGTTGAGCACGGGCGAATTACGGTCGAACACCGTGTCGCCGGCGCAGACGGGACGGGCCCGGGCCTCCCTGCCGATCGAAAGACCGGTCCAGTCGAGCTCGCAAGGTCTGTTGGGCTCAGGATTCAGACCGGACAGGATGTCGCAACGGAGGTGACCTCCGGCCAGAAGACATCCGATGTTCCCGGACGGCGTCTGGAACGCCCGCGAGCGCAGTGCGGCCTGTGCTCCGAGGGGGGCAACAGTGAGTTGCGCAAGCACGACCGCAGAAACGATCGCCAGTCGAACGATCTGTCTGGTCGCCATCACAACCTAGTCCTCAAGGTATTCCTTGACGAGACGATCGCGATGCTCGTCCCAGTCGGCGCGCGTGAAGGCGAAGCGATACTGGTCGCGCCACTCATCGCCGATCAGAACGTAACCGTGGGCGACGCCTTCGTTACGGGCGCCGAGCTCGCCGAAGACCTCGATCATGCGATCGTTGGCGGGATCGATGGGTATCTCGATGCGCTGAAGCTCCAGCTCATCGAAGGCATACCGGGCGATGAGCACGAACGCCTCGGCCGAGTAGCCCTGCCGGGTGTTGTCTCCGTCGATCCACTTCCCGAAGAAACCGCTCTGTAGTGGGCCGCGGAGGACTCCGCTCAAAAAGGCTTCGCCGACGAGCTCGTCGCCCAAGAAGATCCCGAAGTGATGATCGGTCCCGAAATGTCGGGCGATCTCCGAGATGCGCCACGCCTGGTCGAACGCCTCGGGCGATTCGGTCGGATCGGGCATGTGACCCCCGCGGTAAGCGGAAGCGCCGAGCCGGCCTTCGTTTCGCTGGCGAGCCGACGTCCAACCCTCGAAATCCGCTGGGGTCAGAGGCCGGAGCACGATCCGACGGCCCTTCAGCTCGGTGATCTCGTCGGTAGCTACAGAGAATCCCTTCGCCCCGCCGCCTTGGTTCGGATACGGGATCGGGATGGGGCCCGAGATCCCCTTGCTCGCGTTCGACAGCGTTTGGAATATCTGTGGTGAGAGGGTCGGCTGGTTCAGACCGATGAGGATGCCCTGGACGCTCATGTTTCCTCCTTGACGAGGGCGACCGAAAGAGATGTCAGGAATCCAAGGTAGCCCCAACCCGGCAGCGTGAACAGTGTCTTCCTGCTGACAGAGCTAGAGGTTCAGCTGGGTGGAGCGGTAGCGAAGCTCTCCAGGAGGGGGCCGAGCTCGTCGAGCAGGAAATCCTTGCGGAGGAAGGCGTCGGCCCAGCCGGTCTCGACGTCCTCATGAGCCGATATCCCGATGATCTTGATCCCCTCCACGGTGTTGCGAAGCACCGAAGCGGTCTGGGCCCCGTTGAACCCGGGCATCCTGAAATCGAGAACCACGACGTCGGGGGCCTCCTCGCGCATCATGGCGAATGCCTCGGTGCCGTCACCCGCGATGCGGATCTCGTGGCCCAGGCGTTCCATCAGCTCGCGGGCCGCCAAGGCGAAATTCGGGTCGTCGTCGACTAGGAGAACTTTCATTGGCTAGTGACGGATTCTGCACCCTCGTCGGACCTACCGGTGATCGCTTCGGAAACGGCCGCCACGAGAGCGTCGGGCGAGATGGGCTTCGCCAGGAACCCAAAACAGCCCTTCTCTTCTGCCCTCTCGGCCAGCTCTGGCCTGGCGTCGGCCGTCAGCATGACGACCGGGACGGCAGCAAGGGCGGGAGAACTCAGCATCAGATCCACCAGCTCGAATCCGCTCATGCCGGGCAGGTTCACATCCAGGAGCACCACGTCGGGCAAGCGGGCTTCCATGAGATCGAGAGCCGCCTCGGCCGTATCGGCCTCGTTCACCTCAATCTCGCCGCGTTCGAGAGTCAGCCGCAATAGGAAGCGCATGTCGGGCTCGTCTTCGACAATCAGAACGAGACTCATCGCGCCGAGGCCATGCTGAGAGTGAAGGTCGATCGTCCATCGCCGTTCTCGTAATAGACGTCGCCGCCCGTGGCTTCTGCGAGACTCTTTACGAGAGCGAGACCGAGGCCGGAGCCACCGACCTTGACCGAGGTCTTGCCTCGAGCGAACGGTTCGAAGAGCCGCGGCAGCAACTCCTCGGGCACGCCCTCGCCGTCGTCGCTGACGGTGATGATGATCCCTCCGTCCCGCGCTTCACCTTGGATCGTCACCAGGTCGCCCCCGTAGCGGAACGCGTTGACCAACAGATTGCCGACCATCTGGTCCAACGCGTGCGCATCGGTGAGCGCCATCAACTCGCTACTGAGGTCCATTTCGATGGTCACGTTGTCGGGTGCGGGGGTGGCCTCGAGCACGGAAGTCACCACGTCGGCGACCCTCACGGGCACGAGTTCGACTTCGAATCGCCCTTCCTGCAATCGCGTGAGGTCGAGGAGCGAGTCCACGAGCCTGACGAGCCTCTGTGTCTGTCGGTCGAGGGCGAGCATGCACCTGTCGAGTTGTTCGGAATCGAGATCGCCTTTTCGCAAAAGCGCCGCGGTGCCCGATATCACCGCGACCGGGGTCCGAAGTTCGTGTGCCGCGTTCGCGACGAATCGCTGGCGGAACTCCTCAAGCTTCTTCTTCTGCGTTATGTCCGTGATCTGCAGGATGAAGTGCGGATGATCGCCCGCTTGAACGTAAGAGATGCTGACGAGCGTGTCGACTTCCACACCCTCGTGCGTAAGGAATCGCTGCTCGCGATGGTCGACTGCACCTTCCTTCGCAAGTCTCCGGCGCAGGAACGAAAGATCTATCTCGGCTTCGTCGGGATGGCTGATCTCACGCAGCGTCAGGGTGGCCAACTCGCTCTCCGAGTACTCGAGCATCCTGCAGAGCGCGTGGTTGACCTCCATCAGATTGCCGCGGAGCCCTACCAGCGCCACGCCTATCGGGGCATTCACGAACGCCTTGTGGAAACGCTCCTCGCTCTGTTGCAGGGCCTTGCTCTTCTCGTAGAGGTCGACGAACACGGCCACCTTGGAACGCAGGATCGTTGGGTCGAATGGCTTGAACAGGTAATCAACCGCGCCGGCGGTGTACCCACGGAAGACGTGCGTCTCGTCCTTGTTGATGGCCGTGAGAAAGATGATCGGGATGTGGCGAGTTCGAGGAAGGTCCTTGATGAATTGGGCGGTCTGAAACCCGTCGAGATTGGGCATCTGCACGTCCATCAGGATCAAAGCGACTTCGTTCTTCAGCAGAGCCTTTAAAGCGTCGTCGCCGGATATGGCCGTGATCAAGTGAAGGTTGAGAGGCCGAAGGATCTCCTGGAGGGCTACGAGGTTTTCATTGCGATCGTCGACGAGCAGAACCGTCGCCCTCGCTCCCGCGGGCCTCGTCCCTTCGAGATCGGTTAGGGACTTCATCTCGCCTCGCCTGCAAGCTTCACTAGGTAAGGCGCGATCTCGTCGAGGGCAAGAACTGCATCGACCGGGCTAAGAGCGAGGGCTGCGTCCGGCATCGATCGATTCATCGCCGTTGAAGGATCTTGGACGATGGTGAAACCGCCGCTGGTTTTGATACGCCCGAGCCCTTCCGCTCCGTCTTCGTTTCCTCCCGTCAGGATGACGCCGATCACACCGTCGCCGTAATGATCCACGGCGGAGTCGAACAGGACGTCGATCGAGGGGCGGCTGTAACTCACCCGCTCGTCTGTCGACAAAGCGAACGAGCCATCCTCGACGAAAAGGTGATAGTCGGGCGGGGCGATGTAGACGTGGCCCGGCTCGATCGCCTGCTTGTCGACGACCGATCTAACCGGCACGTGGGAGCGAGAGTCGTAGTAGCCCGAGAGCCCTGCGTCTTTCGAATGGGGGCTTCGGTGCTGCACGATGACGATCGGGATGGGGAAATCGGGAGGCAGCGCCTCGAGCAATTGTTTCAGCGCGTCGAGGCCTCCGCTGGAACTGCCTACTACGACGATCTCGTAACGACTCACCGCGGGCTCGTTCGTCATGCGATCCGCCGATAGATCTTCTCGTCGGAGTCAAGCTCTTCGTAGAGAGACTCCGCCTTCGTGTACTTGATCGTCTCCTTATGTCCGAGAGACAACACTCCGAGCGAGATCAAGCTCCGATGCAACAGGTCGTGAACGCGATCCTGAAGGCCTTTGTTGAAATAGATCATGACGTTGCGACACATCACGACGTGGAACTCGTTGAAAGGACCGTCCGACACGAGGTTGTGCTGGGCGAAGACGACGTTCTCGAGGATGGAGGGGTCGAGCTTGGCCGCCTTGCCTCGAGCTTCGTAGTACTCCGAGAAAGCCCTGGTGCCGCCCGCCGTCAGGTAGTTCTGGGTGAAGTCCTTCATGCGGTCGATGGGGATGGAAGCTCCACCAGCGCGCTCCAGCACCTGTTGATTGATATCGGTCGCATAGATGCGGCTTCGATCGTAGAGGCCCTCCTCCTTGAGGAGGATGGCCAGTGAATAGACCTCTTCACCCGTCGAGCACCCCGCGTGCCAGATCCGGATGAATGGATACGTCCGGAGGAGCGGCACCACTTTGCGCCGGAAAGACAGATAGAACGCCGGATCTCGGAACATCGACGTGACATTGACCGAAAGATCGACAAGTAAAGACTCCATGACCGAGGAGTCGTGGAGCACCTTCTCTTGAAGGCCCGAAAGAGTCTTCAAGCCTTCCGCGTAGGCCCGCTTCCACAGCCTGCGTCTTAGGGAGCCGCGCGCGTAGTCCCGGAAGTCGTAGCCGTAGTGCTCGTAGATGGTTTGCAAGAGAGCGCGCATCTCGATGCTCTCTAGGTCATCCCCGAGCCGTCTACGTCCGTCGGTCACCCGGCTTCCCCTCGACTCTCTATTGGTACAGCCAGACGCGCATCAATGACAGGAGCTGATCGGTATCGACGGGCTTGGTGATGTAGTCCGACGCGCCGACCGCGATGCTCTTCTCGCGATCGCCCTTCATCGCTTTGGCCGTCAGGGCGATGATGGGTAGTGCGGCGAATCGTGCTTCCTGACGAACCCGCCGAGTCGTCTCGTAGCCATCCATCTCGGGCATCATGATGTCCATCAGAACGAGCGACACATCGGGATTCTGCTGAAGAACCTCGATCCCATCTCGCCCGTTCTCCGCGTAGATGACCTCCATCCCTCGAGCCTCGAGGATGCTCGTCAGCGCGAACACGTTTCGCACGTCGTCGTCAACGATGAGGATCCGCTTGCCGCTGAACACCTCGTCGACACTGTGAAGATGCTCGATCATCCGTCTCTGCTCGGTGGGCATACGGGCGGCCATCCGGTGCAGGAACAAGGACGTCTCGTCGAGCAACCTTTCGGGAGAGTTCGCATCCTTGACGATGATCGTCTCGGCATACTTGCGAAGCTTCGTCTCCTCCTTACGAGTCAACTCTTTGCCCGTGTAGATGATCACTGGGATGTCCTTGAAACGCGCATCGCCACGCAACTTCTCGAGTAGATCGAAGCCGGTCATGTCCGGCAACTTGAGATCGAGCACGATGCAGTCGTAATGCCCGGCCTCGAGTTCTGCGAACGCTTCTTCGCTCGTTCCGACTGCCGTGACTGCGACATCGTCCCCCCCGCTGAGGAGCGCCACGATGGCCGTCCGTTCCGCCTCGTCATCCTCGATCACGAGCACGCTCTTGGTGCTGCGAGAGATGAAGTCGTCCGCGGCTCGTATCAACCCGGTAAGGGCCTCGGCCGTCCACGGCTTCTCGAGAGCGGCCACCGCCCCCGTGCGAAGAGCTTCGTGCCTCGCCCCCTCCGGAACGATCAGGTAGACGGGGATGTGCCGCGTCGCTCCCTCCAGCTTCAGTCGTTGCAGCACGACCATTCCGTCCATCACAGGAACCTCTTGATCCATCAGGACCGCGTCCGGCTGATACTCACGTGCCATGGCGATGGCAACGTCGCCCGACGTTGCAGCGAGCACCTTGAACCCCGCGTCGCGACCCTCCGTGATCCAGGCAGTGGCGGCGGGAATGTCCTCCTGAACGACAAGGAGAACCCGGTCTCCGGGTTGCAGGTCGGCGCGGTCGTCGCCGAGCGGGTCGGGAAGTTCGAGAGTCGTCTCTTCCTCGGCCACCACTACTTCGACCCTTTCCATTGCCGTCATCGGGCCGAGCTCGGCGAGCAATGCCGCTCCCTCGGACAGCTGAGGAGGCGCTTCGTACCGGGCCGGGAGGAACAGCGTGAACGTGCTCCCCTTGCCTACGCTGCTCTCGACCTTGATCTCACCGCCCAACAGTCGAGCGATCTCGCGACTGATGTTCAATCCCAACCCGGTGCCGCCGTACTTCCGGCTCGTCGTCCCATCTGCCTGTTGGAAAGCCTCGAAGATGAGCCGAAGTTTGTCCTCGGGGATCCCGATGCCGGTATCCGTCACCGAGAAAGCAACAACGCGATCCGATTTGGTCAACGAATCGTGGATGTAGCGCTGGTTGCGTGGTGCGTTTCGGATCGACACCTTGACTTCGCCCTTGTCCGTGAACTTGAACGCGTTCGACAGCAGGTTGTTCAAGATCTGCTGCAGCCGTTGCTCGTCCGTGAACACCGTCGTCGGCGTATTGCGGCCGACATCGACCTTGAGATCGAGTCCTTTCTCGGCTGCGACCGGATTGAACGACTGCTCCATGTACTCCTTCACACCGCCGAGGTTCACCTCGCTGGTGTTCACATCCATCTTTCCAGCCTCGACCTTCGACAGATCGAGGATGTCGTTGATCAGTGACAGGAGGTCGACTCCCGCGCCGTAGATCGTCTTAGCGAACTCGATCTGCTTCTCGGTGAGATTCGCCTCGTCGTTCTCCGACAGGAGCTTCGCGAGGATAAGCAGGCTGTTGAGTGGAGTTCTCAACTCATGGGACATGTTCGCAAGGAACTCGGACTTGTACTTCGAGCTGAGGGCAAGCTGTTGTGCCTTCTCCTCCAGACTCATCCGAGCCATCTCGATCTCTTGGTTCTTGATCTCGATGTTCCGGTTCTGCTCGGCGAGTAGCGCCGCCTTCTCCTGAAGTTCTTCGTTCGTCTGCTGCAATTCCTCTTGCTGGGTCTGCAACTCTTCGGACTGGCTCTGCAGTTCCTGCGTGAGCCGTTGCGACTCCGACAGCAGCTCCTCAGTCCTCATGTTCGCGATGATCGTGTTGAGCACGACGCCGATCGTCTCGATCAGCTGCTCGAGGAACTGCTGGTTGATCTCGCTGAAGGGACGGATCGACGCGAGCTCGATCACGCCAAGGAGTTGGTCCTCGAAGTTGATCGGCAGGACCATGATGTTGACGGGGTCGGTCTCGCCAAGGCCCGAACTGACCTTGATGTAGTCCGATGGAGCTTCGGTGATGAGGATCGTCTTGCGCTCCAGAGCGGACTGACCAACAAGACTCTCGCCTATCTTGAAGACGTTCGAAACGGTCTTCCGCTTCTTGTAGCCGTAGGTAGCTTTCAAGCGCAGTTCGAGGTCCTCTTCGGTCTCGCCGCTCTCGGCCAGGAAGAACGCGCCGTGCTGTGCCGATACCGTCGGAGTCAGCTCCGACATGATGAGCTTCGTCACGGTCTGGAGATCGCGCTGGCCCTGCATCATCCCGGAGATCTTCGCCAGGTTCGTCTTCAGCCAATCCTGTTCTTCGTTCGTCTGGGTAGTCGTCGCGAGGTTCGCGATCATCTGGTTGATCTTGTCCTTGAGCTCCGCGACTTCTCCTTGAGCTGCGACGGTGATGGATCGCGTCAGGTCTCCCTGGGTCACAGCGGTGGCGACGTCGGCGATGGCTCGCACCTGGGTGGTGAGCGAGGCCGCCATCTGGTTCACGTTCTCGGTAAGGCCCTTCCACGTTCCCGAGACGCCTTCGACCCTGGCCTGGCCCCCGAGCTTCCCCTCCGTTCCCACTTCCTTCGCGACTCGGGTGACCTCCGCCGCGAAGGAGGACAGCTGATCGACCATCGTGTTGATCGTGTCCTTGAGCTGGAGGATCTCGCCCTCCGCCTCGACGGTGATCTTCTTTCCGAGGTCTCCGTTCGCAACGGCGGTCGTCACCGTCGCGATGTTGCGCACCTGGTTCGTCAGGTTCGCTCCCATGAAGTTCACTGAGTCGGTTAGGTCGCGCCACGTTCCCGAAACGCCCTTCACCTGCGCCTGACCTCCGAGTTTCCCTTCTGTGCCAACCTCGGTCGCGACTCGGGTTACCTCGTCGGCGAACGACGAGAGCTGATCGACCATCGTGTTGATCGTGTCCTTGAGCTGGAGGATCTCGCCCTTGACGTCGACCGTGATCTTCTGCGTCAAGTCGCCTTTCGCGACCGCGGTGGTGACCTGCGCGATGTTTCGCACCTGGCTCGTCAAGTTGCCGGCGAGGAAGTTCACGTTGTCCGTGAGGTCGCGCCACGTCCCGGAGACGCCCTTCACCTGGGCTTGGCCACCGAGCTTTCCTTCGGTGCCCACTTCCCTAGCGACTCGGGTCACCTCGTCGGCGAACGACGAGAGCTGATCGACCATCGTGTTGATCGTGTTCTTGAGCTCGAGGATCTCGCCCTTCACGTCGACGGTGATCTTTTGGGAAAGGTCTCCCTTAGCCACCGCAGTAGTGACCTGAGCGATGTCTCGCACCTGAGCGGTCAGGTTGGACGCCATGAAGTTCACGTTCTCGGTGAGTGACTTCCAGGTGCCCGACACGCCCTTGACCTCGGCCTGTCCTCCCAGTCGTCCTTCGGTGCCCACCTCACGTGCAACCCGGGTCACCTCGTCGGCGAACGACGAGAGCTGATCGACCATCGTGTTGATCGTGTTCTTGAGCTCGAGGATCTCGCCCTTAACGTCGACTGTGATCTTCTGCGTCAAGTCTCCATTCGCGACAGCGGTGGTGACCTGCGCGATGTTCCGCACCTGGCTCGTCAAGTTGCCGGCGAGGAAGTTCACGTTGTCCGTGAGGTCGCGCCACGTCCCGGAGACGCCTTCGACCCGCGCCTGGCCGCCGAGCTTCCCTTCGGTGCCCACCTCACGTGCGACACGTGTTACCTCGTCGGCGAAGGTGGATAGCTGATCGACCATCGCGTTAATCGTCTCGGCGAGAGCCGCGACCTCGCCTTTCGCCTCGACGGTGATCTGCTTCGTCAGGTCTCCGTTCGCGACGGCGGTCGTGACGGCCGCGATGTTTCGCACCTGAGACGTCAGGTTCGCGGCCATGAAGTTCACGTTCTCGGTGAGCGACTTCCACGTACCGGAGACGCCCTCACCTACCTCGGCCTGGCCGCCAAGCTTTCCTTCGGTACCCACTTCTCTAGCGACTCGGGTCACCTCATCGGCGAAGGACGAGAGCTGATCGACCATCTTGTTGATCGTGTCTTTGAGCTCGAGGATCTCGCCCTTCACGTCCACGGTGATCTTCTGGGAGAGGTCGCCGTTCGCGACGGCAGTCGTGACTTGGGCGATGTCTCGCACCTGAGCTGTCAGGTTCGACGCCATGAAGTTCACAGAGTCGGTGAGGTCCTTCCAGGTACCGGCGACGCCTTCGACTTGCGCTTGGCCTCCGAGCTTCCCTTCAGTGCCCACCTCGCGTGCGACTCGAGTCACCTCTTTGGCGAACGCGCTGAGCGTGTCGGTCATCGAGTTGATCGTGTCGGCAAGGGCCGCGACTTCACCTTTAGCTTCGACGGTGATGCGTTGGGACAGATCTCCGCGCGCGACGGCGGTCGTGACGCCGGCGATGTTTCGCACCTGGCTTGTGAGGTTCTCGGCCAGGAAGTTCACGTTGTCGGTCAGATCGCGCCAGGTTCCGGAGACGCCCTTCACCTGGGCCTGGCCTCCGAGCTTCCCTTCCGTTCCCACTTCCCTGGCCACTCGGGTCACCTCGTCGGCGAACGACGAGAGCTGATCGACCATCGTGTTGATCGTGTCTTTGAGCTGGAGGATCTCGCCCTTCACATCGACCGTGATCTTCTGCGTCAGGTCGCCCTTGGCCACAGCGGTGGTGACCTGAGCGATGTCTCGCACCTGGGCTGTCAGGTTCGATGCCATGAAGTTCACGTTGTCGGTCAGGTCCTTCCAGGTCCCCGAAACGCCTTTCACCTGGGCCTGCCCGCCGAGCTTCCCTTCCGTACCCACTTCCCTTGCGACTCGGGTTACCTCGTCGGCGAACCGGGAGAGTCTGTCGACCATCGCGTTGATCGTGTCCGCGAGGGCCGCGACCTCGCCCTTGGCTTCGACCGTGATCTTCTTGGAGAGGTCGCCGTTCGCAACGGCGGTGGTGACGGCCGCGATGTTTCGCACCTGGGTCGTGAGGTTCGACGCCATGAAGTTCACGTTGTCGGTCAGGTCTTTCCAGGTCCCCGAAACGCCTTTCACCTGGGCCTGCCCGCCGAGCTTTCCTTCCGTTCCCACTTCCCTTGCGACTCTGGTTACCTCGTCCGCAAACGTGGATAGCTGATCGACCATCGCGTTGATCGTGTCTGCGAGCGCTGCAACCTCGCCTTTCGCCTCGACCGTGATCTTGCGGGTGAGGTCGCCGTTCGCGACCGCCGTCGTGACCTGCGCGATGTTTCGCACCTGGCTCGTGAGATTGGCCGCCAGGAAGTTCACGTTGTCGGTGAGGTCCCGCCAGGTACCGGATACGCCTTTGACCTCAGCCTGGCCGCCGAGCTTTCCATCCGTACCCACTTCCCTGGCTACACGAGTCACCTCGTCCGCGAAGGACGAGAGCTGATCGACCATCGTGTTGATCGTGTTCTTGAGTTCGAGAACCTCGCCTTTCGCCTCGACCGTGATCTTCTGAGAGAGGTCGCCTTTCGCAACCGCCGTGGTCACCTGTGCGATGTCTCGCACCTGGCCCGTCAGGTTCGAGCCCATCTGGTTCACCGAATCGGTGAGGTCTTTCCATGTGCCGGACACTCCGCGTACCTGAGCTTGGCCCCCGAGCTTCCCTTCAGTCCCCACTTCTCTTGCAACACGAGTCACCTCTGACGCGAAGGAGCTCAATTGATCGAGCATGGAGTTCACGGCGGTGCCGATGCGGAGAAACTCTCCCTTCACCGGCTGGCCCTGGATCTTCAGTGCCATCTTCTGGGTTAGGTCGCCCTCGGCAACCGCCTCCACTACACGGGCGACTTCGGTGGTCGGCCGCGCTAGGTCGTCGATCAGCGAGTTGACCGATTGCACGTGAGTCACCCAGCCGCCCTTTGCCTGGGGGAACTTCACCCGCTCGGTCATGCGTCCCTCTCGACCCACGACCCTGCTGACGCGCGTGAACTCCTTGCTCATCCGATCCATCTGATCGACGGTCTGGTTGTAGGCCTGTCCGATCTCGCCGAGCACGGAGCCCTTACGGGCATTCAGCCTGACGCTGAAATCACCGTCCCTTGCCGCCTGGAGGGCGCGCAATAGATCGTCGAGCGCGCGGCGCGTGAGTACTACTTCTCCGTTCGCGGAACCATTGGACTTGGCAGGAGCCTTGCGGGTCGTCGGGGTGCGCGTCGTCTTAGAAGCCACTTGGGTTCCTCCCGTCGAAAAGTGCATTGCGCGGGAGGAATGACCCCCCGGGTCGCAAAGGTAGCCAAATTCTGACGGTAGGGGCGTAGTCCAGGTGAAGGAATAGCCCTTATGGGGGGTTAAGCGCGTCGTCCATCCGGGCTTGGATTGCTTGCCGGCAGGGGTCTCGAGTGGGCTAGCCCGCTAGATCCAGCACCAGCCGGACGATGGCTTCAAGCCGGTACGACTCAATGGCCTGTATTCGAAGGAATCGGGGTCGACGCCCTTCAGCCGATCGCAATCCTCGAAGAGCATCAAGGCCCGCCAACGGGTCTTAGGTATCTGGGACGCGGTCATGACGGGGTAGTAGAAGCCGAAGAACACGAGGGCCGCCGCAACCAACACGGCCAGGACGTGCTTGGTCACGGCCACGTGCCAGAGCTTCTCTATGGCCGTAGCCGCCCCGATGTACAAGAAAGGCAGCGCGGGGACGAAATAGAAGAAGTAGGCCGGCCGCCCAAAGCCGGTGACCAGCCAAGGGAGGTACAGCATCCCGAAGCCGATGACCGCCACTTGTGCAGCGGGCCTGGCCACACCTCTTATGTGAAACGTCAGCCAGACCAGCGCTGCGAGCGCCGGCCACCAAACGAGTGGATCCCCCGTTGCGAGGACCTCCTTGATCACGACGGTGCCCGCCGCTGCCGACATGAACGAGATCGGAGTGCGGATGAGTGGCCAAGACCACGGCGGTGATTGGTACGTGTGAGGGTTGTCGAGATTGAGGTGGTACGAGATCGCGTCCGTCTGGCGCTCCACCAAAACGCGCAACCAGGACCCTTCAGACCAAGGCAGAGCGAAAGCATCTCCGTGGATCACTCCGATGTGAGTGATGGCGAAAACGAGTACGGAAACCAAACCCAGATAGAGGGCAGCGGCACGGAGTTTGGCCCCTCGCGAGCTCGCGCGGTCCCAGATCAGATACAGGACGATCGCTAAGAGGATGAAGAGGGCTCCGGGGATCTTCGATGCAACAGACGCGCCCCCCATCACGCCGGCCGCGATGAGCCACGCTGTGCGTTTGCGACCGACCACCGCGGCACGCACACAAACGATCGCCGCGATCCCAAATACCGTCATGAAGATATCCA
>JAXDJH010000020.1:0-59270 GCA_034663635.1 Actinomycetota bacterium | reverse complement strand
TTTGTGTGTGGCCCCCCGCTCGGATAAACGCTCAACTTCGTTAGGAAAGGACCCTTGTGGCGCTTGACGCTTCGCAGCTACTTGGCTCACCGCAACTCGCCGGGGTAAAGGTCAATCCGCTCGGGATGGCGAGGCGCGTATCCAGAGGTGTTGCCGGCCAGTTACCGACCCGGATCGCTTACGGACCGTCAACCCCGACGACGCCCGATACACCGGAATTTGGCCGACTCGCGTACATAGCCGTCACTCAGAGCGAACTCGCGCTGATCAAACTTAAGTCGGGAATAGTCCGCGTGTTTTTGGATGAGGTGGTCGAGCGGATCCCGCGAAGCGAGGTCGCGTCGGCAGAGCTAGGCGGCGGGGCCGCTCCTTCGCTGACGATCACATTCAGCAACGGCGAGGGCTGGACACTAGAGGTCCCCGGGCCCTCAAAGGGAAGTGCGAAGACGGTTGTCGACGTGCTGAGCCACCGAGCCTGACTGGCCCGGGAAACCGGGCCTTTCTTCTTGTGTTCGTGTTCCGGAAATAAGAAAACCCCCTTCGACTAGGGGATTTTCTAGTGGGGCGTATTGGGATTGAACCAATGACCTCTTGCGTGTCGAGCAAGCGCTCTCCCGCTGAGCTAACGCCCCAGGGTCGCCGAGTCTACCAACGCGGCTAGGCGCACTCTTTTCCATGTTCCGAGGCCTCAGGTCCTGCACCGTGGAAAAGAATGCGGGCTTTGAGGCGGCGAGCGGAATCGAACCGCTGTGCAGGGATTTGCAGTCCCTTGCCTAAACCACTCGGCCACGCCGCCAGGCTGGCAACGCAGGATAAACGCCCCGGCCCCCGCTCCCCTTCCCGCCATGTCATAGGGTCCCCGGCGATGACCCCGGACTGGATCGAGCGCGACGCATCCGTCGTGTGGCACGGGTTCACTCAGATGGCGACCTACGCCGACAACGAGCCCGTGGTGGTCGAGCGCGCCGAGGGCCGGGAGCTCATCGACGTCGACGGCAATCGCTACCTCGACGCCATCTCATCGCTCTGGGTGACGACGCTGGGTCACCGGATATCGGAGCTCGACGCGGCCCTCATCGAGCAGGCCGGGCGGATCGCACACTCCACGATGCTCGGCAACGGCAACCGCACGGTGATCGAGCTGGCCGAGGCACTTGCCGAACGCGTGCCCGTCGATCGGCCTCATTTCTTGTTCGCATCGGATGGAGCCGCGGCGGTCGAGCAGGCACTCAAGATCGCGTTCCAGTACTGGATCAACTCAGGCGTCGAGGGACGCACCAACTACCTCGCCCTCGGGGGCGCGTATCACGGCGACACGATCGGCTCGCTCTCGCTCGGTGCGGGCGGGTTCGGAACCGACATCTTCGATCCACTTCGTTTCCCTGTACTTCGCGCTCCCGGTTACGAGTCGCCCGACGCGCTCTACAAGGCCGCGCAGATGGTGCGCACGCATCGTGACGAGCTCGCCGCTGTGGTTGTTGAGCCACTGGTCCAAGGAGCCGCCGGCATGCAGGTGGCCGATCCGGCCGAGTTCGCTCAACTCGCGGAGGCGTGTAAAGACACCGGCGTGCTCTTGATCTGCGATGAGGTCGCCACAGGCTTCGGGCGGACGGGCACGCTGTTCGCGAGCGAGCAGTGCGGGCTGCAACCCGACGTCCTCTGTCTCGGCAAAGGCCTGACGGGCGGTTATCTCCCGATGTCTGCGACGGTCGCCAACGCACGGGTCTACGAGGCGTTCCTCGGCGAGGATCTCGGGCCCAAGACGCTGTATCACGGCCATTCCTATTCGGGGAATGCGCTCGCCGCGGCCGTCGCGCTCAAGCATCTCGAGTTGATCGACGACGATCTGCTGCGAAACGTCAACGAGCGCGGCGACGAGCTGGAGCGGCTTCTCGCCGAACGTCTGACCCGCCACGTTAAGGAGGTCCGGAGGCGCGGCCTGATGTTCGGCGTCGAGCTCGAGCCCGGCGAGCGCGTCGGGCGCAGGGCATGCGCGGCCACGACGAGACGTGGCGTGCTCCTCCGCCCGCTAGGAGACGTCGTCGTGATCATGCCTCCGCTCACGATCACCTCCGACGAGATCCATCGGATCGTCGACGCGCTCGACGCAGCCATAGAAGAGGTCTACGCATGACGGATTGGGTGGAGCGAGCCCGGGGCGCGAACGCCGAGACCGCAGAGCACGACCGCTGGCGGGTCATCCGAGCCCTCGATGGAGAGCCTGGCATCGAGAAGACCCTGCCCGATGGCCGGCCGGTCGTCTCTTTCGCGTCCAACGACTACCTGGGCCTCACGGGGCATCCGCGCGTTATCGCGGCCGCTCGCGATGCATTGGAGCGTTACGGGGCCGGATCGGGGTCCGCGCGACTAATCGTAGGTGCGCGACCGATCCACGACGAACTCGAGCGCGCCCTCGCGCGCTGGAAGGCAACCGCGCGCGCACTCCTGTTCCCGACGGGGTTCGCGGCCAACCTGGGGGTTCTGAGTGCCTTCGGGACGCAACGCGCGACCATCTTCAGCGACGAGCTGAATCACGCGTCCATCGTGGACGGATGCAGGCTCGCGCGCGCGGAGTCGCGCGTATATCCACACAACGATCTCCGCGAACTCGAACGGATGCTATCGGGGGCAAACGAACCCATAGTGGTCTCCGACAGCGTTTTCTCGATGGACGGCGACGTCGCCGACGTGGCCGGGTTGGTCGAGCTCACCGCCCGTCACGGGGCGCTTTTGGTCCTGGACGAGGCGCATGCCGTCCTCGGCCCCCCCGTCCCCGCGGCCGATCACGTCATCCGGGTCGGGACGCTGTCGAAGTTCATCGGCTCCGCCGGCGGATTCGTCGCCGCGGCCGAGCCCTTCATCGACTACCTCATCAACAACTGCCGGCCCTTCATCTTCACGACGGCCGGGAGCCCGGCGGACGCCGGAGCAGCTCTCGCCGCTGTCGAGCTAGTCGGATCCGACGAGGGAGCGGCCCTCCGGACACGACTGGCGGACAACATCGAGCGGTTCCGGCCCGGTCATCCCTCTCCCATCGTTCCCGTCGTGATCGGCGACGACCGCGTCGCGGTGGACGCGGCCGCTCGCTTGCTCGAGGACGGATTCCTCGTCCCGGCGATCCGGCCCCCGTCGGTCGCGCCCGGAACCGCGCGTCTGCGCGTCACGCTTTCCGCCCTCCACACGTTCGAACAGATAGATGCTCTGAAGGAGGCGCTCGACCGCGTCGCCATGGCGGGGGTGGCTCGATGATCGTCGTCGTTTCGGCCACCGGCACCGAGATAGGAAAGACGTGGTTCACGGCCCGAACGATCGAGATGCTTCGGCGGCGCGGGATAGAGGCCCATGCCCGCAAGCCCGTTCAGTCCTTCGAGCCCGGCGAGGTGACCGACGCCGAGATCCTGGCGCGAGCAAGCGGTGACCACATGACGGATGTGTGCCGCCACTCCTACGAGTTCCCGCTCGCACCCCCGATGGCAGCGCGCGTTCTCGGCAAGCCGGAGATGCGCTTGATCGACATCCTCTGGGACCTTCACGTACCCGAGACGGGCATCACCTTCGTCGAAGGAGTCGGCGGGCCGCGCTCTCCCCTAGCTTCGGACGGAGACACAGTCACCCTCGCCAGCTCGATCACCGCGGACGTCATCGTTCTCGTTGCACAAGCCGAGCTCGGAGTCATCAATGACGTTCGCCTCGGGATCGATGCGTTCGCGCCCCACAGGGTGGTCGTCGCTCTTAATCGTTTCGATCCCATGGATGAGATGCACACTCGGAACCGCGACTGGCTCCGGACCGAAGTGGGGGCCGAGGTCGTCACCTCGCCCTCCGAACTCGCTGACCTATTCGCAGCACTACAGATGGAGGTTGGATGACCACCCGAGCACTGCTCGAGGGCGCGGCCCGCGCCCTGATCGACGAACGCCGAGACCTCGACCTCGACGAGTTGCGCGAGCTAGCCGCGCTGCCCGACGACTCGGTGCCCGCCCTCGCCGCAACCGCCCACGAAGTGCGACTCGCTCGCTGTGGGCCGGAGGTCGAGGTCGAAGGGATCCTGTCGGCCAAGACGGGCGGCTGCCCTGAGGACTGCCATTTCTGCTCACAGTCGTCGAAGTTCGACACCGTGGTTCGGCCGACTCCCTACCTCGACATGGATCAGATCCTGTCGGCGGCTCGCGAGACGGCCGAGCTCGGAGCGTCGGAGTTCTGCATCGTCATGGCATTGCGCGGCCCCGATGATCGAGTCGTCGACAACGTCATCCAGGCGGCCCAGCTCGTGAAAGCCGAGACCGGCTTGAACGTCGCGGCGAGCCTCGGCATCCTCGATCGCGATCAAGCGAAGCGCCTCGCCGAGGGCGGGGTGCACCGCTACAACCACAACCTCGAGACCTCCCGCTCGTTCTTCCCTGAGATCGTCACCACCCACACGTTCGACGAGCGCTTCGAGACGTGCATGCTCGTGCGCGAGGTCGGGATGGAGCTCTGTTGCGGCGCGCTTCTGGGGATGGGCGAGACGGACGAACAACGCATCGAACTGCTCAGCCAGCTCCGCGATGTCGAGCCGGCGGAGGTGCCGCTCAACTTCCTCAACCCCCGGCCCGGCACTCCGTTGGGAGACCGCAACCTCGTCAAGCCGCTGGAAGCCATCAAGTGGATCGCACTGTTCCGTCTCGCGCTACCCGAGGTCATCCTGCGTTACGCCGGGGGCCGCGAGGTGACCTTGCGCGAACTCCAGGCCATGGGGATGACGGCGGGGATCAACGCGCTGATCGTCGGCAATTACCTGACGACGCTCGGCCGCAAGCCACAGCAGGACCTTCAGATGCTGGACGATCTCCGGATGCCGATCGGAGTGCTCTCGAAGGTCATCTGATGTTGTTCTGCCAAGGATGCGGAAAACCGGCCGACGAATGTGACGGGTCCTGCCGACGTCCTTTAGATCCTCCGAGGTTCTGCAAAGAATGTGGCCGAAAGCTAGACGTCCAGGTCACCCCGCAAGGCTACGAAGCGCGCTGCCGCAAACACGGCCCCGTCGTCTCTTCAAGCTGACCGATGCAGCGTTACCGGCCCCTCGAACGTCTAATCTGAAGACACCTAGGGAGGGTCACGGGGATGAAGCGCGTGAGGAACATGTCTCGGCGGACCGGCACCGTAGCGATAGCCATGTGTCTGTTGTCCTTGTCGATTCTCATGACCACCCCGGCGCGGGCCGTAGGCACATGTGACCTGCCCGACGACGATCGGTGTGAGCTGTGGGCGAAGAAGTGGAGTTCCGAACGCGATTCCTCGCCGAGTCGGGGGGTGCAACAGTGGGATCGTCCGTTCGTGATCAAAACCTCCCCGGACGGCTCACGTGTATTTGTGACCGGCGAAAGCCCCTTGAAGGGCAAGGACATCGACATCGCGACGGTCGCATACGACGCCGCAACCGGCCAGAAGCTGTGGGTGGCCCACCATGATGGTCCGGAAGGCGAATCCGACTTTCCCGCCGACATGGTGGTCTCGCCACAGTCCGATCGCGTCTTCGTCGCGGGCCTCCACAATTCGGGTCGCGTCGACAGTCGCTGGCGCATCCTCGCCTACTCGGCGGCCACTGGCGAAGAGCTATGGGCGGCAACTCCCATCGCTAAGAAAGGCTATCCAACCGCAACAGCCGTAACTTCCGATGGATCCACCCTCCTGGTCTCTGGGACGGTGCGGGTCGACGACAAGCGCCAGCAAGACATGGTGACCGTTGCGTTCTCGGCTGCGACGGGAAAGGTGTTGTGGCGCACTCTCTACGACGGGCCGGCAGGAAACGAGGACGTCGCGCACGACATCGCCTTGGACACTGACGGAACGTCGTTCTACGTGACGGGCGAAAGTCGAGGAGACGACGCGATCAGAGACTTCGACATCACAAGCCTTCACTACGAACTCCAGGACGACGCGACACAACGACAGGATTGGGCGGTGCAGACGCATTCCAACCCGCGGTGGTTCCCCTACGGCACGGTCGACATGGAGTTCGACGGCGGATCTGGTTATCTCCTCGTGACCGCAACCCACTTTCGACGAACCAACGACACGACCGATGAATACGACTGGCGGTACGAGACTCTGGCCTTGTCTGGAGATGACGGATCGCAGATCTGGTCAACCAAACACGAGACGCATTCCCAGGGTTACGGATCGGGCCCAGAGATGGCCCTCGATCGTGGCGGAAACCGGGTGATCGTGACGGGCATGCTCCCCGACGTGGATCCGACGCCGTCCGCATTCGACAGTGTCACGACCCGCGCTTACTCGATCTTCGATGGATCCCAGATCTGGGAACAGTCGTACGCACGCGCTCAAGGGACCATCGCAGTCGACGTGCTGGTGGATTCGGGTCGAGCCACGGCATACCTGATCGCCACGGACATCAAGCGGGGGTTCTCAAGGGATTTCCGGACCATCGCATATGACTCAGCGACGGGAGCGGTGATATGGAGCGCCGCTTACAACAGCAGCCCCGAGGGGACCTCCGAAGACAACGCGCAAGATGGCGCGATCTCGTCGAATGGAGACGTGTTCATTACCGGAGTGGGAGGCGACTTCTGGGATGGCGATTACGTCACGATCGCCTACGACGCGGATGGGACCTAGTTGTCTGAGTCTTGGATGTGCCTCATGATCGGGAGGCCGAACCAGAACCAGGTGAACAGACCGGCGACGCCCGCGGTAACCCATGGAGCTAAGCCCGTGTAGAGGTGGTCGGTCAGGAAATAGACGACGCACGTCATCGCGATGGCAAGGAAGAAGATCCCCGCGATCGCCAAACGGTTCGAATAGACGAGCATCGCTTCCTTGTCCTTCTCCCGCCACCGGATGCGGTGATACGCGCTCGGCGCGATCAGCAGGGCCGTGGCTATCGCCATGCACACGAAGGCAGTGAAGAAGACCGCCTTCTCGGAGCCCGTCACCTTCGTCCAGCCTTGGGCGAAGGGAACTGTCAAGAGGAATGCGAACAGGACCTGCACGCCGGGAAGAACGACGCGCAGCTCATTCAACAGCTCGATGAGTTCTCGATCTTGTTTGCTCTCTGCCATGGTCGCCGCAGACTAAGGCTTGAGCGAATCCGTCCAGGCCAGGATCTCGTCGGCCGGCTTGTAGTTCAGTATCCGATCCGTCGGGATCCCCGCAGCGAGCGCCGCCGCAGCTCCTACCTCGATGTATTGCATCTCGGCCTCGTTGTGCGCGTCCGTTCCGATCGAGATACGAACACCGGACTCACGAGCAAGCTCTAGCAACCCGACGTTCAGGTCTTGCCGGTAAGGGAATCCGTCGATCTCGACCGCCTTGTCGAGTGCAGCGGCCTCCTCGAACACCCGAGGCCAATCGGCACTCAGTCCCAATCTGAAATTGAAGATGCGCCCCCTCGGGTGACCGAGGACATGAACGTAGGGATTGCGCAGCGCGCTCAGATAGCGCTCCGTTTGATCCTCCTTGATCCGCAGCTTGGAATGGAACGAGCCCAGAACGAGATCGAGACTCAAGAGGGCATCGGGCTCCATGTCGCCGCTCCCGTCGGGACTGACGTTCATCTCCAACGCTTTCAGAACACGGAAGCCGTCCAGCTCGCCATTGACGTCGTCTATCTCGGCCCCCTGATTCGCGAGCGTGTCCTCGTCCATGCCGCCGGCGATCTTCAGACCCTTGCTGTGGTCGGTGATCGCGATGTAGTCGTAACCGAGTTCGATGCCCGAGTTCGCCATGTCGCGGATCGATGCCCGGCCGTCGCTGTAGCGCGTGTGCATCTGGAGATCGCCTTTGATGTCACGCCGGCGAGCCGGCTCTGTGGCGAGCAGCTCCCTTGAAGCGGCGAACGACTCGAAGCCGGCTCTGATCGGGGGTGGCTCTGGGATCTCCTCCGGCGGCTCGTTAAGGAGAGCGTCCAGTTGGGCCGCGACCCACGGCCCGACCCCGTCCAGTTCACGCAATGAGCGCCCGTCGGACGCGATCTTCGCCGCCTCCTCGGGCCATTGAAGGGCCTTCCGAGACGTCCTGCGGAGGGCTTTCTCCTTGTTCTCGGTGAACTGTTCGGCCCCGATCGCACAGAGTTCCGCTAGCTGCATATTCGTGAGGCTCATCGAAGGGATGATGTACCCCATGGCGCTGCCCTTCGACCCTCCCATCGAGCCGATGCTGGCCAAGGTCTCGGAGGGGATGCCCACTGGAGACTGGGTCTACGAGCCGAAGTGGGACGGCTTCAGGGCGGTCGTCTTCAAGGATGGGTCCGACGTCACCATCTACAGCCGGGACCTCAAGCCTTTGAACCGATACTTCCCGGAGGTCGAGGCGGCCCTTGCCGACTCGCTCCCGAAAGCCTGCGTGTTGGACGGCGAGATCGTGGTGCCGATGAAGGAAGGTCTCGACTTCGACCGACTCCTCCAGCGGATCCATCCCGCGGCGTCGCGCGTGAAGATGCTGTCCGAGACAACTCCAGCATCCTTCGTCGCGTTCGACCTCCTCTCAGAAGGGAAGAAAGATCTGCGCGAGGCGCGGCTCGACACCCGGCGGGCTCGACTCGAGGAGCTCCTTGCGAATGCGGTCCATCTACCCGGAGACGGTCCGAAGGAAGACCACGGCGATCTCGAGGACAAAGTGATCGAGGCGCTTCAACCGAGCCCCCTCGTGGCGATCACTCCGCAGACGGCAGACCCGAAGATCGCGGAGTTCTGGTTCGAGGTGTTCGAGGGCGCGGGGCTCGATGGAGTCATCGCCAAGAAGACCGATCAGGTCTACGCGCCCGGGGTCCGCGCGATGCTGAAGATCAAGCATCACCGGACCGCCGACTGCGTCGTGGGCGGTTACAGGATCAACAAGACGAACGACGGAGTCGGATCGTTGCTGCTCGGCCTTTACGACGACGAGGGCGTCCTGCAGTACGTAGGTCACACGTCGTCATTCAAGGCCCCGGAGCGTAAGAAGCTGCTCGCGGACCTTAAGAAGTACGAAGGCCATGAAAGTTTCGGAGGAGGCCGCACTCCGGGGGGGCCGAGTCGGTGGACGGGCATGACCGGTAGAGACGCGAGTTACGTGCCCATCAAGCCGGTGCTTGCGTGCGAGGTCCGATACGAGCATCTCCAGAACGGTCGGTTCCGCCACGCGGCCAGATTCCAACGCTGGCGACCGGACAAGCCTCCCGAGGAATGTCGCTTCGACCAGATCATGCCGCGCGGCCGAACGAGGTCGTGAGTCGACGCACGCTCGTCATCCTGGGCATCGCATTCATCGCCTGCCGCATCTTCACAACAGCCGCTGCATTCCGCCCGATCAATATCGCGACCTCGGGTGATGTCGGGAAATACGAATCGTGGGCGAACGACCTAATCGACGGAGACAAGCGCGCCTATAAGGACATCGAGATCGAGTACCCGCCGGGGTCTCTCCCTTTCATCGCGGCCCCCAAGGTCCTGGGCTTCGCCGGCGACACCTACCGGGACCGGTTCGTCTGGCTGATGACCGTCGTCGACCTGATCGGGTTCGCGGGAGTGATCGTCCTCGCTCATCGATACGGCTCATGGATCGGCCCCGCCCTATGGATCCTCGGCGGTCTACTGCTCGGTCCGATCATCTACCTGCGCCTCGATCTCCTTCCGGCGGTCGCGACGATCTGGGCCGTGGAACGTGCTTCGGTCGGAGCGTGGTCGGCCGCCGGCGCCCTCCTTGGTTTCGGAGCGGCCGCGAAGGTCTACCCCGCGTTCCTTATCCCGGCGACCTTCGTCGCTTCGCCGCGCAAGCGATCGTTCGCGCTCGGATGCGTGGCGATAGTCGCGGCCCTTGTGATCCCGATCTTCATCACGGGGGCGGGTCCAGACCTGATGCGCGATGTAGTTCAGTACCACGGCTTGCGCGGCATCCAGATCGAGAGCACGTGGGGAGGCTTCCTGCTGCTGGCGAGTCGCTTCGGCTATGCGATATTCGTCACGATCAGATTTGGCGCGTACGAGGTGATCTCGACTGCCGGTTCGCTCCTTAAGAACCTCGCGCTGAGCGGCTCTCTGATCGCCTTGGTGGCGGGCACGTTCCTCGTGCACCGGAAGATCGAACGTGACGACGTTCCGACGCTCGCGCTTGGGCTCTACGGGATCCTGGCCCTGCTCATGTTCTTCGGCACCGTGTTTTCGCCCCAGTACGGGATCTGGCTGGTCGCGCTGGCCGCCGTAGCTGCTTGCTGGCCGCGCTCGACCCGAGCATTGATCCCGCTTCTGCTCGTGCTCGTCGTTGCAGGTCTCACGCAGATCGTCTTCCCGTACACGATCGGCGAAGTGATCCAGCCGTTGTTCGAAGGAGGCACCCGAACCGGCAATCTGCCGGGTCTCATGGTTCTGCTGGCACGCAACCTGATCGTTGCAGTCATCGGGGTTCTCGCTCTGCTCAACGTCCGGTCCTCCTCATCAGATTTGTCCGGTAATAGCCCGGTATAACCAGGCAGAAAGACTGAAACTACGCATGGGCAGAGACGGCGACGTGCCCTAACCTGAATGTGATCGTGCGAAAACTTAGCCTTCTGGCGAAATTCGGTCTGATGAGCGCCGTCCCCATGCTGCTGCTGGGGCTGGTGCTGAACCACATCCTCAATACCTTCATCCGTGAGCGCGCGATCGCCAGCGCGAAGCAAAGCGTCGAAGTGGGCGCGCAACTCGGCATCCAACCCCACATCACCGAAGGGAACCTCGAGTCCGGGCTGTCTAGCAGCGAATCCCGAGCTCTCGAAGAGGCCCTCCGAGGCGAAACCCTGATCGAGGGTTCCGTGGCGGATTACAAGATCATGAACCGCAACTTCAAGGTCGTTTACTCCGGCGACTCATCTCTCATCGGTCAAAGGGCCGAAAACGAGCCCTCACTCGAAGGGGCGCTTGCCGGCGAGTCACAAGCCATCACCGGCTGGACGGGCAGTGGGGACACCGCTATGGAGGTCCTCAACGTCTTCGTCCCACTTCGCTTCGATCCGGGGTCGGCGCCCTCGGGCGTGGTCGAGATCTCGCTCCCCTACGAACCGCTGGCCGGGGCAATCCGGACCGATTCGCGCCAACTGATGCTCGTCGTTATCGGTGGCCTTTTCCTGCTCTACCTCGCGGTGTTCCGGATCGTGGCCGACGCATCGCGCAAACTTCGGACGCAGGCCGACTACAACGCGTATCAAGCCTTCCACGACGTCCTGACCGGTCTTGCCAACCGCGGACTGTTCCACGACCGTGTTCATCAGGCACTGCTCGTGGCCGAGCGCGAGGACCTCATCGCGGGCGTGATGCTCATGGACCTCGACAGATTCAAGGAGATCAACGACACGCTCGGGCATCACAAAGGCGATCTCGTCCTTCAACAGATCGCGAGACGGCTCGAACAAGCTCTGCGTGAAACGGACACGGTCGCCCGACTCGGTGGCGATGAGTTCGCGATCCTTCTGCCCAATATCCCGGACCCTGTAGCGGCCCTCAATGTCGCCGAGAAGATCCGCGAGGCCTTCCATCATCCATTCGTGGTCGAGGGCATGGCCCTCGATGTGAGAGTGAGCATCGGTATCTCGTTCTTCCCCGGCCACGGCAAAGACGTCGACCTGCTCCTACAACGAGCCGACGTCGCGATGTACCTCGCAAAAGCGGCAGGCACGGGATGCGAGATCTACACGGCCGAGCGCGACCAGTACTCGCCGTCCCGCCTCGCGCTCGTCGCGGAGCTCCGCCGGGCGATCGATGACGAGGAGTTCATCCTCCACTACCAGCCCAAGGTGGATCTGAAAACCGGTCAAGCCATCGTGGTCGAAGCGCTCGTTCGTTGGGACCACCCGATGCGAGGCGTGCTCCCGCCGGCAGAATTCATCCCGATCGCCGAGCACACCGGGTTGATCGAACCACTGACGATGTACGTGCTCGACAAGTCCCTCCGCCAGGTGGCTGCCTGGAGGGATCAGGGGATCGATCTGACCGTCGCGGTGAACATGTCGCCGCGTAACCTCCTCGATCTTCATTTCCCAGATCACGTCGAGCGCCTGCTGCGCAAGTGGCGTCTCCCGCCGGGCTGTCTGCAACTCGAGATCACCGAGAGCACGCTGGTGCACGATCCCATCAGGGCGATGAGCATCCTGGCTCGCCTGTCTCAGATGCGCGTCGATATGGCTATCGACGACTTCGGAACGGGCTACTCGTCCCTCGGACATCTGCGAAAGCTTCCAGTCAAGGAACTCAAGATCGACAAGTCATTCGTGATGAACATGGATGTCGACGAGAGCGACGCCGTGATCGTGCGATCCACGATCGACCTGGGCCGAAACCTCGGGCTTCGGGTCGTCGCCGAAGGGGTCGAGACGGCGGCCGTCTGGCGTCAGCTCGAGCTACTCGGGTGTGACTACGCGCAGGGGTTCTACAAAAGTCGTCCGATGCCCGCCGACCAGATCCCGAGGTGGCTCACTTTGACGACGCCGCGCTGGCCCCTCTAGGAATCGTCCGACCCGACTCCCGGTTCCGGAGCTTCCTCACCGAAGTCGTCCGAGTCCGTTCCCGTCAAGGCGGGATCGGTTGGCTCGTCGATGGTCACGCCGCCCGGGCCGTCGGTGCTTTCGGTCTCGTTCTTCTCGGTGTCGGTCATCTTCGCCCCTCCTTGGATGGTTCATCTCGGACGTAGTCTGCCCGCTTCATGGCCCTCCAACCCATCGTTCCCCCGCCGCTGCAGGCTGGAGACACCGTCGCGATCGCCACTCCTTCCTATCCCGCGCCGGCGCGTCATCCGCATCGGATGGAGCGCGGAGTCGCGTACCTCGAGTCGCTGGGTCTTCGAGTGAAGCTGATGCCGAATGCCCGCGGCGACGACGGCCGATGGACTTCGGGATCCGGGGCCGAGAGGGCGGCGGACATCCACGCGGCCTTCGTGGACGACGAGGTCACTTTGGTCCTCGCGTCGATCGGCGGTAACCACTCGAACCAGATGATTCCTCATCTCGACTACGACCTGATCCGCGCTCATCCGAAATGGTTCCAGGGCTATTCCGACAACACGGTTCTTCAATGGGCCCTTCTGAAGCACGCCGGTCTGGCCTCTTTCTATGGGACGGCCCTCACCACGGGGATAGCCGAGTACCCCAAGGTTCTGGACTACACCGATCGGTATCTGAAGGCCGCGTGGTTCGACGACGGACCGATCGAACCGGACGCGGCTCAGGAATGGACCGATGAGTTCCTCGACTGGGATACGCAGGCCGATCTGGAGCGGGCGCGCACGCTCATTCCCGGCGAGGGATGGGTCGCGATCCGCGGGGGCCGGGCTACGGGTCCGCTCGTCGCCGGCTGTCTCGAGACGATCGTCTGGCACCTGAAGGGATCGACCGAGTGGCTCGATCTCGAGGGCGCCATCCTGCATCTAGAGACCTCCGAGGAGGGACCATCGCCCGAGCACGTCGACGCGTACCTCAGCGACCTAGACAACCTCGGTGTGTTCGATGCGATCGCGGGTCTCACGATCGCCCGCCCCGCGGAATACCCAAGGGAGAACGTGTCGGTCCTCTGGGATGTCGTGCGATACAGGACCGAGGTCGCCGGCATCCCCGTCCTCGCCAACATCGACTGTGGTCACACAGACCCGATGTTGACGATGCCTGTCGGTCTTCCTTGCACGCTGGATGCGACCGAGATGAAACTGATCTTTCGCTCGCGCTAGCGGGGCAAGCGGACGACCACCCGGCAGCCACTGGGATCGGCGTTCTCGGCCTTGATCTCGCCTCCATGCATATCGACGATCCAACGAGCGATAGCGAGGCCCAGCCCGGAGCCCCCACCGGCCCGCGCGCTGTCGGACCGATAGAAACGCTCGAAGATCCGTTCCCTTTCGCCTTCTGGGATCCCGGGCCCCTCGTCACGCACCTCGATGCGCACGCCTCCGTCGTCTTCCGTCGCGGTTAAGCCGACCACTCCCCCTTCGGGCGAATGCCTGACCGCGTTATCGAGGAGATTGGCGACGACCTGATGAACGCGCTCCGCGTCTCCGGTTGCAGTCAGACCTGCCTCCGGCAGGATCACATCGAGACGGACGTTCTTGTCGGAGGCGCGCTGGGAGCCGAGCTTGAACTCCGCGGCCGCTTGCTCGAGAAGAGTCCCCACTTCGAACGGGCGAACGTCGATTGGGATCGCGCCGGACTCGAGGCGCGATAGGTCGAGGAGCTGAGAGACGAGCCGACCGAGTCTCTCCACCTGCGTCAGCATCGTTTGCAGCGTCGCGGGATCGGGTGGTTCGACGCCGTCGATCATGTTCTCGAGCACCGCCTGTAGGGCGCTGATCGGCGTGCGGAGCTCGTGCGAGACGTTCGCGACGAGGTCCTTGCGCATCCGGTCGACCTCGGCGAGATCCGCGGCCATCTTGTTGAAAGCGCGCCCGAGCTCTCCGACTTCATCTCGAGAGGAAGCGCTCACACGCCTCGTGTAGTCGCCACGGGCCATGTCTCGAGCGGCCGCCGCCATCTCACGCAGCGGCGATGTCATCCCTCTCGCGAGGAACTGCACCATGCCTAGAGCGAGGATCGCGGCCAGCCCTCCGGTCAACCATTTGGGCGAGCCGATCCGCACGCCGATCACGATCGCAACGACAGTCACTCCGACGGCCGACACGATCAAGACGCCCAGCTTGGTCTTGATCGACGACAGTGGGTCCAGCGGCCTCATCGGTTTGAGCGGAACGCGTACCCCACGCCGTGAGAGGTCCGGATCAGATCGGAGCCGAGTTTCCGCCGAAGCGATCCAACGTGCGTGTCGACCGTGCGTGCGCTCGAGTCATCTCGGTAGCCCCAGACCTCGCCGAGGAGTTGCTCGCGCGAGTAGACGATGCCCGGCCTCGACGCGAGTTTGTAGAGGAGGTCGAACTCGATCGGCGTTAGGTGGATGACCTCGCCCTTCTTGGACACCTGACGGCGGCCGGGATCGATCTCGACCTCCTCGATCCGTATCGGGGCACCCGGTGGATTCGGCGCACGATCAACGCGGCGGAGCAGGACGTGGACGCGCGCCACAAGCTCACGGAGCGAGAACGGCTTGGTCATGTAATCGTCGGCCCCCATGCCGAGCCCAACGAGCATGTCGGTCTCGCTGTCTCGGGCGGTGAGCATGAGAACCGGCACCGGGCGCTCACGCTGGATGCGTCTGCACACCTCGAGGCCGTCGAGTCCCGGAAGCATCAGATCGAGGATGACGAGATCCGGCTTCATCCGGTCGCTGAGCTCGACGCCCTTCGGCCCGTCGACGGCGATCTCAACTGAGAAGCCCTCCTTGCGAAGCCGGGCGGCGATCGACGACGCGATCGTGGCCTCGTCCTCTATCACGGCAACCGAGCGCTGTTTCACTAGCTCAAGTGTAGGGACGGTCCCGAGCCAAAGGCTTGGAACAGCACCGTTCGATCCTTAGGCTCGTCGAGTTCGACGAGGATCAGGCGTTGCCAGCGCCCGAGGGCCGGACGACCGTCGACAACGGGGATCACCTGAGACGAGCCACCCATCAGCATCGCCACCACATGAGACCACCCGTTGCTCCGCTCGTCCTCGACGAGGTTCTGAGTACGCCGGCTGAGATCATCGTGGGCGTAGTAAGTCTCTTGGGGAACGAGAGTTCGGAGCCGCGCGACGAAGTCCTCGCGTGCTCCGTCCTCCCACTCGTTCACCACGAGAGCGCAGGTCGTGTGCGTGGAGAAGGCCAGGCAGAAGCCGTCCTCGATGCCCGACCACGTGACTGCATCGACGAGTTCCTCCGTCAGGTCGACGAAGCCCATCCGTTCGGTCGCTCGCACCATGACCGCGCTTGAAGAGAGATCCCTTGCGATTGCCATGCCCCAACGCTAGCCATCACGCTGTTCTAAGTAGCCAGCGAGTTGTCAAGATTCCGTCAAGACCGCCGAACCTGAAGAACGTCGTCTCAATGCTTCCAGAGGGGATGGGATGCGTTCCAGCGGGAGGAATGCGAGTAAGCACATCACGTGTGGCAGGAAGACGATCGTTATGGACGCGTACGTGACGATGTGGAACATGAACGCCGCGAGCACGAAAGCCTTTCCGATCCGGTCGCGGCGCAACATCAAGGGCGACAACAGTTCGAAGGCCACGATCCCGTACTGGCTGATCCTCAGGACCCAAGGTGAGCTCTTCAGCCACTCGACCAAGGACGTTCCGCGCCGGAGGATTGCCCGCATCAAGGTCGCTCCATTAACCCACCCCGGCCCCCCGAACCTCAACTTCGCGAACGCGGCAAGGAAGTACGTCGCGACCACCGATACCTGGATGCAGCGGATCGCCCAGCCCGCGGCTTCATCCGGAGTCTGATCGCCCCATCTAGCTTTCGGAGCTGTGGGAAGAACCGCCAGCGCGACAAGGAACGCGAACCGGTCGTGGTCGACCTTGCCGTAACTCATGCCGATGAACATCCACACGAGATAGAGGACGAAGACCGCGGCCCCCGCAACGCGCGGCGAACGTCCACTCGCAGCGACCGCGGCAGTGACTAAGAGCAAGATCTCGATGGCGGTTACCGCCATGCCTTCAGGTTCAGGGAGGCCTAAGAAGCGAGCTAAGAACAGGGGTTGGTAGAGATCTCCCGGCACCAGCGCGTGTCGAGCAACCCACGAGGTGGTCACCAGCACATCGACGAAAACGAACAGATACAGGATCGTCCGAAGCGCCGCGAGACGGCCGCGCGCGATCGGCATCGTCCACCACTCGGACAGCCGCTCCCCAACCGAGCTCATGCCTCCGTCCTCCACGTGACGAGCTTTTCCTCCCGGTAGGCGACCGGCCGTCCGCCCTCCAAGGTCCAGATCCCGTATCCGAGAGTCAGCTCGCGGAGAGGTGCCGCGTCGGGATGGGCCTTCACGTAGGCCTCGGCGAGTCGACCGAGCAGATCGGGATCGGCTCGGAAACGGGCTACCTGACCATTCACCTCGGCCGGTCTCAATCCGAAGTCTTGCGACCTTGGAGTGAGCTCTCGGCCCTCGGAATCGACGGCATAGAACCTCACCGCATTGACGGTCCCGTCGAGATCGTTCGTCGTCGAGTACATCCGGAACGGACCAAAGGGGAAGTTGTCATCGTTGCCGAAGGCCGCGCCCAGAAGCAGCGCGATGCCGACGAGAGCCGTCGCCATCAGCCGGATCCGGCGGCCCTTGGATGAGAGCCGCGCGGGCTCAGTCGCAGTCGATGAAACGGTCGTCACCCGGTCCCCCGTCGCAATCATCTCGGCCTTTACCGCCGTCCACGATGTCGTTGCCCGAACCGCCGATGAGAGCGTCGGCTCCTCCGGAGCCTCGCATCCGATCCGCGCCGTCATCGCCGGTCAACTCGTCGGGGCCGAGGCGACCGATCAGATCGTCACGCCCCTGACCTCCGAAGATTCGGTCCGGTCCCGGCCCGCCGATGGCCTCGTCCGCTCCCCGATTGCCGACGAGGAAAGAGCCCTCCGGTCCGGCGATCAGTAGGTCGTCGAAAGACGAGCCGTAAGCGCCCTCGACCTCGAGGATGGTGTCGGCCCCGGTGCCACCACCGGAACGTGCCGATGCCGTTCCGTCTTTCAGATCAACGATCACCGCAGACGGAGCTCGTCCATAGCGAACGACGTCGAATCCCGCTCCACCTGTCAGACCGTCGTTGGCCTCCTCACCCGACAAGACATCGTCGCCCGTGCCTCCATCGATCGTGTCCCCACCCTCGCCACCAAATACAAGGTCGTCCCCATCGCCTCCGTCGAGGAGGTCGGCTCCTCCCCCGCCACAGAGCACGTCGCGGCCCCCGAGACCGTGGATCCTGTCGGCACCGGGTCCGCCCGAGATGACATCGTCGCCCGGCGTTCCCTGGATGTTGTCGCCGTCACGAGTTCCGTCGATCGTGACTGGATGGCCGCGACAGGAGTCGACGCCGGACGCGGCCGGAACCAAGAGCGCGAAGAAAAGACATGCGATCGCCAGGACCCGCCCCATCGCCAGACTCTAGTGCGCGGCGCGGGAAGGAACCGAGGGCGGCGATGAAGAATGCGTGGTCATGCCGGGCGGGCGCTTCGACGGAACCGATCAACATCTGCCTCCCTCGGGGCGCGCCGAATCGCCACCGACACCAGAGAGGTCAGAGCCCGACCGGGCCTCACGCCGAGCTCGCCGCCTCCGCGCGCCGATCCGTTGGATCAAGAGCGGGGCTGCCTATCAGGCGATGGCCGCTCTCCTCGTTGTGGCCGTGACCGCTGCGATGCTCGCCGGCCGTTCGAACCCGGCGCAAGTGAAGGCTCCCCCGGCCCTCGTCGAGATCTCGGTCGCCGATCCGGTTGAGTCTCCTCGCCTCGTCTACCCAGTCGATCGCCCACACGGACGAAGCCCGAAGGATCACGCTAAGAGCTCACAACGCTCGAAAGCTCCCGCCCACTCGCCACACCGGAAGGTCGCTCAACCCATCGAGCTCGCGCCCCAGGACGCACCCCCTGCGTCCACTTCCGCTCCGGCCCCGGTCTCACCGCCTCCCACGGAGCATCGAGCGAACACCGCCTCGCCGAAGCATCGCCCGAAGCCCGCTGAGCCAGAAGAGCCTGCCCCACCGACGCCGACCCGGACGCTCTATCGCCTTACGAAGCCGAACGGCCACTACTTCTTCACGATCGATCCCCAAACCGCCGACATGAAGGAAGCCACCGAGGGATGGGACAAGGTCAGACTCGCGTTCGTCTGGGGGGACTGGCAGCCGGGCATGAAGGGGCTGTTCACGAGCGACGGGACAAGGGCTTACATATTCATCCGCAAGAAGCTCGCGCCGTCGGGGATCGAGACGTTGTGGTGGGCCGGAGGCAGCGACGGGCCCTTCTACTGTTTCGCGAAAGAAGAATGTGCCGCCGTTGGCGACGCCGGTTGGTACGGCTACGCCGACCCGATCTAGAGCTTGTGCCTGCGGGCGGCTTGGTTAAGAACGAGCGGACCATCTGCGGTCACCGCGACGATGTTCTCGAAACGTAACCCGAACTTCCCGGGCAGATAGACGCCCGGCTCGATGCTGAACACGTGACCGACCTCTAGCAACTGCTCGTTACCGCTTCTGATGTAGGGAGCTTCGTGCATCTCGAGGCCCAGGCCATGGCCGGTCCGGTGCACGAAGCGCTCTCCCAGTCCCGCTTCTTCGATCACTGCGCGCGCGGCGCGGTCAACCTCGGAGCAAGGAACGCCCACCGCCACTGAGGCCAGGGCCGCGTCATGTGCCGCGCAAACCACATCGAAGGCACCGTTGATCTCGGATGAGGTGTTCTCGGGGAAGTAGACGCGAGTGATGTCAGACCAGTAGCCATCGACGCGACATCCGATGTCCACGAGCAGGGGGGCGTTGGGTTCGATCAGGACGTCGCCGCCGGCATGATGAGGCATCGCTGCATTCGCGCCCCACGCAACGAGCGGCATGTCCGTCGGCACAACACCGAGCTCGAGGTAACGCATCTGGATCCGCTTCCCCAGAGCCACCTCGGTCAGACCGGCGGGTGGCATCGTCTCGATCCACGAGATAACGCCGTCGGTCGTCGCGCCGGAGACCTTCAGGCCTTCGATCTCGGAGTCGTCCTTTATCTCGCGAAGTCGCTCGAGCGTTCCCGGATCGAGATCGATCGTGGTGCCAGGAGCCGCTGCTTGCAACGCGAACATCGCCCATGTCGGAAGCGAACCTTGGACGTGCAAGGTTTTGATGCCGGACAAGATGCGACCTACCGCTGCGTCGGGACCCTCCGTGTCGTCCCAGGTCACTGCCTCTGCTCCGATGACTTCGCACTCCTCCGCAAGCATCAGTGGAACGAGAAGACGAAGGTCCCCATCGGCCGGGATCAGCAATGCGGTGATCCGCTCCACGCTTATCGGTTCGAGACCAGTGAGATAGAGGAACCCGACCGAGGGTTCGACCCACAGGTGATCGATGCCTCGTTCGGACATCTCCTTGCGAAGCCGATCGAATCGGTCGAGGAACTTGCGGTCGAGGGTCAGGAGCCGGTCTCCGCAGAACGTTCGGGATCGAAGCCTGCAGGTTCGTGGCGGATCAACGCGCCGGCCTCGAGGTTCGTGTCCCCACCGATCTCCTCGAGAAGGTCGGAGATGATCGACCGCGCGGCCGAAAGGGTCTTGTCGATCGCTTCGATCCCGCGATCCTGAAGACCCATCTCGAATGAGTATTTCGCCACGGCGAGACCCTGCACGACGTTGTCGTTGATCTGGAGCGCCTGCTCGCGTCTCCTCTGTGCTTCCGCCAGATCGGCCTTCAAACGCGTGGCCCTGGTCCGTTCCAAGGCGAAGTGTCCGAGGGTACCCAGCGTCTTGACGAGCTCGAGTTCCTCCTCGCCGAAGAAAGGAGCGAACCTGCTGGTCCAAACGATGACGGTCGCAAATGTCAAAGGAACGACGATGACGCCCTCCCTCTGGGTTTGAGGGTCGTTCAGGAGGCCGGGAACGTGATCGAGCATCTCTTGGGTCGCACCGTGCGCGTCGAGGATCACTTCCTCTCTCTCGACCAAGGCAACGGCCCGGCCCCCGATGATGTCGGTCACGTGCGGCAACAACGACGAGGTGACGTCCTGCTCGGTCTCCGCGCTCACGAGATCCGTGACGGCCCGGTAAAGCGCGTCCTGAGCCGGTCGTCGCCAAACCATGAGAACGAATCTTGGCGGCGAAAAACCGAAGTAGAAGGCGAGGGCCGCAACAAGGGTCATGCCTGCCGTGATCACCTGAACCTCGGGCGCGGGCTCGGACGAGCTGGACCCCGAGATGATGATCACAACACTCAATAGGAGCGTCGCGATGCTCAGCAGGTGGGTTCGACGACGCGCCACCTCGGGAAGATCACCCCCCCCACGCCACAATCGAACCGCTGCCAGGATCGACAACAAGGTCCACTGGAAGAGCAACACCAGAATGTAGATACGCCACTCAGTCGTCTGCCTTTCACCCTGTTGCGGGATGTTGCCCCCGAGGAAGAAGGGCCAGATGATGGCGATACCCGTAACGATCGCGGCCAGATATTCCGTCCTTCGCGACGGGGGGTCGAAGCTCGCGGCGAAGCGATAGAGGAAGTACGGGAAGAGAAGCAGCACCCCGATCTCGAACTTGAGGAGGAGCTGCCCAAGATCCGACTCAACCTTCTCGGGCTGGACGAGACCGATGATGGCGATAACGCCCAGGATCCCGAAGGTAAGGCTCATCCACGCGCTCTGGCTATCGTGGCGCCTCATCCAGACGCGGGCCCCAAGCAAACCAAGAAAAAGGAACGCAGCGGCGTTTACGTACTGAAATGCGTCGGCTACGGCCTGCATCCACCCTCCCGGGAAAGGCCCTCCAATAAAGCGTATTGCTCCGCGAAGCCTTCCGTGCTCATCATCTTGTCAGAAAGGAGGCGGCGTTGCCCATACGGGTGCTCATCGTCGACGACGTCCCTGCGTTGAGAGAGTTGTTCCGATTGGCTCTCGCCGAACCTCGGTTCCAAGTTGTCGGCGAAGCGGGCGACGGGGTCGAAGCGGTACAGATCGCGCGCGAGACGCGGCCAGATGTGATCCTGCTGGATGTCTCCATGCCGCGCATGGACGGGCTTCAAGCGATCCCTCTTCTCCATGAAGCCTCCCCCGGCACGCGCATATTGATGCTGTCGGCCTTCAACGACGCGACGATGGCAGCACGCGCCATCTCGCGGTGTGCCACTGCCTACCTGGAGAAAGGCGTGCCCTCCGCGGAGATCATCAGCACAGTCGTTTGGGTCTACGAATCGCCCCCCAAGAAGGTGTGTGCTACCCAGAGTTGAGATCAGCCGTTTGCGAACGTCGCTACGAGATCCTGCGAGGAGCCATCCAGCTTGACCCGATCGAGGTCGTGGATCTCCTGGTCGACCGCGGCCCCCCACGTTCGGTGATCGCCGCCTAGCGAAAAGGTGCCAAGCGCGACCGATCGGCCGTTCTCCAATTCCGCGTAACAGGTGAATTCGCCTTCGATGTCTTCTCGGTCGACGACCATGAAGAGCCACGAGGGATCGCCTTCGTACGCGAACACGACTCCGGCTCGGTTGCCATCGTCGTCCCAAAGCTCACGTGCGGTGAAGTACTCACCCTCGGCCCGGGCAAGAACCGCTCTGTAATAGGCGCCCACGCGCCGATCAGGTCCGGTCGCGAACCAAACGGTCGAGGCCCCAACGATCAAAGCGACGACCGCGGCCGCGACCGTCAGCCAGCCGCGACGAGCGCTCCCTCGCCCGTCGTTCGAAGAGAGCTTGCGGACGACTGCGTTCTCGAACCCCAACGGGGGCTCTTGGCTAGGAGCTAGGAGCAGCAACTCGTCGGCCACCGCTGACATCTCTTGCACGACGCGTCGGCATTCCTCACAAGAAGCGATGTGATCGAGGATGAAGGCTCGCTCGTCACCGGGAGCCACCCCGAGGACGAACTCGGGAGCGAGCTCTCTGATCCGTGCGCAGTCCGGCGAAGGGTCAGTCATCGCCGACCTCCAGAGCCGCTCTCAGTTTTGACATCGCCGCCCTGATGCGCGTCTTCACAGTTCCGATAGGCACGTCATCCATCTCGCCGATCTCGCGTGCCGTGCGACCGTAGAAGGTGGCGAGCACCACCGCCCTGCGCTGATCCTCCGGCAACCGAGCGAGTGCTGTGCGCAGGAGATCCGCGTCCTCGACGGGCGTCCTCTGTTCGTCGCTCCTCCGATCGAGGAGTGACATCTCGAACGACGCGATGCCACCGGGATCTATCGGATCCGGTTTCCGCACTCGAAGCATGTCTATGGCCACATTCCTTGCGATCGTCAACAGCCAGGTCGCCACCGCGCCTCGACGGGGATCGAACGCGGAGGCATGACGCCACGCCCTAACGAAGGTCTCCTGGGCTGCTTCCTCCGCATCCTTGGTGTTTCCAAGGATGGTGAACACGAGCCCGAACACCCGGCCCTGGAACCTGCGAACGAAGGCGGTCGCGGACTCCGGATCGTCGGAGCCGAGGCCCGCCAGCAAGGTTTCATCGGACAGCGCCCACATAGCTAGATACGCACGGGGGCGTCGGTTGGATTCATTGCAATCCCCCTCCCCTGCGGTCACCGTATTACTTCGGACTAAAGGGAGGTAGGGAGATGGCTCCATCCAAAACAAGGTGGGCACTCGTCGTCCTGGCGATCGTGGCGCTCACTTCGGCCTGTGGCGACAAGGCCGCCGATGACACGGGCAGTGGAGCGCCTCCTACCGATTCGAACTCGGCCCCGGCCGCCACCTCCGGCGTAACGGTGTCGGCGATCAACTTCGCCTACGACCCTCGAGAGGTTGAGGTTGCGGCGGGGGCCGAGTTCGAAATCACCTTCATCAACAAAGACGAGGCTCCACACACCTTCACGTCGGGCGACTTGGATGTGAACGTCAAAGCCGACCCAGGTCAAACGGTTACGGCCACCGCGACGGCCCCCGACAGCGGGTTCGTCACCTTCCACTGCGAGATCCACTCCTCGATGATGGGCACGATCACCGTCGCCGGAGGAACGGGGGCCGGGGCGGGTGGCTCGAACGGCGGGAGTGGTGGCGGCAACAAGTACGACAAGGGCTACACCGACGACTCCGGCAGCACGAACGACTCCGACTCGGGGTACGGGTATTAAGGCGAAGATCTAGAGCATCGTTCGAAGGACTTTCCTGTCGATCTTCCCGACCGGGGTTAACGGAACGTTGCCGACGATCCTCACATCGCGCGGGTACTTGTAGCCGCCGATGCGGCCCTTCGCGAACTCGATCAGCTCTTCAGGCGTCGCGTCTTGACCCGGGGAGAGCGACACGAATGCGACAACTTCTTCACCTCGAACCGGATCGGGCTTGCCGACGACCCCAGCGATAGAAACAGCGGGGTGCTCCAGCAGACAATCCTCGACATCGCGCGGGTAGACGTTGAACCCACCCCGGATGATCAGATCTTTCTTGCGGTCGAGTATCCAGAGGTAACCGTCCTCGTCGGCCTTCCCGATGTCGCCGGTATGGAACCAGCCGCCCTTCGTCGCGTCGGCAGTTGCTTCCTCCGAACGCCAGTAGCCGAGCATCACGCCATCGGACTTGCAGCAGATCTCGCCGGGCTCCCCTTGCGCCACCTCGACGTCATCGTCGTCGACGAACTTGACCTCGACTCCGGGGAGGGGCTGCCCGACCGAACCGAGCCGCCGCGCGTTCGGCCGGTTAACTGACAAGCTTGCGGACGTCTCGGTGAGGCCGTAGCCCTCTCGTATCTCCACGTTCGGCACCCGGCGCTCAAACTCGTGCACGACCTCTAGCGCTAGTGGCGACGCCCCCGAGACGATGTAGCGAAGGCTCGACAGGTCGTAGTTCTCGAGCGGCATGGCCAAAAGCATCTGCAACATCGACGGTACAAGCGCGACCTGTTGCGCCTGGTGATCTTGGATCAGCTCGAGCATGTTCGTCGGATCGAACCACCTTTGAAGTGCCGCGACCCCAGGCTGCTGCGAGTGTGCGCCGACAACCGTCACCAGTAGCCCGAACGAATGAGAAAGAGGCAGCGGGATCACGTTGCGGTTGATCCCGTCGACGTGGGACGCGTCGTAAGAGGCCTTGCCTCCCCACCAGAGGTTCTCGTGGCTCAGCATCACGCCCTTGGCGCGGCCCGTGGTCCCACCCGTGTACATGAGGGCGGCCATGTCCGAGTCGTCTTTGTCGGCGAGTCCGGCCGGCTCCGCCTCTTCCAACGATGACATCGGGATGATGCCGTCCTCTTCGGGGCCGGCGGAGATGATCCACTTCAGGGTGTCGATCCCCTCAGTCGCCTGCTTGACCGTTGCGGTGAACTCCGGAGTGGTGATGACAGCTCTGGCTTCGGAGTCCGCGACGATGTGGCGGAGCTCGTCGGGTGGTAGCAAGAAGATGACCGGTGTGATCGCAGCACCGATCCGCCACAGCGCGTTGTAAGACATCCCGATCTCGGGGCAGTTGGACATCATCACGACCACACGGTCGTCGGGCTGGATGCCCAGTTCCTTCAGGCCTCCAGCGAGTCGCCCCACCCTCTCGTAGAGGTCTCCGGAGCGGTACCAGCTGCCCTCGAAGAAGAGTGACTCGTAGTCCCCGTTCCGCTGGAACGAATCATCGACAAGACGCGCGAGATTGTGCGGACCGACTGCCATGTGCCCCTCCCCCGATCGTAAGAACTACCCGAAGGCTACCCTTGGCTTTCCACCATCTCCAGGGAGGCGAAATGCGATCCGTATTGGTGACGGGCTCTTCATCGGGCATAGGCCGGGCAACGGCCACTCATCTCGCAGAAGTCGGCTTCAAGGTCTTCGCCGGCGTCCGCAAGGAACAAGACGGAGAGGCCCTCAAGGATGCGTCGCCGGACATCACTCCGGTGATCATCGACGTCGTCGATCAGCAATCCATCGAGGCGTGCGCCAAGGAGATCTCGGAGGCGTCTCCCGAGGGCCTCTTCGGGCTCGTCAACAACGCGGGCATCTCGGTCAACGCTCCCATCGAGGGCCTGCCGCTCGAAGAGCTCCGCAAGCAGTTGGACGTCAACGTGATCGGGCAGATCGCCGTCACCCAAGCCTTCCTTCCTCAGATCAGAAAGGCGACGGGCCGAGTTCTGTTCGTCTCCTCCGTGGCAGCGCGGACGCCGGCCGTTCCTTTCTTCGGCCCGTACGCGGCCTCCAAGTTCGCGCTCGAGGCGTTGGCCGATGCCCTGCGGCTCGAACTTCAGCCCTGGAACCTCAAGGTCTCGATCATCGAGCCGGGAGCGTTCGACACCGCTATCTGGGGAAAGGGCTACGACGACTTCGAGGATCTCATCACCACGATGCCCGAGGACACCAAAGCCCTCTACGACCCGTACATGAAGCGGGGGCTGAAGATCGCAAAGATGCTCGAGAGCCGCGGCAAGGACCCGATCGAAGTTGCCAGGGCGATCGAGGACGCTCTCGCATCGGATCGCCCAAAAACGCGTTACCTGGTTGGGTTCGACGCGCGCGTCAGAGCCATATTGGAAAACCCGGTCCCGGATCGGATCCGAGACCGGGTTGTCGGTCTACTGATGGGCTACAAGAAGAAGAGCTAGATCTTGCCGGTGTAGCGCAGGACGTCGAAGCCTCGGGTGTAGTCGATCGAGTAGACGAGCTCGTCGTTGACCCAATAGGCCGCCGACGTCTCGCCTGCGTTCGGCACGAAGTATCCGACCTCCGAGATCTTGCCGTTGCTCGCGACATCCATGAAGCGCGTGCCGTGGTCGTACGAGCCGAGTGCGACAAGTCCACCGTTGTCGAAGGAAGGGTGCTCCTGGAACCAGTGAGCAGAGCAGCCCATCGCGTTCGCCGCAGGCTTGCCGTCGGAGTAGGTGCCGTTCTCGAACTGGAAGGTGTCGAGCAACTGGAAGGAACTCGTCTTCTTCCAATTGGAGGCGTCCCAGGTCATGAACGCTCCGTTAGCGCCGGAGCAACGTCCGGTGAAGTTGGACTCGCTCGAGAAAAGAACGATCTTGTCTTTCCCTTGACGCGGCCAGCGGTTCGAGTGGATACCTCCGGTGATCTTCTTGTCGTCGCCGACCGCGAGGAGCTTCGGATGCGTTGGGTCTTTGCGGGCGTCGAGGAAGACGATGGGTCGAGACGAGCTAAGCATGAGACCAGGGGCAACCTCGTTGAGGTCGTGCGCTCCGGTCGCCGGCATGCCCTCTGTCCACTTCTCTTTCTGAAGCTCGGGCTTGGTCGGGTCTCGAAGGTCCCAGATGTTGCCGTTGGAGCCGTAGAGCCACTTGCAGTCGAGCAGGCACTCGGCCGTGTGGGCTCCACCCTCGGTCAAGTGGCCGATGAGGACGGGATTGGACTTGTCCTCGACGTCATAGACGAAGAGGTGAGCGACCGGAAGCTGCTGCGAGAAGATGAGGATCTTGCCGTTGGTGGCGACGTCCTCGTTCTCGAAGCGGAAACCGGTGCCCTGGTCCGCAGTGTCCTTCGCGAACGGAGTGATCGACAGATTCGTCGGGTTCTCGGGGTCGGAGACGTCATAGATGCTGAATGACTTCCAGCTCGTGACGTACATGTATTTGCCGACGATCTTTGCGCCCGTCGCGGTTCCGGCCTCGAACGGCACGAACTTGACGTATTCGACGTTGTCCGATGCCCAACCGTCTTGTGGACCCGCGTTAGCGCCAGGCAGCGCCCCGATCAAGAGTCCCGCGAGAGCTGCGATGACGACGATGGTTCTTTTCACGATTGACCTCCCATGTTCGCTGCCTTAGGGATTCGGCCCCCAAGACGCACCTCCTGCCCAGGGAAGGGTCAGTCGAAGGTCCAGCGGGTGGCGTTCTTGGTGAAATCGGTCCAGCCGAAAGCCACCTTGGGCGTGAAGCGCCAGAACGGCGCCGGGTGATCGAAGTCGTATTTCTTCTTGTATGCGTCGATCACGTCCTGAACCTCAGACGCGACGTCACTCGTTCGTTCGACGGTTCCTTTGAGGATGATCGCCTTCTCGCCGTCCTCGAGGTGCAGAGCGAGGCGCGGGTCGCGCTTGAGGTTGCGAGCCCACCTCACGTCCGGCCCGCCGCCGCAATAGAAGCTTCCGTCCAGCCACACGCCCCAGATCGCGTTGACGTGAGGCCCTCCATCGGCGTCGGTCGTCGCGAGCCAGTAATTCTGCGAATCCGTCAGTCGTCGCACCGCGTCGGACCAATCGACGAAACCGGTCTCGGGGCCCGGTAGCCCGTAGTCGGGTATGTACGGACGCTCGGCGCGTGGCTCCGCTTCGCTCAACTGTTTACGGCTGCAAGGTCGCTGTCGGTATAAGTGGGATCTTCACGTTGTTCGCGTAGGGATCGCCCATGTTCGTGGGGGCCGCTGTCGGGACCGCCCATTGCCACTGCTGCGCGTCGATCTCGGTCGTCGGCGTGCCCGTCGCGGCGTTGTCGGTGTCGCCGGTCACGAAGTAGTGGATCCCGTGGCAGCCGAAACAACCCTGGCGGTACGGACCGCTGTAGCCCTCCGGAGCCTGGGCCTTGCACGGTAGGGCGAGGTAATCGTCCGCGGTCTGGTCGTTTCGGCCATTCAGCCAGTCGTAAGACTCGCCCGGGTATGCGCGCGGCGAGGGATCGTCGCCGGTGCCGTCGTCGAGACACGAGTCGTCTCGGTAGTAAGGAACGACCGCGGGGTTGCCCGCGCTGGTCGCGCCCTTGATCTCGGTTATGTAGACGAGCGAACCGCTGTCGCCGGCGCCCGAGACCTGCTCCCAATTGAGCGTCGAAAGAGGCTTCGTGGTCGTCGGGTCGGGTGCATCGAAGAACGCCGGATCGCCGGTCGGAGCCTCATCGACGTTACCGACCTTCTCGTCGTTGATGCCGTCGACGGGGACGCCTGCGCTCAGAGTCTCGTTGTAGTAGGTCGAGGCGACCCCACTGTTGTAGTCCCAAGAGGTGTAGAGACCGTCGGGCGGGATCGGGTGCACCCTGACGTGGTAGCGGTAGATGATCGCGTCCCGGTAGAACGTCTCGGTCTTCGTGACGTTGGTTCCCGAGTCTGCGCCCCAGGTCTCGCGAACGGCACGAACGGGTCCGGCGAGCTCGCCGAGCAGCGCGGAGTTCGCTTCCCAGTTCACTTGCTCGTCTTCGAAGCCCACCACCGATATCACCGAGTCGGGAGCCTGCTGGAAGGCGCGGCCCTTCCACCGGTCGATCAGGTCCGGGCCGTATTCGCCGGCCGTTCCGGGCTTCGTCACCTGGACATTCCTGACCATCCAGCGCCCGGTCGCGCGCCACTTGTACGCGTCCGTAGAGACCGTCACGGCGTCGCTTGGGAACCTGTCCGTCGACTCCTGCGCGATGTAGTCGTCGGGGTCTTCGGTCTCGAGGTTCGGTTTGCAGACCGTTCCGTGCAGGTTCGGCCCATAACCCGTGTTCGACGTGCCGATCTTGTTGGGGTCGGTGTCGGCCCAGAAGGTGCGGTCTATCCACTTATCGGCGTCGGCGTCGCGGGTGTAGTGCACGTAGCCGGTCTCGGTCGTGAAGGACGAGCCGCCGGGGCGCGTCGCCAGGTAGACGTATCGCTGAGCAGCCGGGTCGCGCGGATCGGCGAGTCGGATCTCCTGCCGGGTTCCGGTTATCCCATCCGGCTTCGCTCCGAGCGGGGCCTGAGCGCCTGCATCCGACGCCATGAACGCCACTTCGTCGTCATCGTCGAGCGTCAGAACGGGGTCCTGCATCGCGCTTTCGCCCTCGGGGTACTGGGCGACGCACTCCCCTGCCGTCTTCTTCCACGACTCGACGTCCCACTCGTAGGTGAGCTCTTTGTCGGTGCCCGAGTAGATACCGAAGTCCGAATCGGGGTTAGCAAGGAAGTAGGGGAAACGTTCGTCCACCTGAACCGGGATCTCGACGAACTTCGTTCCATCCCATTTGAAGGCGGCCACCTGGTCGGGGTTCACACCAGTTTGAGCCTGAGCGGGGGGAACAACGAGCTGACCTCCGTGCGCCGTGCGCTCGCCGGTCAGGGCTCCAGCCGGGTAGGGATCCGAAGCTCCATCGGCGGCCGGGCCGGACCAGCCGGGGAGTTGGGCCCCCAGCATCACTACCGGAGCCGCGCCTCGCGCGGGCACATCGGCGGGAGTGGCGCCCGCCGGAGCGAGCGCAAACGCCATAGAAGAGACCAGAGTGACGAGCGCGATGACAAAGGACAGACGCTTCATTCCGCGAACCCCCAGGTAAAAGTTGGTTGAAGGTCCTGGTTTCTCCGCTTTCGCCTGAGTTCCTTCGGTATGGGCGCTTCTAGGTCAATGGGTTTGGTGCCAGCGTCGTAAAGGGCGGCTCCAGCGTCAGCGAATGGGTGCCCGGAGCAAGCTGGATCGATGCGACACCATCGCTCAGCGTGACGGGAACGTTGTCCCCGTCGACGAAGGCGACCGGGGCCGTAGTCCACGACCCCGCTAGATGCAGTTCGAGAGCGTCGCCGGTGTCGACGAAACCCATGATGGGCTGACTGAGGTCCAGTTGCATCCGCGCTAAGTCGAGCAGAACTTGGCGAGCACCCGTGAGGGTGATGTGGAATCGATTCTCCACTGGAGGAACGATCGATGCCGGAGTTGTAATCCACGCCTGACCGGCCATCACGAAGGGCCCGGTCGAGCCCACAGACGTGGGTCCCGCGGCCTCGGGGACGTTCGTGTGCATCTGATCCGGGATCCCCATCGTCTCGCCATCGAAGTAGGCGCGCCCGGCGGTCTCGTCGGTCGCAGTCAGCTTCGACATCCAGTAAGCGCTGTCGAAAGAGAAATCGAGAGGGATGCCGTTCGACTGAACGGTCTCGGTTGCACGCTCGAAGGGCATGTCGCGGATGTAGGTGACGTGGCTCGGGTTCTCGGGGGCCACGAAGGAATGCATGTAGCTCGCTTGCGCGGCCCACTGGTCGGCTATCGGGTGGCTGTAGTGCTCGTAGCCGGGGTAGGTGTAGAAGCGGTAGCGATAACCGAGCTCCTGCAACCTCTGCACCTGGCGCGCCACGCCCGGGTAAGGCACAAGCTCGTCGTCGGTGCCGTGCATGATCGCCATAGGGACGTAGCGAAGGTTCTCTAGGAGCTTCCGGGTGTGCTGCGCTATTGGGTCACTGCCGTTGGCAGAGATGTAGCAAGGCGTGTACTCGTCGTACTGGAAGTTTTCGCAGCCGTCGAAGTAGTCGACGCCCGTCCATGCGCCCTGCGTCACAGGGCCCGCCGCCGGCGCGCCGGCCGCGAATCGATCCGGATAGAGCAGTGCGAGGAGATACGTGCCCCAGCCGCCCATCGAGTGACCCGATAGGTAGACGCGCTGGCGGTCGATCGAGAACGTGTCCATCACGTTGCGCCAAACGTCCTGGAAGTCGACCTGTCCCCTGCCCACGTACCAGGTGCTCGTGCCACGGCCCGATGGGGCGACCACGATCGTGTCCACGTCCTCGCCCATCTGCTTGAAGAACTTGGGCACGATGCCGGCTCCCGAGTGGGCGGTGCCGCCCCGCCAGTGAAGCCACCATTGGAGCGGTGTCGCCGTTCCGGCCTCGTATGAAGACGGCAGGAACACGCCGTAGTGCTGGTACAGGCCATCCTTACCGCCCTCTTGAGCGACGATCTCCGACGAGACGAAAAGGCGGTCGTGGTACCCGAAGCCCGGTACGAGGGTCTCGTCTCCGGCTGCTCGGGCGGAGTCGAAGCTGGTAAAGAACTCATCGATCGATCCGGAGTGAAGGGCCAGCGCCTGCTGACGTTCGAACCAAACCCGGACCGGCTCGGAGTTCCTGAATGCGACGTTCGCGAGGTTGGAGTGCGCGACCTCGTTGTTCATCTCTAGCGAGATCGGCGCGAAGCCATCCAAGGAGTCATTGGAAATGCCGGACGCAACCGCGACAGAGGCGCCCTCGAGAGCGAATGGCAACGAGGCTTCGATCGCGTTCGTGTAGGCGACCTCGTTCGCAGCGACGGATCCGCTCGGCAGCAGGGAGATACCTCCCGTGGCGAGGTCTGCGACGAACCCGCCGTTGCCGGTCAGGAAGTAAGCGACGTCCGCCGTGGCCGACGAAATGCCCGAGCCGAATGGAACTGCATGAGCCGCAACCGGCCCGCCGTTGTCGACCAAGATCAGGAGCGCCGTCTTCGAGTCTGAATGCATCGTCGTCGTTCGAGCCAATAGCGTGGTCGAGCCGTCCTGAGGAGCGAGTCGCACCTCGAGTAGGTCGGCCCCGGTGATCAGTCCCGACGTGGAATCTCCATAGGTGTCGTCGTAGTGGTACTGCTCGGGAACCGGGATACCGAGTTCGCCCGACGGGTCGGCCTGGGCGAGACCGTCGATCCTGTAGGCCTGAGGAAGGACTTCCTCGATCGGATCCGTCTTCGCGAACCGCTCGGCATCGCGTCCGTCGTCCGGGCCGTACGCGTCGAAGATGTGGTCCTGGTAGACGAGCTCGCCGCCCGAGTAGACCGTCGTGCCTCCGTACATCGACGAGGCGCCGGTCCAGTCGGAGATGTCGCCGTCGACGACTTTCGCCGTGCGGGCGATCGGCGCGGACTGCACGTACGAAACGGTCCCGAGAGGGACGGCCTTTCCCAGCACGGGTAGATCGGTTGGGTCTCCGTCGACCTGCGCGATCGCGGGGCCGGGAAGAAGGGTCAGGGTCAGGAGTGAAGCCGCCGCGAGCGCGGTCGCATTACGGAAGTATGAGGACATGCGGTGCATTTCGCCGCCTCGCGGAAACTTCCTCCAAGGCCTGGCTCGTTTTAGTAGACGGCTAGGTGCGCGGGTGCAGGGACTTCAGAGTCATGCTCCACTCGGCGTGGTAGGTCGGGTTCGCGCCGGACTTGATGTTCTGGATGTAATCCTCTCGAACGGTCAGCCCGTCCTTCAAGTCCAACCACACCTTTGCCTGCACGGTGCCCTCCTGCTTGCCCTTCATCTGGATGTCGACCTGCACTGCCCAGACCTCGACGCTCTCGCCGCCGATCGTCATGGTTCCGTGGTCGAAGACCTTCCCCGTGTAGTCGCCATACGTGTCGCCGGTCCACGATCCATCCCAGGTCTGGCCCTCCTCGGGTGCCGTGGGACCGACGAACATCGCCGGAGAGAAGTCGATGGTGGAATCGTTGGTCACCGGCCCGAACGTCACCTTGTTCCTCTGCATCGCGATCGAAGCGCCGTTCTCGCCGGTAACGAAGTCGGTCCAGATCTCTCGCTCCTCCGAGAAGTAGTGGTGCGAGTGCCAGCCGCCCGTCCCGTCGTGCGTGATGATCCGTTGCGACTCCGCCGGGAAGTTGCGCCGGGCGCCGCCCACTTCCTCGTAGCCAGAGGTGTCCCACGAATAGACGCCCTCGGCGGGCAGCGGAGTCTTATCGGATCTGGGTGCGGGCCGCGCATGCGTCGTGGGGGATGACGCAGATTCTTGCGCGGCCGACTCCGGGGCCGACTCCGCTGCGACCGCCTCGGCTCCTCTGGGTTGAGGACGATCTTTCTTGCTCACATCCTTCACAGCTGCCGACGAACCGTTCGCGCCCGCCCGCACGTGGTGCTTGCCGCTTTCGCGGGTGGCGGAACTCTCGGCTCCCGAGGACTGAGCGCGCTCGGCCCGAAAGATGCTCAAGGCCTTTCCTTTGGTCATCGGCGTCACATTGGTCAGCCATTGGTAGCCAAGGAATGCCCCGATGAGGGCGACCGCCAAGCCGATGGCTATCCATTTCCTCGAGCCGTGTCGCGGAGATGCATATAGATCGAGTGTCTGGTCCATGCCGCCGCCTTCCGTCGAGTAGTGCCGCCCGTTGCCCGCCGAGCTCATAACGCCCTTACATAACGGTCATACATAACGCTGTTACATGGAATGTATAACGCTGCTATGGCACACTGTCAAATATGAGTCCGAAAGCCCTCGATCCCGCCGTGCGCACCGCTCTCGTGGACGCCGCCGCCCGACTCCTCGTAGAGGAAGGGCCCAACGCGCTGACCACGAGACGCCTTGCGACCGAGGTGGGGAGCTCGACGATGGCCGTCTACACCCACTTCGAAGGGATGGACGAGCTTCGAAAGGCGCTCGCCCTGGAAGGTTTCGAACGGCTCGCCGGTTATCTAGCCGGCATCTCCACATCCGAAGACACCGTCGAAGACATGACGGCGCTCGGCGGCGCTTACTTCTTCAATGCCCTCGCGAACTCGCACCTTTACCGTTTCATGTTCATGGAGCCGCACGACGAAAGCGACGAGATCGGGCTGAACACTTTTCAGACCATGATCGAGGCGGTGGGTCGAGCGATCGAGGCCGGACGCTTCGACGAGGCGGATCCCGAGGAGCTCGCGACCCAACTCTGGATCATGATGCACGGCGGAGTGACGCTTCATATGGCCAACTGCCTGACCTTCGATGAGGCCTTACACATGCTGGAAACGATGGCTCTCAATCTCTATGTCGCGTTCGGGGACGACCGGGAGGCCGCGAAGGCGTCCATAGAAAGAGGACGTGAGCGCATCGTCGAGCACCTCGCGGCCGAGTCCGAGCGCCTCGGATTGGAGATCTCGATCCCAGGGTAAAAAGTTCCAGTTCGTGCAGGGAGGGCCTGAAATGCGTCGAACCTCCCGCTCGTGCGTATTCGAACCCTTTCCTTCTTCTCCGCGATAGCGATCGCAACCGCGCTATTCCCGGTCGCCCAAGCTCCCGCGCAAGTGGCCGACCCGACGACCAGCACCAGCTGCTCGCTCGCCGGCTATGGGGACTCGGACGCCACCTACCCGGTTGGAAGCCAAGCGGGCCAGTACTCCACGACCCCCGACCCGACGGGCGATGTGGACCCCCACGCTCAAGCCGTCAAGAAGCACGTCTCTTATGGAGTGCAGTCCCGGCTCAACGTAAGAGCGATCGTCGTCAAGGGCTGTGGAGCTAACGACAAGCCGGTCGCCCTCGTGAAAGACGACCATTACCTCTCACAGGACGCGGTACAACGCCGGATCGGTCAGATCCTGGCGGCCAGAGGCTCCGATGTGACTTACGAGAACCTTCTCGTATCTGCGACACACAACCACTCGTCTCCCTACCAGGTCACTCCTTCGTGGGGAGTCTGGCTCTTCCAGGATTCCTTCGACGCGCGGGCCTTCGAGTTCTTCGCTCGTCGGGCGGCCGACGCGATCATCAAGGCGGAAGGCAACCTCCAGCCCGCGCGGATGGGAGCGACCGTCGTCTACCACGACATCATGAAGTCCAACATCCAACGCTATGGCGGTGGCCACGACGGGACGCCGGTTGGCTACCCGCAGGGCTTCGGCGACCACGGCGTGACCGTCATGCGATTCGACAACGCCGAGACGGGCGCTCCGATCGGAACCTGGGTTAACTGGGGGGAGCACCCCGAGTCCCTCGACGGTTACGACATCATCACAGCCGACTACGTCGGCGCGGTCGAGCGCATGGTCATGCGCGCCACCGGTGGCGGCATGGTCTTCAGCCAAGGCGATGTCGGTTCGTCCGAGGGTCCTTACGACGGCGACCGCGATCAAGGTACGTGGCTTCCCGATGGAACGCGTCGCGCTTTCGCCCACATGGGCTACGCGCAGTTCGAGCGAGGCGCGCGTTACCTCGCCGACTCGATCCTCGATGGGTACAACGAGATCGGCGCCGGTGGCGGAATGTCTCCCTACGCGACCGACTTCCCCGTTGCGGCTTACAACGGCTGGGTCCCGATGCCGAAGTCGCACCCCTACCCCGGCGTCTCGAACTGCCGAAGTGAGCCAACTGCGGAGGGGGACCCCGGCGCTCCAGTCCTCGGGCTCCCCGACTGTCAGCGGGCTAACGACACCGATGGGCTAAAGGAGATCTGGCCCGATCCGGACCCCAACAACATGTTGTGGGAGAACCTTACGGAACACGGCGTGCCCCTGCCCGAGAACTACGACGCACCGAGCTTCGGCGCCGTGGAAGAGAACCTGCGCATCCGCCTCCAGGCTGTGCGCGTTGGCGATGTGATCCTCGGGTCCTGCTCCTGCGAAGCGCAGGTAGACATCATCCGCAACTTCGAAAGCCGCGCTGACAACATCGTGGGCAACTTCGCCGATGGTTACGAGTGGCAGTGCAGCAGGCCTGATCAAGGCACCGGCGATCCGAAGGCGGATCACGAGTGGACCTGCGTCAACCCAGACAAGCCGGACCAGCCATGGAACCTGACGTTCAGCGACTACGACTACGCACACATGCTGGCACAGGTGCACAACAACGCTGCGGGATGGGACGCTCCCGAATACGTCCCCTACGCGAATGCCGAGCCCGATGTCCTCTCGCAGATCAAGGGCAACTTCACTTGGGAGGAGCTTGGCGGAACAATGGGGACCCCGCGGCCCGGGGCCACGATCCTGCCGTCCGAGGGCTACAAGATCGCCGTCGGCCTAGGCCATACGGGCGACTACAGCGGCTACACCGTGAGCTACCGCGAGTACATGAACAACGACACCTACCGCAAGGCGCTCACGTGCTGCGGCTCGCACACGGCCGACTACATGTCTACGAACCTCGTCTACATGGCGCAGGCGCTCAAGGGCGGGGAAGACCTCGTAAAGGCCAACCCGTACAACGCTTTGGCTGCGGTCGACGAGACTCGACAGACGGTGTTCACGACGGCTCTCGGCCAGGGAATCGGTCAGGCATACGACGCCTGGTACAAGGCGCTCCCCGCCGACGCGAACCCCGGCAATGCTCTGACCCAGCCTCACAACATCACGCGCTTCGATGCGACTCAGTTCTCATGGACGGGCGGTGCGAGCGTCGTCGATAGCCCCATCGTCGAGGTCCAGCGCAAGGTCGGAGAGAACTGGGAGACATACGCGGATCAAACCGGCGAGGTTCAGATGTTCCTCGAGTACCCCGACGGCGTGAACGGCGCTGCCGACCTGACGAACACGTACACCGGCAAGCACCAGTGGAACTGGACTGCGAACTTCGAGGCCTTCGACTTCGGCCCCCGAAGGGACATCGACCCCCGCGGCCCCCAAACGCCGGCCGGCGAATACCGGTTCGTCGTGAGCGGTAAATACCGCAAGGCGATCGCCGGCCCCGCCGACGTGACGAGCAGAGATGCCACCTACCAGGTCGCTTCCGAGCCGTTCACCGTTTCTCCCTTCACCGGCATCAAGGTCGCCGATTTCCGGTCGGACGCCGACGGCGTCTCGTTCACGGTCGCCGGTCCCACGACACCGGACAAGCGAGAGACCTTCGGTCCGCAACCACAGATCCTGTATCCCCGCACCTATCTGACTCCCAAGCCTGCGATCATCCGCTTCATCAAGGACGACAACCGAAAAGACGTATGCAAGACCTGTACGTTCCGCCCGTGGGCGGTCGGGTCGGATGTCGCATCGGCGACCGTCACGGTTCTTCGGGCCGATGGAACCATCGAAACTGCTCCTGCCACACTCAGCGACGATGGACGCTTCCATGCGGCCGTTGCGCTCGCCGATGGAGATGAGGCCTACGTCGCCACGGGCGGCATCGTCGACACCTACGGCGAGACCAATGGAGCGCCTTCCGAGATCGCGTCATTCACGGAAACGGGAACCACCACAGCCACTACCGGTGACTCGACTGTTGACATCTTCGGCGGATTGAACGACCTTCTTTCGGCGTGGGGCGCAAAGCTCCGCTAACGCGCGCAGGCGCGGCAGCAGCAACACTCGCCCTCTTTCTCTCACTGACGCCCGGCGCCACCGCGCAGCTTCCCGTTCGCGAGCCGGCCGATTACGTCGACCCCATGATCGGCACCCTCGCGGGTGGCTTCTCTTTCCCCGGCCCGGCCGCGCCGTTCGGCATGGTCCAGTTGAGCCCGGACACCGAGGGCGAGTTCGCATACACCGGCTATCAGTACGCGGACACCTCGATCCGAGGGTTCTCGCATCACCACCTTCAGTCGATGGGAGTCCACAGCAACGGGGATCTCCCATTCATGCCGACCACGGGCCCCGTCCTGTCGACCGATCCCCGGTCGTGGATGTCGCCCTTCGATCATGCGTCCGAGGACGCGCAGGCGGGCTACTACAGAGTCCTGCTGGCCAAATACGGGATCCTCGCCGAGCTCACCGCCGGCACGCGCGTCGGGATGCACCGGTACACGTTCCCTCCCAGCACTCAGGCGAACGTGATCCTCGATGTCGGGCACTCGGCCGAGGACTTTCATCCATACGCACCCGGTACGCATCAGGCCTCTCTCGAGATCAAGGGCAACGATCTCGTTGTCGGCTCGGCTACCACGCAGGGCTACGTGATCCACTTCGCTGCGAAGTTCGATAGACCTTTCACGAGCTTCGGCGCCTGGGACTCTGGCTCGACCCCGACGGCGGGCAAGAGTTCCGCGAGCGGCAACGGTGCAGGTGGATACGTTTCGTTCGACACGCTCGCCGACCGCGATGTCTTGGTCAAAGTCGGCATCTCGTTCGTCAGCGAAGCCAACGCCCTCGAGAACCTCGAGGCGGAGAAGCCGGATTGGGACTTCGACGCGCTGCGCGCGAAGACCAGGTCGGAGTGGAACGACGCTTTGAAGACGATCTCCGTCGAGGGTGGTACCGATGCGGACAAGACGTCCTTCTACACGGCCCTCTACAACGCTCAACACCACCCGAACGTGTACGAAGACGTCAACGGGCAGTACATGGGCCACGACGATGCGGTTCACAACTCGGACGGCTACACGCACTACGCGAACTTCTCCCTCTGGGACACGTATCGAGGAGAGAGTCAGCTTCTAGCGACCGTCCAGCCGGAGAGATACCGCGACATGATGCGTTCGCTGCTCGACATCTACCAGCAGGCGGGTCGTTTCCCGCAGTGGGCGATGAACGACGCACTTCCGGACTTCATGGAAGGCGACCCGATCCAACCCACGGTCGTCGACGGATACTGCCGCGGTCTGGTGGACGAGGACATCCGCGACGAGATGTACGCGGCTCTATTGAGCCAGGCACGTGACGAGCCGATGGCCAACGGCGTCGGGAAACGCTCCGACACCGAGAGCGGCTACCACGAGTACGTCGAGAACGGATACATGTCGGGCACCGGCGGCGACGCTTCGGGGAACTTCGAGTACGCGATCGCGGACTTCGCACTCGCGGTGATGGCCGACTCGCTAGGCAAAACGGCCGACCGTGACGAGCTTCTTGCTCACGCCGACAACTACAAGAACATGATCAATCCAGACACCGGCTTCGCTCACCCTCGTAACGCCGATGGATCGTGGAAGGCCGATTACAAACCGGAAGACGAGGGCAACTGGAAAGAGGGCACCGGGTGGCAGTACACCTGGGCTGCTCCTCAGGACCTTCGGGGTCTGTTCGACCTCGTCGGTGCAGGTCGCGGTGGCGACGCTTACGTCCAGAAGACGCTCGACACCTACTTCTCGACCGATGCGGCCGACGCGCCCGCGGTTGCGGAGGCCCAGAAGACGATGACGGCCTTCGGAGTGGTGTACGTCGGCAACCAACACGCCCCCAGTAACGAGCACGACGTGCACGCGCCGTATCTCTACGACTACATCGGTCAGCCTTGGAAAACGCAGAAGATCATGCGCGGCTACCAGGCCCTGTTCCGGCCGACGCCCGACGGGATGCCCGGCAACGACGATCTCGGCTCGATGTCGGCCTGGTTCGTCTGGAGCGCGCTCGGTCTTTATCCCGTGACCGGCGGAGCACCGACGTATGCGATCGGAAGTCCGGTCTTCACCCGCTCGGTGATCACGCCGGTTGGCTCGACCGACGCGGTGACCATCGCAGCGCCCGGCGCATCGTTCGTCAACAAGTACGTCCAGTCCGGCACGCTCGGCCCGGCCTCTTTCGATCGACCCTGGCTCACAGACGACGAGCTCTTTGGCTCTGGCTCCCTGACCCTCCAGATGGGGCCCACCGCGAACACTTCTTGGGGCGCAGCTCCCGACGCAGCGCCTCCCTCGATGACCGGCAGTCCGCTGTCAAAGTTTGGGTGCCCCGCCGCCCCCGCGCCCGCACCCGCCCCGTAGCTCCGCAGATAATCCGCTTTTCTACGTACCCGGAATCGCCCGGTTCGCGGAAGCCTGAGCAATAACCTCGGGTTGGACAAAAAAACATCTCTAGTCCTCGACGAGGAGGCTGTCTTAATGCTCGAACGGATCGGACGGTGGAGCTACCACCACCGCAAGTTGATGCTCCTTATCTGGATCGTCGCTCTCGTAGCAGCGATTTTTCTTCAGGGCGCAGTCGGAGGCGATTACTCCACTGACTTCTCACTCCCCGGCGCCGATTCCCAGAAAGCCTTCGACCTGCTCGAAGAGCGCTTCCCGCAGGTGGCCGGCGATACCGCCGACATCGTCTTCAAGGCCGACGCGGGGGTCGACGACCCCGACGTCAAGAAAACGATGGAGTCGTTCTTCGGCGATATCGCGAAGGTCGACCGCGTGGTCGGCATCGACTCGCCCTACTCGCCTCAAGGGGCGGGACAAGTAGCGCAGGACGGCAAGATCGCGTTCGCGACCATTCACTTCGAGCACATCAAGAACGAAGTAGTTCCGATCGAGGTCGCCAACGAGATCAAGGACCTCGCCGCCAGCGCCCAGGTGGACGGCCTGGTTATCGAGCCGGGTGGAAGCGTCATCGTGTTCTCCGAGTTCCAGCAGCCGGGTGGCGCCGAAGGCATCGGGATGCTCTTCGCGATGGTGATCCTTCTCATCACGTTCGGGTCGGTCCTCGCCATGGGCCTGCCGATCGGAGTCGCGCTGTTCGGCATCGCGATCGGTCTTTCGCTAGTGATGCTCTTCGCCAACTTCTTGAGCGTCCCCGAGTTCACGCCGCAGCTGGCGTCGATGATTGGAATCGGAGTAGGCATCGACTACGCGCTGTTCATCGTTACGCGCTACCGGCAGCAGATCCACCGCGGACTCGACCCCGAGCAGGCCACCATGGTGGCGATCACCACAGCCGGGAAAGCAGTGCTGTTCGCCGGCACCACCGTCGTTATCTCGCTACTCGGAATCCTGCTGATGGGCTTCGCTTTCGTCGAAGGTCTCGCCGTTGGGGGGGCCGCGACCGTGGCCGTCACGATGGTCGCGTCAATAACCCTGTTGCCCGCCCTCATCGGATTCGTCGGGCGCAACATCGATCGTTGGCGGCTCCCGTGGTTCCACCAGAAGGACACGGATTTCGAGAAGACCCCCGCGTACAGGTGGAGCCGGCTGATCCAGAGGCGTCCGTGGCCGGCCGCGATCGCCGGTCTGTTGGTGCTCCTCGTCATGAGCATCCCGTTGTTCTCGATCAGACTTGGATTCGCCGACGCGAGCTCCGGTGGAACCGATCGATCGAGCCGCCGGGCCTATGACCTGTTGAGCGAAGGCTTCGGCCCCGGCTTCAACGGTCCCCTTCTGCTCGCAACCGATGTGAACTCTCCCGAGGACCTAGCGAAGCTCGAGGCCGTCGGGGCCGAGCTTGCGAAAGACCCTGGGGTCGCGTTTGTCGCGCCGGCGCAGTCCAACCAAGAGGGCAACGCTGCGATCCTTACAGCGTTCCCGACCACCTCACCGCAGGACGACGCGACTCGCGAGCTAGTAGCTCGCGTGCGCACCGACATCATCGCGAAGGTCTCGGCAGATCATCCGATCTACGTTGGAGGTCTGACGGCCGCAACCGTCGACTTCGCCGACGCGAATGCCAATCGTCTGCCGACACTCATCATCGTGGTCATCTCGCTGAGCTTCTTGCTCCTCGTGTTGGTGTTCCGGTCGATCGTCGTACCTCTGAAGGCGGCGGTCATGAACCTGCTGTCCATCGGGGCCGCTTACGGCGCGATCGTGGCCATCTTCCAGTGGGGCTGGCTCAAAGGTCTCGTCGGGATCCAGACCAGTGGGCCGATCGAGGCATGGGTGCCGATGATGCTGTTCACGATCCTCTTCGGCTTGTCGATGGACTACGAGATCTTCCTGTTGTCGCGGATCCGTGAGGAGTACGTGAAGACGGGGAACAACGAGATCGCCGTCGCCAACGGACTTGCGACCACAGCCCGCGTGATCACCGCAGCCGCAGCGATCATGGTGACGCTGTTCCTCACATTCGTCTTCGGCTTCGAGGAGAGGGCCATCAAGCTCTTCGGAACGGGACTGGCGGTCGCGATCTTCGTTGATGCCACGCTGGTTCGAATGATCCTGGTGCCGGCGACGATGGAGCTGCTCGGGGATGCCAACTGGTGGCTGCCGAAGTGGCTCGATCGCATCCTTCCGCACGTTCACATCGAGGGCGAGGACACAGTCATCGAGCACGTTCTCGAGGAGACCGGCGGGATCCACGACACCGAGGTCATTCTCGACGAGCCGGAGCCGGTAGGCCCCTCAAACTGAGTTCGTGATAAGCAGGGCCCTTCTTCACCACGAAGGAGGGCCCTGCTTTGCGTCTGGGATTGAATCTCGGTTATTGGGGACTGCTGCCCGTCGATCCACTGGAACTGGCACAAGAGGCCGACCGCCTTGGGTTCCACTCGGTGTGGACGGCCGAGGCGTACGGCTCCGACGTTCTGACTCCACTTACCTGGGTGGCGGCTCAGACAAAAAACATCAACGTCGGAACCGCGATCATGCAGATCCCCGCGCGCGCGCCGACGGCGACGGCTATGGCCGCAGCGACTTTGGATTCACTCACCGGCGGACGGATGCTGCTCGGCATCGGCGCGTCCGGCCCCCAGGTGTCAGAGGGTTGGTACGGCCAGGAGTACGGAAAGCCATTGAAGAAAACGCGCGAGTACGTGGACATCGTGCGCTTGGCTCTCAAACGAGAGGGTCCGCTCGAGTACCACGGCGAGTACTACGACATCCCGATCAAGGGCGGCACGGGACTCGGCAAGCCCCTGAAGCTCATCACTAAACCTCTACGCAGCGACATCCCGATCTATCTCGCGGCGATCGGACCGAAGAACGTCGCACTCGCCGGCGAGATAGCCGATGGTTGGCTCCCTGTCTTTTACTCGCCCCAACGCTCCGAACTGTTCACGGACTACTTGAACAACGGCTTCGCCAAGCGCGGCGGCAGACCCGAGAACTTCGACATCGCAGCGTCAACCACGGTGATCCTGGGCGACGATGTCGATGCGTGCCGGTCGATGGTCAAGCCGTATCTCGCGCTTTACATCGGCGGCATGGGAGCGCGCGGCAAGAACTTCTACAACGACCTCGCGTGCCGGCTCGGTTACGAAGCGGCCGCCAAGGAGATCCAAGATCTCTACCTCGACGGCAAGAAGAGCGAAGCTACCGCAGCGATCCCCGACGAGCTAGTCGATGAGGTCGCGTTGTGCGGGCCGCGCGAACGGATACTCGAGAAGCTCGAAGTGTGGAAGGCGTCGGACGTGACGACGCTCGTTGCGAGCTCGATGCAGATCGAAGCGCTGGAAGTGCTGGCCGAAGGAGTGGCCTAACCCCCAAATTCTCCAAGCCAGCCGGGCTAGGCCCGGTCAGCCTGGAGAATTTGGTTGGGTTTGGTTTAGCGACTCAGAGAGAAGGGTCGAAGTGCGCCGCCATCCTGTCTGACGAATGGGGCGAAGCCGGTGCCGGGGTCCTCCTCCGCGACCGGCGGCTCGGAGCCGGCAGCGAACTCCGGCTCGAGACAGCTCGCTACTTCCGAGCCTGTGACCTTGTTGTCGGGATGCCTGCGGGTTAGGTAGTAACCACCGTCGCACACGTCATACATCTGACCGGTCAGCAGGAAGTGCGCCTCCTGCCAGCTCGAGGCCCTCTCATCGCGCGGAGCGCTATGTGGGTCGCTCCCGTTGCTCGGCGGAAGGTTGCCGTTCGGCGGAGTGGCGTTGCCGCTGTCCCAGTAGATGAGGGCCGAACCGTTGTACGGATAGGTCGCCGTTTCTAGGAACGGAGTCAGCGCCCAGTGTCGGCCGGGCTCGAGATCTGGAGTCATGAGTGGAGCTCCGACGGTGCGGGCTTCGACCTCAGCGGCGTGGTTCGAGACCTGATGATCGCTGAATGACGCCTGCAACATCACCTCGTGCGGCGGAGTGTTGGGGTACGGATCGTCCGTCATGTGATGGGCGAACCCGTTGGCCTCTCCTCTATCCCAGAGCATCTGCATCAGTCCGAAAACGATCTGCCGCTCGATCGGGTCGCGGTACGAGTTATAGAAGGGAATGCTGTACGGAGGAAGGTCAGCCTCGAACTTAAGCTCACCCTCCCAGTCCACGCTTCTGTTGAGAAGGGTGGAGTAGTTCATGCCCAAGACGCCGAGGACTCCACGCTTAGCGTCGGGCGACAGGGCCATGATCGCTCCGCCCATGATTCCTCCCTGCGAGTTCCCGTCGTAAACGGCGTAGGTCCCGTTTTCGTCAGCGGTCTTTATGAGGGACTCGCCGTTCTGCTGGAACGCGGCGTTGGTTGCAAATCCTTCGGGATGGATCGCAGCGCGTTGCACGATCAGGAAGTTCAAGAAACCCTGCTGAGCGCGGTCGGCGAGCGAGGGGAAGTTCGAGAAGTCAGTGAGGATCGCAGCGACTGTCGCAACGTCCGGCGTTGACATACCCCACCAGTCGATCGCGCAGCCGAGGAAATCACCATTCCGGCGTGGCGACTTGTTGAAGTCGTTGATCTGGTCTCGGTCGCCGAGCAGACCGTGCCCATACATCCCCACGATGTTCTTGGCACCGTTCAACGGAACGTCGCAGACGAACGGAACCTGAACGGTTGACTCTGCGGGGTTCTGGTCGGGGAACTGGGGCGTCGCGGGGTTGTCGAACAAGCGAGAGCCAGGGGCGGGGAAGTCCGCGTAGACGACGCCGCCGGGCTTCTGCGGAGCGAACCGGGAGTCGGCAACATGCGAGGTCGTCTGCTGGATCCGGTCGAGGTAGTTGGGCACCTCGACCCTGCCCCGTACGCGGCGGATGGCTTGGGAGTGATCGGACCCGCGGGAATCGGTCCAGGAGTCCACTCGAGCCTCAGTCGAATCCACCATGAAGGCCGGGGATTCACCCGCCACGATGCCATCGCTGAGGTCGATGTCTCCGAGGACGCGACCGAAAGCGTCGTCGCGCATGTGAAGCATTCGGCCCGCGATGTTCTGTTCGCTTGCGACCGTGAAGTCCCACGCTATGTAGAGCTGGCTACGGTCGATACCGGCTTCCGACAGCGCCGGGAATATGTCGGTATTGAAATGCGAGCGACGAGCCATCTGGTCGGGAAGCTCGGGGACCGTGGGCGTCGTGTTGTCTCGGATCGACGCGAAAGCCGGGTTCGCGGGGATGACGGAACCGTCGCTCTTCTTGAGGTTCCTCATAGCGACGATGTAGCGAGTGCCTTCGTCGAAGTTGACGGCGGGCCTCAGGATCAGGACCTGCTCCTCCGCCTCGGTGGCGCCTGGGTGTTGGTCGACCTCGGTCCAGAACGGGTGTCGCTGGCCGGTATCAGCATTGAGGATCACGAACGGCGAATCGGCGTTCTCGTAGAGACCGATGTCGGTGATCTGATCGCGGTAGTCGTAGTAGCCGGGCTCGTTGATGCCGACGGTGCTGTGGTCTCGGTCCTGAATGCCCCAGGTCGTCGGCAGGTCGATGCCGGGCACGTAGGTCATGACGGCCGAACCCGGCGAGAAACCGTCGTTGCGGTTCCACTCGGTGGGGTCGACGGGCTTGCCCTCTCCCCCTTCGGTCACCTCGGCGCCGGTACGTGGCATCGCGGCCGGATTGAAATTGATCCGTCGGCCGGTCTGCGTCGTTGCATCGGCCACGGTGAAGAAGTCGTTCGGGAACGGCAGAAGACATGCGGCCGGGTCGATCGGGTCACAGCCGACGTTGGTGGGGACGGGAGCGACTGGAGCCGCCTGGGCCCCCGGTAGTACCCCAACGACCAGAGCTGCCAAGACCATGGGCGAAGCCCATTTGAGACGTGCGCGGATCATCGATCCCCCTATAGGTGAGGTCAGAAATGGCCGGTTTGCTACCGGTACGCCCGTTTAGTTAGACGTGTCCCGCTTCGCTCCTGCAGACGGCTGGGTGCGACATACTCCTGACGATGAGGCGGGGTTCTCTTATCGCTATTGGGGTCATTCCAGCTCTTGGGGTCGGCCTCATCCAGCTCGCTCCCGCTTTGGCCATCGGACCGACGCCCACCTGCTTCGGGAAACCCGCGACGGTTGTGGGGACCAATGGCGACGACGAACTCGTGGGCACAGGCGGCGACGATGTGATCGTCGCCCTCGACGGGCAAGACAGCGTCTATGGCCAGGAAGGAAACGATCTTGTTTGTGCTGACGCTGGTGACGACCACCTCAATGGGGGTCCGGGCGACGATCACTTGGATGGCGGCCCCGGGTTCGACTACTTCTACTCGACCACGCAGCAGTCCGAGATCAACCTGAGCGCCGGAACGACCGATGGCGAGGAAGGGTCAGATTTCATCACGTTGCAGTCGATCGAAGGCATCCGAATCGGCGATTGCGTTTCGGGCCAGCACGTACTGATCGGCGACGACCGATTCAACTCCCTCTTGGGCAACGAGGGTCGAGACACGATCCGCGGCAAGGGCGGCGACGACTCGATCTTTGCGGACGGCGAGAACGAAGACTCAGACATATGCCCCGGAGGAAGCGCGGACCGGACCTACGGCGGAACCGGTAGAGATGGTCTCGCGGGAGGGCCCGGTAACGATCTAATCAACGGCGGGCGTGGACGCGATGGCGCAAACGCCGGCAGCGGACGAGACGAATGCATTTCCGTCGAGACGAGCTACAACTGCGAGAGATTTCGCCGTAGGAATGTCTGGCCGCGAGGAATCCGGGTAATACCTCTCTTGTCACATACGTCGGACAATAGGAGGGCAAGCCATGTCGATGGAGACCGGCCAAGACCTGTTCGAACACGAGCTTCGGGACATCTTCGACGCTGAGAACAAGCTCGTTAACGCGCTCGAGAAGATGGCCAAGAACGCCACCGACGACCAGCTGAAGCAGGCGTTCACCGAGCACAAGGGCGTGACCCAGACGCAGATCGAGAGGCTCGAGAGGGTCTTCAAGCTCATAGACCGCGCTCCGCGCCGCGAGCCGTGCCCGGGGATCAACGGCTTGATCGAGGAGTACCAGGAGTTCCACAAGGAAGAGGACCCGTCTCCGGAGGTCTCCGATGTGTTCGCCGCGGCCGCCGCGGTGAAGGTGGAGAGCTACGAGATCTCGGCCTACGAGTCCCTCATCAAGCTCGCCAACCAGCTCGGTCTGTCCGAGGCCACGACCCTCTTCGAGGAGTCACTCGCCGAGGAGAAAGAAACCCGCACCGAGGCAAGTCAGATGGGCGAGATCCTCGGCAAGAAGCTCGGAAGCTAACGCCGATTCCATTTCCGAGAGCGGGCTCCCACCGTCGGGGGCCCGCTCTTTCTTTTCCTAGCGGCCTCTAGGCTCCCGAACGTGGCCGATCCTTTGGCGAAGCTCTCTCCCGATCAACTCAAACGCGTTCGCAAGACGCGGCAGCCGGCGTGGATCGACCCGATGCTCGCGACTCTCACGAACGATTACTTCTCGGACCCCGAATGGGTCTTTGAACCGAAACTCGACGGGATCCGATGTATCGCCTTCAAGAAAGGCGATCGGGTAGTCCTTCTGTCGCGCAACAAACTAGACCTCACGGCCGCCTACATCCGGGTCGCCGATGCTCTGAGGAAGCAAGAAGGTGACTTCATCCTCGACGGCGAGCTCGCCGCGATCGAGGGCGACAGGACGAGCTTCTCGCTCCTCCAGCAGGCGAGGCACCAGAAAGTTCCTCTCGCCTACTTCGTTTTCGACATCCCGTTCGTTAACGGCTCCGACCTAAGGGGCGTCGATCTCCTCGGCCGGAAGGCCGCGCTGAAGGCGGCCATCCGATTCAAGGCTCCCTTGCGGTTCGTCTCGCATATCGAAACCGACGGCGAGGCTTATTTCGAAGAGGCGTGCAAGCGCGGGTGGGAGGGGCTCATCGCCAAGCGCGCTGCATCGACATACGTCAAGGGCAGAACCAAGGACTGGCTCAAGTTCAAGTGCTCCAACGAGCAGGAGTTCGTCATCGGCGGATACACGGACCCGCAGGGAAGCAGAACCGGCTTCGGCGCGTTGCTCGTGGGTTACTACGACAACGGCGAGCTCCTCTACGCGGGCAAGGTCGGGACGGGTTTCGATCACGAGACCCTTTTGGAGCTGCTCGCTCGGATGAAGCCACTCGAACGGGATGCTTCGCCGTTCGCGGGCGACCCTCCCCTTCGCAAAGGGGTCCACTGGCTGAAGCCGAAGCTGGTCGCTCAGGTGGGATTCGCCGAATGGACCCCCGACGGCCGCCTGCGCCACCCTCGCTTCCTGGGGCTCAGGAGCGACAAGAAGGCCCGTGACGTCGTCCGGGAGCGCGGCTGACCGGCCAACCCCCAAACGGACTATCCAGACGGGTCCCTCCTCCGCCGAAACGATAGATATGAGGAGATTCGCGCTGCTCCTGACGGTTTGCGTGCTTGGTTGGGTTGCTCCGGCTTCGGCGGTTCCCAACGCGGCCTTCTCGTCGCGTGTCACTCATGTATCTGATGGCGACACCGCGTACATGACGAACCTGGATTACGGGACGACTGCCGCAAGTTGGCCCGGACGTAAAGCCAGATTCATCGGGGTCGACACGCCCGAGACGTACGGCGAGACCGAGTGCTACGGCCCCGAGGCGAGCGCATTCACGACGCGAGCGCTCGAGGACCATCGAGTGAAGGTCACTTACGACGAAGATCCGCTCGATCCCTACGACCGCGCACTGGTCTACATCTGGAAGAACGGAAGGCTTTTCAATGCGACGCTCGTGAAGAAGGGATACGCGACCGTCGAGATCTACGCCCCGAACGATCGCTACGAAAGCAGGCTGCGCAGGCTAGAGGCCGCGGCCCGTGCTGCCGGCCGCGGCCTCTGGGGAGCTTGCTGATTCTGGAGACCTAGAGAGATGCCCGTCCGCGACAAACTTCGCCAGATCCTTCGAGGTTGTGAGCGGTGGCGGTGTAGGTCCCTCCGCTCGCGTTCACCATCTTGCGCACCTCGAATGAGCCACTAGGCGCCTTCGTCGTTTTGGTGCCAGAGAAGAACCGGTTTCCGTCTCGCTTCAAGATGACGTGCCAGTCCTGGCCATTGCGGTTCTGATCGACCTCGAACTCGACCTCGGTGCCCCCGTTGTCAGGCTTCACCTTGATCTTCCAGTTGGAGCTTGCGCTGCAACTCCCGCTGCGCCGAACCTCCCCGCCGGCGAGGGCGGCCGGGGCGAGCAGCCCCATCACCAACGCAGCGACGGCCAGCATGACCAGTTTCCTCATGATTCCTCCCAGATCGAGCGAGTCGAACCCGTGCAATTGGTTAACGCCCGACTCCTACCCAGCGTTACGCGGTCCTAAGTCCATATCATCGAGATCGCATGGACATTCCGACCCTGACAACCGCCGAGCTCGTATTGCGGATCCTCGTGGCTGCCGCGCTCGGAGGCGTGATCGGTCTGGAGCGGGAGCTTTCGGACCAACCTGCGGGACTCCGAACTCACATCCTGGTGGTTCTCGGTTCCTGCCTCTTCACACTTGTCGGGGCGTACGGATTGAGCGCGTTCGCCGGAAACGACCAAGTCAACCTCGATCCAACGAGAGTGGCAGCGCAGGTGGTCAGTGGGATCGGTTTCCTCGGAGCCGGCGCGATCCTGCGTGAGGGATTGAACATCCGAGGGCTGACGACGGCGGCAACACTGTGGGTAACCGCTGCGATAGGAGTGGCAGTGGGACTCGGCTACTGGGTCGGCGCGAGCGTCACGACGGTCACCGGTATCGCTGCGCTCGTCGGCCTCAAACGCGTCGAGCGCATGTTCCTCCCGAAACTCCGCGGAGGGATGCACCGATTCACGATCACGATGGCGCCGGAGTTGAAGCTTGCTCAACTCGCGGAGGCGGTCGAGTTTCATGGGGGCCGCGTGCATTCCTTGAAGATCATCACGCGAGAGTCCGGCGAGAGGCACCTCGTCGGACAAGTGAAGTTGGCTCGAGAAACGCCGGCACAGGTGGTGGCCGACGCGATCTCGCAGGTTCCTGGTGTGACGGAAGCAATCTGGGACTAAGGGAGACCATGCATGTGCCATGACTTGAACTCGCGGCCCCCGCTGCCGCCCATCGGCGGTGGCGCCGGCGCAGGGCCCACAGAAGAGCTGGTGTTGGAAGCGAAGGACGGCAATCGTTTCGCTGCCTTTAGCGCGCGTTCCGCGGTGCCCGGTGGGCCCGGCATCGTCATCCTTCCCGATGTCCGCGGGCTACATCCGTTCTACAAAGACCTCGCGCTTCGCTTCGCAGAGATGGGCGTTCACGCGCTGGCGATGGATTACTTCGGTCGCACAGCCGGAACCGATGCGCGGGATGACGACTTCGAATTCATGCCTCATGTTCAGAAGACGACGCCCGACGCCATCGCGATGGATGTATCCGCGAGCGTGGACCATCTTCGTTCCGAGCGAGGGGGTGGGGTGGAGAACGTCTACACGGTTGGATTCTGTTTCGGTGGACGGAATTCGTTCAACCAAGCTGCACGCGACCACAGACTCGCGGGAGTTATCGGGTTCTACGGACGAGTGCAAGCCGCGGACGCGGCCGACACGAACGCTCCGACGCTGCTCGCGCCCACTTACAGGGTTCCCGTGCTGGGCTTGTTCGGCGGCGCGGACCCCGGGATCCCCGCAGACGCAGTCGAGGGATTCCGCAAGACTCTCGACGCGGCCGGCGTAGCAAACGAGATCGTGATCTACGACGGCGCGCCACACTCGTTCTTCGATCGCTCCTTCGACGAGCACCGCAATGCCTGTGACGATGCGTGGATCCGGATTCTGCGCTTCCTAGGCCGAGCCCCAGCTGAGACAATGACGTAGTGAACATCGCGGCGTCAGAGCTGGGCGCAGGGGCAGGAGTCATTGCGACAGCTTTCGTCTTCGGCCTGCGCCACGGCGTCGATTGGGATCACATAGCCGCCATAACCGACATAACGGGTTCGCAGACAACGCGCCGCAACTCTTTGATCTTTTCCACCCTTTACGCGATCGGCCACGCTTCCGTCGTCTTCGCGCTCGGGATCGTCGCGATAGCCGCGGGCCGCTACCTCCCCACCTGGATCGATTCGGTCATGGAGAAAGTCGTGGGGGTGACGCTTCTCTCGCTCGCCGCCTATCTCGTCTGGGGCCTGGTGCGCCATGGTTCCGACATCAGGATGCGAAGTCGCTGGATGCTCGTCATCGAAGGGGTGCGGCGGCTCCACCATCGCATCAAGACCAAGAACGGATCGGTCACGATCGAGCACGAACACGAGCACGATCATTCGGGGCCTGACACCCACGGGCACTCGCACGGTCCATCTATCTGGAGCGCTCCCGAACCCGAACTACAGGCTTCGAGCGTTTTGACCGCCACCCACGCCCACCGGCACCGCCACATCGCTCCGGTCCCACAGGATCCGTTCATGACCTACGGGCGGACCTCGTCCCTGGCGATCGGGATGCTTCACGGTGTGGGGGCCGAGACCCCGACGCAGGTCCTCATCTTCATCACGGTCGCCGGAGTCGGCGGCGCGGCGGCTGGGGTTCTGGTGCTCGTGTCTTTCCTCGCCGGCCTCCTAACCTCAAATACGGCCGTGGCGATCGCGTCGACCTACGGCTTCGACCAAGCCGGCCGGAACAAGAAGATCTATGTCGGACTGGCCATAGTCACGGCGGCTTTCAGCCTGGTCCTCGGCAGCCTCTACCTGCTCGGCCTCGGGGACTCGCTCCCCCACATCCTCTGAGTCTCGGCCCGATCCCGAACTCGCTGCCTGCCTGACGGGATCCGTCCGCGCCTTGCCCCACCAGGCTTTCGTGCAAATGCACAAAGGCAGGACAGGCCATGAGGAGAACCAACCCAAGTAACGGAAAAGGCCCCGCGCCGATTCGCGGCCTTCGTCCGTTTTCGGATCAAACGCATCAAGAAAAGGGCACAAGCAGGCAGGAAGGCGTCACAAGAGGACGAACTTCGTGGCGCTAAGACGGCAAACCAATTTGGGTGAAGGAGAGAGTCATGCCCCGAAGAATGCGGATTCAATCATTGATGGTGGTTCTGGCCATTTTGGCCGGGATGATCGCGACTGCTGTTCCAGCTTCCGCGGTCGTAGCAGGGACGGCAACTCTGGCTCAATCGAGTCGGAACGTCCTTTCAGGCGCGACGCTCGAGACCGGGTACCTGTTCACTGTTTCCAACGGTGGCAGCGCGGCCGGGACGATCGAAACTCTCGACCCCGGCGACAGCGACATCAACTGGGTTCGTGTAGGCGCCGACCTGCCGGGCACGTTCACCCTCACGAACGGCAGCGGTGATCACGGATTCAACAATGTCGATGTCGACTCCGAAGGCAACCTTCGCTTCCGTGGCGGCGCTTTGCCCCCGGGCGAGGACGCATCGTTCCTCGTTGTGGCCCAGGCCGCCCAGGTCGCTCAAGACACCGCCGCCGACTGGATCGTTGAAGTCTCGGACGACAATGGTAGGAGCATCGAGAAGCAGTCCGCTCCCGCCACTGACCCCGGCGCACTAACCACCACGATCCGCGTCCTCAACCTCGACAGCGTTGCGGTCACCTCGCCTCCCGGCGTCGTCTCCGATCTCGTTGCCACCGCAGGTCAGACGGGAATCCACGTTGCCAGCAAGGTCTCGAACCACGGCATCGCCCCACTGACCGTTACTCCCGAACTCAGCTCATCCGCCGCGGGCGACACCGTCCGGTCGGTCACGCCGACCACGGCGACGCTCAACCCCGGTGAGTCCACTGTTTTCGACTTCGTCGTGGATCTCGGCAGCGCGGCGAGCCGCCAGTTCTCCGCCGGAGCCACCGCTCCGGGCGCCGAGGCACCCAAGCTACTTTCGAGCGCCCTCGCAACCGAAGCGGCCGCCGGTTTCAACTACATCAACAACAGCCTCACTCCGAAGGCCTCCTCGAGCGGACGCAGCGTGTCCTTCATCGTGTCGGTCAACAAGACGAACCAGCCTTCGGTCACTTTCGACGCCGCGAACACGGTGCTCAAGTTCACGAAGCAAACGGACCCCACTCAGACTTTCTCCACGACTCTGGCCACGGGCTCCACGACCGGCAGAGGTCCTCAGACCATCGGTCTCTCGTTCAACCCCGTCACGATCCCCGGACCACTGAACGCCGAGGGTCTGTGGACGCCGTCGCTTGCCATCAAGGGCACCGACGACAACGGGGCCGATGTCACGAACGGCTTCCAGATCACCAACAACTTCGAGATCGACAACCTCGTGCCTTTCGTCTTCCCGACCATCGCGCCCAACACGGCCGGTCAGTCGAACGAGTTCGGGAACCCGGTCACCAAGGACGGCCAGCAGCTGAACATCGGTGGCTCCGTTCGTACCGGCCCCAACAACGGCCTCACCCCGGACCCGGTCGACCCGACCGCAGCAGTGACCGTGTGTGATCTCGTTGTCCTGACGAGGGCCAACGTCGAAGTGAACCGTCTCGGCGTCCCCATCGGACCTTCGGGTTGCCGCAACAACGCCGGCGCACTCGCAGGTTCGTCTGCACCTGCAGCTCTCGGCATCGCCGACGGCCTCGTTCGTGTCGACATTGCCGCTAGCGACGTGGCTGGAAACACTTCCCCCGTCACTCCGTCGGCCGGCGTCGTTGTGATCGACAACATCGCCCCGGCCCTCTACGAGGCCGTGACCGGTTGCGGTCCTCAAGGCGGCACGGGTTGCGTGAACGGCAACACCATGCGTGTCTTCTTCAGAGAAGGAGTCAGGGCTAACCTCCTGCCGACCGACTTCAGCGTCGCGGGCTCGGCCGTGCGCAGCGTGACCACGCGCTACATCGGCGACTACTCCACCGACGCCAATGGCGTGAGCCACCCGGACGAGACCAAGCCCGGCGCAGCTTGTGCGACCCCGTCGCCGACCGCGACCAACCCCATGCCGACGGCTCCGTTCTGCAACGTGGCCATCCTCGACCTGGTCAACGCGAGCAACCCCAGCGCGAACGCCATCGGTGCGGACGGCACTCCGATCACCCGCTTCACGTTCGCCGAGGCACCCGGCCGCAGCCGTCCGAAGGACGGACCCGGCACCACCATGGCCGACTGGACCACCACTGCGATCGACGGCATCGTGCCGGCGCTCCCCTCGCTGGGTGGCGTCTCGCAGGTCGGCCTTGACAACAGCGGTGGATCCACGACGACCTACTACGGCAAGCAGGGCGATGGCTTCTACACCAACCAGGTGTCGCCGACCTTCCGCTTGACCGGACTCGGCGCCGGCTACACCGGCATCGTTGCCGAGGACGTCAACAACAACGGCACCTACGAGCCGGCCACCGACACGGACCTCGCTCGCTGCTTGGCGGGCGGCGCGTCGCTTGACTGCGATGCCAGCAGGGCTCTCGTTGCCAACACGACAACTCCGATCTTGGTCACCTCTCTGGACGCCGGCGGCAACCTCGCCCAGGCACAGACCGGAGAGCGCGCCAAACTCGAGAGCTTGGTCGTGGACCAGTCCGCCCCCACGGCGACCAGTTACTTGGCCACGCTTGCGCCTCGTAAGGTCGCCGTCAGCTTCGGCACCGAATCCGACGATGCTCTCGCTCGGGGCCGCGACTTCGCCGAGGACTGGTTCGTCTACGCCCGCAACAACGGTGTGCTGAAGAGGCTCGTCGTCGGAACCGTCGACGGGACCGACAACACCCGTAACCTCAACATCCCGTCCAGCGAGTCCAAGTACACGGGCACTGCGGACTCCGTCAAGTACAGCTTCAACGGTCTGCCCTCCGAGCGGTACCAGGACAAGGCAGGCAACTACCTGACCGACTTCACGCTCTAACGGGAATCTCTCAAGGAGAAAACGGGGCCGCCTTCGGGCGGCCCCTTCCCTTTCGGCCCAAAACGCCCCATTCGGGGGCCGGAAATCCTTCGATTTTCGGCTCCAGGGCTCCCGGATCGGAAGGTGAGAGGCTCCAGGCGGAGAACCTCACCTCCGTTGGATCCAGCTTCTTAGGAGCCTGATTTATGCCTCGGACGGCGCGGCGTTACTCAGCGAGCATCTTCATCTTGGTCTGCATGATGGCCGGATTGCTCGTCGCGCCCCTCCGGTACGCCCAAGCGACCGAATCCCCATCCCCGCAGCCCCCCACCGTCACGATCTCAGCCCCCGCGGCATGCGGGATCAAGAACGGCACCGATTCGATCACCTTCAGCGGGTTCGGCCCCAGTGGAGCGACGCTTCGTAGCGCTGTGTTCAGAGCCTTCCGCGCCGACGGGAGTCAGCTCGGCAGGGACGTCGATCTCATGACGCGCCACGAGATACAGATGACCGAATCCACTGACAAGACCGTTCTCTCGGGAAGCACCGGTGCGGGACCGTTCGGTGGGGATCCCTTGCTCAATCCCGAGGCCGTGGCCCTTCAAGCGATCGTCACCATCGTCAAGGATGGCGCCGTGTCGGCAGAGTCGTTCTCGAACACGCTCTCGATCGACCAGGGGGTGCCGCGCTTCTTGGGGGCGGAGACCGCCTCCCCCACCACCGTCGTCGTGCGATTCAGCGAGGACGTTACGGCGCGTAACGGCGACTTCGCCGGTGACTGGACCGTCAACGATCAGCGCGCTTCGCAGATCGCGGGTCAAGGTAAAACTCGAACCCTCACTCTGTCTCCACTCCAGAAGTTGGGCGAGGACGACACACCAATGGTCGAGTTCGATTGGATCGACCCTCGTGCGATGTATGTGGACTGCGTAGGAAACGATCTTGCGGATCCTCTATCTCGCCAAGCCATCGATCGCATCCCACCCGTCACACCGGTGATCCAGACGGTGGACGGAAAGAATGCGGGCAGCGAAGTCTTCTCCCGTTCGACAAACCCATCGATCGTGGTCAACCAAGACACGGCTGAGGACGGCCATACCGTTCACCTGTTCAGAGAGACCGAGAGCGCTCCGGCATTCGATCCAGACATGGACGAAGAGATCGGCAAAGCAGGCGTCGACAACGGCGTCGCTACAGATTTCTCGAATCTGACGCCTTTCACCAACGACGGCACCTACACGCTGTACGCGATGGCGACGGACAGGAACGGAAATGTCAGCACGGATTCAGGTGGTAACCCAGCTGCCGATACCACCACATTCACGCTCGACCGTATCGCCCCACAGCAGGTCGATGCACGCTCGACCGGCTCGAAGGTCGCGGTCACGTTCACTGAGGGCCTCACCGGAGCCAACGACAAGTCGCAATGGACCATCACCGGATGTCCGACCGGTTGCACGATTGCGAGCGTGACCGGAAGCGGAGACACGCGCGTTCTTACGCTGTTGACCGGACAGGTCGCGCCGAACGGCGCCTCCGTCGCGTGGACCCGACCCGGCACCGGCGGATACACCGATAAAGCCGAAAACCCACTCGAGTCGTTCAACTCGTTGACCACTCAGGGTTTCATCGCCAAGACGATCGACGTGGTTGAAGAGACCGCTTCGCCGGCGGCGGGCACTACTTACACCCTGCACATATCGGTCCTCGACGACTTGAATCAGGCCAAAGCGGGAACCGTGGTCGGCGTCAGGGCATTCGAGGGCCCCTCGAAACAGAAGGACTTCGACGGCAATGGACCGAATCCGACCGGGACGATAGGAAGTTGCTTCACCGGCTCTGACGGAACATGCACGTTCCAGTACGCGTCGAACGCCGCCGACCTCGACAAGCTTCAGGCGTGGATCGACTCGGATGACAACGTCGCCACCGTCGAAGCACCTTTCCCGGAGGCACTGGCGGATGAGGATCCCGACTCGAAGCCCAACCAAGACGTGGTCGAGGTTCGCTGGGTCATGGAGTCGGCTCAGCTGCTCCTAGACGCCACCCCGGAGACAGCAACCAGCCCCGCGGGTCACCCGCATGTCGTGACGGCCCAGGTCAACGCCACCGATGGGGACATCCAGAACACTCCTCGGGCTGCGATCGAGAGCGTCACGGTCGGTCTTCGGGCCACGAGCGGACCCAACGCCGGCTTCCTCGACACCTGCGAAACCGGTGCCGATGGCCGCTGCGAACTGACCTACAACTCAACGCAGACCGGAACCGACCAGCTTCAGGCTTGGATCGATCGCAACGCTGACGGCGTCGCCTCCGCGGCCGAGACCGGTGACTCGACCGAGCGGTTGGATGCCGATGGAACTCCTCTGATCAATCAGCCCAATCAAGACGTCATGACCAAAACGTGGACGGTGCCCGACGTGCTCAGGCTCAACGTCGAGCCCGAGGAGAGCAGTCAGGACCCGGGCAAGACAGTCTTCCTCGATCTGCACGTCGTGGATGGTTCAGGCCGCGCGGTGCGTGCAGCCTCCGTCCTTGCTCGCATCTTCTCCGGTCCGAATGCGGGCAAGCAGCTCGACTGTCAAACCGACTCGCTCGGCTCGTGCGTTGTGAGTTACACATCAGCTTCGGGCGGTGCCGACCTCATCCAGGCCTGGATCGACTCAGACGGCGATGGAACCAGCGATGAGGCGAAAACCTTCGAGCCCATCTCCGAATCGGGCGGGCAAGACGACCCGGGACAAGACGTCGTCCGAGTCACTTGGAGAGCGCCCGATCTAGCGATCCACGTCACACCGAAGACTTCGACCAACGCCGTGGGGACTACCCGCTCGTTTGAGATCTCGGCCGTGGACAACCAGGGGAATCCAAAGGGAGCGGTCTCCATCGTCGGTCGCGTCTTCTCTGGGCCCAACTCGGGCGCTCAGGTGATGCAGTGCTCGACGAGCATGGCCGGAGTTTGTTCGATCTCCTACAACAGCACCAAGGTCGGCTCCGACGTTCTGCAAGTTTGGGCGGACCTCGATGGTGACGGAACCCCCAACGGGTCACCAACGCCGGAGCCGGCCAACGCATCGGATTCCACCGACCAGCCGACCCAAGATGTCGCCACCGTGGATTGGGTGACCAAAGGCGCAGACCTCGTGCTCGATGCCAACCCCGAAACGGGAGATGCCACCAGCGGCGCGCAGTATGAGCTGACGCTTTCCGTCGCCACCGCGTCGGGCGCGCCGGTCGAAGGCGCACTGCTGGCCGCGCGAGTGACCGACGGGCCGAGTGCGTCCTCCACCTCGATCGGATCGTGCGCCTCCGGAGCTTCTGGCGCCTGCACGCTGAAATACGCATCGAGAAGCGCAGGAACCGACACGGTCGTGACCTGGATCGATGTCGACGGGAACAAGTCGTCGAACGAGATCACCGGGTCGCCCGAGCCTCGCGATGCGGCCGGCCCCCTCGACGTCAAGAACCAAGACACGGTCGCGGTCTCGTGGACCGGGATCGCCAGGGGGATCACTCTCGAGTCGTCGTCGCCGACCGCTCGCTTCGGTCGAAAGACGATCCTGTCGGGACAGATAACAGGCGACAACGCATGCTCGACGCCTTCGGTCCAGATCCTCCGGCGCATCGGCCAAACGTTCGAGAACTTCAAATCAACCGCCGCCTCATCGAACGGGCGCTACGAACTCACGATCCGGCCAAAGAAGAACGCGACCTACCGGGCGCTTGTCGCCGACACCGATCAATGCGGTGGCGCGACGAGCTCCGACCTCGCGATCCGGGTCCGTGCGTCCGTGACCGCCGAGGCCTTCCGCACCCGCATCCCCGCAGACACCTGCACCGCGATCACCGGGATGGTCCGGCCCTCCAAGCGGGGCAGCCGAGTCGTGCTCCAGAAGCGCGGAGCGCTCGCATGGGCCCGGGTCGACGCGACCAAGCTCGCCGGCGACTCGACGTTCTCCTTCCCCGTGTGCGTGGGAGCGAATGGCTCAGACAGCTACCGGGTGAAGTGGTCGGGAGACCGATCCAACCTCGGCGCCACGAGCCGCTCGGTGAGGATCAGCGTCCGCTAAGAGCCCTTCCGGCCCGGCTTTGTGCATCTGCACAGTAGGTAGGGCCACCTCCTAGGAGAACCGAAAGCTAGGCCCGTCTAGGCCTTGGTTTCTCGCGCAAGACAAGGAGAGAACGAATGCGGCGTTCCTATCTATGAAGGAGTCCAATCGGATGAGCCGGACGGCCCGCATTGGCGCACTGCTAACGACCCTTGCGCTCCTCGTGAGCATGACCGTTGCCACGTTGGCACCGGCTCAAGCCCAGACCCCGGAGGAGCCCCCGGCTCCCTTGACGTTCGCACCCAAGGGTCTCACCGAGGATCGGTTCACCGCGGTCACGACTCCGCAGCGAGTCGACGTCGCTGCTCACGACGGAGTGATGCTCAACGCCCGCGTCTACCGGCCGGACACTTCGAGCGATCCCGATTGGAAGACACCGGTCATCCTCGTTCACTCGCCCTACTACGACGGGCAGTCCGGTGATGCGACGCGGTCCATGGACATCGTCAACCGCTTCACCCCGAAGGGATACACCGTCGTTCTATCGAGCGTTCGAGGGACCGGTGAATCCGGAGGATGTCTCGAGCAGGACGGGCCCAACCAGGCAAAGGACTTCAAGACGCTGGTCGAATACTTCGCCGCGCAGCCGTGGTCCAACGGGAAGGTCGGGTCTTACGGAAAGTCGTACGACGCAGAGACGCAGAACGCGGGGGCCGTGCTCAGGCCTGAAGGGCTCACGACCATGGTCACCGTCGCGGGCATCGCAAGCCTCTACGACGTCGGCTACTTCGACGGTGTGCCGCTCAACATGGCCGGGCTCGCAGGCAACGCGGGTTACATGACCTATGGCGAAGGCGTCCCAACTCAGCCTGCCAACGTCGTGCGCGTTACTCAGCGACAGGGATGCCATCCCG
>JAXDJH010000001.1:0-16639 GCA_034663635.1 Actinomycetota bacterium | reverse complement strand
TCAGCAGCTAACGCCCGTCGCCGGGCCTCCCCTGGTCGAGGACCATGATGGACGTCGCGGCGGCTCCCCCACCCCCCCCCCCCGCGACTCCGAGCACGGTCCAGGCCGCGTCGGTTGCGGCAGTCGGCCCTCGATTCGGACGTAGCGCGAGGATGAACGCCCCGTACATCGTCACCGCTATAACCACGGCGAAAAACGCGGGTCGCTCGGAGAAAGCAGCGAGCAGCATTCCAAAACCGCCGAGGACGCCCCAGGGGATGTTCGGGCGATGGCCCGTTTGAACGAGAGCATCCAGAAGCTCGAAGAGCGCAATCAGGACTACCGCGCAGACCAACACGAAGAAGGCGGTCGTGCCGATGAGCGCGCATATGACGATGAGCGCAAGGAGGATCAGGGCAGTAATTACCGCTTGTTTAAGAGACCGGCCTTCGGCCACTGCTAAACCTCGGAGAGTTCGGCCTCTTTATGTTTCAGATGCTCGTCGACCTCGTGCACGTAACGGTCGGTGAGCTTCTGCAGGTCCCCTTCCGCACGCCGCTCTTCGTCCTCAGAGAGATCGCCGTCCTTCTTGAGCTTCTCGAGGCTCTCCTTCGCGTGGCGGCGAACCCCACGGATGGCCACGCGACCCTCTTCCGCACGAACGTGCGCGAGCTTGATCATCTCTTTACGGCGATCCTCAGTCAGTTGTGGAAAGGCGATGCGGATCACGTTGCCATCGTTGCTCGGCGTGATCCCCAAGTCCGAGGTCTGGATCGCTTTCTCGATCGCCGAGATCGTGCTCTTGTCGTAAGGCGCGATCACCATCAGCCGTGGCTCAGGCACTGAGACGTTGGCTGTTTGATTGAGGGGCACCTTCGAGCCGTAGTACTCGACCATGATCTTGTTCAAGAGGGCGGGAGTGGCGCGGCCCGAGCGGATCGACGCGAGCTCTTCGGAATTCACCGAGACCGCCTTCTTCATTTTGTCTTCGGCCTCTCGCATGACCTCACGATCGTCTTCAGCCAATGCAATACCCCCTAAGTTGCGTCCGAATGAACGAGCGTTCCGACATCCTCGCCCGAAAGGATCCGCATGATGTTCGGAGCCTTGAGGTTGAAGACGACGATCGGCAAGCGATTGTCCATGCAAAGAGACACCGCGGTGGAGTCCATGACCTTCAGCCCACGATTCAGGACATCGATGTAGCTGAGGGAGTTGAACATCTGCGCGTCCTCGTTGACCATCGGGTCAGAGTCGTAGACGCCGTCGACCCGGGTGCCTTTGAGGATCGCCTCGGCCCCTATCTCCAGCGCCCTAAGAGCCGCGGTCGTGTCAGTCGAGAAATATGGGTTGCCCGTGCCGCCGGCGAAGATCACCACGCGGCCCTTCTCGAGGTGACGCATCGCGCGTCTACGGATGTATGGCTCAGCGAGCTCCTGCATCCAGATGGCCGTCTGCACGCGCGTCTGCACTCCCTCTTTCTCGAGAGCGTCTTGCATGGCAAGGGCGTTGATGACCGTCGCCAGCATCCCCATGTAGTCCGCGGTTGTGCGGTCGGTGCCCTGGGCGGAAGCCGATAGGCCGCGGATGATGTTCCCCCCGCCGATCACGAGTGCCAGCTCGGTGCCGATGTCGCGCGCCTCAGCGATCTGGCGCGCGATCGACGCGACTATCCGGGGGTCGATCCCGAAACCGTGTTGGGGGTCGGCGAAAGCCTCTCCCGAGAGCTTCAGGAGAACCCTCTTGAATTTGGGAGTCGCCCTGACGTCCTCGGAGTCGCTCAAGACCTAAGCCTCTTTCTCACCCACGCGGATGCGCTTGAACTGGCCGATCGAGATGTTCTCGCCCATCGTCGCCTTGGCTTCGTCGATCAACTGGCTGATCGACTTGCTCTTGTCCTGGATCCACTCTTGATCCATGAGGACGTTCTCTTTGTAGAAGCCCTCGAGCTTTCCCTGGACCACTTTTTCCACGACGTTCTCAGGCTTGCCGGAGTCCTTTGCCTGCTTCGCGTAGATCGCGGACTCGTCGTTGAGCACATCCTGAGGTACTTCGTCGCGCGTCTTCCACCGCGGGTCGGCGAAAGAGATGTGCATCGCGATGTCCTTGGCGAGGCGCTCGAACTGCTCGGTCTTGGCGACGAAATCCGTCTCGGAGTTGAGCTCGAGAAGGACGCCGAGCTTCGGGGGATAGTCGGGCTGTGGCCGATGCATGTACGCGTAGACGATGCCCTCGGTCGCAGTGCGGCCCGATTTCTTGGCCGCAGCCGCAAGTCCCTTCTCGCGAAGGAGCCTTAGCGCGGTGTCGTAATCGCCATCCGCCTCCGACAGGGCCTTCTTGCAATCCATCATCCCGGCTCCGGTCGCCTCCCGGAGCTTCTTTACGTCTTGAGCTTTGATCTCTGCCATTTGTTCTCCTTATGCCTCCGCGTTCGCGGGAACGGGCGGGGCAGGTGCAGTTTCTGTTTGCTCGCCACTCTCTGCGGCCTGAGCTGCCTTTGCCTCTTCTTCTTCGAGCTGGAGCTCCCACTCGGCCTTCGGCTCTGCGGCCGCGCCGGGAAGAACCTCGGATGGCTCGAGAGGAGCGGGGCCTGCTTTGTCCTCGTCGCTGGCTTCGGGACGCATGGACTTGCCCTCGATCACCGCGTCGGCGATGACCCTCGTGAGGAGTTGACCCGAACGGATCGCATCGTCGTTTCCTGGGATCGCGTAGTCCACGTCGTCCGGGTCGCAGTTCGTGTCGAGGATCGCCACGATGGGGATCCCGAGCTTGCGCGCCTCTCGCACCGCGATCTCTTCCTTCTTGGTGTCGAGGATGAAAACGGCGTCGGGAGCCTTGTCCATGTCCTTCATGCCGCTCAAGTTGCGCGAGAGCTTCTCGTATTCACGGGTGAGCCTGAGCGCTTCCTTCTTGGGGAGCGCTGTGATCGACCCTGACTCGATCATTTCCTCGAGCTCGCGCATGCGCTTGATCCGCTCGTGGATAGTGCGGAAGTTCGTGAGCATTCCGCCCAGCCACCTGAAGTTGACGTACGGCATGCCGGCACGTTCCGCTTGCTCCTGGACCGCGTCCTGCACCTGCTTCTTGGTGGCAACGAACAAGACCGTGCCGCCCTTGGCTACCGTGTCCCGTACGAACGTGTACGCCCTCTCGATCCCAGACATCGTCTGTTGTAGATCGAGGATGTAGATGCCGTTGCGTTCGGTGAAGATGAAACGCTTCATCTTGGGGTTCCAACGGCGCGTTTGATGCCCGAAATGGACACCCGCTTCCAGCAGCTGCCGCATCGTGACGACGGGCATAGGTAGACCTCCTTCTTCGGTTGATCCTCCGCTCGCCTACCCAGCCGTGTTTGTTGCTTTGCTGCCTACAGGGCTGAGACCGAAACCCGACGGGTCGCGCCGGGGTGCCGAGCGTGTGTATTTATTGCCTGCTGAGGCTAACAGGTCAGTCGGTCTGGGTTAGTTCCTTGATCTTGGAGCCCAGTGCCAGGACCGCCTTCGTGTGGATCTGACAGACCCGGGACTCGGTGACGCCGAGGATCTCGCCGATCTTGGCCAGCGTCATGCCTTCGAAGTAATAGAAGATGACCACCTGTTTCTCCCGATCCGGGAGCCGGTTGATCGCGGAGCCCAGGATGTCTTTCATCTCGGTCGATTCGAACGCGTCCATCGGACTCGCGGTCTTGGTGTCCTCCAAAGTCTCGAGCAGGCTGAGCTTGTCGCCACGATCCCCCTCCAGGCTCATCAGCTCGTCGAGAGCAACTAAGGAGACGCTGGAGAGCTGGGTGTAGATGTGGTTTAGCTCCTCGACGGAAACGCCCATCTCCTCGGCTATCTCCGCTTCCGAGGGCGGCCGTTTCAGCTTGTTTTCGAGGGCCGAGTACGCCTTTTCGACCTCTCTGGCCTTGAAGCGCACCGATCTCGGGACCCAGTCGATCGCCCTGAGCTCGTCGATGATCGCTCCGCGGATCCGGCTGATCGCGTAGGTCTCGAATTTGATGTTGCGCTGGGGGTCGTACTTGTCGATGGCGTCGATCAACCCAAATATCCCGTACGAGATCAGGTCCGCCTGCTCGATGTTGGCCGGAAGGCCGACGGCCACCCGACCGGCTACGTACTTCACCAGCGGCGAGTAATGAAGGATCAGGGCATCACGGGCGGCCGGGGATTGGGACGCCTTGTAGTCGCCCCACGCGACGGTGAGACTGTCCGCGATATCAGAAGGGTCTGCGACCGGAGCGAGGTCGTCCGGCTCAGGCTCTTGGATGGCTTTGCTCATATACAGCCTTCAGCCGTTCGGTCGAGACATGTGTGTAGATCTGAGTAGTAGAAAGACTCTCATGCCCGAGGAGTTCCTGCACCGTCCTTAGGTCGGCTCCGCCGTCTAAAAGGTGAGTGGCGAAGGAGTGTCGCAGGGCGTGTGGAGCGACGTGGGGCAGGCCTTCCGCGCGGGTGTAGCGGTCTAGCGCGGCCCTCACGCTGCGCGGGTTCAACCGTCCCCCTCTTTGGTTGAGGAAAAGCGCGGGAAGGACCCGTGAGCTTTTCTCCACGAACCAAACTCGCGCGTTTTCCATATAGGTCGATAGAGCTTGGAGGGATTCATCACCCATAGGAACGTCTCGCTCCTTCCTTCCCTTCCCAAGGACCCTGATCCGGCGGTCCCTCAGATCGACGTCGTCGATGTCCAGACCAACCAATTCGCTCACTCGAAGACCCGAGCCGTAGAGCAGCTCGATGAGCGCCCGGTCCCGCAGGCCGACCGGATCGTCGCTAGGCGGAAGCTCGCAAAGGCGGGCCGCGTCTGCCGCCCGCAGGGCTTTTGGGAGAGGTCGGTCGAGCTTCGGTGTCGTGAGACCGTCCGTCGGGTCCACCGACACGATGTCTCGCTCGATCGCCCATTTGAACAGAGACCGAAGGGCGCTCGCCTTGCGGGCGATCGATCGGCGCGCAAGCCGTCGCTCGGATAAGAAGGCGATGTAGCGACGCAGAAGTCGCCGATCGACCTCCCCGAGACGGTCGACCTTGGCTCGACCCGACCATTCGGCAAACTGGGCGAGATCCGTTTCATAGGCCGCGACGGTGTTAGGCGACAGCTCTCGCTGCACCTCGATCGCCCGGAGGAAATCCTCCGAGGCGCGCTTGATAAAGACGTCCCCAGCCATCCATCAAGCTTGGGCGGGCCTGTTACTTCTGTCAACCATTGAGGCCAGCCACGCCCTTGAGCGATTCACTCGCTACGCCGATCGGGCTTGGTCGAGTGGTCGAGTGGTCGAGTGGTCGAGTGGTCGAGTAGTCGAGGGTCTCAAAAGGTATTGATTAGCGATCTCTGCCGTAGGCCTGAATCTGTGATCTCGTGACCCAGGGGGTGTCGACGAATCAAACCTCTCGTTTCGAGCTTTGAGAGCGTCATGAAGGCTCGGCCTGGCTCGAAGGAAAGTCGAGAGCAGATCCGATCCGTCGTGATCGGCTGGTCGTCGAATTCCAATAGGGCGGCGAGTTCATCGCGGTCAAGTTGCATCCGAACTCGATCAATCAAGCCCATGGAAGCCTGGCTATCGGACCAGACGATGGGAGGTGACAATTCCTCGAACAGGTCCTGGACCGACGTGACCAAGGAAGCCTCACCTCTCCGAATCAGTTCATTTGGGCCTTCCGAAAAGGGACTCCTGACGCTGCCGGGAATCGCCCACACCATGCGATTGGCCTCTAGTGCCTTTCGCGCTGTGATCAGCGCTCCGCTCTTTAGACCACCCTCGATGACGAGCACTCCGGCCGAGATCCCGGCGATGATCCGGTTTCGCTCTGGAAAATGAGCCTTGAACGGCTCGACGTTCGGTTCGTATTCGGTGATGACCGTCCCCTCAGTCTCCATCTGTCGTCTGATCTTTTCGTTCACGCGAGGGTACGGAAGATTTAGGCCGCACCCAAGAACCCCAACCGTGTGCGCCTTGGCCTGCAGCGCCGTTCTGTGAGCAACTGCGTCGATGCCCATTGCCAGGCCAGAAACGATGGCTAGACCGGCTTCGGCGAGTTCTCGAGTGAATCTCTCCGCCGTTGCAATCCCACCCGCCGTGGCACGACGAGTACCGACCACGGCGACCGAATACCTCACATCAGGAAGAGGACGTCCCACCGCGTGAAGTTGCTTCGGCGGATCATGGGGACCTAGCTCGTTCAGCTGGTCGGGCCACTCGTCGTCGCTTGGACGTATGACGCGACGTTTCATGCGGCATCACAGACGATGTCGTCCAACCTCATGAAGAGAGCCATAGCGACGTCATCACCGCAAACGCGCTGAGCAGACCGTAGATCGGCGAGGGTTCGCGCCACTCGGAGGACACGGGTCACTCCCCGACCGCTGAGGGCGTGGTCATCGATCGCCGTCTCTAGCTTTCTGCGCACATCGGTCGACGAGGTGAGCTCTATCTCAAGATCGCGTCTAGTCGCTCGTGCGTTAGTCATCCTCACTGATCCATATCGATCGTGCTGGAGAGCTCTCGCCATCTCGATCCGTTCTCGCACCGCTTCTGAAGACTCCCCCGATTCAGGGCCGAGTAGTTCTTCCTTCGACAGTCGCTGAACACTTATCTGCATATCGAATCGGTCGAGAAGAGGGCCCGACACCCGGGCTGAGTAAGCCCGCATCTGAACGGCCGAACAACTGCAAGTCCGTTTGTTGTCTTGTCGAAATCCACACGGACAGGGATTCATCGCTGCTACGAGCGAGAAGCTGCAAGGAAGGGTTACGGCACCCGCGCTGCGTGCGATCCGGATCCTTCCTTCCTCGATCGGTGCTCTAAGGGCGTCAAGCGCTTCCCCTCTATAGAGCCCGAGTTCGTCCAAAGAGAGGACTCCGTGATGCGACAAGCTTGCTTCGCCCGGATGAGCGAGCCCGATCCCCCCGCCGATCAGCCCTGCCATCGACACGTTGTGGTGAGGAGTTCGAAAGGGTCGCGTAGTGAGCAACCCGGAACCCTCGGGAAGGATCCCCGCCACCGAGTGGATCTTCGTCACGTCGAGGGACTCTTCAAACGACATTGCGGGGAGCAAGCTTGGGAGGCATCTGGCCAACATGGTCTTGCCGGCACCAGGTGGGCCTTGCAGCAAGAGGTTGTGTCCACCCGCTGCCGCGACCTCAAGCGCATACTTCGCTGCTCGCTGCCCTCGCACATCTCTGAGGTCGGGCCCCGATCGTTCGTCGCACACAGGAGCACCACTTACGACGGGAGGCGTCCAAGTTGAGCCGAAGAATCCGAGACACTCTTTGAGATGGGTGACGGCGACGACTTCAAGTCCGTCGACGATCGCTGCCTCAGAGGCGTTCTGGGCCGGACAGATGATGCCTTTCAGTCCAGCTCGTGATGCCGAGATAGCCGCGGCGAGTACTCCTCTGACCGGCCGTACGGAGGCGTCGAGACGAAGTTCGCCGAGGATCAGCCAACCATCCAGGACTTCCGGATCGAAAATGCCGGCACCAGCGAGGACCCCAAGCGCGATCGGTAGGTCAAAGTGCGTGCCTTCTTTTCGCACCCCACCTGGCGCCAGATTGACCGTGATCTTCCGCAACGGCCACATCTCGTCGCATGACGTGATCGCAGCGCGGGTTCGTTGTTCGGCCTCTCGAACGGAGGCCGCGGCGAGACCAACCAGACGGAACGTCGGCAGACCGCTCGAGGCCACGTGGACCTCGACATCGACCAACGTTGCGTCGGCCCCCACGAAGGCGACCGAGTGTGACTTTGCAAGCATGAAGCCCCACTTCCTTGGGCTTCGGGAGCACGGTGGTGAGAAGTTACTTAAGGGGTGTGACAGGAAGTCTTAGCGGCCGGTGAATCGTGGCTCTCGCTTCTCGAGCCATGCCAGGACCGCCTCTCGGGTGTCCTCGGTCGCGAAGGCCAGTGATTGAGTCAGGGACTCAGCGTCGAGATTCTCCTCCAGAGACCTCTCGGTCGCCCGGTTGAAATTATCCTTGATCAACGAAACGGTACGTGGAGGAAGCGCCGCGACCCGGTGGGCCAGGTCTTTCACGACCGAATCGATCTCGCTCCGCTCGCAGAGCCGGTTCAGGAGCCCGAGAGAGTGGGCGCGTTCAGCCGAGATCGTTTCGCCGAGCAGCGCGATCTCTTTCGCTTTGTTCAAAGGCAGCGCCCGAGAGAGAACCCAGGTGCCGCCGAAGTCGACGACAAGGCCACGCTTCACGAACAACTCGGCGAAACTCGCATCTTTGGACGCAACTACGAGATCGCACCCGAGCGCAAGGTTGCACCCTGCCCCCGCAGCGATCCCCGTGACCCTGGCGATCGTGGGCTTCGGACAATGGACGAAGGCGCGCACCACGGCGTCGATCGTGCGCATCCGGTCGCGGAACTCAGCAACGGAGCCGACGAGGTTCGCCGGATCACTGAGATCAGCGCCGGAGCAGAACGAACCACCCGCGCCCGTTACGACCAGACACCGAACTTCCTCGGAGGTAGCCGCATGGTTGAACGCGGCCTCGAGCTCGTGAAACATGACGAAGGACATCGCGTTCTTCTTTTCCGGACGGTTCAGGGTGAGGGTGGCGACGTGGCCTTCCTGCTCCCAGATCAGCGACTCATAGTCGGGCACACGGTCTCCTTTAGAACGCGCCGGCGAGATGATCAACCCTAGTACCACTTCGATCGATCACTATCGAGATGACATCGAATCTGACCTCATCGGCTCGTAGCCTTCTTTCAGTCAGCCAATGGACTGCCACTCTTCTGATGCGAGCTTGCTTCACAGGGGTGACCGCCTCGGCGGGAGCTCCCCATCGATCAGAACGCCGCGTCTTGACCTCGCAGAAAACGACAAGACCACCACGTCGCGCGACGATGTCGATCTCGCCCAAGTTGCACCGGAAGTTTCGCTCGACTATCTCCAGACCGGCTCGGCGAAGGGCTTCGCAAGCCATCGTTTCTCCAGCCGAACCGAGGACCCCTCGCGCGCTCATGCGCGCAAATTTAGAAAGAGGGTGCGACTAAAAGGTTAGTGGTCCATCCCGGGCGGGTCTGGGATCAGATCGCGCTCCGCGAGCTGTGCCAACTCTTCGACATTGAGATCGCGGAAAGTCACAACCTTGACCTGGGAGACGAAGCGGGCCGGCCGATGCATGTCCCACACCCAGGCATCCGCGAGCTCCACCTCGAACCACACCTTGGCTCCAAGATGACGGGTCTCGACGTTCACTTCATTCGCTAGATAAAAGCGTCGTTCGGTCTCCACGACGAACTTGAACATCGGAAGGACGTCCCGATACTCCTTGTACAGCTGAAGCTCCATCTCGGCCTCATATTTCTCGAGGTCCTCGACGCTCATCGCCCGTCCTCCGGTCTGAAGGGAACTTCTTCCTGGGCCAAGTTTCGCGCCAGATGGGGCCTCAGTACACCATCGTTATCGGGAAATCCGATGACTCCGAAGAAGGAACGGCGGTGGATCGGCGAGGGCCCGTATCGCTTGAGGGCGTTCCAGTGGTACCTCGTTCCGTAGCCCACATTGGTTGCGAACCCGTACTGCCTGAATCGCTTGTGGTAGCGCCGCATGATGGCATCCCGGTGAACCTTGGCGACGATCGAGGCCGCCGCCACGTTCTTGCTTACGGCGTCCGCCTTCTTCACGGCCAGGTTCGGCCACGACAATCGCTTGATCCTGAATGCATCCACAAGCACGTAATCCGGACTAGCGACCAGTCCGTTCAAGGCGCGGCGCAGCGCTCGGATATTGGCCGGATTGAGCCCGTCCTTATCGATCGTGTCGTGACGCACTCGGACAATCGAGACGGCCAAGGCGATCTCGTTGATCTGGTCCGCGAGTCGCCGCAGCTGGAGCTTGGTGCACATCTTCGAATCGCGAAGCCCGGCGATGTCGACATCTGGAGGAAGGATCACCGCCGCGGCGACGAGCGGACCCGCAAGCGCCCCCCGACCAACTTCATCGCAGCCGGCGACGCGCTCGAATCCCGCCTCGGCCAGACGGGCCTCCATCACGCCGCTCGCATCCAGCACCATCGCTCGCTCCGTCTACAAGCCTCGGAAGTGACCCGGCGGCCAGATCACTGCGAAAGCGCGCCCGACCACCTTGTCCTCATCGACCGGGCCCAGGATCCGCGAGTCCTCCGAACTCGATCTGTTGTCCCCCATCACGAAGATCCTCCCAGCGGGGACCCGGCAACCCCCCTCGGCCTCTTCCATCGTGAGTCTCTTGCAGTCGGCCTCCGTGATCGTGGATGAGAACTTGTCGCGTCCGCCCTTCACGTAGGAGATATCAACGTCCTCGCCGTTGACGATCAGATGTCTGGGAGTGCCTGCGTAGCGGATCGTGTCGCCACCGATGGCGACGACCCTCTTGATGTAATCCTCCTGCTCCCCCGTCGGCAGTCCCAGTAGCTCTCGAAAGAAATTGCGCGTGTCGTCGTACCAGGGCACGTCCGGCGGCTTGGCGCCGAACACCTCCTTCTCGAAAACGACCACATCGCCACGCTCAACGTCATGCAGCCGGTAGCTGAGCTTCTCGACGAGAACGCGGTCTCCGATCCGGAGCGTCGGGATCATCGAACCGGAGGGGATGAAAAAGGCCTGCACGACGAACGTCTTGATGACGATCGCGATGAGGAACGCCAACAGAACGAGCATCGGCAACTCGGTGATGTGCTTGATCGCCGACGAACGGAACCGCGTCGTCCGCGACGGCCCTATCGGAGTAGCCGGGGTTGGTTCGGGGTCTGGAGCGGGCGCGCCGGGCTCGGGCGCGGATTCGGACATAGAGACAGGTTAGAGCGTGTCGAAGTCTGAGGGGGGCCAAATCAATAGGAATGCGTGGCCCACCACCTGATCCACATCGATCGGCCCGAAGTTTCGTGAGTCATCCGAGTTGTTCCGGTTATCGCCCATCACGAAGAGCTTGCCGTCCGGGATCTCGACGGGGCCGAAGGGAGAGATCTCGAGTCCCTCGGGGAGATACGGCTCGCTTATCGCTTCACCGTTGACGAACACCACACCGTCGCGGCCCTCGACGGTGTCCCCACCCACCCCGATCACGCGCTTGATGAAGTCTTGCGAGGTACCCGTAGGAAACCCGAACAGACCCTTGAACGCATTGCTGATGTCGGTCATGAAGCCGGTGTCTTCGGCAGGTGGCGCCCCGATGAGGTCCTTCTCGAACACGAGAACGTCCCCACGCGCGGGGTCGCCCAGGTGGTACTTGATCTTCTCGACGAGAACCCGGTCGCCCTCGCGGAGCGTGGGCTCCATCGACGCCGACGGGATGTAGAAGGCCTGGAGGACGAACGTCTTTATGAGAAGAGCGACTACGAAGGCGATGACGATGAGGATCGGAAGCTCGCGCCACAACGGGCGGTGCTTCTTGACGGGCGTTGGAATAGGGCCCTCGCCTTCCGGCGATGGCGGCGGGGGCGGTTGGGATTGAGAGATTTCTGGCTCTTGCACTGCGTCAGACTTCGCGGCGCTCTTTGACCTTCGCCTTTTTGCCGACCCTGGAGCGGAGGTAATAGAGCTTGGCTCTGCGGACGTCGCCACGGGTGACGACTTCGATCTTCGCGATCATCGGGGAGTGGACCGGGAACGTGCGCTCCACGCCCACGCCGAAGGAGATCTTCCTCACGGTGAAGGTCGCTGAGAGCTGACTCCCGCGCCGGCGGATCGTGATGCCCTCGAAGATCTGAACGCGCTCGCGCTCGCCCTCGACTACTCGCACGTGCACCTTGACGGTGTCGCCCGGTCTGAAGTCGGGCACGTCGTCACGCAGGTAAGGGCGCTCGACGAGGTCGGTCGGGTTCATCTCTCCATCTCCTTAATCCTTGAAACCGCTAATCACTTGGAACTAGTAGCCCGGACGGGATTCGAACCCGTGATCTCCGCCTTGAGAGGGCGGCGTCCTCGGCCAACTAGACTACCGGGCCGCGTTCACTAACAACCTGCCTGACCGTTTGAGCTGGGGCGCCTGGATTCGAACCAGGACTATCGGTACCAGAAACCGACGGGCTGCCAGGTTACCCCACGCCCCAATCACGGGTTCAGGAGGATACCAGCGGGTCTATCCGGCCAGACTTCTCAACCTGACCAAGGTCTCTTGCTTGCCGAGGATCTCTAAAGACTCGAACAGGGGCGGGCTGATGAGCGTTCCCGTCACCGCGGCGCGCACTGGTTGGAAGGCTTGTTTGGGCTTCAATCCCTTCTCTTCTTGCAACCTGCGCAACGCCTCTTCGATCTCGGCCGTCGTCCACTTTTCAACGCCCTCTAGGGCTGCCTCAACTTCGGTCAGGTAAGCCTCCTGACCATCGAGAACCTTGCGAGCCTTCTCGTCCGGGGTAGGCCGCTCGAAAAGGAATCGAACCATCGGGGGGGCCTCGGTCAAGCGCTTCATCCGCTCGGTGAGGAGCGGCGTGACGGACTTCAGGATCTCCCGACCCTCGGCCGTGTCGGCCGGCATCCCTTCCGCGACACAGAAGGGAACCAGGGCCTCGACGATCTCTTCGACCGGTTTCGTCCGGATGTAATGGCCGTTCAACCACTCGAGCTTGTCGACGTCGAACCGGGCCGGGTTTCGGCTGACGCGGTCGAGAGTGAACCGCTCGATCAATTCGTCCTTCGAGAAGATGTTGGTCTTGTCATCGAACGACCACCCCAGTAGCGCGAGGTAATTGACGAGCGCCTCGGGCAGGAACCCCTGCTCGCGATACGCGCTGACCGCCACATCGCCCCAACGTTTCGAGAGTGGACGGCCCTTCTCGTCGACGAGCAACGGTAGGTGTGCGAACACCGGCACCTCGTGCACGTCCATCGCCTCTCGAAGGAGAAGCTGCCGGGGAGTGGCACTGATCAGATCCTCGCCTCGGATGATGTGAGTGATCTCCATGAGCGCGTCGTCGACCGCCGCCGCCAGCATGTAAGTGGGTGACCCGTCCGAACGTCTGATGATGAAGTCCTGTATCTGCGCGGTGTCGGTCGAGATCTCGCCTCGGACGGCGTCCTCGAACGTGATCGTGCGACCTTCCGGGACCTTGAAGCGAACCGCGGACGACCTGCCCTCGGCTTCGAACGCGGCGCGCTCTTCATCGCTGAGGTTCCGGCACCGGCCGTCGTAACCGGGAGCCCTCCGCTCGGCCTGCGCCAGTTTGCGCCGCTCGTCCAACTCCTCCGCGGTGCAGTAGCACTTGTACGCATGTCCCGACTCGAGGAGCCGCGTGACCGTCGCCTCGTACGTCTCTGTGCGCTCCGACTGCCGGTAAGGCTCATGGGCGCCGCCGACCTCCGGGCCCTCATCCCAATCGAGCCCGAGCCAGCGCATGTCTTCCAGAACTGCGGCGAACGCCTCATCGGTGGCTCGCTTCCGATCGGTGTCCTCTACGCGCAGTACGAACGTCCCGCCGTGATGACGCGCGTACAACCAGTTGTAGAGAGCGGTGCGCGCATTGCCGACATGGATAGACCCACTGGGGGCTGGAGCGATGCGCGTGCGTATGGAAGAAGTCACTACTCCACGAAGTCGAGCCAGTCGAAGTACTTCTCGTCTTCGCCTTTGACGATGGAGAAATACTTCTGTTGGATCGTCAGCGTCACTGGTCCAGGTTCGCCGATCTCGCGCTCGTCGATCTCACGAACCGGAGTCACCTCGGCCGCCGTGCCGCTGCAGAACATCTCGTCGGCGAGGTAGAGGTCGGCCCGAGTCATTTGGCGTTCGGTGACCGGCATGCCGAGGTCGGCCGCGATCTTCATGATCGTGTTGCGGGTGATGCCGGGGAGGGGGCCGGCCGAGAGTGGCGGAGTGAAGATCTCGCCGTCCTTCACGACGAAGAGGTTCTCTCCCGTCGCCTCGGCGACGTAGCCCTGCGGGTTCAGCATGATCGCCTCATCGAAACCGTTGTGAACCGCCTCGAGCTTGGCCATCGAAGAGTTGATGTACGCCCCTGTGACCTTCGCCATCGGCGGGATGATGTTCGGGTCGTGTCGGCGCCATGACGAGATCGTCATCCGGATCCCGCTCTTCAAAGCCTCGTCGCCCAGGTAGGCACCCCAGCTCCACACGGCGATCGCGACATCGACGGGATTCTTCTCAGGGTTGACGCCCATCTCGCCACCGAAGCCTCGGTACGCGATCGGACGGACGTAGCAGGACTTCAGCCGGTTGACTTTGACGAGAGCGTGGGTCGCGTCCTGAAGGTCGTCGCAACTGAACGGGATCTCCATCAAGAAGATCTTTGCGGACCGCTCCATGCGCTCGAGGTGATCGCGCAAGCGGAAAACCGCGGGGCCTTTCGGAGTCTCGTAACACCGGATCCCTTCGAAGACTCCGGTGCCGTAGTGAAGCGCGTGGGTCAGGATGTGGACGTTCGCGTCCTTCCAGTCGACGAGTTCACCGTTCATCCAAACCTTGTCGACTGGCTCGATGCCCATCCCCGCTCCTTTGTCCCGCTTGGTTGTTCTGCTGAGATTACTAGCCGGTCACTCGTCCAACACGATCGACCGAGCGTCGCGTAGTTGAGCTTTCTCCGCTATGGAGTTGAGAACCTTCTCTGGGATCGGCGAATCCACGGCGAGGCCCATCAGCGCTTCGCCGCCGACGGTCTGGCGTCCGACCTGCATGTTCGCGATGTTGACGCCGGCCTCCCCGAGCAGGGTGCCGACTATCCCGACAACGCCCGGTCGATCCTCGTATCGGAAGAACACCATTATCGGAGCGAACGCCATGTCGAGGTCATAGCCGTAGATGCGAACGAGACGCTCGTTGTCCTTCTTGCCGACAAGAACTCCGGCGACCGAGACCGTCTCGTCCTTGGACGAAGCGCGGACCTCGACCAGGTTCACGTAATCGAGCGACTGCGACGACTTCGATTCCTCGACCGAGATCCCTCGTTCCTTCGCCATCAGCGGCGCGTTCACGAACGTCACGGGTTCGTGTACGACGGCCGAGAACGCGCCTTTCAGGCCCGACAGCGTCAATGCACGCGTGTCATGGTCCGCGATCCCCCCGTGGTACTCGAAGCGCAACCCTTCGACTCCGGTGCCGGCGAGAGCGACCGCGATCCGACCGAGCCGTTCTGCCAACCTCAGGTACGGCCGAACCGGCTCCGGGATCTCGGTGCCGACGTCGACGTTCACCGCGTAGGGAACGAACTCGCCCCTCAGCGCGAGGAGGACCTGCTCGGCGATAGCGAGCCCCGCCTTGTCCTGGGCCTCGGCGGTAGATGCGCCGAGGTGCGGCGTGACGACGACGTTGGAGAACTTGAAGAGGGGATGCTCGGTCACCGGCTCATCGACGAAGACATCGATCGCCGCTCCTCCGACTCGACCATCCTCGAGGGCCTTCACCAGAGCGTCCTCGTCGATCAGTCCCCCCCTGGCGGTATTGACGATGCGAACGCCCGGCTTCACGGCGGCAAGTTCGCGTTCGCCGATCAGCCCGACGGTCTCAGGCGTTCGAGGCATGTGGATCGTGATGAAATCCGCCCGCTTGGCGAGCTCGACGATGTCGTCCACGAGCTGGACGCCCATCTGAGCGGCCCTGTTCGGCGCGACGTAGGGGTCGTAGGCAACGAGTCGCATCCCAAACGCGCTCGCGCGCTGCGCGACGAGCGTTCCGACCCGGCCGAGTCCGACGATCCCGAGTGTTTTCCCGTGGAGCTCGATGCCCTGCCACTTCTCGCGCTCCCACGAACCAGACGTCAGCGCGGCATGAGCCTGCGGCACGTTTCGGGCCTGCGCAAGGAGCAACGCCATCGTGTGCTCAGCCGCGGATAGGACGTTGGATTGCGGCGCGTTGACGACGAGGATGCCCAAGCGTGTTGCTGCCTCGACGTCGACGTTGTCGAGCCCGATGCCGGCGCGGCCGACGACTTTTAGATTCTCGCCCTTCTCCAAAACGGAGGCCGTGGCCTTGGTGGCCGAACGCACGATGAGCGCGTCGTAGTCCCCGATCGTGGCCTCGAGTTCCTCCGGACTTAGACCCAGCTTCACGTCAACGGTTACGTGTTCGCGCAGACGCTCCAGACCTGCTCCCGAAAGCTTTTCCGATACGAGTACTTTCATGGCATCGAGCCTACTTTGGCTGTTCGAGGCTCCTCCGATATCTCACCGCAGGCGCGTCGACACCCCCAAAACAATCCTTGTGACCGCCGTCGAGGGTCCAACCCTCCCGTTCGTAGAAGCGTCGAGCTCGAGAGTTTCCCTCGAGGACCCACAGGGCAGCACTCGCGAAACCCTTACCGCGCAATCCGTCGACGGCGCCTTGCAGTAATTCGGCTCCCAAGCCCTTACCCCAGGCGCGTTCGGCGAGGTAGATAGCGCGGACCTCTGCGTCCGATTCCGACGCGCCGTCATCCTGAGATGGTCCCGATGTGACGAACCCCGCCGCCCCATCGTCGTCCTCGGCGATAAGACGCACGGACCGAAGACTCGTCGGGTGATTGAACTCGGAGGCCCAATGGCCCTCCCGGAGCTCAACCGTCCTGCTCTCGATCTGTTCAGACGTTAAAAGATCGCCATAGGCGGCGCGCCATGAGTCGACCCATACCTGGGCTACGGCATGCGCGTCATCACGTGTCGCATCGCGGATCTCGTAAGTCATCTAAAGCCCCATCCGGTAGCGCGCCGACGGAACCTCGACCCTGCGGAAAGAAGCCCTTC